>CAVSHO010000009.1:0-996427 GCA_963727825.1 Ignavibacteriota bacterium | reverse complement strand
GGTGGCACTAATTGAACGTAAGAAGGATTTGACGACAACCGCAAATCGCTCAGGCTGGTCATAATGAAACCCGTGGCCGACTTCTGGAATTTGTTCAACTTGAAGTCGCAGATTAAGACGTTTCAGATCTGTGGCAACATCAGGCGAAACCACGCCTGCTGAACCACCAATCACAAGTAGGCTTGGAACTTCAATGGCACTCACTACCTGCATATAGTCGGAGTTCGGTGGCGCGAGAACGTCGAAGGCTTCCATGCTTGTTTGAAGTCTTGCCCGTGCGATTAGCTCGAGGGTATCCGATGACCGATCAGGGTGTCTAATCCGCGCTTCAGCCACCACATCATCCAATGACATATTGAGACATCGCCGATGCTGATCTGCCACATCGCTGTCTCGAATTTCGCGCTGAACTTTTGGACTCAAGAACGTTGGATCAGCTAAGATTAGACAACGAAGAAGCTTTGGGTTCCGACTTGCCACCACAGCGGCAGTCATACCTCCCATGGAGTGTCCGATTAGGATCGGAGGCAGAAGTCGTAGAGCCTCTATAAGACCAACGACATCGTTTGCATGGTCTTCGTATCGGTACCCATAGTTAGGCACACTCGATTTGCCATGGCCTCTGGCATCCGGCATGATTACGTCATAATCTCCCTCTATAGCATGGGCCAACGCAGTCCAGCAGGCTCCATTAGCAGTTAATCCGTGTAGCAAAATTAAAGGAGGCTTGCTTCCTCCAGTTCTCGTGTAGTGTATGTTAATTCCGTTCGTTTCGCAGTATCCTGTGCTCCATTCAGTCAATTGCTATCTCCTTCGAGCATAAGATTCACGGTTTTCTCCTACAGTTTATTGGCGCCTGCATGGGCTGCCTAACGGATGGTTTTATGCTGCGACAAGTTTCCTTAGCCATCATTACTGCCATTAATTAGAACATATGTCGCAACTCCTTGCCAACTCCTTCATCGAGTTCTTTAAGGCTGCAGGGGATTTCAATTTTGCCAACGCAAATAGTAATTTCTCCCTCAACTTCAATGCTCGAAATAATAGATTTATCTTTTCTGTTTCGTTCATTTCTCAACTCTATGTCAACAAATTTTAACTCATCATTGAATAGCCTATCGAGCTTGAGCGCCTCGTTAGTCTGTACCTTCGGTTTTTAACCATTCAATAGCTTTTTGCTCTTTTAAAAATATTTCTATCGTTATTTTTGGATTATCCTGGAGCGTCTGAATCATCTGGGCAAATCCAAACTGAAAATCATTTGCAACTAATATTGCCATCTTAACTTGATTTTGTAATATCATTTTACGCTGATTTACAAAATCAAGTAACGTATTGAAGTCTCCCTGAAAAGATTTCATTGCTTGGAGATTAACAAGACGATTGGGCATAATGGAATATTCATTGTCAATAATATTCATCTCCTTAGAAAGTGAATGAAGGTTATTAACAGTCATGACATCGGGAACTGTCTGAAATAAGATTCCGTTTTTATATTCGTATCTGCAAATCATTGTAATTAGTAATTAATGATACCCGTCCAATGGGCGCTAAGCTGCGATACTACAATTTTGTACTAACATACACGCGCCTTGTAAATTGCTCTCACGCATATCCGTCAGTGCGCGCCTTCGTCGCCATCCCGCCACATTAGAATACTTATTGATAGCGGAACTCGCCTACACCGCTACTTTCTATCGGGGCGTGCCTGGTTTGGTTGCCTGTTTGTGATAATGAACTCTTCCATTTCACCATTGCCATTGTTAATCCGCAGGAGAGTCTAGTAAAATCATTTCCAATTGCCATTGCATCCATTGCCTCTTTCTGTTTCCCTTGCATTGCACGTTCTAATAGACGGGCAGCTTCGATATGGAATTTTGCATGCAATTGTTGGATGTTGAGCCAGTGAGACGACTTCTTTTCATCTGAAGATAAGGAATGTAGCCATTTACCAAAGTCGCATTGATTATCGACTTTTATTTTGTCAACGGTAAAATCACTATTCCCTGTTTCTATTGCTCGCCGAAGACGTTGTTTCCAGTTTCCATGAGCACCAATAGCATCAATAATTTCTTTTGGATGTAACATATGTTCCTCTTAAGAAAGTACTATACTATTAAGATGAGCATCAGGTCAGGCAACCTAACGGTGGTGCAATTAAGAAGGCATTGAATCAGTAAAAAGGTACAATTCAGAAAGATAATGCGGTATCACGCAAACGCGTGATTTTAAAAAATGTAGTTGTAAGTGGGTGTCACTCACAAACAGTTTATCGCAGCCAATAGTTGTGTCGATATTGAAAATCATTGAGGATTTCTTAGTTTATGAACAAAACTATGATATATTTTTCTAACTTTTAACACAAACATAGAAATCGATTCGCCCTATATGAACGAAAAAATTCTAGCGAAACCACTTTGCCTAACGGTTTATATTGATTCCTTACCTATATCGAAGTAGAAGCAACCTTTGAGCTTCCAGATACCTGTGATTCCAACGAGGCTCATTTTGGGTCCCATCTGTCCTCCTTTCGAAAATCGTATAATAATAGAAGATCACGCGAACATCACGTTTAGTGATAGGCTTTTCTGGAAAACTTTGGGACCTTACATGGAAAGCTTCCACAACACAAGTTTGAGATTTTCATTAATAGTCAATTTCTCGGGGGTGTTGGAGGAACTCGGATGTTTAATTTCTGCAACGTCATTTCTGAGACAGTGGAACCAAAAAACGGATGGCGGGGATTTATCACATTATAGAGCGCAAAAGCGTTACCCGAGGGAGTCCTTTGCCAACCAAGAAATATTGCATCCGAATTTACCGGAGACCGTTTATCGCTGATTGTTGGTTTTGTTTGTTTTTTTGCATCACTCGCACTATCTTTGTTTGATTGAATCAAACTTGTCCAATTTTCGATGAGTGATGTGACAAAATTCATTTGATGCAGGACTTCTATTCGATCGAATCACCTCAGAATCCTTATTTTCCATAAACCACTTTCTCTTTTTTTCTTCCGCTGCTATTTTTCCTTTGGAAAACGGTTGTTAAAACCTTGCGCCATTTCAGCCATTTTATTGATGTATTCCTTTTGTATCATCAAGTCGGACATCATTTTTATAATCGCTTTAGTTGCAGCGCAACCATCTACAACAACATCAACTGTGTTTTGCTATCTCTGCATTAACTTGATTTACAGTAGGCACTTTGATCGTTTCGTTCATTATGATTCCTCCATCAAAAGAAGTTTAATCCTTGTGCAGCAATAAATTCCCATGAACGTCACGATTTGATAGGAATATTCGATCGATCCTTTATCTCATCGCTCATTTTGGCAATTCGATTTTTATTTTGTAAGTCAACGATTTGCCTCAGTATTCCCATAATGTCATTAGAATTCCGATCTGGTGCATTTTCCATACCGTTGATCTTATTTATTTTTGATCCCATTTTTTGTTCCTCCATCTAAAAACATTCTTGATGTAAAGAGTTTGGCATAATTCACGTTTTACTATCAAATAAAGATTTTCTATTGCACCGAATGAATACACTTCGGAAAAGATTCTTTCGAAGACTTCTTCATATTGCACTTGCATTACTTTCTCTGCTAAGGGGTTCACCCCATTGGGATCGATTGGTGGTCATAAAAAAACCACCTTGTATCACTCCCCGTGGAGGGGAATTGATACTGCGCAGATACGCAGGTGGTATTAAATAATTTATAAAATCTAATATGTAGTTTTCGACACACTGAATCAGCACGTTTACCTCGGCGAAAAGATTATTCACTTAAAAGGTCGTCAAGGTTCTATATATATCTTTCTCCTTTCATTTTATATATCACAATAAAATGTGTGCTATCAAAAAGTATATTCTTGATATTGGTTAGACATATTTTATTAAACAAAAGTTCCCTCTTACTGCATCATATGCGGTGGATAATAATTTCCATATTTTAATTAATTATGTTCTCAATCTTTGCACAACCATGTTATTTATATTCATCTCAGATGTTTCTTTTTAGATTCACAACAAGGCAAAAGGTTTAATTTGTTTTTTGTTGAGTGATATAAATACCTATGGGTCAATCATTAGGTGCAGAAATAATTTACGTTTTACGAAATATATGGAATCAATCGGTAATTTATATTCTTCATATGCTGACCTGCCTCAATGAAACACTAATGACAAGTTGGTATTTGTCATTAGTCATTTTGCAATTCCCCCATTCATTTGACAAGATGACAAAGCTGGACTTTATCATTCTATCAGTGACAAAACTTATGACAAAATGATATTGTCATCATCATCATTTCTCTACGGTTTTACGCGATGACAATATGGTAAAGAGAAGTGCGAACGCACTCCTCTCTACCGTCACAGAATATGCGACAGCTTTTTGTTGAAGACATTGTCGGGGGGATGGAATGTTGCGGGTGTGTCTCGAAATGTCTTTCATCGAATATCCTGCTGTTATATCATCAAGGAATAATCGTGATCTCTGTAGTCAGAGACTCCAGAAAATTATTCGTGATAGTGAAGTCCAAAGGCGTAATCTTGACTAGAAGCAGAAACTCCGCAAGTGATATCGGATCTGCATCCTGCTTCACCTGCCTGACAATGTAAACACGGTCGTGGTTCCAAGCATCTTTCTTGCGTTTGCCTATTTCACCCAATGAAAACGCACTGCGTTTATTCAATTCTCTCGATCTGAAATGTATTAAACTTTTAAGCCGCCCGATGGTTCGGCGCTTACCGAGTCGTAGTCCTTCCTTCCAAGCCATAGTCACGAGCTCACTTCTCTGCAGTGGATCGCGTGTGAATTTCTCGGAGTAATGAAATAATTCGGAATATTCTTGCTCGCTCATAGGTGTTCTCCTTTCTACACTCTTATTCCATAGTATTTGGTGGTATAAGAGAAGAGGAAAGGGGCATTCATGAACAAACATCCATAAAAGCGGCGATGGTTGCCGCTTTTTTAATACTTCGAAAATCCGCGATAATATGCTAATAGGAATAATCCCATAATAAATTCCGTGATTAACTGATTTTTTTAAATGCAATTAATATGTTCTTTTATTTTAGCTATAAGAATGAAAAAGTTCTTTTCTTTTCATCTCGATGCGATTGGGTCTAACTTTAATTTGTAAAAACGGTGCTAAATTATTATAGGAGGTTTTTATGAAAAGCCGAATCTTGATAATTGCTATTGCTTCTCTTATCGCTTTAGTGTGTTCCATTAGTACTGCGCAGGAAACTGATGGCAAAGGAGCTAGAGCAGGGAAAGTCTCGAAATCAAAGACCAATGACGCTGAAGATGAAACAAAGGTTAGCTTCAGTCTGGCTTTCAATGCTTCGCTTACCAATACATATACTCGAGGGAATCTCGATACTTGGTTTGGAGAGCAGACTAACGATCATACCCGCTTAGTCGATCAAGGCTCGCCGGCATTCTTTCTCCTGGAAGCCGAGTTGATGTGGTCGAAATCGAATGAACCACTCTCCTATGGTGTAGGTATGGGATATCTGATTCCACCAAGCCATTCATTATGGGGAACGGAAGTCGTCTTTGGTGGCGGTCACGAATTGGTCTTAAATCCTTCTATCATTTCGTTCTACATGCCGATTAAGTATGCCCTAGGAGAATCGAAGGATCTGTTCCTTACACTCGATCCTGCGCTTTTAATGGGATGGGTCACAGGCACGTACACCGGATCAACGACAATGAATTTCTCGCCTTCACCGGGATTTGGGTTTGGTGCAGCGGCAGGTCTTCAATATTTTTTGTCGAATTCTATAGAGCTTAGTTTGAAAGGAGGATTTCGGCTTCTTAAAACAAATCTTGCATATGCTTCCTCGGCGAGTACGACAGGGTACAAACAACCGGACACAGACAGCGGTGATCCCGTGAAGGCGGATTTAAGTGGTGTCTATGTAATTTATGGAATTGGGTTATGCTTCTAATGATGAGTATCTAATCCTTATCACTCGGAACGACGGAGAACAGTAATATTCATCAAGTCATATATTCGTATCAAACCCAAGCTTGAATATACTGACTGGTTATGGCAACATACGCTGTGGTATTAATAAATCGGAATTTATGAAGATCTGGGATAAGTGGGGGGGCATTGTGTCAGAATAGCTCAGGAATCTGGGCTATTTTTTTGTCCATCATCTTCTAGGGCTGAAACAAACATATAAATTTGCATAATCGATTTTGAAGCAAGAATAACAAGAGGCGAGATTACGGAATTCCATTCCGAGAACAATCAAATCATATAAATCAAGTTCAAAGATCATAGAAATCTATACGCATGTATCAAAACAATATATTAGACAAATTTCAAGCCCAATGGAAACAGCGATAGAGAAAAAGTCCTAGAGACAAATAAACGCACCTTTGTACGTCCGATGCGCGCTAATTGGTCTATAAAAACGCACCAAGGTGCAATCATACAATAGTTAGCTGTCACTGCATTCTTGCAATTTGTCGCATTGTCTTTTTTTCATTAATTCTCGTTATCATTACAATATTCCGAAGTTAAAAGCGTCTACTCTTTATAAAGGATATTCTTTGACGGTAGAACCTCGAACATTGGAGACACACAATATCGCGGCGGAGGCGGTCATCACGAGCCAACACTCGCGGTTATTCGATTTCATTCGCAAACGTGTGAAAACGGAAGAGGATGCCGAAGATATTCTTCAGGATGTTTTTTATCAGCTTCTTTCGAATTACAACATAACGGAGCCGATTGAAAAACTGTCATCGTGGCTTTTTGCCGTCGCGCGAAACCGAATTGTCGATTGGTACAGAAGGCGAAAGCACCATAGTTCGGTTCCGTTGGATGAGGAAACGGGACTTCCAATAAATCCTGAAGATTTTCTTTTCGATCCCGAACAGGAACCGGATGAAGTTTTTGGCCGCGCGTTGGTGTGGGAAGCGCTTACCGAGGCGCTTGACGATCTACCGGAAGAACAGCGGGATGTTTTCATCCTGCATGAATTGGAAGGCAGGAGCTTTAAGGAGATTGCGGAGATAACCGGAGAAAGCCTTAACACACTTCTCTCACGCAAAAGATATGCAGTTCTGTACCTCCGAGAGGTGTTAAAGCAAATATATAACGAATTTTAGAAGGAGAATGATATGAAGAGCAAGTGGTTGTTGAGAGCGGGAAAAATGCTGGCGATCGCCATCATCGCCGTCTTTGTCATTGGTTGTGTTGTCATGTTACTATGGAATGCACTCGTACCTGAGTTGTTTAAAGGTCCTGTGATCACGTATTGGCAGGCCATTGGGCTGCTTGTGCTTTCGCATATTCTATTGCGGGGCTGGGGACATGACCGGCACCATTGGCGCCACGAGCGATTGTCGTACAAGCTCGAACAGCGGCTGGCGGCAATGACACCAGAAGAGCGCGAAAAATTCAAGAATAGACTTCACCAACGCTGGCATGACATGCCGACGGAAGGCGAAGCAGAAGAAGAGAAATAGTCTTCTGAATTCGTGCCGGTTCTGAAAACGGTCTTTTATTCTGTCCAGACCGCGACATCCTTCGATGCAGTTCTTGCATCAAATGATTTACACCACAGCAATTAAAAATTGGAGAAACGGGTATCGTGTCAAAAATCATTGAAGTTCATAATTTCACAAAAGCTTACGGCGATCAACTCGCGGTCGACAATATCTCCTTTGATGTGGACGAAGGATCCGTCTTTGCTTTCCTGGGGCCAAACGGGGCGGGAAAGACAACAACAATCAACACGCTGTGTACCATTCTTGAAAAAACAAGTGGTTCATTGAAAATTGCCGGACATGATGTCGATGCCGATCAGGCAAAAGTCCGCAGGGATATCGGCATTGTCTTTCAGGAATCGACACTCGATAGTAATCTGACGGTGGAAGAAAATCTGGCTCTCCACTGTGATTTTTACAGGGTTCCCAAAGAGGAAGTCCGAGAGCGCATCGGTTTTGCCCTTGACCTGGTTGGTCTTCTGGATTGGCAGAAGGCGATGGTGAAAAGCCTCTCCGGCGGCATGAAGCGGCGGGTGGAGATTGCCCGGGGATTAGTGCATTTCCCTAAAGTACTTTTTCTGGATGAACCGACAACCGGATTGGATCCGCAGACGCGGGCAAATATCTGGGACTACATCTGCACGGTGCAGAGGCAGAAGAACATGACAATCTTCATGACAACGCACTATATGGACGAGGCGGAAATCTGCGACAAGGTTGCCATCATTGACCATGGAAAAATTGTCGCCTTCGACACGCCATCGCATTTAAAGCGCATGCATACATCGGACATCGTGAAAATAAAAACCTCTGACGGTATTGGGTTGCAGGAGTATCTTCGAAAAAATGAAATTGCTTTCAGCGAGAAGGACGATGTATTCTTGGTCCAATCCGGAAGCATCACTGCGACACTGGATTTGCTCTCACGGTGGAAGGATTCCATTATTGATTTTGAAGTACACAAAGGAACATTGAATGATGTCTTCATCGCAATCACTGGAAAGGAGATTCGAAAATAATGCGTGCCATTAAAGCGATTCTCTTCCGAAATCTGACGGCATTCAGCCGTGATAAAATGCGATTCTTTTTCACGCTCTTTATGTCCGGATTCTTCCTGTTCATCTTTTCCTTCGTTATGAAAGCGGCGGCAACGGGCATTGCCGCTCCGATGAGCTATCTCATATCGGGCATCATTATCATGACGGTATTTCAGTCGGCCCTGAATAATTCCATGAATATTATTGAAGACGTTGCCAGCGGTTTTATGAAAGAAATTATGGTTGCGCCCATTGCACGATGGCAGATCTCTCTGGGACAGATTGCGTCTGCAACAGTGATTTCCGTCCTGCAGGGAATGCTTATCGTCATCATCGGCCTTTTTATAGGACTGAAGCTTGATCTCTTCCATTTTATAGAGATGGGAGTTATGATGGCGGTCGTCGGCATCACCTTTGCATCCATAGGATTATACCTGGCGACGTTGTCGAAGAATTCTTCAACGTTTCAGGTAATGATATCGGTTATCGCCATGCCGTTGACATTTCTATCCGGAGCATACATACCAACCACGGTGCTGCCGGGCTTTCTCCGTCCCGTCATCTATATTAATCCACTGACCTACACCACGTCGGCATTCCGTTCCATAGCGCTGGAAATGGACGAAATGACAGAAGCCGCAATGCTACATAATGGCATTGCGTTCGACATTGGCGGCCTTATTGTGACGCCACACATAGCACTGGCAATAGTCGTTCTGATAGGAATACTCTTTTTTTCACTGTGCGTTCAACGGTTTAACCGGGCGGACTTTTCGCAGGTGAAGGTATTCCACAGGCGGCATCGATAGCGAATCGAATCAATTAATAATAAAAGTTAGAAAAGTATAAAATGAAAAATATGATAAATCAGAAGCCCTTGAAGGATTTGCTAAACATTATGAAGATGGAAATTCACCGGTTTGGGATATTGGTAGACAGTAACAACCATTCATTGAAATTGCCAACCAGGTCGTTGAACTAGTACTTGATGCAGTTTGTATTGTTTTTTACTTCAACAATTCTCTACTAAGCTCGTTGACTATTATATTGAGCTTGTTAAGGTGAGTCCCTGATAGTGTGTCCGGTCTTTGTTAGTCCCGTGCTACATCAGACTTTAGGAATTTCACAAACCAAAGTCAATAAGGAGCAACATCTTATAAAATATTTCTTCGGCTTATTTATAATAGAAGGCCTTTTTAGTAGCCTCGAAAGTCACTCCCTTGGTTTTTCCCAATATTGCCTATTTCTTTTCCAAAACAAACTTCAATAGAATGAAGAAGAAAGCATTAAAAGGATTTGTATTCGAAACTTCAAACGCTCTTTCTTATTTCTACGCATAAACTCATTTCAACAGTACCAGCTTTTTTGTTGCTGTGTAGGAATCGGTGCTAAGCTTGTAGAAATAGATCCCACTGGTAAATTTAGATGCATCCCATACTGTTGAGTGGGTTCCAACTGTCATGGCTGCATTTATTAAGTTTGCTACCTCACGTCCCGAAATGTCATAGACTTTAAGTGTAACAAAAGATTCTTTCGGCAAATCGAAACTGATTGTTGTATTCGGATTAAACGGATTTGGATAATTCTGGTTCAATTTAAATGTTTTTGGAAGTACTGCTTGTTCTGATTGCACTCCTGTGATTGTCGTATCCAAAGTAATGATCACCGCTGCAATATTGCCCCACAGTGTATCGTTTTTGGCAGAGCGGATTTCTCCAACACGATATTTGATCGTATCAATATAACCGTTGGCAGTATTTATTGGGAAGATGAGTGTGCTGATGTTGTATACCGTTCCAGCTGTAGCACTTTGTACGCGGAGAATAAGATTCTTTTGTGGCGTACATTATACTCTGCATTATTATCAACATTATCAATGCTTGAATAATCGATAGCAAAATGTTCTTCATTTTGTCACACATCTGTAACCTATCCATATTTTTTCCTTCGTTCAATAACGATAACATAACCTATAAGATATAAATTACTGAATTATTAACTGAAGCGCGAGTTACATTTAAAGTATGTGTAAATAATATGAGTGTTTGGACAATAAAAATGTTTATCTGTAGTCTATGGCGACTTGTTGAACATCCATAAAACCTAAGGAGAATATTCTCAATGGAAAAGGACAAGATACAACCGACTGTTGCGATACAGGTGACAAAAAAATTCAATTAAGTTTAGATCATCTTATTCTCGAGGGAGCTTGGCGCTCGATCCAATAAGCATTACAAGATATAGATATGGGCTGTTTTGAGATGTGAGTATTACGAACAATCGACCTAACCAATAAATAAAAGTGGCGAACCATTGTCGCTTTTAACCATTTACAAGAATCGCCCATCTATTCCAAATTCTGACAAACCTTCTTTTGGGAACTCATTCAAAATGCTTCCTATACTACATAACGATGGATTCATTACAAAAATATGCGTCGAAGAATAATCATAAACAATTGAATAATGAAAGCCATCATACAGTGAAACCAAATTAGGACAATCATCAACAATTGCAGCTTTCAGATCCTGTAACCATTGTTCTTGTGTTCTTTGGGTCGTCGACTCCATCGATTTGTTTATACATGAAACCGGCTACCCTGTTTTCAAGCTCCTTGGAAGATTTATGGAATTGCTTGGCGGTTTATTGTTCCAAGTTATTATTACTTTAGTGACGGTTGTTGCGTTTTCAAGATCATCTCAGCATTCGCTTCCATTTACATTTTATCGAACAGAAAATAGTTTAGTCAACGTCTCTGTATATGTTGGCGATGCGCCTTATTAACGTTTGCAATTGATTTCACATGCTGCTATTCATAACTTGCGCTAGCTTTTCAATTATTCTAGAATGATGTAATCCTCAGAAGACATTGCGACATGAATAAATTTCATTGGTCTGACAATTTGTATGATCGGAATAAGAACCAGTTTTTATTTCATCGTTCATGAATCATTTCAATTGTCTTCACACGATAAAACCGCCTTTTCGTAAGTATAAATAGTTTTTAACTTCCCCCCGCCAGGTGTTAAATTTCTCGCCAACATCCATTTTATAGATAATTATTAATATTGCTTAATGTTAAGAATACTTTGATTATTAAATATAAATATCTATATTACAATAGTAAATAAGGCATATGGATAATAGTCTTTACTATTAATAATTCATCAATACAATAAGGATTCCTTATGAAAAAAATAGAAGCAATTGTTCGTCCACATTCTGTTGATGACATTAGGGAAGCACTTCTGGAGGCGGGGTTTCGAGGGATGACTATGCTGGAAGTCAAAGGCTTTGGCAGACAGAAGGGACATACAGAGGTTTACCGCGGAGCGGAATATCAGGTAGATTTCATGCCAAAAGTAAAATTAGAAATTGTTGTAGCAGATAATCGAATAGAAGAAGCAGTTGCGTGCATTATCCGATGCGCAAAATCCGGTAAAGTGGGCGACGGAAAAATATTCATTTATCCCATAGAAGAAGCGATTCGCGTACGAACAGAAGAGACTGGAGAGGATGCCTTATGAGAATAGATACGGGTGATACTACTTGGTTACTAGTGTCCACAGCACTGGTAATGCTTATGACGCCAGGGCTGGCACTTTTCTACGGCGGCATGGTTAGACAGAAAAACGTACTTGGCACGATTATGCAAAGTTTTGTGGTTCTTGGCATAGTGACAGTGCAATGGGTATTGATTGGTTATTCGCTTGCATTTGGTCCCGATATAAAAGGATTAATAGGCAGCTTTCAGTGGGCTGGTCTCAATGGTGTGGGGCTTACTCCTAATCCAGATTATGCCGCAACAGTACCACATCAGGCATTCATGATGTTTCAAATGATGTTTGCCATTATTACGCCGGCTTTAATTTCCGGTGCATTTGCAGAGAGATTTAAATTCAGCACATACATAGTTTTTGTTTTCTTATGGTCAACTTTTGTATATGCGCCACTCGCACATTGGGTATGGGGCACCGGTGGATGGCTTCGATCATTAGGAGCTTTGGACTTCGCAGGTGGGCTTGTAGTACACATCAGCTCTGGTGTTTCTGCTCTTGCCGCGGCAATCATAATAGGAAAACGAAAAGGACATGGGCATGAACATATGCCGCCGCATAATTTGACTATGACGTTACTCGGTGCAGCCCTACTGTGGTTTGGTTGGTTTGGATTTAACGGAGGCAGTGCGGTTGCATCCGGCTCGCTGGCGGTATCTGCATTTATGACTACGCACATCGCGGCCGCGTCAGCATTACTTTCGTGGCTTTTTGTCGAATGGAAATTACGCGGCAAACCAACGCTGCTTGGTGCTGCATCAGGAGCTGTGGCAGGTCTTGTAGCTATAACCCCTGCTTCTGGTTTTGTTGGTCCGCTACCTGCCTTGGCTATAGGCATTGGTGCTGGGGCACTTTGTTACTTCGGCGTAAACATGAAAAACAAATTGGGATTTGACGATTCGCTAGATGCAGTAGGTGTTCATGGTGTCGGAGGCACTTTTGGGGCACTTGCAACCGGTCTTTTTGCATCAAAAGCAATCAATGCTGCCGGAGCCGATGGAGCATTTTTCGGTAATCCATCCCTCTTTCTTGTCCAGCTTTTAAGTGTTGCGGTAGCAATTGTGTACGCTTTTAGTGTAACTTGGATAATTTTAAAAATCCTCGATCGCACAATGGGAGTTCGCGTTGCTCAAGAACAAGAAGTGGAGGGATTAGATCTCAGCCAACATGGAGAAAGCGGTTATATCTTCTGATTCGAACTATAAAAGGGCGCTTGAAAATTGTGAGGTAAAAGCGCCCTTTTCCCTCTCCAGCAAGTATGTTTACCTTTCCTAAAAAAACGTGCTTTCAGCGCATCAACCTTGATTAATTAACAAAAATTATTTAATTACGATACTTAATTAAGTATTAATTACTCAAATATCCTACTTCAATAGTTATCAATAGACATACTGAAAGCCATTTATGAAAAAAATTGAAGCAATAGTTCGTCCACATGTTGTGGACGACATCCGCGAAGCACTCCAAGAAGCGGGATTTCGTGGAATGACAATGATTGAGGTCAAAGGTTTCGGGAGACAAAAAGGACATACTGAGGTCTATCGTGGAGCAGAATATCAGGTAGATTTTTTACCGAAGGTTAAACTGGAAATCGTTGTTGCTGATGCACGTCTGGAAAAGGCAATTTCAATCATAATTAATTGTGCAAAATCCGGTAAAGTTGGCGACGGAAAGATCTTCATCTCACAGGTTGACGAAGCAATACGGGTTAGGACAGAAGAAACCGGAGAAGAAGCATTATGAAAATAGACTCAAGCGACCTAACCTGGATAATGGTGTCTACAGCACTTGTTATGCTGATGACACCGGGATTGGCATTATTCTATGGCGGCATGGTACGACGCAAAAATGTACTCGGAACGATTATGCAAAGTTTCATTGCGCTAGGTGTCATCACACTCCAATGGGTATTTTGGGGATATAGTCTCTCCTTCGGACCAGATTGTGGACATGTTATAGGAAATTTGTCTTGGGCGGGACTTTCTGGGGTCGGACTAGCTCCAAATCCTGATTATGCTCCGACAATACCGCATCAGGCATTTATGATATATCAAATGATGTTTGCAATAATAACTCCTGCGCTTATCACCGGAGCCTTTGCAGAACGGTTTAAATTCAAAACTTATATCGTATTCCTTCTTTTATGGTCAACCTTTGTCTATGCGCCGATTGCACATTGGGTATGGGGTGCCGGGGGGTGGCTTCGATCATTAGGTACATTGGATTTTGCAGGCGGTTTTGTAGTTCATATTAGTTCCGGCGTCTCTGCTCTTGCCGCGGCAATTGTCGTAGGGAAACGTAAGAGTTATGGCCATGAGCATATGCCGCCGCATAATTTGACGATGACGTTAACCGGCGCTGCCTTGTTATGGTTCGGTTGGTTCGGCTTCAACGCAGGAAGTGCTTTAACCTCTGGTACATTAGCGCTTACAGCTTTTATCAATACTCAATGTTCAGCTGCAGCGGCAATGTTATCATGGGTATTTATGGAATGGTATAAACGTGATAAACCGACTGTCCTAGGTGCTGCTTCCGGTGCAATCGCCGGACTTGCCGGCATCACTCCTGCAGCGGGATTCGTGACACCTATAGCAGCAATATTTATTGGACTATGTCTTGGTGTGGTATGTTACTGGGGAGTTTCGATAAAAAATCACTTTGGTTTTGACGACTCACTTGATGTCGTTGGTGTGCATGGCGTTGGCAGTTCATTTGGAGCAATTGCAATCGGCTTGTTTGCAACAACGGCAGTGAATGCAGCAGGGGGAAATGGACTTATGTACGGCAGCTCCTCTCTTCTCGCTATTCAATTGTTCAGCGTTGCAGTAACTATTGTTTTCTCATTCACAATGACTTGGTGTATTTTAAAGGTTCTGGAAAAGACAATGAGTCTTCGCGTTGAAGATCGGGATGAAGAGGGGGGACTGGACCTCAGCCAACATGGAGAAAGCGGATATATTTTCTAAAATACTATGAAGAATTTATTTGTGAGCCATGTACTATACAAATGGTTCCCAGGCTTTTACAAGTTTTGTGATTAAAATATTCGATTTGCATAGTATTCGATATTTGTCAGCTCATGACATGGAAGTAACACCACAGTGAAAACCATTCAACCCATTAAAACAAAATATGAAAAGGGAAAATATGGTATTCTGAAACTGCACCGCTCTGGTGCAGGGGGAGTCCGTGTTGCCCTCGCCCTGACGCATCATCTCGATACAATATTGCAAACTATATTCCAGCGCATTGAAGGTGACACCCGACAACTTTCAATTATTGCATTAGGCGGATACGGAAGAAAAGAATTATGTTTTTCTTCCGATACTGATATCATGTTCCTAATTGCCGACAAACAAGAGCAGTTCACTGCGCCTGCAATTCAGAATTTTCTTCATATGCTTTTAGATATAGGTCTTGATGTTGGACATAGTACGCGCAGCATTAGCGAATGCCTATCGTTGTCAGAAGAAGATTTCAATTCTCGAATGTCTCTTATGGAAGCACGATTTGTTTGCGGAGATAACGATCTCTATCGAGAATTAATTGCATCCATCAAGAATAAAATCAAAGAGGACAATTATAAGGCTTTTGTGCGACAGATGTCAGAGCTGCAACATGCGCGCCATCAAAAATACGGGAACTCTTCAAAACTATTGGAGCCGAATATAAAGAACAGTGCAGGGGGATTGCGGGATATTCACACTGCATTCTGGCTTATGCGCGGGACTGATACAATACACATTCCTAAAGAACTTGGAACGGCTGAAACTGCAATTACTCATATGTTAAAATCTACCACAATTAGGAATCAATTCACATCCGTCGTTTCTGAAAGAAGTACAAAGTGCATTCGACACTCTTCTCAGGATACGAAACGAAATGCATATTCAATCAAAAGCATTGCATGACACATTGGAGTTTAATTTACAGTCATATATTGCTTCTAATTTGCGTTATCGTTCACGATTAAAGAGAACAAAAGTTGAACGCTTCATGCAGGATTATTACATCGCATCGCGCATTATCGCATTGTTTTGCTCCCGCGTAATTAATTGGGCAGCCGATCGGTGGCCCGCAGAAGCACTCGAATTGAAAACAACAAAGCTTTATGGTCCGTTTGTCCTTCGCAAAAGACGAATTTATCTCTCAAAGCGCGGCATAACAATCTCTAATGAACTCCTTCTTCGCGCACTGCTGTTGCGCAACGAACACCATACCGAACTCTCATTTCAATTAGAAGACGCTATTCACCGCCGTTTGCATTTTATTAGACCGCTGAACAACCAAATCGAAACGGATTTGTTCAGACTTCTTCTGCATCAGCCAAATGGCGTTGGCAATTCCCTTCGAAAGATGAACGAACTCGGACTGCTAGAGCGATGGATACCGGAATGGAAGCCTATGGTTTCATTCTTTCAGCATAACCAATACCATTTCTATACTGCTGATGAACATACATTGATTGCACTTTTTAATGCTGAAACTTTGGAGCAGTCAAGTTCGTCATTTGGAGTGGTTTTCCGATCGCTTCCACGAAGAGACAAGCTGTATCTCGGATGCCTGCTGCATGACATCGCTAAGCCATTGCATATTGGCAATCACGAGATCAAAGGTGTACTGATAGCTAAGCGAGTTTTACAACGGTTGCGATACGGCGATGTCGTGGAAGATGTCGCTTTTCTTGTTCGCCATCATTTATTGATGGAACAGATAGCGTTTCGGCGAAATCTAAACGATCCACAAACCATTGCTGAATTCGCACATACATTTGAACGAATAGAGCAACTCGATTATCTATACATCTTAACATACGCAGACTTATCCGCCGTCAACAGGAATGTTTTAACAGAATGGAAAGAGTTGCTACTGCGGGATCTTTACCGCAAAACCCGTGCTGCGTTGGAAGAAGAAATGACGAGTGAACAAATTCATGAGCGAACTGCGCAGGAAGTGGAACAAAAACGGACAGATGTAATGCGCTATCTCGTTCCAGAATTTCCACCAGAAGAAGTGGAAGAACACATTGCACTATTTTCGGACACAGCGTACCTTTCCACATTTAAATCGGAAGAAATTGCAGCACACCTTCAAATTATCCGCAGCCATGAAAACGGCCGAACTCTCTTCCAGCAATACGATACATATACGGAAATTACCATCATTGCCCAAGATGCTCCAGGTGTGCTTTCAAAAATCTGCGGAGTGTTAACAGCGAACGATGCAAATATTCTAGATGCACAGATATTTACAAGACGTGATGGTATAGTAATCGACAAATTCCGTGTAATAGAATTCGCTTCACATGCTGTGCTTTCCGGAGAAACTCGCGATCGAATATCTCAAGATTTGAAAGAGGTAATTGCAGACCGAACTGCAGTCACAGACTTGATTGCACGGCACCAAGCACGATGGAAACGGCGGACACAGCAAATCAATCCGAATACTCGGTGTGATGTCGAGTTCAAAGACCATCCGCATTTCACTATCATAGATATTTATGCGCCGGATACACTTGGATTTCTGTATAGTATCACAGATGCTATTTCGCGTCTTGGCTTGAATATTACATTTGCAAAAATTGCCACGCGTGTAGACGGCATTGTTGATTCTTTCTATTTGTTAAATAGTGACGGTAAAAAATTAGACGACGCTGCACAAAGAGATATGATAAAGCAGGAAATTCTTGCTACGATTAAGAAGTTTCAGAACCATCGTTCGGCGACAATTAATAATTAGGCTACATTAAATAGTCAGTGACTGCCGGATATTCATACTCCTGTAGCTCCGTTTCTTGCATTTCCATCAAACTTTCTCTACCATAGTTCCGAAATTTAGTCTCAGTCATTTCACTTGCAGCATAATGAAAAAAATCTGGTTCATTCTCTATAATACATTATTTATACCATCCTTTTGGACGCTCTTACAAATCGCTTCACTATTCAACACTAAAATTCGGCGAGGCGTTAGAGGGCGGATAGGCTTGTTTGAAAAAATCGAACACGATTTACCAAAGCTCACTTCGAAACGGCGCGTATGGTTCCATTCATCATCAATGGGAGAATTCGAGCAGGCAAAACCCGTTATTGCGGCACTGCGGAAGAAATACCGTGACATTAACATAATTGTCACATTCTTTTCGCCATCTGGCTATGATCATTCAAAAAATTACAAATTTGCCGACGTCATCACGTACATCCCATTTGATACAAAAACAAACGCACGCCATTTCCTTGACCTAATACAGCCAACGGCAGCTGTGTTCGTAAGGTACGATGTCTGGCCGAATCATTTATGGGAATTAAGCGCGCGAGGTATTCCTTCCTTCATCACCAATGCTACAATGCGCACAACATCAGCGCGATTTTATCCGCTGCTGAAAAATTTCCATCGCTTGTTATTCGACAATTTTATATCCATTTATACTGTGTCTGCTAAAGATGTCGATGCATTTGCACTATTCGGATTGACACATCCATCGGTTGAAGCGATCGGCGATACTCGATACGATCAGGTATGGCAGCGCAGCGCTGATGCAAAGAAGAGGCACTTAATTCCACCTGCAATTCTAAAAGGGAAAAAGGTTCTTCTCGCCGGCAGCACTTGGCCCGAAGACGAAGATGTTCTTATTCCCTCGATCAAAAAAATTCTTCAGTATGATTCAAACGTACTATTGATTCTCGTACCGCACGAACCAACGGAAGATGCGCTTGAAGATATTGAGAATAAACTTGGTTCAAAGCCACGATCGATCCGTTTCTCCAATCTCAACGACTATTCTAACGAACACATTATTATTGTCGATAGCATTGGTATTTTGATGGCTCTTTATCAATATGCAAACGTTGCATATGTTGGTGGAAGTTTCCGGCAGGGCATCCACAATGTGCTGGAACCGGCAGCATACGGCATCCCTGTTGTATTTGGACCGAAGCACACAAATTCGCAAGAAGCAACGGAACTAGCCCGGCGCGGCGGTGGTTTCATTGTGAACGATCAGCAGGAATGTTATCGTACATTCCGCACATTGCTTGATGACAAAAATGCAAATAGCACCGCCGGAAAGCAAGCGCTTATGTTAGTGGAAGAAAATATAGGCGCTACCGAACGATTTATTCAACACATTCAAAAGGTTATTTAAAAATATTTTTATTTGAAGAATTACTCATCTATAGACAACTTACTTAATTAGAGTAGTTAAATGAAAATTGCTTATTTCGACACTATTGCCGGTATCAGCGGGGACATGGCTTTAGGAGCTTTTGTCAGTGCCGGTGTTCCATTCGACGAATTGAATAAAGAACTCCAAGCACTTGGCATTGGCGGATATGAACTGCAGGCGAGGCATATTGAACGCAACGGTATGGTTGCTACCAAAGTGGATGTCGTTATTTCAGAACAGCCACATTATCATCGACACTTGAAAGATATAGAAGAACTAATCAATAAAAGTTCTCTCGCTAATAATATCAAAGAGCGTTCAAAGAAGATTTTCAAAGAAGTTGCAATTGCTGAATCAAAAGTTCATAGCACTGACATCGAAAAAGTACACTTTCATGAAGTCGGCGCCATTGATTCTTTGGTTGATATCGTTGGCGTTTCGATTTGTTTAGAAAAGTTGGACATTCAAGCCATCTATTCATCTCCGATAAAAGTTGGCAGCGGCGGAATGGTAAAATCTCAGCACGGCGTTCTGCCGGTGCCTACGCCGGCAACAATGGAAATCCTAAAAGACTATCCCATTCTATTGACCGATATTCCTTTTGAATTGACAACGCCAACCGGAGCCGCTATCATCAAAGCACTTTCGAAGGGTGTTTTAACGACAGAAAAAATCCAGATCTCTGCTATCGGGTATGGCGCAGGCGGACGTGAAATTGAACAACTGCCAAATTTACTTCGTGTATTAATTGGAAATATAGAACCGAATTACCTTGCCGATGAAATCGTCAGCATTGAAACAAACATTGACAACATGAATCCGGAAATTTATCCGTACGTCATAGAAAAGCTTATTTCTGCCGGCGCACACGATGCGTATTTAACTCCGATCTTGATGAAGAAAGGGCGTCCCGGTATTATCCTCTCAGCGCTCGTTGAGCACGCAAAAATCAATCAGATTCTCGATATCATATTCCGCGAAACAACTACGCTCGGCGTACGCATTCAACCTGTCGAGCGAAGAAAACTTCCGCGCAGCACAAAGCCGGTGCAGACATCTTTCGGTACCGTTTACGCTAAGGTTATTATTGTCGATGGTAAGGAGCAATTGCGGTTAGAATTTGAAGAATGTAAACGCATCGCCGCAGAAAATAACTTACCTCTTGTTGAAGTATATCGAATACTGGAAAAGGAGCTCAGCAGTTAATTTTTATTGTATGCTGTTCTTTGTTGGCCAATGGTACAACCATTCCTTGTCGATATTGCCCTCTATATTCCACTCGACCACACGTTTACATATCTTGTTCCTCCTGAGCTTCAATCTTTTGTCGCTCTCGGTAAACGCGCAATGGTTCCATTCGCAAATAAACATCTCACTGGCGTTATAGTCGGATTGCCTGCAACCACAAATGTTATCGGGCTGAAACCAATTAATGATATTCTGGATGTGAAGCCGACATTTTCACCAGAACTTCTTGCCCTGACAAAGTGGATTGCGGAATATTATCTTGCTCCGTGGGGCGAAGTGCTAAGAGCCGCAACGCCGCAGGGATTTTCGCAAGAAAGTAAAAAAATGATTCGTCTTCTTGCACAAGATATCGAAACACTTTTACAGATGACAAAAAAACCGGCGCCTCGGCAACATGCAATTTTACAAGCACTGAAAAGCGGCAAAACACTTACCTTTTCCCAGCTTCAAACAAAGGCGCGTGCAAAGAGTATTCATGCTGCTGTTAGCGAAATGCAGCAACGCGGATGGATTTCTATAGAAGAAGAAATTGAAAAGCCGAAAGCGAAACCAAAGACAGAACGAATCGTCAGTTTTACAGCCGACGGAATAAAAGTTCTTTCGGATGATACAAGCAAAGCAACATTTTCTTCAAAACAGATATTTCTTATTGAAGCGCTTCAAGAAGAACTTGCGTCTGAAGTGAGCGAAATCGGTCTCAACTCTTTCTTGAAAAAAAGCAATGCATCGCTTTATTCTCTTAACACATTGGTGAAGAACGGCGTTTTGCGAATTTCTGAGCGTGAAGTATTCCGCCGTTCAGAATACGAACCAGATGGACCGCCGCCGGAAATCATATTAAACGTAAATCAACAATACGCTCTGAATGAGATCACAAATGCGACTACGGAAGGCAGGTATCGTGCGTTTCTATTACATGGAATAACCGGCAGCGGCAAAACGCAAGTATATATCGATGCTATTCGCCGTGTGATGGCGCTTGGCAAGACAGCCATCGTGCTGGTTCCTGAGATTTCACTCACACCCCAAACAGTGCGCCGCTTCAAAGCGCATTTTGGCGATGATGTTGCAGTGATGCATAGTCAAATGTCGGTTGGCGAACGGTATGATGCCTGGCGGATGGCACATCAAGGCAAAGTAAAAATAGTTATCGGGCCACGCTCGGCAATTTTCGCACCTTTAGAGAACATTGGACTTATTGTAGTGGACGAAGAACACGATGGATCATACAAGCAGTTCGACGCAACACCGCGCTATAACGCCCGCGATGTTGCACTGGTCCGCGCATCACATATCAACGCTGTAGTGGTACTTGGTTCAGCAACACCATCGGCTGAGAGTTTCGCAAATGCACTTCACGAAAAATATACATTACTGGAACTTCCATACCGCGTTGATAATGCCCAGCTTCCAACTATTGAGATTGTTGATATGGCAAAAGAACGACGCGCAATCTATGACGATCTCAAAACAGAAATTAAAAAAAGCGGGAAGGAATTTCCTAACCGGCTTCCGTACTCTTCCGTCTCCCGGTTGTTGCAATCTCAAATCTCAAATCGTTTAGAAAAAAAAGAAGGAATTATCCTTCTTCAAAACCGCCGCGGCTTTTCGCACGTGATGGAATGTTTTGACTGCGGATTCGTCGAAAAGTGTGATAATTGTGAAGTATCGCTCACGTTTCACACCACGAAAAAACATCTTCGCTGTCATTACTGTGGCTTCGTAAAAAAACCACCAACGGTTTGCCCGAAGTGCGGAAGCATTGAATTGCGAATGCACGCTTTCGGCACCCAGCAAGTGCAGGAGGAATTGCAGGCGCTATTCCCAAAAGCGATCATTCTTCGAATGGACCGCGACACCACGAACCGCAAAGGAGCGCACGACAAAATTCTACAGCAGTTTGGTTCCGGTGAAGCGGATATTCTTCTTGGTACACAAATGGTAGCAAAGGGATTAGATTTTCCCCGTGTGACTCTCGTTGGTGTAATTTCTGCCGATACACAAATGCTGCTGCCGGATTTTCGCGCGTCGGAGTCTACATTCCAATTATTGACGCAGGTATCCGGGCGTGCCGGACGAAGCAATCTTTCCGGTGAGGTTGTAATTCAGACCCTTCAACCAGATCATTACAGTTTGAAGCATGTCATCACGCACAATTCCCGCGGGTTCTATCAAGAAGAATTAGAATACCGGCGCGAGTTGGATTATCCACCGTTCTCTCGAATTGTACTGCTAGAATTTTCCGGTGAGCGAGAGAATGAAGTTCAGCACCACGCTAAGAAGTTCGCCGAATATCTTGCATTGCACAATCAACAAAAGCGATTCATAATTCTTGGCCCCGCTGATGCTGCCATCCCAAAAATCAAAAATGTTTTCCGCAAACATATTGTCATCAAGGATTTAAAAGATAACGATCCCTCCGGTGCGTACCTTCGCTCCGCGCTTATTAAGGCTAAAGCACAATTTGAGGCATCACCGCTTGCCGCTAATAAAAAAATCAAAATGATTATTGATGTAGACCCGCAAGGAATGATGTAAAATACAGAAGGAAGATGGAGTCCGCGACTCTGTCGAAAAACTTAAAGAGATTCTAGAATCCTTGCATCGGCGACAACTATTAATTCAGATAAAGCTGTGAAATAGGTAATTGTTCGTTTGATATAGAAAAAGACTAACCCTTTTCTAATTCTTTTTGCTTATATCGAGATACAAGTATATCGTTTAAAAGTGCACGATCAAATTCTTGAATATTTAACATTTGAAGTTTTGATCCGATCTCTTCTCGATTAAATTCAAATGCTAATTTGCCAAAAATCTCGTCAATGAAAGATACTGATGCAATTAAGACATTTCCAAAATCGATCTTTATTATATCAGATTCTTTCCATTGATCAACAATTAGGTCATGAACCCTTTTGCCATCGTCACGAGTAACGATATTCTTACCACATACATCATTTATATTTATCAAGAAGTCACTCATTTCTAGAATATTTGTTCATCCGGGTTTTCTGACGTCAGGAAATAAAGACCTTCTCCGTCAACTCGTGCAATAATGTTAACAATTGTACCATCAAACACAACAGCGAGTTTCTTTCTTTTAATTATAACACCATTACCACTTTTATAATTCCAATGAACCCAACCATCCCCCGAAATTATATGTATTTCACCTTCATTGACCTTTAAAAACCTATGAATATGAGTCAGTCCCAATCCAGCCAAACGTCCAATCCTACTGGTAACACCTTCTTGAATCGCCAGTTCAATAGCATCTATGGAATTTGTTAGATGACTATACTTTGGCGAAGAAGAGAGGGCTTTAAAAATTCCCTTACCAAAATCTGTTAAACAAATGCTGACGTTGCCACGCTCTTTGTATGCCTGTGCACAGATAAAACATCCTTCAATAGTTTCACTGTGGTCAAATGTATTCGTCAATAATTCATTTATACTGAGATGTAACGAAGCTCTCACGCCCTTTGACATACGTAAAATACCTTGAAGAACTTGGATCACAGCGTCAGTATAGGTTGGATCTATAGTAGTCAAATGTTTTAATTCGACCTGCTGATCGGAGAACCTGCTTTTCCCGATCATGCTTGCTCCAAACTCATAAAAGCCGATACTTTTAAAATATTCGTCAAGCTTTTTATTCGGAGAGGCAATATATTTTACATCATGGCCTCTAGCACCGCATGCCTTCATCGCTCCAACCAATAAAGTAATTGCAAATGGATCGCTAAACGCACATGTAGAAAAATCAAAAACAACTTCTTGCTCAGAAGAAAAAATTGCTTCTTCGCATCTTTGTATAATACATTTTGCATTTCGTATCGTTATAAGCAATGGAAATTTTACTACGTACATTTGAAATTCCGATATTAAAATGAACAATATTAAGGTAATAAAATAGCTGTCAAATTTCAAAACGTTCTACCTAAATACTAATGGTTTTGCCAAGGGACTTTTTGCATATTGAATGTACTTTTGTTAGAAACAAATAAACTTATGCAAAAACTCAAACATATATATCCTATTGACGACATCTTACCGTGGTTATTAATAACGTTTCAACAAACAAATAACGTTGTTCTTTCAGCGCCGACTGGAGCCGGAAAGACCACACGCGTTCCGATTTCTCTGCTCACTTCAGAATGGATGGCTGGGAAGAAATTAATCATGCTCGAACCTCGCCGCCTTGCGGCACGCCGTGCAGCAGAATATATGGCGGCTCAACTTGGCGAATCCGTCGGTCAGACTGTTGGATATCGCATCCGCGGTGAAGCAGTCATCAGTAAGAACACACGCATAGAAGTGGTTACAGAGGGAATTCTTGCACGGCTTCTTCAGCACGAACCTGACTTGCCGAACGTTGCCTTGATTATTTTTGACGAATTCCATGAACGCAGCATTCATGCCGATCTTGGACTTGCTCTAACGCTGGACGTGCAGGAACATCTACGGAATGATTTACGCATTCTCGTTATGTCCGCTACACTCGATGGTGTTGCGATGGCAAAATTAATTGGTAACGCACAAATTATCGAAAGTTCCGGCTTTCTATATCCAATTAACACAAGTTTCGCTCGCTTTAAATCCGATAAGACAATTGAAACTCGTATAGTTGATACAACTATTCTAGCGCTCAACGAAAATGAAGGAGATGTGCTTGTATTTCTTCCCGGACGACGAGAAATTCGCCATGTGGAAAATCTTCTTTGGGAAAAGCATTTGCAGAATGATGTCATTATTCACTCACTCTTCGGCGATGCATCATATCAACTGCAATCGGCAGCATTGTCTCCAGCACCGGTTGACAAACGCAAAGTCATTCTCTCCACAAGCATCGCAGAAACGAGTTTAACGATAGACGGCGTCTGTGTAGTAATCGATTCCGGATTGGCGCGCACAGCACGTTTCGATGTGAGGCGCGGAATGTCCGGGCTCGTAACAGTTCCTGTTTCTAAAGCTGTCGCGGATCAGCGGCGCGGACGCGCCGGGCGTCAGCGAGCCGGAGTATGTTATCGTTTATGGACTGAAGCAGAACATGAGATATTACCCGATTACCCTCAACCGGAAATTAAATCCGCCGATCTTGCACCGCTCGTTCTTAATCTAGCACAATGGGGAACGCTAACCGGCAGCAATTTACGATTTCTTGACCTACCTCCAGAGGCGCATATGTCGCAAGCAAGAATTTTGCTTGAAGAACTTGGTGCATTGGATCGTAACGGAAAGTTAACCGAACACGGACATGCAATGGCAGAGTTACCAATTCATCCACGATTTGCCAGTATGATTCTGCGAGGTGTGGATTTAGATTTGGGTGCACTTGCATGCGACATCGCGGCATTACTTGAAGAGCGGGATATTCTTGCAGGGAGTAAAGATAGCGATATCGATCTTGCACTGCGACTACATATACTACATCAGAAACATAAAGGTAACGAAGGAATTTACGAACGTATCACATCTCAATCAAAGCGACTGAGACAATTTATCGGCGTTCACGGCGAATTAAATAGAGAAGAGACCGAGCCTGGAATTTTACTCGCTCTTGCATATCCGGAACGCATAGCGCGCCGACGCGAGAACAACAGCTATCGTTATCAAATGGCAAACGGGACAACGGGCGTGTTGCCAAAGGGAAGTCTGCTTGCGCGCGAAGAATTTCTTGCCATTGGCGAAGTAGACGGCATTGGCGCCGAAGTTCGCATATATCTTGCTGCGCCACTTGCCAAGAAAGATTTGCAGCGAGTATTTGCCAATGCCATAATAGAGGAAGAAGACATTCGCTGGAGTTCGAGTGACGAGATGGTGATTGCACGAAATATCTCACGACTTGGAGCAATCATTATTTCCGAGCGACATATTAAACCGCATGGAGAGAAAGTAAACTCGGCAATGGTTGATGGTGTAAGACAGTTAGGATTGGAATGTCTGCCTTGGGATAAAGATTCACGCGCTTTTCAACAACGAATTCAATGGCTGAAGAAATATTTTACTTCACTTGAAGATTTGCCCGATTTTTCTGATACGGCTTTACTTGTTTCTCTTGAAAACTGGCTTTTTCCATTTCTTGATGGCATTTGGAAAAAAGAACACCTCGTTAAACTTCCTCTACTTAACATACTGAAATTGCAAATCACACATTCGCTCAATCAACAAATTGATTCCCTTGCACCATCGCACCTGAATTTGCCAAGTGGATCGCGTATCGCTTTGGATTATTCAGGCGAGCAGCCGGTGCTTGCCGTCCGTTTGCAGGAACTATTTGGGCAAATTGAAACACCAAAAATTTGCAGCGGTAAAGTGAATGTGCTCGTTCATTTGCTTTCTCCGGCAAATCGCCCGCTCGCGGTAACACAGGATTTGCACAGCTTCTGGACAAATACATATCCAGAAATACGTACGCAAATGCGTACACGCTATCCAAAACACGTCTGGCCGGAAGACCCGCTGACTGCGAAGCCGACGAACAGAACTAGGCGGCGGCTGAATCCACGCTAAGAAATCTATTTACCTTCAGATAGTTTTTTCCCCGCCTTTATTTCTTCAAGTTTATGCCATCGTACAAAAAGTCGCTCGATTAAAGCTTTCGCAGCGGCAAGCTCTGCTGTCAATTGAACGGTTTGCTCACCGTATTTCTCATAGAAATCGGGAGAAGCAAAAATCGCTTCTATGCGTGCTACTTCCGATTCGGCACACATAATATCATTTTCAATTGTTTCAAGTTCTTTTGCTTCTTTCCATTTCAGTTTATTTGTCTGAGGCTTTTGGCGTGCTTCCTGCTTTTCCGGTGCAGCAGCTATAATAGATTCAGCTAATGCCTCGTTTTCTCTTGCAGTACGCTTCTCTATATAATAGCTGTAATCGCCTTCGCTGAAGTGCACTTTGCCGTCACCTTCAAACGCAAGGATACCGTTGCAAACACGGTTCAAGAAATAACGGTCATGACTGACGGCAATGACGCATCCATTAAACGCGGCTAGCGCTTCTTCCAGAATGCGGAGCGTGGCAAGATCCAGGTCGTTTGTCGGTTCGTCAAGAATTAAAAAATTTCCACCATTCTTTAATACTTTGGCAAGCAGCAACCGGCTTCGTTCTCCGCCGGAAAGTTTTTCCACTTTTGTATTCATTCGATCATCGGCAAAGAGAAATCGCCGCAAATATGTCCATACTTTCATCCGCTCTTCGCCGAACATTATCCATTCCCGTCCTTCACCGAGTTCTTGGACTACGGTATTCTCGTTGTTCAGCGCCATACGCGATTGATCTATATAATTGAATACTGTTCTTTCACCAACGATAATATTACCTGTAGCAGCGTTCAGTTCTCCTAGAATAATTCTTAACAAAGTTGTTTTACCGAGACCGTTACGCCCGATGATTCCTAATTTTCGTTTCCTGTCAAAGTTAAAATCAAGGCCTTCAAACAATTTTTTTCCGCCTAATTCCATTCCTATATCTTTTAAATTCAAGATTGTCGATCCGAGTCCTGACGCCGGTGGAATGACCAGTTCCACTTCACCTTCAACTTCTGGTCCTTTTTGATCCATAGCTTCAAAATATGCGTTGAGCCGACTCTTTGCTTTTGTTCTTCGCGCCCGCGCTCCCCGACGAACCCATGCGAGTTCCCGGCGTAAAAAGCTGTTCCGCTTTTTTTCTTCGGTTTCTAATTGTACTTCCCTCTCCGCTTTGTCCAGCAAAAAGTCGTCATAATTACCGTCGTGGGAATAACACTCACCGTTAACAAGTTCGACAATTCTATTTGCAATCGAATCCAAGAAATACCTGTCATGTGTAACGAAAAGACATGCACCGGAATAATTCTCAAGATATTCTTCTATCCACTCAATCGATTGTGTGTCGAGATGATTCGTAGGTTCGTCAAGAATAAGGAAATCGGGGCGCGAGATGATCGCCTTACACAATGCCACGCGCCGTTTTTCCCCTCCGGAGAGCGTATCGATTGCGCGATGTTTGTCTGGTACATTGAGTGAGTGCATCGCTGTTTCAATTCTATTTTCGAGATTCCATCCGTCGCGATGAAGGATTTGCTCCTCCAGCACGTGGCGCTTTTCGGATGTCGGCGACAGGTTTTCGTATTCTCTTAGAATATCGATGACATCGTGCGCACCTTCAACAATATTTTCATACACAGATTTAGTGGGATCAAGTTGAAAGTTTTGTGGAAGGTATCCGATAATAATATCTCTGCGCCGCGAGATCGATCCGGAGTCTGGCTGCATATCGCCGGCAATTATTCTGAGCAGTGTTGATTTACCGGAACCATTGTTCCCGATAAGTCCTATCCTGTCTGTTTGATGAACATTCAGTGTGGAATTCTTAAGAACAGCCTGAGGGCCATATCGAACAACAACATCTTGAGCTGAGAGTATACTAGGGCTGATCGTTTTAGACATAGTTTGTATTAAAAATATTTCATTTCATAAAAATGTATCAACTGCAATTGGATACAAAATGCGAAAGTTTTTGCATATAAACCTTGGATGCGATAGGATTAGTAAGAAGTCGGGCAACGCGTATATTGCACGCTTTTTTTAAAGGCATGTAAATAAATACACACGAACACAAATATCAAATTGGCTGAATCCGATGGTTGGGCAGAACTTTATTTGACACAAAAATTTAAATAAACATTTTTGCTTTGGACCATATTTCCGTTATGGGCATTTTCGGCTTCCGGCAAATCCAAATAGGACGATTGCATTCGTAATTCATCTGCCAACCAGTGGATGCGCGTGTTCCTTCCTGCACATCATTGAAAATCTCTTCCATCCGTGACCTCGAATTCCCGACTATAATATATGTCTCTGCTTGTTCACCTGGCCCCCACAACCAATAACTATTGTGTCCACTGATCACTCGCGGAAAATTCACCGAACGTCCGTAATATTCCAGCGCTCCAGCATCGCCATAATTCTGCCCGGCAAGAATAACGGAATTACGCTCTCGTTCCGGTAATCGCTGAATCACTGCAGCAACGGAATCCGTAAGTTCTTTCCATCCAAATCTATCTGCAAAATTCTGCGGCAGCTTTGCTGTAACTCCTTTTTCATAACTTTGCTGTATACCTCGTTCTTGGATATATTGGGCGGTTGATGATGGAGACAAAACCGGCAGTGCAACGGGCATAGCAATCAACCCGACTAAAAGTAATAAGGCGACAGTGATAGGAATAAGCCATTTCATAAACCGCCTGGCATTTAAACATTCCCAAACAACCGCACCGCCTGCAACAAGTACAGGAATATACAGTGCAATACGATCTGCCCGATTCGATTGGGCAGCCATCATCATCACAAGCATTAATAAAAAAGCAATACCCAATACCCGGTATTCACTGCGTTCTTTACCTCGTAATAACCAAACAAGTCCGGTCACCCACAGAATTCCTGTAAGGGGATTGTTAGTGAGAAATTGTTCGAGAATAATTTTCAGCGGGGGCGTTGGGACATTTTTTAATTCAGAGGCATTCTTATAAAACTCTAGCGATATAAAGTTGTGCGAGATCTGCCAGATAAGATTCGGCAGAACAATGAGAAAAGCCACTCCCATACCAATCCAGAAATACTTTTTCAGAAACTCTTTTCTCGATGGAGTAAACAAAAGACCAATGAGCAAAAATCCCGCAAGGACAGCGAATGTATGCTTATTCATGATTCCGACACCAAGGAAAACACCAAACAAAATCCATAGAGATGATCGCTGCTCTATAATAATTCGTAGTAACAACCAAACAAGCACAAGAATTAGCGCGTATTCTATTACATTCATAGAATAGAAACTTGAGATAGCCAATTGAATAGGAAGGAGCATTACAGTGAAGCATGCCAGCGCTTGCGCTTTCCATTCACCGCCAAGCTGGCGTGTAATTAGTCCGGCCATTGCAACTGGTATAGTGCCTATGAGCGCTGCAATTACGCGAAGCGAGACAAGAGAATCACCGGCAATGGAAACCCATGCCCACAATATTGCAATAGAAAAAGGAGGATGATCTACAAATCCCCACGCAAGATGTTTGACGCAGGCAAGGTAATACAATTCATCACGGAATAAACCATACTCCGGTTGAAGAAGAGTTACAAGCTGAAGTAGAAATTTTGCAAGAACAAAGATAAGGATGATGATGGAAGAACGTTTCATAGTTGTGCAGTATCTTTTATGAAAGAATTTTTATCTCGGCTTACGAAAAATAAATAGAAAAGGTTGCTTCTGGTAAAAATAAAAATGGATTAGTATAATATACTAATCCATTTAAAATTTTTTTGAGCGGGCGACGAGGTTCGAACTCGCGACATTCAGCTTGGGAAGCTGACACTCTACCAACTGAGTTACGCCCGCATGATTTATTAAAATGTAATCTGAAAATATCTTTGAATCAATTGCAAAACAGCAATATTTACAAACGGATAATTGCATGATGCAAATTTTAGACAACATTTTTATGAAAGCATTGACTTCTTTTCTTCTTCTATTTATATTGACTAAGTAGTCAGTCATATAATGGAGATGCTATCATGTCACCACGATCAAAGGCTTTATCCAAACAAATGAAAGCGAAAAGTCGTAGTGCAATCTTTTCGGCTGCACTCGAATTGTTTGCAAAAAAGGGTTTCTCGTCAACCACCGCAGATGAGATTGCAAGAAAAGCTAAAGTTTCTAAAGGGCTCATATTCTCTCATTTTTCTACGAAAGAAGATATTTTGTTAGCACTCATCGATGAAGGAACCGACCGGTTATTACCTGTACAAAGTAAAAGTAATGATCAGCACACTCCTAAAGAAAAATTAATCTCTTTTATTGATGGATGGCTCGGACTATTAGAAAAAGAACCGTTATTAGTTCGACTTTCCTTACGGTTGAATCTTGATGATGGCTGGCGAAAAATCTTAAAAAGAAAAGGCAAGCAATACATCGAACCTTATTTCAAAAGAATACGCGATCTACTGGCTGAGATTGGATCGAAAAAGCCCGATCTTGATTCCTATCTGCTGGCTGTTCTTTTTGATGGAGTTGCCGCCAACTATATCGCCGCACCTGAATTATTTCCTCTTAACAATCTTAAAGATCGCTTGATTGAAATATTGCTTTCACAATGGGAAAGAGAACAGGTGAAATAACATTTCGTGTTTTACTTGAATTGTACTGGATTAAACAATTGAAATTAAAAACATACTGCATAATTATCTTTGTCCTTTTATTCTTTGCGCTGACGACATCACTTGGGCAAACTTGTTCCTTGAGCGGTCAAGCATCCGGATGGATAATGGTCACCCATGATAACACTGTGGTTTCCCAACCGGGCCTGCGCTACATCCCCGATTTTTCTCTGAAACAAAAATTAAATGATGATTTAAACGCAGACATGGATTTATCACTTAATACATACACGACTGAAAGCTTCATGAAAAGTCAGCATCCAGAAAACGATATGGAAATAAAACCATACCGCGCATCGTTCAGGCTCGCATCGGATGTGTTTGAAGCACGGGTTGGATTGCAAAAAATAAGTTTCGGCACTGCAACGCTCTTTCGGCCTCTCATGTGGTTCGACAAGATTGATCCGCGCGATCCGCTGCAGCTCACCGATGGAGTATACGGCATGCTCATGCGTTACTACTTCATGAGCAATGCCAATATATGGCTATGGGGACTTTATGGCAACAATGAAACAAAAGGATGGGAAACTTTTCCAACACAAAAGAAAAGCATTGAGTTTGGGGGAAGAGTGCAATTATCGGTCTGGGACGGTGAGGCAGGATTATCTTATCATCATCGTGAAGCCGATCTCAGCAATTTGCCGGGAATATTAACTGACACCGCGGGATATTCGGTTCCTGAAAACAGATTTGCGCTTGATGGGAAATGGGATATAGGAATTGGAGTATGGTTTGAGGCAGTTATTATACATCAACAAACTGAAATTCCGGGAATGAAATATCAGCGACTATGGACATTAGGAGCCGATTACACTTTCGATATTGGAAATGGACTGACCGTCCTTACTGAATATTTTCGGGATGATCACCCAAACAACATTTTCGGCCCAACAGACGGCATAGGCTTTTCCGGTTTGTCATTGAATTACTCGTTGGGTACGCTCGATCGAATATCAGCCATGTTTTATCGCGACTGGACAGATCAAGATTGGTACCGCCTTTTTACTATACAAAGAACATATGATAATTGGATAATTTATTTCATAGGGTTCTGGAATCCAAACAATATGCAGCTTTATCGAATTCAGGGAGGTACCAATCCTTTTGCGGGGACAGGACTTCAGGTTATGCTTGTGTTCAATCATTGAAAAATTTTTTATCATTGTGTGATGAGCAATATTATCTAACGTAAGAACAAGGAATTAACTATGCAAAATTCAGTAGTAATAAAAACCGATAATTTGGATAAAACTTATTCCCTTGGACTTAATACCCTGAAAGCGCTGGATAAAATTAATCTTTCAGTAAGCAAAGGCGAATTCCTCGGATTAGTCGGCCCTAGTGGATCTGGCAAGACAACGCTTTTAAACATAATAGGATGTCTTGACGCTCCGACCAGCGGCCACGCTGAAGTTCTTGGACAGAATACGGAACTGCTCACACACAAGGAAGCTGCTCAGCTACGGAAAGATAACATTGGATTCATTTTTCAGACATTCAATTTGCTGCCGGTATATACTGTGTTCGAGAACGTTGAATTTCCCTTACTCCTTCTCGGTAAGGATTCATCAACACGAAAGAAACTCGTAATGGATGCTCTGGAATGGGTTGGATTAGCAGATCGCGTTGATTCCAAGCCAGCACAACTCTCTGGCGGACAAAGTCAACGAGTGGCGATCGCCAGAGCGATAGTAAAAAAACCGGAACTGGTCCTTGCCGACGAGCCTACAGCGAACCTTGACGCTGAAAATTCCCACAACATCATGAAAACCATGATGCAGTTGAATGAAGAACTTAAAACGACATTCATTTTTGCGACCCACGACGAAAAAGTGATAGCATATCTCAAAAGAAAAATCACCCTTGTCGACGGAAGAGTTGAAAAGGATGAAAAAGAAATCATGAAAGTGAGGTAGCCCGTGCTTATTTTAAAACTCGCTTTGCGTAATATTCTTGGCGCCGGGCTTCGAACCTGGCTCAATGTTGTTGCGCTGTCCTTTTCGTTTGTCACCATTATTTTCCTGCAGGGAATGTATAATGGCATGAACAATCAGGTGGAACGAGCAACAATTGACGCACTTTACGGCGGAGGACAGTTCTGGCAGAAAGCTTACGACCCGTTTGATCCGCTTACACTTGTAGATGCGCATGCCCCAATTCCTGCAGAACTTCAGGCATTAGTTAAGAATGATGAAGCAGTTCCCATTCTCATCTGTCAGGCTACTATTTACCCTGAGGGACGTTTCCGATCCATTCTCCTTAAGGGAATCGACACGAACCAGAATGTTTTATCTATTCCTTCATTCCTATTAAAGGGTGATCAAGGATTCATCCCTGCTCTTGTCGGCGGCAGAATGGCGAAAAATATCGGACTGTATAAAGACGATAACATCACCGTTCAGTGGCGCGATGTTCACGGAACATTCGATGCAAGAGAAGTGAAGATTGTAGAAGTAATGAAGACTACGGTTCAGGAAATCGACAATGAACAGATCTGGATTCCGCTGGATCAGCTGCAATTACTCACAGCAATGCCCAGGCAGGTGACAATAGTTGTATTGAAACAAAATGTTCAGCCACCCAAACAAATTGCGGGATGGGAATTCAGAAATCGGGATTATCTTTTGCACGATATTCATGCACTTTTAAAGACCAAGACAATTTCCGGAAGCGTTTTATATGTGATCCTTCTGTTTCTTGCAATGCTTGCAATCTTTGATACCCAGGTTCTGTCCATCTTCCGCCGCAAGAAAGAAATGGGAACGCTCATGGCTCTTGGGATGACGCGAACGAAGATAATAGGACTGTTCACAATGGAAGGAGCTTTCCACGGCGTGCTCGCGGCATTCGTTGCCGCTGCCTATGGTATCCCGCTCTTTAGCTACGCAGCTCGAACGGGCATGACTCTTCCGGGAGCACTAGATAACGCCGGATTTGCACTCGGAGAAAAACTTTTTCCAACTTACTCCACAGGATTGATCATAGGAACCACGCTTCTTGTTTTAGTAGTCACAACGATTGTCAGCTTTTTGCCGACAAGGAAAATTGCCAACTTGAAACCAACAGATGCTTTGAGAGGGAGACTCTCATGATCAAATTTCTCCTTAAAGGTCTGCTTCGTGATCGATCTCGTTCACTTTTCCCCGTGCTGATTGTTGCTGCCGGTGTTATGCTCACAGTATTTTTACACGCATGGATTAACGGCGCGGTCTCCGGACTCATCCAAAACACCGCGCACTATCAAACAGGACACGTGCGTGTGATGACAAAAGCATATGCTGCACACGTTGACCAAATTCCAAATGATCTGGCATTGCTCGGAATAGATACACTTCTGGCTTCTTTAAGAAAGACTTATCCAAACCTTATTTGGACGCCACGTATTACATTCGGAGGTCTTCTTGATATACCAGACGAGAATGGTGAAACAAAAGAACAAGTCCCTGTGGCAGGCATGGGAGTAAACCTTTTCTCTCCCGATAGTCCGGAGTGGAAAATATTGAATATCCGGCCTGCTCTCGTAAGCGGAGAATTGCCAAAAAAAAACGGCGACCTCTTGATAGCGGAAGAACTTGCACAGAAACTTCATGTTCAGCCGGGTCAAAAAGCTACATTAATTAGCTCAACGATGTATGGTAGCATGTCCTTCACGAATTTTACAATTGTTAGGACGATTCGATTTGGCGTAGGACAAATGGATCGGAGTGCAATCATTACCGATCTCTCCGATATGCAGCAAGCGCTCGATATGCAGCAAGGGGCTGGAGAAATCCTTGGCTTTTACAAGGACGATCTTTATCATGAAGATATTGCAGATATCATGGTAAGCGGCTTTAATGCACACTTCCCAAATACTGCAGATAAGTTCTCGCCAATCATGGAAACTCTCCGAAATCAGAGCGGGCTTTCCGATTATCTCGATCTGGTTGATAAATTTACACAACTGATTCTCGGGTTCTTTGTTTTTGTCATGTCTATTGTCTTATGGAACGCAGGTTTAACCGGAAGTCTGCGTAGGTACGGCGAATTTGGTTTGCGGCTCGCTGTCGGCGAAGATAATAACCATATCTACCGATCGATGATTGTTGAATCGCTTGCGGTTGGCATAACCGGAACTCTCATTGGAACTGCAATTGGAGTTGCCGGTGCGTACTATCTGCAATTACACGGGTTCGACATCGGGTCGATGATGAAGAACAGTACGATGATGCTCACTGATATCATTCGAGCGAAAGTGGAACCATCGACTTTTGTGATTGGTTTCCTGCCGGGGATTCTTGCCACATTGCTCGGCAGTGCAATGTCCGGCATCGGCATTTACAAACGACAAACATCGCAATTGTTTAAGGAGCTTGAAACATGAGGTATCTATTCTGGTTTGTAATTTTCTTACCGCTTACAATTCTTAGGGGGCAAACTCTTTCTGGAGATGAGATCCTTAAAAAGGTAGATCAAAATATGTTTTCGGAAAACAAGATTCTCACTTCACACATGATGATTCATGGAGAACGCGGTAGCCGGACTATAGAAGCAAAGTCATGGCAGCGAGGCACAAAGGAAGCGTTCATCGAATTTCTGGCTCCTGCCAGGGAGAAAGGTACAAAGATGCTTAAGCTTCAGGACATCTTGTGGACCTACTCCCCTTCCACAGATCGGACAATCTTGATTTCAGGCCATATGTTGCGGCAGTCAATGATGGGTTCCGATCTTTCCTACGAGGACATGATGGAAGACCCGCATTTGCCCAATCTCTACACGGCAAAAATCGCATCTGAAGAAACCGTGAGTGGACGTCCGTGCTGGGTATTAGACCTCGCTGCTAAAAAGGAAGATATCGCCTATGAGAGCCGGAAAGTTTGGGTTGATAAAATGCGCTTTGTTTTTTTGAAAGAAAATCTCTGCGCCAAGAGCGGCAAGCTCTTGAAGACGATCGATGTGCGTGAAGTAATGGAAGTTCAGAGCCGATGGATAGCAAAGTCGGTCTTGTATAAAGATGTCTTCAAAGATGGCGCGGGAACAGAGTTTCTTACCGACTCCATTATTCTTGATACCATCATACCTGAATATCTTTTTTCCAAGGCGGCTTTGAAAAAATAGACAGAGCAAACAGATTTTAGATACTTACTCTTAAATTGGATTCTTTGCCTTTATTCGAACTCTTTCTATACCAAGAGCCTATCGCTGCCTGCTCCAATGTTCTCTATCGGGGAATTACTTCTGCAAGAGGTTAACCAATAAAAAATATAAGCGTTTCTTATGTTTTACACGTATTGTGAGATGTATATGAGACTTTTATTCCTTTTCTCGGAACAATTTAAGAAATATCTCGTCAACCTTTTATTATCATTCTTCAATATTTCTGATTTACTTTAATATTACTTCATTATCAATACTTTTCAATTGATAGGTTGCGATTTCAGCAAAAACTTATATTTTACATATCAAACAACTGAGCTTTATTCTACTAAATGGCCAATAATAATCTCACTGATTTTCAATGGGCTGAAGAGTTGCCCGAGGGATGTCCACCTCTTGACGTTGAGCTTCCCAATGGAAAATCATTCTATCGATTAGTAAAAAGTTTTCCACCAACACAGACAGATTTTCATTCCCCCAAAAAATTAAATTCCCGAAGGATATTTCTCGACGAATGCGCAGCCAGAGCTTTATCAATCTTTTTATCTATTGAAGATTGTATCGCACTTAATAAGATACCCTTTTTTAAAAACAACCCACATTTAATAATATCGATAACTCTCAGTAATGAAGCTGGGGTAATTAAACATTCTCCGATTGATGCGGGTCAGACACATCACGACTGGTGGAATGACAGAAACTTTGATCCTATCCCTCGTTGTTCTATGCCTAAATGAAGAAGCAAATAAATATACTGCGAACGTTAATGTATTTTGATGGTCCCGTGTTGTTTTTAGCACAAGACTTGCTCGGCACAAAGTACTTATGCCAACTAATAAATCGTTCTGGTCAATATGATGAATTCCTTACAATAGCATTGTCGCCAGAAAGATTAAATCTTCTTTTTTCTGGAGAATGCGATCTAAGAACTCTATTTGAGGAACCAGAACTCGGAGAGTATTATTTGCTTCGCACTAATTCCTATGGCACAGAATCATTAACGATTGATTCTATAGCAAAGGAAGCCGTCACTGAATCATGGTTACCTGATCACGGTATTATTATTAATTCTTTCACAAACAAAAAAGACAAACAACTTCTTCATGATTCTCTTTTACAAAACACCGCCGTAATTCATTTAGATTTTAATCCACCAGAAGCAATTCGTGACCATGCAATTTCTACAATAAAATTGGCTCAAGGTCTTCTTATATTTCAAAACCTTTTAAAGTTTTCATATAAAAAGGCTATTAAAGATTTAACAGACAAGAAGTTAAAAAAACAACTAGACACTCCAGAAAATTATCAAACAGATGTTTATGCCTTTGCACCAGCTTCTTTTGAGGTTCACCTTAGAGCTAAAATGTTTGTAGACGCTTTTGGATATGTTGATATTTCCCGCGCTCTGAATAAGCTTGACGCCATACTTGAGCTGGTCGACAATCCAGAACAGTCATTAAGTGTATTAAAAGAAAACCGCGGGCATTTTTTTAGTAATTACTTAAAACTGCTAGAATTCATTATATCAAACAACAGTCCCATTTCTTATTCTTGGATAAATCCGCAATCCAAAAAAATCGTCTCTCATTCTATTCAACGGTCCCGCGCAATTCCCTTATATGACAAATTACAGACAATAAGAGAATATGAAATTGAAAATGTTAACCTCGAGGGTAAAATTATAAAAATAAACATAAAATCTGGATATTGGACGTTACAAACAAATGAAGACAATAAATATTTTAGCGGTTGCCTTCTTCCCGATACCGTAGTAGATCTTAACGGAATTACAGTTGGTTCAAAGAACTATATTTTTCATTGTATAGAAAAGCTTGAAGAAACTGAGGTTACTGGTGAAACTAAAACTAAATATTATTTAAAGGATTACGATTAACCCTTTTTTATCCTTCATCCTCTTTTCTCATAATCCCAGCTATATTTAACTAAATCAATTATAATACAATCACTCAATCTTTTTTTACCTGTTTCTTTATTACATAAACATACTTATTACATTTTCTCTTCATTCTATCTCCGCTTCCGCGACAGATTGCGAGCGATAGGCAGAATATCCCTCCAGGCCGAACAGAATTAGCGCTACCCAGACAATACTGTAGCCGATGAATTGCGTAAACGAAAACGATTCCCTGTAAACAAAGACGCCGAGAAGAAATTGCAGGGTTGGTGAGATGTACTGCAAAATACCGATAAGCGAAAGTGGAATGCGCTGCGTTGCAGAAGAAAACATTAGCAAGGGAATGGTGGTTGTCAATCCCGCGCCAATCAATAGAAGATCGGATATGATTCCCAAATGTAAAAACACGCCGCTGCCGGTTGTATCCGAATAAACAAGATATGCCGTTGCCGGAAGAAGCAGAATACTTGTTTCCAATATTAATCCATAAAGTGATATAAGCGGTGCAATTTTTTTGACGACAGCATACAGCCCAAATGAAAAAGCTAGAGTGAGCGCAATCCACGGCAACGAACCGAAGACAATCGTGAGATAGACTACCCCGGCCGCCGCAAGCACGACAGGAACCCACTGCCACGGACGCAATCGTTCGCGAAAGAAAATCACACCCATTAAGACACTCAGCAGCGGATTGATGAAATACCCAAGACTTGTTTCCACCATATGATTTGAATTGACAGCCCATACATACGTGAGCCAGTTAATTCCGATGAGTGCCGCTGCGGCAATATAAATGCGCAATACTCGAGGGGCGAGAGCTGCAGATCGAAATGAATTCCATTGCCGCATGAGCAAAATTATTATCATCAACGCAACGAATGACCAGACAATACGATGCCCAAGCAATTGCACCGAAGGTAACATGGTGAAGCAGCTTCCAGTATACTGGAAGCAATCCCCAGCAAGTGTATGCACCGACAGCGTACCAAGCTCCTTTATTCATCGTTTTCTTTTTATATGCTTACTGTATGAAGGCAATATTTTTACATCAAAGTATTTTATGGAGACAACCAATTAGGAGAAGCAAGAAGTTACAATATAAAAAACGGTTATCAATGGCCAAAAGCTGAGAACTTAAATGCTGATAGTTGATTTCTGAATTATGCCCCTATACCTTCTTTGCTTTCAATAACTCTTCAACTAATTCCTTTTTATTGGCCCGAGAAATCTGTCTGCCATAAATCGGTAGTCCTTCAACGGTTCGCGCAAAACGGCGTAACTCATGCACGGGCATTAAATCTAACTGTTTGAAGTACGCTTGCAGTTCTGGAGTCAACCCCTCCGGCATCGTGTACAATTCTTCCTGAACCGGTTCTTCCTTGGGTTCTACATTAACCTTATCATCATTCTCGTTTTGTAGTGCGATAGGTTCTTCTTCTTGAGGAGGAAAATCCTTTTTTACTAGCAACGCAGGTTCTCTGCTGAAAATTTGTTCTACTTCATTTTGCGTAAGTTGACTTTTTGCAAAGATCAATTCTTCCAATCCATCTCCAGGACGCGGAATGATATGCTTGGAAACGAGTTCGCCAATACGTTGTGCAGCCGCTGCTCCGGCTTCAACCGCGGAACGTACTGCCGCAGTGTCACCAACGATTTTGATTGTTACGAGTGCGCCTCGCGTTATTTCCTTACCAATCAAAATGACATTGGCAGTTTTCACCATCGTGTCAGCCGCTTCAATAGCGGCAACGAGTCCTTTGGTTTCCACTAAGCCAAGAGCATAGTCAACCATGATTTATCATCCGAATGAAATAAAAATCCCGACGGTTTAAAATCCTTCGGGATTATGATATCAAAAAACTATTTTTGTGCTGGACGTTTAGGCAGAATGGTTTCCACATCACTGTGCGGACGCGGAATAACATGCACCGACACTAATTCGCCAACACGCTGTGCCGCTGCTGCTCCGGCATCAGTTGCTGCTTTCACGGCACCAACATCGCCGCGCACCATAACGGTTACATATCCGCCGCCAATTTGTTCTTTGCCGATCAGTGTTACTTTAGCCGCCTTGACCATAGCATCGGCTGCCTCGATTGCGCCGACAAGTCCTTTGGTTTCGACCATGCCAAGTGCGTCTAATGAAATGTCTGACATTGAAATTCTCCTTACGTGTGTGGTCTGAATGGAAGTTTCACGTTGAAGCCAATATAAAGAATGACCGTTTGAATGTCAACACGCGTTTCCATTTTCAGAATTCGGTTCTTCTCGATGCGAATAAGAAGATAAAAAATCGGTGCAAAGAACAGAAGAATGCACTATCTTATAAATAAGATAAAATAGAATTAACTCTAATTGAAAAAAGTTCCCGGCATGACAGCATTTATTCAATCGGCAACACAGGATATTGCGCGTGATTTGTTTGATTTATATGATTCTTTCAAAGCGACGGAAATTATTTCTTGCCGCATCACACACGCAGATATGCTGAAGTGGCTTCAATCGTTTCAAGAGCAAGACTTATTCATCAACCTGCCATTAGGGATATCGGGTGAAGGCAGAACAATTTCTCTCTATTCAATAGGAAACGGATCAACAAAAGTAATGCTCTGGTCTCAAATGCACGGCGATGAACCGACAGCGACCATGGCGCTTATAGATATGTTCAAATTCTTTGCCAAGCATCCAGCCCATATTGCGACAAAAACAATACGAGAGAAATTGACATTACTGGTTATTCCGATGCTGAACCCGGATGGAGCCGAACGATTTACCCGCCGAACTGCTCAACTAATAGACATAAATCGTGATGCACTGGCACTTGAAACTCCGGAAGCGAGAATCCTGAAAGAAACATGCAACAAGTATCAGCCGGAATACGGATTTAATCTTCATGATCAAGATACACGGTTAACGGTCGGCACAACAAAAAAAATCACCGCAATTGCATTACTCGCTCCTTCTACAGATGAATCACGTGCAGATAATCCGGTTAGAGTAAAAGCTAAGAAAGTTGCATCGACTTTTGCACAAATATTAAATCTATTTATTCCCGGTCATTTGGCAAAATGGGATGATACATTTGAGCCGCGTGCATTTGGCGACAATATTCAGAAGTGGGGTACAAGCACGGTGTTGGTAGAATCTGGCGGATGGAAGGGTGATCCCAATAAATTCTTCATCCGTAAGTTGAATTGCGTTGCATTGCTAACAACGCTTTATGCAATTGCCACCGGCGAGAGTGCGCAAGCAGATACCGGAGTCTATGAACAAATTCCATTCAATATGAAATTAGGGTGTGATCATATCATTCGAAATGCCATACTACAATCAAACAATCAAATTGCTCCAATCCAAGTTGATGTCGGTATTAACTTTGAAACACGATGGAGTGACTCAACAGATTCGCTGGAACAAATTGCTACAATTACAGAGATTGGAGACCTCAATACTTTCACAGCACTAGAGGAAGATGTGGATGCGCGGGGAGCAGAGCTTGATGCAAATCGAATTAAACTGGATCGCTCATTTCCTGTAACCGAGTTACCACTGCTATTAAAGCAACCGTGAATAGAATGGCTCACAGGGACGCAGATATCATGGCTGACTCTATTACCTCTAAAGCGTTGCTTAAACGACAAACGGAATTTAATGCCGAAGCGTATCCTCATAAGGATATATTGTTCAACTTTGCACTACGCACTACCGGCGATGCAGATGAGGCGAAAGATCTTCTACAGGAAACATTTATGAAAGCATTTCGCTTTTGGGATAAATACGAAAAAGGAACAAACATTCGCGCATGGCTCTTCCGCATTATGAAAAATTCCTATATCAACCGCTATCGTAAAGAAATACGAGAGCCCGGAATGGTTGACTATGATGATGTTGAAAACTTTTATGATTCCATCCGCGACGACAGCACCGATTCCAACGACTTGCAGAAACGTATGTATAGTAATATGTTGAGCGACGAAGTTATAGGTGCACTGCAATCTTTACCAGAAGATTTTCGCACGGTAGTAATTTTGTGTGATATTGAACAATTGACGTATGAGGAAATTTCAGATTTTTTGAACTGCCCAATAGGTACCGTCCGCTCACGTTTGCATCGCGGCAGGAAAATGCTGGAAGAAAAGCTTCATGATTACGCCAAAGAGCGCGGTATAATTGCGGATGAAACTCACGATTAACTTTCTCTCTTGCATCTTTCTTTTTATCTTTAACTGATTATTCGGTTGTAATTTATAATCATCAACTCTTTATTCGAGATTAAGTTACACTCCTATTAATAGTCGTTGCCCCAGTTTTGGCGGTAATGTGGTTTTTAATATTTTCCCTGCGGCTGTTTCTATATCATACGGACTTCGGATATTTTCGTATGTCCATGCACCGGTGTCAAATATGCCAAAGCTCAAATTAGTATTCCGGTCACGTGGTTGACCGATACTCCCTACATTGACTAGATAGCGTTCATCAATTGTAATTGCAGAGGCATTACCGTTTGGAGAGAATATCATTGGCATGTGCGTATGTCCGATGAAACATAGCGGTTCTGAAAAACAACGGAAAGCACGTGCAGCGGTATCCTCATCAAAAATATAATTCCATTCCTGTGGTTGGCATGGCGAAGAATGGACTAAAATCATGTCTTTCTTCCTATGAATAAGAGAAAGCGAGCTAAGGTAGCTGAAATTTTCTTCTGTGATTTGTTCACGCGTCCATAGAATTGCCGAGCGTGCGTTATCTGTAAAATCATCAGCAACTGCTATGTCGAGCAAAGCATCTTCGTGGTTGCCTTTGATGACGAGGTTACAACGCTGACGGACAAGTTCGACACACTCGTTGGGATTGGCGCCATAGCCAACGATATCACCAAGACAAATAATCTCATCAATAGAATGTTTATCGATAATCTCAAACGCTTTTATCAGCGCTTCAAGATTGGAATGAATATCAGAAATGATTGCAACGCGCATATTTCTTTTGGTCCGATATTATTTCCTCAGTTCGCTATTTTCGATATCAATACTAAGCGGCTCTACTGCTTTTTCACGCCATTTTCTGTTTTGGCATTTACTTAATTGTTATGAATATATGCAAACTCGCTGTCCTATGCAATGTTCGTTGCACTCCTTCTAAACGCTCTGTATATTGACCGATAATAAGAACACATTCATTTATGACTTTCACAGCTGATAAAGAAAAGAAACTTATAGCATTAACCTCGGTGCTTGCTGCGGTATTCTTAACAAGTTTTAAGCTTGGCATTGGACTATGGACAAACAGTCTTGGCATTCTCTCCGAAGCGGCACATTCCGGACTCGATCTTCTCGCAGCCATTATTACTTTGCTAGCCGTTTCTTTTGCCGACCGCCCCGCTGATGAAGACCATCCATACGGTCATGGTAAGTTAGAAAATATTTCTGCATTCGTAGAAACACTTTTACTTATCATCACTTGCGCGTGGATTGTTTGGGAAGGTGTTGACCACCTGCTGAAGCACACACACCACGTCGAAACAAATATTTGGAGTTTTATTGTGATGGGTGTGTCAATTTTAATTGACACAAGCCGGTCGCGTGCTTTGTATCGGATTGGAAGAAAACACAATAGTCAAGCACTCGAGGCCGATGCGCTGCATTTTTCCAGCGATATATGGTCGTCTTTTACTGTTATTGGCGGACTATTTTTTGTGTGGCTTGGATATCCTGAGTTCGATGCAGTTGCTGCTATTGGGGTAGCGTTACTGGTGCTGTTTGTGAGCTACCGCTTGGGACGCCGCACTATTGACGCTCTGATGGATCGTGTGCCGCACAGTTTAACTAAAGAAATAGAAAACGTTATTAAATCGGTAGAAGGTGTAGAAGAATTGCGCAAAGTACGTATCCGCACTTCCGGGGCACATATTTTCGTGGATACCGTTGTCGCTATCCGCCGGACAATTCCATTTCAAAGTGCTCACTCAATTATGGACAGCATCGAACGAGCTGTGCATAACATTCATCCCAACGCTGATGTTGTCGTGCATGCGGAACCGTTCGAAGCGAGGGATGAAACTATCATCGATAAAATCCGGATGATTATGATGGATAATGGCCTGCGCGCACCACATAATATAGAAGTGCATCTTACTGACGAAAATTATTTTATCGACTTTGATGTGGAATATGCAGAAGGAAAGAGTTTTACTGAAGCCCACGAAATGACTTCTGAGATCGAGCGGCAAATTCAAACCTCTCTTCCATCTATCGGCAAGGTAACAATCCACATGGAAGAATATCATCCATCTGAACGCATTCTTCTGAATGTAACAGACGCCGAGGTAAATCTGTCTAAGGAAATTCAAGAAGTAACGGAACTTCACAAAGATGTTTTTGCATGCAAGGATTTAACATTACTGAAGAGGGGGCATCAGTACAATGCTACGCTTACATGTCAGATTGAGAAGACAAAAACACTGGATGAAGTGCATCAAATTATTTCAGATGTGGAGGCGGTGCTCTTTCAGCATTTCAAACAGCTGCGAAGAATTATGATTCATGCAGAACCTAAATAGACGATCCAATTGACATATTAACTATTTATCCGACATTTCTAAGAATGATAAAACCGGCGCCAACAATGATTGCTGCGCCAATAAGTTTTTGTTTTAGCCGCTCATCAGAAAATATTTTTCCCCCAAAAAACGATGCAAATAAAATAGAAGTTCGCTTTATAGCTAACACCAAAGCTACCGGTGCAAATTTTGTTGCTTCAAGCTGAGTAAAGCGATAAGCAATAGTCAAGAATGCGACCGCGACAATAAATGGAAGCTGTGACGTTCCTTTTTGTACTGCTGCTTGAAAGGATTGTTTGCGTATTAATAATAGAGAACCGAACATCGCACAATAGACTATATGCTGATAGAAAAGAACAACAAGAGGATCGGTTTTATATCCGCTTACAAGAAGTTTGTCAAAGACAGATGAAACCGCAAACAATCCGAGTGCACTATATATATAATAATGATCTTTTGAATAGAGAATTTCTTTGAATGGCTGAAAGATTCGTTGTGCCGGACGCTTTTCTAAAATATAAGTCCCTACCATCATCATTCCAATTCCCAGCCATTCCCAATTATGAAGTGATTCTCCGATAATCAACAAAGCGGCAAGCGCCGTTACCGCGGGCGTCATACCAAGAATCGGCAAAGCGGTGCTAATCGGATTATGTTCTAAAGACATCATAACAAATAGAAATGCAGCTCCACCGAGAATACTTTTACCAATGATGATCATTAACGTTGATGGAGCAAGAGAAGTGACATCCATCGAAAATGGTATGAATGACGAAAAAATTAAAATGATTATAGAAACAAGAAATGAAAATTCAAGAGCATTTACTCGAAACAAGACTTTTTTCTGAATTACAGCTGCTGTTGCCGAAAGCAGTGCAGAACAAGTTGCCAACGTGAACCAGAACATTCTACTAATCCTCTTGAGAATTCATTATACCGCAACGGTTATAGAAAAAAAATAATTCCTGCCGGGTTCTTCTTTTACGAGACCGCGTAAAGTTGAAAGATAATCTTGGTACGGTTTGTTCAACAGATTCTGGATCCCAGAATGAAGTGTCAATGAAAACCGTCCAATATTCCACGGAACGCTTACAGCATTGATATCAACAACCATATAGCCAGCTGTGCTTATTTCTCCTGATGCAAGGTTCTTTTGTGAGGCGTCACAAGTGCAGGAAATACTTATTGTGCCAACTTGCCGGAAATAGCTGCTCCATTCTACTTGTCCGTTGAGCGGTGTAATCTGCGGTAGGTCCGCATGATTACGCGTATCTTGTCCGCGAACATAGGCCAGCGAAGTTTTCAGAACGCTCCATGTTGCTATTTCGAGTTCACTGTAAATTTCATAGCCGTACAATCGGGCTTTTCCAATATTCGTATCAAGTAAAGCCGGAACCCCTTCGAAAGTTCCAGGCACTGTCGTGATAAGATTAGTCAGTTGATTCAAGAATACATCTGTTTGAATGCTAAAATTATCCGTGTGAACTCGATTCCCAATATTCAAACAAAAACTTCTTTCGGGCTGAAGGTTTGAATTTCCAACTTGAACCCTTCCATTCCCAAGAGCCAAATATTGATATCGTTCTTCAAGGGATGGAGATCGAAAAGCGGTCGCCGCAAGAAATGTTAAATCCAGATATGAATTGAGAGCGTATTGCAAACCCACATTTCCACTCCACGATTCATCATGCGCAGTGCCTTTGTTCCAGAGAATTGTAGAATCTGCAGTATTAGTATGCAAAGTTCCGGAAGTGATTACATATTCAGGATTATATGCCTTATCGTTGCTGACACGAATCAGATCGTATCTTGCGCCTAATGTAGCAGTTAATTCGTTTGGAACTATCGTCCATTCATCTTGTGCATAAATGCCGGCACTGAAGAATCTCGATGAAGGAATCGGCAGATCTCCAATAATTTTATTCTGGTTTAAAAAATCCTTTTCGCGTTCGCTTTCGAGTTGTCTTTCCCATGCTTCTGCTCCAACATCAAGAAGATGATTTGTTAATGGACACAGTTTAGATTCTATTTGGAAGTTCGTCGTTGTGTGAACTGCGTGCGGTGTTACGATCAATGTATCGCCCTGATTACTTTCGACATTCCTATCAATTTCCTGACGTGACATTCGCAATGTAATAAGTGGTAATCTGGAAGAAATATTTGGAATATTGTATTCTAATCCGAAAAGTTCGCGGCGCGCAAGTGTGTATTGTACTGCAGCTGTTGGGCCAAAAGCAGAACCGCCGGGAATACCGGTGTTTTCGGCTTGCGAACGTTGATAAGATAGAAATAGAGATTGTTCATCAATCGTTTTTATTCCCAAAGAGCCAGTGAGACTGAAATCATGATACTGAGAGTTTGGTAGAATACCGTCTGGTGTAGTAGTATTTCCTGCGTTGCGATATCCGCCGCTTATTCGCGCCGCATATTGATCAGACGAAGATTGCACAGCTGCGAAATTAGATAGTCCGCCATCGACGGTGGAGGCACTGCTTGTCCATTCAGCTTTTGATTCAATTTGATCGGTGAACGAGGGACGCTTCGTTACAAGATGGATAACACCACCAAGAGCTCCTGTTCCATAAAGCACTGATCCGGGAGATTTCAGCGTTTCAACTCTTTCAAGATCGTTTATGTTGATAAGAGAAAGCGCTCCAGCAATATCATTGGCAGTTTCAATTCTTGTGTTATCAATTAAAGATACGATGTCGGATCGGGTCATTCCGCGGACTGAAATAGCGGTTTCCCATATTCCATCGCGTACGAGAGCAATACCAGGTACCTTACTTAATGCATCGGAGACAGTAACATTAGAAGATTGGGTAAGCTGGTCGCTCATTTCAATATCCACTGGGTATGTTGTATTATTCATTGCGGATGACGTTCTTGTGCTCCTAATAACTACTTCGTCAGACTTATAGAGCGCAGGACGCAGATTGATGATGATGCTATCATTTTGGCTGAGAGGTAGAACAATAAGACGTTCAGTGTTGGCATAGGCAATGTGCTGTACAGAAAGTGTATATCGTCCGGAAGAAAGTCGTTCATACCGAAAATGCCCTTCATCATCTGTGCTCTTTTTTTCCCCTGTTTCGAGCACTTCTACAATTGCTTGGGCTATGGGTTGATGCGTCACAGCATCTACAACTTTTCCGGTAAGCGAAATTGATTGCGAAAGAGAGAATGAAAAATTAAAAAAGAAAAGTACTATATATGTATTTGTTTTATTAAAGTATGGCAAACAATTGTTCATTTCGCGAAGCTCCAAAAAAAATGCCGGCACACAATGTACCGGCTTACTATTATACTATTGTAAATTAATTGTTTTTGTCCAATGAAGCAATTATCTAAATCTTTTAAGAACCTTATAGATGATACAAAGTATCAAAACACGGATAACACAGGCAAAGTCAACTTACTATTTCGTCATTATAAATGAATTGTGCCTATAGTGCGATTCAGTAATTATTTATTTACGACTCTCGGAAAAAATGTCTTACTGTTTACATCTTTCTTCTTTATATTATAATTGTGCCTATTGGCATTCGAGAAAGTAAAAGTGGCATCATATATTGATTAGCAGCTTGTTTCTTTTGGGATATCATTGTTAAACTTGATTCAGGAAACCGTTTTTCGTTTTTTAAAATAACTATACGTTGAACGGAAACGTTACGAAAATAAAAGAAATTTAGAATTCTCTAACTTTCATACTTTACCAATATCGTACGCTGCAGTTTGCTTCCTTTTGATACTATAGTATAATGCTTGACCTTTTCGCTTTCCGAATACCAAGAATGTAAGGTGTTTTTATGTCATTTTTAAAAACTATAATGGCTTTTTACGTTCAATTTAAATGGAACGAAAGTTGCGTATATAAAACATTAGCTTAAAACGAACAGAAAAATTATTAGGGGCAGTTATGAACGGAACTCAAACGTTGTCGCGAGAATTACAGGAAATCGATTCAGTCATTACAAAACACAAGGGGCAGCACGGTGAATTGTTAAGTATACTTGAGGAGACACAACTTCTCTGCGAACAAAAATTTCTTTCCGAGGAAGCTCTTAACCATGTTGCTCTCCGAACCGGCGTTCCACTCTCCCGAGTGTACAACGTCGTTACTTTCTTTTCGTTCTTCAATCTCAAACCTCAGGGCAAACACACACTAACAGTTTGCAGGGGAACTGCCTGCCACACAAAGGGATCAAAAGCGTTGCTCGATGATCTGGGATTAATGTTGGGATGCAGCAAAGCGCTTGAAGAGGGAGAATCGTTCTTTACAACACCGGACAATCAATTCACAATTTCCACGGTAGCATGTTTCGGCCAGTGCGCGCTCGCACCTGTCGTAGCGATTGACGGGGTTATTTACAGCAATGTAACAACCTCTAAATTGCAGAAACTTCTTAGTAAAATATCGAAGGGACGGAAAAAGTCATGAAGATACATGATGCTTCAACATTGGAAAAGATTAGGCAACAGGGATTGGCAAAATTTCTTCCCGACGTACCAAAAATTTCCGTCGGTATGGGAACATGCGGTCTCGGCAACGGGGCAAAAGAAGTATATGAAAGTCTACAGAAAGCTATTAGAGCAAAAAGAGCAAAGATTCAATTAACGCTTATAGGCTGCTTCGGTTTTTGTGCTGAAGAGACACTTGTCAATTGTTATGTCCCGGGACAGCCGCTTGTCATTCTACACAAAGTTATCCCGAAGGATGCCGAGAGTATTGTTGATGGTCTTTGCAGGGGAATGATACCGCTGAAGAAGGCATTATGCAGAATCGAAAATTGGAATTTTTATACCTCGAGAGTAGAGTTCGGAACCGGGCTGAGTAGTGTTCCTCTTTGGAATGAAATTCCATTCTTCAAAGGGCAGAAGAAGATCGTCCTTCGTGATTCCGGATTAATCAATCCGGAAGATATCGAAGATTATATCGCTGTCGGCGGTTACAGCGCCTTGATGAAGGTGTTAACGCAAATGACGCCTGATTCTGTTCTCGATGAGGTCAAGAAATCAAAATTGCGTGGACGCGGCGGCGCCGGCTTCCCGACAGCTATTAAATGGGAAATGATGAAGAAAGTCGAAACGGATAAAAAATATATTATCTGTAATGCTGACGAAGGTGATCCGGGCGCTTATATGAATCGAAACGAAATTGAAAGCGACCCCCATGCACTTATCGAAGGAATGCTGATCGGTGCGTACGTGATGGGTGCTTCTGAAGGTGTGATGTATGTAAGAGCCGAGTATCCGCTTGCTGTTGAACGATTTAAAAAAGCGGTTGCCGCAGCGAAGGAATATGGTATTCTGGGAAAGAACATTTTTGGATCTTCGTTCAGCTTCGATATGTCGTATGTGGAAGGGGCTGGTGCGTTTGTATGTGGAGAGGAAACCGCGCTTATTGCATCGATCGAAGGGAGAGCAGGTAGACCTCTTCCGCGGCCGCCGTATCCTGCACAAAAAGGGTTGTGGGGCAAACCGACCAATATCAATAATGTGGAAACATGGATCAATATCCCTCTCATTCTAACGATTGGCGGAGATGCATTTGCAAAGTTTGGAACACAAACCAGCACAGGAACAAAAGTATTTTCACTTGTTGGAAAAATTAAGAACACCGGCCTTGTTGAATTGCCGCTTGGTACACCGCTGGAAAATATAATTTATCAGATGGGCGAAGGCACGGGTAACAAAAAGAAAATTCGTGCAGTGCAAACAGGTGGTCCGTCGGGTGGCTGCATTCCAGTTGAATATTTCAATACACCGGTAGATTATGAATCTCTAACGAAACTCGGTACGATCATGGGTTCAGGTGGTATGGTCGTAATGGATCAGGATAATTGTATGGTAGATGTTGCACGCTACTTTGTTGAAGTAACTTATGCTGAATCGTGCGGGAAATGCACGCCATGCCGCGAAGGACTGGCGCAAGCACTCGCGCTTCTCAACAAAATCACACGCGGCGAAGCAACCATGGAAGATTTAGATACACTTGAGCGATTAGCTTATGTAATTCGAGATTCTGCACTTTGCGGTTTGGGACAAACGAGTTCGAATCCGGTATTGAGCACATTGCGTTACTTCCGCGATGAATACGAAAAACATATAATTCAAAAGCGGTGTAAAGCTGGTGTATGTGAGAGCTTGTTCATGGCACTATGTGAAAATAGCTGTCCAATGCATATGAACATTCCCGGGTACCTTCAACTTTTAAAAGAAGGACGGATCGAAGAAGCATTTGAACTCACACTGCGTGATAATCCTTTACCTGGTACAGTCGGAAGAATTTGCTACTTCCATTGCCAATTGCGATGCCGAAGAGATATGGTAGATGATCCGGTCTCACAAGGCGATATTCACCGCTATCTTGCAGATACAATGTACAAAATGGGCAAGGAGCGAGAAACTTATCAGCGGTTGATAAAAGAAAAGCTATCCCCTACAGGTAAGAAAATTGCAATTGTCGGGGCAGGGCCCGCCGGATTGACTGCAGCATATTTTCTCGTTCGTCTGGGTCATAACGTCACAGTATATGATAATCATGCAAAAGCAGGCGGAATTCTACAATACGGAATTCCAGCATATCGTTTACCGAAAGATGGTCTCAATAAAGAACTTGAACTCTTTAGAAAACTTGGTGTAAAATTCGTCTTCAATACGCATATTGGCAAAGAATTTTCATTCAAGAATCTGCAAAAGCAGAATGATGCTGTCTTCCTTGCTATCGGTGCTCAGAAAGATATTGAACTTGATATTCCGGGCAGACATCTAACAGGAGTTCTTCAAGGTTATGAATTCCTTGAGAAATTTGCGAGCGGGAAGAAACTTCATCTTGGAAAGAAGGTTGTTGTCGTTGGCGCTGGGAATGTAGCAATTGATGCAGCACGCTCATGTCTGCGGCTCGGTACCGATGTGACGATTGTCTATCGCCGCGATAAAGATGAGATGCCGGCTAATGCTCATGAAATTAAAGATGCTATAGACGAGAACATCCGGTTTATATTTTTGTCTGCACCACATCGAGCCATCAGTGATATAAAAGGAAAAGTTACAGGCCTTGAAATTCATAAAATGAAGTTCGACGGTTTCGATAATACCGGGCGAAAGAAACCGATAGAAACCGGCGAGACTGCAATAGTGGAATGCAATACGATTATTCTCTCCCTCGGTGAGAAAGTTGAATTTGAATCCGCAAAGGAAATTGGTCTGGAACTCAGAAAGAATGGTTCTATCAAAGTGCAACAGCCAAGCTGCAGGACTAACTTACCTAAGGTCTATGCCGGCGGCGATGCAGTTTCCGGACCGGCGACGGTCTCTGAAGCTATGGGACTTGCCCGCCAAGCGGCAGAAGCGATTGATATAGATTTGATGAAGGAGAAACGATTTCATCGGTTATTTAGGGATTTCAAATATAAAGATGAAGTGATTCCTGAACCGGAAGGCGGCAAAAAAATCAACCCACAAAAACTTCCTGTCAAGGAACGAATTTCAAGTTTTCAAGAAGTTCTGGGCGGGTATTCCGGAGAAGAAGCCCTGCAGGAAGCTGCTCGTTGTCTGCGATGTGATGTCAAATGCCACCAAGAAGAAGATAACTAAGAGGATAACATGGAAACGAAGATGATCAATATTAAAATTAACGGTAAAGATTATCAGGCTCCCGATGGTATCACGATCCTCGATGCCTGCAAACGGGCGGGAATCGAAATACCGACGCTTTGTTATCTTGAGGATGTTTCTAGAAATTCTTCGTGCGGAGTTTGTGTTGTTGAAGTGAAAGGTGCGCGATCACTTGTTCGTTCCTGTACCGCCTGTGTGCACGAGGGAACAGAGATTGTAACGAACTCAGCACGTATCCGTGATGCAAGAAAAACGAATGTTGAATTAATTCTTGCTAACCATCCAAAAGATTGTCTTTCATGCCTGCGCAACCAGAATTGCGAATTGCAGGCTATTGCTTCTGAATTAGGTATAAAAGAGAGTCGCTTTGTTCGGACGAAAAAAGAACAGCTTTGTGATGAGACCTCGCCTGCCATAATTAGAGATCCTAACAAATGTATCTTATGCGGCCGGTGTATTGCTGTCTGCGGCAACATTCAAACAGTGTATGCAATCGGTTTATCCGGACGCGGCATTAAAACTAAGATTTCAACTTACATGGAAAAAGGTCTTGGAAATGTTGCCTGCACTAATTGCGGTCAATGCGCACTAGTGTGTCCCACTGGAGCTATTGTTGAACGGGACGACACAAATGAAGTATTTGAAGACCTTTTGAATCCGGATAAAGTTGTCGTTGTGCAAACTGCACCTGCAATTCGTGTTGGCATTGGAGAAGCCATGGGAATGGGGCCCGGCGCTCTTGTGACAGGCCAGATGGTCGCCGGTTTACGTAGACTCGGCTTCAATAAAGTCTTCGATACACAGTTTACTGCAGATCTTACTATTATGGAAGAAGGCCATGAATTAATCAAACGCATCACGAACAAAGGTACCCTTCCAATGATCACCTCTTGCTCGCCCGGATGGATCAAGTTTGCCGAACATTTCTTTCCAAACTCGCTTGCTCATCTATCTACATGTAAATCACCGCAGCAAATGTTCGGATCGGTAGCGAAAACATATTATGCAGCAAAGATGGGAATAGATCCGCGAAAGATGGTCGTCGTTTCAATTATGCCTTGCACAGCAAAGAAATACGAAGCAAAGCGCCCTGAAATGATGAGCGCCTTCGAGCATTGGAAAGATAAGAAGGGATGGTCACAAGACGATGCGTTTTATGATGTTGATTATGTGCTGACAACAAGAGAGCTTGCCCGGATGTTCAAGGAATCAGGAATTCAATTCTCTGATCTTCCAGCCGAAGAATTCGACAGCCCGTTGGGTGAATCCACAGGTGCTGCGGTGATATTCGGAGCAACAGGTGGTGTCATGGAAGCTGCACTAAGAACCGCGTATGAAGTTGTTACCGGTAAAACGCTTGCAAACATCAATTTCACCGCTGTCCGTGGAATGGAAGGCATCAAAGAAGCAGAAGTCGATATGAACGGCACAAAGGTCAGAGTTGCGGTAGCACATACGCTGGGTAATGCACGGAAGCTTTTCGAACAAATAGAAAAGAAGGAATCACCATATGCGTTTATCGAAGTGATGACTTGTCCGGGCGGATGCCTTGGTGGTGGCGGTCAGCCGATTCCTACTACATGGGAAATAAAGAAGAAAAGAGCCGAATCTATTTATCTGGAGGATTCCAACAAACCGATTCGTAAGTCACATGAGAATCCTCAAATTGCGACGCTATACAAAGAGTTCTTAAAAGAACCATTGGGGCATATGTCGCACAATCTTCTACACACAACATACGAGAAGCGTGGATTGTTTGTATGGCAATCAAACGGAAACGGTGAAGCAAAGAAGAAAAAGAAAGAAACGGAACACGCGATATAACCATGGTAGAGACGTTTAATTAAACGTCTCTACAGGGCATTACGAAAAGAACAACTGTCAACAAAAGGCTCAAAGCAATCTGAGCTTTTTGTATTTTATAGATTATCTCCTCTCAACAACCGTATTCTTTTCCGAGATTCTTCTGCATAAAGAGAGTTGGGAAATTGCGATAGCAATTTTTCATAGCCGTCAATTGCTCGCGCTTTATTGTTTAAAACTGTCTGACAAATTTCCGCTATTTTAAATTGTGCGCGATCTTTGAGAATACTTAACTGAATTGAGTCGGCAATAAAACTGAATGCCGTTATTGCTTCATTCGGACGTTTCAATAAAAGATACAGTTTACCAATCTTCATCATCGCATCATCTACCAATAATGCCGTTGAATAGTGTTTGGCAATATCTTGAAACTGAACAAGCGACTCTGAGTATTTGCGCTGGCGCATTAACAAATCAGCTTTGGCAAATTCCATCAGTGCTTCCGGTGCAGATATGTTGTTTTCTTGAATAAAGTATTGCAGTTGCAACGCGTCATTCGTAAAATCAGTATTAGGATTTGCATTGAACCGCTTCAGAATTGATAGCGCCGAATCGAACTTCGCCTCAAAGTAATCCAACTCCGCTAATTTGAATGACGCTTGGTCTTGATACACTACAATCGAAATCTTGCTAAGCCGATCATATTCTTTTCGTGCCGCAGCAAGATCGTTCCGCGCAATTTGTATATCACCTATCTTTAGCAAAGCATCATTAGAAATATTCGATGTTAACGGTACATCCTTCAATCGATTGAATGCATTAAGAGCACCATTGAGGTCGAAGAGTTTGTCAAATTTTATAACGCCTATGCGATACAACGATTGAGCGGCGAGATCGGGATTCGCATGTTCAGCAGCAATCGTTTCGTATAGTTGAATCGGAATATTGTACGTCAGTTGCGATTCTGATAATGACATAGTTGTATCTGGCAGAGCAACCAGTTCTTCAAGCGATCGAGCATAACCGAAACGCGCATACGATAAAATCTGAGAATTTTGATATTTGTTAATAATTTCTTTGAATGCTTCCGCCGCAGTTTTATATTCTCGCTCCTGATGAATCTGCTGGGCAAAATTGAACAGTTCGTTGCCGTTCGCGTTAGAGAGACGATCTATGATTCGATATTGCTCCAACGCTGCGTCATAGCGTCGTTCCTCCGACAAAAGCCACGCATACAATCGATGCAAAGCAATATTATCCGGCGAGTTTTTCAATTCATCCATAACTGTCTCGGAAGCTGCACTTATGCCTTCCGGTTTAGCAGTAAATGCACTGAGACGCGATTGAACAAGAGGCAATTGCTCCGGTGTTGTTTTTATCAAGCGTATATATTCTTTTGATGCAGATATGTACTGCTGAAGTGCGGCGTAAAGATTCCCTAATTCATCTGCAAATATCGCCTTATTCTTACTGATCGAACGCCCATTAAGATAAGTTTTGATACATTGATCATACATGCGATGCTGCAACATTTCATTGGCGACAATTCGATAAATTTGTATGTTATGCGGGTCAATCGCTATGACTGATTTCCATACGGAGTCTGCAGCTGCTTCATTACCAGCGTCATAATAAAGTCCGCCGAGCGCTGTCATTTTATTCATATCTCCCGGTTGAAAGATTAGCCATCGGCGAATAACGTTGATAGCTTTGCCATACTCTTTGATTTGCATATAACTGCGCTGGAGCCCATCAAGAAATAAATAATTATTCGGTTCTAACCTGCTGAGGTCTTCGTAGAGAGCTACTGCTCGTTCCCATTCGCCAGTTTCTTCAAATCCTTGTGCTAGACGAAGCTTTGCTAGTTTATCTGTGTCTTGTGTACGGGCGAACTGGGAAAACGCGAGAATCCCAAATAGGAATATTATTTTAATATTATTTTCAATTTTCACATTTTACTTTCGACTATATAATTTGTTCTTCGTCAATATACAAAAAACAAGTTCGATTTGCGGTGGTGACTTGTGAAAATTGCCTTCCTTGACATGCCTAACGATTTTGATTACCTTGAAATCACAACATGAGTCAGAATTCAAAGCATATTGCTATCCTTGGTTCGACCGGCTCTATTGGCCGGAATTGTCTTTCGGTAATTCATAATCTTTCAGACAGATTCAGTATTACCTATCTTACAACTAACACCAACATCGAGCTGCTCCAAAACCAGATTGCGAATTTCCATCCACGCGGTGTTGTAGTTTTAGACGAAATTAAAGCTGCAGCGTTAAAGTCAAAAGTTGGTGATTCGGTAAAAGTATTTGCCGGCCGCGAAGGATTACTGGAAATTGTACGCCAGGACGATGTTGATTTAGTCATCAATTCGATTGTCGGATTTGCTGGATTGAAACCGACAATTGAGGCAATCAAACATAGAAAACACATTGCACTTGCGAATAAAGAAACACTTGTCGTTGCCGGAGAATTTATTACTTCATTAGTCAAAGAATACAGGGTAAATCTTGTTCCGATCGATAGTGAACACAGTGCTATTTTACAATGCCTTGTCGGTGAAGATCGAAATAGTGCGAGCAGAATTATCCTAACTGCATCCGGTGGACCACTTTTAAATACACCTAAAGATGCATTCGCCTCTATTACAATTGAACAAGCATTGAATCACCCTAATTGGAAAATGGGAAATAAGATTACAATCGACTCCGCCACGTTGATGAACAAGGGGTTGGAAGTTATAGAAGCCCACTGGTTATTCGGCATACCAGCAGAACGTATTGATGTTGTGATTCACCCGCAGTCAATTATCCATTCAATGGTAGAGTTCGTGGATGGTTCCATAAAAGCGCAGCTTGGCGTGCCGGACATGAAGCTTCCAATTCAATATGCATTAACATATCCAGAACGATGTCCAATGAGAGAAAGCCGTATAGATTTTCCAAAGTTGCAATCGATGACATTTTTTGCGCCTGACCTCAATAAATTCCGCTGCCTGCAATTAGCATACGACGCGATGGCATCGGGTGGGACTGCTCCTGCCGTTATGAATGCTGCTAACGAAATTGCAGTGCAAGCTTTTTTAGAGAAGAAAATTTCATTTGACAGAATTCCAGAATTAATTGAACAGGCACTTGCCAAACAAACGAACCATGTCTCGCCCGATCTTGAACATACGTTTCAAAGCGATCATAACACACGGGAGTATGTCCGAACTTTATTGTGACTTGCAGTTTTAAAAGTTAGTCAAAGGTGAATTAAATTTATGGCGATATTAAGCACGATATTTTATTTTATCATAACAATTGGCATTCTCGTTTTAGTGCATGAACTCGGACATTTTCTTGCTGCCAAGTTTTTTAAGATGCGTGTAGACACTTTCAGTTTAGGTTTTCCACCGAGAGCGTTTGGTAAAAAAATAGGCGAGACCGATTACTGTATATCCTGGATTCCCATTGGCGGTTATGTGAAAATTGCCGGCATGATTGACGAAAGCTTCGATACAGAATTCTTAGATAAAGAACCACAGCCGTGGGAGTTCCGTTCGAAACCGATATGGCAGCGCATGATCGTTATTTCCGCCGGTGTTATTATGAATCTTTTACTTGCTGTTTTCATTTTTTGGGGAATAATTTTTCACGAAGGTAAGACGATTCGTCCGGTGACAGAAATCGGGTACATAGCACAAAATAGTATTGCTGCAAAATCCGGGCTGCACGTTGGCGATAAAATCGTTTCCATCAACAATCATCCTGTGAAACAGTGGGATGAAATCGAAAGCACGATTTATACTGAATCAATGGCGAACGATTTGAATATACAAGTGAGTCGTTCCAATATAATTAGCAATATTTTGATCAATCATGCAGAACTACCGGATATTACCGAAGAGCGGTTTGGTATTCTTCCATCAGGCCTTATGTCAGTTGTTACTATCGTGGATCATGGAAAACCTGCAGAGGGAATTGGCTTGCAGCCTGGAGATACAATTCTTGCGGTTAATGAGGTGCCTGTGAGCTTTGGTTCACTACAAGAAGCAATTCGATCAAATGCTGATAAAGAAATCTTGCTGTCTTGGGCGCGCGGAAATCAGAAAATGAGCGCGCATGTAAGACCGACTGCCGAAGGACGAATCGGAATTGCTTTAGAGGGTGCATACGAGGGACCTGTTATTCACAAGCAATATTCTTTATTTGAGGCTCTTCCGATTGGTATTGGAGAATTGAAGACAACAAGCATTCTTTTTCTTTCCAATCTATATCAAATGGCGACAGGAAAAGTTTCAATAAGTAAATCGATGGGCGGCCCTATTAAAATAGCTCAGTTGGCAAAAAGGTCTGCTGACAACGGTGTATTGGAATTCTTCGGATTCATCGGTTTATTAAGTATCAGTCTTGCTTTGTTGAACATTCTTCCCTTTCCTGCGCTTGACGGCGGGCACCTTGTTTTTCTTGTATATGAAGCTGTATTCAGGCGGGAAGTCCCCAGCAAAGTAAAAATTGCTCTTCAACAAGCAGGATTTATATTGCTGCTTGTATTTATGGCGTTCGTTCTTTATAATGATGTTATAAATTTTTAAATCCTTCCTGTGTGATAGTTGTCAACGTATTTTATTGCTCCATCGCCTATAATGAGTGCATAAAACAAACAATACAAAGGAGTTACGCACCATGAAATGGACTATGAATAAGATCGCACTAAGCGGCATTGTTTTTCTTGCCGTTGTGCTGAATTGTTCGACTGCCTTTGCTCAAAACAATTCCGTAAAAGCATCTTTAGATTTCCAGATGTACGATGTCGTCTATCTTACTGATTTTGTTGATATTAAAAACAATCAATTGAACCCGAATATTTCCGGAATCTCTCTTAGCATGTCTGCAATCGGTAAAGCACCAGACACATTATTAGTATGTGTTTATGTTGAATTACATGTCCAACTTAGTGGTGAGGCCGATCAGGAATTGATGCATTTGTACACAAATAATTTTGATATGCTTAGAAACCCAGTGCTTGCTGCAAATAATTTCGCAAAAGGCGGCAGCGGCAATATTTATATCCGGGACGGTATGAACACTTATGTTGAGAACGGACCACTCCGTCAGCGGTTAACAGATATGGCTGCAAAGAATCCAACTGCACCACCGGGTAAGTATACTATTATTATGCAAGTACTTACTTACCCGTCTATTAAATTGACGGATAGGGGTGTTCCAACCAATGTTCAAGTTTTAGGTCAAGACGCTAAGACAACCACAGTCCAATTTTCAACTGTAGACGAAGTGTTTGTCGAGATTAACGATCCGAAAAACGGAAGTTTCTTTAACAATCTTGCCCCGACATTTAGCTGGACGACAAGCGAATCAAATGTAACAGTTTCTGTATATGAAGCGTTGCCTACGCAGCGATCTCCTCAGGATGCACTGACCGGTGGAAATCCATGTTTGGTGCGTAGTTGACAGGCCAAATGTCACTCACGTATCCTTCCGATGCTCAACGTCAGCTCGCACAGAATAAATCATATGTTCTCCAGGTACAGGCGATAGTTTCTACGAATCGTGGAAATGTAATGCAATCAAGTCTTCCGGTTGTCTTCCGTATCTCCGATGACAGAATTGGACAAATGTTAGATAATTTCTTGAATGCGTTCAGCGGTTCCGCGTCTGCTACCTATTCGACACTTCGGGCAGATCCTAATAATTGGATCGCATGGTCACCCTATGGAAACATCACGCTTGATGGCAGCACATTGTCCCAGACTGATCTACAAAGTCTGATAAACGATCTTGCAAGCCGTTCCGACTTGAAGATTCAGCTTAGTGTTGAAAACCAATAAACGCCTAAGGAGAAAGCCATGAAGAATAAGATTGTTATTATCTATGTATTGGTACTCCTTGGTGTAATTTCACTGGGGCAGAAAACACAACCGGACAAGAAAGATATTTCAGCTTACATCGTGAAAGTTATCCGGGATGTAAATATGAAATCGCCTACAACAGCATGGCAAAAGGCTGTACCATTAAGCAAATTAAAATCTGGTTATGAAGTTCAGACCGATAAAGGATCTTTAGCAATGATTCTTTTTGCAGACCAGTCAAAATTAATCCTCCGCGAGAAATCCATTGTGACCATCAAGGGCGAAGTGCAAGGAAAAGAAATTCTCAGCCGAAGCGTTTACATGGATCGCGGAGATATGATCTTTAATGTGAAAAAGGCGGAGACTGAACAATTTCGTTTTTCTTCCCCTATCTCTGTGGCATCTATTCGCGGCACTGAAGGTGGATATAATACTGGCGGCAATGCAGACTATTTTACTATTTCTAATGGATTAGCAGAGTTCACGAATTCAATCTCCGGCCGTTCCACGCATGTCAGCACCGGAAATACCGCAGTTGCTGACAGCTCAGGAGGTCTTAATCTTCGCAAAGCAAATAAAAAAGAACTTGATAATATTGCAAACGGAGCAGCAGAAGGCGGCGGACAAGGTCCAACAATTAAAAATGTTGTAGTCTCCGGCACAATCGGTTTTGATCCAATTCCATCGGTGGGCAATGCAACAACGGCAAAACTGGATCTGAGTTCCACTGATACTGTCATTGCCGGTGTAAAGCTCTTCTACCGCACGAAAGGAACTACCAATTTCACTCGACTCGTAATGGTGTTAGATGGAAACGTTGCTTCGGTCGAAATTCCCGCTGCAACGGTTGCAAGTCCGGCATTGGAATATTATTTTGCAATAACTATTGGAACACGTACTATTACTCTGCCAACGGGCGGTGCTGGTGCGCCTGGTTCGGTAACAGTTGCCAAGTCAGTCTCTTCTGCCCCCGGAGGACTTGTGACGATAACCGCGACGCCAGTGTTCAGTCCTTCGCCAGTCCATTCCTTTATGAATATACAATCAACCCTCGATCTTTCTTCGGTCGCTCCAAAGCTGAATACTGTGACACTCAAGTACCGTCGTGGTGGAGATGCCGCATTCAAATCGCTTGCACTTACGCTTTCCAACAAGGTCGCGACTGGAACAGTGCCGGGGACTGATGTACGCGCGCCGGAACTTGACTATTATTTCGTCATCAATCTGGCAGATTCATTGAATACAGAGGTTACGCTTCCCGGCGATGGCGCTTCGAACCCTATGTCCATAAGTGTTCCTCCGTTGAATAGAATTGTTCCAAATTTTGGTCCTTTGAAATCAAGAAGCTCCGGTTCTGTCAGTGTAGACTTCTCTTCGCTTCAAGCAAATGTCACGGCCGTCAGTCTCTTTTACCGAAAACAGAATGAGCCTACATTTACGGAATTGATACTCACTACATCCGGCCAAGTGGCTACAGGGCAAATTCCGGCGGAAAAGATCCGATTCCCGGTGTTGGAATATTATACATCTCTACGATTTGACGATGGATCAACAGTATTTATACCGCAAGATGGTTCATCCAATCCGATGACAACATCGGTACAGGCAATCCAGCGTGAACTTCGCATACCGGGCCAAACCGGGTCGTTACAGAAAAAAGTTCTCGTCTTAAAATGGAATGAATAATCTGACCCTGGCTGCAATTAGGTCTTGCATCAAATAATTGCTTTTAATACATTGGACGACGGGTGGGAGCATACACCCGTCGTTTTATGTTTTCCTGTGGTCATCATCGAAAATTACTAGACGTTCATAACGAGGGGATTCCTATGAAACGCACCCACCAAGACGAAATTCTGTTATCAATCCTTCTTACCGTCCTGTTTTTTTCTATCACCGTTGGACAGGTGAGTCAATACGTGGTTGATGTTAAAGTACCACCGGCTGCTCAACAAACACCATTATCGATCAGTGTTGAGATGACACAGAATATCCAAATTCAAAGGGTGTTGCTCCTTTATCGTCAATTTGGTGAGACGGAATACAAAGAACTCGAGATGCTGCTTGCCGGTCGAACAGCCGTTGCTACTTTGCCAGCTAATGCCGTTATGCCACCTTATATAGAGTACTATATCAGGTTTCAACTCGCAGACAATACACAAGCAACATACCCATCCGAAAATCCTGACGTCAATCCAATTAAGATCGCAGTGGAAGGCGTGAATCCGAAAGATGCAGAAGTTCGCATACTTAGCCCGGAGCCGGGAGAGACTTTAGCTGCAGAAGATTTGGCAGTTGCTATATCATTAATGTTTGTTTCTGATGCAGTTGATAAACAACGAACACGTATTTACCTCGATGGTGCCGATGTAACAAAAGAAGCTTTGCTCTCTGATGATGTGATTCTCTACAACCCGAAGAATTTTAACAAACCACTAAATTTAGGTGCACATTCGATTACGATTGAAATATATGACAGTAAGGGACAGATTTACTATACGAAACGAACAGACTTCAATCTTTCTACGGAGGCTGCTATCGAAGAAGAGAAAAGCGCTGCTGCAATATATGGGTAACGCTCAACTCGAATTACGAAATGAAAAAGTAGATATCACAAACACTACCTACCAACGCGCAGATGTTCGCCTCAATGGGACATATCAATCCCTGACTTTTGGGTACGATATGCACCTGACAAATGAAAACACAGACGATCGCCAGCCGCAAAACCGGTTCCTAGCTACGGTGCAGGCAGCAGATTATGCAAAAGTTCAGGTTGGTGATGCGTATCCGGTGTTTCCGTCGCTGATGATCAGTGGCAAACGTGTGCGCGGTGTTACCGGTGCGCTTACATTAGGTTTCTTCAACCTTGATGTTTCCTACGGTCAGACGGAACGCTTTATTGAAGGGACATTAGGTGGATTAGTTTATTATCCTGATTCTTCTACGGCATCAGCACGCCCGAAAGAAACGGTTTTTCAGGGGCGCGGCGGCTATAATAGCGTTAGCGGTATGGATACATTGATATATCGAACATATACGGATGGAACATACGACCGAAAATTCTTAGCTGTCCGCCCAAGTTTTGGCAGCGGCGAAAATTTTCAGCTTGGTTTCAGTGTAATCAAAGCCACAGATGACACAAATTCTATTAAGTATGGTAATTATCCCGCTGATAATTTTGTAGCGGGCACAGATCTCTTGATCGCATTTGATAATCAGAAGTTTAAATGGACAACGCAGGTGGCGTTCAGCCTTAATAACACCGATATTACCGGCGGGAATTATTCTGATGCTGATTTTAGGCAATATAAATTGTCAGGGTTATCAAGTACAGCGACAGCTGCCGATTCAGCAAAAGCATTAAAAGATGCGCAGGATTTAATTGATCTTGCAAAATTGGGACGCAATGTTATCATAGTTAATCCTAATATGTCACCGCTCGATCCTACGAGCGGATTTCCATCGTTAGCTGTTGAGTCCGAGTTGATATTGAACTATTTCAATAATTATATCAGGGCACTGGCGTTCCGACGCGGTAAAAATTATACATCATTTGGGAATGAATATGTTCAAACAGATATCGCCGGTTTGAATCTCTCCGATCGCATTCGATTGTTTGACAATAGAGCTATGACAAGTTTTTCGTATGAAACGAAGTGGAATAACATTGGGAATGATAATACCCAACCGCAAACGACGTTCAATACCTTTAACGGATCAGTAAGTGCGTATCCGGGTGTGAGTCTGCCTACGTTGACAGTCGGTTATGGGTTCAACACACGAAAGAATCCGATCCAGCTTCGTCTAGACACTGTTTTAATAGTATGGATGGAGACTACGGCAGATACTGCCTATCCATCAACAAAATTGGATTCATTACAACTGTGCAGTATGAGATAAACTACGAATCGTTTCTTCTTCGCGGCAAATTATGACTTTAATCTTCTCACGCATCAGATTTTAACATGCAACCGTCACCATAGCAAACAAAGTGGACAATACATTTAATCTGCACAATCAGGATAACCTAACTGCCGCTGCCTCACTGACAACGTTCTATAGTATACCATTGCAAACAACGGTAGCTATTATTGCAAGTCATAATGCTACATACTCTGCGATGCAAGATTCAGTGACGAAGCAATATCTTAGCACAACAAATAAACAAACGTTCGATTATCAAACAGTTTCATTCACTGCACGATACAGATTATTTAATGAGCGGCTCAATGTGCTGGCAACGCTGGCGCCTTCTTTTGGCGATTTCAAACGGTTCTTGATACAAGGCGGCATAGATTATCAAGTGATAGACAATCATTATATTGTTGGCCAGGTTGAAGTAATCCAAAATCCGGGTAAAAATAGCGACGTTATTGCAAGTATTATATATCGTTTTAATTTCTAATAAATTGCAAATTGATTATTACTTCCCGCTTCTCTCCATCATAAAAGAACGGCGGGAATATTCCTTCCGTCAACCTCAAAAGGAATCTGAACTATGACTTCCTATGAATTCAAAAAGAAAATATTACCGCTCCTTGTGAAGCTATCAATCGGTATCGGGATAGGTATTTTCGTTATTATAATCGGACAAGGATGGCTTTTCGAGTTGAACTTTCTCAAGAATATCGATTTGCTGACCATTGACTTACGGTACCAAAGTAAATATGAACGAACCGAACAGACACGCGATTTGAAGAAAGATGGTGATGTTGTTATCGTCGGCATATCCGATGAAGACCGAAAAGCCCTCATCGAGCCGTTTCCATTCCCTCGTTCGTACTATGCACATATCATTGATAACCTTGAGCAAGCCGGCGCACGCGTTATTGTATTTGATATTACCATGGATGATTCCCTAAAAGCCGCGGATGACAGTCTTTTGCGCCAAACAATTCAAAAATACAATAACATCGTTATTGCAACAACTGTCGGGTATACACAATCGAATAAATTTGCGGAGGTACGAGCCACCGAACCGACTTATGATAATCTGTTCTATGGCGTTGATAAAAATATCGGTGCAACAAACATCATCAAAGATCGTGACGATGTGTGCCGATCATATCTGCCTTTGTTGGAAATAAAGGGATGGGGCACGCCAACACTTGCATTTGCTGCTCTTAACAAATATTTCAAACTTAAACCTGGTACGTTAGTCGATTTCAGTAATGAAAAATATTTTCTGTTGAAGGATAGAAACATTCCCCGCAACGGTACCACTTTTATGCTTAGTTATTACGGCCCAAGCGGAACTTTCCGCTATATTCCTTTTTCACAAGTTATTGATGACTCGACATTCCAAACAAAAGATGAAGTAGAGATGGGTGAACCCATTAACGCATTCGATGCCAGCACAATTGCGTTGCTGAAGAATAAGATTGTTCTTATCGGTTCCGTCATGCCAGAAGAGCATGATTTTCACAATGTGCCTTTGTATAAAGAAGAAGGTGGAAAAAAGAATTATGCAATGAACGGTGTCGAAATTCATGCCACCGCCATCCAGAATGTGATCGACAAAAACTTTATCACAACAGCTGACCCCCTGATCGAAAACATATGTATCATCCTCATTTCACTTATATGTTTCTATGGCATGTTGGCATTGAAGCAGATTCATATTCGTTATATGTGGTTGTTAGAAATAGGGGCTTTACTTCTCACTATCATTTTTGTTGGTGCAGTGTTCGAAGTCTCCATAATTGTATTTAGCAATAATAATGTATTGATGAACGTTGTTAACCCAAGTCTCGCCATTGTATTCGCATATTTTGGCACAGCTGTTTATCAATACTTAACAGAAAGGCAGCAAAAAGCAGTTATTAAAAATATGTTCGGCCATTATATTAATCCTGCTGTAGTGAACGAATTGGTTTCGAATCCAGAGAAAGCAAAACTGGGTGGCGATCGCCGAGAACTGACAGTGTTCTTCACTGATATAGCTGGCTTCACAACTATCTCGGAACAGTACCATGCCAAGCCTGAGGGATTGGTGGGGCTACTCAATGAATACTTAGATGAAATGACGCGTATTGTGCTCAAGTATGAAGGAACGCTGGATAAATATGAAGGCGACGCAATTATGGCATTCTGGGGTGCACCGCTTCCACAAAAAGATCACGCACTCCGGACATGTCTTGCAGCATTGGAGATGCAGAAACGTTTGGAAGTACTGAGGCCAAAATGGATAAAGGAAGGCAAACCTCCTCTCTCTGTACGGATGGGTATCAACACGGGCATTGTAATTGTCGGAAATATGGGCGGCAGGGATAGATTTGACTACACCGTTATCGGCGACAGTGTGAACCTTGCTTCACGGCTTGAGGGCGCCAACAAACAATACAAGTCGAATATTATGATCAGCGATTTTACCTATATGCATGTAAAGAGTAAAATTATTGTGAGGGAACTTGATTTGATTCAAGTAAAAGGCAAAACAGAACCGGTGAAGGTGTACGAACTGCTTGGTACCGCGGACATGGAGATGACCGAAAACCAGAAACAGGCATTAGAAATGTATCACGAGGGATTAAAATTGTATCGTGCAAGGAAATGGGAAGAAGCGATTGCATATATGCAGCAGGCATATTCATTAGACGAGACTTGTTTTGTTGCACAGATGTATACAGAACGCGCAAACTTGTATCAAATTACCCCGCCACCAGCTGAATGGAACGGCGTCTTTATAATGACAACAAAGTGAGTAAGTTTGAACCGCCGAGTAAATGAATAATAGGAAAGAAGCCCGGTTCTGTGGTTATGGAATCGGGCTTTTATTTTATGAACTGTATGTGCTTCGTTTATCCCAAATTATGCATTAGCTTGTAGAGTCCCCGCCTGCGTCGGGCAGGCGATCACCAGATCGGACAATGATGTTAACATTGTTTCATCCAGTCGGTGACTGGATTCTACACCAATTCGGTTATCGTTCACCTTTCCCATATTCTATCATTTCAATAACATATGCCCCTCTTTTATTTCTAATGAATGGTTTGGTTTTATTCTATTAGTAAAACAAGCCTTATTTTTTCTATGAATGAATTAGCCTGCCTTATATAACCGATTCAATTGCTTTCTTCGCTGCACTTTCAATGAATGCCATATCGGGCTTTTTTACAAAATTTTCTTTCATCAATAAATCTAATATACTGCGCGCCTCCTTTATATCGCAAAGTGTTGCATCATAAATTTCTTTATGGCTGAGTTGGATTCGCGCAACACCCTGCTTAATAGCTTGCGTGCCAACATCAGCAGCTTCTTGAGCAAATAGTTCTGTTTCTTCCATAGTAGGCATGATATAATCAGGATTGAGACCCTTTTTCATCGCAAAATTTGCCATCGAATATGCTGCGATAATTGCCATTTCATCTGTAATCTTTCTTGCACGTACCATAAGGGCACCTTTCAGAATTCCAGGAAAGCCCATCGAATTATTTACTTGATTGGGGAAATCACCGCGTCCGGTGGCAACGATGTAAGCGCCTGCTTCTTTAGCAGCGTACGGATATATTTCAGGGACCGGATTTGCACAAGCAAAGACGATTGATTTCTTCGCCATTTTCTGTATCCATGTTCGCTTAATAACGTCGGGTCCGGGTTTGCTTAAAGCGATGAGAACATCAGCATCGGTTACAGCAGTTTCGATGTCTTCGATGCACGATGGATTTGTTGATTGGCAGAGCTCCCACTTACGATAAAATGCTTTGTCTGCCTCAATATCTTTGCGATTCTTGTGAAGTGCGCTCTTCGTATCGAACATGATTACTTTATGCGGATCGGCTCCATCTTTTAATATTAATCGGGCAATCGTAGTATTTGACGCTCCTGCGCCGAAGAAAACAATCTTCACATTTTTCATGTCTTTACCGACAATGCGAAGGGCATTTATCAATCCTGCTAGCGTCACACTGCCAGTACCTTGAGCATCGTCATGCCACACGGGAATATTGCATTCCTCACGCAGCGTATCAAGTACTTTAAAACAATTTGGCTGAGAAATATCTTCGAGGTTTACAGCTCCGAAGCTTGGCTCCAGCATTTTAACAAATTCGATAATTTTGTCTGCATCATGTTCACCTTTTGCATTGATAGAATTGATGCAAAGCGCGACAGCATCGACCCCGCCAAGGTATTTCATAAGAAGTCCTTTTCCCTCCATTACTCCTAATCCGCCGGGGGGCGTGCAATCGCCATCACCAAGAACACGTGTTGAATCAGAAACGACTGCAACTAAATTTCCACGATTTGACAAATCGAACGAAGTGTCGTTGTTATCGCGAATCGTAGTAGAGATTTTTGAAACACCTGGCGTGTACCAGACATTAAACCAGTTAAACCCGTAAATTCCTGCTTTTGGTATCGTCGCTATTTTTCCCCTATAAAATTTATGACACAAAAGCGAAAGTTCTTTTAAAAAAATGGTTTTTGCTTTTGCTTTTTGCTCTTCACTGAAATTCTCTGGAAAGAGGTTATTCAAATTCTTAAGTGTTAAATCGAAATTTTGCATAACATTCTCCATAAAATAATTTAAGTATTATTAAATATTAGAATTACTTTAGTTTTTTTTCCTTCTATAATCAAGCTATGGAAAAAAGTCTTATGGTTTACATCAAAATGTAAAGATAACTATATATATATGCCTTTAAATAGATTCCCATCTTGAGTGAAAAATGATTGCAGGTATGATGTCACAATTTCAGAAATACTATATATTGGAAAGATTTCCCTATTTATAGGCTTTGGACGAATTGATGAATAGCAAAGTAAGAAACAAAGAGTTACAATGACGATGGAACTATATTGCAATAATGCTTCAATTCATTTATTTTATCTATTGCCGCTTTCAGGAAAGCTGTTCTGTAATCTTCCTAAAAGTGCCAAGCACCTTTTTTTTCTTTTGAAATATAGCATTTAAGTCGTTCCTTGAAGCAATGCGCAATGTGGCACATTACTTGAGCGTCAATAAAAACTAATATACGATTTCTTATTTAATTAATCGGTTAATGCAAAGAAATCCATCGGAGTATTAAATGATTCGAGGAACAATTATCGTTGCAACAGAAATTTGCAAAGCGTGCGAGTTGTGCGTTGCAGCATGTCCACAGGATTGTTTAGAATTATCGCCCTATTTGAATTCGATAGGATACAGATATGTACAATTAAAGAATGATTCTTGTACCGGATGTATCAATTGCGCCATTGTTTGTCCTGATAGCGCCATAACAGTGTACCGCCAAATAAAAGAAAAGAAATAAGCTGTACCAAAAACTCCATTAGACAACGGCGCAACATAATCAACAAGGCAATCATTTAGAACAAACTCCTAATTTAACAATGTGAATAGCATGGCAAGTGGAAACGAAAAATCTAATACTCGATTGATGAAAGGCAATGAGGCGCTTGCTGAAGCCGCTTTGCGTGCAGGTATGCAGGCTTACTTTGGATATCCCATTACACCGCAAACAGAAGTTATGGAATATCTTGCAATTCAGCAGCCAAACTATCCGGGCGTTGTGGTGCTGCAAGCGGAGAGCGAACTTGCAGCAATAAATATGGTGCATGGCGCTTCTGGCGCTGGTGCGCGTACAATGATTTCATCGTCAAGCCCCGGTATCAGTTTGATGCAGGAATGTCTTTCATATATGGCGTCAGCACAGCTGCCGGCAGTTATTGTAAATGTTCAGCGAGGCGGCCCCGGTCTTGGTACTATCCAGCCATCGCAGGCAGATTATTTTCAAGCAGTAAAAGGCGGCGGTCATGGCGATTATCACCTCATCGTCCTTGCACCATCGTCTGTTCAAGAGATGGTAGATTTTATGTTCGATGCATTTCGTTTAACAGAAAAATATCGTAATCCGGCAATGATTCTTGCCGACGGTGCACTCGGTCAGATGATGGAGAAGGTTACCTTGCCTGCGGCAGGTTCCTTGCCAAAACCAAATTACTCCTGGACGACGATCGGAAAGCCGAATTCACGAGAGAGAAATATTATTACTTCTCTTTTCATTCAACCTGAGCGAATGGAGAAGTTAAATTTAGTCTTGCAGGAAAAATACCGACAACTACAAAATGAAGTTCGATGGGAAGAATTCCAGACCGAAGATGCAGATATCGTGCTTGTCGCGTTCGGATTAACATCCCGTATTTGCGGCAAGACTGTGAATCTGGCACGCGAAAAAGAGTTAAAAGTTGGATTGCTTCGTCCCATCACGTTGTATCCTTTTCCAACAGATGCGCTTGCAAAATTAGCGAAGCACGCAAAAGTATTTCTGACGGTTGAAATGAATGCAGGACAAATGGTCGAAGACGTGCGGCTTGCAATTAACGGCAAATGTCCGGTGCATTTCTACGGACGGATGGGCGGAATGATTCCATCACCAGAAGAAGTACTGGTAAAGGTGGAATCAATTGCAAAAGAATTTCAAACGATGCATGTATAGGATGGAAGAAATGGAAACAGCCGCAAAAATAGATGGATTAGAAGTTGTTTATGCAAAGCCTAAAACGCTTACCGATACGCCGACACACTATTGTCCGGGGTGCGGACATGGTGTAGTGCATAAAATTCTAATGGAAGTAATTGAAGAAATGAATATTCAGGAAGAGACTATCGGCGTGGCACCGGTCGGATGCGCTGTGTTTGCATACGATTATATGAACATCGATATGCAGGAAGCGGCGCATGGACGCGCAAGCGCAGTAGCGACGGGTGTAAAGCGCGTTCTTCCCGATAAATATGTTTTTTCTTATCAAGGCGATGGTGATCTTGCGGCAATTGGTACCGGCGAAACAATTCATACCGTCAATCGCGGTGAGAATATACTTATGATTTTTATTAACAATGGTATATACGGAATGACAGGCGGTCAAATGGCTCCGACATCAATATTGGGCATGAAAACAACGACATCGCCATTTGGACGTGAAGCGATGACAATGGGCAATCCATTGAAAATTACAGAATTGCTTGCACAGCTTCCCGGCGCGTATTACGTTTCGCGGCATTCGGTACATAATACGTTAGCTGTACGTAAGTTAAAAAAAGCGATTTCTGCATCTTTCAAATACCAAAAAGAAAAAAGAGGTACTTGCTTTATCGAAGTAGTTTCTAATTGTCCGTCTGGGTGGAAAATGACACCGGTAGAATCCAATGAATGGTTGGAGAAAAACATGTTTCCGATTTATCCACTTGGAGATATTAAAGTACCAAAGAATTAATGTTGAATCCTGTAGAAATTTGTAAAGATGGTAAAGCAATATTCTCTTTGAAAAATAAAGCGACTATGAATATGGGAACAACTCAAGAAATAATTATTGCCGGTTTTGGCGGTCAAGGTGTTCTTTCAATGGGGCAAATCATTGCTTACGCCGCAATGGAAGGAAACAAAGAAGTAAGTTGGATGCCTTCCTACGGCCCCGAAATGCGCGGCGGCACCGCAAATTGCACGGTAATAGTTTCTGATTCACGTATTAGTTCTCCTATTGTCACAAAGTTCGACACTGCTATTGTACTAAATCAGCCATCGGTAGAAAAATTTGAAAATGCCGTGAAACCAGGCGGCATCTTGATCTATGAAAAATCCACCATTCTCCGTCCGCCTACAAGAAAAGATATTGAGATTCTTGCTATTCCAGGATTAGAAGAGGCTCAAAAACTCAAAAGCAAGCAAGTAGCAAACATGGTGTTACTCGGCGCTTACATCGAACTATGCCCGATCGTAAAGTTAGAACATGTAATAAGTGCCCTTCACGGCGTTCTGCCTCCGCATAGACAACATTTAATTCCTCTGAATGAGCAAGCGTTAGTGCGGGGGAGAGATTTGGCGATAGAAGCAACAACTAAAATGGCGGCACAGTGAAGCAAATAGATAAAACACAATCTGCAATTCAAGCTTGGAGCGAAAATACAACAGAGCCCGGTTATACAAAATGTAGCCATGACTGTCGTATCACGTGTAAAATGTTGACTGAGGCAATGCGAAAAGAAGCTAAGATGATCCAATTCTACGAAACAATCATGATAGAATGTGACTACCCGGATGTAAATTCTTTTTTGCGCGAACTTTTAGAAGAAAAGAGTCGAATTGTTTTGCACATTAATCAAAAACTGAATGCAATCCGTGCCTGCGGTCAGGTGAGCAATAGCGTTATCTCTGAATGTAATCCAGATTTTTTGTAAGACTGCCAAACGGATAACAAATCTTCGCTTAGAAATATTACTTCTTAGATGTTGAACGGAGGTTCTGTTATGAATATTCAAAGAATCAACGTATCAAATCCGAATATTGTTACTTTTTCACCCTTTCACTCTACAATAATAAAACAGCATAATAACAAGCTGATAATGCGTCTTGCACTTCACGTAATCATTTTCTAAGGTAAGACAAAAAACAAAACATAGGAAGGATCGTTGGCATGAACATCGGTATACTCAAGGAAATAGCTCCGTCTGAACGACGCGTAGCATTAACACCGGGTGGTGTACAAACATTAGTGGGATTAGGTGCTGTCGTATATGTAGAACGAAACTCTGGCGCACTTAGCTTTTTTACAGATGATGAGTATATCAATGCTGGCGCCATTATTGTATACAGTCCGGAAGAAGTTATTAATCGTTCTAGCATAGTCTTGAAAGTTGCACCGCCTGCTGATTCGGAACTCAAAATTTTACATGAAGGACAGACACTTTTTTCGGCGTTGCATCTTGCCATCTCTAAACGAAAAACGATAGAGACACTTCTTGAAAAGCATGTGACGGCTATCGGATATGAATTGATTGAAAATGAACATGGTGATCTGCCGATTGTTCAGACGATGGCAGAAATTGCCGGACAGATTTCAATTCAAGTAGCAGCGCACTATCTTCAAGCTCGCCAAGGCGGTCGCGGCGTATTATTGGGAAGTATTCCGGGTGTACCTGCCGCCGATGTGCTTATTCTTGGCGCTGGAACCGTCGGACGCACTGCGGCGCGTGTAGCGGTTGGAGTCGGAGCGAAGGTGATGATTATCGACAAGAACATTAGCCGGTTGCGTGAATTGGAAAATCTGTTTCAGTGGAGAATAGCTACTGCTGTTTCTGATCAATACAATATTGAGTGTGCGGTTCGTGAAGCAGATGCTCTCATTGGAGCTGTTCTATTGAAAGGCGAAAAGACCCCGCATTTAGTATCTGAAGACTTAGTGAAACAGATGAAACCCGGTTCTGTCATTGTTGATATTTCTATCGACCAAGGCGGTTGTGTGGAGACGAGCCGTCCAACAACATTGACTGATCCGGTGTATATAACTCATGGCATCGTACATTATTGTGTCCCAAATACTCCGGCTTCGGTGCCGCGCACAGCAACTGTCGGATGGACGAATGTACTTCTTCCATTCTTGCGGGAAGCAACAGAACTTGGCGTGGAACAAGTGCTTCGTGCTGATATTGGACTTTCCAAGGGGGTCTGCACATTTCGAGGATGCTGTACTAATAAAGCCGCGGCAAAAGCTTTCGATATGGAAATGAACGACATTCAAATATTACTCAATTCTCCGGCAAACAAAACAAAATAGGAATTACTATGAATTGGCTCGATCAATACAAGTCGAAAGTCGCGACGGTTGAGGAGGCGGTTAAAGTTGTCAAATCAAAAGACCGAATTTTTCTAAGCGGAAACGCCGCAACACCGCTTCTGCTGACGAACGCTCTAGCAAATCGTGCACAGGAACTTTCTGATGTAGAAGTCAATCACATTTTGTTGTTTGGAGGCGACCCGCTTTCCAAGCCCGGCATGTCCCAGCATTTCCGGCACAACTCGATGTTTGTCGGCCCCGGTGATCGTCAATCCATTGCCGATGGAATTTCTGATTATGTACCGATTCATCTTTCTCAGATCCCGTCATTATTTTGTGACAAATATATACCTCTCGATGTTGCTTTTATTCATGTTTCACCGCCAGATGCACATGGTTTTATGAGTTTCGGTGTTGAGTGCGCTGCATCGAAAGCGGCAGCTGAAAATGCAAAGATAGTTGTTGCACAAGTGAATGAACGCATGCCGCGCACGTTAGGTGATGTTTTTATTCACGTGTCTCGAGTTCATAAAATTGTAGAATGTTCAATACCGATTTTGGAACTTCAGCCAACAACGGCTTCAGATATTGAAGCAAAGATTGCAGACTTCATAACTCCAATTATTGAAGATGGTGCAACGCTCCAATTAGGAATTGGCGGCATACCAGACGCAGTGCTGGCACGCATTGAAGGTAAACAACATTTAGGTATTCACACTGAAATGATTTCTGACGGCGTAGTGGAAGCAATTGAAAAAGGTATTATCACTAGTCAGAAGAAAACGCTTCATCCCGGCAAAGTAGTAGCAACATTTGTGATGGGTACTCAAAAGTTATATGATTATGTTCACAATAATCCGCTCTTCGAACTGCACCCTTGTGACTATACTAACAATCCATTCATAATCTCGCAAAACGAAAAAATGGTTGCAATAAATTCCTGTATCGAGGTGGATATTACCGGGCAAATCTGTGCTGATTCTATTGGTACAAAAATTTATAGTGGTTTCGGCGGTCAAGTAGATTTCGTCCGTGGAGCGGCGCATTCCAAAGATGGCAAACCGATTATCGCGCTACCTTCTACAACTAAGAAGGGAACAGTTTCCAGAATTGTTCCTCAACTCAAACAAGGAGCTGGTGTAGTTACATCGCGAGCAGATGTTCATTATGTCGTAACTGAATACGGAGTTGCTTCACTACATGGAAAGAATCTTCACCAGCGAGCGGAAGCCCTCATTGCAATAGCCCATCCATCGTTTCGTTCAGAGCTTGAAGAGTATTTACGAAATCCAAAATTGTGAATCTTATTGCAAACATTTTTTATACCTTTTAACTTAGACCGATTTAGATTCCGCTGTACTAGCGGAGTGCAATGCGAAACTTGACACAGCATGGCAGACGGTAAAAGACGTCCTCCAATGCAACAAATATATTAGGTTAAGGAGAGATATGATTGGCTCTTTTACTATTTGGATTTCTTTCGCAGCAGCTTTTATATCAACAAGTTTGTACTTCGTATCCGCAAAAAGACAAAATGTTCTGCTTTTAGCGCGCACCTGTTTCTATATCTCATCTCTCAGTGTTGTTGCAGTTTCCGCGTTGTTAATATTTTATATTCTTCAGCATCGGTTTGAGTACAACTACATTGCAAGCTATAGTTCTCGCGATTTGCCGACGGCGCTATTGATAACAACATTTTGGGCCGGCCAGGAAGGAAGCTTTTTACTTTGGGCGCTCTTTACCGCTATCATCGGATTTGTCCTACAACGCTATACACGGCGTAGAGAAATGGAAAGAGAAGCAATGGCAACTTATTCTCTTGTACTTTCATTTCTTCTTTTGCTTATTGCAATTAAATCACCGTTTCAATACGTCTGGGAAATAACAACGAATAACATCCCGAAGGGTTTTATTCCTCAAGACGGCAGGGGTCTCAATCCTCTGCTTCAAAATTTTTGGATGATAATTCATCCTCCAATTTTATTTATAGGATTTGCTTCACTTGCAATTCCATTTGTCCTTGCTATTGCCGCTCTCTGGCAGAAAAAATATGAAAAGTGGATACATAATGCTTTGCCTTGGGTACTTTTCAGTGCTGTATCACTTGGTGCCGGTCTAATACTCGGCGGTTATTGGGCGTACAGGTGTACTCGGGTGGGGTGGTTGGTGGGGCTGGGATCCTGTGGAAAATTCGTCGCTCATTCCCTGGATGGTTGCTGTTATGTTAATCCATACAATGCTCATTCAGATGTTAACTGGTAAACTTGTGCGTACAAATTTCATTCTTGCTGTACTCGCATATCTCCTGGTTATTTATAGTACGTTCTTAACGCGCAGTGGAATTCTTGCAAATGCTTCGGTGCACTCATTTGTGAATCCCGGCACATTTGCATATTCATTGCTTATCGCATGGTTAGGAGCGATCGCCTTTTGCGGATTTGGAATAATTATTCTGCGGTGGAAAGAACTGAACATCGCAACTCCTCACAGTGCATGGTTCAACCGCGAATCTATGCTCACTCTTGCCATAATTGTGATAGGAGTCTGCGCGGCAGTTATTCTTTTTGGAACTAGCAAGCCGTTGTTTTCTACTTCTACAGTTGAGCCATCGTTCTACGATCGTACCGGCCTACCGCTTGCCATGTTAATGACATTACTGCTCGGATTCAGTTTAAGTACGCAATGGAATAAAGAAGAACTGCCATTATTTATTAAGAAACTTATTATTCCTGGTATCTTGTCCATTGTCATTCTCGGTATTTTCATTATAATGGGTTTGCACGATATTCTTGATATATTACTCGTGCTAACATCGCTCTTCGCATTCTTTGTCAGTATCCGTCAAGGTTACCAAATTGCAAAAGAACAGCCACGCTTTATTGGCGGGGCGTTATCACATATCGGATTGACGATTCTTTTTCTTGGCATCATCGCATCCGGCAGGCATGGAGAGAAGCAAGCTATCTCACTTCCACTGAATCAGCCAAAGTCGATTTTCGGTTACGAACTGACGTACATAGGAATGTCTACTACACAAGATGGAAAGACAAAGTTTACCGTCAACCTTGAGCGAGATGGCAAGTTCGCACTTCTCGAACCAATAATGTTCGAAAGCAATTATAATAACGGGCTTATGCGAATTCCGGATTACTTAAGTTCCTGGTCTGGCGACTTCTACTTTGAGCCGGCTTCCATTGAGCAGGGAGACACAAATCAAGAGAACCTAATTGTTCTTGTTAAAGGTGAACCACAAATTTACGGTCCTATCACCATCACCTTCCAAAGATTTGAGATGGGAACGCATGGTAAGAACGGTATGATGGGTGGAGAGAATTCCGTTACCATTGGTGCAGTGCTTCAAATCAAAACCAAAAAGGATGTCCAAGAAATTGTACCGACAACAACATATAATTTGCAGAGAAATCCCGAGATGAAAACAGCATATCTCAAGAATGGACATCTTGGATTTCAACTAGTAGTAATAAATGTAGGTTCTGGCACAAAAAAATCACAAGTACAAATCAATGTTATCGGCGTTGAAAAGATGATGCATGCGGGAATGCAGAAACCTGAAACTCTTATAGCTGAGATCAGTGTGAAGCCGTTTATGAATTTAGTATGGATTGCTTCCGCGATGATTATTTGTGGTTTGACAATAGCTATGTTGCGACGATTGAAGCAAAACAATACGTAAAGATTTTTCAATTTTGATTAAAGAACTTCGAAGACTATCTTTTTGAAACACAACGGGCGGCTTTAAGCCGCCCGTTTGGTAATATTCAATTGTTGTCTTCTTGTTTACTCTATTTCTTCTTTCCAGTAAACATAATTATTGTTACGATTTATCAGCGCAATATCTTTGGGGATTATTTTTAGTCCGTAATGATTATTTGCGGTTTGACAATAGCCATGTTGCGACGATTGGAATAAAACAATATTTAAGAAATTTTCTGGATTTGATGAGAAAATTTTGCATGTTGCCTTTTTGAAATACAACGGCAATTTGACAAAAATAATAATGAAAGGTTCCATTATGGCAAACAATTTAATTGGATGTTTCTACTTTAAACAAACAATCAACGGGAATCTTATTGGTGAATTTTCAAATAATAAGAGTCCTGGTATTTATACTGAAAGTTCTGATTCGCTTGAGAATACTGGCAATTATCTTGGTAAATATTATTCAACTTGGCAGGAAAATGGGAAGCCCAAAAATGCTGTTTTAGAAATATCGCAAAAGCTTAACACTGAAAACAAGATTTTCTCTTTGACTTGGAGGAATAGTAAAGGTATTTCTGTTTTTAAAGGTGAAGGAATGCTATGTGACAATACTCTTATTGGTGATTATCAAGAAAGTAAAAAATAAATGTTACAAATATGAAAATTAATTCATTGCAAAAATATTTGTTCATATGAAAGGAACATGATATATGCGACGATCAAAAATATTTTTGCCTTTGTCAATAGTCTTCTTAATGGGATGTGCACCATCGATTGACACACAACTTATTCAAAAACTTTCCTTTGATTCAAAAAAGATCCTTTTAATCTATAAAAAGCCAGAAGAAGTACATGAGATATTCACTGGTAATATATATGTTCAAAGTCCTAAAAGTCCAATTTGGAATGTTATAGAGTATTACAATTCTCATCCTACACTGCATCCTTTAATTGAGTTGAAAGAAGTATCAACAGTAAAGACTTTTGTTGAAGATTTGCAAGCTGATTCCATTTCAGATCTTTTCCTATATTTCACAACTTTACGTCCAAAGTACCGAGCCATCTACTATATTTGTGACGGGAATAATGACTGGCTTACCGATGGAATTTGTTTTGACAGGTCTTCTGCATCTCCACCAACATTTATCCTTGGTGCTAAACCAATATTTCCTTGTTCTGACAATAAATGTAAAGAATTGTTAGAATATCAATCAGGAACTTATTATCCTGGTGGTTCTCCAATGCATTTTGAATCTTACAAAATACCAGTAATTAAGAGTTACTCGGAGGTTGCCCTGCTTTCAATAATACTATCTGATGTTGCAGCGGGAAAATATAATTTCGAGCGAACATTGGGTTATGCGAACGAAGAAATCAGAGATTATCTTACAAAAAGTCATTTTAATAATATTGAATATCTTGGAGAACTAAAGAGAGCAATAAGTGCAGCGAAAAGATACGCTGATCTTGGTCATGACAGTAGTTTTATTTGGTTGTTTGGAAGTATTAGTCAAGATTGTAATAAGTTAAGGGAACCCGATGACATCGTAGCTTTTCAGAATTATTTATCTAAGAAATATCCAAATAGTGATCTCATGAAAAATCTTTCTAGCCAAATTGATTTGAGAGTAAGTCAATTGTCTTCCATTGAACAGGAGCGGCTTTTATCTGCTGGATATAAGGATGTACGTCTAACAACAAATCTTGTAGGTTCTGCAAGAGATAAGGTGGAGAAATTTCTAAAATCCTTGAATTATGAAATTAAAAGAAGAATTGCTCGAGGTAATGTAGTCATATTTACTCCTATTTCTCTCGAAGTAAATGAAATTAATTCCAATATCGTTCAAATTAGTCTTATTGGTTCGTTTGATAAAAACAAACTTAAAGAAGATGTTGAATCGCGCCGTGTGAGTAACCAATATAACACCCCAGAAGATAATGAGATTTTCCGGAATCGATTCATATTAACTGAGCAAGCGTTTGGCTATATAAAAGATTTAGATTTTGATAACTACCTAAATCTTTATACTGTTATTGTTGGAAAACCTTCCTCGGAAATGACTGTTGAATTCAATGCTCTTAAATACTTAATTCATGATAAAGTCGAGCTAACAAAAGATATGATTAAAGATGCAATACAAGGAGGTTATTTCGTTGATTTCTACAAAGATATTTTGAGTTTACAAGTTATTTCAAATGCACATCTTGTTTCAAAGAAAAATAAAGAAGTTGTTTTCGATATTCTACATACTGATAATTATGGTGGTCAACAGGTTCATTATTTGAGGCACACCACTCCTCGCACTACATTAACAGGAAGGAAATCACCAGAGGATACATTTCTAGAATATTTCTCAATTAAATAATTGGCAAAACGCCCCCTAACCGGTTCAAGCTATCCTACCTGTCCGTTGGAGTTATTTCTTCTTTCCAATACACATAATTATTGCTTCGATTCATCAGTGCAATATCTTTCGGGATTATTTTCAATTGTCCATGAATTGCAGATCCTTCCTGTGTCAAGCTCACTATAAAATGAACTTTGAAAAATATATCGGATTCGTTTCCTTTTGCCGATTGTGCTTCGTTTCTTTTAACTTTCCATCTGAAATCCGGATTGAATTTCATAAATATACTCGATGTCCGATAACCACCCCGAATACTATCCACTAAATCAATAAACGGATTAGACGGAACAAGACAATCCACGGCTGGAATACTGTAATGTGCTTCGATGGTTGTTGGACATTTGAAAGAGTATATTTCTGCATCTGCATTGTATGAGACGAGTGTTGCCTTGAACCACAAGCCAAAAACTCCTGTGATCCAACTTTGTTTCTTTGATGTGGACATTCAATTTGCTTTGAAGGGAATCACGAGAACGCGACACTCGTGCCTGAAATTCCTGTGTTGTCTCAAACTCGCCTCGTGTTTCTGTTTCATTTTTCAGTTTGTGTAACAGCATCGCGTAAGTAAGCCCACTCATCTTTTAGCAGAATGGTAAAAGATTCAGGCGGTGTATTTTCATCTTGATATACCGCTTGCTGCACTTGCGCCACGAGCATAGCAGTTGTAATAAAACTAAACAATGCAATATAAAGCGTAATATTCTTTTTCATATTTAATCCTTTCGAGGAAGACATCAAATAAGGTCTATAGTGTTGAGAGTGTCGGAGGGTAGACATCCCCTGCAATCTCATACGCATTTTTCACACATTCGCCAACTGCAATGCCGCCGTGATGTTTTTCCCGCCAGCAATATGTCTTAGTTGGATTCTTCAAACTGAGTGAGTATGTAAATCTTTTGCTGGTAATCTATTTCATATTATGCAATAGATCTTTACCAGCGCATATTCAAATATACGGGTTTTCCTGAAAATTGCATAATAGATTTGAGTTCATCAAGCGTTATCTAAATATTTTGTGCATCCTTATACTAACTAATACGGCTGGCATGCACCGCCAATAAATGCAATTAGTGCAATTAATCCGGCAGGCGTTCGATTTCCGAACGAGCACAAGTTCAAAAAATAGCCGGGAATTTTTCGTTTTCCCTTTGATGGAATATTGATTCCGCGTTTCTTCATCCAGCAGATAATATCAAGCATGGTAATGCCTTCGCCGATAACGACCACGGATGTTTTATTTGGTTCCATAATAATTCAAGTATCAGTCATAAAACGAAAAGAAGAAAATAATAGAAGATATTTCAGTTTTCAATAGTTGTTTTCCTTTGATTACTTCAATCGCAATTATTCCGTATTATTAAATTATTGGAACGATGAACTTTAGATTTGTGTTTAAAATACTGTAATGCCCGTACAACGAAAATATACATTTGGCCCTGTTCCATCACGACGATTAGGATTATCGCTTGGTGTGGACATTATCCCAAATAAATTATGCTCGCTTGATTGTGTGTACTGTGAAGTTGGCGTAACCGACAAGCGAGGTCTTGCAAGGAAAGAATATTTACCTGCAAATGAAATTCTTACCGAAGTAAAAGAAGTGATTGCGGAATATCCCAATCTCGACCATATAACAATTTCTGGTTCCGGCGAACCGACATTGAATTCAAAAATCGGTGACATAATTCGCGGCATCAAACAAATGACGAAAATTCCAGTTGCTGTGCTAACTAACGGAACATTATTAAACTTGCCTGAAGTGAGGCGCGATTTGATGGATGCAGATATTGTCTCACCATCTCTGGATGCAGTTTCGGTAGATGTATTTGAAAAAGTCGATCGGCCTAATCCGAAACTCCGCATAGACACTATTATTAACGGCATCAAAATGTTCCGGCAAGAATACAAAGGCAGGATGTGGATCGAAATTCTTTTTGTTAAAGGTATGAACGACCATGACGAAGAGATTTTTAAAATGAAACAGGTGCTCGATGAGATTCAGCCTGAAAGAATACATCTCAATACCGTTATCCGTCCGCCAGCATATGCAATCGCACAGCCGGTGGAAGAAGGCCGCTTGAAGGAGATTCAAAAGATATTGGGTTGGCGCAGTGAAATAATCGGCATCTTCAAAGAAACACAAAAGACCCAAGAGCACAATATTGATGGGCAGACGATTCTCGCTTTGCTCAAGCGCCGTGCAATGACTGTCGCTCAAATGACAGAATCGTTGGATATAAGGCAGGAAAATATTATTGCATCGTTACAGAAATTAGATCGAGAAAAAAATATTAAGTCATTTATATTCAATGGAGAAGAATACTACCAGGCAGTGCAGAGATAGTTTGTATTATCTTACTCTGATGAGAAATAAGATTACACCAAGATAAATTACTACCTTAATGTCGTTCATTATATTCTAAAAAGTGCTTTGCAAAGTTAGGAATTGGATAGCCGCTCCGCAAAAGAATATCAAAATTCCTGTGAGTACGTGATTGTAGCCGCAAACCGGCAATTGAACCGAGAACAACACCAATCATTAAACCTATTGTAATCAAACCGAATGCAAGGCTGACAATATAACATTAAGGATATGTTCTTGAGCGGCAGGGGGTACCCATGCAAAATCTATTTCAGCGTGCGTGCTCTTGCAAACGGAAAAGAGGTGCAGTATCTTATAAGCAATCGATAGATTAATAGGAGCTATCTCAAAAATACCATTTACTGTCAGGCTGATCTTGCCTGCACGCCGAAGGCACGCAGGCAGGTCGAAGTTTGATATGTGGCATATTACGTCACTCTTTGACAGGCTCGGTGTGCCTTAGAATCATTTTTGAGATGACTTATGGTAAAAAATGTTGACAAAATGATATCAAACAAAACAAAAATAATAAATACTTTATCAAAATTGCTTGAGCAAAGAAATCTTGTTCATATTCGTGCTGCGGTCCGTAACATTAAAATAGATGTCGAAAAGTGGTCTAAGAGTAAAGATGGTGCTTATAACATACTGTTTGGTCGAAAAATTATGAAAGTTAGGTCGGAATATTTATTCGGTGAGCTTGACCAAATTATTGATACTCGAACAATTGAAAGAACAAAATATTACATCCAAAGATTAATCCGTGCACTTTCTGAAACAAAGACCGGTAAGATCAACGATCTGAATTTACATAGATGGAAAGAATATGATGATATTCTTACAGACAGTCTATGGGTTTTAGAAAAACGCGATACCTCTGGCGTTCATAGCGGAGGTTATTGGGGCAACTTTATTCCGCAAATTCCAAATCAGTTGTTGCGGCGCTATACAAAAAGAGGTGAATGGGTGATGGATGCATTTCTTGGAAGTGGTACTACTTTAATCGAAAGCAAGAGATTGGGCCGGAACGGTATCGGAGTAGAACTTCTACGAAAAGTTGCAAACTCAGCTACGAAAGCTATTAGGCAGGAAGTTGGTCATTACTCAACTCGTACAGAAGTTATTGTCGGCGACAGTTCAAGTATAGATTTTGAGCGCGAGTTACATCAACGAAAAATTAATAGTGTGCAATTTTTAATTATGCATCCACCCTACTGGGATATTATCAAATTTAGCAAAAACAAGAGAGACCTGTCAAATGCAAAATCGATGAATGAATTTTTAGGTCTTTTCGACAAAGTCGTCGATGCTACATATCCTGTTTTGAACAAAGGTCGCTACCTCGCAGTAGTTATTGGTGATAAATATTCCGGCGGTAATTGGATACCCCTTGGTTTTTACACGATGCAAGAAGTTTTAAAACGGGGATATTCCTTGAAATCTATTATCATTAAGAATTTTGATGAGACAAAAGGGAAAAAAAATCAAAAAGAACTTTGGCGATATCGTGCATTGGTAGGTGGCTTTTACATTTTTAAACATGAATATATATTTCTATTTAAGAAGAAATAACTCTCAACACATCTACAGAATTTATTCATTTATCATAAAATAATGTTATAATTCGATTGATAACTTATTACTACTACAGGAGGGATCAATGATCTTCATTATTTTGCTTGTTCTCATAGTTATTCTTGTCATTGCAGCAATTGGTGGGTACAATTCTCTTGTCCAAATCCGAAATCAAGTGCGCAATGCCTGGAAACAAATAGATGTACAGCTCAAGCGCCGGCATGATCTAATTCCTAATCTTGTCAATGCGGTTAAGGGACAGATGGAATTTGAGAAAGGAACGCTTGAGGGTGTTATCCAAGCTCGTGCAGCTGCTGTTGGCGCAAAAAATATTACCGATAGTATGGCGAAAGAAGATGTACTATCATCAGCGCTCTCCAAACTTTTTGCCGTTGTTGAAAATTATCCGACTTTAAAAGCAAACGAAAGCGTTCAGCCGTTGATGGAAGAATTGACAACCACCGAAAACCAAATCACATTTGCGCGTCAGTTCTACAACGACATCACAACAACATATAATACAAAGTTAGAGGTTTTTCCTACAAATTTGTTTGCATCATCCTTTGGATTTAAAATGTTCCCTCTATTCGAGATTAAAGATTCCGGAGAGCGAGAAACTCCAACTGTAGATCTCTCGCTAAAAAAATAATCTCTGGAGATACCTTCGCAAGGTTTTCCTGTGCAATCTAAGAGCCCTTGCGAAGGTTATCAAGGTAACCAATGTCCGAATCAATCCTAATACAAGCACGCAACATCTACGAGCAGCAAGCTCACAATCGCCGGATGACATGGTGTATTGTAGGATGTATTATAGTGCTTTTTACAGTTATCGGGCTGGGAATTGATTACTATTATTTAGGAATGTTCAACACACAAGCTGAAATTCCGATTGTTACGATCCTTGCTCTGGTTATCAGTATCATATTTGCATTATGGAGTCTTCAAGGGGGCGCTTCGGCGGTACTTTTATCAGCTCAAGCAGTTCCGGCAGACCCAAACAACCCTGATCAACGCCAGCTACTTAATGTTGTTCAAGAAATGTCTATTGCTTCCGGATTACCGGCGCCAAAGGTATACATTGTTCCCGATGATGATCCAAATGCTTTTGCGACGGGCAGGGATCCAGGGCACAGCTATGTTGCCGTTACTCGTGGACTTCTCACCACCCTTGAGCGTGACGAATTGCAGGGTGTAATAGCGCATGAAATGAGTCATATTCGATATTACGACATTCGTTTGATGACACTCGTAGCTGCATGTGTCGGTGCAATTGTTTTATTGGCGGATCTTTCTCTTCGAGGTATTCGGTTTGGGTTTATTTCTGGACGCGGCATACGTTCCAAAGGAAAAAATCCATTAATAATAGTGTTTCTTCTTCTCTGGCTTATTACGGCACTCCTTGCCCCTGTACTTACAAAAATCATGGCGATGATGATTTCACGTAAACGTGAATATCTTGCCGATGCTTCTGCTGCCGAGCTCACGCGAAATCCGCTGGCTCTTGCGAAAGCTCTTCAGAAACTAGAGAACGCTTCGGCACCAACGGTTACCATTAAGCGCGGCATTGCACACCTATGTGTAGTAGACCCGCTTGGTAAAAAAATAAATGAAAAAGAAGGATTTTGGGCTGAATTGTTCGCAACACATCCTCCAATACAAAAGCGTATTATGCTGTTGAAGTCGATGGCATATCAGTACTCAAAGTAAAACAATGCCTGAGCCAATCTTAACTCACGCACACAATATCTACGAACAGCAGGCTCACAACCACCGGATGACATGGCTGCTCATTGTGGCATTCGTTCTTCTTATTGCGGTTATCGGTGCGGGATTTGATATTTTTTTTAATGTCAGTCCTGTAGCGCGAATCATCATCCTTCCATTTGTAATACTTATGGTTGGTTCAGGTATCTGGAATTTCAAACAGCGGGCGGCAGAGGGATTGTGGAAAAAACCGAAACAGTTTGCTGATGATGATGACGAAGGAAATGATCCGTTAAATAAGTGGTTATTAAAAACAACAATTATGGCATTTATTTTCCTTATTTTTCTCTTAGCGTTCTTTTTCAATCCCCGTCCCTTTCTGCAATTCTTTTCACAATGTAGCAACCTCACTCTCTTGCAATTTCTTCCTATTGGAACAACTTTAGCAGTCATCATTGGCATTGTTTCTATTCTAACGAGTCTTCGTTGGGGAAAGAACTCTATACTTTGGTCTGTGCATGCCGAGCAACCGGATGAAACTGTTGCGGATCTTCCAGAATTATTGAATGTGGTTAAAGAAATGAGTCTTGCAGCAGGAATTCCAGCTCCAAAAGTATATATAGTGAATGATTCCGATCCAAATGCCTTTACTGTTGGCACTGATGTACGGCAAAGTTCTATTGTTGTCACAACTGGATTGCTTGCAATGCTCGACCGCGAAGAATTGCAGGGTGTTATTGCGCACGAGACGAGCCACATTCGAAATTCTGATACCCAATTGATGACAATTATTACAGTTCTATTTGGCGCCGTGCTTTTACTTTCTGAGTGGATGAAGAAGAGTGCTTTTTTCGGTGGATTTGTTGGAAGCCGCGCTCCCGGCGCCGGATGGATGATTCGCGGTGTCTTGTTCATTGGTTGGCTTATTACGTTACTTTTGGCTCCATTGATTGCCCGCATTGTGGCGATGGCCGTATCACGTCAGCGAGAATATCTTGCCGATGCAGGAGGAGCAGAACTTACGCGCAATCCCAAAGCACTTGCCAGCGCATTGACAAAAATAGAAAATGCCACAGAACCTACGACTTCTTTTCAAAAAGGCATTGCTCATTTATGCATCGTTGATCCATTAGGAAAAGAAATCAATTCGAAGGAAGGTTGGTGGGCTGATTTATTCGCTACACACCCTCCGATGAAGAATCGCATTATGCTTTTGAATGCGATGGCATACGAGACAATTAAATAGCAGCAAGACCTATCTTTATTAAAACTGATTACCTGCCTCTTCTATTAACAATGATTTAGAATTAATTAAGTATATTTCGATAGTTATGACGAAGGGAACTTCTCTCGCGTTTACGAAGTCGAAAGTATAAGATGGAAAGAAAAACTACTCGAACAAAATTATACTCATCAAGGCTGCATATCTACCGATATATCATTGGCAGACTTGGTTGCCTTCTAGCACTGGTTCTTTGTTCATCCATAAGTTATTCCCAATCCAAACTTCTCATTCCAATGGACCTGAAACAAACCGATCATTTAAAATCTTACGGTATTGCTTTTTGGTTGTTAGAAAAAAATGGCGAGGTCGATTGGCTTCTCAACTACCGGGGCGGATCATTCCTATGCGACTATAGTGATATATTAGCAGATGAGTGTCGTATTCGCGGTGTTTTTTTTGAACCGCTCACCGCAACCGAAGCAGTTTCATTGTATGCCGAAGTCCAACGCGAGGATAACAACGAAGATGTAGTGCGATTGGAAAAAGCACCAAAGATTGCTGTTTATGTACCACCGGGCTTCAAACCATGGGACGATGCTGTAACATTGGCGCTCGAGTATGCAGAAATTCATTATACTAAAGTATGGGATGAAGAAGTTCTTTCAGGAAAGCTTGCGGAGTACGACTGGCTTCACTTGCACCATGAAGATTTCACAGGGCAGTATGGAAAGTTCTATGCAAGCTTCCGTAATGCATCATGGTATATTGAACAGCAAATGTTGTATGAACGCGAAGCCAAGCGACTTGGCTATAAAAAAGTGTCTGAAGAGAAAAAAGCTGTTGCTCGTTCTATTAAGGAATTTATCGGCAACGGCGGGTTTATGTTTGCGATGTGTTCTGCAACAGACAGTTACGATATTGCTTTAGCAGCAGAAAATGTTGACATTTGTGATGTAATGTTCGATGGCGACCCGGCCGATCGCAACGCTCAGGCAAAGCTTGACTTCAGCAAGACATTGGCTTTCGAGAATTTCAAACTCGAGATGAATCCGCTACGCTACGAATATTCAGATATTGACATTCCACCAAGCGATCCACCTCCCATTCGCGATCCGAATACGGACTATTTTACGCTTTTTGAATTCTCTGCGAAGTATGATCCCGTGCCGACGATGCTGACACAAGACCATGTCAACATCATCAAAGGATTTATGGGGCAGACAACGGCATTCAAGAAAAGCTTAATTAAAAAGACAATAACAATTCTTGCAGAACGTGAAGGAACAGAAGAAGTGAAATATATCCACGGCAACTTCGGACGCGGCACATTTACTTGGTACGGCGGGCACGATCCTGAAGATTATCAACATGCCGTCGGCAATCCTCCAACCGATTTGAATCTGCACAAAAACTCACCTGGTTACCGGTTGATATTAAATAATGTTCTATTTCCTGCAGCGAAGAAGAAACAGCAGAAAACATAAGCAAAGCAATTGAAATAAATTATGGCCGAGATAGCAAACGACAAAGATTCTCTTGAAAAGCGCGTTAAACAGGCGGCACAGGAAGAAGTTTTTATTGTTCCGTATAACCCAGACTGGCCAAAGATGTTTGAAGAGGAAAAGAAGCATCTTTTTGCCTGTCTACCGCATAAAATTATTAAAAGAATCGAGCATTTCGGAAGCACAGCAATTCCCCGTTTATCGGCGAAACCAATTATTGACATCTTGGTTGAAGTGACTTCTCTCGAAGAAACAAAGAATGTAATAGTCCCAATATTAATATCGCAAGGGTATGATTATTTATGGCGACCAACGTACGGTGATGATGGCCTGCCATTTTATGCTTGGTTCATTAAACGAGACACGCACGGAAATCGTACGCATCACATTCATATGGTAGAGGGTGAATTTGAACACTGGGATAGATTGTTATTTCGAGATTATCTGATTGAACACCCATATCTTGCAAATGAGTATCAACAACTGAAATTACATTTAGTGGAAATATATCCAAACGACAGAGTTGGTTATACCATTGCAAAAACAAAATTCATCGTAAAGGCCACCCTATCGGCAAAGGAATACTATAAAATGAAGAAATCCCTCGTGACGCGGAAAGCAGCGTTGTCGGATATAGATACCATCACCGAAATTTATAATGAAGCAATTCTTACAACAACTGCAACTTTCGACACTGAACCGAAGAGCACAAGTGAGCAGGCACAGTGGTTTCAATTGCATGATAGCAGACATCCGGTTTGGATTGCAGTACTCAACAGAAAAGTTGTTGGGTGGATATCGCTGAGCAAATGGTCCGATCGTAATGCATATAACGATACAGGAGAAACATCGTTCTATGTTAAATCCGAATACCACGGCAAGGGAATAGGCACAGCGCTCTTGCAAACAATGATCAAAGAAGCTATACAATTAAAATACCATACTATCATCGCACGTATAGCCGGTGAAAGCGATGTCAGTTTGCATTTGCATGCTAATTTTGGTTTCGTTCAAGTTGGAATATTAAAAGAAGTTGGGCGGAAATTTGGGAGACTTTTAGATGTGCATATCTTACAAAAAATATTGGATTGAGCTGAAGAATTCTTCAATAAAAATCTAATACAAATTGATTTTACTCATATTAACAATTAAATTTCCGAAAAGTAGACATGTCAAGAACATTATCCTATAATGTGCTAAGTAATAACTCAATCTACCGGCACTGATTGTTAAGAAAACGACTTAGAAAGAAATTGTTACTATGAAAGAAAAAATACAATTCATCGCTGAGCGGATAAAGGAACTGAGAGAAATTTCCGGACTTTCCGTAACTTCACTGGCACAAGACCTTGGAATTTCATCAGATTTAATCATCCAATATGAGAGCGGGGCGGTTGATATTCCCGTTGGATTCCTTTATGAGGTGGCACATAAATTCGGCATTGAACTTACGGCAATCCTTACCGGAGAGAATCCAAGACTTCATGTCTATTGCGTAGTTCGTAAAGACAAGGGATTGAGTGTGGAAAGAAGAAAACAATATAAGTACGAAAATCTTGCATTTAATTTTATCAATAAAAAAGCAGAACCGTTTATCGTTAAAATTGATCCAGATACAGAATTTACTCCAGTGGAGTTTAATTCTCATCCGGGGCAGGAATTCAATTACGTCCTCGAAGGAACAATGAAGATTATCATTGATACACATGAAGTTGTTTTGAATGTGGGCGATTCCATCTATTTTGACTCAGCATACAAGCATGCGATGAAAGCAATGAACCAAGCTCCGGTCAAAATGCTGGCAATCGTTTTATAAACATTAAAATAAGAAGAGAATAATAATGCTTGATAAATATCTTTCACAAACAGACTTCAATTCATATCAAGAATTCATCGATAAATTTGAGATTCGAATACCAGAACATTTCAACTTTGCATTCGACGTAGTTGATGAAATCGCCCTTAAAACTCCCGATAAAATTGCAATGGTGTGGTGTGACGACAAAGGAGGAGAAGAAACCTTTACATTTGGACAAATGAAACGTTTCAGTGACAAAGCTGCAAATTTCTTTCAATCAATAGGCATCTGTAAAGGCGATCCTGTGATGCTTATTTTGAAACGTCGTTATGAATATTGGTTTTGTACACTCGCCTTAAATAAAATCGGAGCGATTACCATTCCTGCAACTCACCTCCTAAGTACAAAAGATATTATATATAGAAATAATGCCGCAGATATAAAAATGATTGTTAGTGTATCGGAACCGGATGTTGTTCAGCATGTGGAAGAATCAATTGCAAAATCACCAACTTTAAAGTATAAAGCTTTGATTGGTGCATCGCGTGAAGGGTGGTTGAACTTGACCGAAGAAATGGAAAAAAGTCCGGAGGTATTCAATCAAAAATCACTTGGGGAAAAAGTAACAATAAATGATACAATGCTTCTCTATTTTACATCCGGCACAACTGGAATGCCCAAGATGGTAAATCATAACTTTGCGTATCCCCTTGGACATATTCCTACGGCAAAATACTGGCAAAATGTGCAAGACAATGGTCTTCACTTTACAGTTGCGGATACCGGATGGGCAAAATCAGCTTGGGGAAAAATATATGGTCAGTGGTTGTCGGGATGCGCTGTGATGACGTACGACTACGACAAATTTGTTCCGAAACATTTAATGAAAGTTATTGAGAAGTACCACGTAACCTCATTTTGTGCACCGCCAACCATTTACAGATTTTTAATAAAAGAGGATTTGACACAGTATGATTTGAGCCAATTGAAATATTGTGTCGTTGCAGGCGAGCCATTGAACCCTGAGGTGTACAAACAATTCCTTGAAACCACCGGCATTCGATTAATGGAGGGTTATGGACAAACAGAATGCACGGTTGCCGTAGCAACTTATCCGTGGATGGAACCAAAACCAGGTTCTATGGGAAAACCATCGCCTGGTTACGATATCGATCTTATTGATCCAGACGGTAAGGTATGCGAGGTAGGTGAAATTGGCCAGATTGTAATTTATACTAAGAAGAGAAAGCCAGTAGGGATGTTCGATGGTTATTTCCGGGACGAAGGGCTTACAAAAAGTGTATGGCAGAATAACATCTATTACACAGGCGATACGGCATGGCGTGATGAAGATGGTTATTACTGGTTTGTTGGCAGGGCTGATGACATTATAAAAAGTTCCGGTTACCGAATTGGTCCGTTTGAAGTGGAGAGCGCATTATTGGAACACCCGGCAGTATTGGAATGTGCCATTACTGCTGTTCCAGATGATGAACGCGGTCAAATCGTGAAGGCAACTGTTGTTCTTTCAAAGAACTATCAGCCAAGCGATAAATTGGCACGCGAGTTGCAAAATCATGTAAAGAAAGTTACCGCACCATATAAGTACCCAAGGATTGTGGAATTTGTCACGGAGCTTCCAAAAACTATCAGCGGTAAAATAAGACGCGTGCAAATACGAGGTGAGGAAAGTTATGAATAAGCAATCTTTTGTCGAATAACTTAATATTATATCACAAATGTTTGGTGTAACGAAAATGTCAACAAACATAGATGATTTATCAACAATCAGCGGCGTTCTTCAGCAAGCTGAGCTTGTTCAATATCAAACCGGTACTGTAGTCAGCCGCACATTGTTGAAACAGTCTGGCGGCAATGTAACCGCATTTGCTTTTGATAAAAACCAAGGTTTGAGCGAACATACAGTGCCTTTTGATGCACTTGTTCTTATGATAGAAGGCGAAGCCGAAATATCTATTTCAATAATTTCACATCGGTTGCACGCAGGACAAATGTTGTTGCTTCCAGCAAATCAGCCGCATTCAGTAAGGGCAATTACAAAATTCAAAATGATCCTTGTAATGATTAAAGCATAGAATTGTTCTTGTTTTAATTTGTCCAGTCAATTTATTCCGGAGTTAATTTCATGGCTGAAATGCAAATTACATATCGCGGTGTTGTTCATCCATGGCATTGCGATATTATGGGTCATATGAATGTTGTTTGGTACGCAAGTAAGTTTGATGATGCATCCTGGCAATTTGCCTCAATGCTGGGTTTGAATAATTCATATTTTATGAAAAAACACATGGGTATTGCCGCGCTTCAGCAGAACATAACATATAAATCTGAAATAACCGCAGGAAGCACGGTTACTGTGCGCTCAGGAGTTCTTGAAATTAAAGAGAAAGCTGTACGTTTTGTTCATGAAATGCGTAATGATATAACAGGCGAAGTCGCTGCAATTATGGTGTTGACGGCTGTTCATTTTAATACTCAAAAAAGAAAATCCTGTCCTTTTCCAAAAGACATACTAAAACGTGGTAGAGATCTAATTGTGCCTTATGATATTGAACTATGAGTAGTCGGACAGGAACACAGAACCATCAGTCTTTTTAATTAGAATGTAATGATTATTGCTTTTACGATATAAAGATTTTATTCAGAATTGAATTGTAATAGATGTTTTTTTTGATCAGTGGAATAATATTGGATTGCAATGTTTTACATTAGCTATATGTAAAATCCTTTTTTCCTATATCTTCCATTCACCGGCTTACTTCCATTATTTACCGAAATCGTTAAAGTTATTTTCATTTTACTGTGTATGTTAAATTAGTAAGATTAAAACAACGAAAGTGCAAATGTCTTTATCATTTCACTATCGAACTTTCTACATAATTGTAACTTTTTTGACACAACGTTCGTTTTAAGTGACAATACCAGAGGCATCTGAATTCCATTCTGACGAACGAATTCGTTGCTTTTTTAATTAAATTTAGGTTTCTCACTTTATCCAATAATCGATTAAAGAAATATGAAACCTGTTGCATTTATTGTTTTTGTATGCCTTGCTGCATTCCAACTCTCCGCACAATCATTCAAAGGCGACATTGTCGGGCATGTTGTAGACGGAAAAACTCAGGAACCCTTACCTGCCGTTAATGTACAGGTTGTAGAACAACCGACTTTCGGCGCTACATCAGATTCATCTGGTAATTTCTGTATTAAAGGAATTTCTGTTGGCTCGTTTAGTTTGAAAGCAACGATCGTCGGTTATGAAAGCATTATTGTAACAAATATTGTCGTATCGACCGGACGCAGTACCAAAGTAACAATCAAATTGAATGAACAAACGGTTGAAGTTTCCGGTATGACAATACAGGCAAATTATTTTACTAGAAATAATCAATTAGCTCCATTAAGCGTAAATAATTACGACCGCGCAGAAGTAAAACGTCAGCCCGGATCTATACATGGATGTACAGCGGGTTGTGCAGAATCTGCCCGGTATTGCCAGCTCTAATGATAATGTCAATGAACTTATTGTACGCGGCGGTGCACCGTACGAAAACCTGACAGTTATGGAAGGCATGGAAATTCCTTCTATTAATCATTATCCAAATGAATTTAATTCTGCTGGTCCGATTAATATGATCAACATTGATTTTGTGGAAGATGTTCAATTTTCTGCCGGCGGATTTCCTGTGCAGTACAGCGATAAAATGTCTTCAGTAATGGATATAACAATTCGTGAGGGAGATCGGAATAAGGGATTTGCATCAAATACTGGGTTTAATATGGCAGGTTTCGGGACATTGATGGAGGGGTCATTGGCAGATGGAAGGGGATCATGGATTTTTTCCGCACGCCAAAGCTTCTTGGAAGTTATTGACAAATTAGTGGGAATGTCTGCTCTCTCTCTTGACAGCAATTCCGAAATATTGGGATGCACAAACAAAGGTTGTATACGATCTTTCGCCGACACAAAAACTTTCGCTGAATGGTCTTTATGGAGATAGCCGTATCTATATTAAAGGAGATCCTAATCAGCAGGATGCGAGCCGCGAAAATTCGGATATATTCAAGCGAGTTTAGAGAATGATAATGTCCATGATAAACAATATGCTCTTGGCATCAATTTAAAAAGTCTATGGGGAAAAGAGGGATATTCTACTCTTTCTCTCTACACCGTTGGAAACCAATATAATGTGGATGCGCTGGATAATTATTATCATCTCGTCTACAATGATAAAGGAAACGTTGAAGCGGCAAAAATAATAAATTCACAGGATGTATATAATTCGCATGATGATGAAGCCTTTTATGCGATAAAATATGAGCTGTTTTATCAAATTCACCCCAAGCATGATCTTATGGTTGGCACTCAAATTCAGACAACAAACCATTGGATTGGTACATCGACATTTTTAGGAAGTCAGACACGTTATAAACGCAACATTCAAAATCCTTATGATACATCTTATGTGTATACAAATTCCCCATACGGTGATATTACTAACTCTTTAAGTTTCGGCGATGCAAATAAAATGTTTGCATACATAAGCGATAAATATCGTATTACACCGAGTTTTAATCTAACTTTCGGTTTAAGATATGACTACTTTTCATATTCCAGGCAAGGGCAATTCAGTCCGCGTGGAAGTATTGCATACGAATTAATTCCAGTAACAACTACACTTTCATTATCGGCTGGAGATTATTGGCAGACACAGCCATTACCGGATTATGCTGACCGGAAAAATCTAGGAATCAATAAATATTTAGAGAATGAAAGATCTCAACATATTGTCCTTGGTTTACAGCATATTCTAGATGAAGGTATAAAATTCAGTGTGGAAACATATTATAAGAAGTTTTCAGTAACATCGCAGTGAGTGAGGAATATATTCATTCTTTAATCGATACAAACTGGTCTGATAAAATCTTGCAGTCGGGCACAAGATATTCCTATGGATTAGAATTTCTTTACAAAAAAAACAGGTGACTAACTATTATGGGACAATTAGTGTTTCACTTTCCAAAACAACTGATGATGATCCGCGCATTGGTATGGTGGGAAAAACATACCCATCGCAGTATGATTATCCAGTGATTGTTAATTTGGTCGGCGGCAAGATTGTAAAGGGTGCCCGTTCATGGCTTAATAAGCAGTCGTTCTTTATCAAATACCCATTGTATATTCTACCATTTTCAGATGAAATGGAGATTAGTTGCAAGTATCGTTATCAAACTGGCGGGGTATATACACCTATTGAATGGACAACAAGCGAACAGGTATGGGAAGGCGGGGTTCAATGGTCGCGTGGAACATGGAAAGCATCCGATCAAATCAACTCTGTTCGTTATCCGGATTATAGCCGTCTTGATATCCAATGGATCAGCAGGTTCTATATGCAAAATTGGAATATCAATGTTTATATTGCACTTATGAATGTGATGAACACAAAAAATGTGTTTTATTATGAATACCGTAGTGACGGTACACGTGAAACTGTATACCAATTTTCTTTTTTCCCGGTTGGTGGAATCGAAATCGAATTTTAGTATTACATCTCATAAAATTACCGTAAATTATATTAGGCAATAAAGAGATAGATGGCCCACTCTTTTCCCTTTGTGTAAAAATATTTTTCTCATGAAAAAGAGTAACTTGAGATTCTTTCATTCATGTGAGGAAATAACTTTACCATCAGGTTTAACATTCATATTTCTCAATTGGGTCGAAAAAATGAAAGTTTATCTGCTTGATTACCACAATAATCAAAGTTATTATTTTTAATCTTATCTTTGTTCTGCTTTTGTTTCTCACAACCTTTAACATCAACTATTTCCGATAGTGCAGCGACAACAACATCGTCAGCTACAATTGTTCTTGGTGTCACCGGTGCTATAGCTATTAACTGCTCTACTATTTCATTATGATCAACAAATCTATAATGACTTATATGGTTGGAAGATGAACCACAAAATTGTGAAAGATGTTAGCCCGGTTATTACCAATCTTGGAAATGGTTTGTTCTCTGTAGGATTATTCGGAGGGTTTGCCGGATATGGATTGATTTTCACGGATAAGAAAGCATTCGAAGTTGGCAAAATTGGTATTGAATCTTTCATTTTTACCGGTGTTACTGTGCAATTCTTCAAATATCTCTGCGGACGTGAACGTCCAAGCGCCGCAACTCGACACGGCGGATTTTGGTATGGACCGTTTGCATATTTCAGCAAATCAAAGGGGAACGGCAAAGGAATTTCTTCTTTTGATTCTTTTCCTTCTGGGCATACAACGACAGTATTTGCTGCTGCTACAACGATTTCCGATTTCTATACTGAACCTTGGGTATCTTACATGTGCTATTCACTCGCGACAGCTACTGCCGTTAGCCGGTCACAGAAAGCACGCATTGGATGAGCGATTGTTTTGTTGGGCGCAATTATTGGACATTATGAAACAAAATTGGTTGAAAAATTAAATTATGGCTCCTCCGATGTCACAATTCTGCCCCAGGCAGATGGACACCAATACGGTTTTCTTCTCAGCGTAAAGTTTTAAAAGGATAATATGAGACATTTATTTCTCCTATGGTTTTTATTCATAATTTTATTAATCGGTACTATCTACAAGAGTCAAGCACAAGACTTACAAAAATCATCTTCGGCGGATTCAATTTCCATTTTAGACAAAGAAGAACCGGAAAATGTTCAATGGTACACAATGATTGAAAACATTCCGCGTGATTGGGAGCGTTGGTACGATATTTCCTTTTGTAAAGAACGAGTTGATGAATGGCTTATTGTTGGTGGATTAACTGTGGGAACTTATTTTACGGATGATATTACGTATACACCGGCAGCTAAATTTTATTACGGTTCATCGATCTGCAAAAAATCTGAGTGATTTTTGTGCCAACATGGGAGAAGGAACAACACAGTTTGCTCTTGCAGGAACGCTAGGAGCATATGGGCTTGTATTCACAGATCAAAAAGCATTGAGAACAGGGAGTGAAATTGTGCAAGCTGTGCTTGCATCTGGTGCTGTGGTACAATTACTCAAACATGTTACAGGCCGAGAAAGTCCGTTTGTACGCACTTCACCAACAGGAATTTGGAAAATCTTGCCCAATCAAATTGATTATCATCGCAGAGTTCCTCAATTCGACGCATTTCCATCCGGACATCTTTGTACATCCATCGCGACTGTTATTGTGGTTGCAGAAAATTATCCAGATGAAAAATGGATTCGTCCAGTTGGATATGCATTCACTACGTCTTGTTGGGCTTGGCATGTTAAGCAATGGCATCCATTGGGTGAGTGATTATCCGCTTGGACTTTTCATCGGATATTATTTTGGAATGCTTGCCGCACATCCCGAAGGAATGCCAATAATAGATTCCGGAGATGGAAAGGCTAAGGTGCATATCTTGCCAAATATTACACCGCGTGGAACCGGTGTTAGTTTAACAATGAATTTTTAGATATCGGGATAGCAAAAGTAAGTTGAAATATTGTTTTAAGCATTAATGAAAGCCGTTAATAGCAAATCATTGTTTCCTGTTGCCTGTTGCCTGCTTTCCGTTTTATTTTTCCTCTTTACGAATATAAAATGACTCACAATTTCTAAAATATTAAGAAATGTTTTTAAAATATGATTAATTTTCATTTGCATAATTATCCATATTGTAGTATATTAATGCAGTTATAAAAATTAAAAGGGATACGTATATAATATGATTTCCGTTTCCGTCATCGGTGCGTCGGGTTATTCTGGCATTGAACTCTTAAAGATCCTTGTTCATCACCCTGGCGTAAAAATAGATAGACTCTTTGCAAATTCTTCCGCTGGCAAACATCTTTCTGATGTTGCACCGTTGTTCAATAAAACTTTAGACATAGTGCTTGAGCCATATTCTGTCGATAAAATATTAAAAAGCGACCTTATTTTCGTTGCGCTCCCCTCGGGAGAGGCAATGAATATTGTTCCAGCTATACTTTCGGCAGGAAAACGGGTGATTGACCTTGGCGGTGATTTCCGTCTACAAGATACTTCGCTATACGAACGATATTACAAACGAGCTCACTCGGCGACTGCAATATTACGACAATCTGTGTACGGTTTACCGGAATGGAATTCACCGCAGATTAAATCAGCGTCTCTTGTCGCAAATCCTGGTTGTTATCCGACAAGTGTCATCCTTCCGCTCGCTCCCCTGCTGAAAGATTGCATCATAGAATCGAATGGCATCGCAGTCAGTTCGCTCTCCGGTGTTTCCGGTGCTGGGCGAAGTGCTTCCACTGATATGTCCTTTGCTGAAGTGAATGAATCAGTTCGTGCTTATAAAGTTGGCGCTCATCAACACATTCCGGAAATTAAAACGACATTAGAGTCGCTTTCCGGTAAGCAAGTGAAGTTTTCGTTCGTGCCGCATCTTCTTCCAATCACACGCGGCATATATACTTCCACGTATGCGATACTGAAAAAGTCGGTAACTGAGCAAGAAATTCTTGCAATCTATGACAAGTACTATGCAGCGGCGCCGTTTGTTCGATACTCGGCAACAGCAATCCCAGAAATTAAAAACGTTACGTACACAAATTTTATCGACATTGGTTTCCGCATCAATCAAGAAAACGAACAGCTCGTTGTTTTTTCTGCGATCGACAATTTAATCAAAGGGGCTGCAGGACAAGCAGTGCAAAATATGAATATCATGTTTGGAATGAACGAAATAGAAGGATTACAATAATGGAAATTGATGCATCTCAGGAATGCGCCGGCGGTGTAACTGCGGCAAAAGGATTCACTGCCGGCGGAATTTACTGCGGTATTCGAAAAGCAAAAAAGGATATTGCAATTGTGCGGTCAGCAAAACCGGCAATTGTTGCCGGGGTATTCACGCTGAACAAAGTTGTTGCAGCGCCTTTGCTGGTTGATAAAATTCAACTCAAGAATTCGAAGATATGTTCAGCTGTCGTCATTAACAGCGGCAATGCCAACGCATGCACAGGTGAACAAGGAATGAAAGACGCATGGACAATGGTTGATAAAACTGCCAGCGCTCTTCGTCTGCCTCGCGAGGAAGTGCTGGTCTCTTCTACCGGTGTCATCGGTCAGTATCTTCCAATGGAAAATGTTTTGAAAGGCATCAGTGATCTATCAATAAACCTTTCTGCGGATGGCAATAAAGATGCCGCCGAAGCGATTATGACAACGGATATATTTTCTAAAGAATGTGCCTTGCGGCTTTCCATCGGTTCTTCTGTTATTACGATTGGCGGAATGGCTAAAGGTTCCGGAATGATTGCGCCTAACATGGCAACAATGCTTGCATTTGTTACTACCGATGCAGTCATCGCGCCATCGGCGTTACAGTCGGCATTACGTATCGCAAACAATCATTCTTTCAATCGCATTACCGTTGATGGAGATATGAGCACGAATGATATGCTGCTCGTGCTTGCAAATGGATTAGCGAAAAACGAAGAGATTCGGGAAAACACTTCTGTTTATCAGCAGTTTCTTGCAGCACTCGAATACATCCTTATTAAACTTGCTAAGATGATTGCACGCGACGGTGAAGGTGCAACAAAGTTCGTAGAAATTGTTGTGAGCGGAGCGCAAACGGAAGATGAAGCCACACAAGCCGCACGATCTGTGGCAAATTCTAATTTAGTTAAGACCGCTCTTCACGGTGCGGATGCAAATTGGGGACGTATTCTTTGCGCTGTTGGTTATTCCGGCATTGATTTCGATCCGGCAAAAGTATCAATTGGCTTTAACGATTTGCCAGTATTGAAACCGAACTATGAAATTGTTCTTGATGAAGAGAAAGCGAAAGCTGTACTATCACAGGATAATATCAGTGTGCAGATTAATCTTAATCAAGGGTCTGCAGAAGCGCGCTTCTGGACATGCGATTTGACAAAAGAATATATTCATATCAATGCAAGTTATCGTTCATAAATAAAACCGGGTTACAATTAATTCTGGCAACCGAATACTGATTACAGAAAACTAACATGACAAATACTCAAACCAAAGAAGATGTTCTTATTGAAGCGCTGCCGTACATTCAAACGTATGAAAGCAAAACATTTGTCATCAAATATGGCGGCGCGGCAATGAGAGACGAACGCCTCAAAGTATCTTTTGCTCAGGATGTAACGATTCTCCGAAAGATTGGCATTAACATCATCATTGTGCACGGCGGTGGAAAAGATATTACCGATCTTGCTTCGACACTTAACATACAAAATCGTTTTGTTGACGGACAGCGTTACACTGACAAGAAAATGGTTGATGTAGTGTTAATGGTGTTGGCTGGAAAGTTGAATAAAGAGATTGTTAATCTTATCAATACTAATGGCGGCAACGCTATTGGACTTTGCGGTATGGATAACGGATTGCTAAAAGCACAACGAATTACAGAAAAAGATCTCGGTTTGGTTGGTGAGGTGAGTTTTGTGAATATAAGTTTTTTGAATTTACTCTTAAACAATGGAATGATGCCGGTAATTGCACCACTCGCGGTAGGCGAAGATAATAAAATTTTAAACGTCAATGCCGATCTGGCAGCTGGTGCTATTGCAACCGCATTAAAAGCCGAAAAACTTGTTTATCTCAGCGATATCGAAGGTGTGCTCGTGGACAAGCTATTGATTTCATCGCTCACAAATGCGGAAGCAGAATCGCTCATTGAACGCGGCGCAATTCATAGCGGTATGATTCCGAAGGTGCGCTCAGCGTTTGCAACACTCGATGCCGGCGTAAATAAAGTCCACATTATCGATGGCCGCATTAAGCACTCGCTTCTGCTGGAAATTTTCACCGATGAAGGAATTGGAACCCAAATGATACATCCATCATAAGGGATATAAATATGGAAAAACAGCAGCGTCATCTTGCAATCAAACAAATTCTCGCAAGCCGTACAATAACCACGCAAAGCGAATTGGCATCGGCAATGCGGAAGGAAGGTTTTAAAACCACGCAAGCGACTCTCTCGCGAGATATGAAAGAGCTTGGCATTGCATGGGTCTATACACCAAGCGGTGCAAAATATATGCTCAGCCCGGAACAGGAAGAAGAACGCCTGACAACGCTCATTGGTTTTGAAATCGAACAGATTGAAGCAAATGAAAGCATGGTGGTAATTAAAACTCTGCCCGGACGAGCACAGGGTGTTGCGGAAATTATAGATCATCTTCGTCTCCCATCCGTGCTTGGTACACTTGCAGGCGACAACACAGTGTTTATTCTTCCGCGTTCGATTAAAAAAATCAAAGAAACCATAAGTGCGCTACGCAGTGTTCTTGAAAAAAATAAGCAGGCATAACTGAAAAACATGTTTTTTGAAAATAGACAGAGCATCATAAATGTATTTATGCACAATTGATATCGCCCATCCGCCGCTTACATCTGAAGCCGCTGAAATGATGCTTGATGATGAAGTGAGACGAATCCGTTCAACTCAAAAATGGCGTGTCCTGAAAGTAATACATGGTTACGGTACGGATGATAAGCCTGCTGTATTGAAACAAGTTGTTTATAACTGGGCGCATCGCAATCAAGCGCGTCTGCTTTCAGTTATTCCGGGAGAGAATTACCATATTCTTGATGCAAAAACGCAAGAAATGCGCAAACAATGCGGACAGGTGCCGGATTTGGATCTTGGAAAATCGAATCCCGGCATAACTTTATTTTGGGTAAAATAGAACATATTATCACAAGGAGAATTGAATTGAAAAAAGAACGAATCGCCGTTGCGTACTCTGGCGGACTTGATACATCGGTTATCGTGAAATGGCTGCAAGAAAAATATAACGCGGAAATTATCACAGTTACAGGAAATTTGGGACAGAAAAAAGAACTCGTTGGATTAAAAGAAAAAGCGATCAAATCTGGAGCTAAGAAGGTTTATATACAGAATTTATCGAAAGAATTTGTGGAAGACTACATTTGGCCGTCGCTTAAAAGCAGGTGCGCTATACGAATATAGCTATCCGATGGCAACGGCAATAGGCCGCCCGCTGCTGGCAAAATCATTAGTGGAAGTAGCTAAGAAAGAAGGATGCACTGCGGTTGCGCATGGCTGTACAGGAAAAGGAAACGATCAGGTTCGTTTCGAAGTTTCCGTTGCAGCGCTCGCGCCGGAATTAAAAGTACTGGCGCCGGTGCGTGAGTGGGAATTCAAATCTCGTGAAGAAGAAATTGCTTACTGTGAAAAACATGGAATTCCCGTTTCCGCAACAAAGAAGAATCCATATTCTATAGATGAAAATCTTTGGGGCACTGCCATCGAATGCGGCGTTTTAGAAGATCCGATGGTCGAGCCACCAGCAGATGCATATCAACGCACTGTGCCTGCAAATTTAGCACCAGATAAGCCTACCTACGTTAGTATTGAATTCAAGCTTGGTGTTCCCGTCGCATTGAACGGTAAAAGAATGAGCGGTGTGGAACTGATTGACCGATTAAACGAAATCGCCGGAGCAAATGGTGTAGGCAGACTTGATCTTGTTGAGAACCGCCTTGTCGGTATTAAATCCCGCGAGGTGTATGAGGCACCCGCGGCGACAGTTCTTCACTTTGCCCACCGCGAACTTGAACGTCTCGTGCTTGACAAAGATACCGCACATTTCAAAGCTAAACTTGCCAATGACTACGCAGATATGATTTACAATGGTCTGTGGTTCACGCCGCTTCGCGTTGCGATGGATGCGTTTGTAAATGAAACTCAAAAAGTAGTTTCCGGTTTAGTGAAAGTGAAACTCTATAAAGGCAATCTCGATATTGCAGGGCGCAAATCGGCTTCTTCACTCTACGACACGAAGCTGGCAACATACACGGAAGAGGATTCGTTTGATCACAAGGCGAGTGTTGGCTTCATAAAAATCTATGGCTTACCGATAAAAACATTTTACCAGGTGAACAAGGACTTACTGAAGAAGAAAAAGTAATCGGATGATTACATTTTTATTAATTTAAGCCGATAGCCCTTACTATCGGCTTTATTATTATAAGCATAGCTTGAATTTCATCCCATTTCTTGATTGATTAATATCACGTATTAACATCAATTTCGGGAATTTCCATGCTTCGTTCATATATTGTTATTCTTCTTTTTACATCAAGTGTTTTTGCTCAAATTAAAATCAATAGCTATCAACAGTTATCTCCTGTTCAACCAAAAATAGAAACGGATACACTTTTCTTACAGGTGCAACGTCCGGACAAGGATACTATTCGGACATTTGCTTCTCATTATCGGGTTGCCGCCTGCACAAGACCGGATGCGAAGGCATTCATCAACGGCAAGCAAACAAAAGTTTATGCAAGCGGTGCGTTTGTCGATCTCCTCCGTATCAATGTGGACACAAATATTTTTTGCTTGAAAGTAAAATCTACTGCAGGAGATTCAACTTGGAAGGAATTCGTCATCATCCGCCCACAGCCGATGAAGAACTCCCCGCATGATACGCTCGTCATTGAACAAGCTATGATGGAGCCGGCAGAGGATATGTGGCTGACATCCGGCGATGTATTGGAAGTAAAGTTTAAAGGAAGTCCAGGGTGGGAAGCGTCATTTGATATACCGGATGTGGAATCAGGTATTCCGATGCGCGAACTTTCGCCGAGCGAAGGCGGTGGGTTTACAGGCATCTATATTGGCCGCTATATAGTGAAACCGACAGATGAAGCACGGGATGTGCAAATCAAATTCCGCCTGAAGAAAAGCTTTTGGAGTAGTGAAAAGGTTTCATCGAAAGCAAAGATATCTATTCTTCCAAAAGAACTGCCGCGCGTTGCAGAGGTTGTAGGCAAGCGTCCATATCTTAACGCCGGACTTGGTGAAGATCGTCTCGGTGGATCGAAGCTCGGATTTCTTCAAGAGGGAATTCGAGTTGAAATTACAGGCAAGATTGGCTCGCAATATCGTATTAAGCTTTCTGCGTCTATGGAATCATGGCTGCCGGAAGAATTTGCAAAACTTCTACCGTCGGATACGCCTCTGCCGCGAGCGCTCGTCGGAGCTATTTCTGCAACAAGTAATGGTTCAGAAGATATTGTCACCCTTGGACTTTCCGAAAAACTTCCATACAGTAGTGAAGTATTAGTTAATCCTAATGCAATTGCTGTAGATATCTATGGTGCAACATCAAACACAAATTGGATTTCGCAATCGCGTTTCGTAAAAGGAATCGAAGGCATCACATGGAAACAAGTTGCCTCCGATCAGTACCGCATTATTATCGGTCTCCTTCATCCGCATTGGGGATATGATATTGATTATGCGGGCAACTCGCTACGAATTAAAATCCGTAGGCCACCTGTGATTGCATCACCCGATTCAGTTCTTTCAGGACTCATTATTGCTGTCGATGCAGGGCACGGCGGCGAGAACCACGGCGCAATTGGCGCAACCGGCGTGCTTGAAAAAGATATGACTATTTTGATGGCGCGAAATGTTGAAGCAATTCTCAATTCCAAAGGCGCTCAAGTTGTGCTCACTCGTACAGAGAATGACGTTCCGGCAATGTCCGAACGTATTGATAAAATTATTCGTACCGACGCGCGGTTATTAGTGAGCATTCATTGCAACTCTGCCGGTGATGCATCCGACCCACTTGCACTCCGAGGCGTCAGCGTTTATTACAAACCGATTGGATTCAAACCGCTTGCCGACATTATGTATGACAAAATGCTTGCTATCGGATTAAAACCGTTTGGCGAAGTGGGCGGTTTTAACTTCATACTCAACTCACTTACACAACTGCCAAATGTACTAGTGGAAACGGCTTTTCTTTCTCATCCAGAAGATGAAATGTTGTTGCTTGATGACGGCTTTCGGAAGAAAGTGGCAGAGCAAATTGTAAGGGGGCTGGAGGAGTTTGTAAAAACTAATGTAGAAATAAAATAATAAAAGACCGCAAAACTATTGCGATTATTTCCTTTTACATTTATTCCTCGGCCTCATTGCTCCCTTTCCTATTTTTAGGTAACTTGAATTAAACAATTATCTTACATCAGCCATTATTAATCGGATTTCGTCATGTCAACTCAAACACTTTGGGGCGGAAGGTTTAAAGAACCCCTTGCTGAAATCGCATTGAAATTTTCTTCTTCTATAGAATTCGATAAAATACTCTACGAGGAAGATATTGCTGGAAGTATTGCGCACGTAGAAATGTTAGCCGCGTGCAAAATACTTACCGCATCTGAGATGCGGCGTATCCGCACAGCGTTAAAATCAATCCAGAAAGAAATTGAATCTGGCAAGTTTGAATTAACTGAAGAGTACGAAGATGTGCACATGGCAATCGAACAGCGGTTGACACAAAGAATTGGTGCGCTCGGCGGAAAACTGCACACCGCACGAAGCCGCAACGATCAGATTGCGCTTGACGAGAGGTTATTCCTCCGCACTGCAATCCGCGAGATTAGCAAACTTGTCGTTAATCTCCAGCGTGTATTGCTCTACAAATCCGAAAAAGTATTCGGCATAATGATGCCCGGCTATACGCACACTCAGCGCGCACAGCCGATTCTGCTCTCACATCATCTCTTGGCGTATATTTCCATGCTGGAGCGCGACTTTGAGAGATTACAGGACTGCAGTAAGCGTTTCAATAAATCGCCACTCGGCGCAGCAGCATTTGCAGGAACATCTTTTCCAATTGATCGTTCAATGGTTGCAAAGAAACTGCACTTCGATGGGATCATTGAAAACAGCATTGACGCTGTGAGTGATAGAGATTACTTAATTGAATTTACAGCAACGTGCAGCATTCTCATTATGCACTTGAGCCGGTTTGCAGAAGAATTGGTTTTGTGGACGACGAAAGAATTTGGCTTTGCTCAAATAAGCGATTCTTACACAACAGGCAGCAGTATTATGCCGCAGAAAAAGAATCCTGATATGGCAGAGCTTGTTCGCGGGAAGACCGGCCGTATTTATGGCGCGCTGGTCAGTCTTCTTACAACGATGAAGGGCTTGCCTCTTGCATACAACCGCGATATGCAAGAAGACAAGAGGCCAATGTTTGATGTCGTTAGCACCGCGCGACAATGTCTTTTAATCTTTGCGCATATGCTTGTGCATACAACATTCGACAAACCGCGTTTGGAAGAAGAACTCCGTACAGATTTCCTTTCAGCTACAGATATGGCAGATTATTTAGTGCGCAAAGGGATGCCCTTCCGAGAGGCGCACGAGATTACCGGTAAAGTAGTGGCATACTGTATCAATCGCAAAATGTATTTTGGCAACCTTGATGTTGAAACGCTAAAACAATTCTCTGTTAAATTCGATGCTGATGTGCTTAACTTTATTCTGCCCCAGAATAGCGTAAATCAAAAACAATCGGCAGGCAGTACGAACCCCCATGAAGTGAAAAAACAAATTGCTTCGTGGACACGTGTGCTGAAAAAACGAAGAGTGTAAATTTTCAGTAATCTATTTTTATCGTTTGTCCGCTAAGAGAACGTTGTTTGTTTAGTTCGTTCTGAAACCAACTTTCTTCCATATAAAATATACCGGAATTCCCAGCAATACAATAATTAATCCCGGCCAAGTGTAATTAGGTTTGAATATCAAAAGATCTAATGAGATTGCAGTTGCGAGAAGAACATACAAGACAGGAATAACTGGATAACCGAACGCTTTATACGGTCGTTCTGCATCTGGTTGTTTCTTCCTTAGAATAAATATTCCGACAACCGTTAAAATGTAAAACAGCAATACAGCGAAAACAACATAGTCGAGCAAATCACTGTAGGTGCCTGAGAGACACAGAAGACATGTCCATACACACTGAACTACCAACGCTGCACCTGGTACAGATTTTTTGTTTAGCATTCCGGCGTTCTTAAAAAATAATCTATCCTTTGCCATTGCATAATATACGCGTGCGCCAGCGAGTATTAATCCATTATTACACCCAAATGTTGAAATCATAATCATAATTGCCATTATGACTGCAGCACTATCTCCAAATATGACTGATGCGGCAGCCGTACCAACACGATCGCTCGCAGCAAATTGAATTCCTCGTCCTGTCGCATCAAGCGCTTCGGGTGAGCCGAGTCAACGGCAGGACCAGTAAGTATCCGATATTAGCAAGAAGATAAATAAGAATAACTGTTCCCGTTCCTAAAGCAAGACTAAGTGGAATGTTCCTTTTCGGATTAGTAACTTCACCAGCAGTGAATGTAATATTATTCCATGCGTCAGCAGAAAAAAGGGATCCGACCATCGCAACACCGATAGCTGATAACAGCATCAAACCGGAAATCGGCGTTATAGAAATAATCTTACCTCCAGCAACTTGTGTCCACGACGCATTCCAAAAACCTCTTGTGTTTATTGCTATTGCTGAAGAATTTCTTCCAACGAAGAGTGCAAGGAGAACGAATCCAAGAAGTGCTACAATTTTTGTAGTAGTGAAAATATTCTGTACAATTTTCCCTTCCTGCAAACCGCGCATATTTACATATGTCAATAATGCCACACTCGCAATAGCGAGAATTTGTGCAGCTGTAATGTGGAATGTGCCGAAAGAAAGAAGAATATGTTGCTCGCCGAACCACGGAATAAGAATACCGGTGAACTTTGCAAATGCAACAGCAACAGCCGCAATAGTGCCGGTTTGAATGACGAGAAACAATGTCCACCCATATAGAAAAGCGATAAATGGATTATATGCTTCACGAAGATATGCATATTGTCCGCCAACGTGCGGCATCATGCTTGCAAGCTCGCCATAACTAAGAGCTGCAATGACGGTCATAACGCCTGTGATTAACCAAACCAGCAGAAGATATCCGGGTGCTCCAACTGTGCGTCCGATGTCAGCGCTGACAATAAAGATACCGGAGCCGATCATCGAGCCAATGACAATCATGGTTGAATCAAGAAGTCCCAATCTGCGCTTGAATTGTTGTTGTTCGCCTGAAGAGATCATAGATGCTATATAAAATATTTGACAAGCTAGAAATTATTATTTGACTGCTTGAGTATCACCAAGCGTTGCGTATTGAATCAATTAGTAATCTATTTAGTTGTTTCAATTGATTCAGGAACCGTAACTTCGCCCCGCCGGATCCGAGCTGTAACGCAATGCCGCCGTCCATAGCTAAAATATATGATGAAACCTATTCCCAGCCATATAAACAAACGCCACCAATTTTCTACCGGAAGAGAAAACATTAAAATGAGGCAGCAAACTATTCCGGCAATCGGCGTGAAAGGCACAAACGGAGCGCGGAATGGACGTTCTGCCTTAGGATTTGTTTTACGCATAATAAGGACAGCCGTACAGACAATCACAAATGCAAGCAATGTTCCGATGTTGGTTAATTCGGCAAGTATGCGAAGTGGAAGCAATGTTGCCATTGTTCCGACAAAAATTCCGGTGAGAATTGTTGATTTCCATGGTGTTCGGAATTTTGTATGCACAGCACCAAAAAAACTTTCCGGTACCATACCATCACGTGCCATTGCCAATAAAACCCGCGGTTGACTTAACATCATCACAAGTAAAACAGAGGTAATGCCTGTAATAGCTCCGACATCGATAAGGCGTTGTGCCCAGGGCAATCCGTTTTGCGCGAATGCGTTAGAGACCGGTGCGTTTATATCTATCTTGTCGTAAGGAACCATTCCTGTCAGGACTGCAGAGACGGCAATATACAAGACAGTGCAAATAAGGAGCGAAGCGATTATACCGATGGGAACATCGCGTTGCGGATTACGAGCTTCTTCTGCGTGAGTGGAAACCGAATCGAAACCGATGTATGCAAAAAAAATAATTGCCGCGCCGGCAAGCATTCCGAGTGGAACCCCATCTGCGCTAGTTTTCCCGAACAATGTATGGCCAAAGAAACTGATTCCCGTATAACCATATGGAGCAAACGGCTTCCAATTATTTGGATCGATATAGAATACACCGACTACAATTACAAATAAGACAATAACTAATTTGATCGCAACAATTGTTGTATTAAATACAGCGCTTTCTCTGATTCCTTTTACTAAAATAAGTGTGATAATTGCTGTGATGATAATAGCAGGAAGATCGAGAAATGATCCGGTAGCAAAGAAGTGGCCGGCTTGTAAATCAAAATCGAACGGCGCACTGGAGAATGAGTGCGGGATATAAACGCCAAAGCTTTTAAGAAGATCTTGAAAGTGAGCAGACCAGCCATGAGCAACGGCAGCCGAAGCTACTGCATATTCCAGCACAAGATCCCAGCCGATAATCCATGCAAACAATTCACCAAGTGTTGTATATGCATACGTGTATGCCGAGCCGGCGACGGGAGCCATCGAAGCAAATTCAGAATAACAAAGGGCTGCGAAAACACATGCCACACCTGATGCTGCAAATGAAAGAATCAGCGCAGGCCCGGCTTTATCATGAGCGCCAACACCTGTCAGAACAAAAATGCCCGTGCCGATTATAGCTCCTACTCCGAGACTTGACAGTGTTACCGGACCAAGCACGCGGCGTAAGCGATTTTCTCCTTTCATTTCTTCAAGTAAAAGTGATAATGGTTTTTTGGCAAAAAATGGGTTACCCATTAAATCGTTCTCCGATAGTAGAAACAGTTATTGATTCAACAGATTGATTATACTTCTATTTTTGATTTGTGAACGACAATTTAATTGCAGAAAACCTACTTACTTTTCTATCGAAACGCAATATAAAAGCCTATATGAGTATAGATATCTAGTTCGTTGCACCTCTCCACTCTTTTCCATATCATATTCCATGAAGAACATGAATACAATCCATTCCGAATTGCAGGTTACAAAATACTAATGACTAAACGAATTCGTATCGGTGTAATTTTCGGCGGGCGATCAGTAGAGCATGAAGTTTCGCTCGTCTCTGCTGCTTCCGTAATCAATGCTCTTGATAAAGAAAAGTATGAAGTCGTTCCTATCGGTATCGCGCCAACAGGTAAATGGCTCAGTTCCAACGAAACGCTCCGCTTACTGAAAGAAAAACAACCGATTGAACTTGAACAGGAACAATTACTTGTTCCAGATCCGCGCAAACAATCTCTTGTAGCTATAAACGATAGCGGCAACGTTGGAAAAGCAATAGATGTCATCTTTCCGGTAGTTCACGGCAGATACGGCGAGGATGGAACACTGCAGGGATTGTTAGAACTTGCAGATCTTCCGTATGTTGGTCCAGGTGTACTTGGCTCTGCTGTTGGAATGGATAAGGTGACTCAGAAACAATTGCTAATTCAGGCAAAAATTCCGACTGCGCCAAGCATTTGGTTTACTTTTGAAGAGTACAAATTGCAACATAAAAAAATAATTGCAGAAATTGAACAAAAGTTGAAGTATCCGCTTTTTGTTAAACCGTCGAACTCCGGCTCGAGTATCGGTATTAACAAAGCGCATAATCGTAAAGAACTACATTGTATTTATTGATACTGCCGCACAATTTGACAGAAAGATTTTAGTGGAACAAGGAATCACGAATTCACGCGAAATTGAATGCGGTATTCTTGGCAATGACCAACCTGTCGCTTCTATGCCAGGCGAAATTATTTCTTCAAATGAATTCTATGATTATGATGCAAAGTATGTGGATGAAAAATCTAATTCTGTTATTCCGGCAAAGTTACCGAGCACTGTTGTTAAAAAGATTAAGCATTATGCGCTTACAGCATTTCGTGTTTTGGATTGTGCTGGTATGGCACGCGTTGATTTTCTGGTTAACAAAAAAACAAATAAGATCTTTTTGAATGAGATCAACACTATTCCTGGCTTTACTTCCATTAGCATGTACCCAAAACTCTGGCAGGCGTCGGGATTATCATATCCTGCGTTATTGGATAAATTAATTCAACTTGCTATTGAGCGTCACGAAGCAAAGACAAAACTCAAGACGACATACCAGCCTAAAAATGATTGGTACAAATAAGCATTGATTTGATGGAAGATCAATTTTATAGAAATCTCCACCCCGAACGATTCCTAAAAAAAATTGCAAAAAATGCTGCAAAGAATAAGCTACGTACTATTATCCTTATCATTTTATTCCTGTTCTTTCTCTTTCTCCTTTTCAACAATAAGGGCATTATTGCTCGAATCCGTCTTGAAGCACAACACCGTGAATGGATTGAGAAAGTAAAATCCGACAGTATAGAGACTGGACGATTGCAGGAACAAATTAAGGCGTTAGAAGGCGACAAGAAGACAATAGAAAAAACCGCCCGCGAAAAGTATGGAATGGCGCGCGAGGGTGAAACTGTATATCAGGTAAAGAAAGATAAATAGATAACAGCAATCGGTAGTCGGTGGTTTAGATAATGATTAAATTGTTTCGATTCAAAACCAATTTACATTTCACAATTCGCATTCCAAAATACTTCTATGTCTGATTTATTCTCTAAAGAAGAATCTCGTAATGTGCATTCACCAACAGCACCTTTAGCGGAACGTATTCGTCCAAAAACGCTGGAAGAATATGTTGGGCAAGATCATTTAACTCAAGCAGGCAAACCGCTTCAATTAATGCTAGAACATGGCGAAATCAACTCAATGATTTTTTGGGGACCGCCGGGAGTCGGCAAAACGACGCTAGCGCGACTTATTGCCACTTATATAGAAGCTGATTTTCATCAACTCAATGCTGTCGCAGCCGGTGTTAAAGATGTCCGTGAAATCATATCTCACGCTGAGAAAAATTTAAGCCGTCTCGATAAACGTACCATTCTTTTTATCGACGAGATTCACCGCTTCAATAAAGCACAACAAGATGCACTGCTACATTCCGTAGAAGATGGAACTATAACACTCATTGGCGCGACAACCGAGAATCCATCATTTGAAGTGATATCTCCGCTGCTTTCCCGCTGTCAAGTATATGTGTTGGAATCGCTCGGCAGGGATGCTCTGAACAAAATTCTCGATCAAGCATTGAAAAATGACCTGGTGCTGTCAAAACGAAAAATTGAAATTACCGATCGCGAATTTCTTATGCTTCTTTCCGGGGGCGATGCACGTAAATTGTTAAATGGATTGGAAAACTCAATTCGTTTGACAAAACCAAACGCCGATGGTTCTGTTACCATCACAAAACAAAAAATTGAAGAGGCGTTCCAGCGAAAATTTACACTCTACGATAAGGAAGGTGAACAGCACTATGATATTATCTCGGCATTTATTAAAAGTGTGCGCGGCAGCGACCCAGATGCAGCAATATATTGGATGGCGCGAATGCTCGATGGGGGCGAAGATCCAAAATTTATTGCTCGCCGAATGATTGTGCTTGCATCAGAAGATATTGGCAACGCCGATCCTTACGCTATCACGCTGGCAACATCTTGTTTTACAGCTATAGATTATATCGGCATGCCGGAAGCACGGATTGTTCTGGCACAAACGACAGCATATCTTGCTTCGGCACAAAAGAGCAACGCATCATATCTCGCCATTGATCAAGCATTAGCCGATGTGCGGAATCTTCCCAATCTTCCAGTGCCTCTTCACATCCGTAACGCGCCAACGAAATTGATGGATGATCTCGGTTATGGAAAAGAATATAAGTACAGCCACGATTTTACAGGCCACTTCGTCGAGCAGCAATTTCTTCCAGATAATTTGAAGGACAAACTCTATTACAAACCAACCGATATTGGCAGAGAGAAAGACATTCGCGAACGTTTGAATAGATGGTGGAAGAAAAAACAGAGATAGAGAAGCTCTTACAGGAGAACTAAATATGCATATACACATCCGAAAAGTAACATCATCGGATGCCGCCAGAATACGCGATATCTACAATTATTACATAGCCAACACGGTCATGACATTTGAGACCGACATGCTTAGCGAAGAGAATGTCCTTCAGCGTATACGAAAATACACGCCGTTTTATCCGTGGTATGTTTCCGAAATTGATGGCAATGTTATCGGATATGCGTACGCATCGGAGTTTGTCGAACGTTCTGCATATAAATACACCAGCGAGATTACGATTTTTATTGATCACAAGTATACGCGCAGTGGATCCGGTAAAGTGTTATTTACACAACTGATTGATGATATGAAAAAACTGGGATATGCCGCGCTAGTGAGTATTATTGCCGTGCCAAACGTACCCAGTGTACAGCTACATAGATCTTTCGGATTTGAAAAGGTGGGCCACCTCAGGAAAGTCGGATACAAGTTGAATCACTGGATAGATGTGGAGTATTGGGAACTTTTATTGCTGGATAAAAAAGAACTTCTTACGCAAAATCCTGGCATAAAACCACTCAATACAAATACGAATCTACCAAATTAAAATGAAAGCACATTTAAATCTTTGTGGAAAAAACAGAGATAGAGAAGTGCTGGCAAGCAAATTTGTTCATCAAGCTTCAACATTTAGAACAATAATATCGAACGCAGATGATTCTGAAATCCTAGCACATGCAGATTAACTGCTTCTATTTCTCAACCGCTTGCGGGATTTTCTTCGTCATAATTTAAAAGTAAAAACTCCAATTTCATCAATCGACGATATCATCTATGGACTTGAATCCAATCCAGAGGTAACTCTTCTTGATAAAAGCATTCGCGCACGTTTGCTCAATCTTTTTATGAAGTTATGATCACGACAATTGTAAATAATTTCAAAAAGACAGGATTCATGGGGAAACGAACGTTGCTTGACATTCACTCGAAAAATATCGACCATTCGTTTAGAAAAATAAGGCAATCTATCAGAAAAATCCTATAATATTTCCGTTGCATGCAAGAATTCATTTATTGAAATTACATTTTGATTTTCTAGTCGGTTAATAGTTGTATCTCTTAGCTTTTGACACGCAACACATGATGTTTGTGTGCTAACCATTATTTTGCGTGTCGTAAATGAAGATGGAGTTTATCATGGAACGAAGACTTGTTCTCTGCGTGTTGTTAGCAGTAATTATAGCCACATCCATTTCCTACTCGCAACAGGAATTGTATATAGAGCAGCTTCAATCCGTAGATGCCGTAAAAAATTCTATTGATTTCTGTGCGGTTTCATTGAAGGCAAACTTGCTCGGAATTCTTACTTCGGAGGGCAAAGTTAAACTCTATGATATCCCAGCATTGAGAGAAAAACCGATATTTGTCTCCATACCGGTATACGTGAATTCATTATCGTTTTCCGCCTCAGGACAAACACTGGCACTCGGGGCTGTAGATGGAAATGCGTACTTATTCAACATAAATGCTCCAAACGATCTAAAAAAACTATCCCTTCATTCACTTGAAATTACATCAATAGCGTTCCAGGGGGAGAATTGGATATTTTCTTCCGGTCTCGACAAAAAGGTAATCATTACAGAAATTGTTAACGGTAATGAGCTAGGATCGTTACCAGATTTTCAAGAAAATGTAACAACGATGGCTGTTCATCCAAGCGCAAAGTATTTTGCAGTTGGCTTGTCTACGGGCAAGATTCAAATTTATGCTATTGCAAAATTAGAGCTTCAAAAAACTTTCATCGACAGCAAAGATAAAATTTCAACAATTACTTATAGTGCTGATGGAAAATTTCTTGCCGCCGGCGCGGTTGATGGAAGTGTATACCTATGGGATGCACAAACAGGTGACTTAAAATTAAGGTACAATCAAAGAGGCATGATTGCCTCTGTGTCATTTGATCCGAAATCGCGTTGGCTTGTTTCTGCAGCTGCTGACAGTTCCCTTAGGTTCTATGATCTTATAACGTTATCTACCGTCAAGACAATGATTGAGCGCGATGGCCGTACCACTTATGCAGCTTTCTTGAATGATGAAACACTTCTTACTAGCACAAGTAAGGGCAAACTGAAAAGTTGGAAAATTGTCTTAGCCCCGCCTGATACGACAAATCCTGGAATTATTCTGGAAAATACCGCCGATAGTACAACTATAGCCAAAGTATTTGGCGGAAAATATGAAATCCGTGGCGTTGTATTTGATGATTCCGGGTTGAAAGAAGCAACATTCAATGGAAAGCCACTTATACTGTCGGAGCTCACCGCAAAAGATATTGTCAAGGTTCCGGCAGGAATGAAAGCCATCAAGCGCTTTAGCACAGTATTGAAATTGGATTCGGTTGGTCTGATTCCGTTTGAAATTAAAGTTGAAGACAATGCAAAACACTCCGTCAGCCAAAGTGGATTTGTTCAGCGCCTTTCAAATGATCAGGCAGTGGAGGTGGAATATCCGCTCGTCAATTCAGAAACGGAATCGATGTCTACTCCTGTAAAATTCAGAACATGGTTTGATGTTGCTTCATATTCGATTTCCGTAAATATGGTTGATATTGTAAATGGTCAAGTGCCGGAATTCAAAGTAGCAGGCGACGTAATTGCAGATGAAGTACCGCTGGTTGCGGGCTATAATCAGATTCAACTTTCTATTACAAGTAAAAGTGGTGAAAAATTTTCCAAAACGATCGGCATTAATAGAAAAGTATCAATTCTCGGAAGTACGCCATCTCTTAACTCTGGCGTCAAGAAAGAACGTGTTGCTGGTTCCGGTCCGCAATCATGGGCAGTAGTGGTTGGTGTTTCGGAATACAAGAATCCTGGAATTCCAAGTTTAAAATATGCCGATAAGGATGCGGAAGCGCTCGCAAACTTTTTGCGCAGGCCGGAAGGCGGAGGCTACGATTCTGACCACATACGTGTGTTGTTAAACAAAGATGCCACTCTTGCGAATATAAGAGAGAGTTTGATCAATTTTCTTAACCAGGCAATCGATATAGATCTTGTAATTATATATTTCGCCGGTCATGGTGCACCAGAGCCAGCGCGTCCTCAGAATATGTACTTGTTAACCTATGACAGCGATCCGATGGCATTGGGAATGACAGCCTTTCCTATGTGGGATATTCAAACGGTGTTAGCGCGGTACATCAGCGCTAAGCGTGTTGTTGTGTTTACCGATGCTTGCCACAGCGGCGGCATCAGCGTCAACTTTGCCACGCGCGGCTTGGGAAGCTCGGAACCCAATTTGGTAAATCAATATCTCGCAGACCTATCGAAAACGAAAGAAGGTATTGTAGTGTTCACTGCGAGCGCTGCAGGTGAAGTGTCACAGGAATTCCCAGACATGGGTCATGGCGTATTCACTTATTATTTACTGGAAGGTTTGGAAGGCAAAGCGGATTATGATAACGACTACACTGTGACAATCAATGAATTAATGCGGTACGTGGAAGAGCAGGTCAAACGCAAGACACACGGTGCTCAAAATCCAACGCGGAGTCAGACGGAATACGATAAAGAAATGACTATTGCAACTGTCCCTCATTGAATAAATGAAGAAAGGATATCAAGTATGCGTTACTTCATTCTTTTTGTAGTTTTATTGGGTTGTTTCGCAGTCGGATTTCGATCCGGTAAACAACCGGCGCCGGCCGTTTTACTGGTTCAACAAAATGAAGCCAACATTGGATTTAATTGGGCATTTGGCGCACTTGCGGGTAAAAGCAAGTCAATGGTTTCCATTATGCATGATACAACTTTGAAGAGCGGAGAGGAAATAAAAATGCTGGTGAAACTGACAAAGGACTGTTTTGTTTATGTTATTCACCAGGATTCAAGGGGTGAAATAAATTTGCTCTTCCCTTATGAGATACGTCAGTTCCAAGCCGACTACACAGTCGATAAAAATTACTACATTCCTAAAGGCCGCAGTTGGAGGGAATTTGATAAAAATACTGGTAAGGAAGTTTTCTTTCTCATTGCCTCCAGCGAGCGTTTGCTTGATCTGGAAGTAAAACTTGGCAATTATTTTTCTGCCGATACTTCTAAGAGGCAGCCAATAGCCACTGATATCGTATCTCTAATTCGCAGTGTGAGGAAACGTTACACAACCTATGCAACAATTGCCGAAAAACCGCTAACCATAGGAGGCAACATACGCGGAACAGAGAAGGTGGAGGGTGCACGCCGTCCCGATGTAGCAACCATTGCCACGCAGATCAGCGCCAATAACTTCTATAGCAAAACCATTACTATTGACCACCAGTAAAAAACGAACATTGAGGGACACGATGATCATCATCGTGTCCTCTTTTCTCTTCGTACATCTGCTATTCTATTTACTTCCAGAACTGTTCGATACATGGAACGCAGAGTCAGTTGACAAGCTGTACGTTCTCCGGTATAAATATTTCCCATCCCGAATCCCTTACGACAGCACGGTAATTGTTGTGAACCAAACCGACAGTACCTCTTCAAACACTCGCGAGTCCTTATTTATCCCGTCGTCAGTATGGTCAAGTAGTACAAAATCTAGGAAACTTAGGTGTTGCTGTACAAATCTGGGACTTTATTTTTGCAGCACCGATAAATACAGAAGACGATTCAATCTTTATGGCGTGCAACAGATCGGCAGGGAATGTCTATTTTGGCATGGGCTTTGCGTTAAAAGATAAACCACCAAAGCTGCGTCCGCCTCGACCTGCCTCTACATGGGACTACTTATATCAAACAAAATGGGATGTCCAGGTTGACGGCGACATCAGCACGATGTATGTTGCAGCAAACCCAAACATTACCTTTCCAGCGCTTGCATCTTCTGCGCGTGGGCTTGGATCACTCGCATTGCAATTTGATCAGGATGGTGTTTTCCGTCGCGCACCGTTGTTGCTACGATATGAAGACGGATTCGTTCCAAGTTTTGCCTTTAGTGCCATTTGTGATTTCTTGCAAGTATCTCCCAAAAACATCATCGTGCACCCCGGCAAGTATCTGACGCTCAAAGGCGCACACCGTCCAAACAGCCCGCCGCATAACATCGTCATTCCTATTGATAACCGCTGCAATATAATTGTTAATTTTGTCGGTCCTTGGGAACGAATCGTGAACTATGATCTTGCAACTATTTACCGTGCATCCGACGACCACGATGCAATGGAATATACTATGAAACCGGAGTTCCAGGGAAAATTAGTTGTTGTGGCAGATGCATCAACCGGCGCGACAGATATTCACCCGGTCCCAACCGACAACAATTATCCACTGAGCGGCCTTCATGCAAATGTCTTACATACAATTCTGACTGAAAACTTTCTTCGAGAATTGAATGAATTGGAGATGACGGTTGTTGAGATATTGCTCCTTGCTTTTGTCGCTCTCTTTGCCCTGAAACTGTCTTCACAAGGACTTTGGGTTGGTGCTTTGCTTCTACTTATCGGATATATTTTTGTTGCTTCCTTATCATTTATATATGGCAATCTCATTTTCAATATAGTGCGGCCGGCTATGATCATTGTTGTGGCTGTATTTGGTGTACTGGTATTCCGTTTTATTAATGAAGAACGTGAAAAGGAAGCGACGCGAAGATCATTTGAATCGTATCTGCCATCTTCTGTTGTCAAGCGCCAGCTTGCGCATCCTGAGTCAATTTTCGAAGTTCAAAAAAAAGAACTGACAATTATGTTCACAGATATCAAGAGTTTCACAACATATTCTTCAACGATGTCGCCTGATCAAATTCAGAGTTTCCTTGCTGAGTATTTTGATGCGATGGTTCAGATTGTCTTCAAGTATGAAGGAACAGTCGATAAGTACATTGGCGATGGACTGATGGTTTTCTTTGGCGCACCCGAACCACAACCGGATCATGCCGTCCGGTGTGTGAATGCTGCTATCGAGATGCAAAAGAAATGTCGTGAGCTCAAAGAAAAATGGGTTAAGGAAGGATTGTTCCCTTTAAAAATTCGTATTGGCGTTAATACGGGTGAAGTTGTAGTGGGAAATATGGGTACGCCGAAGAAACTTGCTTACACCGTTCTCGGTTCGAATGTAAATCTTGCTAACCGTCTTGAATCAAATGCTCCGGTAGAAGGTATTATGATATCCCGACGGACCTATGATTTGATCAAAGACGAAATTCCTACTCTTCCGCATGAACCTGTTCTCGTTAAAGGACTTAACACGCCAATTGAAGTATACACAGTTCCAGTGGATGAAGGAATTGCCCCAATCGCTTGATTTTCCCGCTACCATTCTTCATATTGAATTAATGGAAGAAGAGGACACCGCGCGCGTTTCGTTAATATCCTAAAAATGAACAATCCAAAACTTTATACAAAGGGCAAATACTGGTCGTCGGAAGATGGATTCCGCGTATGCGAAACAATTGCTCACAGTCATTACGAAAATTTTCCTATTGCTTCCCGTTTTATTTCAAAAGAAATACGAAAATATGTCTGGACAATTTATGCCTTTGCTCGTATAGCAGATGATTATGCTGATGAGCCGGGTTTTACACTTGCCGAACGAATGGATAACCTGAATCAATGGGAACAGTACCTTGATGAATGCTATAACGGCAATCCTACGCATCGCGTGTTTGCCGCACTTGCTGAAACAGTCGAACGATTCCAAATTCCAATTGAACTTTTCCAGAATCTTCTTACGGCATTCCGAACGGATATAACAGTTAAACGTTACGAAACGTACGAAGATGTGCTTGCTTACTGCCGCAACTCAGCCAATCCAATCGGAAGATTGGTCTTACTGCTGCTTAATTATCGCAGCGAAACGATGATGCAATTTTCGGATTCAATTTGTACAGCATTGCAATTAACAAACTTTTGGCAGGATGTCTCGGTGGATTTGCAGAAAGGTCGCATTTATCTTCCTTTAGAAGAATTTGAGGAATTCGGTTATTCTGAGCAGGATTTGATTAATCAAAAAGTTAATAATTGCTTTTGCAATTTGATGGCGTTTCAAGTACGGCGCACTGCGGAACTTTTTGCAGAAGGAAAACCACTTTTAACTATGGTTGGCAAAGATCTGTCGATGGAATTGAAACTTACCTGGAATGGCGGCACAAGGATCTTACAAAAGATTCATGAGCAGAATTATGACGTATTGACGAAACGACCGACATTATCGAAGTTGGACAAGATGGGACTTCTCTTTCGTTCATTTTTATAGTAACTTATAACCGTGCAAACAGCAATATCGGTCATACCGGATTTCTCGCAGAATCGAAAGAGTAGTTTCTATTACTCGTTCCTAATTTTGCCTCGCCCGAAACGCGACGCCATCGAAACCATTTACGCCTTTTGCCGATTCACCGACGACATTGTAGATGAAGCAGGGGACGAGAAAGAAAAGTATGCGCTGCTTTTACAATGGACAGAAGAGTTGCGGCGCTCGCTCTACGGTATTTCGCATTATTCGTTGCTAAATAAACTTTCTGCCATCATCCAGCGATTTCATATTCCTATTGAATATTTTTATGAGTTGATCAAGGGTATGGAAATGGATTTGTTAAACACACGCTACACCACATTTTCTGAATTAGAACAATACTGCTACCGTGCTGCTTCCACTGTGGGATTAATTTGCGCGGAAGTATTCGGTTATACTAATGAAAAGACAAAGCAATATGCTATCAACCTTGGCATTGCCTTACAATTAACAAACATATTAAGAGATATTAAATCTGACGCTAAACGCGGACGCATTTATTTGCCGCTAGAAGATTTGCGGAAGTTCAATTATTCTGAAGACGATTTGTTGAACTTCACATACAATGAACGATTTGTCGAATTGATGAAGTTCGAATGCAACCGCGCTCATGAATATTTTCGCCGCGCTAAGTCATGCCTCGCTGAAGAAGACAAGCCGCTTTTTACTGCCGCTCGTACAATGGGGAATATATATTATTTACTTCTACTCAGGATTGAGCGTGCACAATATGACGTGTTTTCCAGGCGTATTCGCTTATCATCACCGCTCAAGATTCTCGTAGCGATGGTCCTGCAGTTGCGGAAAAAGTTTCCAAAAAACTTTCACCGCTATGTTCATACGGAATTGCCTGCATAAACGAAAGTGGGAATATTTAGGAAGTTTTTTCAGCCTGGTTTCAAAACAGCTTCCGAAAGGTTCCAATATTGCAACTCAATGCAACATTTACTAATTTCCTATCGATCAAACTATCTCTGAATGAGGCGCCAATGAAGAATACTAGTATCAAAAAACTTTACTATTCTATTAGCGAAGTCAGTAGAATTACTGGATTAGAACAATATGTTTTACGCTACTGGGAAACTGAATTTCCTGAACTAAAGCCGGCTAAAAATCGGGCGGGCAACCGCATTTATACAAACAAAGACATTAAGCTTATCATGCATATTAAACAATTGTTGCGTGATGAAAAGTACACCATTGAAGGTGCTAAGCAAGTGATGAAAGAATTCATTCCGGAGCCAGATAGTGGAGAGCAGCTAGAGCTTCTCAATATTCCACAAAAGAAAAAAATTCAAGATGAAGAAATTAGAAAAGAAATGTTAGAGGTAAAAGAATTTTTAGAAGATGTATTGGTGAAATTAGAGAAGTAAGGAATTAGCATGGGTAAAACTGCAAAACTCGAATTAGATAATAAAATATACGAATTCCCGATTATTGTAGGTTCGGAAGGGGAACACTCTATTGATATTTCAACTTTGCGAAATAAAACAGGGTATATTACTTTTGACGAGGGATACGGAAATACAGGATCATGCAGCAGCAATATTACCTTCATAGATGGCGAAAAAGGAATTCTCCGTTATCGCGGTATTCCTATCGAAGAACTGGCAGAGAAGTCAACATTCGTAGAGACAGCGTACTTGCTCATCTATGGAAAGCTACCAAATTCGCAAGAGATGAAAACATTTTCCAACCTTCTTACAAAAAACGAGATGCTTCATGAGGACATGAAATTTCAGTTCGAGGGATTTCCTACACACGCTCATCCGATGGCAATCCTTTCGTCTATGATTAATGCTGCAGGTTGTTTTCTTCCCGAAGTATTAAATCCTGATGAAGTTTTCTTGATGCAGGCTGCTCGTCTTATTTCTCAAGTGCGAACTATCGCTGCATTTTCTTATCGAAAATCATTGGGCTTGCCGACTATTTACCCAAAACCTATATATAAATACACTGCAAATTTTTTACACATGATGTTTTCCGAACCATACGTGGATTATGAATTACAACCGGAAGTTGTGAATGCGCTTGATCTCATTTTTTTATTACATGCAGATCACGAACAGAATTGCTCTACTTCAACCGTACGGATGGTAGCATCAAGTCAAGCAAACTTGTTTGCAAGTGCATCAGCCGGCGTATGTGCGCTCTGGGGACCTCTTCATGGCGGCGCAAATCAGGCTGTTATTGAAATGCTTGAGAATATCAATAAATCAGGTGACAATGGGTCAAAATTTATTGAAGAAGCAAAAGATAAAACATCGGGAAAACGTTTGATGGGATTTGGTCATCGAGTATATAAAAATTACGATCCGCGTGCACGAATCATTAAAAAGAAATGTGACGAGTTATTGGCGGTATTAAAAAGAAACGATCCGCTACTCGACATTGCTAAACGCTTAGAAGAAACTGCACTCAGCGATTCTTATTTTGTTGAACGGAAGCTTTATCCTAATGTAGATTTTTACAGCGGTATTATTATGCGAGCGATAGGAATTCCACTGAGTATGTATACTGTTATGTTTGCCATCGGGCGTATGCCGGGATGGATCGCGAATTTCAAGGAAATCCATGAATCAAAGGATGGCCGTATTTATCGCCCGCGGCAGGTTTATACAGGGCATACATTGACTCATTATGTACCATTTCGTGAACGGGTATAACGAATTTACAACCGTGGAGATCAATACGAAATAAGAGTGGAAGAGATATAATCTTGCGACGATTTATATTTATAGGAATTCTGGTAACATTCTCTTCACTCTTGACACTTGCACAAGATGATATAAGTTCGCTCAAATGGCACGAGTGGGAAGAAGGTGTTAAAGAAGCGCACAACTCGGGAAAATTTCTTTTAGTAGATATCTATACAACATGGTGTGGATGGTGCAAACGGATGGATTGTTCTGTTTATATTCATCCACGCGTGCAAGAGTTACTTGCTGCACAATTCGTACCGGTTAAACTTAACGCTGAATCCGAGACTGTTATTGCAAATGGTGCCAATCATTACACCGAAAGGGAGTGTGCAAAGCTGCTGGATGTCCACTCCTATCCTACAATACTTGTATTTGATACAAACTTCAAGCTTGTCGCTCGGCTAAATGGCTATCAGGATTCTGATAAGTTCATCCAGTTCTTACTTTATATTGGCAATAAGCAGTATGAACGTTACTCGTTCAGCCAATACCTGAGACAGATTCCACCGGAACATTGAGAAATCTGTTGAATGTATTTTCGTTCCGATATTACTTATTCCCGCGTTAATCTTTTATACTTAATTCTGTGCGGCTGGTCCGCGGCAATGCCGAGTTGTTTTTTGCGGTACTCTTCGTATTCAGAATAATTTCCATCAAACCACATGACACTGCTATCGCCTTCAAATGCAAGAATGTGCGTTGCTACACGATCGAGGAACCAGCGGTCGTGCGAAATAACAACAGCACATCCGGCAAAACCACCAAGCGCCTCTTCTAATGCACGCAATGTGTTCACATCAAGATCGTTAGTTGGTTCGTCAAGCAGAAGTACATTCGCTCCGTCCTTCAGTATTTTTGCAAGATGAACACGATTACGTTCTCCGCCTGAGAGTTTTCCAACAGGTTTTTGTTGATCGGTTCCGCTAAAATTAAATCTTGCAACATAGCCGCGCGAGTTTACCTCGCGATTGCCGAGCAAAATAAGATCTTCTCCACCAGAAATTTCCTGCCAGATTGTTTTATCGGGATCGAGCGGTCGCATTTGATCAACGTAAGCAAGCTTTACCGTGTCGCCAATTTTGATATTACCTTTATCTGGCTCTTCCTGGCCGATAATAAGTTTGAAAAGCGTGGTTTTGCCAGCGCCGTTTGGACCAATGACACCAATAATACCGCCGGGTGGAAGAGCAAATTCCATATTTTCAAATAGCAATCTCTCGCCGAATGCTTTAGACACGCCATGAGCTTCAATGACAACATCGCCCAAGCGCGGACCGGGGGGAATATATATTTCCATTTCTTCATCACGTTTGTCGGTTTGTTCAGCGAGCATCTTTTCATAAGATGCAATTCGTGCTTTACTTTTAGCGTGACGACCTTTCGGATTCAATCGTACCCATTCTAATTCGCTTTGCAGAGCTCGCTGACGCTTAGATTCCTGTTTCTCTTCAATTTCCAATCGGCGTTTCTTTTGATCCAACCATGAAGAGTAGTTTCCTTCAAATGGAATGCCTTCGCCGCGATCGAGTTCTAATATCCATCCTGCTACATTATCGAGGAAGTAGCGATCATGTGTAACCGCGATGACGGTTCCTTTGTACAAACTTAAATGATGTTCTAACCATGCTACAGATTCGGCATCGAGGTGGTTGGTTGGTTCGTCAAGTAGTAATACATCGGGTTCCTGCAATAATAATCGGCAAAGCGCCACGCGCCGTCGTTCACCACCGGAAAGAATGTTCACAGGCGTTTCTGATGATGGACAGCGCAATGCATCCATTGCTTGTTCAAGTTTGCTGTCTAAATCCCATGCATTGAGATGATCGATTTTTTCTTGTAGCTTACTTTGTTTTTCCAGTAATGTATCATAATCAGCATCAGGTTCTGCAAGTTGAAAATTTACAGTTTCGTATTCTTTTACTAGGTTAACAATTTCTTGAACCCCTTCTTCTACGATATCCTTCACGGTTTTTGTCGGATCAAGCTCCGGTTCTTGAGAAAGAAACCCAAATGTAATTCCTTTTTGCGCGGTTATCTCGCCGAGATAGTCCTTGTCGATTCCAGCTATAATGCGTAAGAGCGTGCTTTTGCCGGCACCATTCAAACCTAGAACGCCAATTTTAGCGCCATAAAAAAACGAAAGGTAGATATCTTTAAGAATCTGGCGATTAGGTTTAACAACTTTACCAACGCCGATCATAGAAAAAATAATTTTATTATCGCTCATAGTTTTTTTATGGGAAGCTCAATATATCTATCATTTTAAAATTAATATTTAGAAATGATGGTTGAATACAACGATTGCGTAGATAATATACACAATTTCTAAAGAAGGTTAATACTTTACATCCAATAATTAAACGGGGTGCCTTATTCCGAAAAAGGATGGCGGATAACCAAGCACTTTAAGAAGGAGGTGATCGCTTGTTGAGGTTTGTCAACATAAAATAAACAAATCATTTATCCGCCATTTTTAAAAAACTGCTAGATATGAATTTGAAGCTTTTGAATTCTATCTGTCTATTTCTTTTAATTTGACGTTCATCTGATTATTATTGTTCCCATACAATCTTTTATTCTCATTCATACCTTAACACATCAATAGGATTCATTGAAGTTGCTTTCCACGCGTGAATTCCAGCCACTTCATTACTTCATTGAGCATCGCGGTAGTGTCTTATCTCGAGAGACTATTCTTAACGATGTATGAGGTTATGATGCAATGCCCACCACAAGGACCATTGATGCCCATATAACACGGCTACGCCAAAAGTTAGAGGAGAATTCAAGATTTTCTAAGCACATTCTCACAGTTCATGGATTTATATATAAGTTCATTGGTTAATCCAAAACCCAAATCATCGTGTCAAAAACGTACAAGATAATTTTATGAATTGGCTTAGTTTTGTTGATTTGTTGGTTTAATTTAAAGATTCATTGTTTTACAATTATAAGAAGTGGAAATAATGATGACTATTTACGTAATTGTGATGTAAAGAATTAACTTGGGGCTCGTAATTCAAAGAAAATTTTATATAACTATAATTTTTACAGCATTTCTTCTGCCATCCATTCAGTGCACCATGTTTGCACAGGAGCAAAAGAAGCCGCAGGCATTTCGAAGTTACGAATCGGCTTCAGTGCCGCTGGTACTTCCCTCTACTCTTGACCTTCAGTTACTCGAAGAATTTGTTCTGATGCAGAAAGCAAATGCTGGTGAATCACCAGCACAACATGAATTGGGATTGCGCTATTTATTCGGCAAAGGATTTCCGGCCGATACTATAAAGGCATCTTATTGGATTCAAAAAGCTGCCGATCAACATTTGCCGCTTGCACAATTCAACCTGGGCATTTTATTAATAAATGGCCGAGGAATTGAATGGAATCCGTTTGAAGCATTCAAACAATTTCGCGCTGCCGCCGAACAAGATGTACCAGAAGCACTCTATGTGATGGGTTTAATGTACACTGAAGACATTATTGTTCCGCGCAGTTGGTCAAAAGCTTATTCCTTTTTTAAAAAAGCATCTGAACTCGGATCAGATGCAGCAAAGATTACAAAGAAAGAAATGGAACGACGAGGGCTAGACAAGATAGATACTGAGGATTCTGTAACACCTATAAAGGAGCGGCCTAATAATAATGCAAAGCGATCGATGCCGATCGATACGGGATCCAGTCTAATGTTCATTGATTTTCACACCGACACAACTTCAACTATTGAAGATACAACTCTTATTCGTGAAGCGTACCAAGGAATTGATACTCTCTCTCATTCGACAGTCACTGAAAATACCACAACAGCAAGTCTGGATTCAAGCACTCAATCTTTGTTATTAAAAGTTGCAAAGTCTGGTTGTCCAGAAGCACTCTGCTTGCTTGGACGTTGCTATGAGCGCGGATTAAATGTTCGTAAAGATATTATTCTTGCAAGTGTGTATTACCTGCGCGCATTTATTCTAAATTCATATCGGGCACCAGCGTTGCTTTGGAAGTTAATGAATACAGAGGAATTTGCCCGAGAACTTCAATTGCGATCTTCAAAAAACGATCCAGATGCACTTTATACATGGTCTGGGTTAACATCCATCGGTTTCAGTAAGTTGTTAAATGAGAAACAAGCGTTAGATCTTCTTCAACGTGCAGCTATTGCGGGACATGCACCGGCAATGGTAGAATTAGGATCTTGTTATCTTACGGGACGGTGGGTTCAGCAAGACCGCAACAAAACAATTGAGTTATGGAATCGTGCTTCTCAATTAGGCAATGTCGAAGCTGATGTTCGTCTTGCAACAGCAAACATATTGGGTCAAATTCATACAGAAGAATTAGATTCAGCATTAAATATTTTACGGGTTACATCTCAAGAAGGTTCGTTACTTTCGGATTTAACGCTTGCGCATTGCTATGAAAAAGGAATTGTATTAACTCAGAACAAAGGTGAGGCATATCGCATTTTTCATAAATCAATGCTGAGAGGAAGCGAAACGGCATTTCGTGCTATTCGCAGCATGTATGATGAAATTCGTCCTTCTGCACAAGAATTTCAATTGCCGGACTAAAGCTTAATAAAAAGCAGTGTAGAAAATTCCCGTTCCCTTCATTTCAACCGCGAAAAGCGCAAAATAATCAAGTCTATTGGAAGGGATTGGAACAGCACCTTAAAGAGCATTCTGAGGCAACCTTTGGCATGGTGTTTGTCAGGAGTGTACAGAAAACTTGCGCAAAGGGCTTCTTTCAAAGAATAATGAAAGGTTAAGAGATATTTTTTCTCAGTCGCCATCCACAGACCTACCGAAGAAATAGAATTCCAACACCGCCAACTGCAACACAAGCTCCAACGATAGCCCTCCATGATAACCGTTCATGAAAGAGAATCCACACGGTTGGCAGCATAACAATAGGAACAAGCGCAATAATTGTTGCCGCGATAGCAACGTCAGTAAGCGAAATAGCAATGAGGCTAAATGTAACGCCAAGGTAAGGACCAAGAAACGAACCAAGCATTGTGAAACGAAATGCTTTTTTGTCCTCTAAGAATATTTTTATGGGTTTTGTAAATCGGCCCGCAAAGTAATTCATTGGTGCTAAGATTATTGTTGCAGAAAATGCACGGATAAATGTTGCAACAAATCCATTAATAGAGCCATATGCAAATGCACTTTTTGCTAAAATCATTCCACCCGCCTGCCCTATTGCTCCCAATAAAGCATATAACACTCCTATCATAGCTATAGGAACATGGTGTGTTGATGGTTCCTTGCGCTCCAACACAACGAGTGCAATACCCGCAAGTGTGATAGTCATACCAAGTATTCCTGTGAATGAAAGTGTTTCCTTGAGAAAAAGAAACGCCATCAATGCAGTCATGGCGGGAGCCGCCGACATTATTAATGAACCAATGCGTGCATCGTTATATTCGTACGATTTAAAGAGAAATGTATCGCCAAAAACAAATCCCACAAACCCGCTAAGGGAAAGAAACACTACTTGTATGGCAGATACATCGATATTAATATCGAAAACAACAACAGTTAAAAATAATAAGACAACCGCAATAACAAGTCGTACGACATTCACGTACACAGAACCAACCCGTACGGTTGCGGCAGCAAAGGCAATCGCACTTCCCGTCCACATCACAGCTGTTACAAGAGCGCTTAATTCACCGGCGTATGGCATTAGATTAACATTTTATTTTCAAGGGGCAATTTGTCAAGGCATGTCTATAAGGTAGAAAATTCTTAAATGAGAAGCAGATGTTCACAATTCAATCTTAATTATGAATTTAGCGTTTCTCAAGTTCCTCTCTTCTGTTGAATTTTTTTTATCAGCCTCGCGGGAAGTGGTCGCGGTATAATTTGAACGAGCTTGGTTCCAAGCCAATTTTTCCATCCGGAAATAACAATCGGCTTTCCTTTCATCAACCCTTTGTACCCATCAAGCGCAACTGTATATGAATCCATTGAGAGTATGTCGCCAAATATTTTTTCATTTACAAAACCGGCTCTTTGTCCAAAGCCTGTAGCTGTCGGTCCGGGACAAAACGCCGTGGCAGTTACGCCTGTTCCCTTTAATTCTTCTGACAGTGCTTCTGAGAAGCTTAATACATAGGCTTTTGACGCGTAGTAGGTCGCCATCATTGGACCAGGTTGAAACGCGGCTGTTGATGCTACATTTAATATTTTTCCGTGTTTCCGTTCTATCATTCCGGGTAGAAAAAGCCGTGTAAGATGTATAAGTGCTGTAATATTCACCTGAATCATTTCTAGGGCATTAGTAAGTCTCATTTGTGCAAACGCCCCGCGCCATCCGAAACCAGCGTTATTGATAAGCACGTCAATGTTTCCTCTTTCGCTTTGGAGCGCTTCAAATATTTCTTGGGGTGTTGAAGAAATAGATAAATCCTTTGCATAATATTTTACTTGCACATTGTACATTTGCTGCAAATCTTCGGCTATGTTTTTAAGTTTGTCCTGGCTCCGTGCAACGAGGGCAAGATCATAGCTGTCCCGTGCAAAAAGCTTTGCAAGCTCTAATCCGATGCCGCTTGAGGCACCGGTAATAAGTGCAAGGGAATTTGTTCTCATGAATTTTTACTTTCTAATAATGGTATCGATTGAATGATTATAATGACTCAAGTCCTAATACTTGCCAACTTACTACTTGATGTACATTTCTATCATCCGTTCAATCGCTGCAGCACAGACAGGATCAAAGTCCACCGGATTCAGTGCAAACATCTTGCAATCTATAGCTGGGCGATACATATCTTTTGAAGTGTAACCTGAACCTTCGAATGCGCCAACAATTCCAACCAATTTTGGATCCGTGAGAATGCCTTTTGAACTTTTCAACAATCTTTCGCGCTGTTCATAGTAATCGGAAGAAAGCCGATCTAATTTACCCCGTAACGTTTCTATGCTGTCGTACTTCGTTTTCTGCCACGGTGTTGGAATTGGTGTATCTAATGAAACGAGGTTGCGCCATTTCAAATTTTCTTTCGTATTCGTGCGTGTCACATTCGGTTCCCATGGTTCAACACCTTTCGGATAAAAGTCAATATACGAAACCTGCGAACTGTAATATTCATCACCCAATCCGCCAAAACAATGGCCAAACTCGTGTACATAGACATAGTCCATTTCCCATTCTTGACCAGCTTTTGCCGGTTTTGTAAAACATGTTGTGTAGAGATTAAAGATTCCACCGCCGCCATAACGATTATCGTTCACAAGAATTGTAATAAAATCGTATGGAGCCGTATCGGCAATGTCGCGCAATGCTCTATTCTCTTCAGTCAATACATAGCGCGCAGATCCGAATGTGTTATACATCGTGCCTAGTGCAGTATGCTTCCACACATTTTGGTCAGGCATATCGATGCCAGAATCGTCCGAAATTACTTCCATCGCGCGAACATTGAAATCATCTTTATGTTTTTTAAATGGTTGACACAAAAAAAGTTGTTCGATAAAATGTTTCGCGTCCTTTCTAAATTTTTCTATATCATCTTTTGTGTAGCCATCACCAAGAATTAGAATGTCCACTTTCTTATTAATCGACCCGTTCACCATCACATCAAACACTGCGAATTTACTTTTCATTTTTTTACGATTTACAACAGTTGAATTGTTTGGATCAATAACAGTAGAAAAAACTTCTCTGAATGCCATCATTTCACCAGCACCAACATATTTGTCGCGACGATAGAAGCTGACAATAACTTTTTGTTTGGGAAATGGAAATCGAACAGTTTCATGAAATGTTCGCCATGTTCCACTCAACGCTTCTTCGGTCGTTTGCCATTCTCCAAACACTGTTGAATAGCCGCGTGAATAGAGAAGCATGTTGGTTTGAAGATCGCTCACCTTTACAAAACAATCGCCGAGATTGAGTGTATCGAGCAAATTCACCTTGCTGCCGGGCCAGGCGTTTTCTTCATACACTTTGTCTATCGTGATTTGCTCTTGTCCTTTCGTGCCAATGCGATAATAATCCACGCGCATCGTGGCATTGGTAAAATACGCATCGTAGTTCTGCGATGAGGAAAGCGAAACTGCAAAGAAGAGAAGGAAAAGCGCTTTTGTTTTCATGTTTATATCCCCATATAATAAGACAAGTGAAGTAATGACCCAGGTGTATTCATCTTGCCAACTCTTAGGTTTAACATTTCGTACTTTCTAATTCAATCGAAAGCAAGTATCAAGCGTTTTTCTATTTTACCCGACAACACCTATACCAGATAAAAGTAGGAATGCACTAAGTATTATCAAGATTGCCGTTGTTGTCCAGCCGATTGTATTTTGCATCCGGTTATTAGTATACTCTTCCATAATTTCTTTATTGTTAACAATGATCATCATACAAATAAGCACCATAGGAAGCAGAATGGCATTTAGCACTTGCGTCCAAATAGTGATAGCAATAAGCGGGGCACCTGGAATTAAAATAATGCCGGAGCCGATGAGAATTATAATAGTAAAGAGCGAATAGAATTGAGGGGCTTCGCTAAATTTTTTATCTATACCCGCTTCAAATCCGAACGCTTCGCAGACATAGAATGCTGTTGCTAGTGGAAGAATTGCTGCTGAAAAAATCGATGCAACAAATAATCCGAACGCAAACAGTTGACCAGCCAATGCACCGGCCAATGGTTTCAATGCCATCGCGGCATCTGCCGCTTCGTTGATTTTAACACCGTTCACGTTAAGTGTTGCAGCGCAAGCTACAATAATAAAGAATGCAACGACAACTGTGGCAATACATCCGAGAACAACATCCCATAGTGTGTATTTGTAATCACTGATTTTCAATCCTTTTTCAATCACTGCCGATTGCATATAAAACTGCATCCATGGTGCAACGGTCGTACCGATAATACCAAGAACTGTGGTGATGTATTCGTTGTCAAAATGCATCGTTGGTGTAACCACTGCTTTACCAATTACGCTCCAGTCGGGGCCGGCAATAACTGCTGAAACGACATACGAAAGGAGAAATACGCTAAAAAGTAAAAATATTCTTTCTGCAAATTTATAGTTGCCTTTCAGCACAAGTACCCAAACTGCAACAGCTGCAAGTGGAACCGAAATATATTTACTTACACCAAAAATATTCATACTGCCGGCGACACCGGCAAACTCCGTCGCAGTATTTCCTACGTCAGCAACCAAAAGAAAAATAAACATGTAAAATGTGATGCGTACACCAAAGCTTTCGCGTATCAAATCCGCCAGGCCTTTGCCTGTGACAATGCCCATGCGCGCATTCATTTCCTGTACAGTTAAGAGCGCTATAAACGAAGGTATAAGCGTCCAGAGCAATTTGTAACCGTACATAGCACCGGCAACAGAGTATGTTGTAATTCCGCCGGCGTCGTTATCAACGCTACCAGTTACAATTCCTGGTCCCAGAATACTCATGAATATTATTATCTGACGCAGAGCAGGATTATCTTTGATTCGTTTGAAAAAATTCATATCAAACTGTTTCCTCTTCCTTTATTTCTGGGAACACAGATGCTAAGGCATCGCGGAAAGATACAAGCCCCTGAAGTTTATTATCGTCATCCACTACAGGAATGGCTTCAAAGTTATATTTGAAGAATAGTTTTGCCACGCGTCGAATACGCGTATCAATTTGCACCGAAACAGCCTGTTCAATCATAATATCAACAACTAGCATATCTGCGTCGCTGAGAAGAAGGCTACGTAGACTCACTACACCAAGAAGCCGTTCGTCATTATCAAGCACGTACGCATATCGATACATTTCAGATTTTTCACATTCCGTAATAATACGTTTTAGTACCATCCCTGCCGTTTCTGTGGACCTTGCAGTAACGAAGTCTGTGTTCATAATACTACCGACGCTGTATATTGAAAGAGTAGAAAGCTCTTTTAACTCTGCTACTTTTTCCGTTGGTAGGATTGCATACACCGCTTGACGTTTTTGTATATCGCATGCATCTAGTAAGTCTACTGCCTCATCCATCTGCATCTCATTTATGATAGGCGCGAACTTTACTGGTTCCATTGATTCAACAATTTGCAAGCGATTCTTAAATTGCATTTCTTGAAGTGTCTGAGCAGCGGTAAAGTTGTCGAGTGACTCGATAAGGGCGATGCGTTCGTCCGTTCCGAGATCTTCCAGAATGTCTGCAAGATCGGCTGGATGAATCTCTGACAACTTCGATGCGTCCGTCTTTAGTTGGTACTGAAGCATAAACAGAAGACGTGGCGGTCGGTTGAACATATTTCCACGAGACAAACTCATCTTTAATGTCGCGATCTGTTACCCAGCGGAAGGCACCATTCACTATACGTAAAATTCCAATCCTACGTAAAATTCCTTTGAAACCAATGTCGATGTGTACCACCCAGAGGTTAGTGCTCTCTTTCGCCTTGTCTTCTATCAGCAGTTGAAGATCGTTCACACGGACAATTTTGTACCCTTCGGTTGAAATAATTTGTTTGTCCAAGAAGGTTTTACAAATTAAAATTTCGTTTTCTGCCGCCTTTGCTTGTTGCTCACCACCGTTTGCAGGATACTCCACTGCAATATGCTCTTTAAACACCATTCGCTTAACATTGCTCCATGGAATATAGATTGGCTGTTTACCGCGATGTGTTCGCACCATTAGTCCGGTTACACGCGGATAAACCTGTATTGTGGTTGCAGCAAGATCCACCAGCTTGCCGATTCGTTTATTATCACTGATCCGCAGTACCGGTAAGTTAACGAACTCACTGAGATAGGAAAATTTTACAACTTCAAGAGCCATGAATGTTTTTCCGCGTTACATCAACTTCTCTTGTGCAGGTTTTAAACAAAAGCATTTGTGTCTTGAATTAAAATAAGAATTCTTTTTTAGAAATGAACTCCATAACGCAAAAATATTCTTTTTTCTTTGCTTCATAGATTTTTTATGGAACATTGATAGAGGACTGACTGTTCATTTGAAACTTATCCTTCTTTTTCGTACTATCGAAGTGTCAAACACACACGTACTGCACGGAATTCTCTTGTCAATACTTTCTTTTATTTTTCTTCTAGCCGGCGGATTTGTTGCCGGCACATTTGGTGCACTACTCGGGCTTGGCGGCGGCGTACTGCTGATTCCATTTCTTGTGATGGTTCTCAATATTCCAATGCATCAAGCGATTGCGACCAGCATTATTGCCGTTATTGCTACGTCGAGCGCAGGTGCGGCAATGAACCTTGAACGCCGTATTGTTCATATGCGGCTTGGAATGCTATTAGAAATTGCAACTGTGAGCGGTGCTATTCTTGGCGGTATTACTGCTAACTATTTAAGCGCAACTGTTCTCTCAAAATTATTCTCGGGATTGATGTTTTTCGTTGCTGTAATAATGATTTGGCGGATACGACAGCAAAACGGTCCAGAGATGCTTCATGCTGATGGCGTTCTTCCCAGTAGCCTTACTGACGATGCCAATGGAACGACTGTACATTATACAGTGAAGAAAGTACCTGCTGCGATGCTGATTTCGCTTGTCGCTGGTAATGTTTCTGGCTTGCTTGGCGTTGGCGGTGGAATTTTCAAGGTGCCGGCAATGAATATTCTTTCCGGCATTCCGATGAAGGCGGCAACCGCAACAAGTAATTTTATGATTGGCGTTACAGCGGCAGCAAGTGCGTTCATTTATTTTGCACATGGGCATTTAAATCCTTTCGTTGCTTCTTCAGCTGCACTTGGCGTGCTTGCCGGCTCAATGACAGGTGTTCGCATAAGTCGCAAAATTCACAGCAAAGTATTAACGTGGATATTTGCAATAGCCTTATTGGGGATTTCTATTCAATTGTATTTGAGATAAATATATGTCGGATATCAATTTCATATCAAACGGCACACATCACACTGCAGAACGCTGGACAAGTCGCGTTCTGCAACTTGGTGTTTGGGTCAGTGCAAGTTTGATGATTTTGGGATTACTTATTGCGACAATTTCTCCGTCTTCAATCGTTGCTTTTAACACAAATCCTTCGCTTGGCAATTTGATGGAGCGTCTTTTTTCCACGACATTTGATCCGGTGACTTTGATGTTCGTTGGACTTGTAATGCTTATGTTTACACCTGTCCTCCGTGTTATTACTGCGGTTTTCGGTTTTGCAGTAGAACGAGATTGGCGCTTTGTCATAGTTTCTTCTATCGTTTTATTATTATTGACATGTGAAATTGCTTATTCAATTTTCCTGAAAGGTTAGAACCAATGGTTTTTACACAACGACTTCGAGAAGTCCAAATCAAACAAAATTCTCTTCTCTGTATTGGTCTTGATGTTGATGCAGAAAGAATTCCACAGCATCTGCAATCATTGGCGAACCCTGTTTTGGAATTCAATCGGCAGATCGTCGAGGCAACCGGCGATTTGGTCTGTGCTTACAAACCAAACCTTGCTTTTTATGAAGCAATGGGAGAACTCGGACTCTCTGTATTGCGGGAGACGCTGAAACTTATTCCGAAATCTGTTCTTACTATTGGAGATGGAAAGCGTGGCGACATTGGGAACACGGCAGAACGATATGCTAAATCGCTCTTTGAGGATTTCGGCTTCGATTCGGTTACAGTCAATCCATATATGGGATTTGATTCTGTTGAACCTTTTCTAACGAATTCAGAAAAAGGAATTTTTATTCTTGCCCTTACTTCCAATTCTGGCTCAAAAGATTTTCAGCGATTTAAAAGTGGGAACGAAACCTCTATACGAAAAAGTCGTGAACACTGCAAAAAAATGGAATGTTAATCAAAACATCGGTCTCGTTGTTGGTGCTACACATCCGAAAGAATTGCAACGAATCCGAAAAATTGTTCCGGACATGCCGATTCTCATTCCCGGCATTGGTAAGCAAGGCGGCGATTTGAAGTCAGCAATTCGTTATGGCTGCGACGAACACGGACAGCTTGCAATCATCAATGCAAGCCGTAGCATTATCTATGCTTCATCAGGAAAAGATTTTGCAGAAGCGGCAAGAGCAAAAGCAAAAAAAATGTTGGAAGAAATGAGGATGTATATTGGATAAGTAAGTAATTGAGCTGTTGAATATTTGGCTGGTCGATTAATGCAACTCAGGGAGGTGTATTATGAACCGTCGCACACACAATATCCACGAACGATTCCTTCGGCATATTTGGAGCAAACAGTATCTTACTGCCGATTTGCAAACTGCAGACGGCAAAATACTAAAAGTTTATAATGTAGGCCAATTGAATTCGGACGGCGGACCGGATTTCTGCAACGCAAAAATAAAAATCGGCGGCGTTACTTATTCAGGTGACGTTGAGATTCACCGTACTGTATTTGAGTGGCTTCAGCATCAACATCAGGAAGACCCACGCTATAATAAAGTCATCCTCCATGTTGTGTTGGAAACAACGAGCGACGCTCCCCCAACGTTTGTCAATAGCGGTAGACAGATACCTATTCTTGTGCTTGGTCAGTTTCTTTCAGATTCCATCCAGACTATATGGCAAAAAACCATTCTCGATGAACGTGCAAAGAAATCGGGAACAATTCGATGTTTCGACAAGAATAACATTTTAACTTCCGATGCACTCGATCATTGGCTTGTAAAACTGGCTGTTGAGCGGCTAGAATTAAAGCTTCGCCGGTTTGACGAACGATTGAAACAGCTTGCTCATGCGCGCCGCATGACATTACACGAATGGCAACGTCCCTATGGTGAACTGCCATCTGAGGGCGAACATAACCAAATTCCAACGTTTCCAGAGTTATCACAAAAAGATCTTTCCAATAAAGAACTATGGGAACAAATTCTTTACGAGGGCGTGATGGAAGGACTTGGTTACAGCAAGAATCGAGAGCCCTTTTTAAGGTTGGCTGAAAATATGACATTAAAAGTAATTGCAAATTTCGGAATGCCGGTTTCGGATCTCACAATAGAATCGTTGATGTTTGGCGCGGCTAATTTGTTACCCAAAAGTAAAAGTATTAAAGAGAAAGAAGCTCGACAGTATGCGCATGATTTGCGTAAAAAGTGGAAAGAACTACGCTCACAATATCATGGTGAAATTCTTAATGCTGCCGATTGGCAATTCTTTCCAACGCGTCCTTCTAATTTTCCAACAATACGGCTTGTTGCCGCAAGTTCGCTTATTAAAGTGTTTTTAGTAAGCGATTTATTCCGCTGTATCATACAAACGCTAAAATCCAACATCTCCTCTATAGAAAAAGAGCGCAAACTGATTCAACTCTTCAGCATTGAAACAAACGATTTCTGGAGACATCATTATAGCTTTGATACAAAATCTTCAAATAGAATTACAACGCTTGGTACATCGCGTATTCACGAAATTATCGTTAACGCCGTTTTGCCAATTGCCATGTTATATGCGCGCATTTTTAAGGATAAAACCGTCCGTGAAGGCGCGCTTAATGTGTACCACTCTATTCCGGCATCCGATAACAATTCTATCACACTGTTGATGGAAAAACAATTATTGAAAGGAAGGTTGCCATTAAAGAACGTAAGTCGCCAGCAAGCTTTAATTCAACTCTATAAGTTCTACTGTTCAGATAAGCGGTGTTCTGATTGTGAACTCGGTGTAGTTTTGACCTGTTAGATTTCCACTCCCTTTTCCATTTTCACACTGTTTTATTCTCTTTCGGGTTCAATACACCGACGCTTGCGTCGTCATTCCTGTCCCGACAAAGTCGGGAGGAATCTAGAACATTAGACTCCCGCGTACGCGGGAGTGACAAAATACCTCGCTGCTTGCGGCGAGGATGTTTATTATAGTGTCGGTACAAACAAAACCCGCATTCAAAATTCAAATGCGGGTTTTTGATCCATAGCGTTCAATGAAAAATGGATATTATATATTGAAGAGTAAGTCAGCGTACGTCGGTAATTGCCAGATATCTGCGTCCACCATTGTTTCTAACTTATCACCATCAACACGTAGTTTTCCCATCGCAACAAAGACAACATCACGATAATATTGAGCTTGTTTCAGAGCATTGTCTTCATGCTTAAGTTTGCTAAGCGCAGATTCAAGTGCATCGATATTTTTACCAAAGGAATCGATTGTCACAGTCAATTCCAATAATAATTTTTCCGCAGATTTAGATTTTGCAGAAGCGCTTTCCAACGAAGCGATTGTTGATGCAACTTTGCCCGCAAACGTGATAGATGACGGCAATATCTGGCGTTTCGCTATTTCCAACATTGTCAATGCTTCAATATTGACAGTCTTTGTATAGTTTTCAAGAGAGATTTCATAGCGTGAATGCAATTCCTCTTTGCTCAAGACAGAATGCTTTTCATGCAGCTTTATAGATTTCTCACTAATAAACACTGGAATAGCGGCTACTGTCGAAGTGATGTTTGGCAAACCACGTTTTTCCGCTTCCTTAACCCATTCGTCTGTATAATTGTTGCCGTTGAAGATGACTCGTTTATGTTTTTTAACAATCTCGGTTACAATAGTCTGAACTTCAGCGTCGATATCTTTTGCTTTCTCTATCCGAGTTGCAATGCGCGACAAGATTTCAGCAACAATTGTATTTAATGCGGTATTTGGCCCTGCTATTGAAGCTGAAGATCCTACCATACGGAATTCAAATTTATTACCGGTAAAGGCAAATGGCGATGTTCGATTCCGATCCGTGGAATCTTTCGGTAATGCCGGCAACGTGGTAACGCCTAATTTTAATTCGCCGCCAACTTTAGAGGATTTCGCACCACCATTTTCAATCTGCTTTAAAATATCCGTTAGCTGCTCTCCGAGGAAGATCGAGATAATCGCTGGGGGTGCTTCGTTCGCGCCAAGTCGATGATCGTTACCTGGATTTGCGGTAGAAACACGCAATATATCAGCATATTCATCCACGGCTTGTATAACTGCTGTAAGGAATAAAAGAAATTGTTCGTTTTCGTGGGGCGTTTTCCCGGGATCAAGTAAGTTCTGCCCGTCATTGGTGGCCATTGACCAGTTATTATGCTTACCCGAACCATTGATGCCTGCAAACGGTTTTTCATGAAGCAAGCAAACTAGTCCTTGGCGATTAGCAACCTTCTTCAAAGTTTCCATTACAAGTTGATTGTGATCAGTTGCTATATTTGTTGTGCTGTATATAGGAGCAAGTTCATGTTGAGCCGGCGCGACTTCGTTATGTTTTGTCTTTGCCAGCACACCGAGTTTCCAAAGTTCCTGATCCGCTTCTGCCATGAATGATGCAATCCGTTCTTTCAAATTGCCAAAGTAATGATCTTCCAACTCTTGACCTTTTGCTGGTTTTGCACCGAATAGTGTACGTCCTGTAAGAATTAAATCTTTCCGTTTTTCATATGTTTTTTTGTCGATGATAAAATATTCCTGCTCGGGCCCTACCATTGCAACAACCCGAGTCGCGGTAGTATTACCTAACAACCGAAGAACGCGGATAGCTTGCTTTGAAAGGGCTTCCATAGATCTTAGAAGTGGCGTCTTTTTATCAAGTGCTTCACCCGTATAGGAACAAAATGCTGTAGGAATACACAGTGTATTATCTTTGAAAAATGCCGGCGATGTACAATCCCATGCCGTATAACCACGGGCTTCAAATGTTGAACGCAATCCGCCAGACGGGAAAGAGGAAGCGTCCGGTTCACCTTTAATTAACTCCTTACCGGAAAACTCCATAATAATACGGCCATCGCCTGTTGGAGAAATGAAGGAATCATGTTTCTCGGCTGTCATTCCGGTCATTGGTTGAAACCAATGCGTAAAGTGCGTTGCACCTTTTTCTATCGCCCAGTCTTTCATGGCGTTGGCTACGATATCGGCAACTTCCGGTGCAAGTGGCAAGCCTTCATCAATAGTTTTTCTCAATGTCTTATAAATGTTTTTAGGCAACCGTGCCCGCATAGCAACATCACTAAAAACATTGCACGCAAAAGTATTTTCCAATGATTCTTTAGACATCAGTGATTCTGTTTCCATGTATACAATTCTCCTTTGAATGAACATTAATTAAGTATGTAAGATAATATAAAAATACCCATATATCTCCTAGAAACGATCTAAAATAACTTGAACATTAACTTATTGATGTTGGAAATAAAATATCTCCACGCTTCAATATCTATTCTATTTGATAATTCTTGCAGGAAGAGCATAAAAAAGTCAATGGCCATAATGATGAACGACTATGACCATCGACTTCTTTAGAAATCTATGAGGTCAATTAAGAATATTAATTGTCATAATACAGATGAAATTCATACGGATGCGGCCGGAGATGCATTTCATCCAATTCTTTCTCCCGTTTCCACGTAATCCAAGCTTCGATAAGATCGTCTGTAAAGACGCTTCCTTTAGTTAAAAAGGCATTGTCTTTTTCCAATGCGATAATAGCTTCTTCCAATGAGCCCGGTGTTTTTGGAGTAGACTTTAATTCTTCCCGTGTCATTTCATAGATATCTCTATCCAATGGTTTACCTGGATCAAGCTTGTTTTGGATTCCATCAACAGCAGCCATCATTATCGCCGAAAAGGTTAGATATCCATTGCAACTCGGATCAGGGCAGCGGAATTCCACACGTTTTGCTTTCGGACTTGGAGAATACATTGGAATTCTGCATGAAGCCGAGCGGTTTCTAGCTGAATATGCCAGATTGACTGGTGCTTCAAATCCGGGAACAAGACGACGGTATGAATTCGTCGTCGGTGCGGCAAATGCAAGAATGGCTGGCGCATGCTTCAAAATGCCTCCGATAGCATTAAGAGCCATTGGACTAAGACCGGCATAACCATCTCCCGCGAATAAAGGTTTACCTTCCTTCCAAAGGGAGAAGTGAGTATGCATTCCGCTTCCATTATCTTGAAAGATCGGTTTGGGCATAAAAGTCACAGTTTTATTATTTTTCTTTGCCACATTTTTACATATGTATTTATACCACATAAGTTGATCAGCCATTTTCAATAAATTTGTAAATTTCATATCAATTTCACTTTGACCGGCGGTGGCAACTTCATGATGATGCGCTTCTACGGTAATTCCGATTTTACGCATTTCGTAAACCATCTCTCCACGAAGATCATGAAACGTATCCGTTGGACTGACTGGAAAGTATCCGCCTTTGAAACTTGGCTTGTAGCCCAAATTTGGTTCTTCAAATCTGGCAGTGTTCCAGGCACCTTCCTGAGAATCAATTTCGTACATACCACAATGCTGATTTTGCTCATAACGAACTTGATCAAAAATAAAGAATTCAGGTTCTGGTCCAATATAGCAAGTATCGGCTATCTTTGTTTGCTTCAAATATTCTTCTGCCTTTTGTGCGATATAACGTGGATCCCGAGTATATTTCTGTTTTGAAATTGGATCAACAATATCGGCAATTATGCTTACTGTTGGTTTAGCAAAAAAGGGATCCAAGCAAAACGTATTCGGGTCGGGTAAGGCCAGCATATCAGACATATGGATTCCTTGCCAACCTCGAATGGACGAACCGTCAAATCCTAATCCCTCTACAAACGTATCTTCATCAATCACATCAATTGGAAAGCTGCAATGTTGCCAGCTCCCCAAGAGATCGACAAATTTGAGATCGATCATCTCCGAATTGTTCTTCTTAACGAAATCAAAAAAATCTTTTGGCGTTGCCATTATTTTTTCTCCTTCATCTATTTAAAGGAATAGACATTATTTAATTAAGCTCAATGGTAAAATAACATAAATAATTAATGCAATCAAGTGCTATTACAGATTATTTAATATTAATGTGCGATTGGCAATACTCTAACAAATATGTTTTTGAGGTAATAATATGGCACCTGCATTTCTGTAAGAAAACGAAAAACTTCTTGGTAACTCAAATACAATCCCGTTTGACAGAAGATTACAAATAAGGATTTAATTTGACGGCGGAACAATCGCACCAAAAAATTTGGCCTATAACATGAAATTCTAGATACATCCACCGTTCGCCGACTTACTTCCGTTGTCCACCGAAATCATCATAACTATTCAATGTTTTTCGTGTACGTTGAGCCAGTAACATTGAAGCAATTTTAAGAAAAAAATATGTATCTTTTCATCATCCAACTTTTTGCGAAACTGCAACTTTTTTAACACAAAGTTCGTTATAGGTGACAACGCCAAAAGCATCTATTTTTATTCTAAATATATACTCTATGGAAACAAAAAACATCGATCTATCGGCGCTTCGCATTCACCGCTCACAAGGCGGACAGGATGGCCCACCCAGGAAAACCGGAATGTTCATCGGAATTGCGGTGACAATAATTATTCTTATTGTTGGTGGCATTGTTCTTTACCAGAAAATATTTGCTCCCGTTATAGAAGTGAAATTGACAACAGTAGCATGGACGTCTCCATCGCAATCCAGTGCTATTCTTACGGCAAGCGGATATGTTGTCGCTCAGCGAAAAGCGGCTATTGCTTCCAAGGCAACCGGACGCCTCGTATATTTAGGTGTTGTGGAGGGTGATCATGTAGTAAAGGATCAAATCATTGCACGTCTGGAAGATTCAGATATGCGCGCTGCCGTGGCACAAGCAAGAGCATCGTTAGCAGTGAATGAAGCTGATTTGAAGGTTGCCGAGCAAAATCTTATGCGACAAAAAGCGCTGCTGGCAAAAAACCTTGCGACCCAGGCAGATTTTGAAAGCGCAGAAAGCCAATGGCAACGTGTTAAGGCATCCATAGAACTTGCAAAAGATGGTGTTGAAGCTGCTGAAGTTGCATTGGAATATACGATAATCCGTGCACCATTCAGCGGTACTGTCCTCACAAAAGATGCCGATATCGGAGAAATGGTTGTGCCGATGGCGGCAAGTGTGACATCAAAAGCTGCTGTCGTGACAATTGCCGATATGTCTTCACTGCAAGTAGAAGCTGACGTTTCCGAATCGAATATTGAGAATGTAAATAATAATCAGCCTTGTGAAATAACGCTCGATGCGTATCCAGGATTGCGATACGAGGGGTATGTTGCAAAGATTGTTCCGACAGCTGACCGTTCAAAAGCGACTGTTATGGTAAAAGTGGCATTTAGAAATTATGACAGTCGTGTACTTCCGGAAATGGGCGCAAAAGTTTTATTCCTAACCAAACAAGTGGAAAAAAGTGAAATGCAGGAAAAGCCATTTTTATCAGTTCCCTCAACGGCAATTGTGGAGCGAGATGGAAGGAAAATTGTGTATTGCGTGAATGATAATGTTGCAACTTCCGTTGTTGTTACAGTTGGTCGCCGCATTGGTTCGTCGACAGAAATCCTTGGCGGTATAACGTCTGGAGAAAAAGTCATCGACAATATTAATGCTGCAATTGTCGATGGCGTAAAAGTAAAAATACAATAATGAAGAAGACGGAATGTGACATATAACTATATATACAAATAGATTGGAAGCCCCAACATTTTTCTGATTTATATATCCTGAATTCTCAATACTAAAGGATTGCACTATGGCAAATACCGTTATACAGGTTCAAAATGTTTCAAAATCATATTGGCGGGACAGTTTTGAAGTTCCCGTGCTGAATGATATTACTATAGAAGTAAAGGAAGGAGAGTTTTTCGGAATGATGGGGCCGTCTGGATCCGGAAAAACAACTCTACTCAATCTCATTGCAGGCATTGATCGTCCGAGCAAAGGAAATATTATAGTCGGCGGTATCGATATTGCAAAACTCAATGAATCGGCGCTTGCAAAATGGAGATCACAGCATGTTGGATTTGTATTTCAATTTTATAATCTACTTCCGGTACTTACAGCATTCGAAAATGTCGAGCTCCCTCTCCTTTTAACATCATTATCTAAAGCTGAGCGTAAAAAGCATGTCGAACTTGCACTTGATGTCGTCGGGCTCGGCGATAGGACTCGGCATTATCCCAAACAACTTTCCGGCGGACAAGAACAGCGCGTAGCTATTGCCCGCGCTATAGTAACAGATCCTACATTGCTGGTTGCCGATGAGCCAACCGGCGATCTTGATAAACACTCGGCCGAAGAGATTATGACGTTGCTCGAGCGCCTAAATAAAGAATTTAAAAAAACCATTGTGATGGTGACTCATGATCCGCGTGCAGTTGAAAAAGCCACGGTTATTCATCACCTCGATAAAGGCGAATTGTCTTAAGGAGTTAGTATGCGAGTACTTAAACTTATTTTTAAAAATGCATTACGCCATAAACTCCGTACTTCACTTACTATTCTCGGTATGGCAATTGCCGTGATGGCATTCGGCGTTTTGCGCACCGTTGTGGATATGTATTATGAGGGATTGGAGGCAACTGCTGCAAATCGCCTAATAACGCGGCAAGCGGTTTCATTCGTTTTTCCACTTCCTCTTTCGTATCGCAACCAAATAGCAAAAATTCCTGGCGTTGAAACAGTGTCCTATGCTAATTGGTTTGGAGGAACATATAAAGATAAAAACAATTTTTTTGCGCGTATGGGTGCCGATCCAGAAACAATTTTTGAAGTATATCCAGAATACCTTATTGGTGCGAAAGAACTTGAAACGTTTAAACAGGAACGTAACTCGTGTATTATTGGCTCAGAGATTGCAAAACAATACGGATTTAAGATAGGGGATATTATTCCTCTTGATGGTGACATTTATCCCGGTAAATGGGAATTCGTTGTCCGCGGCATTTATAAGCCACGCGATAAATCTACCGATGCAACGCAAATGTTTTTCCCTTGGTCGGCAATCGATGAACGTATGAAAGTGGATATGCCCAGGCGTGCAGGACAGGTTATGTGGTATATTATTAAGATTAAAGATCCTACACAAGCTGCCTCTATTTCGGAACAGGTTGATGCACTTTTTAAAAACTCTTCGAACTCAACCAAGACCGAAACAGAACGTGCGTTTACACAGGGATTTATTTCGGGTGCCAGTTCACTGCTCAATGCTATGAATGCTGTTTCTTACATCATTATCGGCATTATTATGCTCGTGCTTGGCAATACAATGATCATGTCTGCACGTGAGCGAACATGCGAATACGCAGTACTAAAGACGCTCGGGTTTTCCGGTGGACATTTATTCGGCCTCATTTTCGGCGAATCCTTACTCATCTCGGCACTCGGAGCTGGTGCAGGAGTTTTGCTTACATACCCAGTCGTTGCGGGTATTGAAGCTCTCGTGCCAAAAGGATTCTTCCCGTACTTTTTTATAACTCCTTTAACGCTTATTCTTGCCGCTGGCTCTGCATTAATGATTGGTATTGCAGCTTCGATTTTCCCGATCCAGCGTGCATTGAGAACAAAGATTGTTGACGGTTTAAGATTTGCAGGATAAAAATAGAAGGCAGGAGACAGAAGTGAGAACAAGGAAGTTGGAAAAAGAAAATAATTCGTTGTTTTTTTTAGAGGGAACTGATCGATGGAAAGAGAATCCGCAAAATCTTTTGAAGACCTTGTAGTCTTGCAAAAGGCTCATCGTTTCGTTCTTGCAATCGGAGTTGAAAATGCTTCTTGAGGAAGTTACAAAATTATTATATGCATATTCTCAACGCATTCTATCTTATGTATCCTGAATTCTATGTTCTTATTAGAGGATAACCATGAAAATTCCCTTAAAATATACATTACGCAATTTTAAATCGCGCAGACTTACAACAGCGATTACAATGACAGGCATTGCACTTGTTGTTTTTGTGTTCGCTGCGGTCCTCATGCTTGCGCATGGCATTCAAAAGACACTCGTTGCAACGGGAATGCCGGACAATGTTATCGTGGCGCGTAAAGCTGCAAACGGAGAAATCTCCAGCATTATTGGAAGCAATGATTTAAATGTCATGCTAACTTTGCCGCATATTGCAAAACAATCTGATGGCAAGCCGCTGGTATCAGGTGAAACTGTGGTCGTCATCAATTTAGAGAAAAAGACAGGCGGATTAAGTAACGCGACCGTGCGCGGCGTTGCACCGGCAGCATTTCTCTTGCGTCCGCAAGTACACATTATAGAAGGAAGAATGTTTAAAGCTGGAGCCCGGGAAGTTGTAACCGGTTCAGCAATAGCAAAAAATTTTATCGGTACAAAAGTTGGTTCTATGGTGACCTTTGGCGGTAATCAATGGACAATTGTTGGAAAATTTGATGCCGACGGGAGCGAGTTTGATTCAGAGATATGGGGCGACAATGATCAACTACAAGATGCCTTTAATCGCCAGGGCGGTTATTCAACGGTAACGTTTAAACTCGATCAACCCGATGCTTTTAATGCTTTAAAGGCAGCATTCGATGCCGAACCGCGGCTGGAACAATTCGAGCCGAAGATTGAAAAGAAATTCTTTGAAGAGCAATCGGAGGGAATGGCGACATTTATCCGTATCCTTGGCATTTTCATTACAGTTGTTTTTTCGTTTGGCGCAACAATCGGCGCGATGATTACGATGTACGCGGCTGTCGCAAATCGAACGGTGGAAGTTGGAACATTGCGCGCACTCGGATTTAAGCGCCGTAGTGTGTTGTCGGCATTTTTAATCGAATCACTTTCCCTCTCTTTCATCGGCGGGGTAATCGGATTATTTTTGGCATCGTTCCTGCAATTCTTTTCCATTTCGACGTTGAATTATCAGTCATTTTCTGAGCTGCAATTTTCGTTTGCGCTGTCGCCTTCAATTGCTTTTAACTCGCTTTTATTTTCACTCTTTATGGGATTTGCAGGCGGCTTTTTGCCTGCAGTTCGTGCAGCACGATTGAATATTGTCAATGCTTTGCGTTCGGCATAGCTTTGATGGCGCTACGGAGATTTTTAACTTAAACGTAGATAGAATTAGATAGTTGAATATAGTGCTCAAAAATTCTTTGCTCTGAGGCAAATATCCATCTTTTCTTTATCCCGCAGACTCTGAAAATCTGCAGGATATTTTTATTAACGATGCATTGACACTGTTAATTAGTTTTTCCACCAAGGCACATTCTGGTTTTGTTTGTTGATTTCCAATATCAGAATAATTGCTTTCATCGCCACCATAAAATGACCAAGATTTGGGATCATTCCAATGCCCCGCTTGCTTTAATAAATCTACAACTTCTTTTTCTGTTTCGGCCTTCGCGAGATTAACGCACAATTCCTTGTTATCCATTTAATCCTCCCGATTTCTTTACTTTATCCAGCGCACTTTAATCTTCTCTTCCATTTGTTTAAATTCCTTATCTCCCGTTAACAATTCACATTTCCTTTTCATCGCCAACGCCGCCGCATAGCAATCTGCAAAAGACATTTTATTGAATGCTTTTAAATGAGCAGCTTGAAGTGTGAGTTCTTTGTTGACTTCTACAAGCTGGATCGGTAAAGCCCTTATTGAATCTTCCGCTAACTTAGCACGTGTTTCTCCGCCTCTGCGAAGCGCCTGATAGATCACTTCTCCCCAGTTCACAATGCACATAAATGCTTCCCTGTCTTTGGTTACGCACTCTTCAAAGACAGCGGCAACCTCCTCGTATCCTTCCTGCTGCTGCAGATAAGATATTACTGCATAACTATCAAGAACTGTTGTCTTCATAGTTCGCGCTCCTTTTTCTTATCTTCCATCAATCCTTTAAGCATGTCGCCGTTAGTGCCAAGTATCCCTGATAGGCTCTCAAAATAATTTTTATCAAGCGGCTGAATTATGAGTTTGCCATTTTGCTCAACAAACGCGATTTTTGTCCCTTTTTTGATTCCAAATTTTCGCCGGATTTTCGCAGGAACAACGATTTGTCCTTTTACTGTTACCACCGATGTATCCATTGTGTATCTCCTTTTTATTCTAACTTACATAAATTAATAATGTAAGTCAAATATTATTTTAGTAATACTAATTTTATTCTGTATCCTCGTGCGGCCGAATGGCCACTGCTGATATAATTATCCTTGTAATATTCTCTCTTCTGTCATCTGTCCGTTCAGCGCAAACGAAGATTGTCACTGCTTTGCATTCACCATAGTATCCCAAAAACAATCTTCGCAATAAGCTAAACGCGAAAATTACTGAAAAGCGCTAAGGGGTTATTCAGGTAAAAGAGAAATGGGATATACCTTGACTTAATGAAAAGCCTTTCTTATTTATGAAAGGCTTTTTTGTGCTTGCTGGCTTGTAACTGTAGAAAAAAATAGACTATATTTATGCTGTAATGAAAAAATACGTTTATTATATAATAATTTTTCCAATCGGTTTTTTCTACGGATGTAATGATGCACCGCATGATAATCCTGTCGACCCACAATCATCGCAATACGTTTCTACGACAAGTTTAACCGGAACTGTTTCTATTTTAAATCAAGGCACTCCTCTTTCTTCTGCCACTATTACGTCAAGGGAAGATGGCATTTCAACTATTTCTAATGCTTCGGGCGCTTTTTCTTTTGATCGCCTTACAATAGGAACTCAAACTCTTATTTGTACAAAATCTAATTATACGCCGGACACTCTGCATATAGTTCTGCAAACTCAAACAACAGCTCAAGTTCATTTTGATATGAATGGAGCCCCTTACGTTGTATCTCAAAACATTTATACTAGAAAAATCGATCAGTATTATCCTGGTCCACAATATTTTGTTGATGTTACTGCATCTGTTGCCGACCCGAATGGTATTACCGACATTGATTCTGTTTGGTTTTTTGTTACATACGACTCGACTGGCTCTTTGATATCAGATACTCTTTTTTTTCCAATGACATATTCTATTTCTACCCGGTTATTTCAGGCGACCGTCTATAGTTCCGCTCTACCAACGAATACGATACAGTGGTTAGTGAGTAAACCCTTACAAATCCGATCAAGAGATTTACATTATGCAATAAATTATAGCAATCCATTTTATGTGTCGCGCATTATTGAAAACACGGCGGATCCTATATCGCCAACGACAAACCCTTCTACATCGGTAAAGGATACAACTGGTTCAACACCGGTGCTGCATTGGTCTTCTATATCTGGCGTCAGTTTTAACTATACGTATTCGGTAACGCTTTCACAGATTATTTCCGGCGTTCGTAATGACATAGGGACATATTCCCGGATAGGTTCGGTTAATAATGCATTTCAATTCCCTGGCGACAATAGCGGTGAAACATTGGTTTCGGGAAATTACGTATGGACCGTCTCGGTGATTGATGATTTCGGCAATTATTCGCGTTCTAAAGAGGCGGCATTTGTAGTACAATGACAACTGAACAAACACTTCAAGAAAACTTTGATGCTTTATATCAAATCGCTAAATCGGTGAATTCTGTTTTAGAGCCAACCGAGTTATTGGAACAAGTTCTGGAAATCGCAATGACTCGCCTCTCTGCTGAACGCGGATTTGTCATTTTGTCAAATCCAGACAAAGAAAACGGTTATGATGTTGCTGTTGTAAAGAATTTTTCCTCCCAAAAAGCAACTTCAGAAATTGCAGCATCCTCGTCAGTTATTAAAAATGTCCTTGATACCGGTGAAGCTGTGCTTACCTTCGACGCCCAAAACGATGAACGGTTTGACTCCTCCACAAGCATTATTGCCCAGAAAATTCTTTCCATTATTTGTATTCCTCTTAAGACCGGGAATAGCACTTTTGGCGCCGTGTATTTGGATAGCAGCAAAATGCTTAAAGAATTCACGGAGGAGTCTTTAAAATTCTTAACCATCTTCGGCAACCTTGCAGGTATTGCCATCGAGAATGCAAAACGCTATACAGAGCTTCAGAAACAAAACGAACGTCTTAAGAGTGAAGCTGAGGTGACGCATTTGTTTTCTTCGCTTGTGGGAACAAGTAAGAAATGGATAAGTGCATTGGAGATTGCCAGGCGTGTTCTCGATATTGATGTTGCTGTGCTCGTTACTGGCGAAAGCGGCACAGGAAAAGAACTAGTAGCCCGTGCTATTCATGAAAACGGTTCGCGGAAGGGGTTTCCCTTCGTAGCTGTAAACTGTTCTGCTTTTCCAGAATCATTAATCGAAAGCGAGCTTTTCGGATATACGAAAGGAGCTTTCACAGGTGCAAGCAATACAAAAAAGGGATTGGTGGAAGTTGCCGACTGCGGAACATTATTTTTAGATGAAATATCTGATCTTCCATATCCGCTCCAATCTAAACTCCTTCGATTACTACAGGAAAAAGAATATCGTCGCGTTGGAGACACAATTAACAGATCGGCAAATATTCGAATCATTGCTGCAACTAGCAAGAATCTGAACGATGAAGTAAAAAATGGAAAAATGCGTGATGATCTTTATTTCCGGCTTAATGTTGTTGACATTCACTTGCCCCCATTGCGCGAGCGTAAAGATGACATTCCCCTTCTATCTAAGCATTTTCTCCAGCGAGCTGTTAAAATGTACAAACGCCCGGTAGAAAGTATTCATCCGGATGCTATGCAATTACTTTTGAATAACTCATGGAGAGGCAATGTTCGGGAATTCCAAAACGCTATTGAACGAGCGGTAGTTCTATGCAATGGGACACAATTAACAGCAAATGATTTCATATTTGATATAAATAAATCAGATTCTTTGTTTCCTTCTTCAATGACTTTAGAAGAAATGGAAAGACAGGTTATCGAGGCGACATTAAAAGAGGTGGATGGTAATAGGCGCCGAACCGCAGAAAAACTGGGTGTATCGTTACGGTGGCTTCAATATCGTCTTAAAGATTGGGCCAAATAATAATGCAGTTTATTATCGAAGAAAAGATTCACGAAAGTACTTTTACCAGCGTTTACCGGGCATTTGATCCTGTATTGCAGCGTCGTATCCTATTGAAGGTTCTGCACAAGCACCATGCTGCTGATCCAGACCTGCGTCAAAGATTTATGCGTGAAGCACAGGCATGTGCAGCTCTTCGCTCTGAATACATTGTACAGGTATATACATTAACCGAATATGAAAACTGTCCGGCAATCGTAATGGAGTTTGTTGAGGGAACATCATTAAAGCAGCTTATTACCAATGGTTGTACTCGCACCTTGGCATATACGCAAAAAGTTGCTCTGCATACACTTCGAGGCCTTGTAACGGCACATGAACAAGGCATAATTCATCGGGATATAAAGCCGGGTAATATTCTCGTTACTACAACCGAAACATTTAAAATATCGGATTTCGGTTTGGCATCCCTTGCTTCCGTTCCATCTGTTACCGCACAGGGAGTGGTGCTTGGTACGCCTGCGTACATGTCGCCTGAACAAATCCGGCACGAAGAGGTTGACCAGCGAACAGACTTATTTGCTCTTGGTGCTACTTTAATTGAAGTTCTTACCGGTGAGCGAATTTTTGAAGGAAATTCATATGCGGATTGTGCAAAGAAAATCTTGGCATTTAACATTGAAATGTTAGATCAATTTACAGAACAATCTTCTGTAGAGTTTGTACGTTTCCTTAAACTATTAATGGCACCGAAGAAACAAAACCGGTTTGTCAGCTCAAAAGATGCGCTTAATGCTTTTGACGAAAAGGATTCCAATATTTCCATCGATGCTTCAGACCGACATTCTTCCTCCGTAAAACGTTTATTTTCTGTTTTAAGCGGAATTGCTATATTGATTATTGCTATAATATTCTTTCTTCCAAATAGAATTTCTGATTCAAAGCATATGATCCAAACCAAAGCATTCTTAAACATTGATTCTAATTCTATATCGAGAACCATAGATAGTAATTTGAAGCCTAACAAAGATACGTCTATTCGAGGGGCGAGTAAACCCATTCAAAAAATATTAACATCAAAACCAGAAGTTGTTTTATCTAATGTAACTGATCAAACGGCGACAGATTCGGGCACTGTTATATTTACAAGCACACCATGGGCAAAAGTGTATGTGGATAGCAACTGTATCGGTGAAACTCCCCTCAGTAAACCATTAATTGTTGCTGCAGGCAAGCATTTAATTTGGTTTGTTAACCCTTCTTTTGATCCAATCACGCAAACAATCACTGTGTTGCCTTTTAGAGAGTGTGTTGTTACAGCAAATTTCTTGGACAATGTCGGTTATTTAAATTGCCTTGCCACTCCATGGGCAAAAATATATATTAATGACCAGTATGAGGATACGACTCCTTTAGAAAAGCCGATTATGCTTTCACCTGGAAAATATCAAGTACGTTTTAAGAATACATATTTTAGAGATATTGTTCGCGAGGTGACAGTGCGTTCAAAAGACACGACATCAATCGTTATCTCATTTAAAGGTCAGTGATGATCCGTCGAATCCTAATCGTTTTTATAATTCTTTTCTGCAGTTTTAATACATTTACATTTGCACAGAACGATTCTCTTCATGCAGTTTTTCTGACTATTGATTCTCTCTATAATTCAGGATCCTATATTAGAGCCGAAGTAGAAGCTAGGCGCTTGCTTGAAAATGCAAATCTGAATGATACTGCTTATGCTGAAATTCACAAATACATAGCCTTTTCATTGATTGCACAAGGAAAACACGAGCTTGCAAAAGAACAATTCGTTAAGTTATTAAGCCTTTATCCAACTTACTCCCTTGATCCAGTGCTTACCTCTCCGAAAATACTTAATATTTTCAGCGATGCAAAACAAGCTTTTCTTTCTTCAAAAAAAACTACACAGGAGACGAAAGTAATTCCGACAGAGGCGGATAGTTCGTCTGTTTCCTATAGAACAATTTTGTTTCCCGGCTGGGAGCAATTACGTATAGGGAAAAAAACATCCGGCACAATATTTCTTGGTTTTGGAGTTGTAACGCTTGGGAGTGGAATTGCGTTTGAATTTCTTAGAAGCAGTGCTCGCCAAGAATATCTTAACGAGAAAAATCCATTAAAAATCGATGAAAAATATAAAACCTATAATTGGTATTATAAAGCTGAAATTGTGTCATTTGTTGCATATGCTATTACATATATTGCATCTGAAATTGATATTTTTACAACGTCCAACAATTCTACCGTAATCGTACTGTCAAATCTGCAACCCGGTGGGGGCCCAGGCGTAACATTTACATTCAAGTTCTAATTGTGCACCTCCTGCATTATGGTGCATGTTTTGCACTTTGTTTTTAGCCCAACCTTTGATTTTTGACCATTTTCCTAAAAAAATACCTGGCACATAGATTGACTTATCTAAATAGAAAGGGGTAAGTGCGTAATATTTGGAATGTTCTTGCAGGGGCAAATTATGATTCGTAGATATCTGTTTTATTTAATAGCTACCCTAAGTTTCCTTTTTCGTAGAAAGCGCTTTTCGCCCGAAAGATATAATAACGGCAATAAACAATTTGCCGATTCACTTTCGATGGATGATATCTTTATTTAGGATTACTTCTAACAATAATGTTTCAAATATTGACAATCGGAAATTGCCGGGTGACATTAAATGCAAAGAGTGGTTCTGCTAAATTAACAAATTCCAATAACCATTACAGAAAGGGAAATACAATTCAGAAATACTAACTATTAAAAACAGCCAACATCGATTTAGATAAGAAGGCAAGATATAGCGATATCGAGTTTTATATTAACCTTTGGCAACTGATTATTTTTATCTGAGTTGATGTTGGTTAACTTTTTTCTATAGCGGGGCAGATAATAATACTTAACTTGTAATAAGTGCTTCTTGTTTGATTTGAAAAGCTTTATTGAAGTTTTTTAGTTCTCCTTTTTCACTCCTTATTAATTCCTTTTCCTGAACACAATTATTAATTAAAAAACAAACTATATTATATTTTACTGTTGTTGCCGTCGGAACATTAGCACACTTACGCCCTGAGCAAGAAGTCCTCCCATTATATCTATACCAACATCGATTAATGCAGCCGTTCTAGCGGGAACAAATGATTGGTGTATTTCATCGCCTGCCGCAATAATCACTACGACCAATAGCGAGGAAGCCGCCCAAAACCATTCCCGTCTTTTATCAGAACCATCTTTAAAAGCGCGAAATATTAAAAGGCCTGAGATAAAATATTCAGTTATGTGCGCAATCTTCCGTATAAATATATGAACAACAACGATTTCTTTATGAGAAATTGAGTGCACAAAAAAACGCAATAGCGGCTCGATAAATAAGTATGTGTTTTGTGCTGAAAACATACCTGTCGACATCCAAAAAATAAAACCTACCCATAGAAAAACTGGTAGCCAATATTGTATTTTTTTTCTGATTTTCATTTCTGCTCAATTCAAAAACACATTTTTTCCATAATTTATTATACAACAATTTTTTCCTGCTATAAATGCGCAAACGGTAGAAAGAAAATTCAATAAAAATTGAATTAGATTTTTTATCCGTTTTCAGAATTAAGGATAGCCATTTACAAATTTTCTTCCCTATTATAAATAAACTTTAATAAGTACGGCTAAATGCTTTAAAGATCTCGTGCTGGAAAATTAAAAAATGTTTTATTTCATGGTATTTTCCACTTAGCGTTTCTAATCTGGTGTCTGTCTTTTCTTCTTATCAGATGTTTTCTTAATTGTCTTTTTGGGCAAAATAAGGTTTTTCTTTTCTTTCGTTGTTAAGATGTTTTCTTGATTCAACTCATTTGGGTTGTTGAGTGGCGGTTTCTCCGACGTAGGCTTACTATTAGCGCCATTTTTCTCTTTCTCGGCCAGCTGTTTTTCTTCTTCTTCCTCGGCAACAACAACGGCAACGTCAGCAATTGAATCACCTTCGTTCAGCCGGATAAGATGCACGCCCTGTGTGTTTCTCCCTGCTACACGAATATCTTCTGCATGCTGTCGAATAATCATACCATCACTCGTAACTATTACAATATCATCTGTATCTATTACTTCTTTAATTGCCACCATTTTACCTGTTTTTTCAGATACCTTTACAGTAAAGATTCCCTTACCACCGCGATGACTTGTGCGGTATTCGTCTTCTTCGCTACGCTTACCGAAACCTTTCTGTGTTGCAACAAGAATCGTTGTGCCTTTGCGCCGCAGATTTACCGCTCCGACAACCTTGTCTCCTTTGCTAAGCCGAATACCTCGCACACCCGCTGCCGAACGGCCCATAGGACGAATTTCGTCTTCGTGGAAACGAATAGCAAGTCCGTTATGCGTTCCAATTACAATGTCCTGCGTTGCATCGGTTAGTTTTACATCGGTTAGTTGATCGCCCTTTTTTAAGTTCGCAGCTACAATACCGTTGCGGCGTGGATTACTGAATTCCGACAGAACAACTTTTTTTACCAATCCTTGCTCTGTGAACATGAAAACAAAATGTTTATCGTCAAATTCCTTAACCGCTATGAACGATGCAATTTTTTCATTCGGGTCTTTGTCTATAAGATTGCTAATTGATTTCCCCTTTGCGGTTCTGCCGCCTTCCGGAATTTCAAACACTTTCAGCCAATGACAACGTCCTTTATCGGTGAAGATAAGCACATAATCATGCGTGCTTGCAATAAACATATGAGTAACAAAATCATCTTCGCGTGTAGCCGCCCCAGTAACACCCTTGCCGCCCCTCGTTTGCCTCCGATAACCCGAGACTGGGAATCTTTTAATGAAGCCACTGTGGCTGATCGTCACCACAACTTCTTCTTCGGCAATCATGTCCTCAATGCTAAATTCTTCTGCTTTATAAATAATCTCTGTCCTGCGATCGTCGCCATATTTTTCTTTCATCTCAACCAGCTCTTCTTCTATAATCTTCATTTGGAGCTGTTTGTTTTTCAAGATTGATTTCAATCTTTCGATGAGTTTTATTGTCTCGCGATATTCCTCTTCTACTTTTTTACGTTCAAGACCTGTTAATCGCTGTAGACGCATGTCGAGAATTGCTTTTGCTTGAATCTCAGACAGTTTAAATTTTTTCATCAGACCTTGCTTAGCGCTTTCAACATCTTTCGACTTCTTGATAAGTGCAATCACTGCATCTATATTGTCGAGCGCAATGATATAACCTTCAAGAATATGCGCACGTTTTTCAGCTTCATCCAAATCGAACTTTGTGCGCCGCACTATAATTTCATTTCTATGTTCAATGAAATGCTGAATGAACTCCTGCAATTGAAGCACTTTTGGACGACCATCCACCAGTGCCAGCATAATAACACCAAATGTTGTCTGCATCGGTGTATGTTTGTAAAGATTGTTTAGTACGACTTCGGCATTCGCCTCACGTTTCAGATCAACAACAATACGCAATCCATCACGATCAGATTCATCTCTGACATCTGAAATGTCTTCCAATTTCTTTTCTGTTACGAGTTCTGCAATCTTTACAATAAGCGACGCCTTGTTCACTTGATACGGCAACTCTGTGATTATAATTCGCTGACGTTCACCTTTGCCTGTTTCAATGCTGGCTCGAGCGCGGACAATAACTTTGCCTCGTCCTGTGGTGTATGCTTCTTTTACGCCTCCATAACCATAAATAATTCCACCGGTTGGAAAATCTGGAGCAAGAATGTGCTTCATAAGTTTCTCATTACCGATATTTGAATCTTTAATATAGGCGATGCAACCGTCAATCACTTCCCGCAAATTATGCGGTGGGATATTGGTTGCCATGCCAACCGCAATTCCACTGGCTCCATTACATAAGAGGTTGGGAATAAGCGATGGCATTACTGTTGGCTCTTGTAGCGTATCATCAAAATTCGGTGCAAAGTTAACTGTATTCTTTTCCAGATCTCTTAGCATTTCTTCACTAATTTTCGTAAGGCGTGCTTCTGTATAACGCATTGCTGCAGGTGAATCACCATCCACCGAGCCAAAGTTTCCTTGACCATCTACAAGCATATAGCGCATAGAAAAATCCTGCGCCATACGTACCATTGTTTCGTACACTGCAGAATCTCCATGCGGATGGTATTTACCGAGAACCTCGCCAACAATACGTGCGCTTTTTTTATACGCACGATTGCTTGCCAATCCAAGTCCTTGCATACCGAACAAGACTCGCCGGTGAACTGGTTTTAAACCGTCACGTACATCTGGTAACGCTCGTGACACAATAACCGACATCGAATAATCGATGTAAGATCCTCTCATTTCGTCTTCAATATCAACCGGAACTATTTTTTCGCTTATTGTTGCCATGTTGTTATATTTCTCTTTTTCGATTTTATCTTTTTAATATTACACATCTAAGTTTCTTACATACTTTGCATTCTTTTCGATGAATTCTCGCCGCGGCTCTACATCGTCGCCCATGAGAATAGAAAACGTCCGATCTGCATCTGCTGCATTTTCAATTGAGACTTGTAAAACGGTGCGAGTTTCCGGGTTCATGGTTGTGGACCATAGTTGCTCAGGATTCATTTCGCCAAGACCTTTAAATCTTGAAATTGCTATACCGCCTTCCTTAATTATCGCGCCCTCTTCATTCAAAGCAAGTTGTTCCTCTTTCTCTGCTTCTTCAACTTTTTCCACTCTGCCCTTTTTTTCGCTCTTTAAACGTTTAACAATCTCGTCGCGCTCGTCTTCATCAAATGCATAAAATTCTTGTTTTCCTTTCTTAACCTTATATAGCGGCGGCTGTGCTATGTAAAGGTGTCCCAGTTCTATAATTTCCTTCATATAGCGGAAAAAAAGCGTCATCAAAAGAGTGCGAATATGTGAACCATCTACGTCAGCATCGCACATGATAATGATTTTGCCGTAGCGGATTTTGCTTGCATCAAATGTTTCGCCCATACCGGCACCAATTGCAGTGAAGATAGCGCGAATTTCGTCGTTCTCTAAAATTTTATGTATGCGCGCTTTTTCTACATTCAGAATTTTTCCCTTTAATGGAAGAATCGCCTGGAAGCGTCGGTCACGGCCTTGCTTGGCGCTACCTCCGGCAGAATCACCTTCAACAATATATATTTCACAATGTTCCGGATCGTTAATTGAACAATCAGCAAGTTTTCCTGGTAAACCTCCACCATCAAATGCATTTTTTCGTCTTGTTAAATCGCGTGCCTTTCTTGCAGCCTCGCGGGCTTCTGCTGCGCGCAGGCATTTATCTATAATGCGTTTACCATCCGAAGAATTTTCTTCTAGCCAGTCAGAAAGTGCAGGTCCAAAGATTGATTCTACAATACTTTTTAGTTCGCTGTTTCCAAGTTTCGTTTTTGTTTGACCCTCAAACTGCGGTTCCGGTACTTTAGCGCTGATTACCGCTGTCAATCCCTCGCGGAAATCATCACCTGTCAATTGCACACCGCCCTCTTTCACAATACCGTTCTTCGATGCGTAATTATTCAGCGTGCGTGTTAATGCTGTGCGAAATCCAACAAGATGTGTTCCGCCTTCGTGCGTGTTTATATTATTAACATAGCTGAATAAGTTTTCGTTGTATTGATCGTTATATTGGAATGCAATTTCTACTTCAACTGCTCTACCGTTCTCGTCATTTGCGCTGCCCTTTGCATACATCACTTTTTTCATTATGGACGGGCGTGTTGAATCGATGTATTTAACAAACTCAGTTAAGCCCCCTTTAAAATGAAAGGTTTCTTCTTCATTTGGTTTTGTGCGTTCGTCTTTAATAATCAGCGTTACATCTGGATTTAAAAATGCCAACTCGCGTAATCTTTCGGCAAGTGTTTCGAATTTATAAACACGATTTTTAAAAATTGTTCCATCAGGCATGAATGTAATTTTTGTGCCTGTTTTATTTTTATCTGTTTTTCCAATTAACTTTACAGGGGCAACTGGATCGCCTTTTTTATATTTCTGATAAAAAACTTTTCCGTCGCGGCTTACTTCTACCTCCAGCCAATCGCTTAGTGCGTTCACTACGGATACACCGACACCGTGTAATCCGCCAGAAACCTTATACGTATGTTTATCAAATTTACCGCCTGCATGAAGCATGGTCATAACAACTTCAAGTGCTGAACGTTTTTCTTCGGGATGAATATCTGTTGGAATTCCGCGGCCATCATCATCGACAGTAACAGACCCATTCGCGTTAATCGTTGTAATAATGTTTTTACAATATCCTGCAAGCGCTTCATCTATAGAGTTATCAACAACTTCGATCACTAAATGATGTAACCCTCGTGCGCTCACATCGCCTATGTACATTGCTGGACGGCGACGCACAGCTTCTAACCCCTTTAGAACGGTAATATCGTTAGCATTATAGTTGCTTGAACCGTTGTTTTTTATTTCTGATTTCTTATTTTTTTCTTCTTTCACGTTATTTCCATCTTACTGTCTTTTGTTCATTGAAACTTAATATCTTTGACTATATTAATTCCAATTATATTGTTAAGTTTATCTATAATTTCTTTTTTTCGGAGTGTTAGTTCATTTCTCCATGTGCTTGTTTTTACATGTACAAATAAAACACCTTGCAGAATATGCGTTGCCGTTGTCATTTGTGCAATCCGCTCCCCCACTACCTTTTCCCAATAAACAACAGCATTGTATTCTTCAAGCTTTTTCTTAATCCCTAAGCCATTAACAAGTTCGTCTATTGCAGAACCAATGGTTTTAACTGGTGTATGTGGCATCTTCGACACGATCAATCTTACCCTGTCTTACAAAGAACTTTCTTGGCTTAGAAGAAATAACCGGCATCCAATTGAGTACTCGTTCATCGGTTGACGTAACAAATACTTGACCAAGTTCGGCAATCGTTTCTAATAGTCGCTGAGATCGTCTTCCATCCATTTCACTAAGAACATCGTCCAGTAGTAAAATAGGCGTCTCATTACACCTTTCCTTTAAGTAAAAAAATTCTGCCAGTTTTAGTGCAACTAAAATTGTTTTGTGCTGTCCTTGTGATGCAAAGTTCCTTGCATCAAGTTTGTCAATCTTAATAATAAATTCATCTCTATGCGGTCCAACAAGTGAATATCCGATTCGACGTTCCTCTTGATAGTTATCTTGAAGTGCTTGATAGAAAAATTTTTTGATCGTTTCTATATCGCTAGCAGGACTTTCAAATGAAGGCATATATGAAATCCCCGGCTGCTCTGCTTTTCCAGTAAGAGTTGAATATGAATCAATCACAAGTTTTTGGAAATCTTCAATAAATTCTATGCGTTTCCTTATAAGAACCGTACCAACGCTAACAAGATTTTCGTTCCATGGCTCAATAGCCACATTGTTTTCTTTATGCGTGAATAGCATACCAGATAATATTTTGTTTCGCTGCTTTAATATTTTCCTGTAATCAATAAGGCATTCTAAGTATGTTCTGCTCGATTGGGAGATGACAAAATCCACAAACCGTCTTCGGGCCGATGGAGATCCGATTGTGATAGAACTTTGATCGGGTGAAAGAATTACTACGGGAAACTTACCTACAAGATATGACGCTTTATCAATTTTTGTTTTGTTCACCGTGATTTTTTTTTGATTTTGAATTTTATCAAAAGTCACCCTTACTTCATAAAATATATTGCCCTCGGAAACAAAGCTTCCTGTTGCAGTAAATGCATTATTATTAAAATTCGTTACTACTGTGTCGCTTACCGCAAAAAAACTTTTTGAAAGGCAAAGATATGATATACCTTCTAATATATTTGTTTTTCCCTCGCCATTGTTTCCTAAAAAAACATTCACACCCGAGGAACAATCAACAATGGTTTTCTCATGATTACGAAATGTTTCAAGTACCAAATGCTGTAATTTCAATCCAAGATTACCTTACTTACAACACGATAGCCCCAAATCTTCTTCAGAATGGGGCTATCAAAACAACACCAGAATCTTTAAATGTCTGACTAGACATTGAGTCGCATTGGCATAACCAACATTAAGACATTTTCATTTTCTTTTATGGTTGCCGGAGTAATGATTGCAGCTTTTACAGAACTGCTGAAACTAAACACAACTTCATCTGAATCAATATGAGAAAGAATATCAATAAGATAGCTCGCATTAAAACCGATTTCTAAATCATCTGAGCTGTACCCGCATGTGATACGTTCCTGTGCTTCGCCACCAAAATCAATATCTTCTGCGGTAACTTTTAGTTCGTTTTTTTTCATAGAAAATCGAACTTGATGTGTTGTATTGCTTGAATAAAGAGAGACTCTTCTTACTGAGGCTAACAATACATTTCTATCAACAGATAACTTTTTATCATTGTCAAGTGGTATTACACTTTCATAATTAGGATAATTTTCTTCAATTAATCGTGAAGTAAGTGTAAAGTTTTTAAATGAAAACTTAATATGTGTAGTATTAACAGAAAGAGTATTAGAGCCGCTTTCAATAGCTTTCGATACTAACATAAGGGCTTTTGCAGGTATAATAATATCTTTATGCGGTTTTGCTTGATTGATGTTTGAATATATAACTCGTACTAAACGATGACCGTCAGTTGCTACTGCACACATTTCTGTGTTTTTAAATTGAAGAAGCAATCCGGTCATTGAAGGGCGCAATTCATCTGTACTTACAGAGAAAATAGTTTTTGAAATCATTGATCCAATTAATGACCCTTCAAATACAATTTCACTTTCACCCTTAAACTCCGGAACAGCTGGATAATCTTGGCTTGTTTCACCGATTAGATCATACTCTCCATTATCAGTAATCATCTGGATTTTGTTTGTTGTAGTATCTGCATGAAAAATAAACTGTGTTTCTGGTAAAGCTCTTAAAGTATCTATAACCCTTTTTGCTGGTACAGCAATTGACCCGTCTTCATTTCCCTTTACATCTAGTGTTGCCGACATAGAAATTTCCAAATCAGTAGCAACAAGTCTAAGAGAGTTTTTTGTGAGAGAGAAAAGAATATTCTCTAATATTGGAAGTGTTGATTTAGATGGAACAACACCACTGATTTTCATCAGTGCTTTTTGGAGTTCGCTACTTTCAATTGTAAATTTCATTACAAAAACCCCTATATTACATTATCTACTTATTTGTGTGAATTTACCAATTATTTATGCAATACACAATAATAGACATATAATAATTAATAGATATTAAAAGAGAGAATAATATTTATAATAATGTTGTGAATAGTGTTTATAAATAAGAAAATATTTCTAAAACAAAATATATATAATATAATAGCAATAAAAATTTTTGTTAATATAATGTCTAAAAGAACTATTTTATTAACAATTTAGTTTTATAAATACGAAAACGTATTATAAAATTTTTTTATACACAACGTTAAAACAATAACAAACACATTATTAACAAAGCATATAAAGATATATTTCCAAGGACTATTTATTTAATTCAATTGTTCTTCGTATTTGATCCATGTGCTGTTTATGAATATTGTTGGTTTTTAGGAACTCTTCCACAGCTTGACAGGCATGAATGACAGTACTGTGATCTCTTCCACCAAAGTGCATGCCAATAGTTTTAAGTGAAGAACTAGTCATATCTTTTGCAATGTACATTGCAATCTGCCTTGCCATAACTACCTCTTGTTTTCGCGTTTTGGCACGTAGAAGATCAACAGGAATATCAAAATACTCGCAAACAGTTTTTTGAATTTGCTCGATAGTTAAAGGTGTACGAATATCATTAACAACAACACGTAATACGTCTTTTGCAAGATCTATGTCAATTTCACGATTTTCTAGGGACGCCCTTGCAAGAAGACTAATAAGGCATCCCTCAAGTTCGCGAATATTTTTTGTCACATTTGCTGCAATAAAATCAATGATATTAGGTGGCAACTCTAAAGTGTTCTCTTCGCTTTTTTTCTGGAGAATAGCAATGCGTGTTTCGAGATCAGGCGGTTGAAGATCCGCGGTTAGCCCACATTGAAAACGAGAAATCAATCGCTCATCTAATCCATGCAATTCTTTTGGTGGAACATCAGAAGAAAGAACGATTTGTTTACCAAGCTGGTAAAGGGTGTTAAATGTGTGAAAAAAGTTATCCTGTGTTTTTTCCTTACCTTCAAAAAATTGAATATCGTCAACAATCAATAAATCCATACTTCTGTAAAAAGAAGAAAACTCAGCAACTTTATCTCCTTGCACTGATTCAATAAAATCTACCGTGAATTTTTCACTTGATATATAGGCAATTCGTTTTGCTTTGCCGTTAATTGACGCATGGTTTCCAAGAGCATGCATCAAATGTGTCTTTCCGAGACCCGTACCCCCATAAAAAACTAGAGGATTAAAAGAAGTACCGCCAGGATTGTTTGCAACTGCCATTGCCGCGGCGCGAGCAAGTTGGTTACAATCACCCTTTATAAAGTTATCGAACAAATAGCGTGGATTTAAATTGTTCCGAACAGATTGAAGATTTTCTGTTCGAAGAGGCACATGTGGTGCAAAAGGTGTACGTGTAGAATCGGTTATTGGAAGGACCGCGTTGTGTTCAGGTTGTGCTTGCTGGGTCGATACAGGTTCTTCAGAAGCAATAAAGTAATATAGTTTACCAGATTCCCCAATAACTGTCGTAATAGTATTTCGAATCAGCGTATTGTAATGTTCTTCTAGCCAATCATAAAAGAACTGACTGGGGACTTGAACTGTTAAATCTTTATCATTGAGACGAAGAGGAACAATTGGTTGAAACCATGTTTTATAACTTAATGAAGAGACCTGATCTTTAATAATAATTAAACAACGCTCCCATACTTGGTTTGCAAGGAGTTGAACATCAGGAATATGATCAGCTTGAGCGGGTAACAACATATCATTCTCCATCTAGACTAAACAGAAAGAACAACTTATTCACATTTATATGCACAGGATACAAATAGAACAAATAAAACAAAACCAATACATTGTTTCAGAGCCTTGCCGAGAAACACAAACACAAATGTTTAACAGCGACAAGTTCTTAACAAGTTATCAACAGCAATATTTTGCTTAGTAAACGGGCTCTATTATAGCACCAATGGTGCAAGCATGCAAGAGGAATTTTTACAATATAAGTATTATTACCAATGTGGTGCAATAGAAATTTCGATCGGTGCGTTTTCTTGTTTATACACCAATATTTTTGTAAGTTTGTAAAGATAAAAACGGAAAAACAATAAAGAGCCTATAAATATGAAGAGAACATATCAGCCACATAAGCGTAAAAGAAAAAACACACATGGATTTCGCACAAGAATGGCAACAAAAAACGGGCGGAAGGTAATTAACCGAAGACGTGCCGCAGGAAGAAAAAAACTTTCTGTGAGCAGCGAAAAGTAAAAGAAAAAACCTGCCGGAAAGACAAGGCATTCTTGCCTCTTTCACAGCCATCAATAGCAACCATTACTGGTTTTGGATCATTTACGAGAGTAATAACTCATGGCAAGAAGTATGAAAGCATGCCAATAAAAGCTTTTGTGTATTCATCCCTATCGAAACAAACAGGATTACATGTTGGCTTTGCAGTGACAAGAGAAATACGCAAAGCAGCCCAGCGCAATCTGTTAAAAAGGTTAATGAGAGAAGCGTTTCGCAGTAAGAAAGAAGATTTTATAGCAAATATCAAACATAGAAATTTACAAGAGATTGTATTTCTATATATCGATAATATCGGAAGCCAAAAGAAAAAGGGTCGTTTTGAATCTATAAAAAAAGCCTTTGTGGAACTCTCTTCAACAATTAATATTATTCATCCCAAATAAAGATATGAAGCACACACTTATTTTAATAATTCGAATGTACCAACGCTTCGTTTCGGCGCTCCTGCCGTTTAATAATTGTCGTTTTTATCCTTCATGCTCGCATTATTCTATTGAAGCGATTGAAAGGCATGGTATTATTAGTGGATTTTGGCTTGCTATTAAAAGAATTGTAAGATGTCATCCTCTTAGCGCATCAAGTGGGTACGACCCGGTTCCTTAATTATTCACAAGTAAATCTGAGGTAAAAACTCTTATGGATCGACAATCAACGATTGGTTTTGTGTTAATTTTCGTTGTGCTCGTTGTGTGGATGTGGCTCAACTCGCCCGTGCAGAAAACGAGAACGATAGAACAAACAACAAAACAAGGGCAATCGAAAGATACGGTTAAAATAAAGACCGAGAAACTACCGGAAGCGAAAGAAAAACAAGAAATCAACCCCTACGGAAAATATTTCTCCGACCGTGCAAAGGGTACAGAAAAAATTATTTCCATTGAAACTGATTTATATTCAGCGGAAGTTTCATCAAAGGGAGGAGTAATAAAAAAATGGGAACTTAAAAATTTTAAGGCGTGGGATGGACGCCAAGTTCAACTTGTAGATTATATGCAAAACGGAGATTTTGCTATACTTTTAACAACATCCGATGGACGAGTTATCAATACAAAAGATCTCTATTTTGACGTACAGGCGCCTAACAACAATATAAGAATAGAAGGAAACTTTGAATTTGAAATAACATTTACTCTTCCCGCTTCCAATGGCGGACAGCTTGTGAAGAAAATGAAATTCCGTAATGGAGAATATGGTTTCGAAACGGAAATACAGATGCATAATTTAAGCGCGGTAATTGCAAACTACCAATACGAAGTCGCATGGGAACATGGCATTCGCTATGCAGAACAAAATAGTGTTGATGAATCTGGTTTCGCAGCAGCATACGCATATGCCGGAAACGAACTCACAGACATTGATGCGGCAAAAGTTGATCAAAAAGTACAAAAGGAATTTTCTGGCGCTACAGATTGGGTTGCTTCACGCAATAAATATTTTGCCGTTGCAATTATCCCCACAACAAGCATAAGTGATGGTGCGTACCTAGAAGGCAATCGCTCTGCAATGCCAGACAATGGCGTAAAAGAGACATATGATGTTTCATTAAAAATGCCTTATAAGGGAGAGGCGAATGAGTCAAGCACATTCAAAATATTTTTAGGGCCACTTCAACACAGTCTATTAAAGTCCTACAATAAAGGGCTAGAAAATATTATGAGTTTAGGATGGGCATGGTTAATTCGTCCTATTTCTGAATATATCATGTTACCAATATTCATAGCAATTCATTATATAATACCTAATTGGGGATTAGTGATTATTATTTTTTCTATCCTCATCAAACTAGCTTTGCACCCGCTATCTAAAAGTCAAATGAAGTCGATGAAGAAAATGCAAAAGCTTCAGCCGTTGATGGATGAGTTAAAGATAAAATACAAAGACGATCCCCAGAAGATGAATCAATCTATAATGAATTTATATAAAGAATACGGCATCAATCCGGCTGGTGGATGCTTACCGCTGTTACCGCAAATGCCAATTATGTATGCGCTATATGCAGTGTTTCGCGGAGCAATAGAATTGCGGCAGGCAAGTTTTGTTGGATGGATAAAAGATCTCTCAATTCCCGATGTCATTTATCGATTACCATTCAAAATGCCGATTATTGGCATTCAAGATATCAGTGGCATTGCATTGATTATGGGTGTTACGATGTTTATCCAGACAAAAATGACAACAAAAGATCCACGCCAAAAAGCCACAGTATGGATGATGCCGATTATGATGACATTATTGTTTAATGGTTTTCCCTCAGGCTTAAATTTATATTATACCGTATTCAATGTGCTTGCAATTGGGCAACAAATACTTATTAACAAGCAGGATGACAATGAGCCACTTCGAAAAATAGAGGCGAAAAAGAAAACGCATGGTGGAATATTTAAATTTGCAAAAGACCTACCACGCCTAAAAAAATAATTAAATCAAAACAACATTTTTATTAAAGCGCCTTGTGAAAAGCAAGGCGCTTTGTATTTATAGCATTGTGAAAGGATATAGCTTTTCGTACATTTCTTTCAGAGATAAAAAAAGTGATAGGAAGATTAACAAAAACAATAGCCGCAATTGCAACACCGATTGGCGAAGGAGCAATTTCGGTAATACGTGTCAGCGGCGAATCTGCAATTTATAAAGTGGATAGTCGATTTAAGGGAAGAGTAAGCTTATTAAAAGCAAAAAGTCAAACTGTTCATTTTGGACGCATAATTAACAATAGAAGCGAAATTGTAGATGAAGTTATATGTACGATCTTTCGCGCACCCAAATCATTCACGGGTGAAAACACGGTTGAGATTAGCTGTCATGGCGGAATTAATGTAACTCGCCGAGTGTTAGAATGTATATTAGAAACCGACGTGTGCCCGGCAGAGCCAGGTGAATTTACCCAACGGGCATTTCTTAATGGCAAACTAGACCTCTCTCAGGCAGAAGCAATTGCCGATCTTATTCAAGCTCAGTCAGATAAAGCACGACAGACATCATTAGACCAATTGGAAGGCGCCCTTTCAAGACAAATCCACATAGTTCGAGAAAAGTTATTGCAATCGCTTGGTATTATAGAATTGGAATTGGATTTTTCGGAAGAAGGTATAGCACTTATTGATAAAAAGAAAGTGGAAAATTTATTTAAACTTGGAATATTGGAAATAGATCATCTTTTAAGAACCTATAAATACGGCAAAGTGTGGCGCGAAGGAGTTATTGTTGCGTTGATTGGAGTACCAAATGCCGGTAAATCAAGTTTGTTGAACGTAATGCTCAAAGAAAATCGTGCTATTGTAACAGAAGTTCCTGGCACAACGCGAGATTTCATCGAAGAGAAAATAACAATAGAAGGCGTGTTGTTTAGAATGATTGATACAGCGGGGATTCGAGAAACTGAAGATGTTATCGAAAAGGAAGGCATTTATAAAACATGGAAAATCATACAAAGATCAGATATAATAGTTTTAGTGCATGATAGTTCAAAAGCAATAGCAAAAGACGAAATAAACATCCTTGAAACGATAAAGAAAGAAAAACGCAAAAAACTTATTGTTGCAAACAATAAAATCGATCTACAGGTTAAAAAAACGCAGTTTGAAGGCATTCTAAAAGAAATTCTTGTGGTAGAGACCTCGGCAATTGATAACACGGGTATCGAAAGGCTTAAAGATGTATTATTCCAAAAGGTTTTAGGTCAGACGCAAGTGGAAAGCAAGGAATCTGTAATAATTACGAATGTGAGGCATTATTTTGCATTAATGAATACAAAACAAAGCCTGACTTCTGCATTAAATACCTTAAAAAAAGGAGAAAGCGAGGAATTTATAGCGGTTGATCTAAGAGCCGCGATAGACTCATTAGGAGAAATTATTGGTATAGTGACAACCGAAGATATTCTGAACAATATATTTTCAAAGTTTTGCATCGGTAAATAGTTTTTAGTTTCACGTGAAACGTGTATGGAGCATAAGATGTGATGGAATTGAGTTGCACAGAATACGATGTTATTATAGCTGGTGGAGGACATGCTGGAATAGAGGCAAGTTTAGCTGCCGCAAGGATGGGCTGTAGTGTTCTAATGGTCACTATGGATAAAGGCGCAATTGGTAGAATGTCTTGTAATCCAGCGATTGGCGGAACTGCAAAAGGACACATTGTTCGAGAAATTGATGCTCTTGGTGGAGAGATGGCGAAAATTGCGGATGCAACAGGGATTCATTTTCGTATGCTTAACCTTTCGAAGGGGCCCGCGGTTTGGTCACCACGTTCCCAAAACGATCGTGAGGGATACTCGCGAGAAGCTCAGCTTCGTATTACGAAACGATCTGATATTCAAATGCTTGAAGGAATAGTATGGGATATTGACATTGAAGAGCAAAATTCAAAGAACATTTCTGCAATTAAAGGAATTGTTCTTAAAGACGGAACCAAAATTAGATGTAAAGCATTTGTTTTGTGCGCGGGCACATTTCTAAGGGGACTTATGCACACTGGGACACAAAGCATTGTAGGGGGAAGATATGATGAGCCTTGTGCTGAAGGTCTGACAGATAGTTTAGAAAAGCACGGATTTGTCCATGGAAGACTTAAAACTGGAACACCACCACGAATTGATAAGAATAGTATAGATTTTTCTGAGACTGAAGAACAGCCATCCGATATAAATCCTCAACCATTCTCATTTCAAAATTTAAAAATTTCTAATAGACTTATTCCAATGTTCCTAACCTATACAAACACAGAAACTCATAAAGTTCTTCGGAAAGGGTTTGATAGATCACCGCTCTTCACAGGTAGAATTAAAGGCATAGGCCCCCGTTATTGCCCGTCTATTGAAGACAAAATAAATCGTTTTTCAGATAGAGACCGCCACCACATTTTTCTTGAGCCAGAGGGCTATAATACAAATGTTGTGTATGTTAACGGATATTCAACAAGCTTACCCGCAGATGTTCAAGTTGAAGGACTACACACAATTCCAGGGTTGCATAATGTAAAAATGTTACGACCCGGCTATGCCGTAGAATATGATTATTTTCCACCGCACCAACTAAAACTTTCTTTAGAAACAAAAATTGTTAGCGGAATGTTTTTTGCTGGACAGATTAACGGAACATCAGGATATGAAGAGGCAGCTGCGCAAGGATTGTTGGCTGGAATTAATGCCGTAAAGTACATTAGAAACGAGGATCCGATTATTCTTAAAAGATCTGAGTCATATATTGGAGTTTTGATTGATGATTTGGTAAATAGAGACATTGAAGAACCATATAGAATGTTCACTTCACGCGCAGAACATCGACTTATACTTCGCCAAGATAACGCAGATCGACGGTTGATGGAGTTTGGGCACAAACTTGGATTGATTCCGGGTGAAATGCTATTTCGATTGCGTAAAAAGGAGAAACTGATAAACGAAGGGGTTATATTCTCTAATCAGCTTTCTGTGACACCGAAAGATGCAAATCCGTTGTTAAAAGAGGCGAATGCTGGAACTATTCAAGAAAATGAAAAGTTAGCGAAACTCTTAAAACGCTCAAATATTAGTTTTCAAAATTTTTTGAAATGTGAATTCATAAATTCAACAACATTTTTTTCGCACCTTCTGTCTTCCTGTGACGACCGGTTATTCAACGAAGTGATTGAACAGATCGAAATAGAATTAAAGTACGATGGATATATTAAACGGCAGAAAGAAGAAGTTGAAAAATTTAACAGGTTCGACTCCCTTCAAATACCACAAGAAATAGATTATCACAAAGTGAAGTCACTGTCGACAGAGGGAAGAGAGAAACTAGTCAAGGTTCAACCCTTTTCCATCGGGCAAGCCTCCAGAATTAGCGGCGTTACGCCAGCAGATATTTCTGTTTTGATGGTGTACCTCAGAAATTAATCTGCTTTTTTCACGTGGAACAATAAGCAATGTCGGAGTAAAGAATAGTGCATCCCGAAAAGAAATTATGGTTTAGTTCGTTATGTGTTAAAAATGGGTTAGTGCTAACGGATTTACAGGTAGAGCAATTAGATCAATACGTTGATTTGCTTCTAAATTGGAACAAGAAAATCAACTTGATTTCTAGAAAAGACGAAGAAAATATTTGGAATTACCACATACTTCACAGTGTATCATTGTTGTTTAGAGTAAAATTGATGGAAGGATGCAGAATTGTTGACATTGGCACTGGTGGCGGATTGCCGGGGATTCCGTTAAAGATTTTGCGCCCAGATATTTCTTTACTTTGTATTGATGCAACGAGAAAAAAAGCAAATGCCGTTATGGAAATGATTGAGGATTTGAAGATTAAAAATATAAAAGTAGTTTGGGGTAGAGCGGAAGAAATTGGGAAGCAAGCCGAACATTTGCACAAATTTGATTTTGCGGTCGCAAGAGCAGTTTGCCAATTAAACGAGCTAATTTCTATGTCAATAAATTTCCTTAAAGAAGAGAATTATGCTTATTCGTTTGAAAATATAGTGTGTGATGGCCCTATAGAACCCAATCCTCCCGCACTTATTGCATTCAAAGGCGGCGACTTGACACAGGAAATTGGCCTGGCAAAGCGGCGCTATCCTCGAGTGAGCATCAATTCGGTTAATCTTGCATTTATCGGATCGGAACATCTTATTGCTTCTGACAAAAAGATATTAATAGTCCATATTTAAATCATCATTCATTAGAAAGACACGAAATTGTCTAAAGAGAAAGCGCTTTTTGATCAGCTTCAACAATTAATGACCGAACAAAGAAACCCTGCGAGTATGGATATTGATTCTCGCTCAACCGAAGAGATTCTTGTTCTTGTCAATAATGAAGACAAGAAAGTCGCGTTAGCGGTTGAAACGCAAATACCCCATATCAAGAAAGCTGTTGAACTTGTAGTTGATGCATTTCGGAATAATGGACGCCTTATATATGTTGGAGCCGGAACAAGCGGAAGATTAGGAATTCTAGATGCTGTAGAATGCCCGCCAACTTTTGGAGTAGATCCTGAAATGATTCAAGGATTAATTGCCGGCGGAGAGAAAGCAATGTTCCGCGCTCAAGAAGGTGCAGAGGATTATGAAGAAAAAGGTGCGCGAGATATCGACAATAAAAATATTAATAAGAGTGATATAGTGTGCGGAATTGCCGCAAGTCTCCGCACGCCTTATGTTGTAGGGGCGATAAAACGAGCAAAGCAACTTGGGGCACACACATTATATGTAACAACAAATCCACGTTCCAGTTTTTATTTACCAGAATTTTCTGATATTGCTTCTGTAATCGACATTGCTATTTGTCCGGAGGTCGGTCCTGAAATTATTATGGGTTCAACAAGAATGAAATCTGGAACAGCGCAGAAACTTGTCCTAAATATGATAACAACAGCAGCAATGATTCACCTGGGAAAAGTGTACCAGAATATGATGATCGATCTTAAAATGACGAATCTAAAACTACGAGAGCGAGCAAAACGCATTGTTATGATGATTACGGGTGTTTCGTACGACGAAGCAACAAATTATTTAACAAAATCAAAATTCCAAGTAAAAATTGCTCTTGTAATGATCAAAGCAAATGTCTCGCAGGAGGAAGCGCGACAAAGATTGATAAAATCAAATGGATTTGTTCGAGCCGCGATCGAAGGAAAATAATTTCGCGTTTTATTATATAGGAGAAGGATATCATGTCTAAAATTCCCTTAATGGATTTGGATCTCTATCCACCTTTCGAAGGATTTCCAAAAGAATGTATCAAGTTTTTAAAACAGCTCAAACAAAACAACAATCGTGAGTGGTTTGAAAAGCATAAAGAAGAGTTTGAACAAAACGCTAAAACCCCCATGCTTTCATTTATTGCAGCACTACAACCGCACTTCACTCAATTTGCCCCGGAGTTTGATCTTAATCCGAAACGATCAATCTTCCGAATTTACCGCGACATTAGATTTAGTTCAGACAAAACTCCATATAAAACACATATTGCCGCGCATTTTGTATTGAGAGGAATGCCAAAAGGGTTTATCGGTTCGGGTTATTATATCCAAATTGAACCGGGTGAATTTTTTGTTGGCGGAGGGATCTATATACCGAATAATGATCAACTTAAGAAGATACGTAAAGCAATTGGCGATCACGGCGAAGATTTTCTTTCAATAGTTGAAAACCGTAGATTTCAAAATCGTTTTTCACCATTCGAATGGTCAAAGCTTCAGCGTATTCCGAAAGGATATGATGAAAACCATCCGATGGCTGATTGGCTGAAATTCAAACAATTCTTTGTTGGTGTATCATTGCCTGAGTTAAAATATTGCAGTGAATCACTGGTCGGCGAGGTTGCAACCATCTGCGAAGAGGCAGCGCCACTTGTACGCTTCCTAAATAAGAGCTTAGTATAAATTATTTTGAATTTGAAATATAAACACATGTAAAAAACGCCATAACAAAAGGAGCATTCGTTTTGATAACCCCCGGTATTTTTAGCGCTGATCACCTTATTTATTCTATGATCGAATAATTCTATTTGTGGTTTTTCTGTCTATTTATTGTCTGCAGTATATCTGTTTTTTCGTTCCTTGACTCTCCCGCCATTCCTCGGTATATTTAACCAGTGAAACAATTGGGTGTATCCGCAACAAGCGGATGTGCCCACTTTTTGTTTTTATAGCTAAAATTAAATCAATCCTATGAACAATACCGCTAATCCCAATCTAAATATTGAAACATTAGATCATATTCCCAATATCTTGCCTGTTTTGCCCCTTAGAGATGTGGTCTTGTTTCCGTATATGATTTTTCCTGTGCTCGTCGGAAGGGAATCTTCACTTCGTGCCGCAAATGAGTCTTTAGCTCGAGGTAAGAATATTTTACTTGTTGCACAGAAAAATTCATCAATTGACGAACCCACAGAAGAAGATATTTATCGAGAAGGCACGGTGGCAAAAATTCTTCAAATGTTAAAATTGCCAAACGGCTTGATGAAAATACTGGTTGACGGAATTGCACAAGCGAACATTAAAAAATTCATTAATAATTCCAATTTTCTTGAAGCAGAAATTATTGTTAACCGCATTGATCCACCGTCTGGACGTGAAATTGAAGCACTTGTGCGGCATGCGACTACACTGTTTGCGGAATACGTCCGGCTCAACCGCAACATTCCGCCGGAAGTGATTATGGCCTACGACGGCATCAAAGAGCCACAGCGGAAAATGTATTACATTGCCTCTAATATTATTCAAAGCGTAGAAGTGAAACAACGCATTTTGCAGATATCTACGCTTCGTGATCAACTGTACGAACTTTCAAAAATCCTCGGTACAGAGGTAGATATTCTGAAAATTGAGCGTGACATCGACACAAAAGTGCAAGATAACATTCAGAAATCACAGCGAAAATTCTTCATACAGGAACAAATCAGAATTCTTCAGGATGAGCTTGGCGACGATGAAGCTTCACCAGAAATGGTTAAGCTGAAAGAACAATTGCTTGCTGCGAAGATGCCTAAAGAAGCAAAAGAAAAGGCGTTCGAGGAATTTAATAAGCTGAAGAAAACTTCGCCAATGTCGCCTGAATTTGGTGTTACGCGTAATTATCTGGAATGGCTTATTGCAGTACCGTGGTATAAGAGAACGAAAGACGATTTGATGATCTCGCATGTGAAAGAAATTCTTGATGCCGATCATTATGGATTAGACAAACCCAAGGAAAGGATTCTTGAGAATATAGCAGTGCTGAATTTGGTGAAAGAAATGCGCGGGCAAATTCTTTGCTTTGTCGGTCCGCCGGGCGTTGGAAAAACATCGTTGGCGAAATCAATCGCGCGTGCACTGGGTAGAAAGTTTGTGCGAATTTCACTTGGCGGTATCCGGGATGAAGCAGAAATTCGAGGTCACAGGCGTACGTACATTGGTTCAATGCCCGGTAAAATTATTCAATCAATGAAGCGAGCCGGTGTTGTCAATCCGGTGCTGTTAATGGATGAAGTAGATAAAATGAGCATGGATTTTCGGGGTGATCCATCAGCGGCACTTTTAGAGGTGCTTGATCCAGAACAGAACGTTGCATTTAATGACCATTATATTGAAGTTGATTACGACTTATCGAAAGTTATGTTTATCACAACAGCAAACGTTCGCTTCGCTATTCCGCCCCCGCTTCAGGATCGTATGGAAATTATTGAATTACCGGGATATCTTGAATACGAGAAAAAAGAAATTGCAAAGCGCCATATTGTAGGTAAACAACTTAAAGCGCATGGATTAAAAACTGATGAAGTTCATTTCGACGATGCGGCGATTATAAAAATTATTCAAGAATATACACGTGAAGCTGGCGTGAGAAATCTTGAGCGTGAAATTGCATCTATTTGCCGCAAAGTGGCAAAAGAAATAGTACTTGCCAAACAAACGAATGGAAAACCAGAAAAGAAACAAAAGAAAACAGATATTCAAGTAACGCCAAAAAACGTGGAAAAATATATTGGTGTTCCGAAGTTTCGCACAAAACCAGTCGAATCACAGCCGCGGATTGGTTCTGTCACAGGATTAGCATGGACAAGCGTCGGCGGTGAAATTCTCAATGTTGATGCAACAATTATGCGCGGCACAGAGCGCCTGACACTAACTGGACAACTAGGCGATGTTATGAAGGAATCGGCACAAGCGGCGTTGAGCTATATTCGTTCGAATGCAAGGAAGTTAGGTGTAAATCCGGAATTCAACAAGAATCGCGAAATCCATATCCATCTACCCGAAGGCGCGATTCCTAAGGATGGTCCATCTGCTGGGGTGACAATGGCAATGGCAATTATATCCGCGGCGAGCAACCGGCCAGCCTGCAACGATGTAGCAATGACAGGCGAGATTACATTGCGCGGTAACGTTCTCCCTATTGGCGGATTGAATGAAAAACTTCTTGCGGCGCAACGGAGCGGTATTAAGACAGTATTGATACCACGGGAGAATGTGAAAGACCTCGCGGAAATTCCGGACAAAGTAAAAGAAGGGTTGGCAATTGTTCCGATCGAGACAATTAAAGAAGCGATGAAATATGTGTTCTCAAGTAAAAGAAATATCACCAAAAAAGATTAGAATTCTGCAAAAAGTTAAAAGACATTAAAGAATTCGGAAGCGGAATAGAAGAAAGAAAATAAACAAGAAAAACTACTGGATTCTGGATTCTGATTTCTGTATTCTTCCATAAATAATTTTCTATCTTGAGATGGAATGGACTATCAAGTAACAGCGCGTAAATGGCGGCCGATGATCTTTGACGATGTCGTCGGTCAGAGCCATGTAACAAATACTCTTCGCAATGCAATTGCGCATAATCTTGTTGCTCATGCGTATATTTTTAGCGGTACGCGTGGATGCGGCAAAACAACAACAGCGCGTATTCTTGCCCGAGCGCTTAACTGTCTTTCTTCTGTCAATCAGAATCCGGATAATACTTGTGAAGTGTGCAAGGAAATAATTGAGGGACGCGGACTTGATGTTATTGAGATTGACGGCGCATCTAACCGCGGAGTGGAAGAAATCCGAAACTTGCGTGATTCTGTCCGGTACACACCAACGCGTGGCAAATATAAAATCTACATCATCGATGAAGTGCATATGCTGACAAAGGAAGCATTCAACGCACTTCTTAAAACACTTGAAGAACCGCCAACACATGTCGTATTTATATTTGCAACGACAGAAGTGCATAAAGTACCAATGACGATTCTTTCTCGATGTCAACGGTTCGATTTCCGGCGTATTGCCATCGAAGAAATTATTAATACACTTACAACAATATCAAAAGTTGAAAACATCGTTATTGAAAATGACGCTTTGATGGTAATCGCCAAACGCGCCGATGGATCTCTTCGGGATGCACAGAGCATATTTGACCAAGTGCGTTCGTTCTGCGGCAACGAAATCAAGACCGTGGAATTACTGAAAGCGTTCAACGTTGTCAATCAAGAAATTTATTTTCGTGTATCCGATTTTCTAAAAAGCCACGACACACACTGTGCCATACAATTAGTTGATGAAATTATAAAAAGCTGTTATGACTTACGCGAGTTTGTCAGCGGGTTATCAGAACATCTTCGCAATTTACTGATCGTGCGATCAACCGAATCTACGCAGCTCATCGAGGTATCGGAAAGTTATAAGAAACGATATGAAAAGGAAGCGAATCAATTCACAGAGCAAGACTTGTTGCGTTACATCAAGCAAACGAACGAATTAGATCAAGCGCTTCGGTGGGCAGCACAGCCACGGTATCGGCTTGAAGCAGGGCTAATCCAGATGGCAAAAATGGAAAGCTCTGTGCAGATCGGAGAATTGCTCCAACAAATTGATATGCTCAAAAAAAAAGTGAACGGTAATAGCAGCATCAATTTATCGCAGTCTTCCCCAGATTTTTCTCAACATAACACATCTCCATCTTCCAATCTTAAAGTCGTAGGCGAGGTTGGTGCTGGATATTTGAAAAGTAAATCTGCGATCAGCTATTCATCTCTCATCGGCACAGATCTTACAAAACTTACAGAGACATCAAAGCTGACCGAATTTCAGCAAACGGCTCAACAAGTTTCCGAACCACCGGCAATGATTCAATCGGCATCTGTAGATGAGATAACGAAACATTGGCCAGCCTTCGTTAACAATGTTTCAAAATCGCATATTGCCGTCGGGACATCATTAACGGAAACAAGTATTCTTGATGTCCACAACGGCGTGGTGCGCATTTCTTGTCCAGACGATTATCATTTTTCGACACTTAAACGGAATAGAGATTTTCTGTCGAGTACTCTCCATCAAGTGGTAGGAAAACGTGTCGCCATAGAACCGGTTCTCCATTTTGACACAGATATACCAGTAAAAGCGGTCTACACAACAGCACCATCATTATCAAATATAAAGAACTCCGGTATAGAAATTGAACAAAATTCCACACAAGCAAAAGAACATCCAATTCTCACTTTACTCAAACGCGAATTAGGAGCAGAGCGCGTTGAGTAACTTGATTCTTTTCATAGAATCTTCTACCTTATTACAGAACGAAAGGAATACCGCGTATAGACAATTGTGAGAGAGTTGTACTGTGCTGTTTTTGTGCATCGTAAATTGTCTCGAACTTTGTCATCGACCGAACCACGCGATTAGAGAAAGTTCGGTCATCAGACCCCGACGCACATTGTCGGGTTTTTTTATCTTAGGTGGAACATGAAGATTTTGAAAGTCATCCTACTCGTAATGCTTGTTGGACAGCTCGCATTATCTCAGCAAATTGCAAAATACGCAGGTGAATTTCTCTCCATTGGTGTTGGCGGTCGTGCATTAGGACTAGGCGGTGCTTATGCAGCGCTTGCTAATGATGCATCGGCAGGTTATTGGAATCCGGCAGCGCTTGCACGTATAGATTATCCAGAGGCGACACTTATGCACGATGAACGGTTCGGCAGTTTGGAGAACTATGATTTTGGAGCAGTGGCAGTTCCTTATAGTACAAATGCAACATTTGGCGTGAGTGTAATGCGTCTTGGTGTAGATGGTATTCCAGACACAAGAGATGCCGGGGTTGATGCAAATGGAAATCCAGTACCACGTGATCAATATGCAAATGCAGTAAGAATAGATGAAAGTAAGGTTACGTATTTTAACTCAGCAGATTGGGCAATATATTTTTCTTATGCTCATCGCTCTGAGAGCAGCTTGATGTATGGAATTAATTTGAAGATAATCCGAGAAACAATAGCAGAGTATTCGGCGACAGGCATCGGCTTTGATATTGGGATGCTTTATTCTCCGATGGATAATTGGTACGTTGCGGTAAACGCACAAGATATTACCACAACATTAGTGGCGTGGTCCACGGGGACCAACGAATTAATCTCGCCCACCTTAAAACTAGGAACCGCATACTTTATTGATCTTTTTAGCGGCAGATTTGCACCAACGGTGGATATAGATGTTCGATTCGAGAATCGTCAGTTCGCTTCTATTGCCCACCTTGGACCTGTTAGTTTTGATCCGCATATGGGGCTTGAATTTGATTACAAAAAAGCTATCGCACTTCGCATTGGGTACAACGATATAAAGCAAATGACACTCGGCGCTGGAATTCATCTGCGCAAGATAGATATCGATTATGCTTTTGCTCAATTTGACGAAGCAAATGACCTTGGGAATACACACCGAATTTCATTACGCTTGATATTGCAAGAAGGACATCTTGCAAGAACAAAAGAATAATTGTTCAAATCTAACACTCTGCGCATCTCCCGCAAGCGTAAAGTGCACGATAATTCCTCGGTACAAATTGAAAATTTCTTCCGCCCCTTGTCTTAACTCCAGATATAACGAGGTGTGCACCCTGCTATTAGAATTGTGTTTGTTAGACAGCTCCCGCTACAGAGTTAATCGCGACCATAGTTACGATGTCGCTGACGCTGCATCCTCGCGACAAATCGTAGCATGGTCTCTTTAACCCCTGAATAATTGGTCCGAATGCCTCTGCCCCGGCTAATCGTTGTGTCAGTTTGTAACCAATATTTCCTGCATCTAAATTTGGAAATATAAAAACATTAGCAGTGCCCCCGATAGGACTACCCGGAGCTTTCTTTGCACTAACAGAAGGAACAATGGCAGCATCAAACTGCAATTCTCCATCGATAATAAGATCAGGCTTTTTCATTTTTGCGATTGACGTTGCCTTCTGCACTTTTTCTACGGAAGGATGTGAAGCACTTCCCCTTGTTGAGAATGAAAGCATCGCAACACGCGGTTCTTCACCTGTTAATTTGCGATGATTTGCCGCTGTAGAAATTGCGATATCCGCAAGTTGTTCTGCTGTTGGATCCGGTACTACTCCGCAGTCGGCATATGAATAACTTATATGCGGGAAAACCATCAAGAAGAAACTCGATGCAACTGCAATCCCTTCAGGCATTCCAACAATTTGAATTCCTGCACGAATCACATCGCTTGTGGTCGACAATGATCCGGCAACACTTCCATCTGCTATTTCTTCTCGAACCATCATTGCCCCAAAAAAAAGTGGAAGTTTCATTGTTTGTTGGGCTTGTTCAAACTGGATTCCTTTCGCCTTGCGAAGATTGAAGAATATATGAGTGAAGTCGGTTAACTTCTCTGATTTTTCAGGATCCACAATGCGTATTTTTTCCAAACCGACACCGAGCTGTTGTGCTTTGGCACGAATAGCCTCTTCATTGCCGATGAGAGAAATATTTGCGATCTGTTCATCTAAAATGATACGCGCAGCCTGAATTGCGCGTTCATCCATTGCGTCGGGAAGGACAATGTGTTTCTTAAGTTGTTTTGCTTTTGCTCTAATCTCATCAATAATTTTTGCCATATGCGGCTTTCTTCAAATTGTGGACGTTAAAAGTATTTAATAATAGATCGATTTTCAGTTCGCGCTTATTAGATTATTTTAATATACAACAGCATTTGTGCTCAATCAATTACTAAAATTCAATAAAAAGAAGTTTATAACCTGCCGATTTGGCAATACTACAAGAAGTTAATAGCGAAAACATCAACAATCTCTTTAAGATTAATTAACATTAATCATGCAGGTGATTTGTTGTGTGTCTGCCATTGTTTCATTATCATTATTTACTAATAAAGAAAGAAATGAAAACAAGTCGAAGTGTTTATATTGAAACTTACGGCTGCCAGATGAACATGGCGGATACAGAAATCGTCCTCAGCATCATGCACAAAGCTGGTTTTGTTCGTACTGAGACACTGTCATGCGCTGATATTGTTTTAATAAACACTTGCGCCGTGCGCGATAATGCCGAACAACGAATCATTGGGCGGCTTGGTGATTTCAATCATTATAAAAAAACGAATCCGAATGTAATAGTTGGTGTACTAGGATGCATGGCAGAGCGTGTTCGTAAAGAGTTGATGGAGTTGGGAGATTTTATTGATCTCGTTATAGGACCGGATGAATACCGTAAGTTGCCCGCACTTATCGCGGCGGCAGATGGTGGCGAAAAAGGCATTGCCGTAAAACTTTCTCGCGTAGAAAAGTACGATGATATTATTCCATTACGTACCAATGGCTTGAGTGCATGGGTTCCCATCATGCGAGGTTGCGATAAGTTTTGCGCTTACTGTGTGGTGCCGTTTACACGCGGACGCGAGCGAAGTCGTTCAATTGCATCTATTATATTGGAAATGGAAGATCTTTCTCGCCGTGGTTTTAAGGAAGCAACCCTACTCGGTCAGAATGTAAATTCGTATAGCGATGACAAATTTGACTTTGCAGATTTGCTTATTAAGGTTGCTGATGTCGATAAAAAAATACGTATAAGATTTATGACTTCCCATCCGCAAGATATGTCAGATAAACTGATTAATGCTATTGCGTCGCGGGATAACATTTGTAATTATATTCATCTGCCCGTGCAGTCAGGTTCAGATAGAATTTTAGAATTGATGAACCGAACTTATACTAGAAATCAATATCTTAATCTCATTAATAGAATCAAAAAAGTCATTCCCAATATAAGTCTCACAACCGATATTATTTCAGGTTTTCCAACCGAGACAGAAGATGACCACAAAAAGACGTTAGATTTATTGCACGAAATAGAATTTGATGGCGCTTACACATTCAAGTATTCTCCACGAGAGAACACGAAAGCATGGCAAATAGGCGACGACGTTCCTGAAGAAGTTAAGAACCGTCGGCTCGGTGAAATTATTGATCTTCAGCGCGATATTTCACTTCAACGGAATAAAACTATGATTGGGGATACAGTGGAAGTCCTTGTTGAAGGGTTAAGCAAAAAGTCCATTGATGAGTTTTGCGGTAGAACAGATACAAACAAAATGGTGGTCTTTACAAAGAACGGCGATGCTATTGGCGATTACATTGGTATTCGCATTGAAAGAGCAAATTCAGCAACATTGTTTGGTACGAAGACCGGATGCTTGCTTCCCCAGTTTGCTATTCTCACAACATAGGAAGATTAAAACCATGAGAATACTTATTAGAACGGTTATCATATCAATTATTGTTTTCGTTTTATTTATGCCAGCGCTCTGCACACAGACGAACAACAACGAACCGGATATTCGACATCGTCTTGAAATGATCGAGAAAGGTCAAGCGGAAGCAGTGCGCGCCGAACTTCCTTCACTAATGACAAACTATCAAAACAATCCAGGTGTAATGTACTTACAGGCTGTGCTGACCACGGATGGCACAGAAGCGGCGAAGCTGTATCAGAATATTGTGGATAATTTTCCAAAAAGTGAATGGGGAGACGATGCACTCTACAAACTCTATCAATACTATTATTCAATAGGCCTATATAAAACTGCCGATCAAAAATTGACACAGCTAAAGGAAGAATATCCGTTCTCAGCGTATGCAACGGAAAAGAATTCGGTGGTAGAAGAAAAAAGAGCAGCAAAAGAAAAGCCGACAGTTATAAAACCTAAAGGAACAGTGCCGAAATTTGCAACAAACTTCACTGTGCAAGTTGGTGCATTTTCGACATTTGAAAATGCAAACGAGTTGAAAGCAAAATTCGAAAAGGAAGGATTTCAATCTAATATCTTCACTATTGTCAGCCATGGTAAAAAATTGCATAAAGTTTGGGTAGGTGAATTCCAGACATATGATGAAGCGCAGCGGGTTACTGCGGAAATTAAAAGTAAATTTAATCTAACGTCTATAGTTGTTTCACGTTAATGGATCGAGAAGTATTTCAGCGAACATACGGCATTGTCGGAAAATCGCCGGAGATGCAAGAAATTATTGATGTCGTTCAACAAGTAGCGCCGACAGACATTACAGTGCTTATTTCTGGAGAGAGCGGCACGGGCAAGGAAGTTATTGCCAAGGCAATTCACGGTGAAAGCAAGCGTTCTCAAAACGCACTTGTGTCAGTGAACTGCGGTGCAATTCCGGAAGGGTTGATTGAAAGCGAACTGTTCGGACATGAAAAAGGAGCGTTTACTAGTGCCGCAGATATGCGCCGTGGTTACTTTGAGATTGCAGATGGCGGAACCATTCTCCTTGACGAAATTGGCGAGATGCCGCTCTCCACGCAAGTTAAATTATTGCGTGTGCTGGAAAGCGGTGAGTATATGAGAGTTGGTTCGTCTTTGGCGCGCAGGACAGATGTACGAGTCATAGCGGCGACGAACAAACTGCTGGAATATGAAGTTCAGCAAAAACATTTTCGTCCTGATTTATATTTCCGATTACGTTCGGTAAACATTCATTTGCCGCCATTGCGCAGCAGGAAGGAAGATATTCCTGCGCTTGTTGAACAGTTTGTGAAAGAGACATCTGATAAAAACAAAATTCAATTCAGCGGATTTACTGATGACGCGACCGAATTATTAATGAATTATAGCTGGCCGGGAAATATCCGCGAATTACGAAATGCTATCGAAAGCATGCTTATTCTGGAAAGCGGGAAACAACTTAACGGGGATGACGTGAGAAAATATCTTCATGAGCAGCCCTCGGTGGCAACAGATCGGAATCTACCGGTCATTTCAAACAAGACTGTTGAGCAGGCAGAACGGGAGCTAATTTATCGTGCCTTGGTTGACCTTAAATCCAATATTATTGAGATGAAAGAACTGCTGACCGGACGGATAATATCCAGTGCAGATGGAGCGCAAGGTAATAACGTACAACCGCAAAACGGCAACGGTGTTTTAACGATGGACGAAATGGAACGGCGAATGATTTGTGGGTCGCTTGATCGGAATAAGGGGAATCGCCGTCTCGCGGCAAAAGAGCTAAACATCAGCGAACGGACATTGTACCGAAAAATAAAGGATTTTGGACTTCAATGAAAAACGAAAAAGTGACAATGGAAAAAAGAACACGCCTTTTTCTTTTCTCATTACTTGTTATTCATTGTTCGTTGCTCATTGCTGGATGTACTTATTCATTTAAAGGCGGATCGGTACCGCCACATTTGAAAACAATCGCTATTCCTATTGTGGAAGATCAAAGTGCATATGGTGACCCGACGCTTCGGACTACGTTCACAAGTCAATTAGTGGCTCTATTTACAAGCGACAATACGCTTCAATTGACAGATCGCAACACAGCGGATTGCATACTCGAAGGTGTGGTAACCGATGTGAAAGATGCCCCATCGGTACTGCAAGGCGGTGAACAGGTTACACAGCGACGTATCACAGTTACAGTACGCATGACTTTTCAGGATTTGAAGCTTCGTAAAAAAATATGGGAAAAAAGTTTTAGCAACTGGGGAGATTATCCATCGGGCGGCGGTTTGACGCAGCGCAACGATGGGGTAACGGAAGCAGTCAAAAAATTAACAGAAGATATTCTTAACGACACAGTCGCAGGATGGTAATATGACACTCGCAGTATTTTTCTTTAGGCAAGAAATTATCGGAAATCCAGCATTCTCGGATTTCGTTATGTATCTATATTTTATTTCATTACTTATTCTATTCACGTTCGGCGCGCACGGATTTGTAATGGTGTATCATTACATGAAACAGCGTGGCGTCGCGAGTATTCAACCGCCTCTGAAGGAAACACCAGTTGTAACTATACAACTCCCGCTGTTCAACGAGCTGTATGTTACAAATCGATTGATTGATGCGGTATGCGCACTTGAATATCCTAAGGACAAATTGGAAGTGCAGGTGTTGGATGATTCAACAGACGAAACAATTGAATTGGTGGCGAAAGCCGTAACTCACTATTGTGCTCTCGGGTATGATATTAAACATGTTCGCCGCACGAATCGTTCAGGTTATAAAGCCGGCGCACTGAAGCATGGACTTGAAACCGCGCGTGGTGAATTCATAGCGATCTTTGATGCGGACTTTGTCCCGAACACAGATTTTCTGGTAAAAACAATTCCTCATTTTTTTGCTGATCCAAAAATTGGCGTGGTGCAGACAAGATGGGAACACATAAACCGCGAATACTCGATGTTGACTCGCGCACAAGCGTTTGCTCTGGACGGTCACTTTGTTGTGGAACAAGATGTGCGCAATAAGGCAGGTTTCTTCATCCAATTTAACGGCACGGGAGGTGTTTGGCGTAAGGCAACTATTCTTGATGCCGGCAATTGGCAATCAGATACACTGACAGAAGATCTAGATCTAAGCTATCGTGCGCAACTTCGAGGCTGGAAATTTAAATATCTTACTGGCGTTACTTCACCGGCAGAATTGCCCGCCGAAGTAAATGCTTTGAAGTCGCAGCAATTTCGCTGGACAAAGGGTGCTATTGAAACTGCTCGAAAAATGATTCCAGAGGTATGGAAATCTAATATTCCGCTGCGAATAAAGATTCACTCAACTTTTCATCTTACAAGCAACATTGTCTATCCGTTTATTGTTCTAGCTGGGATATTGAATGGTCCGCTCATTTTCATCAAACAACAAGGCGGGCATGAAGCGTACTTTGCTATGATGTCGGTATTTGTAATCGCGTTCATCGGGTCGTTCTTATTTTACCTCATATCACAAAAGGCTGTTTATCCGGATTGGCGTCGACGCATTATGCTTTTTCCTCTCTTTATGGCGGGCAGTATGGGTTTTGCAGTAAACAATTCTCGCGCTGTGTTTGAAGGCCTATTTAAGCGTAAAAGTGAGTTTGTACGAACGCCAAAATATGCCATTGAGGGTAAAAAAGACACGTGGAAAAAGAATATGTACATCAATAAAAAGAAATTCGATTGGGTAGTGGCAATTGAAATTATTCTTGCTATCTATTGCTTCTTCGGTGTGATTTCATCATTATACTATTTAGAGATAGCCGCATTGCCATTTCAAATGCTTTATTTTATGGGATTTGCATGTGTTTCATGGCTATCTGTCAGACAAGCACTTGAGGCAAGAAAACTTCGTCAACAAACACAATGATCGATACAGCTCAACAGCATATTGCGATGCTGGAAAAAAGAGTCGGAACAGACGCCAAGTCGCCGCTCTTTGCTCAATTAGCACACTACTATCTTGAAGCAAAACGTGCACAAGATGCGTTACGGATATGTGATGCAGGACTTGCAAATTTTCCGTTCTTTACCACGGGACACCTTATTAAAGGTAAAGCGCTAGTTGCATTAAATATGCGAGCAGAGGCGCGACGCGAATTTGAATTTGTAATTGATTTTCTCCCGAACAATGAGACTCTGATAAATTTGCTGGCGCAAATGCCGCCTCCAGTGGAAGAGACACTTACAATAACGCCTCCAAAAGCACAGCCGGGGCATCCACCTTCAACACCAGAAATAGTTGCACCGAAACCAATACAGCCCTTGGCGACTGGATATAATTATCCAATTTCTACTTCTCCCGAAGTTCCGATTACTCCACCACCGTCATTTAATTTTGGTGAAATTGAACAAGCGGCGCCAGAGCAACAGCCGGAACCAACGCCGATCGTCTCTTCGGCGACAAACTTCTTTGACGAATTAACTCAAATATCTCCCACAGCTCCAGCAGAGGAAACATTTGGATTAAATGAAACGCCGGCAACATTTGAAACATCGCCATTTTCTGAATTCAATTTTCCACAACCGGAACCATTAATTAATCCGACAGAACCAACACAAGCGCCGTCAACAGAATCATCAGGAGGATTTGAATTTACACCGCCAACTTCCGATGTCGATTTATCTATGACTTCAGCACCATCAGAAGAAGAATCTTTCGAGAGTTACAGTTCGCGGCGTACGAAAGAACTCTCTGGTGAAGACACAGTTTCGCTGGAAGACTATCTAAGCAATAAAACCCCTGAAAAGCCGCAAGAATTCACGTTGCCGATAACCGATTCAATTCCCGCTGGCGTGCAGAATAAGATTGAAGAACTTACTAACAAATTGCAAAATGCAGGCAAGATTACACCCGTTATCAACTTTGCTCAAAAGGAAACACCTGCCGCATCTGAGCAAGATACACCGGCAGGTATGGGCTTTGTAACACCAACGCTTGCAGAAATTTATGCTAAGCAAGGCTGGTTTGACGATGCTATCAAAGCATATAAAACACTTGCACACAATAAGCCGGCGGAAAAAGAAAAGTACGAAAAACGAATTGCCGAATTGGAAGAATTAAAGAAAAAAAGTAAAGGATAGCGGGATTAGTTATATCTTCGAAATTAATTAAATGACGTTCTCTTAAAAAAGATAGAAGGATTTCTTTACCTAAGATTTTGAATTTTAAACAACTATATTCACTTAATAAAAACCCCAATCTAAATTAGATTGGGGTTTTTCATTTCAACACGCTCAACACAGTTTACTTAATTTTATTGACGAACTTTGTCAGCCTTGATTTCTGGTTGGAAGCATTTTTTTTATGAATTGTACCTTTGGCGCCAAGTTGATCAAGGTATTTTACAGCGTTTTTTAGTGCTAAACTTGCTTCTTCTTTGCTTTTAGAAGAACGCACTTTCTTTATAATTGTTTTCAACTTCGAAAGTCGATTTTTATTGCCTTCTGCGCGGCTTGCGTATTGACGCACTCGCTTTACTGCTGATTTATGTTGCGGCATTAATTCATTCTCCTTTGTCCTAATCTCAGGACTTGTTGCTTTGGTTTCTTTCTTAAGTAAATATAATTAAGAATTGTCAGACTTACAAAGTCTTTTTGTGCTTGATTTCAGTACAAAGAACATGCAAAAAAGTTCGAAGCATTTTTGCTATTGCTCTTTCATTACTTGTTCTGAATTTCGCCTTTGGTGGAACTAACATCATTAAGCAAGCTGGTTCCTATTGAAAACGGTGTTGGAAAGGAAAGAAGTTCACCAACCGTCGGTGCGATATCGCACTGAGTTCGTCTTTGCTTGATAACTCGATTTGCAGGGAAGGCACGCCCAATAGCAAGACAAAGAATATGGCGGCACCCTTCGCAACTATCACCGTGATCTTTAAAGCCGCCATGGGCATCATCGTGCCTGCCGTGATCGTTTGTTACAAAAAGCGTCGTAGTATTCCGATATATTGAATCTGATTGAATAATTTGCCAGAGATTCCAAATCAACGAATCAGCAATATGTAAGGCAACAAGATATCCATTCCAACTGCCTGTATGACCGGCAATATCTACGTTAGGCAAATTGATCATAATTATTCGAGGATGATTTAATGAGATATCTTTTTTTACATCACACATAACAGAGGTATCATTTGAGCTGATGAACGAGGATGCTTTATATTTTGCACCATAGTCAGGATGATTACTGTAAGTGAGAATATCCAGTTTTTGCTTGCCGACAATAACTGCTGTTGTTTTCTCAGAAGCCGCTGTATATTTGCGGAAATATTCAAACACAGTTGGTTGTTCAGACCTACCAATACCCCTATTGTCAATATTTTGCCAAACCCCAGATGCAATTGTTGTGTGTCCTGGATCAGTTTTTGTTAATCCATCGTTGTAAAAGCTTGTCCAAATAGTACCAAGGGGACGAAGTTGATTCCAGATGTTTGGTATATATTGCGAATCCGCACCAAATGTTTCAGAATAACGGGCCCCATCTATCACCACAATAATCACATTCTGGCTGAATACCGAGAGAGAAAATAGGCATAACAACAAGACAATAGAACGTAAAGTTTTCATTAAATATTTTTCCTAAATATTATTCAGTGCTTGATTGAAATCTTCGATTAAATCTTCGATGCCTTCTATACCAACAGAAATGCGGATCATCCCGGCCGTTACACTGTGCCGTTTAAGTTCTCCGTCGGACATAAATACATGCGACGAATAAACAGGAATGCTCACGAGCGTTTCTACACTGCCCAGCGACATTGCATTGACAGCAACTTTAAGATTATCGCAAACCTTTACCGCCGCTTCAACCGGTGAGTACCGTTTCGATGGCCTAACTTCAATCGTGACCATTCCGCCGAAGCCGGTCATCTGCTTCTTTGCAATTTTATGTTGCGGATGCGATGGAAGTCCCGGATAAATTACTCGATTCACCCTTTTATTTTTCTCGAGTGCCTTTGCAAGAGCAAGCGCATTTTCATTTTGCCGGTGCACACGAAGTTCAAGCGTTTTCAAACTTCTGCCAAGCAAATACGCCGCAAATGGATCGGCACAACCACCGTGATATTTCCCAAGCGTGCGCACCTGCTTAACAAACTCTTCTTTGCCTACAATAACCCCGGCCAGAATATCGGCATGGCCGCCAAGATATTTGGTGGCACTTTCTGCGATGACGTCAACGCCGAATTTGAATGGATCCTGATTTAGAATTGTAGCAAACGTATTGTCGATCATTGTTAGAATAGGACGACTTAATCTTTTTTGTGCTTTCTTAGTTTGACGCACGACTTCTGCGATATCCACTATACTAAGCGTTGGATTAGTTGGGGTTTCAATATAAACGATGGTCGTTCGCTCGTTAGCGACTTGGCCGATCTCTTCGAGATGGTTAGGATCAACAAACCGCACATTAATGTTTTGTTTTGGTAGTTCGTCTCGCATCCACCGGTACGTGCCGCCGTATAAAGCCGGTGTGCTGATGATATTGTCACCTGCTTTCGTCACAGCAAGAATTGCAGTGGTGATTGCCGCCATACCGGATGCAAAGATTGCCGCCGCTTCACCGTTTTCCATTAGCGCAAGTTTTACTTCTACATCGTGCACTGTTGGATTGTGATAACGCGAATAGACATATACAGACGGATCCCCTTTCGCGTGCCGGATGGCGTCTTCAGATGTTTCAAATCGATATGTTGAAGTTTGATAGATCGGAGTTGCAACCGATCCCCTAAATGCGAATAGCTGTTCCCCATGGATTGCTCGCGTGGCGATAGAGACGCGTTGAGAGATTTTCTTTTTCATAATATTTGTCCTCAATCAAATTTCTTTTACAAACATGTCGCTTTTACACATAAATAAGTTCGTGGAGGAGTTGTTTAAAGTTATATTTGTATGCTCATTACAGTATTCGTGCAATAATTCTTGCCGGTGAACTGTCAGCATGAATTTTCAGCGGCAAAGCGATTATCTCAATATTTTTAGCTGAAAGAAGCTTGTCAATGTTTGTTAAATTTTCTGCAATAAGCACGTTGTTTTCTAAGAGTAATTTGTGGGTTTCAAATGGATGCCGATCTGGCGACGGTGAATCTATACAAACCATCTTCACCCGCCGTTTGACAAACAACTGTGCAAGCTCTCTACTTACCGTTGGACAATCATCAAAGTATTTTTTGCTTCCGAATAAACTGCTTGTTCCGGTGTATAGTAAAACAATGCTTTGTGGTTGAACAAGTAATTCATATTCTATTGTTAGTGGGATATATTTTTTGCCGATGGCATTCAAAACACATCCGACGCCAACATATTGTTTCAATGGAGTCTCACTTATGAACTTTTTACATTGCGTTAAATGCATTAAACCATCAATATGTGTCCCTGTGTGCATATTGGTAGAAAGACGAAAGTTGTTGAATCCATCTCGCACAATATCGTTCACTTGTAGAAGCTGCGGCAATTCATCACCGGGATATACCGGCATTAAGTTGGTAATGGGAAGTGAGAGATCAATTAATTTCTTCATATTTTGCCATATTTTATTTTCAAAGAATGACTTACCGTACACCCCGCCAATACAAATTAAAAATAGATAGTAAAGCTAAAAAATGTAGAAAAATCTCGCTGGAGAAACAAGATGAAGTGCGTTTGAATACAATTTCGAAGACGGGAAGAATTTGTGATACTTGTTTTGTATAAAAAAGCAGCCCTATCTCTGGCATCACCCTATTTGTTACTTCAGACTAAATTGCTTATTACTTACATATTCCATTATTCGAATAATTGCATCTGGGGCAGATGATCTTTTACACTTGTGAGAATAAAGTTAAGGTCTGTTTTATTGTTGACGAAGTCGAGGTCGTCGCTTTCAATAATGAGAAGTGGGCCGAGCTTATAGCGGGTAATCCAATCTTCGTACAGTTTGTTAAGAGTCTCAAGATACGAGCGCTGAATGCCTTGTTCAAAATCACGGCCGCGTTTTGAAATCTGTTTTACCAACGTATCGACATTTGCTCGAAGGTAAATCATCAGGTCGGGAGGTTTAAGGTATTCCATCATCACATGAAAAAGCGATACATAATTGATGTAATCACGTTCTGTCATTTTACCGATGTCGAATAGATTTCGTGCGAATATCTCTGCATCCTCATAGATAGAGCGATCTTGAATTACCGACTCGCTTGATTCAACGATCTCTTTGTGGCACTTAAATCGATTGGCAAGAAAATAAATTTGAAGATGAAACGACCAGCGCGACATATCGGCATAGAAATCAGAAAGGTAAGGATTGTCATCCACAGATTCGAAGTACGGTTTCCATTGAAAGCGTTCACCTAACAATCGCGCCAGCGAAGATTTTCCGGCGCCGATATTTCCTGCGACCGCGACAAAAAGTGGTTGAGATGGCATTGAAATTCAGTGTGATGAAGTAAGTGTTAAAAACGAAGTTGTACGGATGTTTACTACACCTGCACACCAGTAATTACTTGAATGCAACAATTGCATTGTTCACGTTTTTGTGAAGATCAAACACTTTTAGCAGTTTTGTCATTTCTAACAGATTTTCAATTTTCTTGGAAGCGCACGCGAGTTTCAACTCACCTCCCGAATGACGCATTGTTGTCAATCCACCGATAAGCATACCAAGGCCTGAACTGTTAATAAAACTAACTGCTTTAAGATCAACAACAACCCGACTCTTTTTTTCGGTGATTAGTTTGTGCAAAAAATCATTTAGGTCGGATGCATCCGGACCGCCCATCACATTGCCTTCAAGCTCGACAACGGTGATGCCCTTGATTTCTTTCGTTTTGAATTTCATAGATGCCCTTTCAACCGACAGGAAGAATTATGCTGCGGCTGTTACTTTCTTGCGATTCTGATATCGAGTCCAATCAAGTACGAATGCACTTGCTACATAGATAGAGGAATAGGTACCTGTGACAATACCAAATGCCATAGTAAATGCGAACCCTCGATTGACTTCACCACCGAAAATTAATAAGATCACCAAAACGACAAAAATTGTACCTGATGTAATAATAGTTCTGCTTAGTGTTTCGTTCAAACTTTTATTCATCAGATCTCCCAATGGCATAGACTTGAAAATTTTCTCGTTTTCTCTAATTCTATCAAAGATAACGACTGTGTCGTTGACCGAGACACCGATAAGTGTCAAAAATGCTGCAATGACCTCCTGCGTAATCTCGAGATTTAATCCTGGGATCAATCCATTCATGATCGAAAGAAACCCAAAGGTGGTCAATACATCATGGAAAATCGATATCGTTGCTCCTAGGCCATAGCGGAACTTAAACCGAAGTCCAATATATATAAGAATGGCACCTAGAGCCCACAAGACGGCTAAGAGGGCATTGGTTCGGAGTTCTTTTCCGATCCTTGGCCCTATTTTATCTTCGCGGAGAACTTGGATGTTGTTGCCAGGGAATCCATCTGTCAATGCATTCCTGATCTTTGTGCCGACGATTGTTCCTTCACCTTGTTCACTTGTTCGAATTAAAAGGGTTGATTCTTTTCCGTAAGATTTGATTTCGCTTTTACCGAGTCCCACTTTATCGAGTATGATACGCACATTTCCTATATCTACACTGGGACTAAATGCCACAATCATTTCTGTTCCTTCCTGGAAATCAATCCCATAGTTAATGCCTTTAAAAACAATAGAAATAAGCCCAATCAATACCATTATGGTTGAAACGATGTACCAGAAAAAACGTTTTCCGATGAAATCTATATTCGTTTTTTTAAACAGTCGCATTGAAAATCCTTCGCATTTACATGTTTAGTGGAATGACGGATTATCCGAATTTTGGATGGTACCCATTATCCATCATAATATTCATAATTACGTGAGTGATGACGATCGCGCTAAAGAGATTTGCGACCAAGCCAATCATTAGTGTGAGCGCAAATCCCTGCACTCCGCTTGAACCAAATTGATATAGTACAAGACCTGTCAGAAATGAAGTAACGTGGCCGTCAAAAATGGCAGTGAACGCCCTGGAATATCCAGTATCAATTGCGGCACGTAAAGTTTTTCCAGTCACCATTTCTTCACGCACACGCTCGTCCACAAGAACGTTTGCATCTACAGCCATACCGATGGTTAACACAATACCTGCAATACCTGGGAGGGTAAGTGTTGCACCGAAGCTTGCCATAACACCAAGTATGAATAGGATGTTGAAGAACAAAGCGAAGTCGGCTACGGCACCTGCTGAATGATAATACACAACCATAAAGAGGACTATAAGAATGAAAGAAATCAAAATCGATGTCAAGCCAGCACGTATTGAATCTTCGCCAAGCGATGGTCCAATTGATCGTTGTTCTATGATTGAGGTTGGTGCCGGTAATGCACCTGCCTTAAGCACAATTTCCAATAGGCGTGCTTCATTCGGAGACTCCATTCCGCTAATGCGTGAATGGCCGCCGGGGATTTTTCCCTGCACAACCGGCGCAGAGAACACACCTTTATCCATAATAATTGCTATCCGCTTGCCAATATTAGATCCAGTGATGCGCGCCCAATCTCTTGCACCTTCACTATTCATTTCCATATTTACAACCGGACGGTTATCTTCTGGGTCCACACTTGCCTGGGCATTTGTTACAACACCCCCTGTAAGTTCAGGTGTTTTCTTAACAGCATATAAAAGATAAAACTTCTGTCCATTTGCAAATGTTTGAGGTTTGGCAGAGAACAAAAATTCAAAATCTTGCGGCATTATCTGTTGAACTTCCGGTCGGCCGAGTAAACGAACAACACGGTCTTTATCTTTTTCAGCAACATACCCTTCACCTGAGCCGCGCTGTTCTGGTTTAACATACATGAAGAACGGGTGCTCACGTGCAAACTGTGCTTCTTTCGTTGTATCCGTTTCAGCAACCGCCGCCGTACCACCGGTTAATTCCGTAAGAGCATCTTTATGTTTCGCCGTCTCCTTCTTTTTTTCTGTCGATGCCCCGGATGACGCAATTGTGTCAGTTTCTAATTTGCCGGTGAGGAACTTATCGATGGATTCCATTACTTTATAAGAAATTTGCGGGTCTTTTAACATTTTGAATTCTAACAACGCCGTTCCTTGCAGCAATTGGCGCACCTCATTTTCATCTTTTACACCTGGCAATTCGACGATAATGCGGCGCCCGCCTTGTTTTTGAATCGTTGGCTCGGAAACACCGTATTGATTTACACGGTTATTAACAATTTCTGTTGCACGGTCAACCGCTTTTTCGGATTCGTCCTCCAACATTTTTGTCACTTTGGCGTCATCATCCCGTATGCTGCCATAGTACCGGCTCATTCTTATACCGCGATCCTGGAATTTTTTAGCATAGATGGAAATAATAGAAAGATCGTTTGTTACGGTTTCGCCCTGTACTTCTTTAATAATTGCACGGAAGTTGTCATCCTTATTCTTTGCAAGATCATCAAGCAATTGAATGATATTCACTTCCAACACAACACGCATTCCGCCCTGTAAATCCAAGCCAAGTTTCATACGTCTCAGCTTTGCATCCAGCATATCATCGTGGTGTTTTTCTGCATACGCAACACTGTCCTGTCCGACAAGCTTGCTAAGTTGTTTACGATAGTTATAATCCTGTATTGTCGGCCAAAGAAAATAAACTGCAAGGACGACAAAACACAGAGTGATAATAATTCTGGTCAGCTGATTTCTCACAAATTGTCTCCAAACTTATAACATTGGTGATAAATAATGAAGAAGCAAAGCGCGACAATAAATCTTTCGCATTTTGTATGAAAACTATAGTCGCGAATAAATTTTCGTTAAAAAATATAACCTGATATGCCAACAAAGTCAACAAGAAAGTCGTTGCATATCAAGCGAATGTCGGCTATATTCATAAACAAAAAAAAATGCAGTTTCAAGTCTCGATTAAGAAAGAGGAGTTGTTCTGACATGGCCGTATTGAATGACATACGTGAGAAGTCTCCAAAATTTATTATTGCCGGTGCGGCAGTTATCTTTATAGTCTTAATCATTTTCGATTGGGGGCTTGACCTCACTGGACGCAGAGGACGCGGCGGTGGCACAAGTGAAGTACTTGGCAAGGTGAACGGCAAAGAAGTGAACTATAAGCAATTCAGCGAATTAGTGCGGCGGACAGTAGAAAATCAAAAGAAGCAACAAAACAGTGACGTTGATGAAGAAACCGAACGTCAAATTCGTTCGCAGGTATGGAACCAGATTGTGGATGAAATGCTGATCGAACAGGAAATTGATCGCCTTGGTATTACGGTAACAGACCAAGAAATTCGAGATATTGTAAATGCGCAGAATCCGCCGGAGTTTCTTGCAAAGCAGTTTACAGATTCCACAGGAACATTCCGACGTGATGCATACCAACAGGCAATGATGGATCCGCAAAATAAATCTGCATGGATTCAAGTGGAAGAAATGCTTCGTCAGGAGCAGAAACGCCGGAAACTGCAGAGTCTTCTTTTAGCAAACGTCAACGTGAGTGAAGGTGAATTGAAGCAGCGTTTCATCGATCGCAACGTAACGATGAATGCAGCTTATGTTTTATTTGATATCGATAAGCTCGTGCCCGAGTCTGATGTTACCGTGACAGATGATGATATAAAAAAGCAATATGATTCCCACGCTACCGATTTCCAGGCAAAAGCTGCACGGAAAGTCAAATATGTTCTATTCAATCAAAACGCTTCTTCAGAAGATTCGGCGGCTGTAGAAACGGAAATGAAGAATTTACTGGAACAAGCAAAATCCGGCGCTATGGATTTTGCGGAGCTTGTAAAAACGTATTCTGAAGTTCCCCCCAGCGAAGCATTTTTCAAGCATGGCGAGTTAAGCCAGAAAAAAGAGAATGCAATATTTTCTGCAAAAAATGGGGACATCGTCGGACCAATCAACGATAATGATGGTATTCATATTTTTAAAATTCTTGATCAGCGGCAAGGAACGACAGAGTTCGTCAGATCCAGCCACATTCTGCTGAATATTGTTACTGGTCCGGATAGTGTGAAGGTGATTCAGAAAGCACGCACGCTTCTGGCACAAGCGCGTTCCGGAAGCGATTTTGCAAAACTTGCCCGCGAAAATAGTCAGGATTACAGTTCTGCAATGCAAGGCGGTGAGCTTGGATGGGCGTCAAAAGACCGCTGGGTGAAACCATTTGCCGATGCCGCATTTAAGGCGCGAGTTGGCGATATCGTTGGCCCTGTGCGCACACAATTTGGCTGGCATATCATTAAGGTAACCGGCAAAGACAAACGTGAAGTCAAACTTCTTGATCTTACTATGAAAGTAAAGGCAAGCACGCAAACAGTGGAAGCAGCATTCCAACAAGCGCAGGACTTTAGTATTTTATCGAAGGATGAAGGATTTGAGAAAGCCGCTGAGAATAGTAAATTTATAGTGCGGGAAACGCCGGAGTTTACAAAAATAGGTTCGATACCTGGTATCGGTATTAATGATGCGATAACGAATTTTGCATTTACCAATAAAGTTGGAGCAATTGCCGATCCAATTTATGTTCGAAATGGCGTCATTGTAATTAAAGTATCGAATATCAGAGAAGAAGGCATCCGCCCACTTGACGAGGTAAAAGGGTCAGTTCGCGCTTTAGCGCTAAAAGAGAAAAAGTTTGAGAAGATTCGCGCTGATGTAGATGCATTCTATAAGAAACTAAATTCTTCAAGTGACTTAATTGCCGCGGCGCAATCTAATCCGAATTTAAGAGCACAAATAACTGGTCCATTCAAACCAATCGATGGTCCAACCGTCATTGGACGCGATCTGAAATTTATCGGTACTGCACTTGCGTTGAAACCCGGTGAGTTATCGAAGCCATTTGAAGGCAATCTCGGTTACTATATTATAAGGTTGTTGTCGAAAACAGAAATTGATACTGCAAAGTACAATATGGAGCATGAATCGTTACGCACACAACTCTTGCAGGAAAAACGTCAACGCTTTTTGGCGGACTGGCAGACAGCGCTGCACGAAAAGGCAGACATTGTTGACCATAGAGATAAATACTTCCGATAAAATATACGCTTGTTTAGCAAAGGCGTCTCGATAAATCGGGACGCCTTTTTTTTAAAAAGAACCATGAAAGATTTACAGCAAGAACATAAAAAATCACTCATCTTCCTGACTGGATTTATGGGAAGTGGGAAGAGCACCATTGGTCCTATTCTCGCCAATACTCTTGGTTTTGAATATCTTGATGTCGATCAGCACATTGAACGAAAAACCAATAAACGGGTGACTGAGATATTTAGCTCGGAAGGAGAAAAGGCATTCCGCGATTTGGAACGGGACGCTTTACTAGAACTGACTGAACGTGATCATTGTGTCATTTCACTTGGCGGTGGTACAATTGCTAACGAAGAAAACTGTCAGCTTGTACTCCGAAAAGGAATTCTCGTTTATCTCAAACTCTCACCGGAAGAAATTATAGAGCGTGTACAGCATCGGAGCGATCGTCCAATGCTAAAGGATGAACATGGCAACCAGCTTTCTCCACCGGAATTAAAAAATCGTGTATTTGATCTAATGAACCGCCGCGAACAATTTTACGCACGCGCCAATGTAGTAATAAATGCCGACAATATGCGCATAGGAGCGACGGTGGATACAATTATGAAAAACATTCACTTTATGATTGGTAAGGAATGAATTTATGATCCAAAGGCAAATTGATGTTGCGCTTGGCGATCACTCGTATCCCATTTATACAGGTCAGGGTATGGTTTCATCGTTCGCACCAATGTGCCGTAAACACGGAATTTCTGATTCTATCGTTATTGTTACTGATAGAAATGTGGCATCGTACCACCTTCAGCCGCTTTTGCGAAACCTTTTCCACTATAAATTTCAACCGACGACCATTATCGTTCCATCAGGAGAAAAGCAGAAAAGTCTCCACCGCGCAAATACTATTTACTCTAAAATGTTGGAAAAAAGAATTCCGCGTAATTCAACTGTTATTGCAATAGGCGGTGGCGTAATAGGTGACCTTGCCGGATTTGTTGCGGCAACTTATCAGCGCGGCATTAGATTGGTGCAAGTGCCGACGACATTGCTTGCTCAAGTGGATAGTTCTATCGGCGGAAAGGTTGGCGTCAATCATCCGCTCGGGAAAAATATGATTGGCGCATTTCACCAACCTGTGTTTGTATGGATGGATACGGATTATCTCAAAACATTGCCGCGGCGAGAGGTTATCTGCGGTCTTGGCGAAGTATTGAAGTATAGCATCATTCGAGATGCTGAATTGTTTGGATTCCTTGAATCACATCTGGAAAAAATTATCCGGCTCGATACTGAAGCAATAAAATATGTGCAGGAACATTGTGCGGCAATAAAAGCAGAAATTGTATCGCAGGACGAAAAAGAATCTGGCATCCGCATCATTCTTAATTGCGGACATACAATTGGCCATGGATTAGAATTTGCCGGGCATTACAAACTTATGAAACATGGTGAAGCGGTTTTGCTCGGAATAATAGCTGAAAGCTTTATTGCTAAAGAAATGAAATTGTTAGATGCGGATTCATTCGAGCGCATTGTTTCGCTAATTCGTCATGTCCCCATGAAAATAAAACTTTCTTTATTGAAAATTACCGACATTGTAAGCGCTATAGGACGCGATAAGAAACACATTGGCGCAAAACTGCGTTTCGTTTTGCCAATAAAAATTGGAGACGTGAAAGTAGTTGATAATGTGGCGCTAACGCTTATTCAAAAAGCGGTGAAAGAAGTACTTAAAAAATAAACATATTATCTCTCTACCAATTTATTTTGCTTTTCTTTCGAGTGTCTTCGCCCTCTTTGCCTTGATTCCAATCCGCGCTCGTATGTTTATCGCACAATCCAATTGGATATTTAGCATTGAAGATTTCTGTCATCTTGTTTGGACACCACTCGCGTGCTTTCTTCTTCGTATCCACACAAATCGTGTCTGTAATGATGCCTTCCGGTTGAACAAAAATTTCCTGCGTTAATCCGATATCGGGGTCTTCATATGTTTTCTGCATAAACAATCCGAAGATCGGTGCTGCCGCCCTGCCGCCCTGACCATCTTCATTGGTAAAACGAATGCGTGCATCGTCGAAACCAACCCACGCCCCGGCAACTAATTGTGGAGTATAGCCCACAAACCATGCATCGGCATAGTCATTCGTAGTTCCAGTTTTACCGGCGCAAGCACCAGTAAAGTAAGACCGCACTCGCGTTCCTGTTCCGCTGTTCACTACACCCTTAAGCAAGTCGGTCATTAAGTATGCAGTCTCTTTGCTCAAGACTTCTTTCTTTTCCGGATAATTTTCTTCAATCACATTACCGTCATTATCTTCAATACGAGTAATAGCGATAGGTGAGACAAGTACGCCTTCGTTGTCATACACGCCGTATGCCGATGTCAATTCCAATGGTGAAACTTCAGCCGTACCAAGCGCAAGAGACTCGTATGCGGGTATAGGTGATGTAATACCCATTCGGTGCGCATACTCTGAAACTTGTTTTGGGGGAGCGATCTCCAAAATAACACGAACAGTTACAAGATTAATAGAGTGTTTTAACGCTTCGCGCAGTGTGTATTTACCGCCGATGTCTCTCTCAAAATTTTCCGGTGTCCAGCGAGTTCCATCAGGCATTGGTATAGTGACTGGTTGGTTCAACACTTCATAACAGGCCGGATATCCATTATCGAGCGCAACGGTATAGACGAATGGTTTGAATGCAGATCCTGGCTGGCGTTGAATCTGTGTAACGTGGTTTAATCCATACTTAAATGCACGATAATTGCGTCCACCGACCATTGCTTTAATTTTTCCATTATGTGGGTCAATAACAACAAAGCCGACTTCGATTGTCTGTGCGGCTTTCAAAACCGAGTCGATAAAAGTGCGGTTGTTGCGAAGTTCTTTACGAATGCTGTCCCGCATATCGGAGTTGCGCGATTTACCATACGATTCATTTTCTCGGATCGCCTTGCTGATGACATCATTCATAATCTCCGGATGTTCATTCCAATTCCATGTTGCATCAAATGTTTGTTGGTAATCCTTCAAATGTTCTTCAATAGCCGAGATGGCGTATCGCTGCATTCGGCTGTCGAGCGAAGTATATATACGCAAGCCGTCGCGATAAATGTCATAACCATGTGCTTCAGCTTTTTTCAAAAGTTGTTGCCGAATCCATTCCACAAAGTGCGGTGCAATGCCGGAACGAAATTCTGATTCGACCGATTTCAAATCCAAAGAATCAACGCGCATTTGCTGCGCTGTCTCTTCTGTGAATAATCCTTCTTTTACCATCTGGTTAATCACAACGTCGCGGCGTCCGAAAGCACGATCTGGGTGCAAAAAAGGATCGTAGTAACTTGGTCCTTTAAGCATGCCGATAAGCAATGTATATTCCGGCGGTGTCATTTCAGAGGCAGACTTGCCAAAATATATTTGGGCAGCAGATTCAATGCCGTAGGCGTTCTTGCCGAAGTAGGCAACGTTCAAATAAAACTCCATGATTTCATTTTTTGTAAAATGCCGTTCGATCTGCACTGATGTGAAAAACTCGCGGATTTTCCGCGTAATTTTATCAAACATTGTTTCGTGCCTGATCTGAAGTTTATAGAGATTCCGCGCAAGCTGCTGTGTAATAGTGCTGGCTCCTGCCTGGCGAAATGTAACGACATTGATTACCATTTGGCGAATAAAACGGGGCAAATTGACACCCCAATGATTGTAGAAATCTTTGTCCTCTGTGGCGACAAGTCCTTTGATTAATCCTGGTGGAAGTTTATCGAGTGTAATGCGCGTGCGGTTTTTATACGCAAATTGATCCAGCACTTCGCCATCGGCAGAAAAAATTTTTGTTGCGAGTTCAGGTTTTGGATTTTCCAATTGTTCGAGCGTTGGCAATCCGTTTAAAATATATACGGAGTACCACGTTACTAATACTACAACAACAAAAATGCTGCCGAAAAGAATTAGGTTCTTCCGATTGAAATAACGTTTATTGAGTTTCATATTTCCATGACGGTACTCCGGGTCGTTAAAGTATCGCTCCATTTTTTCAGAACTAAATTTTTTATTTGCCATGGCATTTAAATTGTTTTAAATACATAAATCAATCTATCCACTTCTTCAGTTTTATTTTTTTACCATCGAAGACCGCGTAAGTATTCTCAAAAATCCAGTCGCCAAGATTGACATACACACCACCGTTAATTGTCTGGCATGATGGAATGTGATTGTGTCCCATCACTACAAAGTCGTATCCTTCTTTTAACTTGGTTGCCGCAAAATCTACCATACCGGAGCTTTCGTACGACCTTTTGCTTGTGTACTGGCGGCTTGTGCGCGACGACCACCGAGCAAGCCATCCAGCAATATCCGGATGAATTAACGAAAACAGAAAAATATTAATTCTGCTGCGCAATATTTTTTTGAGAATCTTGTAACCAAGATCGTCTTTAAGCAAACCGTCGCCATGGTGGATGAGAAAGCGCTTGTCGCCGATAATTGTTTCGATAGGATTAAAATGTACTTCTAAGCCTAGTTCATCATGGAAATAATTCTTTACCCAGAAATCGTGGTTGCCAGCGATAAAGAAAATGCGAATGTTTTGTTCCGTCAATTCTGCAAGTTTTGCAAAGAGGCGGAAATATTTCTTTGGGACGACCGATTTGTATTCAAACCAATAATCAAATAAATCGCCCACTATATAAATTTGTGCGGCATCTCGCTGAATAAAATTTAAAAAGCGTACCAACCGAAATTCTTTCTGGCGATCCTCTTCTATTGAACCGAGACCGAGATGAGCGTCTGAGAAGAAATATGTTTTTTGCCGCACAAGTGATTTTTGCGGCTGTCGGGGTTTGGTTGTCTTCATGATGTTTGCGTATGAAATTAGATACCGAAAAATTGAGGGAAAATCAAGAAATGCTTTCCATTGCTACCTTGCTTCTCGAAATCGATTTCTTTATTATTCTAAAGAGATTATATATATGAAAATGACACGCACATCCTCACGCAAGCAACAGCATGTCAACATTAGTTTAACCAGGGATGTAGCGTTTCATACTAAATCTTCTGGATTTGATCGTTGGGATTTTTCACACAACGCTCTGCCAGAACTAAATCTATCGGATATCGATTCTTCGACAGTTTTCTTAAGGAAGAAAATCGCTCTGCCGTTTATCATCTCCAGCATGACCGGTGGATATGCAAAGGCAGAACGGATCAATCGACAACTTGCTGAAGTTTGTGTCCAAAAAAAAATTGCAATGGGAATTGGAAGTCAACGACAAGCATTGGAAAATATGCAGTACCATCGTTCATTTTTGGTGGCGCGTGAAACTGGACCAGACATTCCGATCTTCGGAAATATTGGAGCATCAGAAGTTGCTAATCTGCGGGATATATCGCCAATTGCACGGCTGATTGATTTAATTCAAGCAGATGGGTTTGCAGTGCACCTCAATCCATTGCAGGAATTGCTTCAGGTGGAGGGAAATACAAATTTCCGAGGGGTGCTTGATGGTATCGAATTACTAGCTAAGTCGCTTCCTGTTCCTATAATTGTGAAAGAAATCGGCGCAGGTATTTCAGCTGATGTTGCGCGGCGATTGGTTGATGTCGGAGTAAAGATTATTGATATTGCAGGCGCTGGCGGTACGAGTTGGGCAGGAGTTGAGATTTTGAGAGGAAGAAACGAACGAGCGAAAAAAAAACGTGGAGACAGAATAAGGAAAGAAAAAATAAAAAGTGCATGCACAGAAATTTTTTGGGATTGGGGAATTCCAACCGTAGATGCGCTGAAATCTGCGTTTCTCTTAAAAAGTGAATCGCCATCATTGAAGGTTATAGCTTCCGGTGGAATTTCGAATGGTGTTGATTGCGCAAAATCGATCGCATTAGGCGCTGATTTTATTGCATCTGCTATGTCTATACTCCAAGCGCTTGCGAGTGGTGGAACAGAAGCTGTTGTAGAACTTATTAATCAATGGGAATGGGAATTGAAAAGCGCAATGTTTCTGACCGGTTCATGTTCCATCGCTGAGCTTCAGAAACAAAAATTAAATTTAAGAGTGTGAGACGAGAATGAATTATGAATCCTGAACAACGATATGAACGACATAAATCGTCGGTGGAACGGTATCTTCGGAGCTTCGTCACCGAACACAAACCACAGACATTGTACCATCCAGCAAAATATGTTCTCGCGGCTGGCGGCAAACGTATTCGTCCCGTAATTACACTGCTTGCCTGCGAAGCTGTTGGCGGCGAATCAAACAATGCGCTGCATGCGGGAGCCGGAATTGAAATCCTTCATAATTTTACGCTCGTCCATGATGATATAATGGATCATGCGGAAACACGTCGAGGACGACTTACAGTCCATAAAAAATGGGATGAAAATGTTGCGCTTCTTTCCGGTGACGCCCTGCTTGCATTTGCATACCGTGCTTTGCTCAGAACAAAATCAACACGCATTCAGGAAATCAGTAAAATATTCACTGAAGCTATTGTTACAATTTGCGAAGGCCAGGCGATGGATAAAGAATTTGAAACACGCCACCGTGTGCATGTGAATGAATACTTGATGATGATAGAAAAGAAGACCGGAAAATTAGTTTCGATAGCGGCACAGTTGGGTGCGCTTATTGGAAATGCTACAGTTGCAGACATGGAAGCGCTACGGAGATATGGTGAATATGTCGGGCGGGCATTTCAAATTCAGGATGATTTATTGGATATTATTGCTGATGAAAAAGAACTTGGCAAAACTATTGGCGGTGATTTAGTAGAAGGTAAAAAAACATTTTTGCTTCTTGAGGCACTACGGCGTGCAAAGGGAGAACAGAAAAAAATGCTTCAACTGATATTTACAAATGGCAGTGTATCGCGAAAGCAGGTGCCAGCATTTCGTCGCATCTATGAAGAAACAGGTGCAATTGATTCTGCTAAGAAAAGAATTGAAAACGATATCACTGAAGCGAAAAACCAACTTTCGACACTGCCAGCTTCCGCAGCTCGTGAAACGCTTCGGTGGATGACAGATAAATTATTGAATAGAAAATTCTAACGAGATGTGGAAGGAATGATTGAACAAGAAGTAACGATTCGGAATCGAGCGGGGCTGCATACACGCCCGGCTGCTGCGATAGTAAAACTGGCAGCAAAATTTAAATCTGAGTTCTTCATCGAAAAAGATAATTTCCAAATTAATGGAAAAAGTATTATCGGTGTAATGACATTAGCCGCAGAACAAGGGTCCAAACTTCGAGTGCGTTTTGATGGACCCGATGAAAAAGAAGCATATCAAGCAATGTCAGAATTATTTGAGAGCGGTTTTGGCGAGCCAATATAAGCGCAAGCCGTTAATGATAAACGGAAAGAAAAATGGATCAGATTCTCAAACAAGAAATTAAGCTAAAGGGAATTCCAGCATCTCCAGGAATCGCCATCGGACCCATTTTCCTGTTCCGAAAACATGAACCAATAATCTTGATTCGCACAATAGCTGCAAGCGAAGTTGAGCAGGAAATCGAACGGCTTCAAAATGCTGTAGCGCGCTCCAAGAAGGAACTTACCAAGGTATTTGAATTTGCCGAACAAAAATTAGGAACCGAGCAGTCAAAAATTTTCGAAGCACAACTTTTAATTCTTGAAGATATTATCCTCTTTAAAGCAGTATATAAAAGATTAAGGAACGAGCAGAAAAACGCAGAATATCTTCTTAAGGACGAGATGGAGAAGTATCACCAATTGATGATGACATCTAAAGATGAATATGCCCGTGCGCGTGCTGACGATCTGCTCGATGTTGAAAACCGTATTCTCCGAAATCTCGAAGAACAAAAACTTGTCTCGAAAATTGATGGTTCGCACGTTATTGTTTCGCATAATCTCGCAGCTGCTGATACGCTGATATTTAGCCGTAACGATGTACTGGCGTATGTGACAGAATTAGGCGGCGCAACATCCCACATGGCGTTACTGGCGCGTGCATTAAAAATTCCAGCCATTGTCGGCATCCACCAATTGTTATCGCTGGCACAGACCAATGATCAGATTATTGTTGATGCGTACAGCGGTACGATTGTATTGCATCCGAATTCAGAGACCTTGCGATTTTACGAGAAGAAGAAAGCACAGTACCAAACGTTTGAAGAAGCACTTTCCCCGTTGCGCGATCTTCCTGCTGAAACACTTGATGGGCATCACGTCAAACTTGCAGCAAATGTAGAGTTGGAAGAAGAACTTGAATTTATCAAACTGCAGGGTGCCGACGGCATTGGACTTTACCGAACAGAAAGCTTGCTGATTGGTAAGGAAGTTTTTCCGAGTGAAGAAGAACAGTATGAAGTTTATCACCGTATCGCTGAGGCGGTTTTTCCTAAACATGCTATTATACGTACATTTGATATTGGCGGCGACAAATTTATGATGCAAGCAATGAAAGAAAATAATCCATTTCTTGGCTGGCGGGGAATTCGTGTTATGCTGGATAAACCGCAGATTTTTCTTGATCAGTTGCGTGCTATGCTGCGGGCAAGTACTTTGAAAAACCTTGCTATTATGTTGCCAATGGTTACGAGCATTAAGGAAGTAAAACTTGGCAAACAACTTATTGCACAGGCAAAGGATGATTTACACGCACATAAAATTCCATTTGATGAAAATATTAGGCTTGGTGTTATGATCGAAGTGCCTGCTGCAGCAATCATTGCGGATCACCTTGCGCGGGAAGTGAGCTTCCTGAGTATTGGTACAAACGATCTTATTCAGTATTTACTTGCCGTTGATCGCGGGAACGATATTGTGTCGGATATTTTTCAGGAATTTCATCCGGCGGTTATCCGCTTTCTAAGACGTATAATTGAGCGCGGTAAGCAAGAACACGCTTGGGTTGGTATGTGCGGACAAATGGCGGGTAATCCGCTGGCAACTATTTTACTTGTCGGGCTTGGATTGGATGAATTCAGTGTGGTTCCAAATGTTTTGCCTGAAATTAAAAAAATTATCCGTTCTATACATTATACAGAAGCACAACACGTTGCCGAACGAGTTTTAACAATGCAGTCCGAAGATGAAATTAAAGCATTCCTTAAACATTTAATGAAGCATAAGTTTCCAGATATCCCGATTGGATAAAATCAGATTAAGATTTTTAGACTAAAGAAACAATAGAGTTCATACGGAAGTCAGTATATGAAAAGAAGCAATTGGCAATTTACCACTAACCACAAATTGCCATTAGGAGAACATTCATGACAATAGATGATATCAACAGAATAGACCCAAAAGGTATGTATACTTGGATTGCGGATTTTCCAAAACAGATCGAAGAAGCAATTCGAATTGGAAAAGAAGCAAAAATTAAACTTAATGTGAATGGTGTTCAAAACATTGTTCTGACAGGATTGGGCGGTTCGGCTATCGGAGGCGACCTCCTTCGCTCTTATCTTGCCGAGGAATTAACCGTTTCGTTTACTGTGAACAGATATTATACTCTTCCGGAATTCGTTGGAAAAAAAACGCTTGTTATCGTTTCCAGTTATTCTGGAAATACCGAGGAAACAATATCTGCATATAAAGATGCAATTAGGCGAAAATCTCGAATTCTTTGCATCAGCACAGGCGGAGAGATAGCAAAGATTGCGAAAAAACTTAAACAGCAATGTATACAAATTCCACCAGGGCTTTCCCCGCGTGCGGCACTAGGCTATTCCTTTTTTCCGCTGCTGGTTGTACTTGGCAGACTTGGCTTTATCAAATCAAAAGACAAAGATATCAAAGAGACAATTCAACTCTTAAAAAAGGAATCTGTACTATTTAGTAACCCAGAACTAACGGAAAATGCACCGCTCAAGCTAGCGGAAAAAATAAAAGGCAAACTGCCGGTAATTTATTCTCCAGTCGAGCATCTTGACGCTGTGAACATTCGCTGGCGTGGACAAATTGCTGAAAACGCTAAACAACTTTCTTCCGGCCATGTGCTTCCGGAAATGAACCATAACGAATTGGTAGGGTGGAAAGTGCTTCCCGTATTAATGAAGCAAATGCATGTCGTTTTCTTAAAGGACATTAGCACATACAAGCGAGTAGCAATCCGCGAAAGAATTACGAAACAAATCGTGTCGCAGTACGCTGGGGGAGTAACAGAAATAGCAAGCGAAGGTAAAAGTCTATTGGCGAGGATGTTTTCCTTGATTTACTTTGGCGATTGGGTTTCGCTGTATCTTGCAATTCTAAATAATATAGATCCGGAACCTGTTTCTATTATCGATTATCTGAAGAGCGAGTTGAGTAAAGCGAAGATTTAATTAGTAATTGTTATATATAGAGTGAATGCCTAATATATTTCTGAAGTACTAAATTATTAATGATCGAAACCTTGTCGATCAACGGGGAAAAGCACAAAATTATTTTTTCGTATCAAATTTATTGGATTTTATGAAATGCTTGATTCTCTATAAAAACCTTGCATTTCACCGCACGGGAAGATATATTATAAAAGTTCGTGGTACGTACGAACGGAAGTTCCTAATTCAATAGGTATCTGAACCTAAACACGCAGCGCGGACCACAATGCCTCAGGAAGAGATTATTTTTCTCCGTAATGTACCTATCTTCGCCGACCTTGAAGAAAAGGATTTAAAGAAGATTGTCAAACTTGGCACTCGGCAAAAATATAAGAAGGGCAATATCGTTTTGCTTGAGCAGGAAAGCGGTGCGGCGCTCTTCGTTATAGTCTCTGGAAAAGTAAAAGTAGTGCGGATGGATGAAGATGGACGCGAAGTCATTCTTTCAATGTTTAGACCAGGCGAATTTTTCGGCGAAATGTCGCTGCTAGACGGACAAGCGCGCTCTGCGAGCGTTGTAGCAACCGTGAAATCTGAATTGTTTATGATTCATCGGCGGGATTTTTTAGAATTGCTTCATGAGTTTCCTCAGGTGGCGATTTCCCTGCTGGCCGAACTTGCAATGCGGCTTCGAAAAGCCGATATGCAAATAAAAAGTTTGTCTCTTAAAGATGCGGCTGGACGTGTTGCTAATGTTTTATTGATTCTCGCTGACGATGTTGGAGTATTTCGAAAAGGAAAAGTTGAAATTGATGACTTACCGCTTCAACAAGACATAGCTAATATGGCAGGTACATCTCGCGAGACAGTTTCACGTATGATTCATTTTTTTATCGGTTGTGAAGAAATACAGATAAAAGGAAATAAGCTAATTATCAACGATTATGAAGCGTTCCGTAAAAAATATTTATGAAATATCCTTTTTGCTTTGTAATAAACTAAAGCGCTGGATATTTACTTCTATGAGTATACGAACAAAGTTGTTTGCAGGTATTTATGGCTGAGATGGAGAATGGACTAACCAAACAAATAGATCGTTCAAACAATTCTCGAGCAGATCTCCATCTGCATACAACATACTCCGATGGAGCACTCTCGCCAGAAACGCTTATTCAACGTGCACGCGCGGTCGAGCTTTCCATTGTTTCAATTACCGATCATGATAATGTCGGCGGTATTAATGAGGCGATCGAAACCGGGAGAAGCTTAGGTGTAGAAATTGTGCCCGGTGTAGAGTTGAGTGTTGCGCTGAATGAAAAAGATATTCACCTGCTTGCGTACTTCTTTGATTATAACAACCAAAAACTTCAAGATTACCTTGCCTTTTTCCGTTATGAACGATTGAAACGCGCTGAACGTATCGTCCAGAAATTGAACGATATCAATGTTTCACTTAAAATGGATGCAGTGCTCGATCAAGCAGGAATTGGTTCTGTTGGCAGGCCACATATTGCCAGCGCTTTATTGGAAGAAGGATTGATTGATACGTATCACGAAGCATTCTTAAAATATATCGGCGTTGGTGCTCCGGCGTACGAAAAGAAGTACCAATTATCTCCACTTGAAGCAACACAACTTATTGCTCAAGCCGGTGGACTTACATTCCTCGCGCATCCCGGTAAATATACTACGGATCTTGAGCTATCGGCGCTCATTCAAGCTGGATTGGATGGGATTGAAGTTGTCCACCCATCGCATAATGAAGCGCGTCAAGAATTTTATCGCGGTGTTGTTCATCAATATTTTTTATTAGAATGCGGTGGTTCTGATTACCATGGCGGTAGGAAGAATGACGACCAAATGCTCGGCACCTATACCGTACCGCTGCAAATTGTTGAAGATATGCGCACTCGTCTTTTTTCATAAAATTTTATGAATTCAAAAAAATACTTATCAAAGTCATTTCAAGGATCCGCGGCTAAGTTACGGTTTGCTATTGTTGTTAGCCGATTTAATTACCATGTCACCTCAAAATTGTTGGAAGGCGCAGAACGCTGTCTACGTAAATACGGAGTGACGGAGAAAAATCGTAAAGTGATTTTCTGTCCGGGGGCATTTGAATTGCCACAAGTTGCCAATAAGTTAGCTATTCAAAAAAAATGGGACGCAATTGTTTGCCTTGGCGCTATTATTCGCGGCGATACTCCGCACTTTGAATATATCTCTGCTGAAACAGCTCGTGGCATTCAAGATGTGGCTTTACGTTATTCCCTTCCGGTAGTGTTTGGTGTGTTGACAACTGACAACGAACGGCAGGCGCTGGATCGTGTCGGTGGAGCGCAAGGACATAAAGGATGGGACGCAGCTTTGACAGCTCTCGAAATGGCTACTCTCTTCAAAATGCTGAAACGCAGCTCACGGTAGGTATCTTATGAATCGCACTTCTTTATTTATCTTCGCTTTTCTCTTTCTTATAATTTATGCACAAAGTCAACAGCATGTTGGAGAGTGGAAATCATTTACAGATATGAAGTCGGTGCGCAGCGCAGTGCTGGTTGGAAACAGCATCTGGGCGGCAACAGGTGGCGGCGTATTTGCCTTTGATACGACGAGCGGTTTGTTTACCAAATACACCAATATTGATGGTTTAGATACGAATAATGTTCGCGCTATTAATTTTGATGGCACACATTACATCTGGGTTGGCGGAGAGGGTGGATGGGTGAATGTCTATGATATTAACACACAACAGTGGCAAACAATTGCAGACATAGCGAATAGTACAGGATCTATTAACAAGGGAATTCAATCCTTTAGTTTTAAAGGAGATACAGTTTTCATTGTCACTGAATTTGGCGTTTCAATCTTTAAAAAATCACGCTGGGAATTTGAAGATACATATCAAAATTTGGGATTTATATCGCCGCAAGTTTCTTGCATGGCTCTTCAACAAAACCGAATGTGGATTGGAACTGACAAAGGGCTTGCAAGCTCTTACTTAGGATCAGGTCTGTGGGCTCAGTTTACATCGTTCCCGGGAATTGCCTCGAGCGCGGTAACAGCACTTGCCGTATTCAATGATGCATTAGTTATTGGAACCGCAAATGGCGCTGCATATTTTGCCCTCAACGATACCACACCTAAAGCTGTTCCATTATTAAATAGTATACCTATTATTGATCTTCGAGTTATTAATGGCAAACTATACGTACTTTCTAGTTCCGGTTCAAATTTTACAATAGAGACACTTGCTTCTATACTTGATGTTCCGCAGAATATAACTTCAAATTCTAGTGTCCAGGGAGTCTATATCATTCCAACTTCTTCACTTCGGATAGGGACAGCGGATTCCGGATTTGCTCAATTGACAGGTGCCGGCTGGAAATATTTATATCCGAACGGACCTAATTCTAATTTTTTTAATAGTCTGGTTATTGATCAAAATGGAGTACTTTGGTGTGGATCTGGTGAAACTTCGCCAGCTGGTTTTTATAGGTACAATGCTTCTTTCCCCGATAATAAGCAATGGAAAAACTTTACTAGTGCGAACAATCATATAATGTGGCAATATAATAGTCAACAAAACAATTACCAGCCGTTTGATTTTTACTATAAGGTTTCGCTTGGTGCGAATGGTTCTGTCTGGGCATGTTCATGGGGCGATGGTCTGGTTGAAATTGTTGCAGATACAATTCGGCGTAAGCTAAATTATTATTCTGCGCCAAGACTTCTCGGAGCTGGTACAGGCGACCTTTTTGACTATGTTGTTGTTGGTGGTGTTGCAGTAGATGGACAAGGAAAGACTTGGATTACAACGAGGTCGAATCTTACGGCAACCAGCCTTCTTCGACTCGATAGTGATGCAGATACAGTAGGAACATTTTTTCAAGGCCCGTACACTAATTTTCATGATATCGTCATCGATCCTAATAATACAAAGTGGATCGCCACTACTGTACCTTGGCATATGGACGAACAGTACTTGATTATCTTTAATGAAAATAAAAACGTCACAGGGACAGACCAAAACGGCTGGATGAAATTATCCACAGACGATGGTCTTCTCAGTAACGTTGTACTTTCGGTAGCGATTGATCTTGATGGGGAAGTTTGGGTCGGGACGGGCCTTGGCGTTGTTATTAATCTCGATCCACTCAATCCAAAATCGTTTAGCACATCATTTTCGCTAAGAGAACAAGTTATCCAATCGATTGCAGTTGACGCAGTAAATAATAAATGGATTGGAACGAGAGAAGGGGTCTTTGTTGTTAACGCAGACGGCACGCAACTACTGCAAGTTATAGTGTGGCTTCAACAAATAAATGTCATGCTGTCTAACAACGTACGATCAATTGCCATTGATCAGAAACGCGGCATTGCCTATTTCGGGACGGAACAAGGTCTGTCAAGTTTGGCGATTCCAGCCGTGCAGATAAACCGAGCATATTCTTCAATAGAGTGCGGTCCTAATCCGTTTATTTTGCCAAGTGACCAGCCTCTGACCATCCGCAACTTAGTTGCTAATAGCACAATTAAAATAGTGACTGTGAGCGGTTCTGTAGTTAAACAATTTGATGCACAGGGAGGCGGCAGGGCATTTTGGGATGGACGAGATAAGAATGGTGCTCTTGTTGCGTCCGGTATCTATTTTATTTTTGCATACACCGAGAATGGATTACAGACTGTGACTGGAAAAGTGGCGGTCGTTCGCCATTAATGACAACTATTATTTATTACTTTATTAAAAATTTTCTGGGAATTAAAAGCACAGATTTAACAATATCACCTATTTTTACCCCTTTTTAGCAGTAATATAATCTAGTATAAGAAATCTAAATGAATGATTCTATTTCCACTGTTATTATTAACTTCCAGACACCGGATCTTTTGAAAGTTGCAGTTGAATCATTCCGATATTACTACCCACAAATTGATTTGCTTATTGTAGACAATGGTTCAAAAGACAATTCGCTGGAAGTTATATGTGAACTTGAAAAGCTGTCCCCAAAAAAGACGAGAACAGTGTTCTTTAAAAAAAACATTTATCACGGCCCCGCAATGCATCGAGTGATGAGTGCAATAAACAAAAAGTATGTTTTTTTCCTTGATTCAGACACAGAAACGAAAGAATGTGGTTTTCTAGAACAAATGCAAACAGAACTTGAAACATCGACAAACATTTACGGAATTGGACAACAAGTAATGGTTAATAAACGCGGCTTCCAAGTAGAAAAAGGAGCGATAATTCTTGCCCCGGCCTATATGATGTTACATCGAAGTTTGTATTTTACACTTCCACCATTTGAGCATCATGGGCAACCGGTCTTGAAGAATTTCATTGTAGCTCAACAAAGAGGATATTTGTTGAAACCATTTCCTATTGAAAAATTTATTAAACATCGTTGGCGCGGTACAGCATCTCGTTTTGGATATGGATTAGGATTGAGAGGTAAAATTGATTTTATTTTAAATAAATTTGGAGTTTGATTGTTTAGTGTATTTAAAAAACATTGAAAAAGGAAGAATTGAAATCAAATAATAACCCGCCACACGAATCAGTCAATCATCAAATAAAAAAATAATTATAGAATTATCCTCAACAACTATTTGCCAATAGTTGAAAGATATTGCTTAAACATATAAATCTTACCGACTCAGTCGTCCAACCAATAGATTATATGTCGGTTCCTTTCTCGCGTTCGAGACTTTTTTCTTGATTCAATTCATAGAATTAGGTATATTTACAAACGTTTTTTGCAAAGTATGTTCATTTTTTGCCAATTTCTATGGCTTCCGGTTAAACCGGGGTTCACGTTATGGGTCCAGTGGCTGAATTTCGGATTAATATCTCAAACCTCTCGGAAGGAATTCACGAGTATCACTTTGAGGCGGAGCCTTCAAAGATTGGCCTGGACGAGCGTTTTTGCAGTATCATTGAAGTTGAAGTTAATCTTGATAAAAACATAGGTCAAATCTTTTTTCGAGCAAAAATACTGGCTGAAGGAAGTTTTTTCTGTGACCGATGCCTTGAAAATTTTCATCAAGAATTAAATACAGCTTATTCAATGGTGTATGTTCAAGGTGCCCGTTCCACAGCCGATATGGCTAAAGAGGAAGAAATACAAATCCTCACGGCTGATATGAACTATGTCGACCTTGATGATGATGTACGGCAATACCTTTTGTTGACAGTCCCACAAAAGCTTTTATGTAGTGAAGAATGTCAGGGATTTTGCCCTACATGCGGAGTGAATAAAAATCTTGCGAGTTGCTCTTGCGATGATCAAGAGGTAGACTCGCGTTGGGATGAGCTAAAGAAACTATCCCATAATTGAGTATATTATTTAAGGAAGTATATTATGCCTAATCCTAAACGAAGACATTCTAAAACGCGTGGTCGTAAACGCCGAACACATTACAAGGCAACAATACCATCAACGCAAGAATGTCCGAATTGCCACGAACAAAAACTGCAGCACAGGGCATGTCCCCACTGCGGATTCTATAATGGCCGCTCTATAGTCACTCCAAAGGAAGCCTAATTAGTAGGATACGCCTCGGTACCGGAAGATAGGTATCAGAAGCGAATTTCATGGAATCTCCCAAGAAATTACGTATTGCCCTTGATGCTATGGGTGGAGACTATGCACCTGAGCGTGAAGTTGCAGGTGCAGTAGAGGCACTCCGGGTATCTCGTGATCAGTTTGAAATTGTTCTTGTGGGAGACGAGCAAGCTATTCACCATCAACTTGCATTGCAAAAAGTAGAGCATCTTCCATTTGTAGTAATACATGCTTCACAAGTCATCACTATGGAAGATTCCCCAACCGCCGCCCTCAAACAAAAGAAAGACTCTTCCCTATCCGTCGGGATACGTCTTCAAAAAGAAGGAAATGTTGATGCGTGTGTCAGTACTGGAAATACCGGCGCTGTACTTTCAGCTGCGACACTTATTTTGGGGCGTATTAAACATGTCAGCCGCCCGACGATTGGTACGTTTATTCCTGCAGAGCATGGTAGTTGTTTATTGGTCGATGCCGGCGCCAACGTCGATTGCCGCGCGCAGCATCTGTATGAATTTGCAGTAATGGGAAGTGTTTATGTTCAACTTCTGAGGAAGAAAGAGCGCCCTTCAATAGCCCTGCTCAATGTAGGAGAAGAAAAATCAAAAGGCAGTGAAGCAGTGTTCGAAGCTTATAAACTTCTTTCAGCAAGTAAATACAATTTTATCGGAAATGTAGAAGGCGGCGATATCCTCAAATCAAAAGCAGATATTGTTGTGTGCGATGGCTTTGTAGGGAATATTGTTTTGAAGTTCGGCGAAAGTGTACCCTCATTCTTAAAATACCGATTGAAAAAGTTCTCCAAACGTGGTATGTTCAGCAAAATCGCTGTAGGTATGTCATTGTGGCCTCTAAAAGCATCACTTCAAGATATGGATCCAAACGAAGAAGGCGGTGTGCCGGTATTGGGAGTGAATGGTGTAGTAATTATTGGTCATGGGAATTCAACGGCAAAAGGTATTAAGAATATGATTCTCCGTGCTTCAGAAGTGGCACAGAGTCAAGTAAATCGGCAAATCGAAACGGCTTTGGCAGAGAAAGGGTTTCAATAAGATAACGATGGAATTACGACGAGCAGCAATTACAGCAGTTGGCCACTATGTTCCAGAAAAGATTCTTACGAATGCTGATCTTGAAAAAATGGTTGACACCAACGATGAATGGATTCGCACACGAACAGGTATTCGTGAGCGGCGTATTCTTGAACACGGGGCAACCTCAGATTTAGCTGTGAAGGCGATTCAGCAAATGCTGTCTCGTCGCGGTATCACCGCCGAAGAAATTGATTTGATAATCGTTGCGACCATAACACCGGATATGATGCTGCCAGCAACGGCATACGTGGTGCAAGAAAAAATCGGTGCCAGCAAAGCATGGGGTTTTGATTTGAATGCAGCATGTTCTGGCTTTCTGTTTGCGCTAAGCGTTGGCGCGCGCTTCATCGAAACTGGATTGCATTCTAAAGTTGTTGTCGTCGGCGCGGACAAGATGAGCTCTATCACCGATTATACAGATCGTAACACTTGCATTTTATTTGGCGATGCTGCGGGGGCAGCACTGCTTGAACCTACAGACGAAAAAGATTATGGCATTATTGACCAATGTATGTATAGTGACGGTTCCGGCGGAGTTTTTCTGAACATAAAAGGAGGGGGAAGTCTTAACCCGCCAACCCATGAAACGATTGATAAAAAGATGCACTATGTATTTCAAGATGGAAAAGCTGTATTCAAGAGCGCTGTTGTTTGTATGGCGGATGTCTCAGAAGAAATTATGAAACGAAACCATCTGAAGAGCAGTGATATCGCATGGCTTGTACCTCATCAAGCAAATCTCCGAATTGTTGAGGCAACAGCGCAACGGATGGGAATTAACAACAGCAAAGTAATGATTAATATCGATCGGTTTGGTAATACAACAGCGGCAACAATTCCTCTTTGCTTATCAGAATGGTGGCAAGCCGGTAAATTGCAGCGCGGACAAAATATTGTTCTTGCTTCATTTGGTGCAGGTTATACTTGGGGCTCCATGTTAGTAAAATGGTCGCTGATGAACCCAGAAAAATTATAATCAATGGCGAAAACAGCATTTATTTTTCCGGGACAGGGTTCACAATATGTCGGTATGGGCAAAGACATTTATGAAGGGAGCTCAGAAGCGAAAGCTCTCTTTGACAAAGCAAATGAAATACTCGGGTTCTCCATCAGCAAAGTATGTTTTGAAGGTCCGGAAGAAGAACTGAAACAAACAAAAAACACGCAGCCAGCAATTTTTTTGCACAGTATTGTTCTTTTTCATCTTATAGATAAAGCACAGTTTGAAATGACTGCAGGACATTCGCTTGGTGAATATTCTGCGTTAGTTGCGGCTGGTGCATTGACATTTGAAGATGGGTTAAAACTTGTTCGGCTGCGCGGTGAATTAATGCAGCAAGCTGGTGTCGAGCGTCAAGGTACAATGGCTGCCATTGTTGGCATTGATTCAAAGATTGTCAACGAATTGTGTGGTGAAGCCTCGGTAGCTGGAATTGTGCAAGCAGCAAATTTCAACTCGCCTGGACAAATTGTAGTTTCAGGTTCATTCGCTGGTGTACGAAAGGCAATGGAACTTGCAAAGACACGTGGCGCAAGGATTGTAAAAGAGCTTCCAGTAAGCGGTGCGTTTCATTCTCCGCTAATGGAGTCCGCGCGGGCTGGATTAAAAGCAGCCTTGGATAAAATAAAAATTTACGATGCTGCAGTTCCTATCTATGCAAATGTCACGGCTCGACCGATGCATTTTGCGGATGATATACGTAATCTATTAATCCGGCAACTTGTCAGTCCAGTAAAATGGGAAGAAAGCATCGTAAACATGATCGCCGATGGTGCCGCAACGTTTGTCGAGATAGGTCCTGGCAAAGTACTTCAAGGACTGGTGAAACGGATTGATGGAAATGTAAAAATTATCGGACTTGAAAAATTGAGCAACATCACTAATACAAAATAGAGATCGGTTGATAAAGTCAAAGTATAACAGTTTTCTTAGTGTTATTTTAAAGGTGTTATATGGGCGTTCTTGATAATAAAGTAGCGCTGGTGACCGGCGGTGCGCGTGGTATAGGTCGGGAAATTGCTCTGAAGCTTGCCTCAGAAGGTGCGCATGTAGCATTTACCGATATACGTTTGGAAGTAGCGGCGGACGAGGTGATCAACTTAATCCACGCTAAAGGCGTTCGTTCAACAGCGATTCAATCCGATGTCCGCAATCTTGCTGAAGCACAAAGCACGGTAGATGCCGTGGTAAAGGAATACCAACACATCGATATTCTTGTTAACAATGCAGGCATTACACGGGACAACTTGATAATGCGCATGTCAGAAGACGAATGGGACTCTGTAATCGCTATTAATTTGAAAGGCACGTTTAATTTTTGTAAAGCCGCATCAAGGCAAATGCTTAGTCAAAGACAAGGAAAAATTGTCAATATCGCTTCAGTAGTTGGGATAATGGGCAACGCAGGTCAAGTGAATTATTCTGCTTCAAAAGCGGGTGTTATCGGTATTACGAAAACACTTGCAAAAGAATTTGCATCTCGCAATATTCAAGTGAATGCGGTTGCACCGGGATTCATCGATACTGAGATGACGCAGAAGCTCACGCCTCAACAGCGAGAGACATTGATAAATGTGATTCCGATGAAACGAATTGCAAAGCCGGAAGAAATTGCAAATGTCGTCGTCTTCCTTGCATCTCCGGCTGCAAGCTATATTACCGGCCAAGTATTAAATGTGGACGGCGGACTTGTTATGTAAATGAATAAATAATTCAAGTAATATTCTATCAATAAACCAAGGAGTAATAAAATGGCGGATACTGCTGAAAAAGTAAAAGAAATTATCGTATCAAAATTAGGCGTTGATGCTGCTCAGGTAACACCAGAAGCGTCATTTACAAATGATCTCGGTGCTGATTCCCTCGATACTGTTGAGTTAGTTATGGAATTCGAAAAAGCATTCAACATCCAAATTCCGGATGAAGATGCAGAAAAAATCACAAATGTTAACGATGTACTCAACTATTTAAAAACAAAGGGTATCTAATAATTCTTGGTAACGAGATGGAAAGAGTATAGCTGGTTTAACAGGCTTTGCTCTCTTCAATAAAATAAGATGGTTTTGTGAGTCGTGCAGATACGTACGACGCTTGGCATTGTTGTATTTTGACAAGGGAAAAAAACAATGGCGTTTGATGCAAACAAACGACGGGTAGTTGTGACAGGAATGGGAGTCATTACACCCCTGGGTAATACTGTGCAGGATTATTGGCAAGCGTTGATTGATGGAAAAAGCGGTGCAGGCCCGATTACACTCTTTGATGCCAGCGCATACGAAACAAAATTTGCCTGCGAAGTAAAGGGATTCGACCCTCTGAAATATATGGATCGAAAGCTTGCGCAGCGTGCCGATTTATTTACATTGTACGGAATTGCCGCCTGCCATGAAGCAATGAAAGATTCAGAACTGAATCTCGAGAAAGAAGATCGTGAACGTATTGGCGTGATTTACGGTTCAGGTATTGGAGGCATGTGGACGTACCATAAGCAATTTATGAATTTTATAGAAGGAAAAGGCCCGCGCCTTATCAGTCCATTCTTTATTCCAATGTTGATTCCCGATATTGCTGCGGGACGTATTTCAATGATTTATGGCCTAAAAGGTGTTAATTACGCAACGGTTTCTGCATGTGCAACATCGTCTCATTCTATTGGTAATTCGTTTATTCATATTCAACGCGGTGATGCTGATGTTATGGTTACAGGTGGAGGCGAGGCGAGTATTTGTCCAATGGGTGTCAGCGGATTCAATGCATTAAAAGCTCTTTCAACGCGTAACGATGATCCTCAAAAAGCTAGCCGCCCATTCGATAAAAATCGAGACGGTTTTGTGATGGGCGAGGGCGGTGGTATTCTCATCTTGGAAGAACTTGGTCATGCTATAAAACGCGATGCAAAAATTTATGCAGAAATTTGTGGCATTGGCTTTTCTGCAGACGCACATCATATCACCGAGCCGGCTCCCGGAGGAGAAGGTGCAGTGCGTGCAATGCGTATTGCTATCCACGATGCAGGATTAACTCCAGATGACATTGACCATGTGAACTCTCATGGTACATCAACACCGCCGGGGGATAAATCTGAAACAGCCGCAATTAAAACAGTTTTTGGTGCACACGCCAAAAATATTGCCGTCAATTCAACAAAATCTATGACAGGTCATCTTCTTGGCGCGGCAGGTGCGATCGAATCTGTAGCAACCATCTTAGCGATTCAGAATAACAAAGTACACCCAACAATTAACTATGAGACTCCTGATCCTGAATGCGATTTGAATTACATTCCAAATAAAGCACAGGATTGGAATGTCAGTGTAGCGATCAGTAACACGTTTGGATTTGGCGGACATAACGCCTCCCTTCTGTTTAGAAGGTATCAAGAAGAACACTAATCCTCCCCATGTGTTTTCAGTGGGACTAAAGGAGTTGTGTTGAATAACGTACTCCGTCGGCTTTGTTGCCGACTTCGAATACAATGGTTTTCTCGTTACTCACGGGACGAGCAGTTCCAATTACTTATAGAGAAACTCCACTCTACAAAATTTGATTTTGTACGATTCACAGAAGCCATTCAGTACTATCCGCACAATTGGAAACTTTTCCTGCAAGCACTGCTTCATCGTTCCTATCTTCAGTTTCTCGAAGATCAGTGGAATTCCAATGAACGACTGGAATTTTTAGGCGATGCAATTTTGAATTTTGTAGTAGCGGAGCACCTCTTCGTAATTTACCCTGAGATGGAAGAGGGGGAACTGACAAAATTACGTTCGCGGTTAGTCAACAGGAAAATTCTGGCACAACGGGCAAAAGATTTACACTTATCAGATTATATGCTGTTGAGCTCAAGCGCAGCGCAATCTATTGATAACGGCTCAGAGTCAATTATTGCGGATGCTGTCGAATCTGTTATCGGAGCTATATATTTGGACGGCGGATTGGAAGCATCGCGAAAATTTATTTATGCGACACTATTGAAAAACACCAAAGTGTTCAATTCTGCTATAACAGATGACAACTATAAAAGCACACTGCTTGAATATGCGCAAGCACGCTCGCTGGGTATTCCACGTTATTCTGTTATACATGAAGAAGGGCCCGAACATGATAGGCGCTTTACCATAGAAGTTTTAATTGGCACACAGTTTTATGGTAGTGGTTTTGGCAGAAGCAAGAAAGAAGCTGAACAGGCTGCTGCAGCGCAAGCGCTTAAGCACATCCAACTAAATCCTTTACCTTCTAAGGCTGAGAATGAAAACAGTGCAACCTAAAAATGAATTTCTCTCTAGACATCTCGGCCCCCGTGAGCATGAAATTCCCGAGATGCTCAATGCTGTCGGCGTTAGTTCGATCGATGAATTGATCGATCAAACAATTCCAGAAACCATCCGTAGTAAGCAGCAAATCCAAATGGATCCCGCGGTTACAGAGTACGAGATACTGAATGAACTTCGAGAGATTGCAAAGAATAATATCGTGCTTAAGTCGTTTCTAGGTCAGGGATATTATAATTGCATTACTCCAAGTGTTATTCGGCGAAATATTTTTGAGAATCCAGGTTGGTACACGCAGGTACACACCATATCAACCAGAGATTTCGCAGGGCCGGCTCGAGGCGCTTATCAACTTCCAGACAATGGTTTCAGACTTTACAGAAATGCCTATTGCGAACGCCTCGTTGTTAGATGAAGGCACTGCTGCGGCAGAAGCAATGGCGATGGCGTATGGTATTGTCAACAGATCCCTAGAAAAACCGGCAAATAAATTTTTTATTTCTGCTCGATGTTACCGCCAGACTATTGATGTTGTTCTTACACGCGCCACTCCACATAATATCGAAGTTGTCGTTGGTAATCCTAATACAGTGGAGTTTGATAAATCATTCTTCGGAGCGTTAATTCAATATCCTTGTGAAGATGGTGCGGTAATTGACCGGCGTGGATTTATCAAGAAAGTGCATGACTCAGGCGCAATTGCTATTGTCGCAACTGATTTAATGGCGTTAGCACTGTTAACCCCTCCGGGTGAATTTGGCGCAGATATTGTTATCGGTAACTCTCAGCGATTTGGAATTCCACTCGGTTATGGTGGTCCGCATGCGGCGTTCTTTGCGACTAAAGATGAATACATTCGCAACATGCCCGGCCGGATCATCGGTGTTTCAATTGATGCACAAAACAATACTGCATATCGCCTAGCACTTCAAACCCGTGAACAGCACATCCGCCGCGAGAAAGCAACATCAAACATATGCACAGCGCAAGCCCTATTAGCAATAATGTCCGGGATGTATGCAGTTTATCACGGACCCGAGGGTATCAAGAATATAGCGACCCGCATTCATCGCTTGACTAAATTGTTAGATACGGAACTAATAAAACGAGGCTTCAGACAACTAAATGAAATTTATTTTGATACGCTGAAAATTGAAATGAAGGACGAAAAACAAGCGATGCATATTCTTCAACTTGCTGTCGAAGCAGGTTATAACCTTCGTTTCATTGAAGATAAATACATCGGCATTTCACTTGATGAAACAACTTCATCTGAAGATATCGAAGCAATGGTAAATGTCTTTGCAAAAGTGAAAGGCGCCGCTGTCAATAAAGGATCATTCAACACTTCATTTGGATCGACGGCTGTTTTATATCCGTTTCCATTTCAAAGAATGAGTTCTTTTCTCAGGCATCCAGTGTTCAACTCCTATCATTCTGAAACGGCAATGATGCGTTATATTAAGAGTTTGGAGAACAAAGATCTCTCGCTTACGGCATCGATGATTCCACTCGGTTCTTGTACAATGAAATTGAATGCTGCGACAGAATTACTTCCGTTAACGTGGCCGGAATTTGCTAACATTCATCCGTTTGCACCAGCCGATCAATCAATAGGATATTTCAAGATATTTCAGGAATTGGAAAATTCGCTTTGTAAGACTACCGGTTTTTCAGCGGCCTCGCTTCAGCCGAATTCCGGCGCTCAGGGAGAGCTAACCGGCTTGCTGGTGATTCGCGCTTTTCATCTGGATCACGAACAATCAAAACGTAACGTTACACTTATTCCATCATCCGCGCATGGCACTAATCCTGCCAGTGCCGTGATGGCCGGAATGAAAGTTGTCGTCGTGAATTGCGATTCGAATGGCAATATTGATGTGGACGACGTGCAGGCAAAGGCAACACAATACAAGGACACGCTTGCCGCTTTGATGGTAACGTATCCATCCACACACGGTGTGTTTGAAGAGCGCATTAAAGAAATATGCGATATCATCCACCAAAATGGCGGTTTGGTTTATATGGATGGTGCAAATTTAAACGCGCAAATTGGACTTACAACTCCCGCAGAAATTGGCGCAGATGTTTGCCATATCAATTTACATAAAACTTTTGCAATTCCGCATGGCGGTGGCGGTCCTGGAATGGGGCCCATTTGTGTAACTCAGAATCTTACGCCGTACTTGCCCGGACATTCGATTTTGAAAGTCGGTGGTGAAAAAGCCATACACGCAGTTGCTTCTACTCCGTGGGGTAGCGCGAGTATTTTACTTATCTCTTATGCGTATATCAAAATGCTTGGCACGGAAGGATTAAAAGAGGTCACAAAAACCGCTATTCTCAATGCTAATTATCTGAAATCAAAACTAGAAAGTCATTTTTCGGTTCTCTATCAAGGCAAAAATGGAAGAGTGGGGCATGAATTTATTTTAAACATGAATTCCTTCAAAGAACAGGCTGGGATTGAAGTAGATGATATTGCGAAACGTCTTATGGATTATGGTTTCCATGCCCCGACGATATCGTTTCCTGTTCATGACACAATGATGATTGAACCAACCGAAAGCGAACCAAAAGCAGAACTTGATCGCTTCATCGATGCAATGCTCGCCATCAGGAATGAGATACAGGGCATCATTGATGGGAAGCTTGATAGAATTGATAATCCTTTGAAGAATGCGCCACATACTTCTTTGATAGTGACAAGCGATTTGTGGAATCACAAATATTCGCGCGAACAAGCAGCATTCCCAGTTTCCTCTCTCAAAAAAAATAAATTTTGGCCTGCTGTCGGTCGAATTAACAACACTTATGGTGATCGGAATATTTTCTGCACATGCCCACCAATGGAAGAATTTAAATAAATCAATATATTTCTTGTGAATAGAGACCTGCTCTGGAAATATCAGCTGTCATTAAGATGCCGCACAATATTAATTATTATTTTACCCAGAAAGTCTTCTATTTGGAGTTATGTGATAAAAAATCTGATGCTTCTCGTCTTTATTTCACTCTTCAATATGCCACTTCAGTCGCAGACCGCGACCGATTCTGCCATTATTATCAAAGACATTCAAATTCGAGGCAATAGTACAACAAAGGAACAAGTCATTTTCCGCGAGATGTCGTTAAAAATAGGTGATACACTTACACAGCAAGCGAAAGACCTCGACCGTAACAATATCTATAATCTTCGACTCTTTAATAAAGTTGATATTGAAGATTCTGTGTATCAAAATCAGGCGACGGTTATCGTTACAGTGTCGGAACGGTGGTACTTTATTCCATTTCCAGTTCTTGGCATGAAATATGGAGACTTGTCAAAACTTTATTACGGTGCAGGGATGATGCATGAAAATTTTCGCGGGCGAAACGAGAAGCTCTTTACATTATTTTATTTTGGGTACGATAAACTATTTATGATCAACTATCAAAATCCTAAAATAACAGATGACGACGATATCTTTATAGGAACAGCACTTACACTTCAAAAACTACACAACTTGAGCAGCAATTCTGAAGAATATATGAATTCTAACCTTTTCCTGCGCGAAACAGTCGGTAAGCGATTTGGCATGTATCAAACGCTCTCAAGTACTTTTGGGTATGAAATTTGGCAAGTCAGTGATCCCCGATTAAATAGTACGTTATCTTCATCGGGACGTGATGCGTTCCTCGTGTTATCGCTTTCCTACAGGTTTGATACAAGGGACAATAATGAATATACTACGAACGGCACGCTTATTTCTCTTGCTGTCGCAAAAAACGGATTTGGAGAATCAGATGTAAACATTGCTACAGCGAGTTACGACTTGCGAAAATTTTTTGGATTTAACGAAGGTAGTGCATTAGGGTTACGAACGGATGGGTCGTTCACATGGGGCGGACCGATTCCTTCGTATAGGCATGTCTTCTTCGGATATGATGAACGTATTCGCGGGTATTTTCGTAAAATTATTGAAGCAGAAGATAGAATCGGGGCAAATGTTGAACTGCGCTTGCCGATTCTATTGCCGCGATATTTAGAAATTGAATGGCTGAAAGTGCCGGAATTCCAAAAACTTCGCTACGGTATTTATTTCGGATTATTTGCTGATGCAGGAATCGCATGGTCACGCAATCAAGTTGTATCGGAACAGCCATGGTACTCCGGATATGGAGCGGGCTTGCAATTTCTTTTGCCATATGGATACACAATTCGTACAGAAGCAGCCGTAAACAACGTAAGCAAGATGGATTATATTCTTGACTTTGATGTATCATTTTGACTTCCTGTTCAATTTTCCTCGCAGTTGAGGAATCTAAACACATTTTTTACTATGGAATACTTCTACGTCAAACCGGAAGATGTAACAAGCCACGGGCTAACACTACGCGGTGACGAATCTAAGCATCTTGTCCGAGTGTTGAGAAAGAATATTGGCGACCGCATCTTTGTGACCGACGGCAATGAGATGATGTATCAAGCAGTAATTACAGAGATAGGAAAAACAGATACACGCTGCACTATTGCTGCAATGCATCGTAAGTACAACGAACCATTAATTGACGTCACGCTTGCTGTCTCGTTATTAAAAAATCCCGCAAGGTTTGATTATTTAATAGAAAAAACTACAGAACTTGGCGTGCGGACGATTCTTCCGATTTCTTGTGAGCGCACCATATCCCACGGCGAGAAACATGAACGCCTGGAAAAGATCGCTCTTTCAGCAATGAAACAATGTGGACGCAGTTGGCTTCCTCGGATTCAACCGCTGCAAAATTTAAAATCGTTAATCGATAATTCCTCGCACTATCAGTTGAAATTTATTTTTCATGAAAAAACCGATTCCTCGCGTACCATCACATCTGAATTGAAATTACATGAGGATATTCACTCGCTGCTCATTGTAGTCGGGCCCGAAGGTGGTTTTACAGAAGAGGAAACAGCCTGTGCAGTACATCTTGGATTCAAATCCATCTCGCTTGGCACGCGCCGTCTGCGGACAGAAACAGCTGCGATAGTGGCAGTAAGCCACGCTCTTATATGATTTTTTTCTTTCCGATTAAACGGTATAAAGCTCTATTGGTATTGAGGATTACTAGAATTTTATTACTCCAGTTTTTATCTCGGCACTGATTTTTATTAGATTGGCAAGCTCGCATAAGTTCTTTGAACGGCGGCGAGCACTTGATTAGGCAGCACATTTACGCATTTCAAACATTTTGTACGACCTCATCACTTTCCTAACGATCTTGGAATCGTAAGTTGCTTGGGCAACGTTAGCGGTCGTGATATTATTATTGAAAAAAACATCATATACTTTAATTGCGTTAACCGCCAATTGAATTTCGCCTCTCGAAGTTAATTTACCTCGGATGCATTCAGGATGATTTTTCAAAAATATTGCCGCCGTCTGAACTGCCGAAAGAAGATCGCGGTCTCTCTCATTGGGATAACTGAACTTCCAACGCCGAACATGCTGAGCGATTAGATTGTGGTTCTTAGGTATAATTCCACTTGAGGCAAGAATTCGACAATCAAAACTACGACAAGTAGCTGGACGGAATCTGTAAATTGAGCACTTATTCCCGATAAACATTGGGCAACAACCATGCTCGTTGTAACCCAAAACCATATGACCTTTAGGTAGAAAAGGAGCAGGAAACAAGAGTTCTTTCGGTATTCGGCAAAGAGTGCGAGTTTCTTCTGGTTTAATGTGAATAAAAAAGGAAGATCTGCAGCAAGCATGGCATTTGCCGCAGGGAACATTTATTCCGCAATTCTCAACCGCCAAGACGTTTCGGATATTTCGGAGCCAGATTGAGAATCTACCAGCATCTAAACTTGGTTGTTTAATTTTTTTCATCTAATGTTGCAAATATTTTTATGCCCACCTAACACATGGCAACTTCTATTGCTTTCCAGCAGATTTGCCCATCATGCATTCCGACGGAGAGCGACTTGGTTAGACGGCATTTAACAATATTTTGATCTATTTAAGATCAAAATTTGGATCTTTTATACGACAAGATATTTGATAACGCATGACACTGCCTTGAATCGAATTGATTCTACGCATTTGAGTGTCAATCTCTTTTGAGTCAAGCGAAATACCTTTTTCTTCAAGAAGCCTTACGATAGCTTCCACTCGACAATTCAAATAAACGATTGTTGTAATTAATGCATCAATTTCCGGGGAGATTTTTTCCATATTGAAATGCCTCTTGAAAAATTGAGCAACGCAACCTAACAGCCAACAAGCTAATATAATGTAGTCCCATTATGCGAAATTTCCAATTCTATAGTTCATTGTAATTACTTTCAAATTAAAACATAACTTCTGTAAGCTATAAATATGCAGTGCGCTTGCCTGCCTTCTTTCCCGCCAGTACACGCAGCGGGCTGGTCGGCAGGCCCATTCTTTCAGCTTGAATGACTGGTCTGGCGGTGCAAGATGAAATATTTTCTAAATATTAATCCGGTCGCTATGACTTGGGGGACAGGAAATAACTAGAAACTGCAAATCTATGTTTGAGTTGTTAAGAACTTGATGCACAACGCCAGGAGCAATTTCAAATCCTTGTTCTGATTGAAGAATTTGTTTCTTGCCATCTATCTCAAATGTTGCTTCACCTGACAGGATGAAAAAGAATTGACGTGATTTGGAATGCTTGTGACGGGACTCCGATGTATGCGGCGGCATCGACTCCTGAATAACACTTAGAGAATCTGACTTGACAAGATGCCAGCCACTGCAATTTTGACCCCATTTGTATTGTTCCGCAACAGTCTTATCGATCATATATAACAACCTGTCTATAGTGTAAAGGGATAAAAATCTTATACTATCCAATGGATGACAATTCCCGCTGCACTACCGCCCGACTGAATAGTTGTTCTGGATGGCTATAGAGTAGCATCTGGTAAAGCGCTATTTTTTATTTGTATAAATTCTATCGGAGCGCCATTCTCTTCTATAAATGCAACTACATTACCTTCTGACGGACTGTTTGGTGCAATGATTACCTTGTGACCTTTTATTGCTTCGTAAATGTTGTCTACCTCAAATGCAATGTGTGGGATTGTTTTCACAATTTCTGGAAGATTACAGCCTTCTTCATACCGCATCCATTCTATACCAAATTCGCTCTCTTCAAATCCACCATGATAAATCTTGTAATCTTTGAGATATTTTTCTCCGTTGAACGGTTTTTGTGTCGGAATGCCAATATGGTGATATTTGTATTTCATTTATTCATATCCAATAATAAATATCTGATAACGCCTGATTAAGCTGTGCGATTAATATTTTATGTATTCGATTTTCTTTGTTATGACCATGATTGTAATTCGATGATATTGCCTTCAGGATCTGTTACGTAGCACCAAGTTACCTTAGCTCCCGTAGATGTATGTAAAGTTACGATTTCTCCGACAGCTTTTCCACCGGCTTGCAGAACTATTTCTTGAGCATCCCTTACTTCTGTAACGGACAAGGCAATATGTCCAAATCCAGGACGATTAACAGCAGGAACCGATCCTTCTTCCGGGATTGTGTATGTGTATATTTCCAATGTTGGGCCGCCGTCATCATATCCTGGCATCCGCAAGTGAATACCATGAAGTTCCGATCCCCTGACACCTGTGCCGCGTTCAAGATCGGTACCTTTATAATGTCGCTCAGGCAGAACCGGCTTGAAGCCGAATACTTCTTGATAAAACAAAGACAACTTTTGCCAATCACGCGCGATTAAATTTGTATGAACATATTTTGCATCTATAGACATATCGTTCCTAATATTTTAATAAAGATTACTTTCCGTAGTGCGATTAGAATTTTTAATAGAATCTTTGCTTACAATGTAATTTGCAGTACGCTTATTCCATCGGTCTTGGTGACTGGTTCGCTGGCGTGCGCTGCGTTTGTAATTCTAATATTCCATTCTTTTCAAAAACAGAAACTGTAACAGAGTCTGAAATTAAATCAAGATTGTTAGGGTTCCTCAAGAATAATTTTGTGACACCGACCCGAATGGGAATTACATATAAATTATTTATGCGTATTATGGTTTTATTATATCCAAAGAACAATTCATCCGCATCGTAGTCTGTTAGTTCACCATCAGAAATCGTAAAGCCGGTGTACATTGAAGTTAAAATGTTATGAACATAACCGGAATCACTACGATTAATATCAATAAGATAACCATACGTCGTATCGGCACTTGATTGTGGTATCTTCTTGGAATTAGATGAATCCTGCTTCTGTGAACAAGAAAGTAAAATAAACGAAAGTATAAATGTAAAGATATGTTTCATCGGTTCTTTCTTCTCGCACCAGCCAACCATGATTAGACCGCTGATTTTATCCTAATATGTGCGTATTGTATTATATGGATTGCCTACTCTGCGGTTAATTAAAAAGGGGCGTGCCGTTAGTTGTTGGCCATATATTCCTCTCGATAGAATCCCCAACAGCCCGTCCATATTTTTCTTACCTTTTCACCGATCAATCTATTTAATCCGTATTCTAAATGCAAGATATTTTGTCGCCCTTGTGAAAGCTGGACCTAACATTATTAATTCCTCCCGATATTGTTGCGACTGGTATGACGACACAAACATCAAGAAATCGCGGGATATTCATAAGCAGGTTTCAACTTTTTTACGTAGATTATTTCAGAAACAGAAAGGTTCTTCATGCAAAAAACAGAGCAGCTTGAGGCTCTTATTCAAAATTGGGGAAAGGTGATCGTTGGATATTCCGGAGGAGTGGATTCGACGCTAGTTGCTTTTGTCGCCAATAAAGTGCTTGGCAAGAATGCACTCATTGTTCTTGCGGTAACAGATACTATTACAACGGAAGATATCGATCTTGCACGGACAATAGTGGAAATGCATCACTTCAATTTTCGGGAAATTGCATACAACGAACTTGAGATAAAAAATTATGCAGCAAATCCTATTAATCGGTGTTATTTCTGCAAGCAAGAACTCTATCGGCAGCTTGGCGAAATCGCAGGGAAAGAGAATATCCCGTTCATGCTTGATGGTGCAAACTTAGATGATATCGGGGATTATCGTCCCGGAAGAATTGCCGCAAAAGAATATCAAATTCGCTCTCCATTGATTGAAGCCAAATTTACCAAGCAGGATGTCCGAGATGCTGCTCTATTATATGGTTTGCCGAATCACGATAAACCGTCTGCGCCATGCCTTTCTTCACGTATTCCTTATGGAACAATGATCGATAGAACTTCTATCAGTATGATTGCACAAGCTGAACGCTACATTCGGGAAAAAGGATTTACAAATGTGCGCGTTCGACACTTTCAAACAACTGCAAAAATCGAGGTGGATTCCTGGGCGATTACAAAACTTACGGTAATATTTGACGATGTTCAGGGGTTTCTGAAATCGTTAGGATACAAAGAAGTGCTTATAGATGAAGAAGGGTTTAAATCCGGCAAGCTCAATCGGGAGATTCTACAGAATGCAAAATAGAAAGTCCCGTTCAGCAATCCATCAAAATCGTAAATTCACTCACAACAAAGCACAACTTCATTCATCATCGTTGCACGCTATTGAAGAATATGCAAAGCTCGATATGTCACGCCGCGATCGAACTTCGATTCCTGAGGTGATTTACTGTGAAAATAAATCAGTTGAGCGCATTATTGCAATTTCAAAAGCGCTTTATGCAAAACAAAAACTTGTGATTGGTACACGCTGCCCGAAGGAATTTTTCCCGCAATTAAGAAAAGCTTTTCCACAGGGATTGTTTTTAAAAGATGCGCGTTCCTTCCGTATCGGGAAACCGCTGCCGCAAGTTTCCGGGAGACGAATTGGTATTGTTTCCGCCGGAACCACTGATATTACAGCGTGCGAAGAAGCGGCACTTGTTTTAGAAAGTCTCGGTGTAGAAGTTCAAAGAGTTTTTGATGTGGGTGTTGCTGGAATTCATCGTCTGTTTGCAAACGATATGAAGCTGCGTGATTGTGATGTCCTTATTGTTGCAGCCGGGATGGAAGGCGCGCTCCCAAGCGTCATCGCAGGACTTTATCCGCAGCCAATCATTGCAATTCCAACAAGCGTCGGGTATGGCACTGCGCTTTCGGGGTTCACTGCGCTCTTTGCGATGCTAACGAGTTGCGCTCCGGGCGTTTCGGTTGTCAATATCGATAATGGTGTTGGAGCGGCAGCAGCAGCGTTTAAAATTATTTCATTACTTCCTTCTGACAAGTAAGCCCGGTTTTCACGCTCTTTTATGCCTCATGAATCACACTATTCACGAGCTTAACACATTCATGCATTGCAATATCTGTTTGTGCAAAAAAACTTCATTGAATTTGAACTGCACTGTGGAGATGTCGGACTAAGTTCCTCTCAATATAAACAAACACAAAAACGCATCTTGATTTCTTCCCCAAAAAGTGTTACAATTATTATAATTGTAACACGGAGAATGTCATGGAACAACTTGTCCGATTTAGCGTGTCGATGGAGGAGGATTTACTCCACCAATTCGATTGCCTCATTGAGCAAAAAGGATATACAAACAGATCAGAAGCAGTCCGCGATATTGTGCGTGATGCGCTTGTTGAAGAAAGCGTGAAAACGCCCGACGGTATCGTCTATGGTGCATTGGTTTTTATATATGATCACCATAAGCGGGAACTGGAAAAATCTCTGTCCAATCTTCAGCATGATTATTATGAGAATATTATATCGACATCTCATGTCCACGTTGATCATGATCATTGCATGGAGGTCGTCCTGCTAAAAGGAAAAGCTGTAGTACTAAAAACCATCGCAGAAAAACTTATAAGCTTCAAAGGTGTGAAACATGGAAAGCTTACGCTGACAATGGCATTGCAAGGTCATCATCATGGGAAATAATCCTTATCAATTTGCACGTTCTATCATGATAGGTGTAAATACTATTATTTGGACTTCCTATCACTCCGTTTCTTTGTAATCGGTCTACTAAACATATTAACGAAATATCTCAGATTACAAAGAAAGGAATCAGCATTATGAAAACAATTATTCGCATAATTTATTTATTATTTATTCCTATAATCCTCTTTGCGCAGATAGATACGACACGGATGTACAATTCTAAATCCGGTAACAGTAACGGCAACAAAGACGGAAACTTCTCGCAGTTTGGTATCGCCGTCGATCAGCGTCATTTCAGCCGATGTAATAAGTGCTAATCCAGAAAAATCTATTTTTTCACTCATCAGTCAAGAAGTACCTGGCGTGTTTATTGCTGAGCGGGATGTTCTTGGATTTGGTGTGAACTCGCCCTCCGGTCAGATCAATATCCGGGGAATCGGCGGAAGTCCTAACAACGAAGTACTCACGCTCATTGATGGCCGCCCGCAATATATGGGATGGTATGGACATCCGATTAACGACAGTTATCTCTCGACGAATACTGAACGGATTGAAGTCATTCGCGGTCCGGCATCGATGTTGTACGGCTCCAATGCAATGGGCGGTGTAATTAACATTATTACTCATAGAACGCAGCAAGATGGAATGTTGGGTAATGCCTCTATTTCATATGGCACTGATGATGCACAACAATATGGCTTGCATCTTGGATATCAAGAAAACAATTGGAATATATTAGGTTCCTTTACGCATGAACATACCGACGGTTCACGGCCTTGGTCGGAATATACTGCCAACAGCGGTTATCTTAAAACTTCATATCAATTGAATGAACAATATAGGTTCTCTGTAGATGGAAGCTATACTCAATTTAATACATTTGATCCAGGACAAATTACACAACCTGATACTAATGATTGGATGCACATTCAGCGTGGATATATTGGTGCATCCGTTGAAAATGATTTTGGGTATCAAAAGGCGGTATTAATATTGTGTATAATTTAGGGCATAATGAACTCGATCCGGTTTATAACGCAGGTTGGACTTCCGACGACCATCAGATTATTGCAACAGCTTATCAATCATTTAAATTATCTACCGGCAGTACAATTAGTGCAGGTATTGATGTACAACAAAACGGCGGACACGGATCGAACGCATATGGTGATTTGGGAACGCATACGATTGAAGATTATGCCGGATATATCAGCGTGCAGCAGATATTCTGTGATCGGTTACTGGCAAATGCCGGTATTCGATATACATATAATACGTACTTTGGAGATATTGCCGTACCGCAGGCAGGTATCACATATAAACTTACAGAAGAAACAAACATCCGCGCATCGGTTGGACGAGGATACCGTGCACCTCAGATTTTTGAAATCTATCAATTGACTCCAAGGGATGGAACATTACAGCCGGAAAACCTATGGAATTATGAAATCGGAATCTCTCACGTATTTAGCCATTATGCATCAATTGATATTGCCGGTTATCTTATTGATGCACAAAACACTATTGTCGATAGTTGGTACGGAATGAAATCATGGAACACAGGCGGATTTCATCGTGACGGAGTGGAATGCTCCGCACAATTGCTTCCTTTTTATAACTTTACCATCAATGCAAATTATTCCTTTGCAGATAAACCCGACGTTGCCCAAGCCGTACCGAAACACAAAGCATATCTCGGCGGAGAATACCGCTGGAATGTATTAACCTTTTTGCTCTCAGCACAATATGTCAATACGATTTATGGAACCGATGAAACAGACTATACTTTGAAACAATTACCCGATTATACAAACATGGAAATTCGAGTAGCAGCTCAAGTAACAGAAAAGATTTCTCTTTCTATCGGAAGCCGTAATGTTTTAAATGAATCGTACCAAACAATCTACGGTTATCCAATGCCGGGAAGAACCGTGAATGTTGGAATGCGGGCGTCTCTCTAGTGAGAGGGGCCGAGATCAAGTCATATTATTTATTGTGAGGAATCTGTTTTATATTATCTGATGTTTAGTCCGACATTCTTACCGGCCTGACATTTAAGGAATAACCATGCTTAAACCACGCGATATTGCTTATTGTGCGGTCTTCGGGGCGGCCGCGATGCTACTGCCGGTGATATTTCATGTTTTTCACATTGGATCGATGTTTATGCCTATGTATTTACCTTTGGTGACGCTTTCCTTTTTTGTTGGGCCGATACCTGCCATGCTGACTGCGCTTCTGTTGCCGCTGCTTTCCGGTGCAATCACCGGCATGCCGCCGTTTTATCCTCCGATAGCATTTATTATGAGCATTGAACTCGCAACAATGTGCGGAATCATCGCCTATGTTCGCGTTTTATTCCCAAAACTTCACGAGCTGATTATTTTTATTCCAATTCTACTTGTCGGTAGATGTATTGGCGTAGGATTGATTTATCTTATGGCGTTACTCATGAAATTGCCAGCTAAGTTTATAGCCGGAGTATCACTTCTTAGTGGATGGCCCGGAATCATTCTAATGATAGTAGCTATTCCAGCAATCATTCGAATTTCTCGTACGGTAGGCCATTCAAATATACAAACAGGAAATGAAGATGTGTGATAGTTCTAAACAAACAATTGCCGCATATTTTGATTCTATCGCTCCGAAATGGGATTCATGGGAAAATCTTAATTCGCTTGAAGTTCAATTTGATAATGGACTCAAGCGATTTGGTCTTCGTCCCGATGAGCATGTACTCGATGTCGGCTGTGGTACCGGGAATTTAACAGCTGCAATTCTTTGTCAATTATCACAAGCAGGCAGAATTACTGCCGTTGATATATCCAGCCGGATGATCGAAATTGCACAAACGAAAATAAATGATTTGCGCGTTAAATGGGTATGTGATTCGGTCGAGAACATGACTACATTTAAAAATGTATTTGATAGAGTGATCTGCTATTCGGTCTGGCCACACTTGGAAAATTCTGGAATAGCGGCAAAATTATTCCAGAGTATGCTCAAACCCAGCGGCAAACTCCATATCTGGCATTTGAGATCACGTGAAACAATAAACAAGACTCACGCAGGAGCTTCCAAGGTCATAAGTAATCATATGCTAGTACCGGCATCTCTAACTGCAGTGTTACTTGAACAATCCGGCTTTATCATCGAAGAAACACTGGACGATGATTCAGGATATCTAATATCAGCGCGTAAGGTTTGATTATGAAAGATGGTTTTACATTCTGGGGGTGTGGAAAGGGTCCTCTGAAATCTCTGTACGCGCATATTAAAATTCTTTCGGGAATTCTGCTTGGCAGTAGCTGTTTACTGATTCCGTTGCAATCTATAACTGGTATAGCCCTCATGATCATTTCCACAACCTGCTGGTGTTTGCTAGCGGCAATGCCGGTAAAAATGTTTTTCCGATGTATTATTGTCTCTCTCATTCTTTTCTTTCCCTTTTTTTTATTGACCCCCTGGATGACAGTTGATTCGTCTATGACAGCACCGATGGTTGACCGCTTTGCACAGGCAGGAGCTATTGCACTTCGCAGCACATGCGTTCTTTTTATTGCCGCATCGACGATTACTATTCTTGCAATTCAAGACGTGCATCGGGGGTTCGCAAACATTCCAATTCCCAGGACATTTATTATCTTAATAGTCCAGCTAATCAATCAAACCATGCTTCTAATGGAAGAAACGTTGCGCATTATCGGTGTGCTTCGATTGAGAGGCGCATCAGGAGTACGAGGCACAAGGGTTCTGTTTTCTTTTCCAATTGTGTGGATGGTGAGAATTATGTTTCGTGCAGAACGAACCGCAGCGGCAATGACAGTTCGAGGGTATGGAGTTGAGGCAGTAACTTCAGGTGAGAATATTAAATTGACGATTGCCGACGTACTGACGATCATCTGTGCTTCTGTTGTTCTCATAGCATCTATTCTTATGAGGTTGAGAATTATAGCATGAACCCAGTACTTGAATTTAAATCAGTGACCATCCGATATCCTGGAAATTCTAAGAATACTATCAGCAATGTTTCCTTTCATGTTCATCACGATGAAAGAGTGGCGTTATTCGGTCTCAACGGGTCAGGGAAAACGACATTACTGCTCGCTGCAGTAGGGCTGGTGCCCTTCACCGGGTCTATTTTCATCGATGGGATTCCTATTGAAAAAAAGAGCCTTCAGGAAGCACGTGACCGGACAGGGTTCCTTTTCAATATTCCCGAAGATCAAATTCTGTTTCCCCGTGTAATTGATGACGTTGCATATAGCCTGATTCGTAAAGGAACACCGTCGAAAATAGCGCATGAAAAAGCCATGTCTGTGCTTGCGGCATTGGGCGTATCGGACATCGCAGGGTGTTCACCATTTCAACTTTCCCACGGTCAGCGCCAGCGAATCGCACTAGCAGGTGCGTTGGTCACCAATCCTTCGGTGATGCTGCTTGATGAACCGTCATCGGCGCTTGACCCACGCGGAAAATTGTCACTGGCAAATCTGTTGCGCTCTGTTGCATCTTCAATTGTTATTGCGACTCATGATGTCGAATTTGCGTCTCGTACTTGTAGCCGCTTTCTAGTCTTATACGGAAACGAGCTTTGTGAATTTCAAAATTGCAAAAATGCAGAACAGTGTCTGCTTAGTAATTTCTTTGCGAGATCACTGAGCGAGATCCCTCATTAGGAGTTGCTTACGCTGCGATGGAAGATGAACTTCGTACAGTTCTAATTGAGGCAGGATTTGAAATATAGCATACTGAATTTGATGGTGGGGCTTCGAAAAAGAATCTATCAGCAAATTGTTCGAGAGGATATTCACTGCTCCCACCACTGGCTTTAGCCGTAAGTTTAAAAGCTAAAGCAACAATCATTCTCGAAGGATCAATTTTATAGCAAGCGTCCTATCTGGTATACCAACACACCTGTCATCAACGATATAACAAGTAAAAGTGATACGATGAATACCGTCCAACGCCACGAGCGCGTCTCTTGACGTATCGCTGTTATGGTTGCCACACACGGGATAAATGTCACCTGAATGACCAGGAAAGCTAAAGCTGCCGCAGGTGTTATAATAGCGCCAAGAGCATTCAAGCCAGTTCCATGATAGAGAATTCCCAATGTCACAATTGTATTTTCTTTGGCGACTACGCTGGATAGTAGCGCTACTATCATATGCCAATCTAAACCCATCAATGACCCGAATGGAGCAAGGAATCTTCCGATATTCGCTAAGTAACTTGATTCCAGATTACCTTCGGGTAGGATTGAAAAAATCCAGATTACTATAGAGGCGACAACGATAATGCCCCCGGCCTTTTTTAAAAACTCCAACGTGCGTTGCCAAACAGATAAACTAATAGTGCGTATGTTCGGCAAATGATAGAGAGGCATCTCCATGATGAAGGCGACATGTTCTCCTCCAAGCACTAGTTCATGGAGAGCATAACCTATTCCTATCAATAAAAGTAAATTTAATCCTATTACACCGACAGATACCCACACCGCTGCAGGACCAAAGAATAAAGGTGTGAGCACAGCCAGTAGCGTAAAGCGAGCTGTGCAAGGTACTAGGGGCATTAACAGAATAGTTAACAATCGAGCACGGGATGAATCAATAATACGAGTGCACAATACGCCCGGTACGTTGCAACCGCAGCCAATGCAAAGCGGCAAGAACGATTTACCATGCAACCCCATCCAATGCATAAAGCGATCCATAACATAAGCGGCTCGCGCCATATATCCTACATCTTCGAAAAACCCGAGCGCAGTAAAGAAAATTAAAAGAATCGGCAAAAAAGTGAAAACCATTCCTGCCCCTGTAATAATGCCATCGGTCAACAGACCTGTAACCCACCAAGGAGCACCGGAAAGTTTCATGCGCAGGGCTGCCGCTCCAGTTTGGATCAGGTCTTCGTTCATCCATCTCTGCAACGGTGCCCCAACACCAAATGTGAACCCGAAGATCAATCCTAATATTCCTAGAAGTAACATAAACCCCCACACAGGATGAGTTGCAATTCGGTCCACTCGCTCTGTCACCGTGATTTGTCCGGCGCGAGGCCGCGTTACGGCTGCACGCACCATGCGTTCTATCCATTCGTACCTGCCACCAGCAATGGCCAGCACGGCATCTTCGTGCGCTTTAAGAATTTCATGCACCTGCACCCAGTCAGCATTACCAAGACTTTCGCGCACTATTTGCGTGATCTGTTCATCTCCTTCAAGAAGCTTGAGCGCTACCCAATCAGGTGGATAAGGTGCAGGTGTTTTGTCTGCAATGATTTGGCGAAGCTGGACGAGCACCGCTTTGTGATCGAGACGGATTTCAGGGCGATGCGGGGAATAGCTTTGTTTTTGACGCGCAACCTGTTTGACCGCCTGGACAAGTTCTTGAATACCTTGATTTCTCGTGGCAACCAATGGTACAACCGGCAAACCCAAAGCAGCTTCTAGAACATGAGGTTCTATCCTAATACCATGCTTTTCCGCAACATCCATCATGTTTAGTCCCAGTACAACAGGTGTTGGTAGCGCAAGCAGCTCGGAAAGCAAGTACAAATTTCGTTCAAGTGCAGATGCATCTACTATATCCACCACAACATCCGGTTGTTCGGTCAGAATATAGTCTCGTGTAATCCGCTCTTCTAACGAGTTGGCTGTCAGGCTGTAGGTTCCAGGTAAGTCAACTAATTGTAGCGTAATATTCCCATGCTGATAGATGCCGCTCTTTTGCTCAATGGTTTTGCCTGGCCAGTTGCCAACATGCTGTGTAAGTCCGGTCAATGAATTGAATAGAGTGGACTTGCCTGCGTTCGGCTGCCCTGTGAGTGCTACTCGGATTGTACCCGGTGGTGCAACCGGTTTATTTTGAGTAGTTGCCTTCTGTACATTGACATATACTTTAGCAGCTTCACCGCGTCCAAGTGCGATTTGTGTTCCGCGCACACCGACGATGATTGCATGACCGAGGTTCTGGATAATATCTACCTCGGCTTTCAACGTAAAACCAAGTGCAGCCATTCGGCTAATGAATTTTTGACCCCCACGCAATCCACGTACGACGCTGTGTGTTCCGGGTACGAGATCACTTAGTACCGGGAATGTAGTTGTTTCCCCATGTGATTCTCCGGTGAAGGATTCGGGTAACTCAATAGGATTTCTGCGTTTCAACATCTCTGCCTACCCCAACATTCTGTGAAAAATACGTTTTCGTGAAATAATGGCAAAAATATTCTCTTATATTCGTTGTGCCTTATAAAAACCGATGCCAAAAAATGATGACAAGTTAAGAGTTCTAAAACATGTATTCGTTAGGCTTCTAGTCAATTCTTGAAGTGAGAAGTGGCCCTCCTTGGGATGATACCAATGCAGCCATCTGCCATCAAATAATTCCAACAATTTCCCAGTAGGTTCCTCCAAGTATATTTCTCCATCAGATCGAAGAACCCGATGACACTCCGATAATGCAACGGGCCATTCTGGTATATGATGCAATGCTCCAAAAATCACAATTAAATCTTTGCTTGCATCTTCGATGGATTGCATATTTGTTGCATCTTCAATTCGAAATTCTGCACCTTGGATTTCTCTCTTTTGCGCTAACGCTATTTGTTCTTCCATTACATCGATTCCGATATAACTTAGTGGTTTATCCCTCAGTATCAAAATAGCTCCGTATCCTGAGCCACATCCGATTTCTAAAATATCTTTTCCATTGAAACAAGCACCCATGTGTTTTAAGCGTGGAAGCTCATAATGTTTTTGTAATAGCCTTCTGGGAAGACTATTCATCGCTTGAAATTCTGCTCTTGATAGCCGAGACATTGTTCTATTCCCCTTTTAATATTTGCATAGCCATCTAATTTATCCCAAGATCACCATGGTAAGATAAAGGAAGGGGAAAAGTAAACAATCCCCATTAGTAGGGATTTTATAAATACCCTAGAAGGAATCAGAGTGGGATGTTAAAATTCAAAATTAGAGCGAGGATAATCAGGTGATGTTTTTTGGAGAAATCAATCCATTGAGCAAAGCGTACACAGTCAACCCGGCGATAGTTTTAATTTGGAGTTTACGTGTAATATTTTTTCTATGAGAAATAACAGTATGAAGGCTAATGGAAAGTTTATCTGCAATTTGTTTATTCAAAAAACCACATGCTACAAGTTGAAGAACTTCAAGTTCTCGTTTAGTGAGTTCTTCAAACTGTTGTGTTCCTGTTTTAGAAATATGAGAGGGTATCCGATATAATGCTTGCGGCGATTCGCTTGGTTTTACTTCGGGTGTCACAAGCGTTTTTGTCGCCTTTTGTGTAAGTGCGTTTTTCCCCGCAGTACGTTTTGAATGTTCCTCTGGATAAAACAATGCATCTTCCATTTCAGCCACAAGCGGGAGTAAAATATTATCCTCGATGCGTGTGTGATCGAGAATGTCTTTCTCAAGACGGAAAAGCTCAAAGATTACCTCTTGATACAACCGTTCCATCGAATCGCCGTGAATATATTTGATAAGGATATTTTTTAAGTCGTAGAGTTTTTCATCAACGTTATTATGTTCCTCTTCATATACGTGCATGGAATATTTTGAGAGGGCCCTTTTTTCTTGTGCAGTGGGACGAAGAGTATTGAACAGGCGATATACTTTCCGAACATAAGGAAAGGTCGTGACATCTTCCCGTTCCAAATGGCTTAATAACTCTTGCTTATACTCCAGAAAAAATTTCTTGATGAGCCTAAGCCGCTTTACATCGACAGAGCCTTTGCGGAGCAGGTTGTTAAGCAGCTTTTCTATTAGTGGAACTTGTGCTTCGATATAATATCGATGCGTTTTTTGCAGATAATCGACAATCATTAGTACATTGAACGTCTGAAGTTTCTTTTCCTGAAAATAATGTTCTTGAGAATATGCATTGATAATTGTTAAAAAGAAGTCGACATCAATTTTATGTTGTCGACAAACTGCACGCACCGTCTTCTCACCGACACCCAGTGATACACCAAAACGATTGATTACGGGCATTAATAAATAATTTCCGTGAATAACATCAGCCATTTTCATATCAGGAGTAAAGAGTTTCACAGGATATTTAGTTTATCTCATAAAGTGAACAGGTGAATGGTTTTTTCTTGCACAAAATAAAGCGAGCACAGAATCTCCCATACTCGCTTTTAAATTCTATTGTCGAAACAAGATCCGCATGTTGTTATTCACCCGTCTGGTTCGCCAAGTAATTTTGTATTCCAATTTGTGCTATTTGATCACGTTGCTGTCCCAGCCAATCGCCGTGTCCTTCTTCCATAAGAAGAATCTTTGTAAATAAATCGGCTGTCCCCGCATCAGAAACTTCGCGCGCTAGATTGATAGCTTTGTTATATAACTGAACTGCGGTCTGTTCTCCATTGCTATCGTTCAATAGCATAGCAGGAATATCGGCACCAATTTTGATTTGATTGAGCTTGGACATAATCGGTATGCCTTCTAAGAAAAGAATACGCCCGATTAGCCATTCAGCATGTTTCATTTCATCGACGGCCTGTTTCTCAATCGACTTGTGCAGTTTTGCATAACCCCAGTTGTCGTACATTTCCGAGTGCACCATATACTGGCTAATAGCAGTAAGTTCTTCTGCTAAAAGTTCGTTCAATGTTGTGAGAAGTTTATCGTTGCCCTTCATAACTATGTCCTCCTTTGTTATGATTATTGTTTAATAACCAATCGTTGTTTCGCCGGCATCACATGCTTCGGTACGATTGTAAGAATCCGTTTTAAATATATCTATCAGCATATGATTTGCAAAATCCAAATTTAACAATAAAAACGTTAATTTGAATCAAAGCCATATAACAGTTATGATCTTTACTTTTCAGACCAAACAGCAAGTTCATTTCCTGCTGGGTCGATAAAATGAAAGCGACGACCTCCTGGAAATGAAAATATATCGCGAGTAATCTGCCCACCTGCAGAAATAACGGCTTCTTTTGACACCTCAATTGCATCTACATAAATCACTGCAAGAGGATTTTTAGATTTATGTGATGGATCGGCATTCAAACCACTTCCTAATCCACTGTCCTTCGTGTCCGAATAATCATCGCCCCAATCTTTATATGACCATCCAAATACAGTTGAATAAAAGGATTTTGTCTTTAATAGATCAGTAAGAAATTTAACCGGAAACTCGATGAAATCAAAACGCGCATTCTGTATATTATTATTCATGTCACCGTTCCTAGTTGGGAAAAAGTTACCAAGATTGTGTAACTAAATAAAGTAACATTTTAATTTTTATTCAAAATATCCCCAATATTATTTTTAAAGGTCAAATCTTCTAATCTGTCTATTCCCCTCAGATCTACTTAGAAGGAGATATGAAAATCAAGTAAATAATGTCATGTCCGTTAATTGTTGTTGATCTCAAATAAAACTTCTTATCCTTTTAAACTTGCTGATACCGAAGGAGATCACTAACTTATTATTGAAACATTTATTAGGGGTAGATTAAATCGGTTTATGATTGTTAAGCTGAAGTTACTGTCAAAATTGATTCTTTGAGATTTTTTTCCCGAAACACTTTGCATAAATTGTTTTAATAATGACTAGCAGACGATATTGAAGATTTCGGCAGAAAGTTATCGCGGTTTGAAATACACTTAAATAATTTATTGGAATAATATATGAAACGTTCTTTTCTTTTCTGGATTCTCGCATTCCTCATTACAGCTGTCTCGGCAATTTATCAACGAATGACCGGGCCAACACACCCTGTAACCGGAAGCGTGTCGATGAACGGAAAGGAAATTCTCTATAAGTTGAAAAAAAGTGAAGAAAGCATCAGAAACCACAGAATACAAATTCGTACAGGTGATCCGAGTATTCACGGATTCGCTCAATGGAAACGGAACAAGACAAACGATGAATGGACACGCGTCGATATGAACTACGAAAATGGATTGCTCTCTGCCGAAATTCCTTTGCAGCCGCCGGCAGGAAAACTTCAGTATCGGGTATATCTTCAAGATTCAATCCGGACTGTTGTGCTCCCCGCAGATGGATCAATCATCATTCGATTTAAAGGCGCGGTACCAAATGCGGTGCTTATTTTTCATATCATTGTCATTTTTGGCGCAATGCTATTTTCTACGCGCACTGGAATAGAAATATTCGCCAAAGAGCCACATTACACAGCTTTTACTTATTGGACCGTTACATTACTCTTCGTGGGCGGAATGGTTCTTGGGCCAGTTGTTCAGAAGTACGCGTTCGATGTTTATTGGACTGGCTGGCCATTTGGTACTGACCTGACAGATAATAAATTGGCGGTTGCGATTCTCAGTTGGATTGTCAGCCGCAATTGCATTAAAGAGATCTCCAAATCCAAAACGATGGATTCTCGGTGCTGCACTCATTACACTTATTGCTTTCCTCATTCCACACAGTCTGCTCGGTTCCGAGCTTGATTATTCAAAAATGAAGTAAGGTATTTATCGAATCTTCTCCTTCTTATCGCAAGACAGGAAAGAGTGAGAGAATGGATTTGCACTGATTTATTTTAATATGAATAATAGGATAAAAAAGGTGAATCAAGAAAATTACTTACGGAGAAAAAATATGCTTCGAATATGTACACGAATGCTTGTCCTCTTCTTTTCCATGTCTCTTGCTTATGCAGATAACGGAATCCATCATAAGCTTAATGCAACGGTGAATCCTGAAAATCATTTCATCGAAGTAACAGATCAGATTACCATCCCAGCGGAACAGACAAAGCCGCTTATGCACTTCATTCTCAATTCGAATCTGACAGTAATCTCTGAGACTCCAGGGGTTGTTATCGCGTTGGATCAGGCCGGTGTGAAAGCAGAAGGTCTAGGGATGGATCGCGAGGATTTCACTACGACTGAAAATTATATTCTGAATAAATATTCTTTGACCTTCAAGGAGCAGAGTGTGAACACTGTCACGTTCACCCTCAAGTTCAGTGGTGTAATCAACTATCCTATTAGGCAGGTGGGTGAAGAGTACGCAAGAGGGTTCAGTCAAACGCCGGGAATAATTGATGCAAAGGGCGTCTATCTTGCGGGATCGACATATTGGATTCCGTGGTTCAATAAAGAGTTGATCACTTTCGAATTGACAACGACAATGTCAGATCCTTGGGAGGTTGTCAGCCAAGGGAAAAGGATTTTCCATGAAATAAAAAATGGTGTTCGTGTTTCCAGATGGGATTCACCGGAGCTGATGGAAGAAGCGTATCTGATTGCGGCTCGTTTCAAGGAATATGCACTCTCCGCCGGCGCGACCGATGTCATGGCATTCCTGCGTACCCCTGATGAAGCGCTTGCGAACAAGTACCTCGAAACGACAGCCCAGTATCTCGAAATGTATCGAAAGCTCATAGGCCCATATCCGTTTACCAAGTTTGCGCTCGTAGAGAACTTTTGGGAAACAGGCTACGGCATGCCATCATTCACGCTTCTCGGAGAGCAAATCATTCGCTTCCCCTTCATCCTGAATTCTTCTTATCCGCATGAACTTCTGCATAATTACTGGGGCAATAGTGTGTATGTCGATTTCAATTCTGGGAACTGGTGTGAAGGTCTTACGGTGTATATGGCTGATCATTTAATCGCAGAACAGCGCGGGCAAGGAGCAGAATATCGGCGCACGGCACTCCAGAATTACACGGATTATGTTAATCCAACCAACGATTTTCCATTGAATAAATTCACATCGCGAAGCAATTCATCGTCCGAAGCTATTGGATATGGAAAAAGCATGATGATGTGGGACATGTTGCGTGTTTTGGTAGGAGACGAATCTTTTGTGAAGGGTTTTCAAAAATTCAATCGAGATAACAAGTTCAAGGCAGCATCCTTTAACAGCATCCGCCTCGCGTTTGAAGGTGTAACTGGCAAAGATCTAAAACCATTCTTTGATCAATGGGTAGAACGAAAAGGAGCACCTGAACTCAATCTCTCAAATGTTCAGTGTATGGAAAGCAAAAATAGCTATCACCTTCAGTTTACTCTCAAGCAAGTCCAAAACGACGATGCTTTTATACTTGACATCCCGGTTGTAATCTCTTATGAAAAAAAAGCCGAGATCAAGAATGTGGCGATGACGCAGAAGGAACAGACGTTCGAGTTGGATCTTCCGGAAAATCCGTTGCTCGTACGGATTGATCCTCAGTTTGACATATTCCGTAAACTGCATTATAATGAAATTCCACCTTCGCTGTCTAAGATTTTTGGATCAGAAGAGTTACTGATCCTTTTGCCATCGAAAGCGGATCAGCGGAGTCTGGAATATTATCGGGGATTGGCAAAAGCCTGGGCAAACGACTCTACGAAAAGAATCCGGATTTTATTAGATCGTGAACTTCCCAAACTTCCAGCGGACGAAAATGTTTGGATCTTTGGAATGGAAAATATATATGCGTCAACTGTGAAAGAAGGGCTCAAGGAGTATCATGCAGAAATAACAGCTGAATCTGTACGGCTTGGGAATGCTACTTACAAGAGGAATATGAATAGTTATATCATTTCTGTTCGAAATCCGAAGAACCCATCGGCAGTTCTGGTCCTGTTATCAACCGACAGTAAGGAAGCTGCTCAAGGGCTTGCCAAGAAACTGCCACATTATGGCAAGTATAGCTATCTCGTGTTTGAAGGAAACGAACCGACGAATATAGAAAAGGGGGAGTGGGAATCATCCAATTCTCCGTTAGTTGCACGAATTGCACCGGAGGAGAAGCATGTATATACGGAACTTCCTGCGCGCAAAGCTCTTGCAGTACTGGCTCCTGTTTTTTCTGCAGAGAGAATGCTGAACACGGTGAATTTTCTTGCAAGTCCAGAATTGGCTGGTAGAGCACCTGGTTCTGCAGGCATAGCAAAAGCAGCCGATTATATTGTGGAGAAATTCAAGCAAGCTGGATTGCAGCCAGGCTCAGATGATGGGAGTTACACTCAAACTTGGGACGATGTAGTCGATCAAAAAGGAACAAAGTCGCCAGTCAAAAACATTATAGGCATTATTCCCGGTGTGAATCAAAAATTGAGTGATGAATCGGTTGTGATCTGTGCACACTACGATCATCTCGGTCTTGGATGGCCGGGAGGAAGTGCTGGGAACGTGGGAAAGATTCATCCCGGTGCAGATGATAATGCGAGTGGTGTCGCGGTTATGCTGGAAATCGCTGGATTGCTCGGAAAAACTTTGAATCCGCAACGGACGATTGTCTTTATTGCCTTTACAAATGAAGAAGAAGGACGTGTCGGATCAAAATATTATGTCAACACTATGAAACGATTCCCTGCAAAGAAGGCTGTCGGAGTTTTGAACTTTGATGCAGTAGGCCGGTTAGGTGCCAAGAAACTCCTCATATTAAGCAGTAATAGTGCTCGTGAATGGAAATTTATCTTTATGGGAGCGGGCTATGCCACGGGAGTGGAATCAGAAATGGTGACACAGGATCTTGATGCGAGCGATGAACGAAGCTTCATAGCCGTCGGAGTTCCTGGCGTTCAATTCTTTGCCGGTGCATACGAGGATTACCACAAGCCCACAGATACTCCCGATAAGATTGACGGAGCCGGGTTAGTGAAGGTTGCAACTGTTGCTCGCGAAGCAATTCTCTATCTCGCTGATCGAGAAGGTGCGCTTACGTTTCAAGGCCAGGTGGTGACAGAAGCGAAGAAGCCTCAAACCAATAGCGAGAGAAAAGTCACGACAGGTAGTATGCCGGATTTTGAATATTCTGGCACAGGAGTTCGGATCGCGGATCGTTCGCCGGATTCTCCGGCAGCGAAAGCAGGCCTGCAAAAAGGCGATGTCATTTTGAAAATTGACAAGTACGAAGTAACAAATTTACGTGAATACTCAGATGCTTTGAAGAATTTCCAACCGGGGGATATAGTTGAAGTAACATTTTCCAGAGAAGGAATAAATCAAATTACCCAAGTTAAATTGATAGCGAGATAGCATACACACAAAGGGTGAAGTCTAATCATAGTTATGTTGCGATCGCACTTCTATTAATTATGTCGAAGAAATAATTTTTCCGGAAAAACACATATCTCTTGAATAGAAAAATGGTTGTCGTAGAAATACGATGACCGTTTTTATTTATAGCGTCAAGTATTTTTCTACTAAACTAACACATTCATGCATTGCTTGATCTGTTTGTGCGGAAAGCTTTTCGCTGAATTCAAACTGTGATGCGGGGATACCGACCACGTATGTCTTGGCTGGTAAATGCTGGTATAATTGTTGAGTCAGAGCAAGAAGAGATTCTGGCGAGATAAAATGAGTGCGCGGCTGATCTGCCTCGACATTGGGCGTAACAAGCCGTACATTCGTTTCAGTGATATCTTTTTGCGCATCGATAAAGAAGACAATGTTGCATTCAGCTATCTGTTCCGCTAATTCAGGCATAAGCTGGTGCACACAAACACAGATGATTTCAGGATGGTGTTTTGCAATCAACTCGGCGGCATGAACGCCCGCCGCATCGTCGCCACGAAGCGTGTTGCCATAACCGATGACGAGTATTTTGCTCATCGCCGAACTTCGTCAGGTACCTTTCCATTTGCATTTACCAATTCTACATGCAACGGCATCTGGCCAAGCGCATGCGTTGAACACGATAAGCAAGGATCGTAACAGCGGATTCCAGCTTCAACACGATTCAAAATGCCTTCTGTAATTTTTCCTTTCTTGCCGTCGATAAAATGCGTCGCAATCTGGCGGACAGTACGATTCATTGCTATATTATTCTGCGCTGTCGCAATGACAAGATTTGCTTTCTGGATAACACCGTCTTTATTTACGTGGTAATGGTGGAACAAGATGCCGCGAGGCGCTTCGGTACAACCGACACCCTCGCTCCTATTTATGGATGCCATAGAGCGAATATTTGTACCAAGAATTGCAGGATCGTTTAGCAGCATTTCTATTTTCTCTACCGCAAAGAGCATTTCAATGCAGCGGGCATAATGATAATAGAATGAGTTATTCACAACACCAACGTTCCCGCCAAGCTTTTTAAAGACCTTTCGTTCAGCTTCTGCCAGCGGTGTTTCTATGTAATCGCAAATGTTCAAGCGTGCCAATGGGCCAACCCGGTACATTCCTTTTGGATAATCGAACGGCTTATAGTACGGGAATTTCAAATAGGACCACGGCTCTACTGCTTCACCAAAGTATTCAAAAAACTTCTTTGGATCTAATTTGTCGGCAATTGTATTTCCATTTCCATCCATAATGCGAAGAAAACCGTCATAGTACTCAAGTCCGCCATCTTTAGAAACAAGTCCGACAAGTAGTGAGCGGAAATTACCGAACTCTGGAATTTCTTTTGCAAACTTCTTATGTATTTTCTTTACCGCATCCAAAGCAAGCCCGACAGTTTCTTTCGCTTCAGGAATCCAGCCGAGCATATAATCTTTCTTTGCAGGATCGAGCGGTTCGCGAACACCGCCCGGAACCGTCCACGGTGTATGGATGCGGCGGCTGCCAAGAATCTCGATGATTTCCTGACCAAACTTTCGCAAACGAATACCACGCTTTGCAAATTCTTTATCGGCAGCGATAAGGCCGAACACATTTCTCGTTGCCGGATTGGAATCGAAGCCCAGCAGAAAATCCGGTGCAGAAAGATGGAAAAAACTGAGCGCGTGAGATTGCAGCCACTGTGCGAGCGTTAGCAGGCGGCGTAATTTCTCGGCGGTCTCCGGAATTTCTACCGCAAGAATATCATCACCGGCTTTTGCCGATGTTAAAAGATGGCTGGCCGGACAGATACCACAAATTCGCGATGTAATACCCGGCATTTCCCAGAGTAATCTGCCTTCCGTGAACTTTTCGAATCCCCGAAATTCATTTACATGAAATTTAGCATCTAAGACATCGCTGTTATCATCCAACTGAATAGTGATCTTTGCGTGACCCTCGATGCGAGTCACAGGCGCTAATGTTATTGTTTTTGACATATTTTTCTCAGTTCAATCAATTAATATTTTTGCCTTTATAAATTTCATAAAGGAACGTGCTCTAGATATCCGATTATCCGTACCGTAAATATGCCGGCGGCAACACAGGAATTTTACCTTGCAGTAATTCATTCACAGCGAACCAAATTTGATCGGCGGTTGGCGGACAACCATGCAGCCATACGTCTACTTTGATAACTTCGTGCAACGGCCGCGCTGTTTTTAGAAGCTGGGCAATAGTTGTATATTCATCGGGTATTTGCGGATTCTTGTCTGCAAGTTCAATGTATGAGCGCCGCTCAACTTCTTCAAGTGGTATCGGATTCCTCATTGCAGTTACATTGCCGGTCGTTGCACAGTCACCGAATGCCATAATAATGCGAGAATTTTTCCGAACGATATGCGCCAACTCTTCGTTTTCGATGTTTGCAATTGCGCCTTCAACGAGTGCGACATCAACATTCTGTGGAAATTCTTTCACATCAGCAAATGGAGAATAGACAAGTTCAATCTTGTCTGCAAGCTCAATAAGCCGTTCGTCTAAATCGAGAAACGACATATGACAGCCGGAACATCCTCCAAGCCATACTGTTGCTACTCTTGGTTTCATAATTATTCTCGTTGAGAGTTTTCAGTTTCCGTTTTCACTACATTTTTTTATTCAACAATTATTTATTTTACATCGATCTTATTCATCTTCTTGAGCTGTGTGTACCCACTCGCGCTTATTGCGCGCATTTACGATATACTTAATAAATCCACGTTCTTTTTGCATCTCGCCAATTGAAGCGCCTTTCTCAAATAACGCGCCTGTCGGGCAGACACGAACGCATTTACCACAAGAGGTACAGCTTTCCGATGTTCCCCATGGCTGATTAAGTTCAGCAATGATTTCACAATCGATTCCCCTGCCAGCAATATCCCAAACGTGCGCACCTTCAACTTCATGGCAGACACGCACGCAGCGCGTACACAAGACGCAGCGATTTCTATCCAGCACAAATTCTTTGTGTGTGGCATCGAGAGATTTATGTGGAAATAGATAGGTGAAGCGCACGTGGTCGAGGCCGACTTCGTATGCCAAATTTTGCAACTCACAATGCCCATTGACCACACAAACAGCACATTCATGGTTTCCTTCAGATGCCAAAAGTTCTACAATCATCCGTCGATATTTTTTCAGCCGTTCAGTATTAGTGTGAACGATGATGCCTTCAGTGGGTTTTGTCGTACACGCAGGAAACAATTTTGGCGATCCTTCGATTTCTACTACACATAATCGACAAGCGCCAATAGTGGACAAACCATCAAGATAACACAAGGTGGGAATATGAATTTTATTATCACGTGCAACCTGAAGTATTGTATCTCCTTCTTGAGCACTATAGTGTTCTTCATCTATGACAAATGTAATAACTGACATGTGTTATGCCTCCTTCGCGGCAGATGCTGGCGAGTGATCGCTGTCATTTGCATTAAATTCTGTCGCAGCTTTCAGTTTGGATATATATTCTTCTTTGAAGAATCGAATGGTGGAAAGGACAGGGTTCGGCGCTGCTTGGCCAAGACCGCAGAGACTTGTCTCTTTTACCATAACACAAAGTTCTTTCAATAATTCAAATTCTTCTTGCGTCGCTTTACGGTTGACAATCTTGTCGAGTAGCATATAGATATGTTTTGTCCCAACGCGGCAAGGAATACACTTGCCGCACGATTCGTCCATACAAAAATCCATAAAATATTTAGCTACATCTACCATGTCAGAAGTGTCATCCATAATGATCATTCCACCGCTGCCCATGATCGAACCAACTGCTTGGAGCGATTCATAATCAACTGGTAGGTCGAGATGTTCTTTCGGAATACAGCCGCCGGAAGGTCCGCCGGTTTGCGCTGCTTTAAATTCAGTTCCTTCCGGAGTTCCTCCGCCGATGTCGAAAATAATTTTTCTCAGTGGAATGCCCATCGGTACTTCAACAAGGCCATTACGGTTAATTTTTCCCGCAAGCGCAAAAACTTTTGTGCCGGGGCTTTTTGGAGTACCAATTCCTGTGAACCAAGCGCTTCCGCGTGCAAGAATTGGCGTAATATTGGCATACGTTTCGACATTATTAATTAGCGTGGGTTTGTCCCACAATCCTTTTTCCGACGGATACGGTGGCCGCACTTTCGGACGGCCGCGGCGCCCCATAATAGATCGCATTAAAGCTGTTTCTTCACCACAAACAAATGCACCAGCGCCAATGCGAATATCAATACGGAAGTTGAATTGCGATTCAAAAATTCTATTTCCAAGCAGTCCAAGTCGTTCGGCTTGCTTGATTGCTGTCTTTAGCCGTTCGATAGCAAGTGGGTATTCTGCCCGTACATATATGAATCCCTGGCTTGCACCAACCGCATATCCGGCAATAGCCATGCCTTCCAACACGCGATGCGGATCACCTTCGAGAACGCTGCGATCCATAAATGCACCAGGGTCTCCTTCATCGGCATTGCAAATAACATACTTTTGATCTGCTACACCTTTGCGGACTATATCCCATTTTAATCCTGTTGGGTAACCTGCACCGCCTCTTCCGCGTAATCCGGCCTTGCGAACTTCGCCGATTACTTCTTCCGGTGTCAATTCGGTGAGCACCTTGGCAAGTGCTTCGTATCCGCCTGCCGCGATGTACTCTTCGATGCTCTCGGCATTGATCTTGCCCATGTTTTCCAGCACAATTTTCTTCTGCGAAGAAAAGAATGAATCATTTAAATCAATCTCGTTCTCTTTTACTTTCTTTCCCTGGCCAATATGTTCTTCCACGATACGACGCGCCACTTTCGCATCTACATGCTGATAGAGTGTCGGATCGGAATGCACAAACACCAGGGGACCTTCACCGCAGAGACCAAGACAGCCAGTTCCGATCAATTCGCATTTCTTAGTCAACCCTAACTCTTCAATTGTTTTCTTCATCTCGGCTTTCACTGCGTCGCATCCACTTGAAACACAACCGGCAGACGAACAAAACAAAATACGGTGTTCAAATTGTGCCTGCCGTGTTTGTTCCTTTTCTGCTAACTCACGGAGATCTTCTATTGTCATGCTGCAACCTCCTTTTTTTCTTCCTGCCAATGCTTTATGCGTTTCACAGCTTCATCGGGCGTCACTTTGCCGGCTACAGAATCATCGAGTACAGAAACCGGAGCCAATCCGCACGAACCGACACAGCGCGCCGAGATGAGCGAAACTTTGTTGTCCTTTGTTGTCTCGCCGAACTTACATTTGCAGTGATGTTCAACAGCTTTTTGAATTTCGTTTGCACCCTTCACATAACATGCTGTACCAGTGCAAAGTACGAAGGTATGTTCACCTTGTGGTTTTAAGCGGAAGAAATGATAAAATGTTGCTACACCGTACACACGGCTGAGTGGAAGCTTCAGTGCATTGGCAATATACACCATCAGATCATTTTCAATAAATCCAAAAATGCCCTGCGCTACATGCAAAATCTCAATTAATGCATAACCACTTCCATGATACTTGGTGATTGCTCGGTCGAGCAGCTTAAACCGATTATCACCGCTTGGATGATTTGCTGTTTTTGTTTCTAATTGTGCCATAATTTTCATTCTTAATTCATTGCCTGTTGTTTGAGTCCCATATTACTTGAGGGATAATTTGTTCATGATGAAATGCTCTTTACCTGTTTTTCTAACCAGGCGCACCACAAATCAATACCTTGTTTTGTTGTGCATGATGTTTCAAATACATTTAATGCTGGATTGATCCGGAGAGCATTGTTTTTTAACTCATTAATATTACAATTTATGTATGGTATCAAATCAATTTTATTAACAAGAAGAACAGAAGCGTTTCGGAACATTGACGGATACTTCAATGGTTTATCGTCTCCTTCTGTTGTACTCGCCACTACAACTTTTACGTGTTCCCCCAGATCGTAGTTAGCGGGGCATACCAGATTGCCTACATTTTCGATGACGAGCAGTTGAATTCCTTTCAAGTCAATATTACCAAGCGCATCCTGCACCAATTTTGCGTCAAGATGGCATCCTCCATTTGTGATAATTTGAACAACCGGTACGCCGAACTTTGCCACACGCTGCGCGTCAAAATCCGTTTGTACATCGCCTTCAATAACCGCGATGCGGAGATTGTCTTTCAGGAGCTCTAGTGTTCGTTCTAAAATACTTGTTTTACCAGAACCCGGAGAGCTAACAATATTTAATACGAACGTACCATGGTGTTGAAAGAGTTTACGGTTTTTTGCTGCAAGCTCGTCATTCTTCTCTAACACTTTTCGTTCGACAGTAAGAATACTCATAGCAATTCCACTTCTGGTTCCGCTATCTCAATTTCACTGATGTTCAGCTCTGATCCCGATAGCATTTTCGTGTCCGTGCTTCCACAATTACCGCACAATGCAAATCCATCTTCGTTTTCTGTTGTCGTATCGCAAGCATTACAATGAATGCGAAATGGAACAGATTCAATTTCTAACCGAGTGTGACTAAGTAAAGATTCTGCCGTAATTGCCCGAAATGAAAACTCCAGCGACTCAGGTACTATACCGGCAACTGCACCGATTTTTAAGCGCACCACAGTGACGCGTTCCCATTCCAATTCAGGAACATGTTGCTGAATTATCTCTATAATGTTTTGTGCAATAGAAAGTTCATGCATGACATGACAGTTTCTTGATAAATCTATCACTTAATAGGCAATAAATGTACCGATCTGTGATATGATTGCTTTAGCATAAAACCGCCCCCTGCTTTTCAGTTATGCGAAAATTTTTAATGCTGCTTTCCTGAAAGTGCGTATTCCGCGATATTTCGGGCGTTTTAATATCTACACAGGGAGAAATGTATCCAAAATATTTATCAAAACAAACTGAACTAATTAAAACGCCACCACAATAATAGTTATATCAGATTCATCGATGCCAAAAGAAAGTTAATCTGCGCGTTTCGATTATATATTTGTAAGGTTTTCCGTATGGGTACGTATTTCTATATCATAGCCTGAAATGAAAAAACATTAATTAATTCCGGCCCAGATTGAAAAACTTTTCCTGTCAAGATTCGTCTAATATTTACAGACAACGTGTATGTCCTATATCAATGGTTCCTTAGGAGTTCATTATGAAGAAGTCGTTCCTTATTTATGGTTCAGTTATCGTCGTAATAATTATTGGAGTAATTCTATTCTTTGCAAGAAATAGAAGTCAAGGCTACAGTTTCCGGTTTGATAAAGTTACGCAAGGAGACATGACAGTCTTTGTAACGGCGACCGGCACTATTAACGCTGTTATTAGTGTTGATGTCGGCACACAGGTTTCGGGAATCATTGCTAAACTTTATGCAGACTTTAACTCTGTTGTTAAAAAAGGGCAAATCATTGCGCAGATCGATTCCACATTTCTTTATCAATCAGTTGTTGATGCCGAAGCAAGTCTCGACAAGGCAAAAGCGCAGTACGCAGACAGCAAAAGGAACCTTGACAGGGAGAAAGCACTGCTTGATCGCGGGCTCGATTCGCAGATCAATTATGATGCGGCATTAACAACGAACGAATCAAATGAAGCCAACTTAAAATCTGCAGAAGCCGCACTCGATAGGGCAAAAATCAATTTAGCTTACGCAACGATTTATGCTCCGATGGATGGCGTAGTGATCAACCGTGCTGTTAACATCGGCCAGACAGTAGCAGCGAGTTTCTCCTCCCCAACATTATTTACAATTGCAAATGATCTGAAGAAAATGCAGGTCGAGACAACTGTTGATGAAACGGATATTGGAAGAATTAGCATTGGACAAGAAGCAACATTCACTGTTGATGCGTATCCTGATGATAAATTCACAGGCACGGTATCACAAATTAGGCTTGCCCCGCAATCCATACAAAACGTTGTAAATTATATTGTTGTTATAGACGTTCAAAATGATCAACTGAAACTTATGCCAGGCCTTACAGCAAATGTTAAAATTTTCGTTGCCAGCGCAAGCAATGTTTTGAAAGTCTCTAATATGGCCTTACGATTTCAACCATCAGCAGATATTATTGATACAACAGGTATTGGTTCAATGCGAAACGGTTTCATGGGAAGAGGAGAAAACATAACAGACTCTTCAAAGTCGGGCCGCCCTTCCTTAGCTAAAGACAACAAATCATCAGATAATCAAAAGTCATTTGGTCAGAACGGACAAAATGAGGGTGCTGGACAGTATGAAAACTTTCAACCATCAGCGACAGACATGGCGCGTTTCCGAGCAATCAGGGACTCTATTCAATCTGCACATGGCGGTAAATTAAGTTCAGAGGATTTCCGTGCCGAAATGCAAAAAATGTTCGCGAGAAGAGCCTCCCAGAAAAATGTGCCAGCCACTTTAAATAAACCAAAAACCAAAATGTCCGGAGGTGCAGAAAACTTCGGTATTGTTTCAAATTATCCTGAGTATCAGAAGGGTGCATATATACCTTCTCATCAATCTGGAAGAGGAAGAGTCTGGATTCTAAAATCAAATGGATTGCTTGAATCGGTTTTTGTAAGAACCGGATTGAATGATGGGAGATACACAGAGATCAATTCGTCGAGATTGAAACCGGGTGATCAAATAGTGCTCGGTGCAACATCTAACAACAGCGATGCCTCCACGCAGGTTCAAAGTCCTCTCACCAGTCAAAGTCAGCGACCTCCTGGCGGCGGAGGTGGCTTCCGATGATCGCCGATGTTCACACTGCACCAATAGATGTTAATGGAACTCTTATCCAGATTGAGCACTTAGTTAAAATCTATCAACTTGGAGAGATTGACGTACATGCTCTACGTGGTGTATCGGTTAACGTATCAAAAGGTGAGTTCGTTGCCATTATGGGAGCTTCCGGTTCTGGTAAATCTACATTTATGAACATTTTGGGATGTCTCGACAAGCCAACGAAAGGATCATACGTGCTTGAAGGGATCGATGTCGGAAAATTATCCAGAGATGAACTTGCAGCGATACGGAATAAGAAAATCGGTTTCGTATTCCAGGGATTTAATTTGCTTTCACGCACTTCAGCGTTGGAGAACGTAGAACTCCCATTATTCTATGGTCCAACATCGACAAAATTGCGTAAAGCGAAAGCCATTGAAGCAATCGAGCGTGTAGGACTCGGGGATAGGATCCATCATTATCCCAACCAACTCTCCGGTGGTCAACAACAACGTGTAGCAATTGCAAGAGCACTGGTAAATGATCCTAGTATTATTCTTGCTGATGAACCAACAGGTAATCTGGATAGCCGGACAAGCGTTGAGGTTATGGGCATATTTCAAGAGCTTAACAATAACGGCATTACGGTCATTCTTGTAACCCATGAACCGGACGTTGCAACGTTTGCGAATCGACACATCGTTTTTCGAGATGGTAAGATTAAAACAGATAGGATCAATAGCAGTCCCAAGGTCGCTTCCGAAGTAATTAAAGAAATGCCGACAATCGATGATGAAGAGGAGGAGACTATATGAAGATTTTGAATATTCTTCTTTCAGCATTCAGAGCTTTGCAGCGCAATAAGATGCGCTCATTTCTTACCATGCTTGGAATTATTATCGGCGTTGGGGCTGTTATAGCGATGCTTGCCATCGGTCAGGGTGCGGAGTATTCAGTGAAGGAACAGATAGCATCTTTGGGCACAAATGTACTTATGGTCTATCCAGGCGCCCAACAGCAAGCAGGAGTTCGGAGTGCGGCAGGAGCGGCGACTACTCTAACGGAGGACGATGCTCTCGCAATTTCAAAAGAATGCCCAGCGGTTCAGTATATTTCTCCAGGGTCCATGGCCGGAGGTCAGATTATTGCCGGCAATCTTAATTGGTCGACCGGTATTCAAGGTGTCGGTACCGACTATCTTGAAATACGTCAATGGCCGATTGAATATGGAGAATTCTTCACCGATCAAGATATTAAGGCTGCGGCAAAAGTCTGTATATTAGGAAGAACAGTTGCTGACAATCTTTTTCCTGAATCAAGTCCGGTTGATCAAACCATTCGTATACGAAGTGTCCCGTTTAAAGTCGTCGGCGTACTTACGAAAAAAGGGCAAAACGCAATGGGGCAGGATCAAGACGATGTTATCCTTGCGCCATATACAACTGTAATACTAAGACTCTCTCATTGGCCCAATTTAAGGTTTATCCTTGTTTCCGCTACAAGTTTGAAAGATATTAGTGTTGCGCAAACACAGATCTCCGAACTTCTGCGAATGAGGCATAAAATTCAGCCATACGATTCGGACGACTTCACAATTCGCAATCAAACCGATCTTGCGGCAACAGCAACAGCGACCACAGATATTCTCACAATCCTTCTGGCAAGCATTGCATCGGTCTCGCTACTTGTCGGCGGCATCGGCATTATGAACATTATGCTTGTGTCTGTCACAGAGCGAACTCGCGAAATCGGAATTCGTATGTCCATTGGTGCCAGAAGCAGAGACATACTTACACAATTTCTTATCGAAGCGCTTGTGCTAAGTTTATTAGGCGGTATTATTGGAATTATACTCGGTGTTGTCGGTTCATCGGTCATATCAAGTCTTGCGAAGTGGCCGACTATTGTTACGGCATTCTCGATTATCCTTTCATTCGGATTTTCTATTGCTATCGGAATATTCTTTGGGTTTTATCCAGCTAGAAAAGCAGCAATGCTGAATCCCATTGATGCTTTAAGATATGAATAACACACAAGAACGAAGTCCATCTTCTGCATATCTTTCCGACAAGAAAGAAGATGGACTTCACTTTCCTAAAAGTTTTCGCCCCATTTCATCTTTTTTGGTACTCTACATATAGAGCAATCTATATGCGTACTTCTTATAGAAGACTATTCCAAATTATCTGCATCTATATTTCTTGTATATTAATTGATAAACCTATGGAGGTGATTCACTTTAGTCGAATATATGTTTGTCTTTATGTTCACGTGACTAGAGAATATTGTTTTTAAACCAATCATATATTAGGAGAACACCATGTTAAAAATTATTCGGAATGTCGCAATTCTTCTTATAATCTTTTCGCTCATTAGCATTGCACAATCTTCTTCGGGGTATCATGTTGTAAAGAAGATTGTTGTTGGCGGTGAAGGCGGCTGGGATTATATTTCATTCGACGCTCAATCGCATCGATTGTTTGCATCGCACGGGACTAAAGTGGATGTCATTAGTACCGATTCCGATAAAGTGGCAGGCGAAATCCTTAAAACAGAAGGTGTGCATGGTATTGCGGTGGCTAACGAATTTGGTCGTTGTTTCGTCTCTAATGGTCGTGCTTCCACGGTCAGCATTGTCGATTTGAAAACCCTGAAGCTCATCGATACGGTTTCGGTCGGAAAAAATCCCGATGCAATTCTCTATGATCATTTTTCCAAGCGCGTTTTTGTTTTCAACGGTCGAAGCAATGATGCTTCGATTCTTGATGCTAAAAAAGGGGCTGTTCTCTCAACATTGCCGCTTGAAGGCAAACCTGAGTTTTCTGCCACCGATGGCAAAGGTCATGTCTTTGTAAATATCGAGGATAAAAATGAAATTGTGGTTATCGATGCAAAAGAAATGAAAATTCTCTCTCGCTGGCCGATAAAACCGGGTGAAGAACCTTCCGGGTTGACTATTGATGTCAAACACAATCGTCTATTTTCTGTGTGTGGCAATAAATTGATGGTTGTCATAAATGCAGATAACGGAAATGTTATCACTACACTTCCCATCGGGGAGAGGGTCGATGGATGTGCATTTGATCCGGGAACAGAATTAGTATTTTCAGCAAACGGCGAAGGAACAATAACAATCGTACGCGAAGAATCGCCGTCGAAATTTTCTGTGCTGGAAACAGTAAAAACGCAGATTGGAGGGCGTACGATAACAGTTGATCCTGTAACACATACAGTGTACATTCCCACGGCAGAATTTGGTCCTGCGCCGGTCCCAACAGATGAACGTCCACATCCGCGTCCGGCTATTTTGCCCAACACTTTCATTGTGTTGAAAATACAAAAATAGCTATTCTTCTATTTTTACTAAAAGTTCTTTATGAAAACATTTTTGATTAATGTTTCCATTTTCTTTCCATTAATTTTCCCATTTGTATCTTTCGCCCAAGGAGGTCCACCCTTGATAACCGACGATCCATTAACTCCTGGACCCGGTAATTGGGAAATCAACATTGCAGCGGCAGTTGAACGCTCATCTCTTGTAGCAGCGTGGCAAATGCCATTCATCGATATCAATTATGGAGTAGGAGAACATATGCAACTGAAGGTTGAATCTCCTTTTATGATTGAAAAAGAAAACAATAGTTATTTATGGAATGGTTTTGACGAAATAAAATTTGGTATTAAGTACAGATTTCTGGACGCAGAATCGTTTGGATCGAATATTTCAAGCTACCCACAAATTCAGATCCCGCTAAAATTTGAAGACAAGGCAGAATTTTTCTTGCCTGTCGAATTGAACAAAGAATGGTCGTCCTTTGGATTAACCGCCGAGCTTGGGCATGATTGGATACAAGGACATTCAGCCGGCTGGAGAGGTGGTATCGCTGCCGCATTATTCTTAAATCATACCGATGTTCTTGTTGAATACCACTCCAATTTGCAAGAAGCTCCATTCGATATATGTGAGCCTATGATCAACGTTGGTATAATATGGGAATATTCAGAATCTATCTCATTTTTAGGCTCAATCGGAAAAAGTCTTCATCAGAAGAATGATGACACGAATCTATGGGGTTATATAGGAATACAACTTAAATTATAAATCGACCAAGTTGAATTTCCTCTTCTCTAGTTTAATAGATCTGAGTTTTCCAGATAAAATTCAATTTACTTTTTCAATATTTTGAAACTTTAATAGCTTTATAAATGTTCTGTTATTAAATAGAACATTAAGAGGAATGTATGAATTTTAAATCAATTTTATTACTGATAAGCGTTCTTATCATTTCGAGTTGTACAAAAACGGATTCAAAAGATATGAATACACGATTTATACAAAAGGATGAACAAGGATTGGAAACCGCAACTTTTGCAGGCGGTTGTTTTTGGTGTATGGAAACAGCTTTTGAAGATTTAGACGGCGTCAAGAAAGTTATATCCGGTTATGCAGGCGGGCACGTTAAGAATCCTACATACGAGGAAGTTTGCACTGGTACAACAGGCCACCTTGAATCCGTTCAGATTATCTTTGATCCGCAGCTCATTAGTTATGCTGAATTGGTTGACATATTTTGGAGACAAATCGATCCTACAGATTCAGGAGGCTCCTTTGTAGACAGAGGATCACAATATCTCTCAGCTATTTTCTATCACAATGATGTACAAAAAAAGATAGCCGAATCATCAAAAGCCGAATTGGGAAAATCCGGGATCTTTGATAAACCCATAGCTGCGAAAATTATTCCATTCACTACATTTTATCCAGCCGAGGATTACCATCAGCAATATTGTAAAAAGAATCCTGTTCGATATTACAGTTATAGAAGCGCTTCAGGGAGAGATCAATTTATTAAAGCGGTATGGGGCGATGTCGGCCTGTCGAAGTTTCAAAAACCGCCAAAAGAAGAATTAAAAAAGAAACTGACAGATGAACAATACGAGGTCACTGCACAATGCGGAACAGAACCGGCTTTTCATAATGCGTATTGGAACAATAAAAAAGTTGGAATCTATGTTGATATTGTATCCGGCGAACCGCTGTTTAGTTCGACCGATAAGTTTGAGTCGGGAACCGGTTGGCCAAGCTTTACAAAGCCGATTGACTCGCGCTACATCGTAAAGAAAAAAGATTCATCTGCATATATGGAAAGAATTGAAGTACGCAGCAAGTCGGGCGATTCACATTTGGGACATGTCTTTGATGATGGACCGACTCCAACGCATTTACGATATTGTATCAATTCTGCTTCACTAAAATTTATTCCAAAAGAAGAGATGGAAAAAGAGGGATATGGATATCTGCTGTGGATATTGAAATGATTTAGGAAGGGATTCAATATATTGAGTCCTTACTACAATTCATTATCATATTTCAGCGATTCAACCTTGGATTTTTTGACAGCGCCCTAAAGGTATATGCGCGACCGAACGAGATTACACGGGAACCATATTCCTGATTTGACTATTCAGCAAGGTCTTCGGCGTTCGCCGTGTTGATCAATATTCCCTAAAAAAATTTGTTTCTCATTCAACCAATCACCCCATTAAAGAGTCTAATATCATGATATTAAAAGACATTCCATATAGAAACATTTCCGTGCTTTCAGCGTTTTAAATACAGGCCAGACGGTCAAAGGATCCAGAGATACATAATCAAAAGCGTTAAAAAAAGAAAGGATGGACCTATGTCAACAACAGTGATGCGAAAGACTATGGGACTCGTAGTCGTTCTTGGTATCGTAATGCTATTTTCTACTCTCGCGCAAGCCCAGCCACAGCGAATGTCGGTAGAAGATCGTGTCAAAATGCTGAGCGATAGTTTGAAGCTGAGCGAGGAACAAAGCGCAAAAATCACAAAAATTTTAGAAGATCAACGTGAAGAAATGACCACGGCAATGAGCGAGAATCAAGGCGACCGTGATGCAATGCGCTCGGCCATGCAAGAACTTATGAAGAAGTCAGACGACAAAATCAAAGCAGTTCTCACGGAAGACCAAGCTAAAGAGTACGATAAAATGGTCCAAGAGCGCCGGGCACGTATGGGACGACCGACACAATAATGCGGTAGAGAAAGTACACAGCCGCAATGTCAACACAAAGCCAGGCCGGTGGACCTGGCTTTTGTGCTTTAGTAATCCACACCCATGCTATAAATCATAAGCGATTTTCTTACTGTACTCGTTCTTGCTTCTCTCTCCTTTTCTCGGTACTTTTTCAATTATTCTACGGAAAAAAATGCAACCTTACATACGCTCTGCTCTTGTCGTCATCGGATTATTGCTGCTCCAAACCACTTTTCTCCCATTTATTTCTTTAAGTGGGTATCTTCCAGATCTATTTATTCTCTATCTAGTCTATATAGCATTGCGCCGCGGGCAAATTGAAGCAACCATTAGTGGATTTATCATCGGATTATTGCAAGATGTGATCACAATACAATTTTTTGGATTGGCGGCACTTTCCAAAACCATCGCTGGATTTGTTGCAGGATATTTTTTTAACGAAAACACAGTGGAACAAACCCTTGGTTCATACCGCTATGTGCTGTTGGTTGCACTTTGTTCAGTTGTTCATAATCTTATATATTTCTTGATTTTTTTTCAAGGGAATAACGACTCAGTATTATTTTCTACAATTGAGCACACCATAGGAATGACACTCTATACTTGTGTCATTAGTGTCTTACCGATGTTTTTCTATTCCAGAAAATATAACACACCTTGGGCACAATGATTAATATAGAAGAAATCGGTACCCCATCGAGGAAACAAGTACTGACAATTATTATTGTTTTGACTTTTGGATTTTTATTGCTTCGGCTTTGTCAATTGCAATTATTGTACCATACAGAGTTTGGGAAAAAATCCGATGAAAACAGTGTACGAACGGTCGTCAAAGAACCGGTGCGGGGATATATATTTGATCGTAATGGCCGGTTAGTTGTGGATGTAGGTCCGGCATACTCAATCACTGTGACACCTGCTTCCTTTGATACACGCACGCTTTATTTTTTAAGTTCACTTTTGCAAATGGAACCATCTATGATTCAAGAACGTCTCAACCGCGGTCGTATTTATTCACGGTTCTCTCCCGTTCGCATCAAGCGAGACGTTGATTTTAAGACACTTGCTGCAGTAGAGGAAAATCTTTATAAACTGCCTGGTGTTATGTATGAAATCGAATCGAAACGAATCTATCCATTTAATGTCCGGGCGCCGCATCTGCTTGGATATTGCAAAGAAATTACCGATGCCCAACTTGCAAAGGTTGGTACTGCGTATCAGCCAGGAGATATTATTGGCTCCTCGGGTTTGGAGGCAAGTTATGAAACATTTTTGCGCGGCGAAAAGGGTTTTGAGTTCATCTCGGTAAATTCCAAGGGTCAATTATTAGGCCCACTCGAAGGAGGACAGCGTGACATTCCTTCAAAAGATGGATTCGATTTGAATCTGAGTATCGACTTCGAATTGCAAATGCTCGCAGAATCCTTAATGACGAATTATCGCGGCGCATTAGTTGCCATTGATCCGAATGATGGTGGTGTACTTGCAATGGTTAGTAAGCCGGATTTTGATCCATCTGTTTTCAGCGGTGTAACATCAGTCGAAGTATGGAATCAATTGAATAATGACCCAGATAAAGTGCTGTTCAACCGTGCAACGATGACGCGTTACCCGCCTGGTTCGACTTTTAAAATGCTCATTGCGGCAGCAGCGCTTCAGGAAGGAATTATCGATGAACATTATCGTATCACCTGCGGCGGAGCATTCCGTTTTGGAAATAAAGTTTTTAAAGATATGCACGTCCATGGATCCGTGAATGTGATAGAAGCTATACAAAGATCATGTGACGTTTTTTTCTATCAGCTTGTCCTAAAAGTTGGGTTAGATAAATTAAATGAATACGGTAAAAAATTTGGTTTTGGTCAATTTACAAATATTGACATTGGGGAAGAAACTGCAGGCCTCATCCCATCCACCGAATATTACAATCGCGTTTACGGAAAAGGAAAATGGACACAGGGAAATATTGTGAGCCTTGGGATCGGTCAAGGTGAAGTAGGTGTATCACCTTTGCAGATGGCTCGGTATGCCGCCTTGTTAGCAAATGGCGGTACGCTCCTGCAGCCGCACACCGTCAATTCAATTCGCAATAAACGCACAAAAAGTCTTGATATCATTGATCACAAAGAAAGTTCGGTAGGAGTTGATTCAAGCGTGATGAATATAATTCGTGAAGGTATGCGTCGTGTTGTAGAGGCGCCGGGAGGCACTGGCGGCGCGGCACGAATACGAGGTATTATGTCAGGTGGAAAGACGGGAACTGCACAAAATCCGCACGGAGCCGATCATGCATGGTATATCGGTTTTGCACCGTTTGATCATCCTAAAATTGCAATTGCTGTACTATTAGAAAACGCTGGAATGGGTGGAGCAAAAGCAGCCCCAATCGCGGGCAAAGTGATGCAAAAGTATATCTTTGGCGAACTAACGTTGCAAGCAAACAGTCATCCAGTAGCATCACAGAATGACACATCTAAACATTCATTTAACACACAAGAGCGGTAATATGTTTTCTTACTTGAAAGAATATTTTGATTACCGTGCATGCCTCATTTGCCTTGCTTTGGTGATTATTGGCTTAATGTCAATCTATAGCGCAACATTTGACATCAATAATGCAGCAAATTTCTATAAACAGTCGCTTTGGGCTGGAATTGGTTTGATCGTAATGTTAGTAACAGCATTCATTCCTCTTCGTACTGTACAGCGCTTGTCGTTTGCGTTTTATTTTACAACTATCGCTGTTCTTGTGATTGTTCTTATAGTTGGTAGCACTATTAAGGGATCGAAAAGTTGGTTCGGCATTGGCGGCATCGGTGGGCAGCCATCTGAGTTTGCAAAGATTGCAACCGTGCTTGCATTCGCTTCGTATCTCTCAAAAACAGATGTTTCAATTTTGCAGATCAAACATCTTGTTATAGTGCTATGCATCTTTGCAATACCAATGTTTCTTATCCTTGCAGAGCCCGATCTTGGAACAGCCATTGTTTTCTTTGTGACACTATTACCGCTTCTTTATTGGGCAGGAGTTTCAAATTTTATCCTTATTGCCATTATTGTCCCCATTCTTGTTGCATTGGGCGCACTCTTAGGGTACTGCGCAATTCCTAATTGCATCGGTTCTCGGAGCAATTTTATTGTATCTCTTCCGTGAGAATCGATTCGCAGTTGCAATCGCATTTGGAGTTGCACTTGCCATTGGACTTTCTGTGCAAATCGTGTATGAACACATGCATGTCTATCAACAAAAAAGAATTACTACTTTTCTCTATCCAGAAGCCGACCAATTGGGTGCCGGATACAATGTACTACAATCGAAAATTGCCATCGGCTCTGGTGGATTTAAAGGAAAAGGTTTTTTGAAAGGAACGCAGACTCAACTTAATTACATTCCGGAACAATGGACGGATTTTATTTTCTGTGTTCAAGGAGAAGAGTTTGGATTTCTTGGTTCCTCTATTGTCTTATCATTGTTTGCAGCGTTATCGTTACATGGACTGCGGGTGGCGAGTATGTCTAAAAATAAATTCGGAAGTTTATCAGCGATTGGTATTACAGGTATTCTTACCACACATATAGTTATAAACATCGGCATGGCAATGGGATTGATGCCAGTGATTGGCCTTCCGCTTCCTTTTATGAGTTACGGCGGCTCTGCGCTTATAGCGAATATGACGATAGTCGGTTTGTTGATGAACTTCTATGCTAACAGGAAAGAGTACTAGATATAAAAAGACACTTAAATAGAACAATAGTAGTCGGGGGGGGGTGTTTCATATCGCCTGGTCTTGATGTGCGATCATAAATTAAACGATGAAGATTAATAAATACAAACGCCTCCTTCGACAATTACATTCCCAGAGACGCGCACTGTTTCATTTTGCCATGCTATTATATTTTATATCTACTCAAACTAAATCTTTCCAACCAAATCTAATCCCGGCCTAAGAGTCTTTGCTCCCGGTTTCCAATTCATTGGACAGACCTCGCCGTTATGCTCGGCAACAAATTTTGCTGCCTGCAATTTGCGAATTAGTTCATCAATACTTCTACCAATACTGTTGTCGTTAATTTCGTACGCCTTCAAAATACCCTGCGGGTCAATGATAAATGTTCCTCGCAACGACAGTCCTTCGTCTTCAATGAGTGTACCATACGCGGAGGAAACGTGCCTTGCCGGATCGGCAAGCATGGGATATTTAATTTTCTTGATCGTATCAGAGGTATCGTGCCAGGCCTTATGCACAAATCCAGTATCTACGCTTACTGAAATTACTTCCGCGCCCTCTGATTTGATTTCGTCATAGTGATCAGCTAATTCTCCGAGTTCTGTTGGACACACAAAAGTAAAATCTGCTGGATAGAAAAATAGAATAACCCACTTGCCTCGATAATCCTTAAGTGAGGTCTTTTTAATTTGATTGTCTATAAAAGCATCTTCAGTAAAATCGGGTGCTGGTGAGTTAATCTTAATCATGAAATATCCCTTTTCAATGAATGTTAAATTTGAATGATTTATTGTCACGATTTATAACAAAGTAACAAACAAATGAAGTTCCCATAGATTCTGTTTTTATATCTTAGAACTTCTTACGATCTTTTATTGTGAGAAGAAGAAAGGAGAATGGCTGATGGGGCAAATAAAAACGGTGTTATTTGACCTTGGAAACGTGCTCGCATTTATTGATTTTAACGAGTTCTGGCGCTCACTCGGCTTTCTGCGCCCAGAAGAAATTGCACCGTTTGCAGATGGATATAAATCGTGGACACATCAATATGAAATTGGATTTGTATCAACGAGTGAATACTTGGCTGGGCTTCAATCTGTTTTCGGGCAACCTTTTTATACCGAACAACTTGGGCAAGCATTTGCGAATATTATGCGGGAACCTGTTATTGGAATGATAGAAGTCGTAAAAAGTGTGTCTCGCACACACCGAACAGCATTGGTTAGCAATACAAATGAAATTCACTATAAGATTAGTTTGGAAAAGTTCGACGCACTCAGCATTCTTCACAAACACTATCTCTCTTATAAATTGCATGTTATGAAACCAATGCACGAATTCTATGACGCCATTATCAAAGATCAAAAAATTTATCCTTCTGAAATACTTTTAATTGATGATCTTGAATCGAACGTCGAAGGGGCGCGCTTAATTGGTATGCAGGCAATTCGTTTTGAGGGTGTGAAGAAACTTAACACTTCATTAAATACACTCCTAAGCTAACCTCGACAAAGTTGATCGTCGTCAAACTTTTACAACTCCAATACCAGGCCGATCCATCAACATCACCTTTCCATTAATGATTTTTGTGCCGTCAAAGATATCGTTTTTAATGAGCAATGCGCCGTCGAGATCTGCCCAGTCAACCATCGGCGAGAGATGTGAAGCGGCAGAAATAGCGCAAGAAGTCTCTGTCATACACCCAAGCATTACTTTCATTCCCAGCGAACGGGCAAGGGTTAGCATTTTCTGTGCCTCGCGCATTCCCGTACTCTTCATCAATTTAATGTTAATACCGTGGTACACACCAACGGCGTTTTTCACGTCCACAAGCCGCTGTACTCCTTCATCGCCAATAATTGGGAGCGGCGATCGTTCTGTCAGCCATGCTAAATCATCAATTCGTTCCTTCGGCATCGGTTGTTCCACCATTACGACATCGTGCTCTTTTAGCCAGTGAAGCATCTCAAGCGCTTTTTCCTTATTTGTCCACCCCTGATTCACATCGCTAGTGATCGGCTTATCTGTGATAGAACGAATGGTCTCGATCATTTCTTTGTCAGTGTCGCGGCCAAGTTTTACTTTTAACACTTTAAATTCTTCAGCTTCTCTTGTTTTTTGCCGCACCACCTCCGGGGTATCGATACCGATAGTAAAAGAAGTAAACGGCGTTTTATTCTTATCATATCCCCAAATATTATACCACGGTTGGCTCATTATCTTGCCGACAAGGTCGTGTAGAGCAATATCCACCGATGCCTTTGCTGCCGGATTTCCTTGCGCAATGTTGTCGATGTCGTTCAGTATATTTTCAAGGTCAAATGGATTATCATACTTGCTAAAATCAACCTTGGAGAGAAATGCCAGCACGCTTTCATGTGTCTCGCCAAGATACGGCGGCATCGATGCTTCGCCATAACCAACAATGCCGTTGAATTCAATCTCTGTCAATACTATTGGCGTCGTTGTACGGGAATTGGTTGCAATAGTAAAAACGTGTTTCAATTCTAAAGTGTAAGGACGATATGTCAAATTCATCTTTCCATAACGGAAACTGTCAGGAACACTTTCGGCAAGAACTTCATACGGATTATTCGTTATCATAGCGGCACCGGTTACAAGGGCAGTGGATTTTAAAAAATTTCTTCTGTTTGTGTCCATAGTTTAAATTCCGCCGACAATTCAATTATTTCAAGCTATTGAAATGAAAGGATAAATTCAAAGCTTTTTCGTTGAACACTTTTTCAAATACATTTTTTCTGGAAACTGTAAATATTCTTGATGTTCCAATGCCAGTAAGAGTAACGAAACTCTTTGCTCAACGATTAAATCCGATCTTGCAAAGGAATATTACTTAACTATTATCGAAGTTCTAGAAGTTCAAACCTGAGTAAAAGTAAAGTAGCCAGCTGGTTAAGGAAACCATAAAAGCACTTCTGACCGTGTCAATTAAAAAACTCTAATTTTTGCTTGACTTTCAATGGTATTTCAGTAAATTTGATCTCCAACGTGGGGAAAAGTGGGGAAATTGGGAAGCCGTTTTTCTATGCGAAAATTTGTGAAAATTATGAGGTAGGGGTGTCATCATTTAAGGGTAGATATTCTTATTCAGTAGATGAAAAAGGGCGTGTGGCACTTCCAGCAAAGCTGCGAAGCAATCTTGCAACAAGTGCGAAAGGAAATTTCGTCGTAACACGTGGTTTTGAACGTTGTCTATATGTCTATCCGCAAGATGAGTGGAATAAATTAGAACAATTTGTGCGAGGCCTTTCATTTTTAGATGCACAACATCGTTTTTATGCACGCACATTATTTGAGCGAGCAAATGATTCAAAGATCGACGGACAATCGCGTATCACAATTCCTCCAGAGCTTATGGAATTTGCCGGGATTAAAAACGAAGTATTAATTCTTGGCGTACTAGATCGAGTGGAGATCTGGAACCCTGCGGTGTATGAAGAGTATCAGAGAAATCATCCAGACACATACGAAACTGTTGCCGAGCAAGTATTTAAGCCGCAGCAATAATTTATCGGCTTTCATTGGAGGCAAACACGTATCATACTCCCGTTCTTTTGCAGGAGGTTCTATTCAACCTTCTTACCGCAAGGAACGGGTTTTATGTTGATGGAACGCTCGGCGGCGGCGGCCATGCAGAAGCAATACTTGAACAGCTGATGCCGTCCGGCAAGCTGATCGGTATTGATCTTGACGACGATGCATTGGAAGCCGCGCGTGAACGCCTGGCGCGTTTTGGAGAACGCGCTATTTTTGTAAGAGAAAATTTTAGAAATATTAAATCTGTTCTTTCTCAAAATAGTATACACCAAGTTCAAGGCATATTGCTCGATCTTGGTGTTTCATCATATCAAATTGATGAACCGACAAAAGGATTTAGTTTTCAAATGGACGAACTGCTTGATATGCGTATGGATCGTCATCAACAAGTGGATGCGAAGCACATTATTAACCATTACGACGAACAAGCATTAGTAGATATTCTATGGATGTACGGCGAAGAAAAGCATTCACGCCGAATTGCAAAAGCGATTGTGCAACGACGCGTTGAACAATCAATCGATACCACTGGCCAGCTTGCGGCCCTTGTCGAGCGAACTGTTGGTGGACAATTTCTGAATAAAACATTAGCGCGAGTTTTTCAAGCAATTCGTATTGAAGTAAATAATGAAATAGAGAATCTTCGGCAAGCATTGTATGAGTGTATTGATTTGTTGAAGCCCAGTGGAAGACTCGTTGTCATCTCTTATCATTCATTAGAAGATCGGTTGGTTAAATATGCTTTTCGTGCAGCATCGGCGCAGTCGATTCCTTCAGGAAATAAAATTATTCCAGATAAGCCGCTTCAGCCGGTGCTGAAGATATTAACACGAAAACCTGTAACGGCGTCAAAAGAAGAAATGAAAATTAACCGTCGTTCACGAAGTGCAAAGCTTCGGGCTGCAGAGAAATTATAAGAAAAACACTGTTCGTGGAATATGAAAAACAAAATATCAATGAAATTTTTGCAGCCAATGCGATGGCAAAGTACGAGCAGACGACTTCGCCAATTTCTATCCCGAAGATACGTGAAGCAAGGGATATGGTTTACAACGGAACAACTAGTTCATTAAATGATGAAGCATTGCCAATCAATGCCCCGCAAGCACCACGCAATAAAAAGCAAAAGAAACGAAGGGTTTCTCCATTTACTATTGTATTGCTTCTTCTTGGCGGTGCAGTGGCAAGCGTATTGTACATTGGCAATATTTTGGCTGTTGGGAATCTGATAGTTCAAATTAATGTACTCCAAACAAAGCATCAGCAAATATTGAATGAACAAGAGTTGCTAAAAGCACAAATCAACCGGCTATCTGGGTTAGAACGAATTCAACAAATTGCACACGACCAATTAGGATTGCGGAATCTCGGACAGCTTCCAGTGTGGATTGAGATTGATCCTGAAAGAGTTAACGAAGTGGAAGAAGTTATACAACAACAAATGGAACACAAGCAATGATAGATCGGGATACAGAGAATATAGTTTCAGAAAAAGAGTTGTCATCTCTTTCCCGGTCAAAGTTTCTTATCCTAAAATTGTGTTTCCTTGCTTTCTTTGCTCTAATTGTTGTTCGATTAGCAAAAATTCAAGTAGTCGATTCAAGTATATATAAAACCTTAGCACGGAAGCAGTATGAGCGTTCATTTGTTCTGCCTGCAACGCGAGGAGAAATTTTCGATCGGAACGGTAATGTAATTGTTTCTAACACAATGTTTCTTTCTTTTGCCGCTGACCCCAAAATTATCGGTGACAATCAGGAGCATGTGGCAGAAACATTTGCAGGCATTTTCGGAAAACCACGCTCATTCTATTTAGACAAATTACGTGATACGGATCAAAATCAAAACAATAAACGATTTGTCTGGCTTGAACGCAGAGTGAAACCGGAAATTGCGCATCGTGTTGAGTTGGCAAAACTAGACGGCATCGTAATGATAAACGAACCAAAGCGATTATATCATTACGATGAACTTGCCGGCGCATTGCTTGGATTTACGAATGTTGATAATAAAGGCATTTCGGGAATCGAATTGCAATATGACAACGAGATGAAAGGTGTTAACGGTTCGGTTGTGATGCAGCGGGATGGTTTAGGGCGTGTACGTCCTTCTGCGGATTATCCGCGCCGCGAACCAATAAACGGGAAAGATATTTATCTCACAATTGATATAACATATCAAGCCATCGTTGATGAAGAATTAAAACATGGCGTTGAAGCAAATAGAGCCGACGGCGGTTGTGCGCTCATTTTGAATCCCAAAACAGGAGAGGTACTGGCACTGTCAATTTATCCGTGCATAAATCCGAATGATGCTGGTACATTCGATGTAGCTGTTGCACGAAACAGAGTAGTGAGCGATGTATTTGAACCGGGCTCGGTGTTTAAAGTCGTAACGGCGACGGCAGCGTACGAAAATAATCTTGTAACTCCTGAAATGCTCTTCGACGCCGAGCACGGAAAAATGAAAGTCTTCCTTGGTGGAAATAAATTTCGTCTGATTAGCGATTCGCATGAATATAGCAATCTCACGTTCCAGGAAGCCATTGAATTATCCAGCAATATTGTACTGGCAAAGGTTGGTAAACTCATTGGCGGCGAAAAACTTTATCGTCAAGCGCGCGATTTTGGTTTTGGTATGACAACAGGAATTGATCTTCCTGGCGAAGTGCGTGGCGTGCTCAAGAAGCCAAGCGATCACGATTGGTCGGGTACGACACTGCAGACTATGTCCTATGGATATGAAATCGGAGTAACGCCTCTTCAGATTGCATGTGCCTATGCAGCCGTGGCAAATAAAGGAATATTGATGAAACCGTACGTCATAGATAAAATCAAAAATGCCGACGGAAAAATGATATCCGAGCAGAAACCCCAAGCTATCAGACGCGTGATGTCAACGCGGACTCAGGATGAATTAATCTCTGCGTTTGAAGGAGTTGTCGAACGTGGCACTGGAAAAGAGGCGCGCATTAACGGTGTTCGTATCGCCGGTAAAACTGGAACCTCGAGAAAATATTTAAATGGCAAATATGTGCAGAGTAACTATACTGCCTCGTTTGTCGGCTTTTTCCCTGTAGAAGATCCGCAAGTTGTATGCTTGGTGATGATGGACAACCCAAGAGCGAAAAGTTATTACGGCGGCAGTACAAGCGGGCCGGTTTTTCATTCAATTGCTGAGCGAGTGATTACGACATCATATAAATTTTCACGTACTGCAATTGCACAAGAACCTACGATAAATGGTACAGTCTCCGTCCCCGATGTTCGTATGCTGCAGCCGTCGCTAGCAAAGAAAATGCTTTCAAGTTACGAATTGAATTGCCAGACATTTGGAATTGGAACAATTGTGATAAAACAGACACCTGAACCGGGAAAGAAAATCGAGAAAGGTGAAGCTGTCTCTCTCATCCTCAACGGTGAACCTGTTGTTTCGTCTGACGGAATGATTGCCGTGCCGGACGTACGAGGTATGAGCATCCGACGTGCGATGAATCGGCTTGTTTCAGATGAATTTGAAATAAAGGTGCAAGGATCTGGTGTTGTGACACAGCAAATTCCAGCTGCGGGCGAACGTGCAACAGCAGGTTCAAGCATCGTGTTACTATGTTCACCACGAAGTGTAATGCAGGCATCGCTGTATTGATAATGTAATTTTCTTGACAAGAGCTATACTCCTTGTCGATGAGTAGTTAGAAAATGTTATATCCCAACGAAAGGCTTTTGATTTCTAATGCGTCTTTCTCAACTTCTTGAAAATGTAACGGTTTCCAAATTATTTCAGACTATGTACGGCCAAATGGTTGTTACACACGAGGTTGAAATAGGCAAAGTGCAGTACGACTCGAGAAAAATTCAAAGGGGTGACTGCTTCGTCGCAATCAAAGGTACGGCGAGTGATGGACATATATTTATTCAAAGCGCTATTAATCAAGGCGCAAAGGTTGTCGTGCTCCAAGATGATGGGGTTCTACCAGATCCATTGTGTATGCATGCAGGCGTCATTAAGGTCGTTGTGCCGGATTCTCGCAAAGCACTTGCTATAATGTCTGCAAATTTTTTTAGTCATCCATCGAAAAAATTAAAGTTTGTTGGCATTACAGGGACCAATGGAAAAACTACCACATCGCATTTGGTTAAAGCGATTTTGGAAACGGATGGAGAAAAGGTTGGATTAGTAGGAACTATAGAATACCAGATTGGTGAGCAAATCATTCCAGCAACACACACAACGCCCGAATCCTTAGAGTTAAACGAACTATTCGCATCAATGGTAGAAAACAATTGCACCTCTGTTTCAATGGAAGTATCATCGCATGCGCTGGATCAACGCCGTGTTTATGGATTAGATTTCGACGTCGCCGTCTTCACCAACTTAACGCAGGATCATCTTGATTATCACGTTACGATGGAAAATTATTTTGAGGCGAAGAAAATATTATTTACGCACTTGAAACCATCGTGTTACGCAGTTATCAATCATGATGATCAATGGGGAATTCAACTTCTCGGTTCCATTGATACGAAAAAAATTTCATACGGCATTAACTCAACTGCAAATATATTCGCAAAGGAAATCCAGCTCAGTATAAATGGAACAACATTTATTGTCAGCAATGGTCAAGAAGAATGTACGGTTTCGACTCCGCTCATTGGCACATTTAACGTATATAATGTTCTGGCAGCTTACGCAACAGGTCTTGCGCTCGGGCTTCAGCAAGAACAGATTCTTACAGGTATTAAGAACTTAAAAAATGTACGTGGCAGGTTTGAACGTATAACTTCTCCTGCCGGATGGACGGCTATCGTCGATTACGCACATACCCCGGATGCGCTTGAAAATTGTTTAAAAACTATCCACGATGTTTTACCAAAAGAAAACCATGGGCGCATCATTACAGTATTTGGTGCTGGCGGTGATCGCGATAAAACTAAACGCCCAATAATGGGACGTATTGCAGGCGACTATAGCGATATTGTCATTGTGACATCTGACAATCCGCGAACAGAAGAGCCGGAGACAATTATCAATGATATTATGCGGGGTATTACCCGCCACGCAAACGTTTTGCGCGAAGTAGATCGACATACAGCAATTGAACGTGCAATCAAGTGTGCACAACGCGGTGATGTTGTCCTTATAGCAGGCAAAGGGCATGAAGATTATCAAATAATAGGTAAAGAGAAAACACATTTTAGCGACCGAGAAGTTGTAGAAAATCTTCTATAATGAAATTGATAAAGTCCGACATATTAGCAATACCGCATTTCAAAGCGATAGGTTTTGATGGGTTGAAGAATTTAAAAGTCACAGGCATCTCCATAGATTCACGCACAGTTAAAGCAGGCGATTTATTTGTAGCTATTCGTGGCGATCAGTTTGATGGACATAACTTTATTTCTAAAGCAATCGAAGCAGGCGCAGTCTGCATCATTGTTGAACATCGCTGGGCAGAAGTAAACGTTTCGATGATGGTCAGCATAAATATTCCACGTCTTATTGTCGAAAACACGATTCAGGCGCTAGGAAAACTTGCCAACCTGTATCGCCGTAAGTTTGACATTCCTGTTATTGCCATAGGCGGATCAAACGGCAAAACAACAACAAAGGAAATGATCCGGGATGTACTTGGAACTAAATACAACGTACTCTGCACAGAGGGAAATCTAAATAACCATATTGGTGTACCGCAAACACTCTTCCTATTAGAAAAGAAACACGAGATTGCGATTGTTGAGATCGGCACGAATCACCCCCGTGAAATTGATTACTTGTGCTCTATTTTAGAACCAACGCATGGGTTGCTGACAAATATCGGCAGAGAACATTTGGAATTCTTTGGTTCGCTGGAAGGCGTTGCCAAATCGGAAGGAGAATTGTTCGTTTGGATAGCAAAGCATCACGGCATAATCTTTGTCAATGCAGACGATAAGCATCTCGTTCGTTTATCCAAAAAAAACAAAAAAATAGTGAGTTTTGGATTCTATTTCCGCAGAGTTTCCATCACAGGCACAATTAAATCATTTAATACCAATGCGCAAGCATTGCTGCATGTAAAGCCGAAAGGCAAGAAGGCGTTCGATATCACTGTAGGAATTCCCGGAGAACACAATGCAAAGAACGCCCTTGCTGCTGCCTCGGTAGGTCTAAAGATGAATGTGCCACCGGCAGATATTCAGAAATCACTTGCATCGTTCCAGTCTGCCAGCAAACGAATGCAACTGCAACACATTTCTCGGGTAACGGTTTTAAATGACACGTACAATGCAAACCCCGATTCCACACTTGCAGCATTGACAACTTTGCAAGCAATGAAAACGACGGGAAAGAAAATTGCGGTTCTCGCCGACATGTTAGAACTCGGCGAGCAAGCAGAAGAGTTTCACCGGCAAATTGGAAAGAATACAGCACGATGCGGTGTTGATATTCTTCTAACATTCGGACCGCTTTCAAAATTTATCAATGACACTGCTTCGGTTGAAACTAAGGCGCATTTTGAAAATAAATCTGCACTCACAGAATATTTAATGCACACACTGGCTGATGGCGATATAGTGCTTGTCAAAGGATCGCGCGGAATGAAGATGGAAGAAATTGTTATGAATCTCGATGAGCAGCTTTCATCAAAGGTAGGAATCTAATACATGCTGTTCTATCTCTTCTCATATCTGCATAAAACGTTCAACGTTCCCGGCTTTGGAATATTCCGCTACATTACATTCCGCGCAGGTGCGGCTGCAATTACGGCGTTAATTATTTCCTTCTGGCTCGGTCCAAAGATTATTCGTAAGCTTCGTGTTTATCAAATCGGCGAGTCGGCAAAACTTGAAGCGCCCAAATCGCATTTGGCAAAAGCAGGCACACCAACAATGGGCGGATTGATTGTACTCTTATCAATTATTATCCCGGCGCTGCTCTGGACAGATTTGAAGAACGGGTACATCTTGCTCATTTTGTTTGTTACTGTAGCGCTTGGTGCGGTCGGATTTTTAGATGACTTCCTCAAAGTCGTCCGAAAGAAACCCAAAGGCCTAATCGGCAAATATAAAATAGCCGGACAAGTGTTCGTCGGCTTAGTAGTTGGCAGTGTTATTTACTTCTTTCCCCAATGGATTGATCAAACGCTTGTGCCATTCAAATCAAGTACAACAGTGCCGTTCATGAAAAACTTAGAGTGGAATTTAGGCGTGTTCTACATTCCGGTTGTAATATTCATTATTACAGCCACATCGAATGCAGTGAATCTAACAGATGGCCTTGACGGTCTCGCCATAGGAACTGTCGGAATAGTTAGCGGGACGCTTGCTATTATCACTTATGTTTCCGGACATGCGGTATGGAGCCAGTACCTGACGATTCCATTTCTGCGCGGCAATGGTGAGCTTGCCATTTATTGTGCAGCAATCAGCGGGGCGGCACTTGGATTTCTTTGGTTCAACTCGCATCCGGCGCAGGTATTTATGGGTGATACTGGCTCGCTGGCACTCGGCGGTATTATTGGCGCAATGTGTGTTTTGATAAAGAAAGAATTGCTCTTGCCAACTCTCGGAGGTGTTTTTTTGATGGAGACTGTATCTGTTATTATTCAGCGAATGTATTTCAAATATACTAAGAAACGATACGGCGAGGGTAAACGTGTGTTTAAAATGGCACCAATTCATCATCATTTTGAAATGCTTGGCTGGCCGGAACCAAAAATTGTTACGCGATTTTATATCATCGCAATTCTATTAATGATTTTAAGTCTTGCAACGTTTAAGGTGCGGTAATTGTCGTAATGGATATCAATCTTCTCCATAATAAAAAGGTTTCTGTTATTGGCGCGGTGCGCAGCGGTGTAGCAGTGGCAAAGCTATTAAAGTCTCAAAATGCAAATGTATTTGTCAGCGATTCGGCTGTTGCAGATAAGCTCCAATCCTCTATTCTCAATCTTCAATCAGAAAAAATTGAGTATGAAGTTGGTAAGCACAGCAATCGTGTTTATGAATGTGAGTTGATGGTCATCAGTCCTGGCGTTCCTAGTAATGCGCCGGTAGTTCTTGAAGCACAGAAGCGAAATATCAAAGTCGTTAGTGAACTTGAAGTTGGTAGTTGGTTCTGCCGGGCGCCTGTTGTGGCAATCACCGGCAGTAACGGAAAGACAACAACCACAACATTAACGGGAAGGATACTGAACGATGCAACGAAGAAACACGTTGTTGCTGGTAACATTGGAACGGCATTCTCATCTATCGTTCTGGAATTGGCTGAGACAGATATTGCTGTTCTGGAAGTGAGCAGTTTTCAATTAGACCACATAGACAAATTCCGGCCAAAGATTTCTGTCTTGCTCAACATCACGCCGGATCACATGGACCGATATGACCACTCTATGGAGAAGTACTCTGCTTCGAAAGCGCGCGTGTTCAAAAATCAACAAACCGACGATATACTTATCTATAATACAGATGACGAATGGACTAATAAAATAATCCATCAAGCACAGTGTCGCAAGATTGGTTTAAGCGAACAAAAGAAGTTGAATGAAGGAGCGTTCATTGAAGATGGCAAACTCATTACCTCCATCGGCGGAACCAGAATCGAAATCATTGATATCAATCAGATATTTATCAAGGGTATGCATAATCTTTACAATTCGATGGCGGCAGTCCTTGTCGGACAATTGCTTGGGGTTGATACAACATTGATTCAATCTACGTTAAAGACATTTGAAGGCGTAGAGCATCGCCTTGAGTTTGTTCGTAAACTCAACGAAGTTAGTTACTATAACGATTCAAAAGCAACTAACGTCGATTCTGTTTGGTTCGCTTTACAGTCATTTAAAGAACCAATTGTGCTGTTCTTAGGTGGGCGCGATAAAGGAAATGATTATTCCAAATTAACAGAACTTGTGCGCAAACAGGTAAAAGCAATTGTCGCCATCGGTGAATCAGCAGATATTGTCGAACAGTCCTTCAAAGGTGCGACAGTGATTACAAAAGCATCTTCGATGGAGGAAGCTGTTGATATAGCCCGCTTTCTTGCACAACCGGGAGACGTGGTTCTGCTTTCTCCAGCTTGTGCTTCGTTCGATTGGTTTAAGAATTACGAACACCGCGGCGAAGTGTTTAAAGGACTGGTGAATAAATTATAAATGCTTAAGGTACAACGCAATCATATTGACATCTGGCTACTTATCGTCGTACTTGGACTAATGGTTACCAGCCTCGGTGTAGTATACAGCGCATCCGCAGAGTGGTCATTCAAACGCTTCGACACACAGAGTCATTACCTTGATCTGCATGCGATAAAAATTTTGTTAAGTATTGCTGCATTATTTGTAGGTTTAAGTATTCCTTATGGTGCTTATAAAAAATTTACAAAGCCGGTGCTTATCATTGCTGTACTCTTTCTGGCTGTGACATTTGTGCTTGGCGGTGAAACCAAAGGTGCTGTGCGTTGGCTGCGTTTTGGCGGATTAGGATTTCAGCCGTCTGAGTTTGCAAAGTTTGCGCTTTTATTCCATATAAGTTTGCTGATGGCTACGAAAGGTGAACTTTTAAAAGATTTTAAGAGAGGGTTTCTTCCCATTATCATTTGGATTGGTGTTGTAACCGGATTGGTGTTAGCACAACCGAATCTGAGCACCGGTGTGATGTTATTTGCGTTGACGATTATCCTCTTATTTGTTGGACATGTTAAGATGATGCACCTTTTGGGAATGATTTTCGTTGCCGTCTGTTTGTTTGCTATCTATGTGCTCGTTATGGCATATGTGCTAAAACGTCCTTATCAACTTGAGCGAATAATGCACTTTGTTCATGGGACACCGAACGGACAACAAAATTATCAACTCTGGCAGGGCATTATCGGTTTTGGCAATGGAGGATTATTCGGCGTCGGACCAGGCGAAAGCCGTCAGCGGGATTTATTCCTGCCGGAATCGTACAACGATTTTGTTTATTCAATTGTTGGTGAAGAGTACGGATTGCTCGGCACGATACTTCTGCTTGGCGCATTTTTATTTGTTATGTTGCGCGGATTTAGGATTGCAAAGCATGCAAAAGACGATTTTGCAAGATTCCTTTCAATCGCAATCTCAAGCACAATCACATTGTACGCACTGGTAAATGCAAGCGTAGCACTCGGACTTCTTCCGACCACCGGATTGCCTATGCCATTTATCAGCTATGGTGGCTCTTCTCTTATGTTGTCGGCGTTTTCCATAGGTGTGCTGTTGAACATTTCCGCGCATACGGATTTACATCCGCGAGCCGCGAAAAAAGAAAAAGTAAATACAGAAATACTCGGGTCAGAGACTGGACTCGGAAAAGTGTATTGACGTGTGTCGAACGATAGACCAAAAATTCTTATAGCAGCCGGAGGAACCGGCGGGCATGTATTTCCTGCAATTGCTATTGCAGATGAAATAAAAAAGCTGAGATCGAATGCAGAATTATTATTTGTTGGTACAAAAGGAAAAATTGAAGCACGTGTCGTTCCTCAACGAGGATATTTACTGGCATTTATCTGGATTAGCGGGTTCTATCGCAGTTTGCGGATAGATAATCTGCTGTTCCCGATAAAAGTATTAGTGTCGCTAGTGCAATCGTTCTTTCTCATTAAAAGGTTTCAACCGGATATTGTTATTGGAACCGGTGGTTATGTATGCGGGCCAGTATTGTTTATTGCATCGCTACTTGGAATTCCAACAGTTGTTCACGAATCGAACAGCTTTCCTGGAATTACAACACGGATGCTGTCAACGAGAGCAACGCGAATATTTACCGCGTTTGATACTACAGCCCGCTGGTTGAAACGGAAAGACAATATAGAATTGGCAGGTACGCCAACGCGTAATGTACTCGGAACTGTATCGCGCGAAGATGGAATAAAGTTTTTTAATCTTGATCCATTAAAAAAGACAGTGTTTGTATTTGGCGGAAGTCTCGGTGCCGCCTCCATCAATGAGGCAGCAAAGTTGCTGGTAAATGATTTTATTGATTCCAACATTCAATTTATATGGCAGACAGGCAAAACTGATATGGCGGTGGCAAAGGAAATGGCAACGATGAAGAATTGCTGGATGAATACATTCATTGATAAAATGGAATATGCTTACGCAGCAGCTGATATAGTAGTTTGTCGTGCCGGTGCTACAACGTTGGCGGAACTAACTCGGCTTGGTAAAGCATCGATATTAATTCCATATCCACATGCCGCCGCGGATCATCAGACGTACAATGCGCAGACTCTGGTAGATGCCGGCGCCTCAGTTATGATAGCTGACCGAGATGTTAAGATGAAATTAAAAGATGTGATTAATTCTATTATAAAAGATGATAAAAACCGCCAGCAAATGAACGAAGCGAGCCTTGCTATAGGAAAACCAAACGCAGGCAAAGAAATTGCACAACGAATTCTTGAATTGGCAAATTAATCATGCAAGCAAAAATGGTTAACGAAAGAACGCTAGATGTTTAGTTCAATAAGGAAATTACATTTTATCGGTATCGGCGGCATTGGTATGAGCGGCATCGCTGAGATTCTTCTCGATCAAGGATTTAAAGTCAGTGGGTCTGACCGTGCATTGTCTGAAGTCACTGAACGCCTTAAAAATCTTGGCGCGATAATTTTTGAAGGACATCGCTCAAGCAATATCGCAAACGATGTTGACACTGTTGTTTATTCATCCGCAGTACAACCGGACAATCCAGAAATTCTTGAAGCACAGCGGCGAAAGATTCCAATTGTGCGACGAGCAGAAATGCTTGCAGAAGTAATGCGGTTGAAGTACGGTATTGGCATCGCGGGTACACATGGAAAAACGACAACGACATCAATGACAAGTCTTGTTCTGATGGAAGGCGGACTTGATCCGACTGTTATTGTCGGCGGAAAATTAAGCGGGCTTGGCGGAACAAATGCTCGTCTTGGACGCGGAGAATTTATTGTTGTAGAAGCAGATGAGTTTGATCGGTCGTTTTTATCTATCTCACCGACAATTGCTGTACCGACAACGCTGGAAACCGACCATCTTGATTGCTATCGAGATTTAGAAGACATCAAGAGCGCATTTATTCAATTTGCCAATAAAGTACCTTTTTACGGATTCGTTATCCTTTGTCTTGATGAGCCGGCGCTTTTGGACATAATGCCGAATCTTAACAAGAAAAAAATAATAACATATGGCCTTAATCCGCAGGCAGATGTACAAGCAGTTGAAATCCGGCATAAAGACAATAGCACAACGTATACAATAATTCGAGGCGATAAAGAACTTGGTACGATTAAACTTCAAGTGCCGGGTAAGCATAACGTGCAGAATTCGCTTGGTGCTATTGCTGTCGGATTAGAGCTTGGTGTTCCATTTGAAAAAATTAAATCAGGCATTGAGAAATTCGCCGGCGTATACCGCAGATGGGAAAAGAAAGGCGAAATAAACGATATTGCGGTTTATGACGATTACGCACATCATCCGACCGAATGCAGGGCAACACTTTCAGGTGTAAAAGCTGGTTGGCGTCGTCGTGTCGTGTGCGTATTTCAGCCGCATCTGTACAGCCGCACACGAGATTTCTACGAAGACTTTGGCAAGTCATTTCTATTGTCTGATGTGCTCGTTGTAACGGATATATATCCGGCACGCGAAGAACCAATTCAAGGTATTACCGGCGAGTTAATTGTAAATGCTGCAAAGCAGTTTGGCCACAAGGATGTTCATTACGTTCCAGATAAAAAACAAGTTCCTGCGTTTCTTAAAACCATCGTCAAGTCTGGTGATATCGTCATCACGATGGGTGCTGGTGATATCTGGAAATACGGTGAAGAATTCTTAAAACAATATTCGTCTAAATGATTTCATTAACCGACATACAAAAATTTCTTCGAGGAAACATCGTTGTTGATGTTCCCATGGCGAAGTACACTTGGATGAAGGTTGGCGGGCCTGCTGATTTCTATATCGAACCGGCGGACAAAGAGGATTTGATTTCTGTTATTGAATATTTCCGTGTTCATAATTATTCATGGTTGATGATTGGGCGCGGCAGCAATGTACTTGTGAGTGATGAAGGAATTCGTGGCGCTGTTATCAATATTGAAAATTCGCTCTCAGGCATACGCATGGATAACAATTTAGTATTCGCTGATGCTGGCGTACGACTGACCAAGTTTGTGGATTTTTGTATCCAGAACGAACTTGCTGGCGTAGAAATGCTTGCCGGAATTCCAGGTACGATCGGTGGCGCAGTGGTAATGAATGCCGGTGCTCACGGCGGAGAAATTGCAGATCATTTAATAGAAGTAGAAACTATTCATGACGGTATTGTGAAGAGAATTCGAAAAGATGAAGGATCTTTTACATACCGTCACTCTCGGTTTACCGATGATGTTGTATTGGGTGCATCTTTCCAATTAGAACATGGAGACAAGGAAAAACTTTCAGCGGTGCGGCGTGAGTTCATCTTAAGGCGAAATGAAACACAGCCGTTGGAATATCCAAATCTCGGTAGCATGTTCAAGAATCCGCCGAACACATTTGCAGCAAAATTAATTGAGCAAGCCGGACTCAAAGGCAAACGTGTAGGCGATGCGCAGGTTTCAGAAAAGCATGCCAACTTCATTGTCAATCTTGACAATGCAAAAGCAGTGGATATAGTGAAACTAATAGATTTAGTTAAGCGCACTGTATATCAAAATTCTGGTTTGATGTTAGAACTAGAAGTAAAGATGGTCGGGTTTTCGAACTTCGCAAAGGAAGCGGCATGAGCGAAATGAAATCTAAAACCGCTAGCGCGTTAGTGCTCATTGCCATTGCGATTTGTCTTGTGTTTGGCGCGAATGCCTGGAAATCAAGTTTGAGAATAAAACAAATTAAAATCGATGGCAATCGAATTGTCGGGGAAAATGAGATTATTCAACTTACACAAATACAGATGAATACACTTTTGTATAAAATTGATTTAACAGCCATTCAACGGAATGTAATGAGTCATTATTATATAAAAGATGCAGTGGTAGAACGTAATCTCCCCAATTCCATCCACATTCAGATCATGGAGCGTATTCCAATCGCAATTGTGAATCGCCCTGAGACAATGTATTTGGATGAAAATGGTACAGTGCTTCCAAGGAGTATATCACACAGGCTATTTGATATGCCAATGATCAGCGGAATTTCGGAAAGTGAACCGATGGTATTAGGTTCAATCATTAAACAGCCGGATGTAATTGAAGTATTACAACTGCTTGCCGCAATGAAGACAGTGAATCGCCCGATGTATCATAATATTTCAGAGGTGCAAGTGCGCAATGGTGGAGACATTGTCATTTATTCTACAGAAGGTGGCGTGCCTATCATCTTCGGGCGCGGCGAAATACCGAGCAAACTTGTGCGATTAGAAACTTTTTGGAACAATGTAGTGCGTACACGTGGTACACAATTGTTGCAATATGTAGATTTGCGCTATCAAGATCAGATTGTAGCGTGTTGGAAACCAGAACCATCGGCGACTAAAAGCCTGTAGCGGCAAAGCTCTGATGGAAGAACTATAGACTATAAGGAAGTAAAATGGAACAGGATATTGCGGTTGGTTTAGATATTGGCACAACTAAAGTATGCGCAATTGTCGCATCGCCGGATGATAATTATCCAGGCAAACTGAAAATTCTCGGCATCGGTAAAAGCGCATCAGAAGGATTGACACGCGGTGTTGTGACGAACATTGAAAAAACTGTTCGCTCCATTCAAGCAGCAGTGCAGGATGCAGAACAACAATCGGGCGTGAAGATCACAACCGTAACGGTTGGAATCGCTGGTGATCACATCCAAAGCTTTCAGAGTCGCGGTGTTATTAGTATCAGCAGGCCGGAGAATGAAATCACGCAGGAAGATGTTGACCGGCTGATTGAAGACACGAAACGTGTCGCGCTTCCGCTCGACAGAAAAATTATTCACGTTATCCCCCAACAGTTTATTGTTGATGGACAAGATGGAATTTATGATCCGGTTGGTATGTCCGGCGTGCGGATGGAAGCAGTTGTTCATATCATCACCGGACTTGTTACAGCAGCACAAAATATTTATAAGTGTGTTCAACGTGCCGGTTTACACGTAAACGATATGGTACTTGAACCGCTTGCATCAAGTTATGCAGTACTGGATGATGAAGAAAAGGAAGTCGGCGTGGCATTGCTGGATATAGGCGGTGGCACTACTGATCTTGCTGTATTTGAAGAGCGCACTATCCGTCACACTGCTGTAATCGGTATTGCCGGTAAAAAAGTAACGGATGATATTCGCAAAGGCTTTGGCATTCTGACAGATCAAGCGGAAAGAACGAAAGTCGAGTACGGTTTCACCTACGAACCGGCAATTGTAGATAACCAGCCGATTCAGCTTCCTGGCATCGGCGGTCGCGCGCCTATAGATATTGACAAGCGACTTTTGTGTAAAGTAATACAACCGCGGATGGAAGAGATTCTGGAATTTACCGCGATGGAGATTAAACGTTCCGGCTATTCCAAACATCTTTCCGCCGGCGTCGTGCTTACAGGCGGCGGCTCACTTATCAAAGGGACCGCTGACCTTGCCAAAGAAGTGCTTGGTATGCCAGTGAAGATTGGCATTCCAGGTGGTTTTAGTTCAGGACTCGTGCGGGAAATTGAGAATCCTATTTATGCAACCGGTGTTGGATTAGTGATGCACGAGTTAAAAAACCGCGACCGGTCTGGAGTTAAAGCCGTTATTCAAGATGGAAAAGGAAAAACGATTTTCCAAAAAATGAAATCGTGGTTTGATGAATTGTAAGCGAAAAGCAAGCTGAAAGTAAGAAGTAAAAAGTAGTAAGTATAAAGCAAGTAACAGAAAAAAGCAGGATAACCCAATATGCATGATTTTAGGAGATTAATAGTGTTGATGCTTATCGGATTAAAACGAAGCCTTGAAAAATAGATACTAAATACTTTTTACTTTGATACTGATTGCAAATAGACTAAATCTTAAATGACGAGCATGAATTTATTAAACAAACCAAATCACAAATAAAAAGGAGAATATACCGTGCCTATCGAACTTGATATACCATCTGGTCGAGGAGCAAAAATTCGTGTCATTGGCGTTGGCGGAGGCGGAGGCAATGCCGTCAATAGCATGATCCACAAAGGACTTACCGGTGTCGACTTTGTTTCTATCAATACGGATCTTCAAGCATTGGAACGCAGCAAAGCCGAGCACAAACTTCAAATTGGAAAAAATCTCACGCGCGGACTTGGAGCGGGCTCTGATCCCAGCGTCGGCTTCCGTGCTGTTGAAGAGGACAGAGAAGAGATTGCCCAATCATTGAGTGGTTGCGATATGGTCTTTATAACCGCAGGTATGGGCGGCGGCACTGGAACCGGCGGTGCACCATTAGTAGCAAATATTGCAAAAAGCGTTGGCGCGCTTGTGGTCGGTATCGTTACTAAACCATTTAATAGTGAGGGGAAAAAGCGAAACGAACAAGCCGTAGAAGGAATTGAAGAGCTGAAGAAGAATGTCGATACGCTCATAGTCATTCCAAACCAGAAACTTCTTGATCTCATTGACCGCCGCACTCCAATTATGGAAGCATTCGAGATTGCAAATCAAGTGCTCTATAATGCTACACGCGGAATCTCGGAAGTTATCACTGTTCCTGGTTATATCAATGTGGACTTCGCCGATGTCCGCACGATTATGAAGGAAATGGGTGATGCGTTAATGGGTACCGGAATCGCTACTGGCGATAATCGTGCAACCGAAGCCGCACAAATGGCAATTTCCAGTCCGCTGCTCGAAGGCGTTTCTATAGCCGGCGCACAGGGGATTCTAATTAACATCACAGGCGGAAAAGAACTCAGCCTTACAGAAGTGGATGAAGCGACAAAGGTTATTCATGAGGCAGCTGGCGAAGAGGCAAACGTAATACTCGGGACAGTGATTGATGAAAATATGACTGAAGATATTATGGTGACCGTCATCGCTACGGGATTCAACAAACGCGCGGCAGCAATACAACGGCCCGCAAAGCCAGCTGCAAAACTGATTGATCATGTGCCCGTTGGTCCCACCGAACTTCAACGGTTCGATGTACCAACGTATGCCCGGCGCGGTGTGGAAATTCCAAACACACCGCTTCGCGAAGTAGGAATGCGCGAAAAGATTGATAAGTCTGATACAGAACGTCCGGCATTTCTTAGAAAAATTATGGATTAATAATTTGCGGTGGCGTCAGGAGTTATCTCCTGACGCAATAATTTTCTAATTTCTTAAATCTCAATGCTGCAATGTCAAGACGGAAGTCCTGACATCGATTTTATTTATATTAAAAAATGGGTTTTCATCTATTCTCTCTCGCACGGTGGGAATGATGGATGGATCACATATCTCCGGCCTTCCGGTTCTGGATTATTATCTCAGGGAGGCCGGAGTTTTTTTTCTCTTTCGGGTTCAATACCCCGACGCTTGCGGCGAGGATGTTTATTTATCTCTAAATATTTTTTCTTAGGACTATTGCTTTTTTGAAACTTCTATCGTATTATTACGATATAAGAATTATGGGTACATCGAAGAAAGAAAATTTTAGCAGTAATCAGAATCGGCTGGCTGATTTGGCAAAGGCGTTAAGTCATCCAGCACGCATTGCGATCCTACAATTTCTTGCAGCGAAAGATGTCTGTATATGCGGGGATATTGTGGACGAGCTTCCATTGTCACAAGCGACTATTTCCCAACATCTTGCTGAATTGAAACAAGTCGGCCTTATTAAAGGCACGATTGATGGTCCAAAAGTATGCTATTGCATCAATAAAAAATCATGGCAGGAAGCAAAACAACTTCTTGCACAATTTATGACTGATATAAAATCGTGTTGTTGAAAATTTTTTGCACTTGTCTATCGTATTATTACGATAAATATTTATAGGAGAACTATTATGAATACTGAACAAGAAATCAAAGAGATGGTAAAAGAGAAATACGAAGCCATCGCTAAACAATCAAAACAACAGAACCAATCTTCCTGCTGCGGAAGCGGATGCGGGTGTTCGAATGTTGAGTTTTCAGTTATGTCGGAAGACTATACAAAACTTCCCGGATATGTAGCTGATGCCGACCTTGCATTGGGGTGCGGGTTGCCGACAGAATTTGCTCAGATCAAAACGGGTGACACCGTCGTCGATCTTGGTTCGGGCGCAGGAAATGATTGCTTTATTGCACGCTCTATTGTTGGTGAGACCGGTAGGGTCATCGGGATCGATATGACGGAGGCAATGATTGACAAGGCAAAAGCAAATGCGGCAAAACTCGGATTCAAGAATGTAAAATTTCGTCTCGGCGATATCGATAATATGCCAGTCGAAGACAACACGGCAGATGTCGTTGTGAGCAACTGTGTTATGAACCTTGTGCCAGACAAGCAGAAAGCATTTGCCGAAACATTTCGCATCATTAAAAGTGGTGGACATTTCAGTATTTCTGATATCGTTCTACAGGGTGAACTTCCGGATGATTTGCGCAAAGAGGCAACTTTATATGCTGGATGTATCTCCGGTGCAGTTCAAAAAGAAGAATATTTGCACCTAATCAAAAAAGCCGGTTTTACAAATATTGTCGTTCAAAAAGACCGCAAGATTGAAATTTCAAATGAAATTCTTGCTAAATTTCTTACAATTGATCAATTGAGGGATTACAAGAAAAGTCATGTTGGTATATTCAGTGTCACCGTGTATGCAGAAAAGCCATAAAAGGCTTTTTCAAAAAAGATCAACTGCGGAATGTAAAGATTAAAACAGAATGAATCAGACTATTCAAGAAATCATCAGACAAAGATATTCTTGCCGATCTTACAACGATGAATCGGTACAGGAAATTCATCAACAAGTATTGAGGGAGTTCTTAGACACGCAGCAGATCGGTCCATTCGGTACAAATACACGGTTTGAACTTGTTGCAGCCAATCAGGATGACAGACAATCTTTGAAAGGACTTGGCACTTACGGCTTTATCAACAACCCCGCCGGATTTATTATTGGTGCACTTGAGCAAGGGCCGAAGAACCTCGAAGATTATGGGTATCTTCTTGAAAACATTATTCTCAAAGCAACGGAGATTGGTTTAGGAACATGCTGGCTTGGCGGTTCCTTTACGAAAAGTAGTTTTGCAAAGAAAATATCTCTGCGTGAAAAGGAAACAATTCCTGCTGTTGTTTCTATCGGATATGATGAAGAGAAGAAGGGAAGAAACGGACAGATTAGGAAATACATGAGTGGTGCGCGCCGTTTGCCAGCAGGACAACTATTCTTTGAAGAATCATTCAATAATTCACTGTCAAGGGATACTGTCGGTAAATATGCTGAACCTATCGAAATGGTCCGATGGGCTCCCTCGGCTTCCAATAAGCAACCCTGGCATATCGTTCGAATCAATGATGCATGGCATTTTTATCTTCAACGAACAAAAGGGTACGGCAAAGGAACAATGATATTTAACATTCTGAGACTTGCTGATTTACAACGCGTTGATATGGGTATTGCGATGTGCCATTTTGAACTTACTTCTCGTGAACTTGGGTTGAAAGGTAGCTGGGTTCTTGATGATCCGAAACTTCAACTACCTGAAGGCACTGAATACACAGTAACATGGAGAGCAAAGGAAAAGTAATATTATGAAAAAACGAATTCTCATTCTCTGCACAGGTAATTCGAGTCGAAGTCAAATGGCGGAAGGATTTCTGAAATCGTTTGATCCCTCGCTAGAAGTTTATTCGGCAGGGATAAAGCCTGCTAATTCAGTTCATCCCATAGCCATTCAAGTAATGAAGGAGATTGGTATCGATATCTCATCTCAAACCACAAAGCTTGTTGATCAATTCCTTGTCGAATCTTTTGATTACGTCATTACAGTGTGTGACCATGCGAAAGAAACGTGTCCGTTCTTTACAGGAAAAGTTGCCCATCGATTGCATATTGGATTTGATGATCCAGCAAATGCCTCCGGTTCAGAAGACGAGATTCTATCAGTATTCCGAAGAGTACGAGATGAAATAAAAAAGGATTTCTTGACATTCTATCAACAATCTATTCAATCAGAAAAAGGAAATTCAAAATGAATATTGCATTATCATATTGCGGTTTTGCTCGATCATTGGATGAAGCGAACGCCATAGTAAATGTTTTTGATGACCGGATATCACAAAATAATATCGGTGAAGTGAAAGTGCCATATCCACAGCCAACTTCTACAATAGTACCGAAAACGTTTTTTAAGTCCAGCCATTTTATTATAAGCGGAATATTAAACAGACTATTCCAGTAAGTTTCTTCCGGCATTCCGCTATCGTTTATTTTCATACCTCTCTATGGTTGTAGTTGCTAAAATATACTCACTTCGTAATAATGCAAACGATTATTGTATTATTCTCGTTCATTACCATCACCTGCGTTTCTCTCAGAAATATGTTTAAGTTCGTGCTTGCATGTGGATAAGATGATTGTTATATTTCGATAGTTGACGAAATGAAGGAGTAACCATGAAACGTGACTATGTCAATATCTTTAAAGCTCTGAGCGACCCCAATCGCATCCGTATCGTTAAGATGCTTGCTGAACGAGAATTATGTATGTGCGAGATTCGAGAGGTGCTCGATCTTTCCAATTCGACTGTGTCAAAACATTTGACAATCCTTAGAAATGCTGGTTTGTTGTTAGACACCAAAGACGGCAAATGGGTGAATTTTCGACTGAATGATAAATCGGAACGCGGATTCATTCGCTCATTAATTGGACTTATCAAAAAATCGTTCGACGATGATGAGTCAATTCAGGAAGATGCAGTAAAGCTTCATCGAGTGAATCGTAAAAAGATCTGCAAAATCTAACCTGCGAAAGGAAAGGATATGATTATTAAAGTGTTAGGGTCCGGATGTATGAACTGCAAGATGCTTGAGAAACGAACCATCGAAGCCTTGCAGGAATTAAAAATGGATGCGGCTGTCGAGAAGGTTGAGGATTACCAAAAGATAGCTTCCTATGGAATTATGTGTACACCCGGCCTCGTGATAGACGAAAAGATTGCCATAGCAGGTTTTGTGCCGACCGTCGAAAAACTCAAAGAGATTCTCATAGAGCACCGGAGCGCATAATGAAGAAGTTGATCGGACAATATCCGTTTAGTACAGCAACGATTCTTTTGATATTCTGGATTGCTCTGTATACGGCCTTGCAGCCTCTTGCAGACGCATTTATTTCTGTGACAGGATTAGTCCAAGGCGAACGATTGACGGAAGCAGTTCGCTTCTTTGTCTTTGAAGCGCCGAAAGTGTTACTGCTTCTTACACTGGTGGTATTTGCAGTCGGAATTGTGCGGACTTACTTTTCCCCGGAACGCACTCGTAAAATGTTAGGCGGAAAATCTCTCTTTACAGGCAATGTTCTTGCAAGCATGCTCGGTATTGTCACTCCGTTTTGCTCATGTTCAGCAATCCCACTCTTCATTGGTTTCGTGGAGTCGGGAATCCCTATTGGTGTCACATTCTCTTTCCTCATTGCAGCGCCAATGATCAATGAAGTGGCCGTCGTTTTGTTATTCGGTTTATTCGGTTGGCAGACAGCTTTGCTCTATGTGAGCACTGGATTGCTCATCGCCATCACTTCCGGTTACGTCATTGGCAGATTGAAAGTTGAACATTTCGTTGAAGATTGGGTCTATCAAATCCATTCCAATGCTGCTTCACCGGAAGAAACCGTGCAAACATTCCGTGACCATATGCACTCGGGATATGACGCAGTAAAAGATATTGTTGGAAAGGTATGGCCATATCTTCTTGTTGGTATTGGTGTCGGAGCAGGTATTCATGGATATGTGCCGGAGAATTTCATGGCAAGTCTTATGGGCAAGTCCGCATGGTGGTCAGTTCCCATCGCTGTCCTCATTGGTGTTCCACTCTACTCGAATGCTGCCGGTATCATTCCTGTCGTACATGCATTGCTTGAAAAAGGTGCATCGCTTGGCACAACGCTTGCCTTTATGATGTCGGTCATTGGTCTCTCACTGCCTGAAACAATTATATTACGGAAAGTTTTGAAATTACCATTGATATTCATTTTTGTTGGCGTAGTTGCAATAGGTATTATCATCGTAGGGTATGTATTTAACCTTGTATATTAATTAAACGGTAGGAATCTACAAATGAAAGTTCAAATACTCGGTTCAGGTTGTGCGAAATGCAAAACACTTGAACAAAAAGTCCGGTCGTTGAATGATAAGCATCGACTTAATTTGGAAATCGAAAAAGTGACAGATCTGCAGGAAATTATGAAATTCGGCATTCTCTCTACTCCTGGTTTAGTCATCGATGGCGCTGTGAAGAGTTCAGGTTCAATTCCTAAAGACGAACAACTCCTTTCTTGGTTGAGTGGAGCACACACATGAAAAGACAAATAGTATTATTTCTGATTCTAAGCATCGCTTTTGGTTCAGCGGCATTTGCACAATCAATGAAAACCACTAAGAAAACAAAACCAACTTCTGTAACGAAGGATACCAGCGCAACAATTGCCAACCCGCTCATCATATTCGTTGAACTCGGATCGATAAATTGTATTCCCTGCAAAGCTATGCAAAAAGTGATGAAGGCCGTTGAAGAAAAATACGGCAGTCAAATCAAGATAGTATTTTACGATGTATGGAAAGAAGAACAAGTGCATTTTGCAAAAGACTATAATATCCGCTTGATACCCACGCAAGTCTTTCTTGATGCAAACGACAAAGAGCTTATGCGTCATGAAGGATATTTTCCGGAAAAAGAGATTGATGCTTTCCTGCAATCGAAAGGTTTGAAACCTAATTCCAACGGAAAAGGATAACCGATGGAGTCTCTATTCACTGCACTCACGGAAGCTCTATACGGAAACCTTGCACTTGCGTTACTTGCTTCGTTTTCCTGGGGAACATTAAGCATTCTTCTAAGCCCGTGTCATCTATCAAGTATTCCACTTATCATTGGTTTCCTCACATCAAAGAACGAGAAAAAGACATCACGGGGTGTACTTCTTGCTTTCGTTTTCGCTGTTGGGATCTTACTGACAATTGCTGTTCTCGGAATTATCACTGCAGCTCTCGGAAGAATTATGGGAGATGTTGGTGCATATGGAAAATATGCAGTTGCAGTTGTTTTCTTTATCGTTGGATTGTACATGATGGACATTATTCGCCTTCCTGATACAGGAGTGAATTTACGTCTCATACAGACTCGTTCAGCGCTCTGGTCTGCATTTGTTCTCGGATTGATATTCGGAATAGCACTTGGTCCGTGCACATTTGCATTTATGGCGCCAGTTTTAGGAGTTGTGTTTCAACTATCTAGCACCAATGTGATAATGGCAGGAGCGTTGCTATTCGCTTTTGGACTTGGGCATTGCAGTGTTATTGTCGCAGCAGGTGGACTCGAATCCCGGGTGCAATCATATCTCGATTGGACGAATAGATCTAATATCGTTTTATGGATAAAACGCGTAGCTGGCTTTCTCGTTATTCTTGGTGGTATTTATACTCTTTATACAACATAAAATGAAAGGGAATGTACAATGACTAATCAATCAATCGGTTTTATAGGCGGCGGTCGAGTTGCAAAGATCCTTCTCAATGGATGGAAACGCGCGGGAACACTTTCTCACAAGATCGTTGTGAGTGATATTAATGCAGACGTTTTGCAAAAACTGAAAAACGATGTTCCACATATTGAATTAGTAATTAATAATGCTAAAATACCTGCATCTTGTGATGTTGTAATTGTTGGACTTCACCCGCCAGTAATTAGTGAGATACTGCAAGAAATCAAACCTGTTCTAAAGCCATCTGCAATAGTTGTATCACTCGCACCGAAGATATCAATTACGAAATTTTCTGAACTACTTAGCGGATTTAACAATATTGCGCGCGTCAACCCGAATGCTCCCTCCATCGTAAATGCTGGATATAATCCAATTACATTTTCAAATACTGTAGGCAGCACAGGAAAAGCCGCTGTGTTAGAATTATTCCAACCACTCGGGGATTGCCCAGAAGTACCTGAAGAATTACTGGAATCATTTGCCATCACCACAGCTATGGGACCAACATATTTCTGGTTCCAATTGTATGAATTGCAGGAATTGGCAAAATCATTCGGTATCTCCTCTCATACGCTGAAGGATGCTATTCCCAAAATGCTGAATGGTGCTGCAAAGACAATGTACGAATCAGGATTGACACCGGCGGAAGTCATGGATTTAGTGCCTGTCAAACCGTTAGGTGAAGAAGAAGCCACGATCAAAGGCTTCTATCAGAATCGGTTGAATACACTATACAAGAAGCTGAAGAGTTGAAAAAAGATAACAATAAGGTAACTTCTCTCCATTGGTTATTCACATTATATTAAAATGGCGGAAAGTAATCTAACCGACAAGAACGGACTTTTAAATATTAGGAAAAAAAAGGAGATACCATGGAGAAAGAAAAAGTTTTATTCGTTTGCGTCCATAATAGTGCGAGAAGCCAAATGGCAGAAGCGCTTCTGAACCATCTTGCAGGAGATCGGTTCATTGCTGAAAGCGCAGGGCTTGAACCAGGTAAACTCAATCCTCTTGCGGTCGAAGCTATGAAGGATATGGGGATTGATATTTCGCAAAAGGGGACTCAAGATGTGTTTGACCTCTACAAGCAGGGTCGGCGTTTCAATTACGTTATCACGGTCTGCGATGAGGCAAGCGGCGAACGATGCCCACTTTTCCCGGGTATTGCAAAGAAGCTTCACTGGAGCTTTCCTGATCCTTCGACTTTGCAAGGAACATTTGATGAAAAACTCCATAAAACAATTGATATCCGAAATCAGATAAAAGCTCAAATCGATAAATGGCTTACAGAACCAAAATCATCGAGACTAAATTAAGGTCTTGACATGCAAAATGTAATAAAGCGACTTTCATTTCTTGACCGCTATCTGACACTCTGGATATTCCTTGCGATGCTGCTAGGCGTTCTTTCCGGATATTTCTTCCCCGGCATTGTGAGTTTTTGGAATTCCTTTCAGTCTGGAACAACCAACATCCCTATTGCCATCGGACTAATTCTGATGATGTATCCACCGCTCGCCAAGGTGAAGTATGAAGAACTTGGCGATGTGTTCAAGAATGCACGCTTGCTGACACTTTCGCTCATCCAGAATTGGCTTGTTGGACCGGTATTGATGTTCATACTTGCGGTCATCTTTCTTCGAGGATATCCGGAGTATATGGCTGGCCTCATCATAATCGGCCTAGCTCGATGTATTGCAATGGTAATTGTATGGAACGAACTAGCGAAAGGAGACACTGAATATGCCGCAGGACTTGTTGCTTTCAACTCAATCTTCCAAGTGTTATTCTTTTCAGTATATGCTTATGTGTTTCTCACCATGTTCCCTGCTTGGCTTGGTTTGAAAACCTTCGCAGTTGATATCACGATAGGACAAATAGCAAAAAGCGTTTTTATCTATCTTGGCATCCCCTTCATTGCTGGCATCATCACAAGGTTCACATTACTCAGACTGAAGAACAAACAATGGTATGAGCAGAAATTTATTCCTAAGATATCACCGATAACATTAATTGCACTTTTATTTACAATCGTGGTTATGTTTTCACTGAAAGGTGAATACATTGTAAAGATTCCGCTTGATGTTATTCGAATAGCTATTCCACTCGTTGTGTATTTTGTAATAATGTTTTTGATTTCGTTTTATCTCGCAAAAAAGTCTGGAGCCGATTATGCAAAGTCCGCAACGCTTTCCTTTACTGCCGCAAGCAATAACTTTGAATTAGCGATAGCGGTCTCAATCGCAGTTTTCGGTATCAACTCTGGCGTTGCATTTGCAGCCGTTATAGGTCCATTGGTTGAAGTTCCAGTACTAATTTCTTTAGTAAATGTTGCATTGTGGTTCAGAAAAAAGTATTTTGAAGATGGAAGAGGGATTTTTATTCCTTCATAATTCCCGAACACATTAAAGGATATATCAATGAACACGAAACCAGATCAGGCGGCAGAAACTTTTATTAATGGATTTAATTGTGCTCAAGCAGTATTCTCAACTTATGCAGAAGAATTTGGCATTGATCGAACTACTGCACTTAAAGTCTCATGTGGATTTGGTGCTGGAATGGGACGCCGCCAAGAAGTATGCGGTGCAGTTTCAGGGGCAATTTTTCTCATCGGCTGCAAATATGGCAAGACAATAAGAGAAGACAATGCTGCAAATGATTTGACATATAAGCTCGTGAGAGAAATCTCCGATCAGTTCATTGACAAGCACGGGAGCATCTCCTGTAAGGAACTTCTCGGTTGCAATCTCCAAACTCCAGAAGGCCAGCAATTTTTTAAAGAAAATAATTTTCGAGACTTAAAATGCGCTAAGTATGTTCATGATGCAGCTGAATTGGCAGAAACAATGCTGATGAAAGATTGAAATGATGAAAGATGGAGACGAAAGACCTATTGGCTCTTTCCTGAATTTTTCATATATTACAAAAGAATGATTATGTTTTCAATCTATATTAAGCTTACTCCACCGTAGCTTCCCCTCTCTATCCACGAGGCGTTATACTTGCCTCGCTTTCTATACGTAGACAAACCAAGATTCTTATTTTAGAATAATCATAAATGAAACTAAACGAACTCACACGACGCCGAACATTTGCCATTATTAGTCACCCCGATGCGGGGAAAACTACGCTTACAGAAAAATTACTTTTATTCGGCGGGGCGATTCACACTGCTGGCGCAGTAAAAAGCAACAAGATCACGAAGACCGCAACTTCTGACTTCATGGAAATTGAAAAGCAGCGCGGTATTTCTGTTGCAACCTCTGTGATGGGTTTCGAATATAGCGGATATAAAGTCAACATTTTAGATACGCCGGGTCATAAAGATTTTGCCGAAGATACATATAGAACACTCACTGCCGTGGACAGTGTTATCCTCGTTATTGATTGTGCAAAAGGTGTAGAAGAACAAACGCGAAAGCTCATGAACGTTTGCCGGATGCGAAGCACACCCGTGATAGTATTCATTAATAAATTAGATAGAGAAGGACGCAATCCGTTTGCTCTTTTGGATGAACTGGAACGGGAACTTGGCATTCATACAAGGCCGCTCACATGGCCTATCGGAATGGGTAACCGTTTTCAAGGCGTGTATAGTTTGTTCGAAAAACAATTAAAGCTGTTCTCTCCCAACAAAACACGCATCTCGGATGATATATTTGCCATTGACGACCTTAACAGTCTGCTTCTTGATGAAAGTATAGGAGCAGATTCTGCCGCGAAGCTTCGCGAGGAAGTTGGAATAATTGAAGGGGTGTTTGAGCCGTTCGATGAACAACATTACCGCGATGCGTATCTTGCGCCTGTTTTTTTCGGGAGCGCTATTAATAATTTTGGAGTAAAAGAATTACTGGATACATTTGTAGCAATTGCGCCTTCTCCGCAGCCAAGGGATACGAACATTAGGAAAATCGAGCCAACGGAAGGAACCTTCAGCGGATTTATTTTTAAAATTCACGCCAACCTCGATCCCCATCATCGGGATCGTATTGCCTTTTGCCGGGTTTGTTCCGGTAAGTTTGAGCGTAATAAATATTATCTTCATACACGGTTGGAAAAAGAAGTGCGTTTTGCTACACCGACAAGTTTTATGGCAAATGAAAAAAGTATTATCGATGAAGCGTGGCCCGGCGACGTAGTTGGATTGTATGATACAGGTATTTTCAAGATCGGTGATACGTTGACAGAAGGTGAGCAGCTTGTTTTTAAAGGTATTCCAAGATTTTCACCGGAAGTTTTCCGGCAGCTTGTCAATAAAAATCCATTCAAAGCAAAACAGATGGACAAAGGCATTCATCAGCTTACTGATGAAGGTGTTGCGCAACTTTTTGTTCGTCAGCAGGGTAATGTCAAAATCATTGGTACTGTGGGCGAAATGCAATTTGAAGTAATAAAATTCAGATTGCTGCACGAGTATGGAGCGGATTGCGATATGCAATCGATGAATATCTATAAAGCATTTTGGTTCACATCTTCAAACCAAGAACAGCTTGAACGCTTTCATGACCTTCAGAACTATCATATTGCTTACGATAGAGATGATCATCCTGTCTTTCTTGCTGAAGGAATCTGGTCTTACAATACCGCACGAGAGATGTTTCCGGATATCGAGTTTCATCTTACATCAGAATTCAAAACCGATATAGACATTGTTCCGAGTATCGGACAATGGGGAAAATAATAACGGGAGTATGTGGACGTCATCTATCCATAATTCCAATTTCATCTAAATGAAGGACGTCTTTCAAACCAGGACATCAGAAACGAAGAATCGTGGAATACTTCAAGAAACGCCTCTAATTTATGTTTAATATTAGGTTTAAAGTTTAAACAACCTTTCTTCCAATTCTGCAAACCTGAAGCTGCCATCTCGCAGAACTGCGAATTCTATTTGTAGTTGTGGACATATTTTGCGAAATTTCAATACAAATACGGCTTGGCAGGACGGAACAATTCTTGCCTGAGTACATAGACTATGTTTTTATCAACTATAATATAGAGAAGAGAGAAATACAATGTCAGACGCAAAGAATGGACGAGTAAAAGTTACTATTGACGGTAATGAAGCAGCTGCTTATGTAGCTCATAAGCTGAATGAGGTCATTGCAATTTATCCCATTACACCTTCGTCCAATATGGGCGAGTGGGCAGATGAATGGTCAGCACAAGGACGGAAAAATATTTGGGGCACGGTTCCGCAAGTTGTGGAAATGCAAAGTGAAGGCGGCGCCGCCGGAGCTGTGCATGGCGCTTTGCAAACCGGAGCGCTTTCCTGCACATTTACAGCTTCGCAAGGATTGCTGTTGATGATTCCCAATATGTTTAAAATTGCAGGTGAATTGACTTCAACAGTATTTCATATTGCTGCGCGCACATTGGCAACACATGCACTTTCAATCTTTGGCGATCACAGCGATGTTATGGCAACGCGTCAATGCGGTTGGGGAATGATTGCTTCAAACTCGGTGCAGGAGACAATGGATCTTGCGCTTATTGCCTATGCGTCAACATTTGAATCGCGCATACCGTTCATCCACTTCTTCGATGGTTTCCGCACATCTCATGAAGTTATGAAAATAGAACAATTGAGCGATGCCGATATTCGCGCTATGATCGATGACGAGTTAATTCAGAAACACCGCGCGCGCGCACTTTCTCCGGATCATCCGGTTCTTCGCGGCTCTGCGCAAAATCCCGATGTATTTTTCCAGGCACGCGAAGCTGCAAATCTGTTCACCAATGCAGTGCCGGGTATTGTGCAAAAAGCGATGGACAAATTTGCAAAACTTGTCGGACGTGAATATAAATTGTTCCAATACGTTGGTGCACCGGATGCCGAACGTGTTATTATTATGATGGGCTCTGGCGCAGAGACTGCACAGGAAACAGTTGAATATTTGATGGAAAAAGGCGAGAAGATCGGTTTGCTTAAGGTTCGTTTATTTCGCCCATTCTCCATTGAACATTTTGTGAAGGCGCTGCCTGCATCGGTTAAAAATATTGCAGTTCTGGATCGCACGAAAGAATCCGGCGCTGTCGGTGAGCCGCTGTATCTTGATGTCATCACGGCATTGAATGAATCTCTGTCCGCAGGTAAGGCACCTTTCAAATCCATGCCGCGCGTCATCGGCGGACGATATGGATTGTCCTCAAAAGAATTTACACCGACAATGGTGAAAGCAGTTTTCGACGAGATGAAAAAGCCGCAACCTAAGAACCACTTTACTGTCGGTATCACTGATGATGTCTCGCACACAAGTTTGGAATGTGATCCGAACTTCAGCGTTGAAAAAGACGATGTTGTTCGAGCTATCTTCTATGGCCTAGGTGCCGATGGTACAGTTGGTGCCAATAAGAACTCTATTAAAATCATCGGTGAGGATACCGAAAACTACGCACAAGGGTACTTTGTGTACGACTCAAAGAAGTCCGGTTCTACCACAACATCGCATTTGCGTTTTGGCCCGCGCCCGATTCATTCTATTTATCTCATCGACCACGCAAGTTTTGTCGCATGCCATCAATGGTTTTTCCTCGAGAAGTTCGACGTGCTGCAAGCGGCAATTCCCGGCAGCACATTTTTGCTGAACAGCATCTACGGCAAAGATGAAGTTTGGAATCAACTGCCGCGCCATATTCAAAAACAGCTCATTGACAAAAAAATGAAACTATTTGTCATCGATGCATATGATGTTGCGAAGAAAACCGGCATGGGTAGCCGCGTAAATACGATTATGCAAACCTGTTTCTTTGCCATCTCCGGTGTCTTGCCGAAAGAAGAGGCGATAAAAGCAATTAAGTATTCTATTCAAAAGACATACGGCAGAAAAGGTGAAGCAGTTGTCGAGAAAAATTATCAAGCTGTTGATCAGACACTCGCAAATCTCCACGAGGTAAAAATTCCTTCCAGCGTGACGAGCACTATCGAGATGCCGCCAGCGGTTTCTGATAAAGCGCCTGATTTTGTCAAGAATGTTCTGGCAAAAATTATCGCTGGTAATGGCGACCAGCTTCCCGTATCTGCAATGCCGAATGACGGCACATTCCCGACAGCTTCTGCACAATGGGAAAAGCGAAATATTGCGCTCGAAATACCAGTATGGGAAATGGATATTTGTATCCAATGCAACAAGTGCGCAATTGTATGCCCGCATGCGGCGATTCGTACAAAGGTATTTGATCCAGCGAAGCTTGCATCAGCCCCCGCAAACTTCAAATCGATGGATTACAAAGGACCTGAGTACAAAGGTATGAAATACTCCGTTCAAGTAGCGCCGGAAGATTGCACGGGATGCAACCTCTGTGTAGAATTTTGTCCGGCGAAGAGCAAGAAGGAAGCAAAGGTAAAGGCAATCAATATGAAGCCCCAGCCACCAATTCGTGATCAAGAAAAAGCGAACTTTGAATTCTTCCTCAGTCTGCCTGAAGTCGACCGCCGCAATGTGAAAGTTGATACAGTAAAGGGATCACAATTTCTCCGTCCATTATTCGAGTTCAGCGGTGCATGTTCTGGCTGCGGAGAGACGCCATATATCAAATTAGCCAGTCAATTGTTTGGCGATCGCATGATAGTTGCGAATGCCACCGGTTGTACATCTATTTTTGGCGGCAACTTGCCGACGACTCCGTGGGCACAGAACATTGATGGACGCGGGCCGGCGTGGTCAAACTCATTATTTGAAGACAATGCGGAATTCGGCCTCGGCATGCGTTTAACATCTGACAAGTTAAACGAGATGGCAAAAGAGTACGTTGTAAAACTTTCAACCGATATCGGTGTTGATCTTGCCACAGCACTCATTGAAGCTGTGCAAAAGAATGAAGCTGAAATCTATGAACAACGAGAACGCGTCAAGATTCTGAAAGATAAATTAGTCGGTATCAATAAACCGGAAGCCAAGCGACTACTGACTATTGCCGATAACCTTGCAAAACGAAGCATCTGGATAATGGGCGGCGACGGCTGGGCATACGACATCGGTTATGGCGGGTTGGATCACGTTCTCGCATCAGGTAGAAATGTAAATGTGCTTGTGCTCGATACGGAAGTATATTCGAATACCGGCGGTCAAATGTCGAAGTCGACAAATCGTGCTGCTGTTGCAAAATTTGCAGCTGCTGGTAAATCGACAGCAAAGAAAGATCTCAGTTTAATGGCGATGATGTACAACAACGTCTATGTGGCGCGCGTAGCTATGGGCGCAAATGATGCACAGACAGTGCGTGCATTCATAGAAGCAGAAGCATACGACGGTCCATCTATCATTATCGCATATTCGCATTGCATAGCGCATGGTATCGATATGGCGCGCGGCATGATAGATCAAAAAGTTGCAGTCGAAACAGGTTACTTCCCGCTCTTCCGATATAATCCAGAATTAATAAAAGAAGGCAAAAATCCATTTAAACTTGATTCGAAAGCACCAAAGAGTGCGCTTTCTGACTTTACTTCTATGGAAACACGCTTTAATGTGTTGACAAAAAGCGATCCGGAACGCGCAAAAGAATTGCTGAAGCTGGCGGAAGAAGATGTTAGGATCCGCTGGGCAATCTACGAACAGTTTGCGCATGAGGGTAGTAACGAAAAAACCCCAGCAACAAATTAGCAAGGAATGCTCTGTAAAAAAATCATTAATATTCATGCCACTTTGCACTTTGCAGAGTGGCATCCGAATCTTTCTTGTAGATGTTTTTTCTTCGTCTCATTATTATGAGGAGTAAAATGCAATGGATCTTTCAACAACTTATCTTGGAATGAAATTAAAAAATCCTCTTGTCGTTTCGGCAAGTCCACTGTCGCGCTCGATGGAATCCATGCAACGGCTTGAAGATGCGGGGGCGTCGGCAATTGTTATGCACTCCCTGTTTGAAGAACAGATCACGCACGAAGCCGATGAATTAGATCATTATAAAACCTATGGTACGGAAAGTTTTGCGGAAGCGCTTTCCTATTTCCCTGATACAGGCGATTATCATTTAGGTCCAGAAGAATATTTGGAGTTGGTAGCAAAAGCATCAAATAAGTTAAATATTCCTATCATAGCCAGTCTCAATGGTGTCACACCAGGCGGTTGGATAGATTATGCGAAGAAAATGGTAGAAGCGGATGCATCGGCGTTGGAATTAAATATCTATTATATTCCAACCGAGGGAACATTGTCTGGTGTAGAAGTTGAAAACCGGTACACAGACATGGTAAAGAAATTGCGCAGCAAAGTAAAAATTCCTATCTCGATCAAATTGAGCCCGTTCTTTAGTTCTATTCCTAATATAGCACAGAGTCTTGTGCGCGAAGGTGCGGATGGTTTAGTACTCTTCAATCGTTTCTATCAACCCGATATTGACCTCGAAGAATTAAACGTGAAGCCGGATGTTGGGTTAAGCGATTCGTACGCGAATCGTTTGTCAATGCGCTGGATTGGAATTCTCTATGGAAAATTGAAAGCAAGTTTAGCGGCAACAAGCGGGATTCACACTGCGGAAGATGTGCTCAAGCTTACGATGGTAGGGGCAGATGTAACAATGATGTGTTCTGCATTGCTGATGCATGGCAAGGAGCATATCGGCAAAGTATTAAAAGATGTAGAGCGTTGGATGAAGGAACATGAATACGAATCCATCGAACAGATGAAGGGAAGTCTTAGCCACAAATCTATTGCTGAACCCTCTGCTTACGAGCGTGCAAATTATATGAAAGCGCTCAACCGCTATAAACTTCTCGTTTAGGAACTGATTACTCTTTCCCTGTGTTCTTAGGTAAAGAGAATCAGTATGAAAAAAACAGTAGATAGTCAGATGAGAAAAAAAATATTAGTAAAAGCACTCAATAGAAATTTGGAAAAAATGTCAAAATTCTCTTGGGTGAGTTCACTCAAAGATGGAAAAGATCTTATCTGTCCGTTCTGTGATCAACCGATTCAACCTTGCAAATCAAATCCTTCGGCTATGTGCGAACGAATGCTGCTTTACGGAACCGAAGAAAAAGAGCTTAAGGATGCGCTGAGAAATTCTTCTATCAACCGTTTGGGTGTGTGTATCTCCTGCGGCAAACGAATTTCGATAGCACATTTCAAGAAGCATCCAACTGCGGAACTTTGCACACAATGCATCAAGAAGGGTAAAAAAAAGAAGTTAAAGAAAAGCATTGTGTAGCCGCTATTGCTTAGTAATTAAAAATACTTTCTGGAGCCCGTTTCTCCTTCACACACTGAGCTTGGAAAAAGCTCATTTGCCTCTTTAATTCCAGTAAACTTCAGACTTAGATTAAAATTTTTCAACCCAACTCTTGACAAACTGAAAAGAATTTCGTATGGTATAGTAGAATTTATTTACTCAAATACAGTGGAACAGAAAAACCATATCGCCCCCGTTTTAACAGGCAACACCGCTTCTGCAAGCGTCGTGTCTACGGTTGTTCTGTCAACTAGCGTCGTAATTGTACCACTGACTCTTATTCTTAGCCTCGCGCTTACACTTAGCCTTATTATTGTAGGCTGAGAAAAGCCAGAGGCTGACGAAGCACACCGAAATCGGTATCCAACAAATTCAGGTCTTGCAACGTTCGCCTCTGGCAGGTGAAAAAGTATGTTATTTTTTGTCAGAAAGGAATGAATTATGCGTAGCGATCAAATTAAAAAAGGTTTTGAACGAGCACCGCACCGGGCTCTTCTTCGAGCAACTGGCGTAAAAGAGGAAGACTTTGGCAAGCCGTTTATTGCTGTTGCGAATTCCTACACGGATATCGTGCCAGGCCACGTGCACTTACAGGCATTCGGAAAGTTAGTAAAGAACGCTATCCGCGCGGCTGGTGGTGTACCATTCGAGTTTAACACAATCGCTGTTGACGATGGCATTGCGATGGGGCATGTCGGAATGAAATACAGCTTGCCTTCACGTGAACTAATTGCCGATTGTGTAGAAACGATGATTGAGGCGCATGCTTTCGATGGCATGGTTTGCATACCAAACTGCGATAAAATTGTTCCCGGTATGGTCATGGGCGCTCTCCGTACGAATATCCCCACTTTTTTTGTCACTGGCGGAGCGATGAAAGCCGGAAAAACCCCCGATGGCAAAACAGTCGATCTGATTTCCGTGTTTGAAGGAGTCGGCGAGTATAAATCCGGTACGATAGATGAAAAGCGATTAAAGATACTTGAAAAATTTGCCTGCCCGTCCTGCGGTTCCTGTTCGGGACTTTTCACAGCGAACTCCATGAACTGTCTCTTAGAAGTTATCGGACTGGCGCTGCCCTTTAACGGCACAGCTCTTGCGAAAAGCAAACAGCGGAACGATCTCACGAAGGAAGCAGGAAAAATAATCATGAAATTGATTGAAAAGAACATCAGACCCCGCGATATCGTCACCAAGGACGCGATCGATGATGCTTTTGCATTGGATATGGCGATGGGTGGAAGTACCAACACAGTGCTGCACACGCTTGCATTCTGCAACGAAGCCGGAATAGATTATCCGCTTTCGCGTATCAATGAAGTGGCTGATAGGATTCCGCATTTGTCAAAAATCAGTCCATCCGGTCCCTGGCATATCGAAGATTTGCACAAAGCAGGCGGCGTTCCTGCAATTCTCCATGAAGTAACACGCAAAGAGGATGATCTGCTTCATCTTGATCGGTTGACCGTGAGCGGAAAAACATTGCGCAGTATTATTGCAAAAGCAAAAGTGAAGAACGCAGAAGTTATTCGTTCAGTAGAAAATCCACATTCACAAAAAGGCGGCCTGGCGATTCTTTTCGGAAACCTTGCGCCCGAAGGTGCGGTTATCAAAACTGCTGGTGTTTCTGCCTCCATGCGTAAGCATAGCGGTCCGGCGAAAATTTTTGATAGTCAGGAAGATGCACAGGCAGGCATTCTTGCCGGAAAGGTTCAAGCTGGCGATGTTGTCGTGATCCGATATGAAGGACCCCGCGGCGGACCTGGTATGCAAGAAATGCTTTCCCCCACATCAACTATTATGGGAATGGGACTGGGAGATAAAGTTGCGCTCATTACTGATGGACGTTTTTCAGGCGGAACGCGCGGCGCATGCATCGGACACGTTTCACCAGAGGCGGCAAGCGGCGGTCCCATTGCTGCATTACGCGCAGGCGACACAATAGATATCGATCTGGATGCACGTACATTGAACGTGCGCCTGAGCGATGAAGAAATCCGTTCGCGTATTGCATCTCTGCCGGAATTCAAACCGCGCACAACAAGCAAATGGCTGCGGCGATATTCGCATTTTGTGACCAGTGCCAACACGGGCGCAATGCTGAGAAGTTAAAGAAGAAATTACTTTTTACATCTAACAATTAATTCAGGAATAAGGTTATGACCCCGACAAAAGCACACGACAATCATCAGGGAAAATTGATGACAGGCGCAGAGATTTTTGTGCGATGCCTTGTAGAGGAAGGCGTCGATACTCTTTTTGGGTATCCAGGGGGTGTCGTTATCGGCATTTACGATGTGCTTCACGATCTTACACACATCAAACACATTCTCACGCGGCACGAACAAGGAGCAACGCATGCCGCCGAGGGGTATTCGAAAACGACTGGCAGGCCCGGCGTTGTACTTGTCACATCTGGTCCTGGCGCAACAAATGCAGTAACCGGAATTGCCGATGCCTATATGGATTCGATACCGCTTGTTGTGTTTACTGGCCAGGTTGTCACGAAGCTCATTGGAAACGATGCGTTTCAGGAAGTGGACATCGTCGGCATCACGCGTCCGATAACAAAACATAATTATCTTGTGAAAGATGTCAACGATCTGGCAAATACTATTAAGGCAGCATTTTATATTGCCACTACAGGGCGTCCAGGTCCAGTGCTTGTTGATTTACCGAAAGATGTTCTTGCGGCGAAAGCGGTTTTTGAATATCCTAAGACGATTTCGCTCCGCAGTTACAATCCAGTTGTGGAGGGAAACCTTAGACAAATCAAGAAGGCGGCAGAACTTCTTAATGAAGCGAAACGGCCTCTTTTATATGTCGGCGGCGGTGTTATCAGTTCAAATGCATCCACGGAGGTTCGCGCACTTGCAGACAAACTTCACGCTCCGATCACTACGACGTTGCATGGATTGGGTGTGTATCCTGAGCAAAGTAAGCTGGCGCTCGGTATGCTGGGCATGCATGGCACCTGGTACTCTAATATGGCTGTTGATCAGTGTGATGTGCTTGTTGCCATTGGTGCTCGGTTTGATGATCGTGTGACCGGAAATGTAAAGGAATTTGCAAAGAACGCAAAAAGAATTCATATCGATATTGATCCGTCTGCTATTAGCAAAAATGTTCCGGTGGATGTTCCCATCGTCGGAGATGTAAAACGCGTTCTCAAACATTTAAACGAATTTGTAAAACTACTGAATACAAAGGAGTGGTTAAAAACTATTGACGGATGGAAAGCTGAACATCCATTACGGTATAAACATGACGGGTCACTTCGTGTTCAGTATATTATTCATAAGCTTGGTGAAATCACAGACGGCGATGCCATCGTTGTATCCGATGTCGGTCAATCGCAAATGTGGACAGCACAGTTTTTCAAATGGAAACATCCGCGAACGCAAATCACATCGGGCGGACTCGGAACAATGGGATTTTCGCTCCCGGCGTCGATGGGTGCGGCTTTTGGTAGGAACGACTTGCCGGTTTTTTGCATAAGTGGCGACGGCGGTTTTCAAATGAATATTCAGGAATTGGAAACCATTGCACATAATAAGCTTCCCGTGAAAATATTTGTTATGAATAATGGATTTCTTGGTATGGTTCGCCAATGGCAGGAATTCTTTTGGAAGAAAAGGTATTCGAATACACGTATTACGAGTCCGGACTTTGTGAAGGTAGCCGAAGCATACGGTATTCCAGCACAGCGTGTTACATCGCCGGCAGATGTGGAAAACGCAATCCATAAGGCGCTTGCGCATAAAGATGGTCCTATGCTGACAGAGTTTGTCGTTGCGCCGGAAGAAAATGTATATCCTATGATTCCAGCAGGACAGACAGTGAATGAAATAATGGATAGTCCGGAACCGCTGGTACAAAACCATGCGACCCATAAAACGATGATTCATGCAAAAGGATAATGTTGTTGAAAAACAGGAGAAAACACCATGTCATCATCAACTTCAAATGATCAATCTAAGCAGCATACGATTTCAATGACGGTGGAGAACCATTTTGGCACACTGAATAGAATTGCAGGACTCTTTGCAGCGAAGGGGTACAATATTGACAGTCTCACAGTCGGTCCGACTGAAGATGAAGCTGTCTCGCGCATGACCATTGTGACACGCGGTGACGATCAGATCATCGAGCAAATCATGAAGCAGCTTCACAAACTGATCGATACGATTAAGGTAGTAGATTTAACAGAAGATACATTTGTCGATAGAGAACTCGCGTTAGTAAAAGTACAATCCACTCCAATAACACGGATGGAGATCATGCAGATCTCGGAAATTTTCCGCACGAAAGTAGTGGATGTCAGCCCAAAAACACTAACTATTGAAGCGACGGGCTCGCAGCTGAAGGTGGATGCAATTATTAATATGCTTAAGCCCTTCGGTATCAAAGAATTGGCACGCACAGGTCGCGTAGCGATTAAAAGAGAGTTTCAAGGCGAGGCATAGCTTACAAGTAAATGAAGAGGTAGAAATAGACAGATATGACTCCAACAGTGTTAAAAAATTTTCCATTGTATGATCCGCGTAATGAACACGATGCATGCGGAATCGGTTTTATCGTTAATGTGAACGCTGAACGTTCGCATGAAACCATTATGAAAGGGATCCAGATATTGGTGAACCTTGCACATCGCGGTGCAAGCGGTTCTGATCCAAAAACAGGAGATGGTGCGGGTATTACCATACAGATTCCATATAAGTTTTTTACAAGAGAATGCGAGAAAATTGGTTTTACGCTGCCACCTGAAGGTGAATATGGCGTTGGAATGTTGTTTCTGCCGGTTGAACCTCAGCCGCGTTTTGAATGCGAAGCCATCATCGAACGAATTGTGCAGGAAGAAGGATTGAGTATGCTCGGGTGGCGTGATACTCCACTTGATGCAGATGCTATCGGCCGTGTTGCACGCGTATCACAGCCGTATATCGAACAAGTATTTATTCGAACTGCCACCGGTATAACCCGCGAAGAATTTGAACGTAAACTGTACATTATTCGGAAACGCGCCGAATTGGAAATTGCAACGTCGAATATCCAGAATAAAAATTTCTTTTATGTTCCATCACTTTCGTCTTATACCATTATTTATAAAGGATTACTGATAGCGCCGCAGATTGCACGTTTCTATAAAGAATTATCGGATCCTGATACGATGAGCGCTCTCTGTCTTGTGCATCAGAGGTTCTCAACGAATACGTTTCCAAGTTGGCAGCTTGCACATCCATTCCGGTATATTTGTCATAATGGAGAGATTAATACTTTACGCGGTAATGTGAACTGGATGCACGCGCGCCAATCGGTACTGAAGTCGGCAGTATTTGGTGATGAAATCGAAAAATTATTCCCCATTATCCAGCCTGCTGTAAGCGACTCTGCGGCATTGGATAATGCAGTAGAACTAATAACGATGAGTGGGCGCAGTCTTCCTCATGCAATGACAATTCTTATTCCTGAAGCTTGGGATGCGGATACCGGAATGTCGACGGAGAAACGCGCATTTTATGAATACCATGCATCATTGATGGAGCCGTGGGACGGTCCTGCAGCTGTCGCATTTACTGATGGGCGGGTTATTGGTGCAACGCTTGATCGGAACGGACTCCGTCCTGCACGTTTTCTAGTAACGCATGATAATTTTCTAATCATGGCGTCAGAGGCGGGCGTATTGGACATTGAACCGGAAAATGTAAAACACAAAGGATGCCTGGAACCGGGCAACATGCTGCTTGCTGATTTGACAGAAAAGAGAATTATTCCAGATGAAGAGATTAAAGCCAGGCTTGCAAAGCGTCAGCCTTATGCTCAATGGATTCAAGAAAATCAAATCCGGCTGGATCAGCTGGCTGAACCTCCACGCGAGATCGGTTTTAGCCCGGAAGATTTACTGAAACGGCAGCGTGCGTTCGGGTACACCGACGAAGATATTCGGATGATAATGGTCCCGATGGCAGTAGAGGGACAGGAACCTGTCGGTTCGATGGGTGCGGATACACCGCTGGCATGCTTGTCGGATAAACCGCAGTCATTGTTCAATTACTTTAAACAGAATTTTGCCCAGGTCACGAATCCGCCGATTGACTCGATCCGCGAAGAACTAGTAATGTCGCTGACAAGTTATATTGGAACGGAAGGTAACTTACTGGAAGAAACGCCTCAACATTGCCATACACTGAAACTGCCGGAACCGATACTGACCAACCGCGATCTGGAAAAAATGCGTCGTGTCTCACAGGGGGATTTTCTTGCCACGATGCTGCCGATGCTCTTCCGGGTTGATGGCGGAGAAAAGGAACTTGAACGTGCATTAGACGGACTTTGCCGCCGCGCGTCATTGGCGATTAAATCAGGATACACCATTATTATTCTTTCTGATCGTGGAATTGATGAAGAATATGCAGCGATTCCGAGTTTGCTGGCATTGACTGCGGTGCATAACCATCTCGTCCGGGAAAAAACTCGTACGCAAGTAGCACTGGTTGTTGAATCCGGCGAGCCGCGTGAAGTGATGCATTACTGCCTGCTAATCGGATTTGGTGCAAGCGCGGTCAATCCGTATCTTGCTTTCGAAACATTGGAAGAACTTTCAAATCGCGAATATTTTCCGGAAGGTCTTACACTTGAAAAAGCAGTTTACAATTATAAAAAAGCCGTGAATAAGGGAATACTCAAAACTATGTCGAAAATGGGTATTTCCACACTACAAAGTTATCAGGGTGCGCAGGTGTTTGAAGCAATCGGCCTGGGAAAGGAACTTGTAGAAAAATATTTCACAGGTATCTCATCGCGCATCGGGGGTATCGGATTGAGTGTGATAGCGCAGGAAGCAAAAATGAAACACGACTTTGCATTCCGGAAGCTCACCGGTGCCGATACAGAGCTTGATCTCGGCGGGAATTATTACTTCCGCATTAACGGTGAACGGCATATGGTGAATCCATCAACCATCACGAAGCTCCAGCAAGCAGTACGATTTTCGGACAAAAAAAGTTATAAGGAATATGCGCAGCATCTCAATAATCAGGATGGAGGATTGTATAATCTGCGCGGACTAATGGAATTCAAGAAAGGAACACGCGCTGTTCCAATAGAAGAAGTAGAACAGGAAAAAGAAATTGTCAAACGATTCGTTACAGGAGCAATGTCTTACGGTTCTATCAGTAAAGAAGCGCATGAGACACTCGCTGTTGCAATGAACCGCATGGGTGCCAGATCGAACACAGGCGAAGGCGGCGAAGATGAAGAACGTTTTAAACCTGATGCCGACGGAAACCTTCGCCGGAGCGCTATTAAACAAATTGCCTCTGGTCGGTTTGGTGTTTCCGCAAACTATTTGGTAAATGCAGATGAAATCCAGATTAAAATAGCTCAAGGCGCAAAACCCGGTGAGGGCGGACAGCTTCCCGGTCACAAAGTAGATGCCATCATTGCGAGAACACGCCACTCTATTCAGGGCGTACAACTTATTTCGCCGCCACCGCATCACGATATTTATTCTATCGAAGACTTGGCGCAATTAATTTTCGACATGAAAAATGTGAATCCGCACGCTCGCATTTCGGTGAAACTTGTTTCGGAAAATGGAGTCGGTACAGTCGCTGCTGGTGTTGCGAAGGCGCATGCAGATTCGATTCTTATCAGCGGCGATTCAGGTGGTACTGGAGCATCGCCGTTATCATCTATCAAACATGCCGGCATTCCTTGGGAAATAGGACTTGCGGAAGCACAACAGGTGCTTGTATTGAACGACTTGCGCAGCCGTGTCCGTTTGCAGACTGATGGAAAATTACAAACAGGACGCGATGTTGCTATTGCGTCATTATTAGGTGCAGAAGAATTTGGCTTTTCGACCATGCCATTAATTTCAATGGGCTGCCTTATGATGCGAAAATGCCATCTTAATACATGTCCGGTAGGCATTGCAACACAAGATCCGGCGTTGCGTGAAAAGTTTGTGGGAACTCCGGAACATGTTATCAATTTCTTTTTCTTCGTTGCCGAAGAATTGCGAGAGATTATGGCAAAGCTTGGATTTAGAACGATTGATGAAATGGTTGGGCGTGTAGATATGCTGGAACCTAGAAAAGACGTCAAGCATTGGAAAGCAAAATATGTTGATCTATCGTTCCTTCTGCATAATCCTCCGGCACCGTCACGATTTGGCCGCCGTAGTCAAACTCTGCAAGATCATGGACTGAATGATGTGCTCGATCACCAATTGATTGAAAAAGCAAAGTCTGCAATTGAAAATGCAGCACCGATCGAATTTGATCTTCCAATTCGAAACGTTCATCGGACGGTAGGTGCAATGCTCAGTGGCGAGATTGCCAGGAAGTATGGTTCTGCTGGATTGCCGGATAATACTATTAAGATTAATTTTTCCGGTTCTGCGGGCCAGAGTTTTGGTGCATTTCTCGCACACGGTATCACCTTAATGCTTGAAGGGGATGCCAACGACTATACAGGAAAAGGCCTGTCAGGAGGGAAACTTATCATTCATCCGCCGCATAGATCGAAATGCATACCAGAGGAAAATACGGTAGTCGGAAATGTTGTTCTCTATGGAGCAATAAGCGGCGAAGCGTACTTCAATGGAAAAGCAGGCGAACGTTTTGCTATCCGCAACTCTGGCGCAACTGCTGTTGTAGAATCGGTTGGTGCTCACGGCTGCGAATATATGACTAACGGCATAGTAGTTGTCCTTGGCTCAACAGGGAAGAATTTTGCGGCAGGGATGTCAGGCGGTTTTGCGTATGTGCTCGATGAATCCGGTGAATTTTCTGCAACATTATGCAACCGATCCATGGTTGATGTTGATCCACTTGATGCACAGGATGAAGAAACGGTTCGAAAACTTGTAGAAAAACATTTTGAATACACTGCAAGCCCACGCGCACGATTTATTCTTGATCAATGGCAACAGCATGTAAAAAAGTTTGTAAAAGTATTTCCACATGACTATAAAAGAGTATTAGGCATTGCAACAAATGAGTCTATAAATAAAAAAACATCAACAACGGTTGTCAATGAGGTATCCCGTGGGTAAGCCGACCGGATTTTTAGAATTTAAGCGCGAAACGCCGGCGCGTCGGCCGGTTGCAGAGCGTATCCGAGATTGGAAAGATGTCTATCAAGAATTTACCGGCCAAAAAGTACGTACACAAGGTGCGCGCTGTATGGATTGCGGAATTCCGTTCTGTCATCAAGGGTGTCCGCTAAACAATGTTATTCCACATTGGAATGATCTTGTGTACCGCAATCGATGGAAAGAAGCGATACGTATTTTGCACTCGACAAATAATTTTCCGGAATTTACCGGACGCATTTGCCCGGCACCGTGCGAGGCCGCATGCGTGTTGGGTATCAATGAACCGTCTGTTGCTATCAAGGCGATTGAGCAATCAATTATTGATGTTGCGTTCCGCGAAGGGTGGATCAGGGCTGAGCGTCCTGCGGTACGGACTGGGAAAACGATTGCTGTGGTTGGATCGGGGCCGGCAGGACTTGCAGCATCACAGCAATTGAATCGAGCTGGACACCATGTAACAGTGTATGAGAAAAACGATCGCATCGGTGGGTTAATGCGATATGGAATTCCTGATTTCAAATTGGAAAAATATCAATTGGATCGGCGTATTGAGATTATGCAAGCAGAAGGAATTGTGTTTGCGACTAAAGCCCATGTCGGAGTCAATATTGCATCTGATGAATTGCAGCGCTCGTATAATGCAATACTTTTATGCGGTGGCTCTGAATCACCGCGTGATCTAAAAGTGCCGGGGCGTGAATTAAAAGGAATCCACTTTGCAATGGATTTTCTCACGCAGCAAAATAAGCGTGTTGGCGGCACGATTGTTAATCCGGCAGAAGAAATTCTTGCAACCGGCAAGCAGGTGATAATTCTTGGCGGTGGAGATACCGGCGCTGACTGTCTTGGTACCGTTCATCGGCAAAAGGCGAAATCAGTTCACCAATTTGAAATTATGCCTAAACCTCCGGTTGACCGTTCTCCCAGCACGCCGTGGCCGCTATGGCCGTTGCAATTGCGTACAGAAAGTGCTCACGAAGAAGGTGGTATACGAGATTGGTCCATTGCAACAACTCGTTTCGAAGGCGATGCTGAAGGCAATGTTAAAAAACTGCATGCCGTACGTGTTGGTCCTGCCCCCGATTTTAAACCTGTTCCAGGATCTGAATTTTCTATTAATGTAGATCTTGTACTTATCGCAATGGGATTCATTGGCCCGACGAAGAGCGGACTGCTTGATGAGTTGGGTGTTGCGCTCGATTCCCGCGGGAATATTTCCACTGACGAAAATTACATGACTTCTGTCCCTGAAGTATTTGCAGCAGGTGACATGCGGCGGGGTCAATCGTTAGTCGTATGGGCAATTGCAGAAGGGCGAAAAGCTGCTCGTGCAATAGATATTCATTTAATGGGATTTTCAAATTTACCATAGGAATTGTGAAAATAAAAAAGCAATCATTCTAAATAAGGAGAAAAAAATGACAATTATCGATTTTGGTGGAAACAAAGAGAAAGTTGTTACCAGAAAGGAATTTACACTTGCAAAAGCACGCAAAGTTCTAAGAAAAGAAACTGTGGCCGTCATTGGTTACGGTGTTCAAGGGCCTGCTCAGGCGCTGAACATGAAAGACAACGGCATTAAGGTAATTGTTGGCCAGGCAAAAGAATATAAGAAAGATTGGAATCGTGCGGTGAAAGACGGTTGGGTTCCAGGCAAAACACTTTTCCCGATTGAGGAAGCAGTTCAACGTGGAACTATTGTTATGATGCTGGTATCTGATGCAGCTCAACGTGTAATTTGGCCGACGGTTAAAAAGAATCTCAAATCAGGAGATGCGCTGTACTTTTCACATGGATTCTCCATTACATATAAAGAACAAACTGGTGTGGTTCCCCAGAAAAGCGTTGACGTGATCCTGGTTGCCCCTAAAGGATCCGGTCTCAACGTCCGCCGAAATTTTCTATCTGGCGCAGGCATCAATTCCAGTTATGGTGTTTTCCAGGATGCAACCGGACACGCAGAAGAACGCTGCCTGGCTATTGGAATTGCAGTCGGCTCGGGCTATTTATTCCCTACAACCTTTCTGAAGGAAGTTTATAGTGATCTTACTGGCGAACGTGGAGTTCTGATGGGTGCGCTCGCAGGTATCATGCAAGCACAGTATGATGTGCTTCGCAAGAACGGACATTCACCGTCGGAAGCTTTCAACGAAACAGTCGAAGAACTTACACAAAGTCTTATCCGGCTCGTTGATGAGAATGGAATGGATTGGATGTATTCCAACTGTTCCGTTACCGCTCAGCATGGAGCGCTCAAATGGAGGCCGATTTTCCGTAAGATAAACCTTCCAGTATTCGAGAAGCTCTACAAATCCGTTAAGAGCGGACAGGAAACTCGTGAAGTGATTCGCGATTGTGGCGGCAAAGATTATCAGAAGTATCTGTCAAAAAAACTTGGAGAGATCCATAATTCCGAAATGTGGCGCGCCGGTGCTGCTGTTCGTGCGCTACGTCCTAAAGAGAAAGCAAAAGATATTTCCAAAGGCGTCAAAGGAATCGGTGGACGAGGACAGAATTAAAATCAATAAGTAGAGACATTCAATTGAATGTCTCTACAAGAATGCAATAAACCATAGATCGTTCAAAGGTCATCTATGAAAAAAATATTTCTGTATGATACAACACTGCGCGACGGCACACAAGGGGAAGAGATCTCTTTCTCTGCCGAAGATAAGATAAAGATTGCCAAACGGCTTGATGCGTTTGGTGTGTCGTATATCGAAGGCGGCTGGCCTGGTTCGAATCCAAAAGATATGGAATTCTTCAAACGTGCCCGCAGCACTAAATTTTTACATGCAAAAATCGTGGCGTTTGGTTCTACACGACGTGCAAAAAATCCTGTCGAGAAAGATGAGAATATTTGCGCTCTGTTGGATGCTCAGACACCGGTCGTCACCATTTTCGGCAAAAGCTGGCTGCTCCATGTCAAAGAAGCGCTACAAATTTCACCTGAAGAAAATTTGGCAATCATCAACGACTCCGTAGCATATCTTAAGAAACACGGAAAAGAAGTGATCTACGATGCAGAACATTTCTTCGACGGGTATAAACATGAATAAAGCATATGCCTTACAGACATTAACTGCTGCTGCCAAGGCGGGTGCAGAAATTCTTGTTTTGTGCGACACCAATGGCGGAACCCTGCCATGGGAAATAGCAGAGATTGTGTGCGAAGTCAAAAAAAGTATCTCTACTCCGCTTGGTATTCACACTCATAACGATTCTGGAACCGCAGTCGCAAGTTCGTTGATAGCGGTACGTGAAGGATGCGTTCAAGTCCAGGGAACGATCAACGGCTATGGTGAGCGGTGCGGGAATGCCAACCTATGTACAATTATACCCGATCTTCAATTAAAAATGGGCTATAGCTGTATTACGGATGAACAGCTGCAACATCTTACAAGCGTTTCACGGTACGTGAGTGAACTGGCAAACATGAAACATCAGAAGAATCTTCCATTCGTCGGCGAGAGTGCATTTGCCCACAAAGGCGGTGTTCACGTCAGTGCCGTAATGAAAACTGCACTCACCTATGAACATATCGTACCGGAAACAGTTGGCAGCGTACGCCGGGTTCTCATTTCAGATCTTTCGGGACGAAGTAATGTCCTCTTCAAAGTGAAAGAATTAGGCGTGAAGCTTGACGAAAAATCTCCTGCTGTACAAAAAATTGTTGATGAAATCAAAGAAATGGAACACTACGGTTACAGTTATGAAGATGCCGAAGGATCTTTTGAGTTAATGGTGAAGCGGCATACCGGAGAAATGAAACACTTCTTTGATTTAGAACGATTTAAGGTAAGTATCCAGAAGGATGATCTTGAAAAAGACGCGCGGTCTGAGGCGCTTATTAAAATACGCGTAGGTGATGAAACTGAAATTACTGCAGCTGAAGGCGATGGGCCGGTCAATGCACTTGATAAGGCGCTGCGAAAGGCACTTGAAAAATTTTATCCGGAACTCAGTGAGATTCATTTAACCGATTACAAGGTGCGTGTGCTTGACTCACAAAACGCAACGGCGGCAAAAGTGCGTGTACTTATTGAGACCAAAAATAGTGAATCATCATGGAATACGGTCGGCGTATCTCCGGATGTAGTTGAAGCAAGCTGGAAAGCGCTGGTCGACTCAATCAGTTATCATTTGTTAAATCATAAGGCAAAAAATATCAAATAATATTTGGTTTCTGACAAATAGAAAATTATTTAATGATAATCGTAATGAAAGCTGGTGCGAGCCAGCAGCAAATTGAACGTGTATTTGAGAAAGTACAAGAACTTGGGTTCCGCGTGCACCCAATTTATGGAGAATTGCGAACTGTAATTGCTTGCGTGGGCGATGAACGCGGGAAGTACCGATTGCAAGCACTCGAAACACTTGATGGCGTCGAAAATGTTGTCCCGATTCTAAAGCCGTTTAAGCTTGCAAGCCGAGAATGGAACGAGTCTCGGACAGTCATCACAATTCCAGCTCCAAATGAAAGCGATCTGCCGCCTGTAATCATCGGTAACGGTAATATTGTTGTCATGGCGGGACCTTGCTCGGTTGAAAGTCGCGAACAGATTCTCCTTTCGGCAGAATTAGTGAAGAAATCTGGAGCAAAAGTTCTCCGTGGAGGCGCGTTCAAACCGAGGACATCGCCTTATGCATTTCAAGGTTTAGAAGAAGAAGGATTAAAACTGCTTGCCGAAGCGCGTGAAAAAACCGGTCTACTCATTATTACGGAAGTAATCACTCCGACTGACATACCGCTTGTGGCAGACTATGCAGATATTTTGCAGATTGGCGCGCGTAACATGCAAAACTTTGCACTGCTAAAAGATATCGGCAAATTTAAAAAACCGGTTTTGCTAAAACGCGGACAGTCCAGCACGTTGAAAGAATTGCTGATGTCAGCAGAATACATTATGTCGCAGGGTAACGAACAAGTCATTCTCTGCGAACGAGGCATCAGAACGTTCGAAGAATACACACGCAATACTTGCGACCTCTCAGCGGTGCCAGCTTTGAAAGAGCTGAGTCATTTGCCTGTGATCGTTGATCCAAGTCATGGCACTGGCGTCCGCAGTCTTGTTACTCCGCTTGCAAAAGCAGCTATTGCTGTTGGCGCCGACGGATTAATTATTGAAGTTCATCCACATCCGGAAGCGGCGTTTTCGGATGGTGCGCAATCGTTGACACCAGAACAATTTGGAATATTAATGGAGTGGGTTCGTAAATTAGCACTACTCGAAAACAAAACATTGTAGGAAAACAAACTATGGAAAACCTAATATACATTTTTGACACGACACTACGCGATGGCGAGCAATCTCCCGGTTGCAGTATGAATATAGAAGAAAAATTTCGTCTTGCCCGTCAACTTCAACTTCTTTGCGTAGATGCGATTGAAGCAGGGTTTCCAATTGCATCTGTTGGCGATTTCGAGGCAGTAAAACTTATTGCAGAAAAGATTAAAACATGTACGGTCGCGGCACTTGCTCGGACTGTAAAATTGGATATCGATCGCGCCTGGGAAGCAATCCAAAGTGCGGTCAAACCGCGAATCCACATTTTCTTGGCAACGTCGGATTTGCATTTGAAGTACAAGCTTAAAAAATCACGTGAGCAAGTTTTACAGGATGCAGTGTGGGCGGTGACATATGCCAAATCGCTTTGTGAGGAGGTAGAATTTTCTTGCGAAGATGCCTCTCGTACCGATATTAACTATTTGTGCACAGTTGTCGAAGCAACAATTGACGCCGGTGCAAGTATTATTAATCTGCCCGATACGGTAGGGTATGCTATTCCAGACGAATATGGCGCTATGTTTCGTATGGTTCGCGAACGAGTGCCAAATATCAAGAAAGCGGTTTTGAGTTCACACTGTCATAACGATCTTGGTCTGGCAGTTGCCAATTCTATTGCTGCAATTCAAAATGGTGTGCGGCAAGTAGAATGCACTCTTAACGGCATTGGTGAACGTGCGGGCAATGCTTCGTTAGAAGAAATAGCTATGGCTATCAAGACGCGGCATGAAAAACTTGGACTCAAAACGAATATCGATACACAAGAGATTTACAAATCAAGTAAATTATTAAGCAGTCTAACCGGCATGATGGTTCAACGAAATAAAGCAATTGTAGGTGCGAATGCATTCGCCCATGAAGCTGGTATTCATCAGGATGGCGTATTAAAAAGCCCGATCACTTATGAAATTATGACGCCGCAGTCTGTTGGTATCAAGCATACAATGTTGGTACTTGGAAAACATTCCGGCAGGCATGCACTGAAACAGCGTTATACTGAATTAGGATACAAATTATCGGATGATGAACTTCAGCGTGCTTATAAACTCTTCTGCGAGATTGCCGATCAAAAGAAAGAAGTGTTTGATGAGGACCTTGAAGCGATTCTTGAAACCTCGAGCGAAATTGAAGAAGTGTTTAGTTTGACGAATATTCAAATCGTCAGTGGAACGAATCTTCGTCCGACCGCAACAATTGAGCTGCAGCAAGGCGATAAAACAATTGTGGATTCAGCGACGGGTGACGGTCCTGTGGATGCTTCCTATAAAGCGATTGAACGTATTACTGGTGTCATTGGTAAACTGACGGAATATTCTATCAAATCTGTTAGTCTTGGCCATGATGCAGTCGGCGAAGTATTTGTGCGCGTTGAGTTTGATGGTGTGCTGTTTAACGGCCGTGCCGCTAGCACAGATATTCTTGCAGGCAGCGCGCGTGCGTACTTAGAAGCGCTTAATCGGGCCTTGGCATCAAAAAAGCGGAAAGAAGAACAGCAAAATTAAGCAGTTCCGGAGAATAGTATTATTGTTTCAGTAGCTCTATGCAAAAAGTTATCGGAATTATAGGAGGAATTGCACCTCCATCGACAATAGATTATTATCAGAAGATAATTTCTGGATTTCAGGAAAAGGGAAAGACTCTTCAATATCCGTCAATATTGATTAACAGTATTGATATGACGCGGGTGTTAAATTTTATCGCGAAAAAAGAGTATCACGGATTAATTGAGTATATAAGCAGTGAGATTCAGAAGCTGAAAGATGGCGGTGCTGATTTTGCAGCAATAGCATCCAATACACCGCACATTGTTTTTGAGCAATTGCAGAAGCGATCTAGTATTCCATTAATCAGTATCGTTGATGTAACGATTTCATATGCGAAAAAACTCGGCATAAAAAAGCTTGGACTATTTGGAACAAAATCAACAATGCAAGGTGGATTTTATCAAACAGGATTTTCCAAGGAAGGAATAGAGATTATAACGCCACAGATAGAATCACAGAATTATATTCATGACAAATATATGAATGAACTTGTGAATGGAATATTTCGATCGGAGACAAAGGAGAAATTGATAGATATTACTAATGAGATGATTGAATTGAATGGTATTGAAGGTCTGATATTAGGCGGAACTGAATTACCTTTTATCTTGAAAAAAGAGGATTTTATTAATTTCAAATTATTGAATACGACCGAAATACATGTAGAAAGCATACTTAAATATGCAATGGCAATAAAATGATAAAAACAAAAAATGTCGAAAATAATTATGGAACAGAATTTTCTAATGGAAAACATTCAGCCTTTTCAGATACAACGATTGATAAAGGGGGAAGTAATTCTGGTTTTAGGCCACATGAGCTTCTGGAGGCAGCAGTAGCATGTTGCATGAATATGCATATAAGGATGTTTGCTGAAAATCATAAAATGAGTGTTTCTAAGGTGAAGACAGAAGTGTCGCTTAATAGAAACGATCCTGAATTTGTTACATTTGAATACAAGGTAAAGATTAATGGAAAATTAACCGTACAAGAAAAAGAGAAGCTTATACGGGTAGCACAAAGCTGTCCAGTGAAGAAAACATTATCAAAGAGAATAGAATTTATAAATATCAAATAATTGACAATAGACAAAGAAAATATTTTATCAAATCAAATGGATTATATTATGTCTCAACCACTTACACTATTTCAAAAAGTCTGGAATCGACATGTCGTTGCGCAGGAACCAGAATCGCCCGCTGTTCTGTACATAGATTTGCAACTTGTTCATGAAGTTACTTCGCCTCAAGCATTCGATGGTCTGCGTCGTCGCGGACTTAAAGTACGGCGTCCTGATCGCACCGTCGGAACAATGGATCATAGCATTCCGACTTTGCCTCCTTCCGTTCCTATTTCCGATGAACTTGCAGCGAAACAAATGCGTCAGATGGAAATAAATGCGCAGGAATTTGGTTTTCAACTTTACGGAAAAGATCATCCACAACGTGGAATTGTACATATTATTGGTCCAGAACGCGGTTTAACTCAGCCGGGAATGACAATTGTCTGCGGTGACAGTCACACGGCAACTCATGGAGCTTTCGGTGCACTTGCATTCGGTATCGGGACCAGTGAAGTTGAGCATGTACTGGCAACGCAATGTCTGCTGCAGCGTCTTCCCAAAACAATGGAAGTTCGCATTGAAGGAAGATTGAGTAATGGTGTTTCCGCAAAAGATATAATACTTGCGCTTTTAGCAAAGATAGGTGTTGGTGGTGGTACAGGACATGTAATTGAATACACAGGATCAACTGTGAAATCGCTTTCTATGGAAGAACGAATGACTGTCTGCAATATGTCTATAGAGGGCGGTGCACGCGCCGGTATGATGGCTCCGGATGATAAAACGTTTGAGTTCCTTGCAAATCGGGAGTTTGCTCCGAAAGGTGACGCATGGGAAAAAGCGTTGATGTCATGGCGTTCTTTACCAACAGATGCAGGTGCTACGTATGATACAACGGTCACATTGGATATTTCAAAACTTGAGCCGATGCTGACATTTGGTACAAATCCAGGAATGGGAATACCTGTCACCGGACGCATTCCAAATCCATCGAGTTCAAAGAACGCAACAGATAAGCAGACATTGGAGAAATCTCTTCACTATATGGGTTTCGAGCCGAATGAGATTCTTGTAGGAAAGAAGATCGATGTTGTGTTTATAGGAAGTTGTACCAATGGCCGCATGTCTGATTTACGAGATGCCGCACGTGTATTCCGAGGACGCAAAGTTGCACTGAATGTACGTGCGATGGTCGTTCCCGGTTCACAAGAAATCAAACGGCAGGCGGAAGCTGAAGGATTGCACAAAATATTTACAGATGCTGGCGCCGAATGGCGCGAATCCGGCTGTTCAATGTGCATCGCTATGAATGGCGATGAAATTAAAGCAGGTCAATATGCCGTCTCGACGAGCAATCGTAATTTTGAAGGACGGCAAGGTAAAGGCGGAAGGACGCTTCTTGCTTCTCCACTAACTGCTGCTGCTGCCGCTGTTACCGGTAGGATTACCGATGTTCGCACATTACTAACGGATTAAATAATGGACGTTCAAACTTATCAATGGAATGCTGTTGATTATGCAAAAAGTTCCAGTATTCAACAACAATGGGCGCGTGAGCTTATCGGCAAACTAAAGTTGAAAGGTAGCGAAAAGCTTCTCGACATTGGAAGCGGTGATGGTAAAGTCAGCGCCGAGATTGCCAGTTGCTTGCCGAATGGGTCTGTCGTTGGCATTGACAGCTCAGAGGCGATGGTCGCGCTTGCACAAAGCAAGTACTCGACAGATGTTTTTCCCAACTTGCGGTTTCAACGAGGAGATGCAAGCAGGTTAATGTTCGACAACGAATTCGACGTAGTTTTTTCTAATGCGACTTTGCATTGGATTCTTGATCATAAGCCTGTACTGAAGTGTATTTATTCAGGTCTGAAAAGGGGCGGGAATATTCTTTTACAAATGGGCGGACGTAATAATGCATATGAGGTTGAAATTACAATGAAGAAACTGATCACTAAAGAAGAGTGGAGCAGGTACTTCATTGGTTTCAATTTTTCTTATGGTTTCTATGGACCTGACGAATATAGATTATGGCTTCGTGAAGCTGGGTTAGTGGCAAAACGTGTGGAACTGATTCCAAAAGATGCAAAACATGACGGTCGCTCAGGTTTCGAATCGTGGGTCAGAACAACTTGGCTTCCTTATACGCATCGGGTACCGGAAGAAGATAGAGAATTTTTTATAACTCAGTTAGCAGATGACTATCTCAAATATCATCCTGCTGATGAAAACGGTGTGGTTCATGTTAATATGGTGCGGCTTGAGGTCGAAGCCATTAAACGATAAATTCAATTTCAATCCTTAAAGACAAAAAATACTATGGCAACATTTACTAAACTTATATCTCGCGTTGTTCCACTGTTAGTGGATAATATTGACACGGATCAAATCATTCCTGCAAGATTTTTGAAAGTCACGGATAAAAAAGGACTCGGTGAACAATTGTTTTGTGATTGGCGGTACAATACCGATGGTTCTCCAAAATCTGATTTTGTATTAAATCAACAACAACATCGTGGATCACAAGTCTTGTTAGCGGGAGATAATTTCGGGTGCGGTTCATCACGCGAGCATGCACCGTGGGCGCTTACGGCATTCGGATTTCGAGCGGTTATCAGCACAACAATTGCAGATATCTTCCGCAGCAACTCGATGAAAAACGGACTGCTTCCAGTCATCCTCACTCAAGAAGAACATCGGCAGTTAAAAGAAGAAATTCAGAAGTCACCGAATGCCGAAGTGACAATTGATCTTGAGAAACAGCAAATCGTTTTTCCATCAGGAATAAGTGCATCGTTTCCAATTGATCCGTTTTCAAAATTTTGTCTCTTGAACGGCGTAGATGAATTGGAATACTTGCGACGATTCAGCAAAGAGGTAGAACAATACGAAGCGAATAATGCAAAGTAATGGAGAATAGGTTATGCAGACAAAAGGAAAAAAAGTGATGCAAGAGCACGAAGAATATCATCATATCGATCGGCCTATTGCTATCCTTGGTGCCGGTAATATGGGATCGGCATTAATGAAGGGCATCATTAATGCAAAACTGACACCGCCAAAAAAAATTATTGCATGCGATATCAATCCAGAAAAACTGCAAACCCTTGCGTCGGAGTGGAAGGTTCGCACAACACCCAACATTAGAGAAGCAGTCAAAGATTCGGATATTTTATTGCTCTGTGTGAAGCCGCAAACACTTTCCAATGTTCTGGAGACTATGAAAGAATCAATTCGGCCTAATCAACTTGTAATTTCAATTGTGGCTGGAATGCGGATTGCGTTTATTCAACAAATGCTTGGAACAAATCTTGGTATCGTGCGTACGATGCCAAATATTGCCGCGACGGTCGATGAAGGCGCAGCAGCTGTAGCATTCGGGAATCATGTAACCGCTGAACAACAAAAGATTGCAAAATCCATCTTCGAAGCTGTTGGCGAAGTTGTCGTAGTTACCGAGGATCAGCTTGATGCCGTAACCGGTCTTAGCGGCAGTGGTCCAGCATACATTTATATGGTGATTGAAGCGTTGATTGATGGCGGGGTGAAAATGGGATTATCCCGGGATATTTCATCGAAGCTTGCCATTCAAACAGTTCTTGGCTCCGCAAAGTTAGCAAAATCCTCCGGCTTGCATCCGGCAATTTTGCGCGATCAGGTAACGACACCCGGTGGAACAACTATCAATGCAATTCACGAGCTTGAATCGCATGGCATCCGCTCAATGCTAATTGATGCGGTTGCAACAGCAACGCACAGATCAGAAGAATTAAGTAAAATAATGAATAACTTATAAGAAAAAGAATGTTTTAATCAAGGAGCAAAGGAAATATAATGGGAAAGAAATATACTATTGCGGTAATTGGCGGTGATGGCACTGGACCCGAAGTTGTTGCTGAGGGTTTGAAAGTTCTGAGAGATGTTTCTAAAAAATATGGTTTTTCTTATGATACGACCATGTTTGATTATGGCGGTGAACGGTACCTGAAAACAGGCAAAACTATTACAGATGATGAACTTGAAGGGTTAAAGAAATTCGATGCGATTTACCTGGGTGCGATTGGGCACCCGGATGTAAAACCTGGCATCCTCGAACAAGGGATTTTATTGAAAACACGGTTTGTTCTCGATCAGTATATTAACTTACGTCCGATCAAGTTATATAATGAAGCGTTTTGTCCGCTGAAGGATAAGAAACCCGAGGATATAGATTTTGTTGTAGTGCGCGAGAATTCCGAAGGTTTATATAAAGGTTTAGGTAGTTTTGAAAATAAAGGCACGAAGGATGAAATTGCAATTCAAATCTCTCATAATACTCGCAAAGGTGTTGAACGTTGCATACGCTACGCTTTCGAGTATTGCAAAAAGCGTAACAGCAAGAAGCGAAAAGTAACACTTTGCGGAAAAACAAATGTGTTGACATTTGCATGGGATCTTTGGCAGCGGACGTTTGATGAAGTGAAAAAAGAATATCCGGACATTCAGACAGATTATGCCAACGTTGACGCGACAACAATGTGGTTTGTAAAAAATCCCGAATGGTTCGATGTTATCGTAACAGATAATATGTTTGGTGATATCATAACAGATCTTGGCGCAATGGTGCAGGGAGGTATGGGAATTGCAGCCGGCGGCAATATTAATCCGGAAGGTGTTTCCATGTTTGAGCCCATCGGCGGATCTGCACCAAAGTATACCGGAAAACATGTCATTAATCCGCTTGCAGCGATTTGTGCAATGGGAATGCTGTTAGAAACAATTGGAGAAGAAAAAGCCGGTAAAGCAATCGAGAATGCAGTTATCAAAATTGTACAGAAAAAACTCAAGACTCTAGCAGCAGGAAAAATGGGATATACTACTGAAGAGATCGGTGATATGGTTGCTGCAGGGATTTAACGAGACTATTTTTAGGAAATGAATAATGGACAAACAAGTACCATTTATCTTGCTTGGTTTAGGTCCTGTCGGTCGGGCCTTAATGACTCAGATTCTCGATACACACAAAACCGTTGCCCAAAGAACTGGAATTCAGTTTATCCTCGCGGGCATATCTGATGCATCCGGTTTGATGTGGGAAAATGAAGGCATCTCCGAAGAGATGCTGCGAAAAATTCTACGAGATACTGATGATCGCAGAAAACTCAATGGTGTTGCGGATCTTCATCCACATGCAAAGTTGTATGATGTTCTGCTTCCTGGCACTCTTCTCGTTGATGCGACACATACACTGGAAACGACCGCTATCGTTCAGGATGCATTAAAAGCGGGATGCGGTATCGTTGTCGCAAATAAAATGCCACTTGCTGCCGAATGGGCGAAAGCAAAAATGTACTATGATCATCCATTGATCAGATATGAAGCGACAGTCGGCGCCGGGCTTCCTCTCATTTCCACGTTACGATACTTACTCGATACAGGAGACGAAATTACAAGTATCGAAGCATCCGTGAGTGGCACGCTAGGTTTTTTGTGTACCGCTTTAGAATTGGGTGTTCCATATTCTGTCGCTGTGGCAAATGCAAGGAATATGGGTTATACTGAACCGGATCCTCGGGACGATTTAAGCGGACATGACATTGTGCGAAAAGCGTTGATTCTTGCACGCACAGCCGGCTGGCCGCTGGAGATGAGCAATCTAACTTCAGAACCAATGTATCCGCAGACGTGGACTGAACGAACAGTTGAAGAATTTATGTCTGCACTTCCGTCGCTCAATGAGATGTACGCATCGCAAGTTCGGTTGGCACAAAGCGAAGGGAGAAGCCTTCGGTATGTTGCATATATGACATCCAAAGGCGGCAGAGTTGGCTTGACATCGGTTGCGAAAGACGGCCATATAGGATCTAAAAGCGGTCCAGTGAATTCTGTCGCGATCTTTACGCATCGCTATCAAGAAATGCCGCTTGTTATATCCGGGCCGGGCGCAGGTCCTGAAATTAAAGCCGCCGGTGTAATGGAAGATATGCTTCAGTTAGCAAATATCTTGCAGAATAAAACTATACTTTGAAATTTTTAAATGATAGAGAACTTATATGCCCGTAAAGAAAATATTAAAGTTTGGCGGATCATCAGTAGCTAACCCAGAACGGATTCGTGAGGTTGCTTCTATTGTTCTCAATGCCGCTAAAAAGGAACGTGTAGTTGTCATTGTCTCCGCATTTCAGGGAGTCACCAATCAACTATTAGAATGTGCACGTCTGGCAGAACTTGGTGATACAAAATTTCAGTCAATGTACAAATCACTTGTTCAACGCCATATCGCAGCGTTGAGGGTTCTCCATAACAATCGTTCGCAGAAGCATGTTGAAGCAAATCTCCAAACAATGCTCACTGAACTTTGGGATACTCTTCATGGAATTTATTTGCTTCGTCATAGTTCTCCGCGCGCACTTGATTTGACGGCAAGTTTTGGCGAACGACTTTCAGCATTAATCATCGCTTCATTTCTCCAACAATCACAATCGTCGTGCTTCGTCGATTCGCGTGATATAGTAAAGACCGATGATCAATTCATGCGCGCAGCCGTTCAATTTGATAAAACTAACCGCGCAATCAAAGCGTATTTCAAAAAACTTTTTGAGCATTCTAGCAAACGGCTTATTCCAGTTGTTACCGGATTCATCGGTTCAACCGACGACGGTCTTACCACCACTATCGGAAGAAATGGATCAGATTATTCTGCAGCAATTTTCGGTGCAGCGTTGGATGTATCATTAATTGAAATATGGACAGATGTCGATGGAATTCTGAGTGCGGATCCGAATTGTGTTCCAGCAGCATTTGTCGTACCGCAGATGTCGTATGAAGAAGCAATGGAGCTTTCCTATTTTGGTGCAAAGGTTCTACATGCTTCAACTATTGCCCCTGCAGTGGCAAAACATATTCCTATCGACATCAAGAATACACTGAATCCTGCGGCAACGGGTACACACATCTCACATCATGTGAACCGCTGGGAAGGAGTAGCTAAAGGAATCACTTCGGTTGACGATTGCACGCTTCTTACATTACGAGGCATGAGTATGGTGGGAGTTCCCGGAATCGCAGAGCGATTATTCAGGGCGCTTGCATCTCACAGGGTCAATGTTATTTTGATTTCTCAGGCATCATCTGAACATACTATTTGCTTTGCTATCAGTACGTCGGATTCCGCCGCAGCAAAAAAAGCGGTGCATCAAGAATTTCATTTTGAGCTTCAATCCAAATTAACGTCGTTGGACGAAAAACCATGTCAGACAATTGTTGCAATTGTCGGCGATGGTATGAAAGGGACACCGGGCGTGTCGGGAAAAGTATTTCAGGCACTTGGACGAAACAGCGTCAATATTTCTGCGATTGCTCAAGGAGCCTCTGAACGAAACATTTCTTTCGTCATCGACGAAGCACAGAAGCTCCTGGCATTAAACGTTATCCATGAAGCGTTCTTTGAACCAATGAAGAAGCTCGGTATCATTTTGATCGGACCGGGAAATATTGGAGGGACATTCCTGAAGCAGATACAACAACAACAGCAGTATCTTCGTACGTTAGGATATGATGTCAGAGTAAACGGAATCTTTGATATTGGAAAAGCCGTCTTTTCTTCTAAAGGAATCAATTTAAAGAAGTGGAAAGAATTAATCGACAGTTCTTCTGCACGCATAAGTTATTCTGAACTATTAAAACAAATTTCAAATTTGCATCTCACCAACGCAGTACTTGTTGATTGCACCGCAAGCTCGGAAATTGTTGATTTGTATGAAAACTTCGTAAATCTCAATATGCACATTATCACACCGAATAAAAGAGCGAACGTTCTTCCCTGGAATCGATATACACGGTTAACGGAGTTACTGAAAAAGCGGCAAAAATATTTCTTGTTTGAGACAAACGTCGGTGCGGGTTTACCAATTATCTCAACATTGAACGATTTAATCGTAAGCGGCGATCAAATTGTAAAAATTGAAGGTATATTCTCTGGTACACTAAGTCATCTGTTTAATTCTTATGACGGCTCACGTCCATTCAGTGCACTCGTTGAAGAAGCACTCAAACTTTGTTATACCGAGCCGGATCCACGAGAAGATTTGTCCGGGACCGATGTTCATAGAAAGCTTTTGATTCTTGCCCGTCAGATAGGTCTAAAAATGGACCTCCACCACATCAAGATTGAGAATCTAGTCCCTAAGCCTTTGCAAGGTGGAGCATTTTCTAAGAGCTTTTTCCAAGAATACTCCAAGTATGATAATATTATGAAACGTCGGCTTGAGAAGGCTCGAGTACACGGTAATGTCCTTCGATATGTTGCTATCCTCAAGGATGGCAAAGGCTCGGCCGGAGTCATAGAAGTTCCGGCAAATCATATGCTTGCCTCCACTAAGGGAAGCGATAATATTATTGCGTTTACAACACAACGATATTCAAAGACACCGTTAGTTGTGCAAGGTCCAGGTGCAGGTGCGGATGTTACAGCTATGGGTGTTTTTTCCGACCTCCTAAAATTGCTTCATTATTTACCTCAATAGTACGATCGAATAAAGGAGTTTATCATTGAGTAGGAAATATATAATAGTAGTACCCTGATGGAGCAGCCGATAGACCGTTACAGGTGTTTGGCGGTAAAACTATATTCGAAGCTGCGGAAAAGCCCAATATCGATTTCATAGCCATGAATGGTAGACAGGGACTTTGCCAGACGGTACCTCCTGCGCTTCAACCGGGTAGCGATGTGGCAATGATGGCAGTGCTTGGTTATGATCCGGCAAAATATTACACGGGCAGAGCACCAATTGAAGCCGTTGCACAAGGAATCAACGTTACAGAAAACGATTGGATATTCCGCTGCAACCTTGTGACAACCGTAAGCGGTAAAATGGTCGACCATAGTTCTGGTAACATCTCCAGCGAAGAAGGTAAAAATTTTATTGAAGAATTAAACAAAACTCTTGGCAGTGAACGCATCAGATTTTATCCGGGAGTAGGTTATCGCCACTTGATGGTAGTAAAAGGTTACGATTTTCCTGATCTCCAATTACAGCCACCGCATGATAATATTGGTGTAAAGACGGAAAAATTACTGCCCCGTGGAAAAAACGCTGATGTTCTTATCGATCTTATTAAAAAAAGTGAAAAACTATTTAAGGATCATAAGATCAATCTTATCCGTAGGAACCTCAAAAAGAACGAAGCCACCTCGATTTGGCTCTGGGGACATGGAAAAAAAGCTCGGATGGAAGCGTTCAAAAAAAAATATGGTTTAAATGGTGCAGTAATCACAGCAGTTGATCTTGTTAAAGGACTGGCATATCTCGTCGGATTCGATTTTATAAAAGTTGAAGGTGCAACAGGATATTTCGATACCGATTATCGCGCTAAGGGGTTGGCAGCAGTTGAAGCGATTAAAAAATATGATATCGTGCTTGTTCATGTGGAGGCAACAGATGAAGCCGGTCATGCCGGACAAGCAGATGAGAAGAAGAAAGCTTTAGAAGAAATTGATAAGCACATTATTGGACCAGCAATGAAAGAACTAAAAAAATATAAAAGCTGGCGTATACTTGTGATGCCAGATCACCCTACGCCTGTGTCAACGCGCGGGCATACAGGGGAAGCGGTACCTTTTGCAATGATGGGTGATGGAATCAGCGGCGAGGTACATCTGCCTCTTGGCGAAACTAATGCCGCCAAAACAGGTATTAAGATTGATAACGGCTATCAGTTAATGGAATATTTTCTACAGTAAAGAAACTTGTACATTGCATGAGTTTTAATATATTTGGCTATCTCATCTATGCCTCTTTGATGTCGATTACCCCGGGTCCCAATAACCTAATGCTTCTTTCATACGGAAAAGCATATGGATTTAATGATTCGAGAAATGTTATACTCGGGATTTTTTTGGGTTTCTTTCTTATGCTTTGCTCAGCTGGGTATAGCATTGCGAAAATCATCACGAGCAGTCCAACGGCGGGATTGGTATTAAAAATTGCCGGGTCGTTATGGATGCTTTATCTTGCATTCGTATTAAGAAAACTCAGTATAGAAGTAGAACCGGATAAAAAAGTAGCTATTGGATTTGTTGAAGCATTTTTCATGCAATTTATTAATCTGAAAGCATGGGTAATGGCAATCACTGGAGCAACCGCCTTTTTGCCGCAATCTAATAATATTCATCTGAATGTCTTCGTATACGCAATAAGTTTCGGGTTGGTCGGATTTCCTTGTATGATAATATGGCTCAAGATGGGTGATATGATTGCAAAGATCATTAAATCGGAGAAAGCAAGTCAGATATTGGGATATACAATGTTTTCCCTGATGATTGTCAGTGTTGTAACAATCTGGGTGGAGTGAATATTTGCGGATAGCAAGATGTAGAAAAGGAGGAGAAATATGCAACAGAGCTGGTTAGAATGTATTAGAGGATGCGGAAAGAAATATTCTATTTACGATGTAATCTATCGATGCGAGAATTGCGGTGGTTTGCTTGATGTTGAACACAATATCAAAACACTCAAACGCCGAACTGCGGCATCATGGAAGAAGTTATTTGATGACCGCACAAGAACAAACAAATGGCCATACGCAAGCGGTGTCTGGGGTAAAAAAGAATGGGTATGCCCCCAGCTTGATAACGAAAATGTTGTCTCGATGTATGAAGGACATACCAATTGTTTCTGGGCGGAACGGTTAGGCAAGGAAATCGGTATCCCTGATTTATGGGTGAAGCTCTGCGGCAACAGTCATACTGGTTCGTTTAAAGATCTTGGTATGACGGTACTCGTCTCCGTCGTAAAACAAATGATTGCTGATGGAAAACCTATTCGCGCTGTTGCGTGTGCTTCTACTGGTGATACATCTGCGGCTCTCTCTGCATACGGTGCTGCGGCGGGAATTCCCACAATTGTATTTCTGCCAAAAGGAAAAGTGTCTACAGCACAACTTGTGCAGCCGATTGCCAATGGTGCAACAGTACTTTCTCTCGATACCGATTTTGACGGATGTATGCGTATTGTTCAAGAAATTACTGCAGACAATTCTATCTATCTTGCCAATTCGATGAATTCCTTACGGATGGAGGGACAGAAAACAGTCGGTGTGGAGATCGTTCAGCAATTCGATTGGGAAGTGCCTGAATGGATTGTCATACCTGCGGGAAACCTTGGCAACGTGAGCGCGTTAGGCAAAGGTTTGTTGATGATGCGCGATCTTGGCTTGATTAAAAAACTTCCGCGTATTGCGTGTGCACAAGCATCGCATGCAAATCCGCTCTATCTAAGTTTTCTTAACGGATATAAAGAATATAGACCTGTCGAGGCGAAGAAAACACTTGCCTCTGCCATCCAAATCGGTGCACCGGTAAGTTATGAACGGGCAGTGAAAGTATTGCGGCAGTTTAATGGCATTGTAGAGCAGGCAACGGAAGATGAATTAGCAAATGCCTCTGCCCGTGCTGACCGTGCCGGATTGTTCACTTGCCCGCAAACCGGCGTGGCGCTCGCTGCTCTATCAAAATTGATTGAACGCAAAGTTATCAAGAAAAAAGACCGAGTAGTTGTTGTATCTACTGCTCACGGATTAAAATTTTCCCAATTCAAAGTAGACTATCATGAGAAAAAAATAGCTGACGCGAATTCACTTTATCCGAATCCACCGATACTTCTGCCTGCGGATGTCAATGCAGTCCGGAACGCAATTGATCGTGCAATTGGGAAATAAACATGTAGAGACGTTCAATTGAACGTCCTACTGTAACAAAAGAAAGAGAACCAATTATAATACAATTTGGAGAACAACAATGACCCAACAAGACAAACCGTATGTTAGTCGAATATTACTACAAAACTAAGTGGGGACATGCCGAAGAGTTTATTCGCTTATTTAGAAAGAACCATTATCCAATTCTAAAAAAACAAATAGAGTTAGGAAGACTTCTTCATATTTCGGCAACCCGTCCACGTCTCCATGCAACCGAAGACGGCAGATGGGATTATAGAGTTACTCTCGTTTGGAAGAATGTGCAGGCAACTGATGATGGATTTGATGAAGCCGAACTTAGCCGGCAATTGTTTAAAAATCAGGAAACATTCAAAAAAGAAGAACAGCGCCGGTTTGAAATATTAATCGGACATTGGGATGTACCGATTATCGATGTGAAATTAGACAAATAGAATAACAAAAACGAAAAAATCGGCGAAATAAACTCATAATAGCAATTTATGTATCGCCATTACAGATTCAGCAAAAACCATCTTTTTCTCCTGTAACACCTTTTCTTTTTCTCTTGATACCGGGAACTATCCATATTATTTTTCTGTTAAATACTTTGAACTTAAAAGGATGACATATGAAAACTACAAAGCAATACGGTAAAAAAGTTGATCTTGCACTTTCAATGTGGGTAAAACTGACCCGGGCTCATGATACATTCAGCCACCTAACAGCGGCAAATATCCGTTCGTTCGGATTGACACCGGCACAATTTGGTGTGATAGAATGTCTTGGTCATCTTGGTACTATGCTTATCGGTGACCTTACGAAGAAGCATCTCGTCAGCGGCGGCAATATGACGGTGGTAGTAGATAATTTAGAAAAAGATGAACTTGTAGAGCGTTCGGTAAACGATAAAGACCACCGTGCTTTTTATGTGAAATTAACACCCAAAGGCAAGCGCCTTTTTGAAAAAATATTTTCAAAGCAAGCACAATATATAGTAAAACTTGCTTCAGTGCTTTTAGAATCCGAACAAGCAGAACTCGGACTTCTTTTAAAGAAGCTTGGCACCAGCCTGCAAGAAGTGCGCTAATAAATTTTGTTTATTACAAATTTGTAACGGTGAGAATGGGTTCACTGTTATCAATATCACAGAGAGAATAAGAATTGGCAATCAAAACATTAAATATTCTAGCACTCGCCGGTAGCCTAAGGTCAGAATCTTTTAATCGGAAAGTGCTGCAGAAAGCAAAACAGATTGTATCTGAGTTAAATGTAAATGTAGTGGAATTAGATCTGAAAACACTCGACCTTCCACTGTTTGATGCAGATCTTAGAACTAATGGATTTCCGGAATCAGTAAAGAAACTGAAAGATGTAATAGCTTCAGCCGACGTACTGCTTATCGCAACACCTGAGTATAACCATTCGATTCCCGGTGTATTAAAGAACGCCATCGATTGGGCGTCTGATAAAACTAATCCATTTGCGGGAAAGACGGCAGCAATCTTCGGTGCGTCGATAGGATTATTTGGAACATTGAGAGCACAGCTTCATCTTCGGCAAGTATTGGCAGCATTGAATGTCGATCTTGTGTCGCAACCGCAAGTCTTTATTCGTTCTGCCAACGAGGCGTTTCTATCAGACGGATCACTAGCCGACAAGAAAATAGAACAACAACTTCTTCAATTGATTGAAGCGACGTTAAAACTCGCTCATCGCAAATTAGAAAATAGAAGTGTTTAGCAAAAGACAATATTGCTAACATTATCAGCACTTAATAATTATTTGCAATTGGTACAATAAAAGGAGAAATCGAATGGAAACAACTTTGCTCTATCTTGGCAGGATATTATTTGGCGGATATTTTGCCTATAACGGGTTAAATAATTTAAGAATGCTTGATATGATGTCCGGATATGCAAAGTCCAAAGGTGCACCTATGCCGAAATTATCTGTAGCATTTTCGGGAGTTCTGCTAATTGTAGGTGGATTGAGCGTACTCTTTGATATATTGCCAGGTTTTGGTCTTATCGCTTTGGCGCTTTTTCTTGTTCCGGTCACATTTATAATGCACGCTTTTTGGAAGATTCAAGATCCAATGGCCAAAATGGGTGAGATGATAAATTTTACTAAAAATATTGCGCTACTTGGCGCTGTATTAATTCTGTTGGCGCATACGTTTGTATAATATCAAGAAGTGCAAATGAAAACTATTAATGATTCTTATAGAACAGGCAGTCTTTTATGAATGAGTATATGATCATTATCCGATTTATAACATCGTTTAACGAAGAATTTATTGATCTGCTTCCTAACCAGCGTGCACAAATTAGCCGCCTTATGGAAAATGGAATAATCACAAGCTATAGCTTATCCGCAGATCGAGGAACACTTTGGGTAACATTGCTTGCAACTTCTTTGGAAGCAGTAGAGAAAACGCTTAAAATGATGCCACTGTTCAAGTTTATGCACTATGATATTGTTGAGTTGATGTTTCATAACAGTCCAGTTCAAGCACGAATGCATTTATCTATGAACTAATTTGCCAGGTTATAATACAGAATGAAAAACAAATCTTTAATCAATTATGGAGATACTATCATGAAAAGAATAACAATGATTCTTCTCACTTTTTTTATTGCCATGGTGTTTGCATCAGCGCAATCTGATTGGAAGTTAGATAAGGCCCATTCCAGCATCACATTCACAGTGCGGCATATGGTTATTTCTGAAGTAGCAGGAAGTTTCAAAGATTTCTCTATCACACTGAAATCCGCAAAAGATGATTTCTCAGATGCAGAGGTTCAGAGCATTATCAAGGTTGGCAGCATCAGTACGGATAATGCAATGCGAGATAATCATCTAAAATCGGATGATTTTTTTAATGCTGAGAAGTTCCCGGAGATAAATTTCAAGAGTACATCATTCGAGAAACTTAGTGATAATAAGTACAAAATTACCGGCGATTTAACAATTCGCGATGTAACAAAGAACGTAACATTTGATGCAGTCCTCAATGGTACGCTTAAAACTGATCGTGGTGTACTTTCTGCCTGGAAAGCCACTACGACGATTAACCGCTTTGATTATAATTTAAAATGGAGCAAAACTCTAGAAACTGGCGGTTTAATGGTCGGACAAGATGTGACCATCACGATGAATTTGGAATTGAACAAGTAATCCTTTCTCAAGATGGAGTCCAATTATTATACGGACTCCATCCCCTTATTTTCTCATTCGACAATACCTGTATATTTCAGGTATTGCTATTGCTCTCTGCAATAGTTAATTTCTTCAAAGAAGATTCACTTTCTTTATCCTCATCGAAACCATGCGCTGGAATTGTTTTCTTTTTCTAATATAAGAAAGGAATCAATAATGAAACGTCAAATAATCAAACGAATAGCGATAAACACCGGAGGTGGCGATGCGCCGGGCTTGAACGCAGTTATCCGTGCAGCGGTTGTTTCTGCTATTAATCGCGGATGGGAATGTTACGGCATACGCGACGGCTATAATGGATTGTTAGAGCCGAAGAATTATCCCGATGGTGGATTAATTCCGCTCCCAAGATCGAGGGTGCGCGGCATTACTCATCTCGGCGGAACGATTCTTGGTACCACCAACAAAGGTAATCCATTAAAGTGGCCAGTGAAAGGAAAAGACGGCAAACTGCATGAAATCGATCGCACAGATGAACTGATAAAAATGTTTCAAAAAAATAAAATTGACGCACTTATAGCCATAGGTGGCGATGGATCTCTTGGGATAGCTAATATCCTTTCTCAAAAAGGATTACGAGTGATCGGCGTACCAAAAACCATAGACAATGATCTGGATAAAACTGTTATCACATTTGGGTTTGACACAGCAGTCTCGTTTGCGACAGCATGCATCGATAGGCTGCATACAACGGCTGAATCGCACCAGCGGGTAATGGTTGTGGAAGTGATGGGCCGCTACGCCGGATGGATTGCACTTGAGTGCGGTGTCTCTGGTACTGCAGATGCGATTCTTATTCCCGAAATTCCGTATGATATTCACAAGATTGCAAAAAAAATAAATGAACGCTGGGATATTGGGGCACATTTCGCTATCGTGGTTGTAGCGGAAGGAGCCAAACCAAAAGGTGGAACAGTTTCCGTTGTCTCAAAAGAGATCGGCAGGGCTGAAAAGCTTGGCGGCGCAGGCGAACGCGTTGCAAAAGAAATTCAAGATATAACAGGGAAAGAAACGCGTTGTGTAGTACTCGGACACTTGCTGCGCGGCGGAACCCCGACGACTTTTGACAGGTTAATTTCGCTTCGCTTTGGTGCAGCAGCAGTACGTGCTCTGGATGAAGGACAGAATGGTGTGATGGTAGCGCTTGATCCGCCAACTGTGCGCTATGTACCGCTTGCAGAAGCAACAAATCGGATGAAGTGCGTTCCTGTAGATTGTGACATCATTCTTACCGGCCGTGATTTGGGAATCAGTTTTGGCGATTGAAATATTGAGCAACACTAAAGCGTTATGCAAATATAACAATGGCCATCACGCAATAGAATCTAAAAAAACAATGTTATGTTTTGTATTATTTTATTGAATGTATTTTCCATGGGAAAATCGTTATGACCTCTAATACAGATCCAAGAATCTTGAAATATGTCGAAGTTGCACATGCAATGAAGCAAGGCAGCTTCAAAGTCAACCTTCCAAAAGAAGGAACAGACGAGGTAGCCGAGCTCGGGGCGGCACTTGAAGATCTTGCCCGCTCATTGGAAAAGCGTTTTGAGGAAATTAAAACTCTCACGAATATCACCACGCATATCAATTCCGGAATGTTATTAGATGATGTGCTCAATTATGTTTTTGAATCCTTTCGGCCAATCATTCCGTACGATCGCATTGGATGCTCACTTATTGAAGAGAATGGAAAAATTGTGCGAGCATGCTGGGCACGTTCGGATGCTGATTATATGGAAATTACTAAAGGCTATTCAGCGGAGCTAGAAGGAAGTAGTTTACATGCCATTATGGAAACAGGACAGCCGCGTATAATCAACAACTTGGAAATGTACCTTGTCAATCATCCTAACTCCGAATCGACACAAAAAATTGTAAGAGAAGGAATGCGCTCCAGTTTTACATGTCCATTGAGTGCAGTGGGAAAACCTATTGGATTTCTATTTTTTTCCAGCATGAAACCCGATATGTATATAAAAATCCATCAAGACATTTTTATTCGAATTGCCAATCAATTATCCACAATCGTAGAAAAAAGCAGATATCTTCAGCAGCTTCTTGAATTAAACGAGCTTAAAGATAAATTCCTTGGTATGGCTGCGCACGATTTGCGTAATCCACTCTCGGCTATAAAAGGATATCTTGAATTATTCCTTACTAATGCATTAGGCGAACTTACAGCTGATCAAAGAGAAGTAATGAATGATATGAATCAGACAAGCGATGTCATGCTGGGTCTGATAAATGACCTTCTTGATGTAACTGCAATTGAAACTGGGAACTTGCAGCTTAAGCGAGAACCGACGAAGATTGATGAACTCCTCCATGACGTTCAGGCTTCTCTTCGCGTACTTGCACATACAAAGTCGATAAAAATTGAGGTCGATCTCCCGATGTCGCTCCCCGTTCTTCAAATTGATCAAGCTCGGATCAAACAGGTACTTACGAACCTCATCACGAACGCATTGAAATACTCTTTTTCTAACACAACTGTTCTTCTCATTGTAAAAGTATTTAATAAAGAGGTATGGATAGCAGTAAAAGACCAGGGACAAGGCATTCCGGTAGAAGAAATGAAGCATCTATTTAAGGAATTTTCCCGCACCAGCGTGAAGCCCACTGCAGGTGAAAAATCTATTGGACTGGGACTTGCGATTACACGCCGCATAGTCGAAGCCCATGGTGGTATTATTTGGGTGGATAGTGAAATTGGAAATGGGTCCACTTTTACTTTTTCACTACCGATATAAGAAGAAACAAACTGATATCAATAGGAAGCAATATATGGCAGTTAGAATCTTTATTACAGGCGGAACATTTGATAAAGAATATAATGAACTGGACGGCAAACTCTTTTTTAAAGACACGCACTTGCCGGAAATGCTTAAACTGGGTAGATGCAAAGTACCGGTGGAAATTCGTACTCTAATGCTTGTCGATAGTCTGGAGATGACCGATGCAGATCGCCAGATTATTGTTGAGCAATGCCGGAAATGTAAAGAAGACCGTATAGTTATCACACATGGCACCGATACTATGGAAGAAACGGCAAAGGTGCTTGGTAAAGCGGGTCTTGAGAAGACCATTGTGCTTACCGGGGCTATGGTACCATACAAGTTTGGAAGCTCTGATGGACTTTTTAATCTTGGCAGCGCACTCGCGTTTGCACAAACTCTTTCATGTGGTGTTTATGTTGTTATGAATGGACGCTGTTTTATGTGGAATAATGTGAAAAAAAACCGGAAGACCGGAGAGTTTGAAGAGGTAAGGTAATAGAAAGAATATAAAAAACGTTCATACACAAGCCCGTTGAATACGGCCTTTTTTGTGGACGCTGTGGGGTTCGAACCTACGACCTCTGCCTTGTAAGGGCAGCGCTCTGAACCAGCTGAGCTAAGCGTCCGGTAAAATACTACTCAAATTTACGTATTCTTCTCTGCTATTGCAAATTGTCAACAATCATGTCGATTGCGTAAAAGCCATTCTTTTTTATTTTATAAAAATGTTTTTCGAAATGTAGTCTGTTTGGAATCATTTTTTAACTCTTTACCGTTTTACTTCAGAATGTAATTCAATCTACTAATTGACTTGATACCTTTTTTTTCGTAGGATAGCTTCAGAAAGCTATCATCTTATCGGTGTGTTTTGCCGATATAATTGAAAGATAGAAAAATGTACACCGAACGTTTATGAAAAAAGCGCTCCTTGATTACACGCTACGCATTCGACTCCCCATCATTCTATTTGTCGTAGCACTGTTTTTCATCATCACATACTTCTATTCTCGTGCCGAACGCGACGGAGTAGGATATTCACCAATTCAGCCAATTGCATTCTCGCATAAGCTCCATGCCGGGACTATGCAAATTGATTGTAAGTACTGCCATACGGCTGTTGATAGTTCTCCACATGCGACTATTCCATCTGTCGCAACTTGCATGAATTGTCATGCAATAGCACAGAAAGACAAGCCGGAAATCGTCAAACTCACAAAATATTATAATGAAGGTATTGCCATTCCATGGAAACGTGTTCATCGTATTCCTGATTATGCGTATTTCAATCACAGTGTACATATTAACAAAGGAATTGAATGTGCAAGCTGCCATGGTAAAGTAGAGGATATGGATGGTGCAATGCAGGTATCGGAATTTACTATGGCGGCATGCTTGAATTGTCATCGCAATGCGCCAACATTGCTGACAAATATCCACGGCATTAAAATTGGACCCGAAAATTGTTATGCGTGTCATCGGTAAACAATTGAATATGAAAACAATAGAAGATAAAAACGTGTATAAGCGTCGTTCCTTTATAATACGAATTTTTGGCGGTATCGCCGGAGGATGGGTAGCTGGAAATCTTTTCCCGGGTATTGAGCGCTCGACCGCTCTTATAAAGAGCAATAAAGCAATTCAGGTTAAAATCAATCCGTTAGCGATTCCACGCTCGAATAAGGAAGAAAAATCTCATGGTGCATAATCCGAAATATTGGAAAAGCCTCCGTGAATTGGATACACAAAAATCTAATGCTTCACCAGAAATGCATGAGTTTTTTGATGGTGCGACAGATGATTTTTCTCCGTCGGAAATGTCAGGAATGTCACGCAAACAATTTCTTGCGCTGCTTGCTGCTTCCGCTGCGTTTACAGCAGCCGGGTGTTCAAACTATCGGGACAAAGGTGAAATCGTTCCGTATACAAAAAAACCTGAAGAAGTAACCCCAGGTGTTCCGAATTATTATGCTTCTACCTGTACGGGATGTTCACAAGCATGCGGCATTTTTATCAAAACACGTGAAGGCCGTCCTATTAAAATTGACGGCAACACGGACCATCCCATCAACCGCGGAAAAATTTGCGCAAAAGGACAGGCAAGCGTTCTGAATCTCTACGATCCATTTCGTTTGCGCACACCGCACTATGCAGGTGCTTCCGATAAACATGGAGATGCATCCTGGAAGCAGATAGATGAAGAGATTATTCGAAGTCTTACTGATGCCGTTCACAGCGGAAAAGAAATTGCAGTTGTGACAAGAGAAATCAATTCGCCGACAACAAAAAAACTATTGGATGAATTTAAATCAAAGTACCCAACAACAAAAGTCTACAGCTACTCGCTTTTGAATGATGAACCACGAAGAAAAGCATGGCATAAATGTTATGGTTCATTGGATTTGCCGGTTGTTGAGTGGGAAAAAGCAAAAATTATTCTTGCGTTAGAATCCGATTTCCTTGGGACGGATGGAATGGTGGTCGAACAAATCCGCAAATTCACGAATGCCCGGGATATCATGAAATCTAAAACCTTCAACCGTCTGTACTGTATGGAAGGTGCAATGTCTCTGACTGGTGCCAATGCAGATTATAGACTGCGGCTCCGACCGGATGCACAGGTGGAATTTGTCTTAGCACTTGCAAAGGAACTCGGTGGCAATAACTTCCCGTCGAGCCCGTCTCTTCAAGATGTTGCACAGAACTATGAACTTTCAACTGAGATACTGCAACGCCTTATCGACGATTTAAAGACCCATCGCGGTGAGGCAATGATCTATGCCGGGGACATTCTCTCGGAAGAAGTGCATATTGCCGTGAACTATCTGAATGAACTTCTTGGCAATATAACCCTTTTCCAGAAGGAACATCGTACAATAAATAGTATGCCGTTATCATCCTCTGAAGAAATAGAAGTGCTTATCAGCGGGATGAAATCAGGAAGAGTTGGGATTGTCGTCCACTTTGATTCAAATCCTCTCTATCATTTTCCCAAAGAATTTGATTATGAAAAGGCGTTGAAATCCACTCCACTCAGCATCAGCCTTGTTGAGTCGGAGAACGAGACATCCCGGCACTGTACCTTCGTGCTCCCGATTCATCATGCGTTCGAATCGTGGGGTGATTATCAAGTAAGGAGTGGAATTATTTCTCTACAGCAGCCAGTCATTGCTCCTTTATATGATACGCGGCAAAAAGAAGCAGTCTTGCTTTCTTGGATGAATAAAAATGAGCCTTACAAGGAAACGATCTACCACGAATATCTCATGAGCCGCTGGGAAAAGGAAGTATTCCCGATGCTCAAGCTTAAAGTTGATTTCAAGACGTTCTGGTATTCCTCTTTGCATGATGGAGTTGTAAAGTTTCATGAACCGATGAAGAACGACAGAAAGTTTAATACCGGTGCGCTCACCTCAATTGCGCTCGTGCCGGTTTCTGGAACGGCGGTTGCATTAACGGAAAGTTCTTTTATTGGAGATGGTGAGTTTGCAAACAACGGGTGGCTTCAGGAGTTGCCGGATCCGATATCAAAGATTGTGTGGGATAATTATGCTGCAATCTCGCCAAAAACAGCATGGTCTCTTAACCTCAAGAATAACGATATAGTTGAAGTGAAGCTGCCACAAGGGTCTTTATCGGTACCAGTTTTTTTGCAGCCTGGGCAGGCAGATGATTGTATTTCTATTTCACTCGGGTATGGACGAACTAACGCTGGCCCCATTGGAAGTAATGTCGGAGTGAATGCATGTCCATTGCTTACGAAAGCATCATTCACTGGCCCACACGTTTTTACGGGGGCGATAATAGCTAAAACCGTGGAGAAGTACGAACTTGTTTCTACACAAGAGCATCATTCGCTCGACGATGAATTCACGAAGGATCTGCATCTCAAGAGAAAAATTATCCGTGAGGAAACCCTCGCTGAGTACGAAAAGAATCCGAATTTCTTCCATGAAGAAAAAACAAAATTGCCCAGCATTACCAAGGAAATCGAATATAAAGGTGTCAAATGGGCAATGTCCATCGATCTGAATAAATGTATCGGATGCAATGTTTGTGTAGCGGGATGTAATGTGGAAAACAATATTCCCGTGGTTGGTAAAGAACAAACAGCAAAAGGGCGTGCGATGCAATGGATTCGCATCGATCGATATTATTCAGGAATCGACGCAGATCCATTATTAAGCCATCAACCGATGTTATGTCAGCAGTGCGATAATGCACCCTGTGAAAATGTATGTCCTGTTGCAGCGACCAATCATAGTCCTGACGGCCTTAATCAAATGGTGTATAATCGCTGCGTTGGAACAAAGTATTGTTCGAACAACTGTCCCTATAAGGTACGTCGCTTTAATTTCTATAATTGGCATACTAATTTTGCTGCTGGATATTATGAGCAACAACCGGTGAGTCTTGTGCATAATCCGGAAGTCACTGTTCGCTCGCGCGGCGTGATGGAAAAATGTACCTTCTGCATCCAGCGAATTATGGAAGCGCGGCAATATGCAATCGAACAAGGACGTGAGCTTAAAGGCAGCGATGTAAAAACGGCGTGCCAGGAAGCATGTCCTGCGACAGCGATTGTGTTTGGAGATATGAATGACTCGAATTCAGAAGTGTCGAAGTACCGGACGCATACACTGGGGTATCATGTGCTGGAAGAGACGAATGTGCGTCCGAATGTAACGTACCTTGCCAAATTGCGTAATGTTGAATCGGAGAAATCAGGTTGACTTCCGCGGTTATTGATTATACAAAAGAACCACAGATTACAACGCAGCCGGTTGCATCGGCGGACATTGACGCGGCAATAGAAGCTCCGCTCATCCGCTTCCCTTCGAAACGTTGGTGGATCGCATTCGCTATATCGCTTTCCGTGTTGTCGTTTGGACTCTTTGCGGTAACAATGATCCAGTTGAAGGGGCTTGGAGTGGCAGGGTTCAATCAGCCAGTTGCATGGGCGTTTGACGTTACAAATTTCGTTTTTTGGGTTGGAATTGGTCATGCAGGTACGCTTATTTCAGCCATTCTATTTCTCATGCGTCAGCGGTGGCGGAATGCCATTGCGCGCTTTGCGGAGGCAATGACTATCTTTGCAGTCATGTGCGCCGGCATGTTTGTGACCGTGACACATCTTGGTCGTGTCTGGCTGATGGGATATCTCTTCCCGTATCCCAATCAACATGGATTGTGGATTAACTTCAACTCGCCGCTTGTGTGGGATGTGTTTGCTGTCTCGACATATTTCGCCGTTTCGTTTGTCTTTTGGTATCTTGGCCTCATACCGGACTTTGCTACATTGCGTGATCGGGCAGAAAATAAATACAAGAAAATAATCTATTCCATTCTCAGTCTGGGCTGGCGGTTTTCGAATCGTCATTGGACACATTATGAACGGTTGTATCTTATCCTTGCAGGTTTTGCCACGCCGCTCGTGCTCTCGGTGCATACTATTGTGAGCTTTGACTTTGCAGTTTCGATTTTACCCGGCTGGCATTCGACAATCTTCCCGCCGTACTTTGTTGCCGGTGCGGTTTTCTCCGGCTTTGCGATGGTGCAGAACGTGCTTGTTGTTGTTCGGAAGATGTTCAAATTCGAACATATCATCACGATAAAACATCTTGAAAACATGAACAAGGTCATGCTTCTTACCGGCAGTATGGTTGGATATGCGTACGCAATGGAATTTTTCATGGCATGGTACAGCGGAAGCCAGTTCGAGAGGTTTGTGTTCCTCAACCGTGCACTCGGGCCGTACGCATGGGCATACTGGACGATGGTTTCCTGCAATGTTATTTTTGTTCAGGGATTTTGGTTCAAAAAAATTCGCACATATGTTCCTTTTATGTTTATCATCGGTATTTTTGTGAATGTCGGCATGTGGTTTGAAAGGTATGTCATTATTGTCACGTCTCTTTCGCGGGATTTTTTACCGTCGAGTTGGGGCCATTTTTCACCGACACTCTATGACTATGGAATTTTATCGCTTGGATTCGGTTTGTTTTTCACCTGTGTATTGCTCTTTGTCCGCTTCCTGCCGACGGTAGCGATGGCGGAATTGAAGGCAGTGATCGATGGTGCACAGACTAAACAATCATTGAACAAGAAACTATCTATTAAGCAAAAACCATTGTATTCGATAACAGCTTTGTTCAATTCACCGGATGAAATTATTCATGCAGCAGAAAAAACAAGTAATGCCGGATATACTAAGTTCGATGTGCATACACCGTACCCTGTTCATGGCATGTGACCATGCGATGCGATTAAAGACATCGATGATCGGTTACTTTGCATTCGCATTCGGTCTGCTTGGTGCATTAGGCGCTGTTACATTTATTTCGTGGATAACAATCTCCGATTACCCGCTCGTCATCGGCGGAAAACCATTCTGGTCGTGGCCTGCATTTGTACCTGTCTCATTCGAAGTAATGGTCTTGTTTGCGTCTGTCCTTTCTACATTGACGATGATCGTTCTCTATTTTAAATTTCCGAACAATGCGCACCCCCTGCATGACACACGATATATGAAGCAGGTTTCCTCCGACAAGTTTGGTCTCAGTATCCAGGCAGAAGATACGAAGTTTGATGAAAAACGAGTAAGAGAATTTCTCAAATCAATAGGGGGAGAAGAAATTACATCTGTATATTTTGAACCGGAAGAACTCGATCACGGACAACAGCTTTTCGATTTGAAATTTATCGGTGTTCTTATCGTCGTTGCGCTGACAGTTTCTGGAGCATCATATTTCACACTGAACAAACTCCTTTATATGCAGCCTTTTAATTGGATGATGGTGCAGAACAAGTTGAAAGCACAACAGCCGAGCGAATTGTTTAAGAATGGCATTGGAATGCGGCAGCCGGTGGAAGGAACTATAGCGAGCGGATTTATGCCGTATCCATTCAAAGGTAAACCTGAAGACGCCGGAAAATATCTCGTTGATCCATTGCTGCCTACAAAAGAAGTGCTGGACAAGGGAAAGTCAAAATATCTTACCTTCTGCAGTCCGTGTCACGGCAACTTCGCGCGCGGCGACAGCCGCTTGCAGGGACAATTCCCCAATCCGCCAACTCTGCATTCGGAGAAAATTCGCAATTGGACAGATGGAAGAATTTATCATGTTATCACTGAAGGGCAGAATGCCATGCCGAGCTATGCCCCTCAAATTTCTCCAGAAGAACGCTGGGCGATCATCAATTATATTCGTGTTCTCCAGCGGGCGCAAAATGCAAAGGAGTCCGACTTAAAATGATCGGCCCACCTTCTTCAACAGAATCGTTTAAGAAACCTTTGCCTGCGATAATCGGCAGAATTGGTTGGGGGCTTCTTATGTCGGGTATAGCGTGTTATGCAATCGGTTATCTGGTGGATGTTCGACATGCAGCATTTGAACACGTAGTGAATTTTCTTTTTCTCACAAGTGTCGGTGCCGGTGCCTTATTCCTCATCGCACTCGAATATATCGCTGGGGCCGTCTGGAGTGTTCCGATGCGGCGAGTGAATGAGTTCCTTGCTTCTTTAATTCCTTTCGCAGCGCTAATGGCATTGCCGCTTTTTTTCCATCTGCACGATCTCTTTCCATGGGTGAATACAGAAACAGTTGCACATGATACTTTGCTGAAAGTAAAAGAACCGTACCTGAACGTAAACTTTTTTACAGTCCGGTTTGTTGTTATTTTCGGATCGTGGACACTTTTCTTTTATTTGTTTACACGGAATTCGCTAAAGCAGGATACCGATAAAGATCAGAAGCGTACTAAATTCAATATTGGCCTCGCTGCGGCTTTTATTCCAACTTTTGCAATTGGATTGACTTCAATTGCAATTGATTGGGCGATGAGTTTAGAACCGCATTGGTATTCAACAATTTATGGAGTGTATTATTTTTCCGGCACTGTTTTAGCGGGAGTATCAGCCGCGACATATATCATCGTAAAACTGCACGTGCATGGATATTTTCCGCAATTGAGGCGTGATCATTTTTACAGCCTCGGCACATTAATGTTTGTTTTTGTCAACTTCTGGGCATACATAGCCTTCAGTCAATTTCTGCTCATCTGGTATGCGAACTTGCCGGAAGAAACATACTGGTTTATTGCTCGCTGGAAAAACGGCTGGGAGTATATCTCGATCCTCCTTATTGTTGTCCATTTTGCTGTCCCGTATTTTATGCTGTTATCTCAGGATTCAAAGATGGATCTGAAACGGCTGAAGTTTATATCCATTTGGTTGCTCTTTGCTCATCTGCTCGATTTGTATTGGCTTGTCATGCCGAGTTTTAGCGCATCTCCGGTATTGACTTGGATGGAAATCAGTTTTCCTATTCTCATTATAGGCTTGGTATGTATCGTTTTTGTGTGGAAGATGAAGCGGCAGAATTTAATACCAATCGGCGACCCGAAGCTCGGACGCGGATTAGAATTTCGACTGTAATTGTTGATAGAAAAGAACAATGGATCAAACACCACACTATAAAGATGAGATTGATTGGATGGATTTTGTAAGAAAGCCGGAGAAATTATTTGGCTATTCATACATATATGTTATTATCATCTTGGTAGGCATTGGGTTGCTTTATATTTGGAATCTGAGTACGATTGGGAAGAACGCAGTCAATCCATCGGTTTTGCAAGATTCAGTAGCTTTGATAAAGGATATTCCTTTGCAGAGTCCGCGTGTTATTCCGCCAGTAGACGTAATGAAGGCTGGTGTCTCTACACCGGAATTTATCAATAGAGGACAAGAATTATTCAAAGCAAATTGCGTTGCATGTCATGGCGAAAACGGCCAAGGCGACGGGCCATCGGCATCTATGCTAAATCCGAAACCTCGTAATTTTCATTCACTTACTGGCTGGAAAAACGGCTCAAAAGTTTCGCAGATATATAAAACACTGGAAGAGGGAATTACCGGGAGCGGCATGGCATCATATAATTATATGCCTCCTGAAGATAGATTTGCTTTGATTCACTATACACGAACACTTGCGAACAATCAACCTCAGGATTCTCCGGAGGAATTAAAACAACTTGATGCTGTGTATCAACTTTCCAAAGGAATGAACGTTGCTGGGCAAATACCGATCAAAAAGGCAATGCAAATTGTAACCAAGGAGAATGATCCGTTCATCGCAAAGATTCAGGAAGTCAGAAGAACAATGGATGCATCAGAAACTATCGGTGCGGAAATATTAAAACGTATCTCGTTAGACAAAACAAAGGTAATCATAAGCGTTCACCACATGAAAAATAATGTACGGAATGTAGATGAGTTTATTAAGGATATATCTTCCGACCCGATTTATCTTGGATTTAAACCAACTGTCGCTCTTTTGTCCCAAGATGAGTGGAGGGAGTTGTATCGATATATGTATTCAATCATTCAATAGAGATCCATACCTATGAAAAAGAGAATTATTTTTACTCTGTTACTCTTCTTCGTTACGATGAAGGGAATGGGGCAGCAGGCAAAGCCTCCTGTCGGTATCATCGAAAAACTCGGACACTATGTACCGCTGGATGTAGAATTGTATGATGAATCCGGGAATCTTGTCCAACTTAAATCGCTTATCAACAAGCCGACGCTTATTGCGTTTGTCTATTTCCGATGCACCGGCATCTGCACTCCTTTGCTTAATGAGGTTACCAAAGTTGTAGACAAGATGGATCTAGAACTTGGAAAAGATTATCAGATTCTCACCATCAGTTTCGATTTTACAGAGCAGCCCGAAACAGCGTCAGACAAACGTGATAATTATCTCGGCGAAATAAGAAAATCAGTAAATCCCGATGGATGGCGATTTCTCACCGGGGACAGCACAAATATATGCCGCCTTACCGATAGTATGGGATTTTATTATCAACGAAGCGGGAAGGATTGGATTCATCCGACAGGGCTCATTGCAGTTTCTCCTGAGGGAAAAATAACACGGTACCTTTATGGTATTTATCAACTTCCGCTTGATGTAAAACTGGCTGTTATGGAAGCTTCGCAAGGACATACTGCACCAACCATATCGAAGATATTAAATATGTGTTACACATACGATCCGGATGGGAAACATTATGTATTTAATATTGTCCAGATCAGTGGAGTAGTCGTTGTAGGCTTAGTTGCCTTGTTTGTGGTAGTGTTCATAGTAATACCAAAGAAGAAAAAAGAAAGGCTATAACTCTATGACAACAGAAGCAATCGCTATGGACACCGTACCTGATTTTTATCACGAGAAAACAAGGTTGAAGGGAATTTTTGGCTGGATTTTCAGTACCGATCACAAACGAATCGGTATCCTGTATCTTACAGCCATCATCGTGTTTTTCTTGGTTGGGATGACCCTCGGATTTTTAATGCGGCTGGAAATGTTAAATCCGGAAAACACTATTGTCACGGCACAGATGTACAACACATTCTTTACGCTGCATGGTATTATTATGATTTTTTTAGTTGTCATTCCGGCGTTTCCGGCTATATTCGGCAATTTCTTCCTACCGTTAATGATCGGGGCGAAAGACGTATTTTTTCCGCGGTTAAATCTTTTGTCGTGGTGGCTCTTCATTGCCGGTGGAACACTTGCGCTTGTTTCGCTTTTTCTTCCGGGTGGCGCTGCGGATACCGGATGGACATTTTATGTTCCTTACAGCATCCGTTCCAATACAAATATTATCCCCGCTCTGCTGGCCGCGTTCATCCTTGGCTTTTCCTCAATCTTAACAGGGTTGAATTTTATCACCACCATTCATCGCATGCGGGCACATGGAATGACCTGGTTTAAAATGCCGTTGTTCGTCTGGTCGTTATATGCAACGGGGTGGGTCCAAGTTCTTGCCACACCCGTTATTGGTATTACGCTTTTACTCGTGACCATTGAACGGTTGTTTGGAGTTGGTATTTTCGACCCAACTCTAGGAGGGGATCCTGTCTTGTATCAACATTTATTCTGGATGTATTCTCACCCCGCAGTCTATATTATCATTCTTCCAGCCATGGGAGTGGTATCGGAAATAATTCCTGTATTTGCGCGTCGGACAATCTTTGGGTATAAACCTATTGCCTATTCCAGTTTGGCGATTGCTTCTGTCGGTTCGCTCGTGTGGGCACATCACATGTTCACCGTTGGAATGAGTAATACGGGAATGTTTATGTTCTCACTCTTAACCTTTCTGGTCGCAATTCCAAGCGCTATCAAAGTCTTTAACTGGGTTGCGACACTCTACAAAGGATCGATTGAACTTGAGGTTCCTCTTCTCTTTATGCTTGCCTTCATCGTACAATTCAGCATTGGCGGACTTACCGGATTGATGCTTGGTGCACTATCGGTGAATATCCACGTAACAGACACGTATTTCGTTGTTGGCCACTTTCATTATGTAATGTTTGGCGGAACAGGATTTGCTCTCTTTGGCGCAATGCATTATTGGTTTCCAAAAATGTTCGGAAGGATGTACAAAAAACGCCCGGCATTTATCGGGTGGTTGTTCATGACAATTGGATTTAACATTCTCTATTTCCCGATGCTAATACTGGGGTATATTGGTATGCCTCGTAGATATTATCATTACCTCTCTGAATATCAAACGCTTCAACGTATTGCAACCGTCGGTTCGTGGATTATGGTCGCCGGGATACTTATTCTTATCATTAATCTGATTGTGTCATTAAAACGTGGCGATAAGGCATCGGCGAATCCTTGGGGCGGACGAACGCTTGAATGGACGGTCTCATCACCGCCGCCGACAGAAAATTTTCAAGAAATTCCGGTTGTCACTGCAGGACCGTATGACTATTCAGAATATGAACGAACCGCATCGGAGCCGACGTGATATCAACAACAATGGAGCATAGCCACCGAGATGATGTAGGTTCGAGAATGGGATTATGGTTGTTCCTCTTCAGCGAGTTAATCTTGTTCGGAGGAATGTTCATTATCTATGCGGTCTACCGCTTTAAGCATCCGGAAGAATTTCGTCTTGCAGCTGAGGAGCTTGACCCGTTCATAGGAACAATAAATACAATCATTCTGCTGACAAGCAGTTTGACTGTGGCTATGTCGATCACTGCTATTCAGAAAGGGAAAAAGAATCTTTCGATGTCATTAGTAGGGATTACGATTCTATTTGCTTCGGTGTTTTTGGTGATTAAGTACTTTGAATGGAGCCATAAGATTTCTCTTGGTATCTATCCTCAATCACCGGATTTAGTAAACAAGCCCCAGGGAGAAATATTATATTTTGGATTATACTATGTTATGACAGGACTGCACGCTTTGCATGTCGTTATTGGAATGGTTATTCTTTCAGTCATGATGATATTTATTAAGACCGGAAAGATCAACAAGGATTCATTTGTCCGGCTCGAAGCAGGCGGACTCTATTGGCATCTGGTGGATATCATTTGGATATTTTTATTTCCTCTCTTTTACTTGATTCATTAATGTGTACTTCGACAATGAAAAAGACATAATAACGATGAATACTGAAACGAATAATAAATCAGTGCAATCAGAGGACCATCAACAACACCAGCCAATAGGTTACGGCAGGTACATACTTAACTGGCTGGGGTTGCTCGCGTTAACCTGTGCAACTGTATCGTTTGCAGGCATGAACATGGGCCGCTGGATAATTATCACAGCACTAACCATTGCTTCTATTAAATCAATGTTGGTGGTTAATATATTTATGCATTTGAAATATGAAGATCGGATATTCAGAATATTTGTCGGTGTCGCGATAACAACATTTATCATCTTCATCTCGTTAACTTTTTTTGACTATGCTTTTCACTAAGCGGAATTACTGATATGTATTCAGGATCATCTCCGTTTTCGGACTCTGTTGATACAACGTTTTTGACAATCACGGGAATCTCTCTTCTCGTCTTGTTGGGACTGTTGATTGCGATGGTGTACTTCATCATACACTATAGCCGCAAGAAAAATCCCCATCCTACAAATATCGAAGGTCATGTTCCTCTCGAAATCACTTGGACAGTTATTCCTCTTGTCCTTTTTATGGGAATGTTCTATATGGGATGGCGGGGGTACCTGACAGAACTACAAGTACCGGACAATGCGATTCCGATCAAAGTAACCGCTCAAATGTGGAAATGGACGTTTGAATATCCTAATGGTGTACAAACCGATACGCTGTATGTGCCGATGAATACACCGATTAAATGTACGCTCCACTCAATGGATGTCAATCATTCGTTTTATATTCCATCATTTCGAATCAAAAAAGATGTCATTCCTAATCGTGAAAATGTCATGTGGTTTAAAACAGTACGAAAAGCTGCTTACGACATTGCCTGTGCGGAATACTGCGGTCTTAATCATTCCTATATGTATACAAAAGTTATCTCGCAGGATTCGTCCGACTTCGATCATTGGTATCGGCAAATATCAGCACAACAGACTAAGCCTTATCTGCCATTTGTCAACATTGTGAAGCAACCGGATTAACGATATGGAATTTCTCAAAGATTTTGCAATCCCTCAATCACTGGAACATTTTCATCTGCTCGTGCTCGTCGCGACGCTCAGTTCGCTTGTATTTATTCCGTATCTCGGTTTTGTAGTAGGATCATCACTTTTGTCTTTGTGGTATAACCATAGAGGGCACAGAGATGATAATGTTATTTTTCTCCAATTTGCACATGACCTTATCGATCGCGCACTCTTCAATAAAAGTCTCATTATTTTTCTTTCTATTCTGCCGGGATTATCATTAGTATTTGTTTATGCCCAAATCCTACAGGGGACACAATCCCCGGGTGCAAGTCTCGCCGGCTTTGGGTTCTTATTTCTTATCGCAGGTATGGCTCTTCTTTACTCCCATAAATACACTTTTCGCGTACAAGAATTTCTTGGGTCTTATCAACAATTGTTGAAGAAACAGCCGCATGGTCAATCGAATAAAGCTGTAATAGCATATCAGGAATCAAACACACAAGCACATATTCGTTCGGGAAGATACGGAATAATTTTTCTTTGCGCATCGTTTGCGCTCTATGCCGCCGCTAATAGTACCGCATTAAACCCTCTCAACAGGGATCTGGATTCCATATTTCCTGTAATTGTTTCCTTGAATGTTTGGCTGAAAATCATCGAGCTTTTATTTTTAAGTATTGGAACAACGGGTATCGGGATACTTTTTTTCTCATTTGTATGGGAAAAACGGAAAGATCATGGGGAAGATTATTCGGTGCTAGCAAAAATGCTCGGCATACGTCTCAGTGTTGTTGGACTAATTGCTTTGCCGGCTTCGGTGTTATTGAATGTTGCGATGATGTCCAATGAAGCACTCTCGGGGTCATTCTATTCGCTTGCAGGTACGGCGATTATATTCTTTTTTCTCTCGGCGCATCTTATATACGGATATCACAAGTCGCTGCAATCCGTTTCGCTTGCCGTAGGTTTCGCAATGTTTTTATTTGCAACGGGAATGTTAGTAATAGGCGATAATCTTGCTTTTGGTACCGCAACACGCAATCAGGTAACGCGCCTGGCAAATTCTCATGAAAAATCTATTGAAGATTTAAAAGCCACGCTGGGAGTAACGACGGTATCGTTCACCGGGGAAGGGATTTATAACAGCAGATGCGAATCGTGTCATCTCTTTGATAAGAAAAAAGTTGGACCGCCTTATTTTGAAACGATACCAAAATACCAAGGGAAGAAAGCAGAGCTGGTTTCGTTCATTCTCCATCCCACAAAAAAGAATCCTGATTATCCGCCGATGCAAAATCCGGGATTACGGGCAGCTTGAAGCAGATTCCGTTGCACGTTATATCCTGCGAAGAGTTGCACGATCTCTACAGGGTGGAGCGAAACTAACGTGAAAATTTTTGATTCTATGGCTCTTCATCGCTCGCAGTCTATCTCTGATTATATCATGTTAATGAAACCCGAATTGACACTACTTTCTGTGTCAACAGCTGTCGGCAGTGCCTATATAGCACTTCATGGTTCGATGCATTATTCACTTCTCGTTCACACGCTTATCGGGACACTGCTTGTCGGCGGTGCCGCCGGAGTATTGAATCAATATATTGAACGCCAATATGATGCAATGATGAAACGGACGGAACATCGTCCGCTTCCCGCCGGACGCATTCAACCGGCAGATGCTTTATTCTTTGGGGTCATTCTCTGCATTTCCGGACTATCCTATCTTGCACTATTCACAAATTGGATTGCTGTTTCACTTTCAGTGTTAACGCTGGTTCAGTTATCTGGCAATCTATACTCCATTAAAAAGATTGACGCCTTTTGCGACAGTTGTTGGTGGTATTCCTGGAGCATTACCGCCGCTCATTGGATGGGCGGTTGTACAAGGCAGGGTATCAATGGAAGCATGGTCGCTCTTTTTCGTTTTATTCTTTTGGCAAATGCCGCATTTCCTGTCATTGTCTTGGATGTATCGTAAGGACTATGCGCGTGCCGGATATAAAATACTGGTCGTTTTAGATCAAACTGGAGAAATCACAAGCCGGCAGATTCTTGTATATTGCTGCGCACTTGTACCGGCTTCATTGATGCCAACGTTAGTAGGTTTTACCGGGTACGTATATTTTATTGGTGCACTGATCTTGTCAATATCCTTTCTAACCATAGGAATTGCATTCTTTCATAATAAATCACCCAATGCTGCGCGCAGGATTTTCTATTTCTCCCTTCTATTTCTTTTATTACTGTTTATATTATTGATGCTTGCGTAAAATTAGAAGAATTTGTTTATATTAACAGCACATCAATTTAATTTGCAATCATAATTCTTACTTTCTAGGAAAACACAATAATGGTTACAAATTCGACATCAGAGGAAGAATCCGGGTTATCCGCTAAGATGGCTTTATGTCTTGCAGCAATTACAATGGCAGGAATCGATGAAGTATTCAAAGAAGAAGAATTAGAAAAGCTTCGCAATTTGATTCATACGGATGAGTCGGCGTTTTTAAATGCATTCAGCTTCTATAATGAACGGCCTCTTGATGTTTGTATCAAAGTTGTATCGGCAAGATTGAACGATGAACAAAAAAGGATAACATACCATCTTTTGTACGACCTTGCACAAGTTGATCGGGATTTTGCAGTATCGGAACAAGATCTTCTCAAACAGTACGCTGCAGAATTTAGGTTGAGCAAGGATTATATTTCATCGGTAATAGATATGACAAGTCATGTATATAATTTTGCCGCGTTTGAGTAAAGCATTCTACTCGCTTCTTAATTCCTTTAAACAAATAACCGTCAGAACAAAAGGTCCTGACAGCATGCATATTACCAGAACAAACTTCCTTAATAACTTTCTTCGGTGATTTCAACTTTCCCGCGAAAAACATAGTGAATGAAAATAGAATATGCAATCACTATTGGCACACCCAGAACGGCAATAACCAACATTGTCTGTAAAGTTAATGGACTGGATGACGAGTTGTAGATTGTAAGACTATAATTTAGATCGATAGATGACGGCACAAGCCTCGGATAAAGACTGAGCGCCATTTGACCTAACATCGCTGCAATAATCAATGACGAAAAGACGAATGCGCGTTGAAATTTTCCTGCCTTTAAAGGAATCGGCAGATACACTATACATCCGAACAATGCAATGATAAAAATGTAGAATAATGAATTGCCGAGTAAATCCTTGAATAGAAATGAAGACGCCAGCCAAGTCCACACCGATATAATAACATAGATCATTACATAAACCACCCACAGAGATGATGCCAACTTCTGGCATCGGTCACGCAGACCGCCTTCTGATTTTGTCGCAAGATAGATCGCGCCATGCATCGTAAAGAGTATTGAACTCAATATACCAACACCGATGGAATAAGGATTAAGTAAGTCTAAAAACGTTCCCAGATAATTTCCATTTGCATCAATCGGTACACCGCGAAGAATATTCCCAATTGCAACACCAAAGAGAAGAGCTGGAAGAAGACTTCCGAGTCCGAATGCCCAATCCCATGCACTCCGCCAAGTTGGTGAATCAACCTTATTGCGGAATTCGAAAGATACTGCGCGGAAGATAAGTGCAGCTAATAATAACATTAACGCAAGATAAAAGCCGCTGAACACTGTTGCATAGACAGCCGGAAATGCCGCAAACAATGCACCCCCGCCGGTGAGGAGCCAGACTTCGTTTCCATCCCATACAGGACCGATAGCATTGAAGTGAATACGACGTTTTTTTTCATCGCGCTCAAATAGTGACAAAATACCGATACCGAAATCAAATCCATCCAAAATGGCATAGCCGATTATCAATCCACCTATAAGGCAAAACCAAATCGTGTTCAAATTCATTTTCAGAAGCTCCTAAGCGTGTGTATGTTGCGGTCCATGTTTTACTTCCCGTACGAGAATATAGACATACAAAACACCAAGCAATAAATAAATTATACCAAATAGAATAATTGAGAATACAATTTCACTTACAGTTACAGTCGCCGAATATGCTTCCGATGTTTTTAATAAATGGTACACAATCCATGGCTGACGGCCGACCTCGGTTGCAATCCATCCAAGCTGGCAGGCTGCAAGCGGCAGGGGAATAGACCACACGAAAATCCTCAGCAGCCACTTCGTTTCAAATAATTTTCTCCTGCGAAGTTGTATGAAAGCATAAAGTGTAACCGCGATAAAGTACATCCCCAACACAACCATATTGTGAAATGAAACGAATGTCAGCCAGAGCGGTGGAATATTTTCAGGCGGAAATTCATTAATGCCTTTAATCTTTGCATTGACATCGCCAAATGCCATCCAGCTGAGAAGTCCTGATAATTCCATTTTTGCTTTTAGTTCTGGCGGTTTAGTGAATGGAATTGCAAAGAAGACAAGCGGTGCTCCGGATTGCGTTGCATAGAGCCCTTCAATAGCAGCAAATTTTTCGGGTTGTGTGTGTGCTACTTGCCTTGCGTGTTCATGGCCCAAAGGCATCAGCTCAAGCAGAGAAGTAATTAATCCAAAAATAACGGCAATCTTCAGCGCACGTTGGGCAAGTTCGGTTTCTTTTCCTTTTAAGATGAGATAAGCTGCAATACCTGCTACAAAAAAAGCTCCAGTAATCAACGCGGCATCTACAGTGTGGAAATAACGAATCACAGTCGATGGATTAAAGACAGCTTCGTAAAAGCTGGTAAGTTCTGCTCTTCCGTTTCTGAGAATATATCCCGCCGGAGTTTGCTGCCAGGAATTTGCTACGATAATCCAGAATGCAGAGATAGTCGCACCAACTGCTACCATTAGAATTGAGAACCAATGAACACTCTTAGAAACTTTGTTGCGTCCAAAAAGATAGAGTCCGAGGAAACCCGATTCGAGGAAAAAAGCAAATATACCTTCAGCGGCAAGCGGTGCGCCGAAAATATCACCAACAAATTTTGAATATACAGCCCAGTTAGTCCCAAATTGAAATTCCATAACAATACCGGTCGCCACACCGACTGCAAACGTTAATGCGAGTAATTTCCCAAAGAACTTGCCCATACGCACGTACACTTCATCTTTTCTTTGCCATCCAAGTCCTTCCATGATCACTAATAGCCATGCAAGTCCGATGGAGATCGGGGGAAAAAGGAAATGAAATCCAATGGTAAACGCGAATTGCAACCGCGCGAGTAAAAGTGCATCCATAAAAAAATCTCCACAATAGTTAAGGAATCAATTATGACGTTCAAAATTAATTTGAACCAATATCTCTATGTACATTATCGGGTGAAAAAGCCGGCTGACAGACGGCAATATATTCTGCGCCGCCTGGTTCCGGAGAGCTGTACTGAACCCATTCTCCCTTTGTAACGACAATTGCTTGACCTGCAGCGACATCATTTGACCCAGTTTTTGTCTTGACACGCAAAGTGCCATAAAGGACTATTGTGTACTCGTCAAATTCAGGTGTTTGACCGGGTTCTATCCATCCGCTGGGACTTTTCATGCGTGCAATGCTCAAACCATTTGTACTGGTATTGATTCTACCTATGAATTCTTCAATGACCTTTGGTATATTGCCGGCAGCTTTGATGATCGATGGCGCTGGAATAAATGTTGGCATAAGACAGCCTTTCTGTAAAGATATTTTTTCCGTCAGGGGAATACCATAGAAATTGTTACTTTGATAACTTTGCTCTCAGGATTTCAAGTTGCTCCGGATTGCCGATGAAGATAAGTGTATCACCCGTGTTGAGGATAGTACTTAGCGGAGGATTGAAGATGAAATCCTGTTCATCCATTCCGCGCCGCATAGAAACAAGCACGACGTCAGAAGATGCAATTACATCGCAGTTTTCTATTGTTTTGCCGCGATAGCTTGTTGTTGAGCCAATCTTCACTTCATCTACACGCAGCGCTGAACTATCACGCATCATCGAGTCTAAAAATGTTGTCGTATCCGGACGTATCAATTCAGATGCCATTCGCAAGCCGCCAATGTATGGAGCAGATACAGCCGAATTAGCACCGCTGCGGAAAAATTTCTCTCTCACTTCAATATCATCTACTTTTGCCACTATGCGAAGCTTTGGATTCAATCCACGCGCTGTGATAACAACAAATAGATTATCTTTATCTTCCGGTAATGTGCTTACAAGACCAATAGCGCGATTTATGCCTGCCGAATGAAGAACATTGTCGCTTGAAGCATCGCCTTCAATAGTCGGAATACCTTGGTTGATAAGAGCCTGCACTTTTTTAGGATCTTTCTCAACAGCTACGACCTTCCGTTTTGTCCTAATAAGTTCTTCCAAAACATAGTGTCCGTTTTTTCCAGCGCCGCAAAGAATATAATGATGTGAAATTTTTTTAATGGTGCGTTCCATTTTTCGTCTCCTAAGAATTCCGTTTATGCCTCCTTGCACGATGAATTGTGTTATTTCCGATATGCCGTAGAGGATAATGCCCATGCCGCCTAAAATTAAAAAAATAGTAAAGACACGTCCGGGTATGGACAGTGGATGGGTCTCGCTATAACCGACTGTGGCAAGCGTGATCACCGACATATACAATGAATCAAAGAGTGACCAGCCCTCAATGAAATGATACCCCAATGTGCCTGCGATGAGGATGAGTAAAAGTAGAAAAATTATTTGAAGTGCGTTGCGCGCAGCATTCATATTGTATTGGTATTTTTTAAATGCTCTATTATTAGCAGAAAATATCTAAATTCGACTTTCAAACTTTTTCCAGTCACCAGCATAGCGCTGAAGTTTCTCATCAGCAAGTGCGTTGATGGTGCCGGATTCAAAAGTATTGTCGGATTTCTTTTTTCCTGCTTTCAATCCAGTAAGAATTTCTATTCCCTCATCGATGGATTTGATAGCATAAATTGAAAACTTCTTTTTATCAACGGCTTCATACACTTCTTCACGTAGCATTAAATCGTCTACATTTTGGATCGGAATAATAACACCTTGTTTGCCAGTTAATCCACGTGCTTTACAGACATTGTAGAATCCTTCGATTTTAAGATTCACTCCGCCAATCGGTTGAATTTCACCTTTCTGATTTACCGAACCGGTTACGGCAATGTCTTGACGAATTGGAACTTCTGAAAGGCTGGAAAGGATAGCATAGATTTCTGTAGAAGAGGCGCTGTCACCGTCGACGCCGCCATACGATTGTTCGAATGTAATACTTGCGTCCATTATCAGCGGTTTGTTTTGCGCAAACGTACTTCGGAAATATCCGCTGAGAATAGCTACGCCCTTGTTGTGTGTAGGGCCGCTTAATTCAGCATCGCGCTCTATGTTTATAATACCATTACGTCCAAGCGATGTGCGCGCTGTGATACGGGATGGTTTACCAAACTCATATTCGCCAATGTCGTACACCGAGAGACCGTTCACCTGCCCTATTTGTGCGCCCTCTGTGTCGATCATAATCGTGCCGTTGTATATCATTTCTTGAATTTTTTCTTCTACCAATTTTACACGATAGATGCGTTCATCCAAAGCTCGCTCCACGTGATTGCAGAGAACAATCTCGGCTTGTTCTTTTCGCGCCCAGTAACTGGCTTCACGTGCTACGTCGGCAATGATATTGAAGCGGGTAGAAATCTTTTGTCGGTGTCCCGCAAGGCGTACACCAAACTCGACGATTTGTGTTAGGGCGGAGGAACTGAACGGCAGCAATTTTTCGTCATCGCAAACCATTTTAACGAAGCGTATGTACTGCGCCACAGTGCCTTTTGTTTTAGGCATTTCAAAATCAAAGTCCGCACGAATTTTAAAAGTCTTTTAAAGTCCTCATCGCGAAAATATAAAAGGTTGTATAGTTCCGTTTCACCGATCATAATCACTTTCACATTAATCTCAATCGGTTCCGGCTTTAAGCTTGCAGCGGCAAATCCAAACAACGGTTCATACGTTTGAATATCAATCAACCCGGTACGCAGTGTACGTTTTAAATCTTGCCAAACACCCGGCTCGATGAGTACATCAAGCGCGTTAAGAACAAGGTATCCGCCATCAGCACGCAGAAGCGAACCGGCTTTAATTTTAGTAAAGTCGGTGCGCCATACACCGCCTTTCTCAATGTCACGTTCCACAATGCCGAATATGTTTTTATATTTTGGATTTGTTTCAATAACAATCGAAACATGCTGTGTTTCTGAATTATCTACTAACACATTGACCTGAAACTCTAAAAACCGATCTTCTTCTTTTTTTTCTTCACTATCTTCTTCCTGTTGCGCATCCTGAGATGGAAGATTTATCTGTTGTTTGCGAAATCGGTCAAGATTATTTCGAATGCTCATTCGTGCTTCTTCAAAATACGAACGTAATTTTGGATGTTCATATGTTGCATTTAAAATACCCATTGCTTCGTCAACCGCCGGCATGACAAGCTGTTCCTCCAATTCGCTTAACGATACCTGTACCTTTTTTTCGATATTTCGCAGTTCGCGGAAGACAATTGCCATTTGTTTTTCTAAATCCGTTAATACATCGCGCATGGTATCAAATTGTTCTTTGCTAAACTCATTTTTCTGAACAAGTGCTTCTATTTGATCTAATCCCATAGGTGTTCCGTTTACTACTGGGACAATGTCTGGACGCATTGAATTGCCAGCTTGCACTTGTACTAGATCAAAACCGTGTTCCTTTACACGACGTTCAAAATCCTTAAGAACGCTTTTCTGCCGTTCCTGAAAATGAGTTACTAATTTCTTGCGTGCCTGCTGGTAACGTTGGCTTTCATAGATCGCAGGGATATCTCGCAATAATTCTTTTATAAAATTTTCCATATCCTGCTTAAGTCCGCGTCCCTGGCCGGAAGGAAGAGAGATGGCAATAGGCGTATCCGGGTTCTTAAAATTATACACATAACAGTGGTCTTTCAACTGAGCGGGTTTCTTCTCAAAGTCCTGCAGAAGGCGCTTTATAGTAGTTGTTCGTCCAGTGCCTGTGATGCCTGTAACAAAAATATTATATCCGTCGTGTTCCATCTCCAATCCGACGCGCAATGCACGAAGAGCACGTTCCTGCCCGATAATTTCGCGTGTCGGATGAATGTCGTTTGTGGTTTTTATACCAAGCGATTTTGGATCACACTGCCAGCGCAATTTGTGTATTTGCAATGGTTTATGGACAGGCGCAGATTTATAACGAATTGTTTGAATGACGGTTTTCTTTTTCATAGTTCACGTACATTTGTTGTGGCAGGCATTGTTTTCCTTCGATAGTACGGAAAAGAGGTATAAGTTTCAAACACATCTTATATGTTAATTTCTCAATTAGTTCTCCTCACCCAATTGTGCATTTAGACAAGTTTATTATCTTTACAGTACTTACAGACATTGTTCATAACACATTCTAAACAGTTTGGTTTTGTTGGTCTGCACAATTCCCTGCCAAGATAGGAAAACGACATGCCCGCTTTATTCCAATACCTCTTCGGAATAAGATCCATCAACACCTTTTCGATTTTATCGAGCTTGTTTTCTGCGGTAATACCAAGCCGGGGTATGACCCGCAGAACATGCAAATCAATAATGATGCCTTGAGGCGCTCCTCCAGCTTCACGAATAATCACATTTGCCGATTTTCTGCCGATACCTGGAAGTTCCGTTAGCTCTTTTATCGTAAGTTGTATTTTCTTCTCATCACCTAAGTTTTTAGCAATTCGCACGAGCCAATCTGCTTTTTTTCGAAATCCTCGTACAGATTTAATGAACGGAAATAATTCTTCAGGATCCGCTTTTGCAAGATGCTTCATTGATGGAAAATGTTTGAATAGTTCCGGTGCCAATTTGTTTACAATTACATCCGTAGTCTGTGCGGAAAGCACTACCATTATCACAAGCTGATAAATATTTGCATAATCCAGCGGATGTTTTTTGTTTCCATACTTATTAAAAAGTAGTTGAAGCTGAGGCAGATGGTTCGTTGACATTATTTTTTATTCTTTTTCCTTTTAATAATGCGACTTTGTAACATTGGTGCGTCAGCCGTGGAATTATTGGGATGGAATTTGCTGCGGTGAATAATGGAAGGTTCTGGCTTGAGTGTTGGAGAAAATAGTTCATCATCGATGGATGGAGGCTCACAAAAAATCTTTAATTGTGGGAATGCCGCCAGAAGATTTATCGGTGCGTTCAGATGTTTTGAAGGGCTTAAAGCATGTTCAACTTGCCTGCCGTTCACTAACGAGAATGCCTGGCGATCATTATGAAATACGACGTATGTTGTTTGTGTATTGAGATGCTTAATGCGTTCAACAAGGTCTCGCAGTTCTTCTTCGCTGTAAGGATACAGATAACGGTCGTTATTTCTCGGTTTATTCCAAGCCGATGCGTTACGTCCCATCATTCGGAAATATGCAACGCTATCCCATGCAAAAGAATTAAAAGGGATATGTCCGGGTAAACGTGGTAAATCAATATTAGCAAGGTTAAAACCATTTTCATAACAAAATTTATAGAATAGTTCTTCATTCCATGATCGGTGCCGGAGATCTAGAAATAAACGATCTTCTGGAAATGCCGTACGGAGCTTGATTAGATACGCCAGCCGAGAACTTGATTTTGAAAATGCTGAAGGGAATTGAATCAACAGTCCGCTAAATTTATTTGCTTCACGCAATGGCTCTAGAAGCCGATGTATTGCCAGTGCGTCGTCCTTGGTTGCATCAAAAGTGTGAGTAAAACCGCGAAAGAGTTTTATAGTAAATACGAATCGTTTATTTGCGCTTACATCTTTTATCCATTGCAATGACTGCTGCGGCGATAATGACGAATTGTAAAAGGTCGCATTCACTTCAACCAAATCAAAGAATCGGCTGTAATATTCAAGTTTGCGAAATCCTTTTTCCTGTTTCGATGGATAAAATATTCCATCAAAAGGCGGCAACTCCCAACCGCCCATACCGATAAAGACATCGTTAACAGCTTTCGTTTCTATTTCTGTCTGAGTGATATTCTGTGCCAATGGATCTGATGCATCTGGCATATAAAGACTCTTTTAAATACTAAATTCAGTCCTAGTTAACTATTGGTAATTTCTTTATTCGGATTGATTCAACGGCGTTATCGGCAACCTTTTCTGTCGTGAATTCAATGCCATTAAGCTGCAAATGTTCACCTACAATGGGGATATGGCCAAGCCGCTCAATCATAAATCCCCCTATTGAACGAATGTCTAAAGGTGAAAGTTCAATTGAAAAAAGCCGTTCAACATCGCTTGTAGTAATGTAACCGGCAACAATAAATTCGTTTTCAGCAATTTTTAGAATATCAGGTATTTCTTTATCAAACTCGTCTTGTATATTTCCAACAAGTTCTTCCAGCACATTCTCCAGTGTGATGATGCCTGCTGTGCCGCCATATTCATCGACGAGAATTATCATGTGGGTCTTTTTCTGTAGACTTGTGGTCAGCACTCTTTCGAGCGAAGCTGTTTCCGGCAAAAATGTTGCGTCCCGGAGAACAGAATTCAGCGTAAAATCTGTCTGCAAATGCTTGTCATGTTTGAATATGTCTTTTGTATAAACGACACCGATAATATTGTCAATTGTATCTTTGAAAACGGGAAAACGGGAAAACTTGTTCGTACGCATTATGGATATAGTTTCCTTAACCGGAGCAAGTGCAGATAGTGCAATAATCTCTCTACGAGGAATCATTGAATGCCGTGCTTGTTTCAGGTGAAAATCCATAGCATTGAGCGCGATGTTTCGCGTAGTGGTGGAGACGTGAGTGTCGTGAGCAAGAATTAGGCGGAGTTCTTCTTCTGTATTAGCTAATTCAGAATCTGCGGATGCCTTAATTCCGATTAGTCGAAGCAAGTTGTTGGAGGATGTGTTCAGTAAAGTAATAATTGGTTTGAATAGGAAGAAAAAAATACGCATTGGTGAAGAAATCAGAAGAATGGTTTCTCGGGATTTTTGAATAGCAAGCACTTTCGGCGCTTGTTCACCCACGACAATATGGACAGTGGTTATTAGCGCAAATGCGACTGCGAAAGAAACGCCATGAATAATACTGGGTTGAATAATCCCGATCCATTGAAATACGGGAAGCAACATTTTTGCAGCGAGCGGTTCACCGATCCATCCAAGAACCAATGAAGTCATGGTAATTCCCAATTGTGTCGCCGAAAGATATGCGGTTGAGTGAAGTAGCATCTCTCGAGCGATTTTGGCATGCCAGTTTCCTTTGATCACTAACGGTTCAATTTGTGTAAGTCGCACTTTGACAATGGCAAACTCAGCAGCGACAAAAAATCCGTTTAGGAAAACGAAGAGAAGAATTACTAAAACATCAATGATGTATTGCATGAACATTATAGATAATCTTTCTATAGATAAAGTTAATATAGTCGATTATGTTTCATGCTTCAAGGAAGAGATTGAAGGTGGGAAAAAAACAGTATTCCCTTATGCTTGGCACAGTCACCTCAGCGTTATCGGCGCACTTGATCTGAAGTCCAGCTAAGGTACGCTTCCAAGCGCGTGAGGAAGTTTAGATACGCAGTTGAATATTCGGCTGGACTGTTTGGTCTGCTTTTGCCTAGTAATTCCTGAAATACGCGTGCTACTTCTACAGCGATTTTCTTTTTGCCTTCTTCAATTACAGCTTCAACATCGGAAGAATAATAAGCGCGAAGGTTTCGAATATCCTGCCTAACACGTGCTTCTGGGCCTTTACTTGCAAAGAAAGACAAATCGGTATTCTGGCCGCCGGACATTTCGTATATAAGCAAATTCCATTTTTCCATTATATCGCGGAAATGTTTCTCATTTTCGCAGATATCAAAAGGTAGTTTGCGTATTGCCGATTCCGTTGAAAATGAATTGCGGAAGATCAGATCGCCTCCAATGAATTGTGACACAAAATTTACATCTGTGCGCCAGCCGAGAACACGCTGTACCGCGGTGAAAACTTCTCGTTCCTTGTCGTGTCCTGTATTAGCAGCAAGTTTCGTTTCCCATTGCTTTGCCATCATTTTCATCTGAATTTCGAGTTCATGATCTACTTTCTCTTTTGGAGCATCAACTGCAGTTTTCGGAATAACTGCCAGCGGCTTATTTCGGTACAATGTATAAATTTCTTCCATCTGCTTTTGAGATAGATCTTCGAATTTTTTTACAGCGTTTGCACATGATAATTGCTGATCATCCGCCTGCGCTTGAAGCAACATCAATAACCGGGTGAAGAGGCGGTCTTGGTATGAAGATCTAAAGTGAGACATATCTGCAATTACATATAAATCTTCGCCAACGCAGGAAAAAACCGTGTTAAAGAGACGCGCAATTTTATGCTCACCAATCTTTTTATCATCGATAGAGCGCATGGTATAATCCACGCCTGCCATTGTTGTATCAAAAATAATTGCATTTTTACGTCGGTCGCAAAAACTTTGCGGTGTGCCTACTTCAACATTCTTTATTCCCTGAATCCGCAATTGAAGTTTAGTGTAAAGTGTTGGACCGGTGAACGGAAGAATAACTCCCACATCCAATGCAATTCGATTTGGTTCCATTAGCGCATGCTTGACGCATTCGATAACTTGCTTTGTATGGAGTTGATTATAAGGAAGAATTTTTTTCTTGCCGGCATATTGTTTACAGCGTGAATGAATTATACTTGTGTCAAAAAAGTAAATTCGACCTTTTGCCTTAGGCGAAACATGAACATTTATCTTTTCATCAAATAAAACCGATGCCATAAACGACGATAATTTAGGAGTAGTAGCATAATGCGATTTCATAAAAATGGACCAACGCGGATTTTGTTCTGCCCATTCAAAAAGCCGATGCAGCTCTGTTGTCTGTGCAACGTGTAGAAAAATATCCCGCTGAAGCCAATACTCACCTTGCTCATCCGTGAAAATTGACTCGGGCTCCACTTGGAATGGATCGCCCGCAATGACAAATTTATCTCGCGCCAGCATTGATAATGCAGCGAGTGTGGGCAAGTTAACACGTTGCGCTTCATCTACAATAACGAGATCGAACTGTTGGTTGCGTATAGCAGGATCTATCAATGCCGCGGAAATACCGGTAGCAATGAAAAGCTTTGATTGTAACAATGCATGTTCGTCAACAGAAATAAAATCCTCTACTGCCTTTGCAACTTTCTCCAACCCGCCCAACTCATCAATTCTCTTACTGGTTTCTCTAAATTCCATTTGTTCCTGAGGCGTGATTGGCGCGTTGAGTTCGATCGCTGTGATTTCGTTAGATATCGTCTGCTGAATAGAAAGCAAGCGTTTATGATTCTGTTGCTGCCGTATCAGTTGTTCCTGTGCGTGATCGATATCATTTTTGGAAAATCCCTTTTTCATCCGCTCGATAAGTGATGAATTTTCCAATTCGACTATGATTTGATTAAGTTGAGTAATTTCATTCGATGTCTGTTCGATTTTCTTACGAAGCTCTGCTAACCGATCACGTTTCTCTTGCACCCTATGATAGAAGTCCTCATGAAGAATTTGCTTAATCTTAACTTGCCAATAAGTGTTCAATAGCGTCACTCGTTCTTGAAACACCTTGCGCTTTTCCGCTTTTGCTGTTTCTACTTGGTTCTCAAACGAGTACGGCGCAATTGCATCGAACACACCAGGGGATGGAAGATCGACGCGCGCGGCAAACTTTGTCATCTTAACCCCAAGTTGTTCTCCGACGCTTACGGTTTTTAAAAGCATCGAATCAACATCATCGTTAGACGGAGCAACGAACAGTACCTTTCGGCCGGCTTTTATATAACTAAGTGCAGTAAGCGCTAATACATTTGTCTTACCGGAGAGAATAGGACCCCAAACCATAGTGACCCTGTTCTGCAAAATCTTTTTCACTGTCTCTATTTGGTCATGCGGCGTGGTCGCAACACCGCTTGTTTCAAAACTAACGATGTGACTATTTCTTTTATCTGCCGGATCGAAGAGCAACTGCGGAATAATGGATTTCACATCAATTCTCTTAAGCAAATCAATAATCGGCTTGTGTTCATCCTCATAATTCCAAGAACATTTCGTCTCCGGCAAAGACGAGCCGAAATTTTGAGGCAAGGCAACAATGAAAAATTGATTTTCTATAGCAATGATATTGCCGATAACGCCGACGGGTTGCTGCTGGCCAAATGTAAATGTAGCACGTTCCGTAGTGCGGAGAATAATATCTTCGGGAATTTCAAAACGGTAGTAAGTGTATCCAGCAAATGCTCCGATGCGTTCGCCGCTAAACAGACGTATCTCGCGGCGAGTAGCCTTGAGCTGCTCAAGTTCTTTCTGAAGTGCTTCGGCCAGTTGTGTGAATAGTTCTTTCACGTTTGTCTTGATTTTTTTGGTAGGGACACTTCACTTTCTTAAAGCACAAATTCATCCTTAAAGTATAAGTTTTGTGAACAAAGTCAAGATACCTACACGCGCGCATTTCAGAATATCATGAATTTGAAATGATATTTTATTATTCTCATAATGAGAGAAGTGTATGTATAATTATGATGCAATAATTATCGGCGGCGGGTTAAGCGGTTTAAGTGCAGCAGTGGAATTATCTGCGCTCGGACGTAAAATCTTATTATTGGAACAACACCAGCATTGCGGTGGACGTACACAGTCTTATTTCAATGCCGCGACGGACAGCTTTGTGGATAACGGTCAGCATCTGATGATGGGGTGTTACCACGCGACGCGCCGGTTTCTAAAACTAATTGGGACCGATCATCTTGCTTTTCTCCAGCCATCGCTTCGGATTAAGTATTTGTGTCCATCCCAAAATGATATTCTGCTTCTGTGTGCCCGGTTTCCTGCACCTTTACACTTGTTGGGTGGGTTGCTTGGGTTCACAGCAATTCCGTTCAAAGATCGGTTAAGATTGCTTATGGTTGTTAAAGAATTGATTAACACATCGCCTGAGAAAGAACTGGAATTGGATCGGCTCACCGTAGAAGAATGGCTCGTAAAGTTGAGGCAGTCTGACGTCAGTAGAAAGTATTTGTGGGACGTGATTACGATTGGCGCGCTGAACAACTATCCAAAGAATGTTTCGGCACTGATATTATTCCGTGTTTTGCGTTCAGCATTCCTTGGAAAAAGCGAAAATGCAAGCCTGTTAATTCCGAACGTCGGATTGAGTGAATTATTTGTGGATCCGGCGGTGCAATTCATAAAAACTCACGGTGGTGAAGTGCGTACCGGCGTTGGCGTAGAGAGTATGATATTGGAAGGGGCACATGTTCGATCAGTGAGAACCTTGGAAGGGAAGGAACTTCAAGGAAAGTCATTCATCAGCGCAATTCCCTGGTATTCGTTTGAGGAAATTCTATTGGCAAATCATTACAAATCAAAACAGGAACATAATCGAGGAGCTGTCATTTTAGATGACAACTTAATAAGGAGTTTTAAATCTTCACCTATCATCTCCATTCATCTCTGGCTCGACCGGGAAATTACTGATCTCGATTTTGCCGCATTGCTGGAGACTCGTATCCAATGGATCTTCAATAAAAGTAAATTGTTGAATGAGAAAAGAGCAGGAACAGCAATTCGTCAATATCTTTCGATGGTTATCAGCAGTGCCGACGAATTTGTCAATTTGAATAAAAAACAATTGGTAGAAATTGCGATGGAAGATTTACGCCGGGTCTTGCCTCAAGCACAGAATGCAAAAGTTATTCACTCGTTGGTGATCAAAGAGAAGCGAGCTACGTTTTTGCCTTCACCTGGACTTGAAGCGTTGCGTCCAAGTGCGCGAACAGAATTTGACAACTTTTTTCTTGCTGGCGATTGGACTGCAACCGGTTATCCTGCCACTATCGAAGGAGCGGTGATGAGCGGAAGAAAAGCGGCGGAGTCGGTTGGATGATAGGGAACTTCGTAGAAAATGTTGTGTCAGGACTTTTGTCCTGACACTGCCATATTAAAAACTAAGATATCACAAATGTTAGCGTCAGGAGATAACTCCTGACGCCACTAAAAAACAATCAGCGAAATCTATTATCTGTGTGAAATCGGGGCAATCAGTAAAATCACCTACCAGTTATATCGTATCGTATAGGTAATTACTTTCTCTTCATCTTTCTTCAGCCTCACTGGAAACTTGATCGTTGTCTGATCCACTTTCTCCCACTCGGCAGTGCTCTTGGTAATATCCCATTCATTCCAGCGCCAAGGATGTTCATATACCAGTACTTCCACAGGTTCGGATTTATGGTTGCGTACTTTAATTTCAAATGTTTCATCAACAACGTGTCCGGGAACGACAACGCGGAAGTTTTGCTGAGTGTGTTCGCCGACGATGTCAAATGCGTTGCCGAGATAGAGTTTAATTTCTTCATCCTTCGGTGTGTGGTCAATTTCATCTTCGCCCACAAATTGTTCCTTGCCGTCATCGTCACGTTTATAGACGCGCACTTTGCCTTTTGGCAGTGCAATACCAAGTCCGGATTTCTCTTCGTTTTTGAATGTTACGAATACACCAATCTTTTTATTCGATTGTTGACCAAAACTTCCCTGCTCGCGATATGAATAATTGTTAGACCAGTACCGCCACTGATTAGACAATCCGTCATAAATGAAAACCTTTTCTGCGGAGATATTTTTTGCTGAAGTAAGTTCGATTTGTTTTGTCTCGTTATTGCTGATGTCTGTCTTGCGTTGCAGCGAGTAAAGTTTGTATTCAAAAAGTTCTTTTTGCTGGAATTGAGGAGCCGCGGCGTTAGTTTCCATCAAGTCCGATTTTCTTAAAGCATATCCTGTTTGTCCTTCTTTAACAAGATTCACATCGCCTGCAACTAACTTTAGACCTGCATTTTTGAAAGTTGTGCCGGAATTATTTGTTATTGTTACCCAACCGGTTAAATCAATCTGTGAATCATTTGCATCAAGTAGTGCAACATAATTGCAACTCCAAGTCAATTGACCGGCTAAATAACTTATTTCTGTTTTATGCTGACCCTGGTTGGAATTTGTCACGAGCCATTCAAGCTGCGGTTTGAGGATTAATCCTTCCGGCAAAGCAGGAAGGATAAGCATGCCTTCCGGCGAGATTTCAATCTTTCCGTTGATTTCAGCGATCATTTGTCCTGACATGTAATACGGTGCGCTGCCGCTGTACGGATTATAATTTAGCTGCGGTTGCCATCCGGTGGCGAGCAGTTTTCCTTTGACGGTATAATCTTTCTTTGATTCATTGTCCGTTCGGATGAATTCTACTTCTTTGCCAATATATTTTTCCAGTAACTTAGCTTGGTGAACAAGATCGTACTGATAATTTTGTTCAATCACTTTTACTGCCGACGGGTCGGTGAGGCTGGAAAAATGAAGCGATGTGCCATCAATTGTGGCTGGAATATCGGGAATGATTATACGGTTCAATCCTTTTAATAAATCGATTGACCGTTCTTCGCGAACGAGTGCCAGATTTTGATTATAAATTGTTAAATCGACCGATGTTCGTTCGCTGGCAGATTGTTTTATTTGCGCCGGAGAAATGGAACCAATAACGGTCAACCAGCAAAAAATGAAGACGTGTAAATAAACATTCTTTTTCATAACATACTCCTTTATTATGAATGTAGAGTGCTAAGAGTTGAAGCAGATAATATATGAATAGTGAATAAGTATTATATCAATTTTATTAAATCAAATGGATGAGACAATTTTGCGTGTTGCTAAATTATCCCACATTTTCATCAATAAAGGTGCGATGGCAATTGCGAGAAACGCTACAAGTACTCCAACCACAACATCTGTTACGTAATGATAACGGCAATAAAATGTTGAAACGTAAAGGGACAGTATTATGGGCGTCAAAATCCAGAATGAGGGACGATGATAACGATATGCCATTACCCACATAATAGTTGCGGCAGCTGCATGCGGACTTGGAATTGATCCGCCGGCATAGTGTAAATACTTTCGCATGCACTCACCAAGAAATGTCCAGACCCAGCCATCCAACGGAACAGTATATAACTGTTTGATGTAATGCATCGGGCTCGCAACTGGAAAAAGAATGAAACCAATATCGCAAAGAATATTTGTGAACCCAAGAGTGAAAAAACAATCTTCCATTGCCAGTTCGCCGCGCATATAGTAGATGATACCACAAAGAATAGGATACATTGGAACGTAAATCACGTAAGAGAACATCATCCATTCGGTCAGCGGTTTAGAAATGAAGTCTTCTATCCAAAGTGTTGGCTGCACGGTAAACACCCATTGTTCAAAATCAAGGACATAATCATCCATCCAATGCCCGTAAATGAGCATCTGCAATTTATCAACAGCTCCGAAGAGATACGCATAGGCAAATATAATTGAAGTCATGCGGAGAAGGAACTTCCAGAATTTTTTCTTTGCGTGTTCGCTGAATTGGTTAAAGAGAATATACGCAATGGCGACGGTGACATTCTTTAGAACGAGCATCCACCAACCATCGATCCGATAATAAAAGATGATTGTAAGCAGGCTAAAGAAACCTAGTGTTGCAAGAATTAATCCATCTGTCGCACGGAGTTGGAGTTTGCCAATTGCGAGTCGTTTATTTGTCATAGTTTTTCTAATCTTAGGATACCTTCCGAAGGCTACTTGAGTCCAATCAAATGAAACCTTCGGAAGGTTCTCTTAGTAAAAACAAATAAAATAATCGAGTGAAACACCAAGTATCCAGTGAGTTATGATTGATGGCCAGAGTGATTTTGACCGGTATACAATAATTCCCCATACAAGGCCGCCGAGAATTGAACTGTAAATTTCACTATCCGGTTTGCCGATATGAACTATGCACGAGAGCGCTACCTGCACAAGTATTGCACCCCATGCGCCGAAGCGGTCGGTCAATCCAAATTGCATGAATCCGCGAAAAAATATTTCCCAGCCGAAGTAAAAAATAAGATAGGCAAAAGCGTGGATTGCAAACATCTGCATCGAGTCGCCGGCGCCTTTGTACAAAGGATACTCTGCAATGTACTGTGGATCCTTTGCCGAAGGATAGGAGAGTGCTACCATCACCGCTCCCACAACCAGTGCTGCGGGAATCCAGAATTTCCAATCGCCAATTTGTAATCCATAATCAGCAAGAGATTCTTTGAAAATGAATTTGATTACTATAGCTGCAATTACGCCAAGCAGAAAGAAAGCGGACAAATAATTGTACCACTCCGCTGTCATAGCAGCGCTGTTGAAAATTACAAGTTTGCCGCTGAGATGGGCAAGGTAAAACGATTTTGAACCGTAGTATTTCCACGTTGCAAGAACAAGCGGTGCAAGGAGAAGTATTATCACCGGTTTCTTGTTTTCTTTGGAAAAAAGTTCAGGGAGCGAAAAGAAATTCTCAAATCTATTCATAATTTTTTCTTCCGAAGTTGACGCTGCTGTAAAATCCATTCATAAGTCGATCGTACGCCTTCCTTGAGCGGAGTAAATGTGTAACCAAGTTCACGCTCGGCTTTAGCGCAAGAATATGCCCAATTCTGCAAAAATGTTTCCACCCAGCCGGTAGTTATTTGAGGATAGATGCCAAATTTTTCTGCAGCAAATTTCTGGATGCCGCCATAAGCAAGTCCCACCATAGGTGGAAGATTGATCTGGAAGTGTTTCTTGCCGCTTACTTCATCCACTAATTCGTAGAAATGTTTCAGGGATGAATTTTCGCCGCCGATAATATATCGCTCGCCAATGCGCCCTTTTCCCATTGCGAGAATATGTCCACGTACGAGATCATCTACAAATACATAATTCCCGATGTTAACGCCGTGGTTTAGAAGAATCGGTACTAAACCACGATCGTATTGATCGATCATTAAACTGACAGAATTTCCTTCCGTCAGTTTACCGGGGCCATAAACGCGCGTGGGATTTACTATAACCACAGGGAATCCTTCCGCCGCCATTTTGAGTGCTTCTTTTTCTGCGGCCGCTTTTGTCTCTTCATACTCTGTGTAGTATTTCGATGAGATGCGCGGCATTGTTTCGTCGCCTATCACACCAGGCGCGGTAGGTCCAAAAGTAACGATGGTTGACGTCCACACGACGCGCTGAACGCCAAGTTGTTTTACCGCATCAAAGACATTCAACATACCGGTGACGTTATGCTCGTAAAATATTCTTGGATCTCGTGCCCAGTTTTTCGCATACGCTGCAAGATGAAATACATGCGTGCAGCCCTTCATTCCTGCAATAAGCGATTCGCGATTCATGATATCGCCTTGCACTAATTTGATGCGCTCGTGACCCAATCCGTCGCGATTGCTTGCGGCTCGTGTAAGCGCGTGGACTGTGTGTCCCTGGCGAACTAGTTCGTTGACAAGTTTTGTGCCGATAAAACCGGTTGCGCCGGTGATAAAAATAGTTGTTGGCTTCATTTGCCCTTTCTTTGAAGCGACGAAGTCGGCGCCTTATAAACTTACGACTGTGATTAAGGTAGAAAAAAATGGAGCGAGAGACAACGAGGAACCCTAAATTTTACAATAAACGCATATTACAGGTTTATGTTATGCATTCGGCGAAGGAAATTTGATTTATAGCAATATTTTCTTAGGGAATATATTTACTTCAATATATGACCTTATAGATTTAGAATCCGAAATCTAATAGTGCAGTATTGAAGTTCAGGCAAGATAATCCTGACGTATAGGCGAGAAAATTTCGATTGCTACGGAATCTTCCAATACTTCTGCTCCGTGTAATATCCCGCCTTTGAAATTCCAACTACATCCAGGTTCGACGATAAAATCTTCCTCATCACTAGAAAATCTTAATCGACCTGAGATAAGATATCCAGTTTGCTCCTGAGGATGTTGATGAGCGGGGATTATCGAACCTTGTTTGAGCTGAAACTTGCACAGAAGAGAATTATCTCCGTAAGTCAGCGGCTTCATGAAAATACCGGTGAGAATCTGTTTGAAGTTTAACGGATCCGGTTTGTAAAGCATTTACAATCTCCTTATTATGAAAAAGGGGCATGGCTTTATTTCATTCCACTATTTGTCATGTTTCTGAATGGATAAATACAGGCTAAGCGACACCAGATTGAATTGGCACGCAGTAGTCAATTTGTTTGACTATTAGTCCGTCAGAAAATGTTAGAAATGAAGCTATGCGAAACTGAACCATCGAACCCATCTTGAAATTGCCGAAACTTGCAGCAGCGGTACCTCTCCATTCCAATTCCATAGCAACGTAGTTTTCTTTGGCAATAAGATTGTTGATTGTCATTTGGCGATCTGGGAACAGGGAATTAAGACTTTGGGCGGTATTACGCAGGAATGCCCTATTGCCATGTTGTCCGGAAGGTGTGGATGGTAACGGTAATTCGAACCACTCAACATTCTCAGCGTAACATGTATCAACCCATTCGACAGTTCGTTTGTTAAAGAGTTCGATGCAACTTCGTGCCAGGGTTTCGACATCTTGAGAATTTGCCATGGGTATCTCCATATTTGTGTTGCCACATATGGCCTATCTGCGAACGTCCGATATTATTATAGCCTGCCCGCAGCAGCAGACAGGGCAGCTCCACCAATCAGATCGCTGCTTTGTTGCGGGCATGCCCGCCATGCGTTCTGGCGGGAAGTGCATAGTAAGGCAGCAGTCTCGTATTCTTCCTAACAGTTCAAGGGTTTCACAAATAGAAAGAAGGCGTAACCAATTGCCAAAAGGCCATACAATGCTAAACTAAACCAGCCAAATGTATTGATAGTCCCAGTAAGCTGGAATTCAACCGATGCAATACATCCGATCACGTCCTGAATTAAGAGGGCGATTGCAATTGCTCTACGTGTATCAATGGATATTGCTTTCTGTCCGAACCACATAAGAGTTGCAAAACCAAGAATTGATCCACCTACTAAGCGGGCTGTCCAAATAGCCGCGCCATTGGGAGCAAGGCCATACAATTTGAAAACCCAATGAGGAAATAGAAAACACGACCCACCAAAGAAAATGGCGAAGAAAAAGTTAATGATGAAGAGGTGACGTAGTTTCATATTACTTCCGTCTAGACATTAAATAAAATAATAATATTTTTCGTTTGTGCAAACATTGGCATTCAAATGAATTCTTGCACAGAAGCGAACTTTCAACTTATAGATTTAGACACTGAAAATTAATAGCACAACATTAAAGTTCAAGCAAGATAATCCTGATGTATAAATGAGAAAATTTCGATTGCCCGGAATCTGCCAGTACTTCTGCTCCGAGGATTAATAATAATAATCTCCAAGAAAATTTATAATAAGTACATTCGGATTCTATTATTCCGGCCAGGTATCTGTTCGGAATGGCGGGGCTGGTAATCCATCTTTATTAAAGAACGTACTTTCTTCGATGTTACTCCATGCATACCGCACCGCGATTGGTTTTGAAATTTCCGGATGATAAACAACCAGATTTTTGCCTTCTACTGCTACCAATGCTTTTTTGAAAACCTTATCTTCACCGGCAACAAGAAAATTGAAATCTCCGTTTCTATCTTTTAGAATCAATCCCTTGCCAATGTGTTCGAATGACAATATAATTTTCCCTTTCGATGCTTTCATAGATTTGTACAATGGGCCAGAGAATGGAATTTTCTTTCCATATGTTTTTGCTAATGCCCAAAAAGCAAGCCGTTTCCCGACATCTTCTTTGTCAGTTGGATGTATATTTTTTGGATTCCCGATGTCGAGTGTAACCGCCATGCCTGTGTTCTTCACAGAAAGCGCCTCACACTGTGCTTCGCGCAGAAGCTGCGATTTTGAGTCTTTATCGTAATCATATGGCGCAATTTGGACAAAATAGAATGGAAATTCGCCGCTCTGGAATACTTTTCGCCAATCGGCAATCATTGCCGGGAATAATTTTTTATAAAGCAGAGGATTGGGAACATTGTTTTCCCCCTGATACCAGATAACTCCCTTGATAGTAAACGGAAGCAACGGGTTGATCATGCCATTGAAAAGTGAGGTTGGGGTCGCCTGCGAAAAAGGGAGTGAGAATTTGGGCCGGTAATTAAATTCACATCCTTCCGCTCCATAAATATAAAATGTATTTGACTTTAATTCCGCCACCGGCAAGAATTTCCAATTGCCTTCGATTGAGATTCCATCACTCAGAGAGTCTGGCGCAACTTTCATCTTTATTCCATTTCCCCAAATGCCGCCGCCTCCGCGTATATCAATCACGCGCACTGCAATCTGCAGCAAAGAATCTTTTACGATCGGCGCATTTATTTTATAGATACGATTCGTACTATAGTATCCATCCATCATATGACGGCCGATTTGTTGACCGTTTACATATGTCTCATCCATATCATCAATCGGACCAAGTTGAAGTATAAGTTCTTTTCCTATCCAAGTATTGGGAATAACAACAGATTTCCTAAACCAAACGACACCATCAAATTCGCCCACAGAAGTCTGCTCCCACAATGTAGGCAGCTTCATTTCTTTCCAGCTGCTATCGTTGTAAGCGCGTGCAGAACATTTTTCATCTTGGAAACTGAATCCTTCCCACCTCCGGAGCGGATCTTGTTCGGTTACATCAATGCTTTTATGATTCGTGATCCACTGGTTCAGCGAACGCAAACCTTCTTGGCTTTCATCCAGTTTTTTCAATTGACCGGAAAACTCTTCGAAAGGATTCAGGCCTTGTTTACTCATCCACGCCTCGATGGATGTTCCACCAAAACTTGAATTGATGAGGCCTATAGGCACCTTAAGTTCCTTACTTAATATTTTCCCGAAATAAAATGCTGTCGCACTGAATTTGCGAACATCAAGCGGTGAACACTCGGTCCAGTTGCCGACACATATATTCACTGGAGCCGGTTCATACACTTGCATGACAGAGAACATACGAATAGTGGGATATAGTGCATGGTCAATTTCATTAGCACTATTTGCAATGGTATCCGATGGCGGCCAGCCCTCAAGCGGCATTTCCATGTTCGATTGTCCAGAGCAAAGCCATACTTCGCCAATCAAGATATTCCGCACTACAGTTATATATTTTCCATATCGAAAAGTCATTTGAAATGGCCCGCCCGCTTTTGGAGTCGATACCTTAGCTGTCCAATTACCATCTGATTGAACTACTGCATCAGCAATTTTTCCCCATGACGTCTGGATGACCACCAAACTTCCGGGATTTCCTTTTCCCCAGATAGTTACATCAGTTTGTTGCTGAAGTATCATATTATCCTGGAATAGCGGAGCGAGCCGGAATGTGGATGATTGAGAAAAAAGATTCATGACTAACACAAGATTGATTCCTACAGAAGAAATCAACCGAATAATAGATCGGAAGTCTTTAAAGCTGTTTCTTGGTTTATTCATATTAAATCTCCCGTTAAATATTTTATTGATTGCACTGTAATCAACTTGATCTCTTTATGTCACTATAACAAGGTAAATGAAAAATATTTAAACCAGAAATACTTTGTTATGATGATCAGTACAAGAGATAAAATGAAAGATCCGGAAGAAATATTCGAGTGAAGAGAAGATCAAAGGACACAATTGCGCCCTAACGAATTGGCGCTCGGTCAACGAGCCCTATGCTTTCAAGCGGGGAGTGTCCAGTTAGGCGGCCAGTTATTATTTTTTAAAAAGCATAGTCATTGCTTCTAATGGAGTAATGACCTCTTTAACTTCAACTTCGTCATAGTAATTACACCACGGAGCGAATATTCCATCAAATTCATTTTTACTGTCAGCTTCCCAGATGCTGAATCCAATGGCAGGATCACTTTTAAGGCAATAAGTCTCTCCTCGGATGCAACTTCTGTCCAATTCACCTTTCTGTAATTTCTGTCCAAACTCTGCCATTTTTGCAACATTTACCCTGACTTTCACTTGGAACAACATTGTGTACTCCTATTTATTCTTGTTTGTGTTTATTACTTGCAGGAGGCGGTGCAGCTCCGCCAACCAACCCTATGCTTTCAAACGAGGAGCGTGCGGTTAGACTGTTGCTTGATGATTAAGAGAGTAAGCCCTTTTTCTTTGAAATATTGTTCTATTGCCGTAGAATTTTCGGCATTAAATCCAATACGTACCATTTGAGTTCTCAGGAGAAGAAAAAATAACTTGTTCTCTTTACTCCGTTCACCATCTAATGGATGCCTGCCCGCAATCGTCGGGGGCGCCTTGCCTCGTCCCTTTTCAAAGTTGTTAGGCGGTTCAAATAAAGCCCCTTGTTATCTATTCTTCTCCTTATTTTCTTTTGGCTGCATCATTTGTTTTTCGACTTTAACGGGTTTGCCAATATTTTGTCCATAATACTTCATTCGTTGTGGCGGTCGTTTGGATTCAATTTTCCTTTGTTCCTTATTAAGCGGTATAACTTTCTCATTCTCAGATCTTTTATTAGACGCCTCATTGAGTTTTATCTTTTCTTCCGCCTTAAGTCGGATTACAACTTTCTTATTTTCATTAAAGCCTCTGAGGTCACGCGTATCGGTGACATTGTAAACTGAATGATAGTAATAACGTGGATAATGGGAAACATAATAATGATGATGCATCCAGGGTTCGTACACCCGGGAGTCAAGCATTACGACAAAGCTATTGTATAAATCGAAACCTGCGTAAATTGGCGGGAGAGAAGACGAGAACATCCAGCTACCATCTTGTAGATAAACGAACTCCTGATTCGAGACATCATAGTATACCTCTATGTCGGGGAGATAATAATATTTGACAAGTTGAGCATTTTGGTAAGGGGGTGCCCAGGCAGGAACAATTAGACTTACATTTATTCCGGGTTCTTCAGAAGCATATCCCAATGTGATGTAACCACTGATTAAAAACACCAACATAGCGGAAAACACCAGGAATGACCTTTTACTATAAACATTCATCATATTGCACCTCTAAAATTGTGGGACAGAGTGAATTATCATAATAATAATAATATTTGCTAATAATTGTAATCTTGCTTCTGTGCCGCCTAACGTACCATGCCTGCCCGCATGTCTTGTGGCGGGTTAAGCGGGGAGCGCCTCGGTTAGGCCGCCGATTTGAATTATTTTATCAAACACTTCTTGAGTTTTCTTGAATTGAAATCCTACTTGTCTGTAGAACCTTCTCGTTTCCTCTCGCAGAATATTTGTACGAACACGAATTTGGTTATATCCCTTTTCTTGAGCCCAACTTTCAGCCATTGCAACGAGTCGTGTTCCGATTCCTGTGCCACGATGTGACTCCGCAACAACAAGCCCACAAATTTCTACAAATGGATTACTTTCCAACGATTGAATAACGGAAACATGAATCCAACCCACAATAGAATCAAGTTCGGCAACATAAATACCATTATCGGATTTAGCAGACAATTTATCGAAACGACTTTCCATATCTTCCGCTGTTGTAGGATACCCGAGTTCTCCAGAAAGTTTTGCAAGCGCAATGGCGTCGGTCTTCTTCGCTTCACGAATATTTAGGCTTTTAATCATTTATTGAAACTACCTTTAGGCGGCCTAACATGTAATTTGATATCTCTATCCATTATTATTTTAGGTTTTTCCTTGAAGAAAGAGATAAGTATTAGATGCCTAGTCCCTCCACGTAACGGCAACTACTTTGTGATAATTTAGCTCTGTTTAGAATCATAGTCAATAAACTAAATCCCCGGCACTCTGTTAAGTACCGGGGATTATGGAGGCTAACGCGCCGTAAAGGGTGACAGCGCACAAGAAATTAGAAAAGCCCCCGATTTAATGTTAGTGACTTTTAACGCTTTTCAAGATTCTGTACAACAAGATTTACAAATTGATATTTGTTCTTTTTATCGAAGCCATACTACATCTTTTCTCCTCTACGTATCGTCCAGATATCGTCGGCAAGATTTCGGTTTGCAAGATAGTCGTACTGGATTGTGAAATATCCTTTCATTCCCCAGTCGGTTCCCCACGAGTTCCGGACAATAAATCGTTTCTGTATATCGTCATACCCAACGGCAAGCACTGCATGACCGCCAATGGAGCGTTCATTCGGCTGAGGCATTTGCACAATGCCGGAGCGCGCAACTTCCTGCGATTCGAAACTCTCATACACAGTGAACCCGAACACAAACGGAAAACCTTCGGCGAGGCACGTCCGCATTTCGTCGACCGTAAGAATGCGATGGTACGATGTGATTTGTCGCTTCAGCGCTTCTTTGTAACAAGATTCACTTGGCTTAATTGCAAATTTTGAAACGATGTATGGCCAATTTATTTCGGAACACACTCCCTGATTCTTCAATGTTTTGATTCCATCGCGTATCATTGCCCCTGAATCCGATTTGACGGTTCCCTCGATAGCCCGTTCATTATAATAGATAAACAATCTGCTCGCATCCACGAACGGAACATTGTCCTTTCGTTCGAGAAACTCGATTGCAGCGGCAAGAGCATTGCCCGTACAACTTCCGAGAGTACTTTGGTTCTCCACTGGCGAGCATGTCGGTCGCAAGTCAACATTTTGCGGAAGCACTAAAGGAGCGGGACACACTGCGCCATAAAGAAGATCTCGCTGGTCGGGCACATCCGGAACCCAGCCATATCGGAACTTCTGTACTGATTTTATACGTGCTATGGATATGCGTGGCCTCATTATAATCTCCTTTGATGAATGTGGTAAAAAGCAGAAGTAGTCGGTTCTATATATAATCTACATTATGTAAAACCAATTGGTACTACGAAGTATTTTTACTTACTCGAATACCATTTACATCTATCAATTTCTGGGATAAATCTTTTGGATGCGAGATATATCAAATAAACGAATAATGTGGTGCGGCATATTTAAATTCGTTCAGCACATTGTTTGTGTGGCCAAATTGCATTTCTGCCGTTCTGAAAATGACTTCTTTATAAATTTTAAGGTTGCGCACTTCGGTAGCGAAGTCGATATTATTTCCTAGTGAAGAAGTATATGTGCGCGCAGCAACACGAGTAATAAGAACACGCATGGCATGAAACTCCTCATCCGTCACTCCGCGCTCTGAAAGTTCTGAGGCATGCTGACGTGCGGCATTTAATACCGTGGTCGCTTCGTGAAGAATTTTTTCAGCAGATATTTGATTGTATTCTTCTTTCATATTACCCAGTATCTTTTCCCATATTTGTCCATATGAATATTGAAGGCCGCGCCTGGATTTATAATCTTGTATTTGCATTAACTTTATACTTTTGTAATAGAACGTTTATTAAAAATCTAACACCTCTTATCACGAATTCAGAATCTACGCAAATCAATATACGGAGGAGACGTAAGTAAAAGCAATTTTCTACTTGTCGTATTACAACAAGTACATTGTCGTATTTTTACCACGTACTTCTGTCGTTTTGCAGTATACTATGAACAAGTTGTCAACTCTTATCTTATTACGAAGTGATAAAAAACAGCCAAATAACTGCTATTTATAATCTTGTAGTGATTTTTCCACAAGTATACACATGATATTCTTAAACCATTTTGTTAGGTCTATATGTGTAAATGTTGTCAAATCGTTAGTACTTTTACGACAGGGACGTGACAAAAATCGCTACAAGCAACTTGTTAAAATACGACAGACAAATAGTGTGTTTTGGTGTAGCTTATAGTGTAAATAACGACAAGAATACATGTTAATTTACTCGTATAGCAATTTGACACAAATGCAGTATTGAATATTTTACGTTGTTTGAGCTATTTTGAAAGGTTGTCAAGGTTGCTTAGAACAGGCTGAACAAAAAATTGACCCACAGTTTTCGTTAGCATTGATCATAAAAAACATTGAAAGGACTACAATGTTTGAAATCTGTAAATCGCAGCCAACGCGCTCCCCACCGTATTGTTTTCCAATGTCACCATTATATACATTCTTGTCTATTGATCGTGAATAAATAAAAAAAACTAATCATCTTCTTAAGGAGATTTCAAATGTCTATAAAGAAAATTGTTGCTGTCGCCTCGATCCTCGCAATAAGCGTGATCATGTTCTTCGTTTATCCATCAACCGATAAATCTATTAATGCAGGACAATCAAGTGCTTCACAGAATTTAGCCGCTCTGACAAACGTACACCGCATCTCTGTTTCGTCGAATGATGTACTTGTTCATTACTTTGGAAAGGATGTTGTAGAAAAAACCATGAAGCAACCCGGCTGTGTAGGAGTTCGCATGTATTATGCCAAACATGTAAACGGCAGATCTGGATTCGCGATTGTTGGAGTTGATAAATATGGAAAGGATATGGTTCCAACTGTTTTGGCTGGTCCGGTAGATCTTTGTCCCCCCTGGTGTGGTAATTAAGATACTTAGATTGCAAGAGCGAGATTCATTTGCTATCTTAAAAGTCATAATATAATGTGGTGGAAATGTACGATAAGCGATGTCCACCGTATCAATATTCAAGTGTCGTAGACTTTATTTGTTGATGGAACGACATTCTGTTGATTGACTTATGATATTTAGAGTTCATATTTCAAGAACGACTTCTATATTCATAGCAGATGAATCCATATCCATTATTAACGTATATATCAATCTTCAGTTCTGTTTTACCGATCGGTGTAGGAATTTCGAAAATAAAGGTATTACACCGAGAAATGTATATTATACTTTTTTATCTAATATTTGCATTTGCGGCAGACATTTATTTTATATGGTTCGTTAGGGGATATCAATTTGCTCTTGGACTTCACCATGCTTATTATCTCATAGAATATATATTTATCATGTCTATTGTTACTTTTTGGCAGGAATCGCGTCGGATAAAGAAATTATTTCAAGTACTAATGTTGCTTTACGTAATTTTTTGGATCATTGCAAAGTTCACGTTTGAGCCTCTAAATGGATTATATTCGGTTACAGCATGTGCTTCACAGGTCATTCTTACGCTCGGTGCGGGATATACTTTATTTATTGTCATTGGAAATCGAACGCAGTCCTTAATAAATAATCATCGTTTTTGGATACTTCTTTCCTGTGTGATCTATTATGCAGGAACATTGTTAATTATTGCGTTACGCGGGATTCTCATCCATTTTTCTGTAGAAAATTTTTTACTTGTTTCTTCTATAGATTGGAGTCTTAAGGTCCTTTTTAATGTACTTTTTGCAATAGGATTCTTGTGTCCTCAGACTCAAACATAATACTTATAGCAATTTTCAGCGTTACAATTGTAATGCTAGGATTGTTTTTATTTTTTGTGCTGATGATGGTACGGAGCCATCGTAAAATAGAAGCCGCTCAGCGCGAACGGCTTCGCCAAATGCAAATATTTTCAGAAAAGCTGCAAGCTGCACGGGAGGAAGAACAAAAACAGATTGCCCGAGAACTGCACGATGAACTCGGCGGCGCGCTGACAGGCATCAAGTATGACCTGCTCTGGCTGGGAAAACATACTGCAATGAAGAAGAGTATTGTAAAAGAACGGTATGAAGCTATACGGGCTATGGTCGATACAACGACGAAAACTGTTCAGAGAATCTCTTCCGGATTGAGGCCCAAAATATTAGATACTGTCGGCTTGGAAGCGGCGGTGGAATGGCATATACATGAATTCACAAAAAGGACTTCAATCGAAGTAGGGCTCAAACAAACAGATAAGCTTCCATCTCTGAATGATGCGATGACAACGGGTGTCTATAGGATAATTCAAGAAGCATTAACCAATGTTGCCCGTCATTCAGAAGCTACACACGCTGAAGTTACAATGCGATTAAACAACGGCGATCTCCAGGTGGAAATAGCAGACAACGGTAAAGGTATTGATCAGGCAATGATTGTTCATCCTGAGTCATTAGGAATTATGAGCATGCAGGAACGCGCCCGGATATTAGGCGGGAAAATTGTAATCACGAGTAATCTCGGGAAAGGCACATGCATTATTTTAAATGCCCCGATCCACAACGGGAATCAATCAGTGGTAGCAGATGTGGCAAAGGTGTCAATGGCGGAGAGTAATTAACTATGAGAGCGCTTGTTGTAGATGATCATGAATTTACGCGTGAAGGAATCATTCACATTTTAACTGACAATTTCGATATTACGAAACTTGCACGAGCAGGAAATTACGAAGACGCAATGGAGCAGATACAAAACAACAAATGGGATATTATTATTCTTGATATCAATCTTCCGGGAAAAGGCGGACTTGAAATTCTTAGCTCGATTAGAACCATTGAATCCAAGGTGCCGGTATTGATCTTGAGCATGGTTCCCGTATCGCAGTATGCGCGCAGGATATTACAAGCGGGGGCATCAGGATACTTAACAAAAGCCGAACCGGGGGAAGAATTAATCAAAGCAGTACGTACGGTTACACGAGGTATGAAATATTTCAGTCCGGAAGTTCAGCAGGAACTTCCGGATATTATAGATGAAGCAATAAGTAAGCCAAAGCATCACAATTTGACCGACCGCGAATATGAAGTGTTGCGAAGACTGGCAGAGGGAAAAAGTTCCAAAGAAATTGCCGGAGAGTATAAAGTTTCTTTGAATACAGTCAACTCTTACCGTAAGCGTATTTTTACTAAACTTAATGCAAGGTCAAATATCGAGCTGGTTAAATATGCTTTTAAAAATAAGATTATTGAATAAACGCATCAAAATCCCCGAAAATTTTCCCCGTAAACCTCTCAAATTCTTTTCGCATTGAGAATTACTTCTAACCTGTTATTATGTGCGATGTACAAGCGTTGCCGAAGCCTGTGCAGTCGGCATGATAATTAACTCGGCAATTTGTACATGCGGCGGGCGTGTAGCTGCGAATAAAACAGCATCTGCAATATCATCAGGCGTTAGAGGTATCATGTTTTGATATGTTTTCTTCGCGCGTTCCTTGTCACCGTGGAAGCGCACTTCGCTGAATTCTGTTTCCACTAATCCCGGATCAACTGTGCAAACGCGAATTGGTGTATCAACTAAATCCATCCTCATGCCCTTCGTAAGCGCGTCAACAGCGTGCTTGGTTGCACAGTACACGTTTCCGCCTGGGTAGACATCATGTCCGGCAACGGAACCGATGTTGATGACTGTGCCCTTCTTGCGTTCTACCATTCCGGGAAGCACAGTGCGGCTAACGTAGAGCAGCCCCTTAACATTCGTGTCGATCATTTCCTCCCAGTCTTCAAATTTTCCCTCACATAATTTATTTAGTCCGCGGCTTAATCCGGCGTTGTTGATGAGAATATCTATATCCCGCCATTCAGCAGAAAGTTGTTTATAAAACCTCGCTACAGCACGATTGTCACGCACATCTAATTCGTTAATAAATATTTCGGTGTTAAACTGTTTCCTTAAATCATCCGCGATTTTTTTTAACCGATTTTTACGGCGTGCGACGAGAATGAGGTCTGCGCCGGCTTCAGCAAATGCTCGTGCACAAGAACGTCCGATGCCGCTGCTGGCACCAGTTATGAAAACAATAGTATTAGCGAGTGATGTCATTATTTTAATTCCTTTTAAGTGTTGTTTCTAGAAAAAATGTAGTATTCTTTTTCTATGAACTCAATCAGTGAAACAGACTTTACCAAACAATTCTTTTTGTTAACAACCTTGCATAAATTATTTCATTTAGGGAACCAAGGCATTTTTTGTTCGTCATATTTATTAGAACCTATTTCAAAAACAATAACATAGTCAGTCTGAGCTTGTCGAAGACTGACTATGTCCTGATTATTCACCCTTCGACGAGCTCAGGGTGACATTTTTTATAGAATATTCTATTTTTGAGATGGCTTCCAGTTTATCTGCAAACATAGGAACTATTAAAAGGCAAAGGGAAGAATGAGGAATACAACGATGTTAAAACGAAAGCTGTGCTTACGCAAAACATTTTTACTATTACTAATTATAACGGCGCTGTTGACTATACTGAATGGCTGCAGTAGCGGGCTTAAACTTGCCAGCGATTGGCAGCAAGGTAAGATGAATATTGACGGGAGCGATTCTCAATGGCAGCGCGGATTATATTACGATAAAGAATCTGATATGGTATATGGCGTTCGGAACGATGATAAATATGTCTACATTCTTCTGAAAACCCAAAATCGATCCACCCAAATGCAAATTATGAGACAAGGTTTGATGGTTTGGTTTGATAGAGAAGATGGAAAAAATCAGACATTTGGCATCAAATATCCAATAAGCCGGCAAGAAATGCATGCCGGATTTTCTCCTGATACCAACGAAGAAAAACTTTACACGTTTCTTGACCAAGAGTTTCCTGAAATGGAGATTATTGGTCCAAAGAAGGAAAATATTCAACGGTTCTCATTGTTGGAAGTGCCGGGTATTCGTGTAAAACTTGGCCGCATACACGAGACATTAATATATGAATTGTGCGTACCATTAAATAAAACTTCTGAGCAGCCATTTGCCATCGAACCGGTTTCAGCACACCGTATCGGAATTGAATTCGAAACAGGTGAATTCAAGCCAGAACAAAGAAAAGACGGCATGCGCATTGAAGGCGGAAATAATCGTGACGAAGAAGTGGGTGAAGATAATTCTACAGAAGGAGGCAGCATTGGCGGCGGCAGAAGATCCCACGGTAACGGACATCAAGGCGGTCATTCTGGTGGTACTAAAAAAACGGAACGAATGGAATTATGGCTTTCCGTTCAATTAGCTAAATCTGTATCTCAATAAGAAAAAAAATAAAATAGATTACGGAATAATTTCTATGATATAAATATATCTCTGTCGGTCAATAGACTCAACTTGCAACTCTTCATTCTTCTCGTTAAGTTTCTACCGAATAATGTAGGACTCATCTTATGCACAGAACTAAGACTCTTACGGTCATTGCTTCTTGCCTCCTGCTTTTGTGTGCCGATTGCCAATCACAAGAAAATAATATCGACAGGCAGCCTGCAGTTGCAGGTTCGTTCTATCCCGCTGGGCAGGACACACTCAATGTAACATTGAAGCAGCTCTTCACAAATGCTGTCCCATCTAAAGATATTCAAAACATTATTGCTATCATCTCTCCACATGCGGGATATGTTTTTTCCGGCGAAGTGGCAGCTTCGTCATTTAACCAGATTGATCCGACAAAAGAATATGAGAACATCTTCATTCTTGGTTCAAGTCACTATGTTGCTTTTGAAGGTGCATCGATTTACTCACAGGGCAATTTTATAACGCCGCTGGGCACGGTGAAGGTCAACACAAAGCTTGCCGATCAACTTATCAAGAATAACAGTGTTTTCTCCAATCGAACGGATGCACATGCGCGCGAGCACAGTCTGGAAGTGCAGCTTCCTTTTCTTCAATATCGAATGAAGAAGGATTTTAGAATTGTTCCAATTATTCTTGGAACTCAGTCTCCGGAAACCTGCCGGCGTATTGCCGAGGCATTGCATCCATATTTAAACACGAAAAATCTCTTTGTCATCAGCACAGACTTTTCGCACTATCCATCCTACTCAGATGCAAAGAACGTAGACAAAGCGACTGCCGATGCGATTCTTACTAACTCACCCGAGAATCTTATACGCTCGATGGTGAATTATGAGCAGAAAGGTATTTCCAATCTTGCTACCTGCCTTTGCGGTTGGACAAGTGTGTTGACATTACTTTACATGACGGAAGGAAATGCAGATGTTGCATTTACTCATATTCAATATAAAAATTCCGGTGATTCGGAATATGGAGATAAAAACCGAGTTGTTGGCTACAACGCAATCACTGTCTCATTGAAAGAGAAGAAGGGACGATCGGAATTCAAGCTTACTGATAAAGACAAAAAGAATCTGCTTGCAATTGCGCGTAATACAATTGAGCATTATGTAAAGAATAATACAAGGCCTGAAATAGATGAAAAGAATCTGTCACCGATATTGAAAACAAACTGCGGTGCGTTTGTCACTCTGAAAAAGAACGGCAACTTACGCGGATGCATTGGGAGATTCGATGCGAGCGAGCCGCTTTACAAAGTTGTGCAGGAAATGGCAATTGCATCGTCAACACAGGATTCTCGCTTCTTACCAGTTGAATCTAGCGAAATTCCAGAACTTGAAATAGAAATTTCCGTGCTAACGCCGATGCGGCGAATTAGCTCGGTAGATGAAATAGAACTTGGCAAGCATGGTATTTACATTCGAAAAGGATACCGCTCTGGAACATTCCTGCCGCAGGTGGCTGCAGAAACCGGTTGGACAAAAGAAGAATTCCTGGGCCACTGCGCTCAGGATAAAGCAGGCATTAGCTGGGATGGCTGGAAGGATGCGGAGTTATTTGTGTATGAAGCTTTGGTGTTCGGAGAAGAGAAAAAGTAAGTGGATAGTTATTAATCAATTTTATATAGAATTTTGTTGTGGATATCAAAACCGAATTCAGACAATCACGCGCTGTTACCAAGCGCGAATTTCTTCGCCAGTGCGCTTTTTGTGCTGGCGGACTTGCCATTGGCGCGTACAGACCAAATTGGTTTTCACTTCCATCAAACAACGATTTAGGAAAGTTCAGCAAGGAAGCGCTCTTCTATACAAAGACCGCCTATGGGCTACAGTGTGAAAAATGTCCGCAAGGTTGCTTGTTGCTGAACAACGGAGATGTTGGTTTTTGCCGCAATCGTGTTGCAAGTGATGGAAAAATGTATTCCATCGCGTATGGAAATCCATGTGCGGTGCATATTGACCCGATTGAGAAAAAGCCCTTTTTCCATTTCCTTCCTACCACGCATGCCTTCTCCATTGCTGCCGCAGGATGCAACTTTCGGTGCCTCAATTGCCAGAACTGGCAAATCTCACAAGTCAGTCCAAAAGAATCCGACAACGTCGATTTAATGCCGGAAGAAGTTGTTAAGGCATGCGTTAATGCAGGCTGTGAATCCATTGCTTACACTTATTCTGAGCCGGTAACGTTTTACGAGTACGCATATGATACCGCAAAATTGGCGCATGAGCAGAAAATTAACAACGTTTGGAAATCCGCTGGGTACATCAACGAAAAACCTCTTCGTCAATTATGCAAAGTGATGAACGCGGCAAACATAGATTTGAAAGTTTTCGATGATGCAATATACACAAAGCTAAGTGCCGGAAAACTTGCCCCGGTACTCAGAACACTAAAAATTTTTCATGAAGAAGGTGTTTGGTTAGAGATTACAAACCTTGTCATTCCGACATGGACCGACAACTTAGACACTATCAAACGGATGTGCGAGTGGCTGTGTACTAACGGTTTGTCCGATACGCCTTTGCATTTTAGCCGTTTCACCCCGCTTTACAAACTCAGTCAGCTTCCATCAACTCCAACAGTTACATTAGAAAAGGCACATGCAATCGCAAAAGAAGCAGGAATCAAATATGTTTATCTTGGAAATGTCGGTGGCCATTGGGCAGAAAACACTTATTGCCCAAAGTGTAAGAAAATTATCGTTGAACGGCAAGTGTTCACCATCCTTGCCAATCATATTGTAAAAGGGAAGTGCAAATTCTGCGGAGAAAAAATCCCCGGTATCTGGAGTTAATTAAGTTTTCTTATTATGGTGTATGCCAGTGTATAAAAAGTAGAAATGACATCATTTGGCGAAATGAACCGAAAGCCCGTGAGCAATCCGCTCATTGGGCTTTCTATTTCTAAAACAGATTCAAATTATTCATATACAAAACAGATACCGCTTCTTTACATTGGTTTCGGTTCAATTCTTTCGCAGATTCTTCTTGTTCGGGAATTTCTTGTTAGCTTCTATGGCAACGAATTGAGTATTGGGATCATTTTCGCTTGCTGGTTAGTGTGGATTGGGCTCGGAAGTGCATTCGGAAATATTGTTGTCAAGCATAATCAAAATGTGTCTAGCCTCTTTCTTGCAATTATTGTTATAACGCCTCTTGTAACGCTTGTGCAAATTCTCGCGGTGAAATTTGTTCGTTCATTTCTCCACACAACTACTGGTGAATTTCTCTCAATGCTCGACTTACTTGGATTCTCATTTGTTGTTCTTAGCATCGGTTGTTTTTTATGGGGAATGCTCTTCACGCTTGGAGCGAAATCATTGACTTCAGAAAGGAATAAACTCTGGTTTGGCGCGAACAAAGCATATATGCTTGAATCGCTCGGAAGCGTTGTCGGTGGATTATTGTTTTCATTCCTTTTTACATTACTGTTTTCAACGCTGCAGATTGTCTTTCTCATTTTTATAATTGCCTGGGGTGTGGTGTTTTGGATTTTGTCTTCCGATAAAAAATGGTTAGCGGTACTTTTCTTAGCCGGGATGGTCATCTTGTTTGCAGTTTTACTCCAGCCCATTCGTTCGCTCGAATATAAGATTACTTCATATCAGTGGTCTTTCATCAACAATAAGCTGATATTCGTCAGTTCTATAGATACGAAATATCAGAATCTCTCGCTAATGCGCCTTGAAAATCAACATACGCTTTACGCAGATGGTCGACCAATTTATAATATCCCCGACAAATACGATGCTGAATTATTCACTCATTCAATAATGGTTCACTATTCCGATGCGAAACGTGTGCTTGTTTTGGGAGGAGGATTCAACGGTGTGTTAAGGGAGCTCTTAAAGTATCCAGTTCAAGAAGTAGAATATGTCGAAATCGATCCTGCTCTTCTTCCGTTCGTCGAACCAGTTGTGAATATTCAAGATCGGCAAGCGTTGCACGATTCTCGAGTACATATTGTAAATATGGATGGACGAGAGTTATTGCATAGTAAAATGCCTTCCTTCGATGTTATTTTAATGAATGTTGGTGAACCATCAACGGCAAGCTTGAACCGATTTTATACAGTGGAATTCTTTCAGCAATGTTTTCAATCTCTAAATGATAAGGGTATTTTCGCCTTTTCATTTCCATCATCCACTGAATATCTAGCGGACGAATTAAAAGACCTGAATGCTTCTATCTACCAAACACTTAGACGCGTCTTTACTAATACGTTGATTGTTCCGGGGACGCATGCAGTAATTATCGGAACAACAAGCGCCAGACCGTTAGTATCACGATTGGATTCTCTTGCTCAACGCTATGTTGCCGCTGGAATTTCTGCTGAATACTTTTCCAAATATATGTTTGAAGAATTGATGCCGCCAGATCGAATCAAGTTTATTACAAATACTTTAGAAACCGCAAGGAATGTTCGAATTAACACCGACAACAATCCAGTGACATATTATTTTGATCTATTGCTTTGGAATCGATTCCTGCAAGGTGATAATCAGTTCTTTTCATACATTACGCGCTTTTGGATTTTCGTTGTGGGCGGTATTGGTTCTATAATAATGTTATTGCTTATATTTTTACATCGGGGACGATCAGAGAAACAAAAACAAACCAAGCTCGCCGCAATTATAGCTATCTGTGGAATGACCGGCATGGCGCTGAATCTTCTTTTCTTGTTAAACTTTCAGGAGGCATTCGGTTCGATCTATGAAATGGTCGGTGCTATGATCGCTGCAAACATGCTTGGTTTAGCATTGGGCACGTTGGCTGCTTCATGGCTTATCAAGAAATATAAACAAGAGACTCTCTTGCTCGCGATGTTGATAACACTTTTCGGCGTTGTGCTTCTCTTGCCAAAGCTACTGGACTTTTTATTGCTTGCACATTTTATTCCTATCACACTTATTGTCACGATCTTTAGCGGTGGAATGATTGGAATTATTTTCGGACTAGTGAATCGATTTTATCTTCACGGTTCATCAAACGTTGGAAGTATTTACGCATTTGATGTGTTTGGCTCATCTATCGGCGCGCTAACAACATGTTCTATGTTGTTGCCGGTGTTAGGGATTCAAGAACTGACATTATTTCTATCTCTATTGCTCGTGCCTGTTGTAATTGCAGCTTTGTTTCTTAGCAGACAAGCATTATAAAAGTAAATCTCTATGCGGCGTTCTTATCAACATTAAATTCAATCGGTATTATCAATCGAAATGTTGTTCCTTCTTCTCGTGATGTGGTAAATTCAACTTTTCCATGCAGATACTGTTCACCTAATAATTTCATACTATAAGTACCAAGTCCGCGGTCCAAACCTTTTGTGGAAAATGATCGCTGGAACATTTGCAGTTGTACATCGCGCGGAATAAATGTCGAGTTGTGAACCCAAAACGCCACCTGGCCCGTTTGTTGATTACACCCAACTGTAACTGTATTATCTGTTAAAGATGCTTCGAGCGCGTTTTTGATCATGTTTCCCAATACACGCCCTAGTATCGTGGCATCGGATGTGAGTGTAACTCGCGCAGCATTTGAATCGATTCGAATTGTTAGATTTTCTACAAGGGTGAGATCTCGATAAATCTCGCACTGCTTTTGTATAAAATTTAACGAATTAATCAATGTTGGCGTCACTTTCATTTCATTATTTTCCGCGGCAGCAAGATCTCGTTGTGCTTTGATCTCATCGATAAGCTGACGTGTTAAAACTCCCATTGTACTTTTGAACTCTTCATGTTCCTGTGGATTTACTTTTTCAAACATTTCCAGATACAAGTTTAATCCGCCTGCAGTATTCATTACATCGTGGAAGAAAATACGCTCCAGTGCACGACGACGTTTTTCGTGGCTGATATCCGTGACTGCAAAGATAGTGTACATTTCCTCACTTAGTGTAATTGGCGTTGCCGAGACGCTTAGTTCAAGTGGATTTAAATCGCCAACGCGCGAAATCAAACATTCCCTCACGTTGGCATTACCTTTCTGACTTGCAAGAATGGCTCGTACTGCACCACAATTACGACAGAATTCCGTTGTACCACATCCCCCCTCGCTCTCTAATGCATGCGTACAATGCAACACTTCACCCGGCCGTTTTCCAAGAGGAGAACCGTCTTTTAGCGATTCTACAAAATTGATTAGCGCGCGATTTGCGAAGACAATTTGCCGGTTTCCATTTAGAATAACTACTATACCCGGCACAGCATTTAGTACCTCGCATTGCAAAGGAATGCTTCTAAAATATTCAATCTGACGCTCTAGATATTCTGTGCTTGCCCGCTCGGCTGGCGCATATTGTGTCGGCAATATATTTGTGCTCATGATAATTATCCTCCTTTAACACCCATTTCCAAAGTTTGGTTGTTTTACTACATTAAATTTTTATATAGAAATTATCCTAACATTTAATGGATTCTCAACAATCGAAAAAATATTGGATAGGGAATAAAATTAAAAAAACATTTGTAATAAGTAACTCTTCTTAATGCAACAAAGGCTGCAATTGTTTATCAAATTGTGGCAGTGCTCCATCGCGAAGGCATGCTTGTATGTATGTTGAAATAAATGAGCGACTTCCAGTCATTAAAGTTGCTGTCAGAGCAGGCCTGCCGAGGTGTTTATCTATCTCGTACGCCATGCGCATACCTGCAGTGGCGCCGTAATTGCCTTCGATTGAACCTGAAAGGTTGGCATTCATCATCAATTCTTGGGCTCGAGATCGGGTTAAATTTGGTGAACACATTTCTAATAAAGCACGATTCAACATTTCCACTGCTTGCGCGGTCACATTAAACCATTGCTGTGAAGGAGTTCTATCTCCGATATGAGTTTCCAAGGAAAGGTAGTAAGCTACGCCTTCGTTTTGCACTACATCTAGTAATAGATCGGCTACATTTTTTGCTTTGGTTGAATCTGGCAGAGATTTTTGTAAAACAGAAAAGACAGCATGAAAACACTCATGTGCTGTTGTGCTCAGCACTTCAATAAATTGAGCTTCCAGGTTTTTAGGACCTTCGATAATACGAGCTAGATTAACAACGATGATAGGTTCACCTTGCTCGTCACCGACAAAAGTTGGAACATCATAATTCCAAATGACGTGCCGGACAAACGCTGAAGCGCGTTCGTTTCCTATCACAACGAAGTAAACGGAAAATCTGGTAGATATTTTCGCTTGTTCTGGAAAGAATGAGGCGACTGTTGCTACTATTCGGCGGTCCAGCTGCCGGTGCTTGATTTCAATAAGGAGCTTTCGAATCTCTTGAATGTGGTTTTTTGCAGGTGAAAAACCATATACATCACTTTCAAATCTTGTATTATTCCGCGCCAGTTCAAGCTGCTGGCAGAAGTCGTCGCTGGTTTTTTCTGTGCGTGCAAGCATTACACTTGTTGCTGCAGCGAGTCGATTACCGCGAAGATTTGCAACATACTTTGTGTTTCCAGTGAGATGGTCAAAATAATCTAACATCTGTTCGGCTGCACTATAATCAACACCTAGCGAGAAATCAAAATTCGCATTTGTCTGTGAACGTAGACTAAGAGGCAGCATTAACATTAGTCCGATATAAATAATAAAGAAGACTTTAGGCTTTAATCGATGCATATAATTTGATCTCTCAAAAACTTTTATAAAGATACAGTGAAAGAATAAACAAGTCAAACCAGTATTAATCTGGAGTTTAAATGTTCGTGTATATTCCCGATATTTTTTAAATGGAAGTTTAACATTAACATTTTTGATAGTATTGTTAACGGAGAGAAATTGGCGGTGAAACCGGAAAAAGCTCAAGACGTAATTCGAATTATTAATGTAGCTAAAAAACTGCGTTCAACACAAAACGGTAGAAGTGGCGTAAAGGAGCTTTTTCTACTCTCGATGCGTGGCCTTTTGTACTGTCATCTTATTTAATGTACAATCTTGAAGTTAAAATGAGGACTTTGAAATTTTTCCATCAAAATTATCCAAAGTGGAAGCAGCATTTCTGTTGCTCGTGCTGTGGTAATATCACCAAGATCAATTACAGATTTCCATCCGAACCAATCTTTTAGAATTTCTTCTACCTTTACTTTTGCGCCAGCATCGTTTCCACAGATGAAAATATCATGATCTCCATCGGCTACAAGCCTAGGATTTACCATTATATTGCAATTTACGGTATTAAGAGTCTTGACCACTTTTGCATCGGGAACTGCCTGTTGTATTTGCTCACCGAGGGAATCCGTATTGCTCACAGCAAGCGATGGAGGCATTCCTTTGGAGAAATCAAGAGCATTGGCAATATCAATAAGAATTTTATATTTGAAATTGTTTACACCAGCAAGATTTAGCGCCTCTAACGATGCAACGCCATGCGTACAATTAAATACAATTTCACCGAATGCAGCAGCGGCGGCGAAAGTTCCCTGTGAAGCATGAATTCCATTCTTTTGTGTCCAGGAGATTGCCTTCTCATTCGTTGCTGTCCGCGATCCCATTTTAACATCATGTCCGAGTTGAATAAGTTTGGTCCCGATTGTACTGCCAACTATTCCTGTTCCAAGAATGCCGATCTTCATTTTCTTTCTCCTCGTGGTATGAAAATTGAATATGCTAAATTGTACAAATTCAAACGTCCTTTCACCCATTAAAGTTCCAAGGACATAGAGCAGATTACAGTTCGGACATGAAAAGGAGGTTAGGGATTTTTAGAAAACATTAAGTTGTTAAAAGGAATACTGAATAGTATACATTTTTAAAAAAAGTCTCTGTCCATCATCTGATAATGCGAGTGCTGCATACCGAGTGCTATGTACGTTTTTTGTGCAAGCTTGTTCGATCTGTCAACGTACAGACGTAGACCGCACACATCACCGCGCTTTCGAGCAATTGATTCGACATATTGATAAAGAGAACGGAATATTTGTTGTTTGCGATATGCTGGATGAACAAAAACGCTTTGAATCCACCAAAATGTAGCATTGCGCCAGTCGCTCCACTCGTACGTAACCATTAATTGTCCGACAACTTTGCCGTCGATTTCTGCGACGTAATAAATGCCTTTCGACGAATCAGCGAGTAAAGCTTCTATACCTTTTCGCAGGTGTTCAAGGTCTAATTTAACATTCTCTGTTTCCTTTGCTATCAATGCATTAAAGTCGGCAATGATAACCGCATCGGAATCTGTAGCGCGTCGGATATTGATTATCATAGAAATATTTCCGGCAAATTTTAATAAAAATTTTTAGTTTTTTTGTAGCTGATCAATAATTTCTGCACCAAACATAAACGATGGTTCTCAATAGGAAAGAAATGCTTTATACGTTGTGCGGCCTTTGTCTTGTGTCGCTGATTCATAGTCTACGTACGCTTCTAAAGAAAGGTTTTGTGTCGGTTTCCAGTTAATCACTGCATAATTCTTTTTATTTATCGTTTTCTGGTTTTTGTGCATTATCGTTTCCAATTATGAGTGAATATCCAACTGACCCTTCGGAGACCAATGTTCTATGCATAGCGTCTCCAATAAATGCGATCAATGGTGATGTACAGAATAATAGGATTCGGAATAAATATGCCGCAAATGAATGTATGAATCAAGTTCTGGCGTTTTGCAAAATAAAATTACTCTGCAATGAGTAGGGCGATAATGCTTTCATGATTTTATACAGCAGTCGAATGATTATAAGTTACTCTTTTTCGAGCTGGTCATGAACTGACGAGCAAATTCAATTACCGCAGGCATTCCAGGAATTAACACGAGTATAAGAATAACGACAGAGAAATGTTCTTTGATGAATGGAATATTGCCAAAGAAATATCCTACCAGAACAAAGAGGGTTACCCAAGATAACGCACCCATGATACTGAAAAGTAGGAATGTACGGTTACGTCATCCGCCCGATACCAGCAACAAAAGGAGCGAATGTTCGAATGATCGGAAGAAACCGTGCTATTACCACTGTTATTTTCCCGTGCTTGTCATAGAATTTGTTTGTGCGGTCTAGATACTCTTTATTGAATAAGCGCGACTTTTCTTGGCTAAATACTTTTGGTCCAACTTTTCGCCCAATCCAGTAATTAGTATTGTCTCCCGTGAGTGCTGCGGCTATGAGTAAAGGAATGGCAAACTCCACGCGCATTGCCCCGATTGCAGCCAATGAACCGATAGCAAATAATAATGAATCGCCAGGCAAAAAAGGAGTCACAACGAGACCGGTCTCGCAAAAAATGACCAGGAAGAGAATTCCATAAATCCATGCGCCGTATAGAGTACAGAGATCAAACAAATGTTTGTCGATATGGAGAACGAATTGGATAAATTGTTGAAGTAGTTCCATAGGAGTCAAGCAATGGGGCGAGACAGGTGCCTCGCCCCTAAATAGAATCATTTAATAGAAAGCAGTTCAATATCAAAAATTAATGTGGCGTTTGGACCGATCAATTGTCCCTGTCCATTTGGTCCGTACGCAAGATCAGAAGGAATGAACAGCTGCCATTTCGATCCAACAGGCATCAGTTGTAAAGCTTCCACCCATCCTTTAATAACTTGCCCGACTGGAAATTCTGCCGGTTCGCCGCGTTTATAGGAACTGTCAAACTCTTTTCCATCTATAAGTGTTCCCCGGTAATTACATCTTACTGTTTGGCTCGCTGTGGGTTTTGCACCATCGCCATTTTTAATAATCTTGTATTGTAATCCGCTGGGAAGTGTTATCACGCCGTCCTTTTTCTTGTTTGCCGCAAGGAACGCTTCACCATCTTTTTTATTCTTTTCACCGTCGATTTTTTGCTTGGCTTCCATCTTGGCCATCATTTCCTTTTGAAATGCGGTCATTGTTGTTTCCATGTCTTTATCACTCATCGCGATTTTTGATCCGCTTAATTCGTCTTTTATACCTTGTACAAGCATTCCCTGATCGATATCCAAGCCCTGCACTTTCATGTTCTTTGCAATATTGATACCGATACTGTAACTAACTTTCTCTTTCGTTGTCTTTGGTGTTTCATTTTTCTGCGTCATAGCTGTGCCTACAAATAGCGACAGCATAAGAGCGACTGTGATAAGCTTTTTCATGAATTATCCTTTTAGTTAAATGATAAATAAAAACGCAGGACGAACCTGCGTTTGACCGTATATAAAGTACTGCTTTTTTATAGAGAACAAAAGGAGATTTGCATATATCCTAATGTTTTAGTTCGTGCTTTATTTATACCCTGCTTTTTCTAAGTCCGCTAAAGATTTAAATTGGTGCGGCGGATTCAGGTATTGAGCAAGAAATTTATAAATCTTCATACGCGTCTGCTTTGCCAGCTTCGTGTCGATGCGGTCAAAGCTGTGTCCGCCGGGGGCTTCCTGGAAAATCTCAAAGTTGAACTTTTTCCCTGACGTCTTTAGAGCTTCGATGAGATGCTTTACTTCTTCAACGTGTACGTCGTCGTCGTTGGTGTTGGTGTGAATCAATAACGGTATTTTCAGTTTGTTCACGTAAGTAACCGGAGAGCGTCTCAAGTATTCTGTCGAGTCCTCACTAACGGTTTTCCCGATATGATATTTGGCATAAAAGTCTTTCCGATAGTCGTCATCATAGTATCCCAACCGCATTATAAGGTCGCTTACCGGTACACCGGCAAATGCAACCTGATAGTCATTCGGATGTTCAAAGATATCCAGCAATGTGATAAGGCCGCCATGGCTCCATCCGATAGCGCCAACACGAGTGCTATCGACAAAGCTGTAGTTTTCCACCATCCAATTGCGTGCAGCATGATTATCTTCCACTTCGCGTCCGCCGTAGTCAATCCGCTCGTAAAAATCCTTCCCGTATCCTGTACTGCCGCGGAATTCCGGCGCTACAACAATATAACCCTGTGCTATCATTTCGCGGATGATGTGTGTATGATATGTCGTAAAATCGGCATGCACACCGCCGTGTGGTAAAACCAGCAAGGGATATTTTTTATTCCTATCCAGTTTTTTTGGAATGAAAACGTATGCCCAAAATTTAACCGGGTTCCATGCCCCTCTTGCCGTCGAGTCTTTTACTTTTGCTGGAGGAGGACCGACGATGAACACTTTCTCAATGCTGGCGACATCGTCAACTTTATTATACCATTGCACATCGTCCACAGCTTTTTCTATTTGATCGAGACGGTGATCGAGCGCTTCAAATTTTTTGTCGATTTGCTTGAAAAGGGAATCGATGGATTGCCGTTCTTGAGCCGAAAGTGGAAGATTAATTAGAAAGAGAAGAACAAATATCTTTAAGAGGAGATGCAGAAAATGTGATTTGCCCATGGAATAAATCCTCCATAAAGTGAAATCGATAAAATATCGATAATAATAAAGTGCAGAAAAAAGGATAAAAAACCAACTTGCGTTTAGAAAACGCTCCTGCTACCTTATATTAAAGATAGGAAAGAAACACCATGCCCGAACATTTGTTTAAAGACGATGTCTTTTTAATAAACATATTCAATGCCATTCCATTCCCTACACTGGTTGTTGATGATGACGTTCATATTCTATTCTGGAATTCTGCCGCCCTTCATCTGCTTGAAAATGAAGAAATGCTTCAACAACGCGGAGGTGAAGCGCTCCATTGTATTCATTCCAAAGACGTGGAGGAAGGTTGTGGACATGGTCCACATTGTAAAACCTGTGTGATACGGAATTCAGTCAACGAGGCAAGTAATGGTGGAAAAACCTACCGAAAAAAAACCATGATGCAGCGAAAAATTGGCGAGAAAGTTACCGAACTACCGCTCCTTGTCACAACATCCCCCTTCATATATAAAAACAAATCATTGACGTTGCTAATCCTAGAAGACATCCACGAGTTAATGGAAATTGGAAGCCTTCTTCCTATTTGTTCAAGTTGTAAGAAAATTCGGTTGAATACAAATCAATGGCAGCAAATTGAAAGATATATTAGTGAACGTATTGTCGATGTAGATTTTACGCATGGATTGTGTCCAGATTGTACAAAGAAATATTTTCCTGAAGGCGGATAGACTTAAAAAGTAAGCCCTAATCAGATCCGCACTCTAAATTACTGTGCCGAGTTTCAATATGAAAAAGTTTTTCATATTTATGTATGTTCTTCTTCCTCAGTTTGCACATTCTCAAACCGTAGAAGACTCAACATATCAAACAAGTGTCATTCATGATAACCTTCCTTCTTTCTATAATATTCTTCAAGAGAGATTGAAATATCCGCTCTCATGGTTGTCCGGAAATTTCAGCGATTTTAATTCGTGGCGTACAAATGCGCGTTCCAAGGTGATGGAATGTTTATTAAGTCGGCCACCGCTCATTTCATATCATCCGGTCATGATTGCTACACAAGATCGCGGCAGCTATGTTGCACAAAAAGTAATATTCAATCTTTCTGCAGACAGTCGTGTTCTTGCATATCTGCTAGTACCAAAAGGTAGGGGGCCGTTTCCAGCTGTCTTACTATTGCATGATCATGGTTCAAAGTTCGATATAGGCAAAGAAAAGATGGTGGAACCATTTGCCGATAGTTTGAAACGCCTGCAATCAGCCCGTGAGTGGGTAGATAAAAACTATGGCGGCAGATTTGTTGGTGATGAATTAGCTAAACGTGGCTATGTATGTTTTGCTACTGATGCGCTTAATTGGTCGGATCGTGGCGGCGGTGGATACGACGGTCAACAAGCGATTGCATCCAATTTATTGAATATGGGAATGTCATATGCGGGATTGATTGCGTGGGAAGATATTATTGCGGCGGAATTTCTTGCAACACGGCCCGAAGTGGATTCCACAAAAGTAATTGCCTTAGGATTTTCTATGGGCTCATTCCGTGCTTGGCAAGTTGCAGCGCTTTCCGATAAAATTGCCGCCGGTGCAGCAATTTGCTGGATGGGAACATACAAGGGCTTAATTGTTCCTAAAGCGAATGCTACTCGCGGTGGATCGTCGTTCGCTACTACGCATCCCGGACTTGCGAATTATCTCGACTATCCCGACGTAGCGAGCATCGCCTGCCCCAAGCCGATGCTGTTTTTCAACGGCGAGCAGGATAAACTTTTTCCTGATATGGCAGTGCAGGAAGCGTATGCACGTATGCATGCGGTATGGAAATCCCAGGGTGCCGACGATAAGCTCATTACCAAGCTCTGGAATGTTCCCCATGTCTTTAATAAAGAGATGCAGGATGAGGTCTTCCAATGGTTAGACAAAGTGTGTAAGAAATAAATTACTAATTTATCAAATCATAAATCAGAAAATCAGAATGAAACATCGCGTTAAAGGAAAACAGCAAAACAGCAAAATGTGCTTTCTTTGTGGGCTGAAGAATTCATTTGGACTCAAGGGACAATTCTTTGAATTAGAGAATAACGAACTTGTGTGCATCTTCAAACCTTCAGATGAACATCAAAGTTATCCGGGCAGACTTCATGGCGGAATTACAACGGCAGTTCTTGATGAAACTGTCGGCAGAGCTATTATGATGAAGCACAAGGATGGAGAGTTCTGGGGTGTCACGATAGAATTCACAACACGCTTCAAGAAACCTATTCCGTTGAATGAAGAACTCCGCGTCGTGGGGCGCATTACAAGTGAAACGAGTCGCACATTTGAAGGAACCGGCGAATTGCTTTTGCCAGACGGTGAAGTCGCTGCAATTGGCTTTGGTAAATACTTACGTATGCCGCTGAACAAGATTGCTGATTTTAATCCGGTTGAACAAGAATGGAAAGTAGAATCTTCTCCAAAAGATCCTTCAGAAATTGAAGTGTAGAAAGGGATCAAATAGCGATAAAAGCGTCTAGGAAGAGCACGTGCGATTTCCTGAATACGCTGGGATTCAAATTAACGTGGTTTCGAAGACTGTTTTTTTGCTTGTTTAGAAATATTCTTCCAGCGCTCTTTTTCAATCCGTTGGGCGCTCATCTCTTGTCTTAATGCAAGATATTGAATTTCCAGTTGAAGTTTTAGGTAGCTTTCATAACGGCAGGAATCAAGCAAGCCGTCTTCCATTGCCTTCTTCACTGCACAATGTGGTTCGGTTTCGTGTTTACAATCGCGGAATCTGCAATTCGATGCAAGTTCTTCGATATCATCGAAATTCTCGCGTAAACCCTCGTCGCCTCTCCAAAGCTGGAGTTCACGCAGTCCCGGAGTATCGATAATGATACCGCCATTAGGGAGAATTAGTAATTCACGATGTGGCGTTGTGTGTCGTCCGCGGCTGTCATTCTCTCGAACTTCATTCACTTTCAAATATTCTTTACCAAGAAGTGCGTTCGTGATAGTAGATTTTCCGACTCCAGATGAACCAAGTAAAACTCCTGTCGTTCCTGGCGTTAATAATGTCCAAAGAGGAGCAACCTGTTCTGAGTGATGTGCGCTCATAACCACAGTATCAACTCCATGAGCAATTGAGAGTACTTGTTCTGTACATTCTTCAAGGATTGGACATATATCGGATTTGTTCAGCACAATTATTGGTCGCGCACCGCTTTCCCATGCTACTGTAAGATAACGCTCCATCCTGCGCAAATTGTAGTCTCCGTCTAAACCCATTACAAGAAATACAATATCTATATTTGCTGCAAGAACTTGTTCATCGGTGCGATCGCCGGCAACTTTACGCGAAAACTTGCTTCTGCGTTCCAGCACATGATGAATAACAGCAGATTGATCGCCGGAACCGATTTCAAAGACAACCCAATCACCGACAGCAGGAAAATCATGAAGGCCGGAGGCTTCAAAACGGAACTTGCCGCTTACTTTTCCGTTCACTTCGCCTCGTTCAGTGAACAGCACATAGCGGTCTTTGTGCTGAATCGTAACGCGGCCGGGCAGCAAACCCTGATGAGAGTATTGAGCAAAACTCTCCTCAAAAAAATCATTCCAGCCGAATAGTTCTAACTTCATAAACGATTCAAATTAACTTGAATTTTATATGCACTTGTTCTTTTTCCCCCATGGAATAGTTTTTTCTATGTCAATGTACGATTGTTTTATTGAAAGACAACGGCGATTTTTTTAGTTAAGACTTGACTTCTTTCCACCGATCATGTATATTGCTTACGTAAAGTATGTCACAATCCGTTAATCATATCGTCTCTTCAAATAATCGTTGGTGGTGGTGCATTAGTGTATCCAAACGAACAGGTATGAAAACGGATAGTTAACTGATAAGCATACGCAAATTGTATTCTTAACCCTTCCCGGATTAACCCTGGAAGGGTTTTTTATTTTATAGTGAACACTTTGCGTATTCTTTTCAAAATGGGAAACAACTCCCTCTCCTCATAGGAGAGGGTCGGGGTGAGGTCAAAAAAAAATGACCCCACCGAATAAATAATGGCAGACTACGCCTGCCTCATTATTATGCCTCCGGCTCCCCTAAAAGGGAAGGAAAACAAATAAAGAGCGTATTGATTAGTAACATTTTATGGATGGTCATGATGATTACAAAAGAAAAATTTAAAGAGCTTGCACAGACCTATTCTGTTGTTCCCCTTGTAGAAACGATGCTTGCCGATTTGCACACGCCGGTATCGATTTATTTGACACTTCGATCGAAAACTTCATATTCATTTCTTCTTGAGAGTGTCGAACCTGACGAACGAATCGGACGGTTTTCGTTTGTCGGAACAGAACCAATTCTGATAATAAAAGCAAAAGGGGATGTTGTTGAAATTGAATCACGCGGGAAGAAAGAGTCGCGGCGTGGAAAAATCCTTGATGTGCTGGACGAGTTATCACACCGATACCGAAGCATGGCAGCACACGAACAACAAGGATTTACAGGCGGATTCCTTGGTTACTTCGGGTACGACCGCGTCCAGGAAATTGAAAATATTCCTTTGCACCCAACATCAGTGAATGATGTGCCGGATGCAATATTTGGCCTGTATCAATCTGTCGTGAAGTTTGATCACCTTCAGCAGCTTTTAACAGTGACTCACAACATTCTCGTAGAAAAGAATCATTCATTGAATGATCAATACAATGAAGGAGTAAAAATCCTGACAGCTATTCTTGCTCAACTAAGCAAACCGCCAGTAATGGAAAATAGTTTTCAATGTGATCTTTCTTCTGTTCAACACGGCGTCGATCATAACGCATTTTGTTCATCGGTCAAACGTGCGAAGGAATACATCTACGAAGGAGACATCTTTCAGGTAGTTCTTTCGCGCCGAGTGCAAGTTCCGTTTTCTGGTGATCCATTTCCCGTCTATCGCGCTCTACGTATCATCAATCCATCTCCATATCTTTTTTATCTCGATTATGGGCCTGTAAAACTTATTGGTTCCTCGCCGGAAGTTTTAGTGCGTGTGCAGGATTGCATTGTTGCGGTGATGCCGATTGCAGGCACGCGCAAACGCGGCAAAACAGAACAAGAAGATAAACTTTTAGAAGAAGAATTATTGCGTGATGAAAAGGAATTGGCTGAACATATTATGCTGGTTGATTTGGGGCGTAACGATATCGGGCGTGTGAGCGAATATGGCACTGTACACGTTCCTATTTTTAAGGGACTGAAACGATTTTCTCATGTAATGCATTTGGTTTCTGAAGTGCAGGGAAAAATTAAAGCAAATGCAAATAGTATAGATGCTTTACGTGCTTGCTTTCCTGCCGGTACTGTCTCCGGAGCTCCAAAAGTCCGTGCGATGGAAATTATAAACGAATTAGAACCTGTACGGCGCGGAATTTACGCCGGCGCAGTCGGCTATCTTGGTTTCGACGGAACACTTGATACGTGCATTGCAATTAGAACGATTATTGCGGCAAACGACATGCTGACCATTCAAGCAGGCGCAGGCATAGTTGCGGATTCGGTTCCGGAGCTTGAGTACAAGGAAACTGAGAACAAAGCGCAGGCGTTACTCGATGCTCTCGCCGTTGCATCAAATGGCCTACTGAAAATTCATAGCGGCAATGGATATTCTGGAGGTCGGCAATGATTCTGGTGATCGATAATTATGATTCATTCACTTACAATCTTGTGCAGGCGATCGGCAAGAAAACCAAGGATATTCTTGTAAAACGCAATGATGAAATTTCCACCGATGAAGTTGCATATCTTGCACCGCATGGGATAATCCTTTCGCCGGGACCCGGCAAGCCAGAAAATGCAGGGATAACAGTAGAAGTGATTCAGCGTTTCGGTTCAAAGATTCCAATCCTTGGTGTGTGTCTTGGCCACCAGGCAATTGGTTTTGCTTTCGGCGCGCATATTACACACGCGCCTTCGCTTATGCATGGAAGAACCTCAACGATAACACATTCCGGCGAGACTATTCTCAAATCTGTATCGAATCCATTGCTTGTAGGACGTTACCACTCGCTTGTGATTTCGCCGGAGCATTTTCCTGATGAACTCAAGATATCCGCTCGCACAAACGATGGCATCATTATGGGTGTAACGCACCGAAAGTACCCCATCGAAGGAATTCAATTTCATCCTGAATCAATTCTTACTCAGGATGGCGAAATGGTTCTTAATAACTGGCTGGAGGTTTATAAAATCTTATGAAAACGCATATTGAAAAATGTTTATCGGGCGAACACCTGACAGTGGCAGAAGCATCAAGCGCGCTCGACACAATAATGACTGGAAGGGCAACAGATTCCCAAATTGCCGGTTTAATGATTGCTCTACGCGCAAAAGGCGAAACGGTAGATGAGTTAGTTGGCTTTGCCCGTACGATGCGTGAGCATGCTATAAAGATTTCCATAGAAGATCCAGACGCAATTGATATGTGCGGCACCGGCGGCGACGGTCTGGGCACATTTAACATTTCAACCGTTGCATCATTTGTAGCGGCGGGGGCCGGCGTTACAGTTGCAAAGCATGGCAATCGCTCCGTCTCAAGTCAATGCGGCAGTGCAGACGTGCTCACGGTCCTGGGTGTGAACGTCCAGTGTTCGGCTGAAGCAGTACAAGAATGCATTAACCGCATCGGTATCGGATTCTTATTTGCACCGTTGCATCATCCGGCAATGAAGTATGCCGCTAAGCCGCGAGCAGAATTAGGCGTGCGAAGTATTTTCAATATTATCGGTCCGCTGACAAATCCGGCAGGAGTAAAACGTCAACTTGTAGGAGTTTATAATCCTCAAGTTGCTCCAATTCTTGCTGGGGCACTCCAGAAGCTTGGTGCCGAAAAGGCATGCGTTGTCCACAGCGATGACGGCATGGATGAAGTGACACTTTCGGGTGGAACAAAAGTGCATGAAGTAAATAAGAATGAACAACCGCGTGAATATCATTTACAACCGGAGAATTTTGGTTTTTCACAACTGGCACTTGATAGCCTTCGCGGTGGTGATAAGAATGCGAATGCAATAATCGCAATGAATGTTTTACAAGGCGGGAATAATTCCGCGCGTGATGTAACTGTCGCCAATGCTGCGCTTGGAATTTATGTTTCAGGAAAAGCAAAAACAATTCTTGAAGGAAAACAGAAAGCTGAAGAGTCAATTAATTCCGGCAAAGCGTTGGATAAATTGCAAAAACTTATTCAATATACAAATCAATTATGAACATCCTCGAAGAAATTCTTGAACATAAACGGCAGGAAATCGCACTTGCAAAACAAACAGTTTCATTAGAGCGGCTGAAAAATATGCCGAACTTCGCTCGGAAATGTTACTCGTTGGAAAAAGCTTTAGACGGAAAAGATACTGCTATCATAGCGGAGATTAAAAAGGCATCACCGTCAAAAAAAATCATCCGGGAGGATTTTAATCCGTTGGAGATTGCACGTGAATATGTTGGTGGCGGAGCCAATGCTCTTTCAGTGTTAACGGATAAAAAATATTTTCAAGGAGATATTAGCTTCATTGCAGAAATGCGTTCATCTGTGCCGATTCCAATTCTGCGGAAAGATTTTATAATAGATTCGTATCAGCTTGTGGAGGCTAAAGCGTTTGGTGCTGATGCTGTGCTGTTGATTGCGGCAGCGATGAAACAGGAACGTCTACGCGACCTATTTAATGAAGCGATTGCACTTGGGCTTGAATGTCTTGTTGAAGTGCATAAGATACAAGAGTTAAATATTCTTAATTATATTCCAATCAGAACTATCGGAATCAATAATCGTAATCTATCAAATTTCAAAGTTGATATTTCGACAACCATTCGGATAGCTTCGCGAATTCCGAAAAATATTATCGTTGTCAGCGAAAGCGGTATTAGTAATAGAACAGATATTGAGCGACTTGCTGCAAACGGTATTCACGCTGTTCTCGTAGGCGAAAGTTTAATGCGTTCTTCAAATCCTGGTGAAGCATTGCATGTCTTGTTGATCTCCTCAAAGGAATTAAATAAATGAAAGCTAAAATTTGCGGTATCACAAATATTGATGATGCACTCTATGCAGCAGAACTTGGTGCCGATGCATTGGGTTTTATTTTTGTCAAATCAAGTCCGCGATATATCGCTCTAAAAGCTGCTAGAAGGATCATTCAGGAATTACCGCCCTTCGTTGTGCCAGTTGGCGTCTTCGTTGATATGGAGTATAATAATATCATAGAGATTATCGATCAAACAGGTATCGGCTGTGTGCAGCTTCATGGCAAAGAGACGTCCAAGCAACTTTCAAAATATCCTGTGCCTGTGTGTAAATCATTCCGCGTTGATTCCAATTTTAATCCGGAAATTCTTCGGCGATATAAAGGATCAGCGTACCTTTTAGATACGAAAATATCCGGCGAACTGGGCGGCACAGGTCAAACATTTAATTGGGAAATAGCCGTCAAAGCAAAGAAATACGGGCGCATTATTCTTGCCGGCGGATTGAAACCGGAAAATATTATTGAAGCAGTTCGGATAGTACAACCGTATGCTGTGGATGTGAATAGCGGGGTTGAGGAATGTCCAGGGAAGAAGGACCCTGGTAAATTAAAATTATTGTTTGAACTTCTGAAACAAATAAAAAATGTTTGAAATCCGAATATTTATATAGACAAGGAAAGGGGAAAATGAAATCACAGAAATACTTCTACAACTATCCGGACAAATTCGGCTACTTTGGCATATACGGCGGCAGATTTGTGCCAGAGACATTAATGCACGCACTATTCGAGCTTGAAGAACTTTATAGCGAAGTGAAACGCGATTCTGAATTCAAAAAAGAATTTGTTACGATGTTGCACACTTACGCGGGGCGTCCAACACCAATGACATTTGCAAATCGATTGACAGATCATTACGGACAAGGAAAAATCTATTTGAAGCGTGAAGATCTATGCCATACAGGCGCACATAAGATTAATAACACAATAGGTCAGATTTTATTGGCGAAACGCGCTGGCAAAAAACGTATCATTGCAGAAACAGGCGCAGGTCAGCATGGTGTTGCAACAGCAACTGTCGCTGCAAAAATGGGGTTGCCGTGCGTCGTCTATATGGGGGAAGAAGATATTCACCGACAGGAATTAAACGTACATCGGATGAAAATGCTGGGTGCAGAAGTTATTTCTGTTACTACGGGAAGCCGCACACTAAAAGATGCGACAAGCGAAGCTATTCGCGATTGGGTTACGAATGTTGACGACACTTTTTACATTATCGGTTCTGTTGTCGGCCCGCATCCATATCCGATGATGGTTCGTGATTTCCAATCGATCATCGGTGAAGAAACGCGAAAACAAATTCTTGCGAATGAAAAAAGTGTTCCCACCATTCTTCTTGCTTGTGTTGGAGGTGGCAGCAACGCCATGGGTTTGTTTTATCCATTTATCAAAAAGGATGTCCGCATGATTGGTGTAGAAGCCGCGGGTTGCGGATTGAACACGAATAAACATGCGGCGACACTTTCGAAAGGAAGACCTGGTGTTTTGCATGGCTCTTTCAGTTATTTGCTTCAAGACAAAAATGGGCAGGTAGAATTAGCACACTCGATCTCTGCCGGACTTGATTATCCTGGCGTAGGTCCGGAACATAGCGCGTTGAAAGATTTTAAAAGAGTTCAGTATGTCTCTGTCACAGACAAGCAGGCACTTAATGCAGCAAAATTGATTTCACAATTGGAAGGAATTATTCCTGCGCTCGAGTCAGCACATGCGCTGGCATATCTTAATATACTTATGCCAAGGACATCGAAGAAAGATATTATTGTAGTTAATTTATCTGGCCGCGGCGATAAGGATATGATAACGTATTCCGCCGTGTTTTCAGTTCAGGAGAAAAAGGAATGAATAGAATTACAGAAAAGCTTAAATATCTGACTGATAGAAAAGAAAAAGCATTAGTATGCTTTGTTACTGCTGGATTCCCGGCTTTAGAGGCTACAGTTTCACTTGTGCGAGAAATTGAAAAGGGCGGAGCCGATATCATCGAGCTTGGTATGCCGTTTTCTGATCCACTTGCAGACGGGCCGGTAATCCAGGCAAGTTCACAGCAAGCTATCAAAAACGGAATTACACTTAACCATATTTTGGAGTACGTGAGGGCAATCCGTAAACACTCTGATATCCCACTCGTCCTTATGGGCTATCTCAATCCTATTATTCATTACGGTGTAGAACGGTTTTTTGCTGATGCAGCGAAAGACGGTGTTGACGGCGTTATCCTTCCGGAAGTTCCTTTAGAGGAATCGGATCGTTATTTGTCAATTACTCGGAAATATCATCTTGCAGATATTCTTTTGGTTAGCCCCGCTACCCCAGACAAACGAATTCGAGAAATTGATAAAGCTACGTCAGGATTTCTCTATTGTGTTTCAACTACCGGAGTGACAGGGCGCTCGAACGTAGGCGATATAAAGTCGTATGTGAAACGCGTAAAGCATAATACAAAAAAAAATCCAGTGTTAGTTGGATTTGGAATAAAAACTCCAGCAGACGCACGTCTCATAGCTCAATATTCAGATGGTGTCATTGTTGGAAGCGCGCTCATTCAAAGAATCGTCAAGAAAAACTCAGTGAAAGAAATTAGCGGCTGGGTGCGAAGACTCAAAGAGGCATTGTAATTTGACTTGGAGAAGATCAAGCAATATGAATAATGATTATGTGCATGGGTATAACGAACGAGAATCTATCAGATTGGAAGATCAAGCTAATTGTTTGAGCGAACTTCTTCATCACGATTCAATATTTCCAAAAGGTTCAACGATCCTTGAAGCTGGCTGTGGAGTTGGAGCGCAAACCAAGATCATTGCTCCAAAGAATCCAGATTCAAAATTTATATCAATTGATATTTCCGAGGAGTCGTTACATAAGGCAGACTATCTTATAAAATCGCTCAATATTCGTAATGTTGAATTTCAGGTTGGTAATATTTTTGATTTGAAATTTCAAGAAGAATCGTTTGATCATATTTTTGTCTGTTTTGTTCTTGAACATCTTTCCAATCCTATAGATGCATTAATTCTCCTTAAAAAGGTTTTAAAAAAGGGCGGAACTATGACTGTCATTGAGGGAGACCATGGTTCAACATTCTTTTATCCGTATAGTCAGCATGCACAAGCAGCAATTAATGCCCAAGTAAAATTGCAATCAGAAAATGGTGGTAATGCATTAATAGGCAGACAACTTTATCCTTTACTCGTTAATTCAGGATTTAAAACATGTAAAGTATTTCCAAGAATGGTCTATGTAGACTCAAGCAAACCTGATTTTGTTGAAGGATTCACAAAAAATACTTTTACGGCTATGATTGAAGGGATAAGGGAGAAGGCGATTAAAGGTTCAATAATGGATGCGGCATCTTTTGACAGAGGAGTTCAAGATTTATATAGGACAACTCAAACAGATGGTGTTTTTTGTTATACCTTTTTTAAGGGCATTGGTTATAATATTTAGAATAGTTTAACAGCTTTTTGATCGATCAGGCCTTTTTAACCGCTTCTGCACAGCCGGACTGCGTAATTCTCTTAGCGCATCCGATGCGATCCACTTGGCGGAAGAAGAATTTATTCTATGAATTTCCTCGGCAGTCTTGATGGCATATGGATTAAGCCTCAGACTGCGTTTTCCAATCTGCCGTAGCGCCCAATTGACTGCTTTCTTCACATAAGTGCGCTCATCTGTTGCATACTTCTTTATGAGCGGAAGATATTTGAGGAACACCGCATCATCCGCCTTCTTATCGTTGACACAAAGCGTCGCTATCAGTGTAAATCCTGCTCGCCTGATAAACTCCCTTTTTTGTTTTACCCATTTCAAAGCAAGTTCATGCGCATAAGGAGTATCTCGGAAACAATGCATGCATACTCCGTCGCAAATCGCCCAGTTATCAAAATCTTTCACCCATAAATTCATTGTGCTTTTCTTCAATTGCTTTGGATCGGCGATAAGGGCGCCAAGAATTCGTGCATCATAGATTTCGGTTTGCCAAAGTTCAAGTGCAAGCTCTTGATTAGTGCCAATGCTTTTAGCAAGCGAAGAAAGAAATTTTGAAGAAACGCCAAGCACATTACGATGACTTTTAATGCCGTAGCGTGCCATTCCCTCAACATTCTTGGGATTAGCCTTGGAATAAAGTATTGTAAGAATGGAATTTGTTTGGGAATTCATGGCTTGTCTTCTTTCTAAATCACAGCATTTTCCAATACTTCAATCCGGTTGTAATTGGAGTCGAGCATTGCTTGAAGTCCTATTGGCACTGTCAGCATACAGGGAATATGACCATATTGAAAATTACCGACGACGGGACATTTTATTTTATTTGCATACTCAGCTTGCATTTGCTCGATTGTGAGATGCGGCTCAGAAGGATCGCTTGGATTGCAGTTCGTAAATTTTCCAAACACCAATCCTGCAAGTTTGTTTAATACTCCGGCATTGAGCAACTGCGCTAACATTCGATCGATACGGTGCGGCGCTTCTTCGACATCTTCTATAAAGAGAATTGATCTGCGCAGTTTCGCTAGAAATGGTGTCCCCATAAGACACGCAATCATTGATAGATTCCCGCCAAGCAATCGTCCGTGTGCTTTGCCTTGCTTAAGTATTTTCAACGGTTCATCATTTGGATTTTTAAGTACGCCAATTTTCTTTGTTGATGTAAGCAATTGCCAGAAATGTTCTTCGGTGTAAAGATCCATTCCTTTCCACATTTCCACGCCCGTCATAGGGCCTGAGAATGTTACCAATCCAATCTTGCAGAAAATTGCAAGCTGCAATGCCGTAATATCGCTATACCCGACAATTATTTTAGGATTTTGTTTCAGCAAACGATAATCAATCATCTGAAGAATACGCGGTGTGCCATACCCGCCGCGGATAGTAAAAATGGCCTTCACATCTTTATCGCGCACCATATTGTTGAAATCATCTGCTCGCTCTTCATCCGTTCCGGCAAGATAGCCGTGCATTTTGCGAATGTGTTCGCCAAACTTCACGCGATAACCAAGTTGCTCAAGATAGGCAGCGCCTTTCTCAACCTTTTCTTCTGTTGATGGAGTGCTTGCCGGTGCAACGAGACCAATTGTGGATCCTTTACGTAATTTCGGCGGCTTGATAAAGGTCATATTTTTTTCCGAATAATTGAGTCTGATGCAACTTCCGCTAAAGGAATTACATTATGATAATCAGCAATTTAGGAAGAAAGACGAAGAAATCAATTAGTAATTTTAGTGAAAAGTTTGGTAGCAGAAGTTTTTGGGCCGAGCTTCGTACAATTAGGTTAACCAATACCTTAGTCATGCATTATCAAGCCTGCAAATTGTCTAATGTTGCTTTAAGCTTATCTGCAGATGCGCGGAACCCTTCTTGTTCTTCGGCGTTCATCGATAATGTTAGTATTTCTTCAACGCCGTTTTCCCCAACCACTGAAGGAAGGCTAAGGCAAATATCGTTTGCGCCGTACTGCCCTGTCATCAATGTCGAGATGGAGAGCACAGAACGGTAATCGCCAAGAATTGCTTCAACGATAGAAAGCAATCCAAGCCCGATGGCATAGTAACTTGCGCCTTTTCGCTTGATGATTTCGTATGCTGCGTCCCGCACGCTAACGAAGAGCTTGTTCATTTCTCCTTGATCGTATTGTTTGTTCTTAAGCGGGGCAAATTCCTGCAAACGCACACCGCCTATGTTTGCCATGCTCCACAATGGAATCTCGCTATCTCCATGCTCGCCTACTATGTACGCGTGAACGCTTCGCGTATCAACTTCATAATATTGTCCGAGTAAAAACCTAAAGCGTGAAGTGTCGAGAATTGTACCGGAACCGATTACTTTTGTCGGAAGCAAATTGGATTCTTTCAATGAAATGTAGGTGAGAATATCAACAGGATTTGTTGCAATAAGAATGATACCGCCAGGATTATGTTTTACCACTTCAGGAATAATTGAACGGAAGATCGCAGCATTACGCGCAAGAAGATCAAGCCGTGTTTCGCCCGGTCTTTGAGATGCGCCTGCCGTGATCACCACAACCTTTGAGCCCGCAAGATCGGAATAATTCCCCGCGGTAATTTTCATTGGCTTGGTAAAGGAAAGTCCGTGATTCAAGTCCATCATTTCACCGACAGCTTTTTCTTCGTTTGCGTCAATTAACACGAGTTCTGAAGCAATTCCGCGCTGCATCAAAGCATAAGCAAATGACGAACCGACTAATCCCGTTCCAACCAATCCCACTTTTTGTGAACGATTATTTTCTGCGTTCATATACGTATTTCCTGATTATATGTTGAACAAACGGCGCTATTTTATGTCTCCGCTATATTTCGAACGTGAAATACAGCATGATGGTTCCAATTCAGAACAATTGTACTCGTAGGTTTCGTTGCATTGCGAGTGATTTCTTTGTACATTTCTTACGGTTGCTGAATAAGAGTGCCACCGAGCCGCCCGCAGGTTCATTTATGAATTTGTTGCGTGGCTCGATTCGTTTTAATAAGAAATTTTGGGAACGGACGAAGCCTTTTCTTCGTCTCTATTAAGTTAAGAATTTGTCAATCAAGTTGGAGGAAAAAAGCGTGGATATCAAGACTATTAATGAAATGATTCAGCGCGAAAGCGCATTTGTCGAATCGCTGACTTCGGAAGTCGGCAAAGTCATCGTTGGCCAAAAGCATATGATAGATCGTTTACTAATTGGCTTGCTGTGTAACGGGCACATTCTGTTGGAAGGCGTACCCGGACTGGCAAAGACACTCGCCATTAAAACGCTGGCGGCGGCAATCAACGCAAAATTTCAGCGTGTGCAATTTACACCGGATTTACTGCCGGCCGATCTTATCGGCACGATGATTTATAATCAGAAAGACGGAAAATTCTTTACGCGCAAAGGACCTATCTTTGCAAATTTTATTCTTGCCGACGAAATCAACCGAGCACCCGCGAAAGTGCAAAGCGCTTTGCTGGAAGCAATGCAAGAACGTCAAATAACAATTAGCGAAGAGACATTCAAATTGGAAGAACCATTCCTCGTTCTCGCAACCCAAAATCCTATTGAACAGGAGGGAACCTATCCGCTTCCCGAAGCGCAAGTCGATCGCTTTATGCTGAAAGTGAAAATCGGCTATCCGTTGCGCGAGGAAGAACTGACAATTATGCGGCAAAATATTTCGGGTGACGAAAAAGCAGTAAAACATGTTGTATCTACAAAAGACATTCTCTCTGCGCGTGAAGTTGTAAAGCAAGTGTATATGGACGAGAAGATCGAGCGATATATTCTTGACATCGTTTTTGCTACCCGCGAACCGAAGAATTTTAATTTAGATAAACTTGCTCCACTTATTAGTTATGGTGCATCTCCGCGCGCGTCCATCAATTTAGCGCTTGCATCAAAGGCGCATGCGTTTATTAAGCGGCGCGGTTACGTAATCCCTGAAGATGTACGCGCTATTTGCCCCGATGTGATGCGTCACCGCATTGCCGTTACATATGAAGCCGAAGCGGAAGAAATTACGCCGGAGCAAGTAGTGATGGAAATTTTAAACCATGTGGAAGTTCCATAGGTCATTGATAGTTAGATGGAAACAAAAGAACTTCTTAAAAAAGTCAGGCAGCTGGAAATTCGTACACGGGGACTTGTGAACCAAGTCTTCTCTGGAGAGTACCATTCCGTCTTTAAAGGACGTGGCATGGAATTTTCAGAAGTGCGCGAGTACCAATATGGCGATGATATGCGAATGATTGATTGGAATGTGACAGCGCGGTTGAATCATCCGTTTGTCAAGATTTTTGAGGAAGAGCGCGAATTGACTGTGATGCTGGTGGTAGATATGAGCGGCTCGCAGTTCTTCGGTTCACAATCTGCGTTGAAGCGTGACGCAGCTCTTGAGTTGAGTGCTATCCTTGCTTTTTCCGCAATGAAAAATAATGATAAAGTTGGATTGATTCTCTTCACCGACCGGATCGAAAAATTTGTGCCGCCGCGGAAAGGTCGAGGACATGTATTACGAATTGTACGTGAATTGCTTTCCTTTGAACCCACACGCCCGGCAACAAGTATCAAGACAGCATTAGAATATCTTAATAATGTCCAGAAAAAACGCAGTATCGTTTTTGTTATTTCTGATTTTATGGACAGTAATTATGAAGCGGCTCTGCGCATTGCCGGAAAACGCCATGATTTAATTGGGGTAGTTTTACAAGATCCACGCGAGAATGAACTTCCCGGCGTTGGGCTTATATATTTACGCGATGCTGAATCTGGCACAAGTAGACTTGTGGATACTTCCGATGCACAAGTTCGATTTCTCTATAAACAGTTCGGTGAAAGGACAAGTGAAGCGCGCAAATCACTATTCGTCAAATCACGATTAGACGATGTCTTAATTCGGCTTGATCAGCCTTATATCAAACCGTTGGCAGACTTTTTCAAGTTAAGGGAGAGAAGAAGGTGATAATTAGAAAAGCATTCTTCTTTTTCTTCCTTCTCACAAGCATCGGGCTTGCACAAGAAGTACGATTAACTGCCAAAACCGAGGTGGATACTTTTCTGCTTGGCAGTTGGATCGATGTGCAAGTGGAAGGCAAGTTTGATGCAACAGTCGATACAATCGGTCCACTATTGAAAGATAGTGTCGGCTTGCTTGAAGTTATTAAAGTGGAACGAAATGGTACGGAGCCAAAATGGTTGATCCGGCTAACGACGATTGATTCTGGAAAAATATTTCTGCCGCCAATCGAGTTTGATTATAAAATCAAAGGAGACACCAGCAAGCATAAGGCATATACAAATTCGTTGTTGTTGAATATCGCAGGCGTTACTATCGACCCCAAAGGTGATATTAAAGACATAAAACCACCGATTAGTGCGCCATGGCTATTTGAAGATTTCTTGCCATATCTTGTCGCGTTGGTTGTTATTGCAATGCTTGTCGGTATATTCTATTATTACTGGCGAAAGAAAAAACTAAAACAAGATTTGCTGGCAAGTATCAAAGTGATAATTCCGCCGCATCGCGAAGCGCTAACGGCGCTTCGTGTACTTGAAGAAAAGAAACTCTGGCAACAGGGAATGGTAAAACAGTACTATTCGGAGGTAACCGAGATAATTCGGCGTTTCTTTGAGCGGCGGTGGGGCATCATTGCATTAGAGTTAACGACAGACGAAATTCTTGTGCAGATGAAACACATTCCGGATGCCTTGAAGGTGTGGAAAGAGATGGATTCATTTTTTATTACTGCGGATCTAGTAAAATTTGCTAAGTACGAGCCTTCACCCGCTGAGCATGAAAATGAAATGCGTTCAGCATACGAAATTGTTCGGATGATGGTACCAAAAGCACAGGTTGACACAGAAGCGCAACCGCAGGAGGAAACTGCCGATGTTGGGTGATAAGTTTGCCAATCCTGGATTTCTGTGGTTATTTCTGTTGCTGCCTGCAATCGGCTATTATCTTTGGTGGCGCCGAAAAAAAATGGTCGTAATGTTACAGTTCTCGTCACTTCAAATTCTTAAGAACATTCCGCAAACATTGCGTGAACGACTACGCAATATTCCTCTTGCACTGCGTTTGCTATCGATTGCAATTTTTATTATTGCGCTTGCGCGTCCACAGTCGGTATCGAACAAACAGAATATTTCAACGGAAGGAATCGACATCGTATTGGAACTTGATCTCTCCGGCAGTATGTTAGCCGAAGATTTCAGCCCTAATCGCATTGAAGCAGCAAAGCAGGTTGCATCGGAATTCATCGACGGGCGTACAAATGATCGCATCGGACTTGTAGTTTTCTCTGCGGAAAGTTTTACACAATGCCCGCTCACAACAGATTATCCAGTACTGAAAAATTTATTGCGTGAAGTGAATAATGGAATGATCGCAGATGGTACCGCCATCGGACTTGCTATTGCCAATGGCGTTAATCGATTAAAAGATAGCAAAGCAAAAAGCAAAGTCATGATTTTACTGACGGACGGTGTTAACAATCGCGGTGAGATCGATCCGATAACTGCGGCAAGAATTGCGGCAACATATGGCGTTCGTATTTATACAGTTGGCGTTGGTGCCGTGGGCGAAGCGCCGTATCCCGTACAAACACAGTTTGGAATTCGCAGGCAATTAATTCCAGTTGATTTAGATGAAAAAGGATTGACGCAAATTGCAGAGATGACGGGCGGGAAATATTTTCGAGCGACAGATAATCGAACTCTAAAAACCATTTATAAAGAAATCGACCAACTAGAGAAAACAAAAATTGAAGTAACTGCATACAAACGTTATTCGGAATTATTCGGCGGATGGCTGCTTGTAGGTTTGCTGGCAGTCGTGTTGGAAGTTACATTAACAACGACAGTGTTAAGAAAAAATCCATAATTATGCTAAGATTTGAACATCCTGAATATCTCTGGTTTTTGCTTTTGATTCCCGCTTTTGGCGTTGGATTCTTCTTTTTAAATTTATGGCAAAGAAAACAATTGCGCCGCTTTATCGGCGAAACCCTAATTCCACAGCTTGCACCTGAAGCAAGTTGGGTAATGCGCATAATAAAACAAACGCTCGTATTACTTGCAATTGCATGTTTGATCCTTACAGTTGCAAATCCGCAAGTTGGTACGCGTCTTGAAGAAGTAAAACGCGAGGGCATCGATCTGTTTGTTGTTTTAGATGTTTCTTTAAGCATGAAGACAGAAGATATACGGCCGAGCCGATTAGAAAAAGCTAAGCTTGATGTATCGGATTTATTAAGAAAACTTTCGGGCGATCGTGTCGGTCTGGTTGTTTTTGCAGGTGATGCGTTTGTGCAATTTCCACTTACGGCTGATTACGCTGCAGCTGATTTATTTATATCTGCTATTGATGTAAATGCAGTACCTGTGCCTGGCACTATGATAGGCAGTGGAATAGAAGTTGCGCTTAAATCTTTTTTCAAGGATGTTCCAACGCAGAAAGCTATTGTGGTTGTTTCCGACGGTGAAAATACCGAAGGCGATGTAATGGGCGCAGTAGAAGATGCGAAGAAAGCGGGTGTTCGGATTTATTCTGTAGGCATGGGAACACCGGAGGGTGGACCAATTCCTGTTCTTAATCAAAACGGTGTCCGCGTTGATTATAAGCGCGATCAATCGGGAAGCATAGTCCTGTCCAAATTAGATGAAACAATGTTGCAGCAAATTGCTTCCATGACTGGCGGATCCTATCATCGCGCTACGAGCGGCGGTAACGAGATCGGCGACATCTTCAAAGAATTAGCTTCATTAGAAAAAGTGGAATTTGGAACAAAGCAAATAAGCGAATATGAAACGCGGTATCAATATCCATTGGCATTCGCGATTCTATTTTTAATAATCGAAGTGATGCTTTCTGAAAAACGGACTAAGTTAGCCGCTTGGTTAAAAAGACTTTTACCTATTGCGGCAACTGCATTCATGCTTGCAATTTTGTCTGGAAGCGTTAACGCGCAGACAGTGCGTTCCCTTATTAGTGAAGGCAATCGCGTGTACGATAAAAGCAAATATACTGATGCTGAAGTGGAATACAAAAAAGCATTAGAAAAAAGTCCAAAATCGAAAGAAGCGCAATTTAATCTTGGAAATTCGTATTATAAACAGCAACGTTACGATGAGGCGAAGCGGGAATACGGCAATTCTGGCGTTTCGATGAAATCACCTGAAGAACGAGCTACAACATATTACAATTCTGGTAACTCGCTCTATCAATCCAATAAATATCAAGAAGCGATCAATGCATATAAACAATCGCTTCGCCTGAATCCGAACGATGAAGATACACGCTACAACCTGCAAATGGCACGCGCAAAATTAGCACAGCAGCAACAACAAAAACAGCAGAAAAAAGATCAGAAACAGGATCAGAAAAAAGACCAGCAAAAACAAAATCAACAGCAAAACCAACAACAGAATCAGCAACAGAACCAACAACAAAAGCAAGAAGAGGCAAAACAGGATCAAACACGTCAGCAAATGCAGCAGAAGAATCAAATGCCAAAACAAGAAGCGGATAGAATTTTAGATGCAATGCGCAATAACGAAAAGGAAGTTCAGAAAAATCTTCGCAAGCGGGAAGCAGTACATGTGAAAGTGGAAAAGGATTGGTAAGATAACTGTTGGTTATCGGTCATTAGGAAAAGCGAAAAGCTGAAGGCTGACAGCAAAACAGAACAGCATAAAAATATGTTCAATAGAATTGAAAAATATCTATTTCTTTTTATTGGGATGGCATTATGTGTCGGTGCATCCGTTTCCTTTGCGCAGGATGGCACCTTTATTGCTTCAGCAGAACCATCGCAAATTGCAGCAGGTGAACAATTTCGGGTCACCTTCACGTTTGATGGAAGCGATTATAACAGTGTGAGGGATTTTAAAGCTCCGGATTTCGGACAATTCGTTGTGATATCCGGCCCGAATCAATCGACAAATATGCAATGGGTTAACGGCAAAATGTCGGCTTCTATCGGTTATACATATATTTTATATGCGCGCCAATCAGGAAAAATAACAATTGGCTCAGCAACGATTGAATATAAAGGCAAGAAACTGAAGTCTGAACCAATTCAAATAGAGGTCTCGCAAGGAAAACCAAAACAACAGCAATCTCAGTCTAATCAATCCGCCGTCGAAGCAGGCGACAATCTTATAATCAAAGCTTTTGCTGATAAACAACGCGTGCGGCAGGGTGAACAATTGAGCGTTACATTCAAGTTGTACACGCGCGTCTCTGTGACCGGATATAATCTGGCAAAAGCGCCGACGTTTGATGGATTTTGGAGCGAGGATTTTGAGATGCCAAAGCAACCGACTCAAACAACAGAAGTGTTGAACGGTAAGCAATATCGTACGGTCGTAATAAAGAAAACAGCGCTATTTGCAACACAAGCCGGCAGTCTGAAAATTGCACCGCTCGAAGCTCGCTGTGCGGTACAAGTGCAATCCAAACGGCGCAGCAATGATCCATTCGATCAGTTTTTTAATGACCCATTTTTTCAGCAAGTACAAACCGTGAATATGGATGTGAAGTCTAATCCATTGACAATTATTGTTGATCCGATTCCGACGAATGCACCATCCGGATTTTCTGGTGCAATCGGACGATTCGCTTTTAATGCAAGCGTAGACACGCGAAACGTTAAGGCAGGAGATCCTATCACGTTACGCGTTTCTGTACTGGGTTCCGGTAACATTAAGTTAGTGACATTACCAAAACCGCAGCTCCCAGCCGATATGGAATCGTACGATCCAAAGATTTCAGAAGAAATTTCGCGTGATGGCGGTATCATTCGTGGAAAGAAAACAGCAGAGTATCTCTTAATACCGAGAAATGCAGGTCAACGTGTACTAGAACCGATGCAATTTGTATATTTCGATCTTGATAAGAAAGAATACGTCGCTCTTCACTCGCCAAAATTTGAATTCTCTATTGCGCCGGGAAAAGATTTTTCAAGTTCCGGTATCAGCTTGGCTGCAAAAGAAGATGTGCGGATGCTTGGGGAAGATATTCGGTTCCTAAAACTCTCCATCGGTCATCTGCAAAGTGCGGACGAAACCAAATCTTCGTGGTGGTTTATGTTTGTAATTATTCTGCCGCCATTTGCATTTGTCGGTGCTTGGGTTTACCGTAAACGGATGGAAAAGATTTATGGCGATATGCCGCGGCTTTTGTTTGAGACAGCCGGTCGCGAAGCAACACGCCGCTTGAAGAAAGCACGTGCATTGCTTGAACAAGGTAACACTGAAAGTTATCACGCAGAAATTCTAAGAGCTCTGATGGAGTATCTTGAACATAAACTTCGTACACCAAAAGCAAAATTTGTAATGGAGGAAGCAGTAGTGCATTTAAAGCAAAACGGTGTAAATGAAGAAGTCGTTCAATCATTGAAGGCATGCATGGAGCGTGCGGAATTTGTCCGCTATGCGCCTGGATCAGATACGACGGATGCACGTAAAGAACTGCTCGATGTCGCCGCTAATGCCATCAACAGTATTGAACAGTCGTTTGGCAAGCGAGGTAATTCATGAAACACAAGCACCTGATTTTGTTAATAGGTGTAATCGTATTCTTAAATCGTGCGATGTTGGCACAATCTCCGGATAATGTTTTCAATAGCGGCAATGAATTATATCGCGCCGGTAAATATCAGGAAGCGGCAAAAGAATATGAAAGCATAATAAAACAAGGCAAATCAAGCGCCGAGCTGTACTTCAATCTAGGCAACGCATATTATCGCGATAGTCAGCTTGCACGAGCGATTCTTTCGTACGAGCGTGCGGCACAGTTACACCCAAATGATCCAGATATAGAGCACAATTTAAAATTAGCATATTTGAAAACAGTTGATCGCATCGAAGCTGTGCCTGATATGTTTCTAATTCAATGGTTGCGCGCCGTTGGATCTCTAATGCCGTCTGAAATTGTTCGCGTTATTTTTATTTTTAGTTGGGTATTGCTGTTTGGTTCGCTTGGAACGATGTACTTGGTTCTACGTCCGGGAGTTCTTCGTGCAATGCGTATTTTGTTTTTTATTGCAATTGCGTTGGTAACGCTCTCCGTTGCTATGTTAGGTATTCAATCATTTCGGGATACAGTACAGGACAAAGCCATAATCACAGCGCAGACTGTTACGGCGAAATCATCTCCAGACGCAAAAGCCGTCGATGCTTTCGTAATTCATGAAGGAGTGAAAGTGAAATTAACTGATGCAGTCAGTGAGTGGGTGAAAGTTACGCTTGCTGACGGAAAGATCGGATGGATTCCCGCTGACCAATGCGAACGGATCTAGACCAGCATTTTTTTAGAAAACAGTAATCCCCTCTAAATTGATTTCCTTTGTTTGTAACTTAAATACCACTGCTGTGTTTTTTTCCAAAAACCCGACCTGTCAGTCCATGGAAAAATCTGTATACGGCGAATCTCGAAAAAATCTTTATAAAACTTAAGCGGACCGCTGTTTGTCGCAATGCCAAATTTGTATCCAGTTTCAGCTGCAATAGACTTGATTATTTCGTTGACTGCACCATACGGATATGCAATAGAAATAACTTCTCTTCCCGTCAGTTGTTCGATCACCTGTTTTGATTCAATAAATTCTTTTCTAATCTGCTCCGATGAACATTGAGGAAGATGCGGATGTGTAATGGTATGGGAACCAAATTCAATCCCTGCCGTCGACATCTCACGTATTTGTTTGTTGTTCAATAACGATGCCTGTGGCTCGTCAATATCCCAGAAATTGGTTCGCCGCGTTGCATCAGCAACAAGAAAAATCACAGCCGATAATCCATATTTCTTCAACAACGGAAAAGCGTAAGTGTAATTATCTTCGTATCCGTCATCAAAAGTCAGGATAACAGGCTTCTTTGGCAATGTGAATTCACAATTGAGAAAAAGCTGGTATTGTTCAAATGTGATCGATGAATAACCACGCTGTTTGAGTGAAATAAGATTTTGATCAAAGTTTTGTGCTGTGATCCAAATACCGTGGTGTGAATTTATTGGCACTTCCGGTACGACACGGTGATACATTAACACGGGAATGGAAATAGGAGATTTTTTTTCTGCAATAGCCGACTGACAAACAAAGTCTATCTTCCTTTCGATGAATTTGATATCGCATGTCTCTTGTATTCGTTTCTGCAATATTTGAGCATCTCCAATTGTCTGTTGTTTGTTGAGAATTGCAGCGAGATCTTGCACAATTAATCCAGTATTTGTTGATTTCTGAATTCCTGTATCACCAAAATTTGTAAGACGAACTGCTTCATAATTGTTTGGATTGACTAATCCTTCATAACCACTTTCGCCGAAGGCAATAGTAAACTTTCCAGCCATGAGCGATTCCATTACGACGCGTCCAGATCCAATAACAACTGTAGCGGCACGAAGAAAAGGAATGATGTTGTATTGAAATTCTCTGACCACTACACTTGTACTGCCAAAACGTTTCTGCATTTCCTGAACACGCTGTAAAATATCCGACGGGATGGCTATTCCACCAATAATTTGCAGGGAGCAAGGAGTTTTCTTAGCCAATTCAGGATAGACTTCGGAAATAAGAAATCTTACAACATCGCCTTTTGGACCAGAAAATCTTCCAATAAAGAGAAGAATAGGAATCTCAGGGGGCACTCCGAAAACATTTAAATCCGACTGTGCAGATGCCGTGCTAATCCAGCGTTCAGTATCAAAACCATTTGGAATAGTTGAAATATGTTTATGATTTAAATGAAGCTCTTGAACAAGATGTTCTTTCAAACTTTCACTTACCATGATAATATTCTTTCCGTATATTCTCCAAGCTTTGCTGCTCAAATGCAAATGCTGCCTACCATGTACTGTGGAAACAAACGGTCTGTCGGTGAAGAGTGTTGCGAGATTGCATACCCAGCTTGCCGCCCTCGAGTGCCCATGCACAATGTGAATGTCTTTTTCTCGAATTAGATGAATAAGAAATGCTATGTTCCGTAATCGTTGAAGGTATGATCTGTTTCCGATTGCCTGCGAGATGACACAGCCTTCGTAAGGAAAGTGTAATGTGTCAGAAATGAGAGTGACTGAATGCCCGTGACGTCGCTGTGCAGAAGCAAGTGTAACTGCATACACCTCCGCACCAGTTACCTCAAACTGAGAGAGGACATGGAGAATATTCATGCAATAAAATACTCTCCATTATACAAGTGCGTTTTTCACCGTTGCTTCTAATGATTCACGCGTGAACGGTTTTGCCAGGTACGCTTTGACGCCCATTTGTTTGGCGCTTCGCACAAAGAACTCGTCTTCCAGGGAACTTATCAATACGTACGGAACAATTTTTAATTCTGCGCCGTATGTACCGGCAGCAATTTTTTCATAAAAAGAGAAACCGCTCATCATACCAACACCCAGGTTGACGTCGCTGATAATCAAAGACGGTGTAACTTTCTGTATCTCCGGCAAAGCGGTCTCCGCTGTGGCTGCAGTTATAACGGTCTTGTACGTTTTCTTGAGAATATGCTCTACATATTTACGGATAGATGGATCGTCATCGATAACAACGATGACAGCTGTATCGTCCGGTATACCCAATTCTTTTTTTGTACGTTTTGTAATAGAAACATGTTCATCATCTGATATATTAAAAAATTGCTGCAGATTTTTGAGATGCATTAAATCTTCCTCGGGTGGATTACCGCTTTGCCAGAGTTTGCGCACTGCATCAACATAAGCATTTACCTGTACAGAGCGTTCTGCTTCCATATGTTCTGTGTCGCTTATGGAGAATGAAATTTTAAGCGATTGTAACAGTGAAGACTGTATTTCTGCAGGAGCAGCCAACTGCATCATCAATTTCATCGTTGTTCGGTATGAATCAAGTTCTCGCTGTTTTGACTTTTCGCGCTCACGCTCTAACAGCGCATCTCGCTCTTCTTCCATATGATGTATCAATTCGTCTTGTGCGCGCTTCTGCTCCTCTTTCATTCTGAGGAACGCTTCTTCCTGAATTTTCTTTCGCTCTTCTTCAGCGGTCTTATATTGTTGAAGTTTTGCTTCGTACTCTGTCCGTATACTGTCGGTACCAGCTCCAGCAGCGATAAAAGACGTTGCCGGGGCTGTTTGCTGAAATTGCGCAATCAATCTTTTTTCAAGCTCTTCAATTCTTCGCGCAGTATCTTTTTCAATAGCATTAATATCTTTGTGCGCTACCTCCTGCACTTCATTCACTGATGCTTTACGCGCACGATCTTCCAAAGCTTGTTCCGTCTTTTCTTCTTGTTTGCGCTTCTGTGACTCAAGTTCTTGTTGTTTGTAGAAATCTTTAAGTCGTTTCTTTACCTCTTGATCTATTTGTTCTGCGGCTTGTTGCTTTACTTCCCGCATTGTGACCTCGCGCTCTTTCTCCATCATCATTACGAGAATACGTTCTTCATATGCGCGGGCGTAGATGTTCTTAATGTCAAATTCATAAACTTTACGGATACGATCCAGCGCCTCATCAAGCTTTTGTGCTCTCACAGCTTCATCCACCTGGTGTAGTAAAGCGGAAACACGGGCATTTCGTTCTTCGGGTTTCAGCAATGGCAAAGGCATAAGAAATTCTCCTATATGAAAAACATCCATACGAAAGTAGACGAAAAAACCAAAAGAGTCAACCTCCGTCTAAAAATGTTTTGTATGATGGTCAACTGTTGTTTTAGAGCTGTCAAGGGAGTGAAAATTAAATCGCAAAATATCGATGACTTTCGACATAACGTGGCTTACGCTATTCGTGGATGGCTACAATTGTTCGATAATCGATCGAATTTGTAATAAAGCATTGGTAAAGAGTTCCGAAGTAGGCAGCAAACTAATTACTATGCAGGACTTTTGCTTTATATCAAAAAAATGCCCGGGATAAACAAGAATATTTTGTTGACGTAGTAATTCAACTGCCCATTCTTCGTCTGTTTGGAATTGTGGAAGTTGAAGAATGGCATACCATCCGCCCTCTGAATGAAACACCGAAACCTCCGAATCTTTAAGATTTTTTTGGAGTAAGTGATAATTAGAGTGTACTCGCGTGCGGATTTGTTCTCTGATGAATTGTGAGTGCTCAAAAAGTTTTGGCAGCGCTACTTGAACAGGCGTGTTGACGGAGAGAAACGTATCGGCAATAATATCAAGCCGGCTCAGCGCTTCATCTGTCTGTTGAGAATTGCCACGAACAACAATCCAGGAGAGTTTTAATTGCGGAAGTCCCAGAAGTTTTGAGATACCATTGAGCGAAAAAGATAGAATAGAAGTATTCGATGTTGAGATACTTGCCCTGTTAGGGTCTGAGGAAAAATTATAAGGTCCGAATACTTCATCAGCAATAATAGAGCAGTTGTGTTCAGCGGCAAATGTGCACACCAGCTCAAATTCGTTTTGCTTTAAGTATGAACCAGTTGGATTATTTGGATGAACGATAACAATGGCGCGTGTACGGTCTGTGAAAGTCGATTGGAGTGATTCGAAATCAATATGCCACTCGCCATCATACGCCAGACAATAATGTTGTAGTACGACATCGTTAAGCTGACAAAGATATTCGAATAGCGGATAACTTGGTTGAGGAACGATTATTGCATCGCCAGCATTACAAAGGAGTTTGAAAAGAAACGAATAAGCTTCACTTGTGCTCGCAGTAAGCAATATATTTTCTGGTCTTACTGTGACACCAAACGATGCGTAGTATTTTGCTATTGCCTCGCGTGCAATGAGAAGTCCGTGTGGCTCCGGTTGATACAACAATGATGATTTATCGGCCAGAGCGGCGAGAACTTCTTTTTCGGGATAGGAGAATCCGCAACAAGTAGGATTTGATTCTGTCAGGTCAGTAATAACCTCGCCGCGTTGTTGTTTTGCCACAACCAATTCGGAGAGTTGATTGGGAACCATATTCCACTTTGTGCGGGAAGAGAACATTTTAGATGAAACTCAGAAGTCAAAATTTAGAAAATAGAATTCAAGAAACAGAAGACAGCAATGAACAACAGGCAATTAAACAATTTCAAATTGTGCAATCACCAAATCTCTAACCTTCAATCTTCTATCGTTTCCGCTTTCTTCCTGGACATACGATTACGCTCGTTGTGATCCAAATATTTTTTACGTAGACGCATAGACTTGGGCGTGACTTCAACATATTCGTCTTCGCCAATCCATTCGATTGCCTGTTCAAGTGTAAGATTCCGCGGTGGCTCAAGACGAACTGCTTCGTCTGAACCGGAAGCACGCATATTTGTCAATTGTTTTGTCTTGCAGACATTAACTACCATATCGTACTCGCGGGAATTTTCACCTACAATCATTCCGGCATAGACTCGAACACCAGGTTCGATGAAGAACGTGGAACGTTCCTGTAGTTTCCACATGCCATACGCGACCGACTCGCCATCTTCTAAAACAATCAATGCGCCGCGTGTTCGGTGGGACAATTCGCCTTTGAACGGTTCGTAGCCGTGAAAAATATGATGCATAATGCCGGTACCCTTGGTTTGGGTCATAAATTCTGAACGGAATCCAATCAGTCCGCGCGAAGGCACAAGAAATTCCAACCGCGTGTTACCCTGACTCTGCACCATTTGCCGCATTTCGCCTTTGCGCTTTCCAAGATTTTCGATTACCACCCCGACGTGTTCGTCGGGTACATCGATGATGACGTGCTCAATAGGTTCGCAAACGACATCGGCAATGCGTTTGAGTATTACTTCAGGGCGCGAGACCTGAAATTCATATCCTTCACGCCGCATGGTTTCAATAAGAATACCAAGATGCAATTCACCTCTGCCGCTCACTTTGAATATATCCGGCGAGTCTGTCAATTCCACACGCAAACTAACATTTGAACGAAGTTCTCGCGCTAAACGATCACCAAGATGGCGTGTTGTAACATACTTACCATCCAACCCTGCAAAAGGTGAGTTGTTGACTATAAAATTCATCGAAAGCGTTGGCTCTTCGATAGCAACGAAAGACAATGGCGTCGGATCAGAAGCATCGGCAATAGTTTCGCCAATATCGACATCTTCCATGCCTGCAACAGCGATAATTTCGCCCGTACCTGCTTCTTCCACTTCAGTGCGTTTCAATCCTTGAAAAGTGTAAATTTTTGTTACGCGTGCATCATCTACCAAACCATCACGATGAACGATTTTCATCGGAGAACCGAGCCGAATTTTGCCGCGCGAAACTCTTCCAATTCCAAGACGACCTAAATAGTCGTTGTAGTCAATAGTTGTTACCAGCATCTGGAACGGTCCTTGTGTATCGCCGCTGGGCGCAGGAATATACTTTATAATTGCTTCAAAGAGCGGTTCAAGATTTGTGCTTTCATCTTCTAATTCGTTTTTTGCGATTCCCTGCTTTGCAATACAATAAATCGTCGGAAAATCTAACTGTTGGTCATGTGCGCCGAGTGAAAGAAACAGCTCGAACACTTCATCTAATACTTGATGCGCTCGTGCATCTTTGCGATCAATTTTGTTTATGACAACTATGGGAAGCAAATTGAGATCAAGCGATTTCTTAAGCACGAACTTTGTTCCGGGCAAAGGACCTTCGGCGGCATCTACCAGCAAGAGAACGCCATCAACCATTTTTAATGTGCGTTCAACTTCACCTGCAAAATCAGAATGGCCTGGTGTGTCTACAATATTAATTTTATAAATCTCGCCGGATTTAGGTTCTTTATACAACACGGCAGTATTCTTTGCTAAAATTGTAATGCCACGTTCGCGCTCTAAATCATTGGAATCCATTACCCGCGTGCCCATATCCTGGTTGGCACGGAATGTTCCTGTTTGTCGCAGCATAAAATCCACAAGCGTTGTCTTGCCGTGATCAACGTGTGCGATTATAGCTATGTTGCGTATATGTGTTACTTCTTGCATTTTACCTTTCAAAAAGCGCAGGTCGAGATGTGATCCCGACCTTGAATAAATAAAAATGCCCCAGTCTCTACTTACTTTCTGAGGCGATAACAAGATACGGAATTTTTTTGAGAAATAAAAAGCCACCCTTCCGAAAGTTGCCAGCGTCTAAACAAAGAAAACTTTCGGAAGGTTCAAAGTTCATTTTTGCAATAAAAAAAGCTGATCCTCGTGAAGGGTCAGCTTTTAATGAGATAAACAGAATTACATTTAGCGTATGGTAATGCCGGCACCAAGAGTCAGGACTGAAGTTGAAGAAAAACTATAATCTGCGTGAACATTAATGAAAAGTAACAACAATCGAGCACCGACAGTAAAGCGTGATTTATCATTCCCCTTCACCTCAAATCCAGGTATATCTACTCCCTGCAAGGTTGGATCATTCCCTGAGTATGCATAGTCTGCAACTGTCAATGTAGAACTTTCCATTTGGAAGCCGCCATATAATGTAAGAATGAAAAGTTTCTTGCTCACTTCAACTCCGTATGCAGTCGCCTTGCCTGTAAAAATATCTTGATCACTGCTTGATTTGAAAGTTAATTTTTGTGTCATGAAATGAACGGCAATATCAACTGGACACATAGGAATCCACTGGTCGATGTCGTATCGAAGCCCAAAACCCATATAGGCAAATTTTCCATAATCTTGGTAGGCGGTTGTTGGGAAATAACGAAGCATAACCTCTAAACCAAACGGTAAACCTAAATTTAATTGTGGCATAGGTAAAGGTACACCCAATGAGCCCAAGTTATACCCACCAGGGAGTACAAAAAGTGTATTATTGCTAAGATTGAAATTGGGTAATTGAGTGTAAACTCCACCCGCACCAGCATACAGCGGATTTCCATTGACCGAATAGACAGTTGTTCCGGATTTACCTTTTACAACGACACTATTTTTATCGCCTATTGCTGTTGGAGCAGTTATTGAAGGGTCATATGCGTTGCCAGATTTTACCTGAACTTCACTATTTGTATAAAGCACATAGTTATTCCCAACTTTTTCATATAATGAAGCCCCAGCAGGTTGTGTATAAGTTAATGATGACTTGTCTATATTTATTGCAGCCGGAAGATTAAGAGTATATGATTTATCTGCATCAGTGGTCCTTGACATGGCCAACTTTACTCCAATGTCGAAACCGAGAGCGTCATGCAAATCTGCTGAGTAATAAATCCCTGAATTCAAATCATTACCCCAACCGTTCAAAATTGGAGAAACATAACCGATTGCAGCTTGTTGGCCTAACTTTGATATTTGTTGCTGTAAATCCTGTGCGAATGTTATACCGCTAGCGAGTACCAGCACAAAGATGACTGCTACTGCAAATCGAAAAATGGATTTCATTTAAACCTCCTGTATATGGGTAAACGATTATTATTTATCAATGTATTTCGTGTTCAAGAATTTTGTTTTCTATATCTGCAAATATACGTAAAGAATTTCGAGATGCAATACTTACTTATGGTTATTCAAAAATACTTCTGCTTTGCCGTACACGACCGAAGAATATTTCTCATATTAAGCCGCTAAAATATCACAAATACGCAATTACAAATCGTTACTCCATGTATTTAGTAAATAGCTTAGAGAGATTTTCTAAGTCTTTCTTTAGTGAGAACCGCACAGCATCGCCAAACGTGCTCAGTACTATTAATGCATTCACATTAGCGTCGAAGCTGGAAGCCTTGGAAAGGCGGTTCCAGATACCTTTGTTCACGATTCCAATCTCCTTGTAGATATTTACGAGCCCTTCTAAATTCCAATTCGGTTCAAGTCCTTCGCGTTCACGAAAATACTGCGCTACCAAGTACATCGATACAGCGCGGAATACAGTTTCATCTGTCGTTGCGAACGGAAGATGAAAGCGCACCATCGGTCGTAAATAATCAAGAACAGGACAATCGCTTGTAACCATATAGATTCCGAGAATGGCGCTAAGACCGTTTTGCACCGTTGTCTCCTGAGCATACGTGCGTTCCGGTGTTTCCACTACTACCCACGTTTTATCATACGAAGTTGAGAACTTAAATTCGTCGATGAGATGCGCTATGGTTACCGCTATCGGACAGTATACAACATCATCCTTCAGCGGACAGTTTGTGCATTGGTGATATTTAAGCTTGGTCCATTCGGGATTGCTTACAGTTGAACTTTGGATTACGTGAAGCGTTTGCTCGTTAAGCAATACCTCGAACAACTTCTCTTCTCCGTTTTCAAATTGAAACTTGTATCGGAATCTCAATACATTCGATGAATCAGAAGATGGCATATAATCGCTTTCAAAAATTTATATTGTTTAAGCGATGTGTTAGGATGTCTAAATGATAGTGCTCCCCACAGCAAAGCGAGTTTGTTTTGTGAAAATCTACAAAAAAGTAAAGCAAAATGCATCATTAAATCACTTTAGAGATTAAGAGGTTTTCCTCTATCTTAATAACAAGCTGAAGAAGACTTGACTTCACAAGAAAGCAACATTTACCGCAAAATGTGAACAGGAGAAAAAAGATAAATGTGCTATGAACAGCACGGCAGAGTGTGAAAAAAGATAGGAAGAAACGTATAGAAAAGAAAACCGTTAAGGAAGAGACAAATATAAAGGATAAGAAATAATCGGTCACGTGTGTTAGATGCGGAACCGTTCTGATCCGATAAATACCGGAAAGAACGGCTTTTTTATTGTAGTGTTTGAATGTCGCCCGACTTTTCGGTAGCTTTTATTGACCCTGATTGTCCGGAAATTCTGAGATGATCGGGGTGAGGTGTATTCTGGAAGAACAGAAGCTGAAATGTTGATAATGGAAAGCTTGCCATGTGATTGAACAAATCAGAAAACGAATTACTGATAGTGAACCATTCCGGCAATTGACAGCAACCTTGAAATTGCTTCAGCCGGGAATTTCTGTTCAACTGCAAGGCATTAGTGGTTCGTTAATTGCGTTTGCAGCCGCGCATCTTTTTGAATTGCGAAAAACGCAAATGATGCTTGTGGTGAGAGATAGAGACCACGCAGAACAACTCCGCGATGATTGCGCAACTCTTCTTGGCGATGATCAAGTTCGATTATACGTTTCAGGGCCCTCACACGCCGCAATAAATCTTGATATGAGCGCGCCAATTGCACAAATGGAAACTCTTCGGTCACTTTCGCGTTCCGAGAGTGTGCTTGTCGTTGCATCCGCAGAGGCGTTGACAACGAAGCTTCCGTCAACAATACAATTTGCCGAGCGTGCAATCAAGTTAGAAATCAACAAAGAATATTCGTTTGGAGAATTGATTCAAAAACTTACAACAATGAGCTTTGCGAAGAAAGATTTCGTTGAGGAGTACGGTGATTTTGCAGTGCGCGGAGGGATTCTCGATATCTTTCCGTTTGTAGGTGATAATCCGATCCGGTTGGAATTCTGGGGTGACACGGTGGAATCCATCCGGGAATTTGATGTGCTTTCTCAACGCTCCATCCGTGAATTACAGATAGCAAATATAGTAGCGAGCCTCCATAATGACTTCGCTGATTTATCCCAGTCACAGGTTTCTGTATTTGAGTATTTATCAAGCGATGCTCTTCTTCTTTTTGATGAGCCATTGCTGATCGAAAAAGAAATTGAAGAACTGCAGCAGGAAGGATATTCTAATATTTTCAATTGGAAGATGATTGAAAAAAATGCGAATGCTTTTGTAAGATATGATCATACTATCATTCAAAATTTCCAATCCAAAATTTGTATAGACTTCCAGAGTCATCCACAACCACCAATTGCGGGAAGCATCAAGCGATTGATCGAGCAAGTTAGTAAGTTTTCCAATCAGGGTAACAAGGTCTATCTTGCATGTGACACAAAGGAAGAAGGCGAACGGCTCGACGGATTGATTGAAGAAGAACTGACGGCGCCGAATGAGTTAGAGGCCGGAAACCAGAAAACAGAAGCTATAAATCAGGAATCGGAAGATATCTTCCAAATGCAAGAAAACGTCGAAAAAGAGAAAAGTCAAAATGAAAATAATGTTCTTCCCATTACCTATCAGCTTCTTCCTGAGGCACTTCATTCAGGTTTTATCTATCCCCCTGCTAATATTGTCATCTTCACTGAGCACGAAATTTTCGGCAGATTGAAACGACGAGGCACTGCAAAACGGAAAATGTTTAAGGGCTTTACGCAAAAGGAACTTCAGCAGCTCAAGCGCGGCGATTTTGTTGTGCATCAGGATTATGGAATCGGGCGGTTTGCTGGGCTGCAAAAAATAAAAGTACACGGTATAGAAACAGAAGTTATGAAACTTGTGTATGAAGAAAATGACGCGCTCTATGTTCATTTAAATTTTATTAATCGCGTGCAAAAATATTCGTCGCAGGAAGGGCATACGCCAAAACTTAGCAAGCTGGGCGGTGCAGATTGGGACCGGCTGAAATTGCGTGCGCGAAAAAAAATTAAAGACATTGCCCGTGATCTCATAAAGTTATATGCGCGGCGTAAACATGAGCAGGGTTTTGCGTTTGCATCTGATACACACTGGCAGAAGGAAATGGAAGCTTCGTTCCTCTATGAAGATACGCCCGATCAGGCAAAGTCCACATTGGACGTGAAACAGGATATGGAACAGCCATCACCAATGGATCGGCTTATTTGCGGCGATGTCGGGTTTGGTAAAACGGAAGTTGCTGTACGCGCGGCCTTTAAAGCTGTGATGAACGGCAAGCAAGTCGCCGTGCTTGTACCGACGACGATTCTTGCGCACCAGCACTTTCACACATTCCTTGATCGCATCGGACGGTATTCGGTGCGTGTAGAATCACTTACGCGGTTTCGCCCAAAGAACGAACAAAAAAAAGTGTTAGAAGCGCTCAAAGAAGGAAAGGTGGATATTCTTATCGGCACACACCGATTGCTGTCTAAAGATGTTGTGTTCAAAGATCTTGGTTTGTTAATTATCGATGAGGAGCAGCGTTTTGGTGTGACGTCGAAAGAAAAACTACGTCAGCTTCGTGCGAGTGTCGATACATTGACCTTAACTGCAACGCCGATCCCGCGTACGCTGCAATTTTCATTAATGGGCGCGCGCGATTTATCGCTTATTAATACTCCTCCTCGAAACCGTATTCCTATTCAAACAGAAATCGCGCAGTTCGATCTTCAACTGATTCATGAAGTAATTATGAAAGAATTACACCGCAGCGGGCAGGTGTACTTTGTGCATGACCGCATACAAAACATCGACCTTATCCGGACAATGCTGGAAGAACACGTGCCAAAGGCCCGCATTCATGTTGCGCACGGACAGATGAAAGGGCACGAATTAGAAAAAGCAATGATGGATTTTTTGGAAAAGAAGTACGACGTCTTGCTGTGCACAAAGATCATTGAATCAGGCATCGATATTCCCAGCGTTAACACTATCATCATAAATCGTGCGGATAGATTTGGATTAGCAGAATTGTACCAGCTGCGTGGCCGTGTCGGGCGTTCAAACATTCAAGCATACGCATATCTTCTTACGCCGCCGCTTTCTATTCTGCCGCATGTGACTTTGCGCCGGCTTCAAGCAATTCAGGAATTCACCGAACTTGGATCTGGATTTAATCTTGCAATGCGAGATTTGGAAATCCGCGGCGCTGGCAATTTGCTTGGAGGCGAACAATCAGGATTTATTTTAGAGATGGGATTTGAAATGTACCAACGAGTCGTTGAGGAAGCTGTTGCAGAGTTAAAGGAAGATGAATTTAACGATCTGGTAGAAAAGAAAATTGGGGACAGAACAAAGATAAAAATAGAGACAGTTATTGAAACCGATATCGAGGCACTCATTCCGGACATCTACATTGAACACGACGCAGAGCGATTGGATATTTATCGCCGTTTGTATAGATGCGAATTGTTAGAAGATGTCAATATTATGCGTGCAGAATTGAAAGATAGGTTCGGCGAGTATCCGGAAGAAGTGGAACACTTGTTTCAGCAAATCGAATTAAAGGTAATTGCATTAAAAACAAGTTTTATCAAAGTGAAATTGGAGGGCGAGGTTATTACATTGCATTTTCCTCCGCCGGAAGTGAAAGCCTATTATGAAGATGATGAAGCACCATTTCAGAATATTATGCAGCGTATTCACGAATTAAAGCCGTTCCACCCGCATTTGAATCAAACTGGCAAACAATTGATATTAACGGCAAAAATCAAATTCAACGGGAATCAAAAAGAGCGATTAAATGCAGTTAGAGCATTTTTGGAGAAATTAGTGCTGTTATCCCAACCGCCGTCAAAACAAATGTAATTATAGCCCAGGTCTATTAATTAGCAAAAAGGTAAATACATCGGCGTTGACATTCCATTAAAAAGGACGTATCATTTTAATGTGGACTCATTTGATTAAAAACAACTGTATTAAACGAGGGTATATCTATGACAATCAAAGAAAAGATGCATGGGACTATTGCTGTTATCAGCTTAAAAGGCAACCTGATTGGTGAACCGGATACAGAGAACTTGCGGGATAAGATTTACAGTTTGCTGCAAGAAGGTTTTAACAAAGTTGTAGTGGACATGAAAGGTGTGCGATGGATTAGCAGCTCCGGTTTGGGAACACTTATTGCGGCGTTGACATCTGTCCGAAATAAATCCGGCGATTTACGTCTGGCAAATATTACCGAGAAAGTAGAAAGTCTGTTTGCAATCACTCAATTAGTTAAAGTATTTAAGACATACGAAACGGTGGATCGCGCCGTTGCAAGTTTTAAATAATATGTTCTTAAACACAAGAAACAAACACAGATCTCACCGTATAGTCAATTCGTCTGTGCATTTCGTGATGTACGAATTCGTGCTTTTACATTGGTATAATCTCTTCCGCGGAGAGGATGTCCGTGGAAGCTCACCCCAGTTCTCAAACTGAAGCGACAGCATTTCGTGGCATTATTGTGTACGTAATCTTACTCATAGCACTCGCTGTTTTTATCGTTACGTGGCTCCTGCTGCGCAAGTTCACGCTCATATGGATCGATAGGCCACCCTCTTTTATTGAATCCATCATCTCTGGTATTTCGGCTTGGCTGTTTCTTGTTTCGATAGTAGCGTGGTTCGTCGGGATAGTTTTAATGGTTCTTGATTTTTTCTCTTCGCATGACTCACTTGACATCTGGATGGTTATTTTTTCTGCCTTAGTTACGGGATATGGTCTGGATTTTTATCTTCGAGCAAAATCTGGACTTGGTACTAGAGACACACAAGATTATTTAAAGGAAGCTGTTCAGTTTCGCCGTTCAGCACAAAGTCGACTGGATTTGATTTCTTTAATAAAAGAGCGACGTCGTCGAATTCGACATTCAGGTGGTAACGATCCTGAAACACTTCAGCGAGCACGTCTGCAAGCAAACTTAAGCAAGGTAAAGGAATTGGATGCACAACTCGCTTTGCTGCGGGAAGGAACAACGATAGACATTAGCGAAATATGGTTCATGCAACCGAAGATACATTCGCTACATCCGTTCTATGAAAAAGTTAAGGAGGCGCGAATTGAATCAAATCGAAAACGATTTTCCATTATCATCGACTTTCCGGAATTCAAAGAAATACAATTTAAAGATGATATGGTGGTTTTACGATTCAATCGCCAGGTATATGATTTCTTCCAATCGATATACGCAGAATCCTGGCTGAAACCATATGCCCCTTTTTTCGAAAGTTACTTTCTGATCTGCAGAGCTGCGCGCATTAACAAAGACAACTCAGAAGTGTTCTATCCCTTTATGAAAGTAGGTATAAATATTTCTGAATTACGTAAATTAGAAGGTTTCTATTTCAATCCACGAAAACTTTCCGAAATTGCAGCAGTTGCCTTCAATCAAGGCGCACAAGTATGAATGAAAATCCGATAATGAACGATGACCAGCATTTATTTTCGTTTAAATGGTATCATCGAGAAGAATTTCAAGTGCTCGTGATTCTTGTCGGATTAATCGTGTTCTTTGCTCGGTCCTTGTGGGTCTTGGGAACCCTTGCGGCATTAGTCATTTGTGTTATATTTTTGCTTTATCTAATACGAGTACTTGAAATATATTTGATGAAACATGGACGATGTCCGCGGCTTGTTCAGCGATACCATAATCTCAAAACAGCGCTTCATGGACGTTCTGTTGAACGATCCCGCATTGCAATGGCGCTTTTAGCGGCATGGGTAGTAGGAGTGTTGTTTTTACACCGAATTCATCTTGCAATGCTTGATCCCGACTTTAAGACGCCAACCGACATATACTGGATTCTCTTTCTTGGTTGGTACTGCCTCATTTGCATAGTCACTGCAATGTACTTGATATGGTTATGGAATACGTGGAGCCAGAACGAATCGAAGCACGTACCGTTTCTTGATGGACTTGTAGCGAGTCTTTTTTTCTATCGTGGATTGTCGCGGAAGAACCGCATTGTAACTTTCATCGCGGCATTCTGTTTGGGCGGCTTGCCATCGTATGTAGCTATCCGGCTAACCCCGGAAACTCAATATGGCTATTGGATTGCGTGTGGTTTATTAGTGCCGCTAATTGGACTTTGTCTTGGCGGGGCATACTATACAATGGCGCATCTGCGGAATTCTTCTGTAAATAAATCCTGATCCGCACTAAAACACCTGATTTAAATCCAACCCAAATTTTATTCCTGCCGTCAATTATATATTATGCGGACTGTCGGATAATAAGTTCGGGCTTAAACAAAACCTTTTTGGGGTTTTTAAGAATTTCTTCTCGTTGTACTGTTGCCATTTTAAATGCTGCTTCCACTATATCCTTCATAGGTTGCTTGATTGTTGTGAGCGTTGGAGTTGAAAGCTGTGCAATTGGCAAATCATCAAAACCGATGACTGCTATATCCTCCGGTATTCGAACTCCTCGTTCTTTAGCTACCGAGAGAAGACCCACTGCAGTGTTGTCTGCGGCTGCACAGAAAATTGCGTCAACACCTATATCTATGAGCTTTGGCATCGCCGCAACTCCGTCTTCACGAGAGTAATTTGGCACCTCAATGTTACATCCAACCGGTATACTAAGTCCTCTTTGTTTTAATGCATCAGTAAATCCCTTCAATCGCAATTTTGCACAATAATTTCCGGCAAAACCGCCTACAGAATTAGGTCTGCCATTCACAATTGCAATTTTCTTTTTCCCTTTTGAGATAAAATGCTCTGCAGCAATTTGTCCGCCCTTATAGTTATCCGTCGCTAAGGTGGATGCCCCGGCCGCTTCTCCATCAAGCAGTACAATGGGTACATTATTCGATTTATAAAGCGAAATAATATCGGGATCTGGGTTCATAGAAATAGCTATCATAACAGTGGGTTTATTATCCATCAATATTTTTTTTAGAGAATCACTTTGCTTAGTCAAATCATTTGTCGAAGACCGGAACGATAGGTTTTCCGAACTTAATAACTTTTTAAAATGTTCAAGTATGGCGATTTGAAAAAGCGAGCCAAAATATGGTGCTGTAAGCACTACTTTTATTGATTGGTTTGTCATGGGGAAACACCCTCCGAAATAATTTTATCTGCAATAATAGAATTAACATAAAGTTATACCATGCGATAGCATGTTCTTATATTGCGAAAGTATGTTGTACCCAATTTATAGCTTTCTAGTCAAAATCCAAGTAAAAAAAGGCTTCCATTTCTGTTCTTCCTTGCCGCCTAATCTGGAATATGATATATTTACTGATAGGAAAATCGCAAACCAGCCGCACCAGCTATTCCGCCGCCTCTTGCTTCTATATTGCCGATAAAGTAGATTTGTACAAACAGAGAAAAAGTTTGTCCCCAATATAAAAACTTAAAAAGGAGAATATTGTCATGAAATGGTATCATTACATTGCTTGTTTCTTTGCAGGGATGTTTATTGCAAATATGGTCCCTCACTTTATCAACGGTATTTCCGGTGTAGCGTTCCCCACACCATTTTCTAATCCACCCGGTAAAGGTTTATCATCCCCGACAGTGAATGTGCTATGGGGCTTGTTTAACCTGATCGTAGGGTATGTATTATTCAGAGCGGGGAAAATATCAAATTCCAGGATATGGAGTGTTATTATTTTTTTTGTGGGCATCCTCCTTATGAGCATTATGTTAAGTCATGGGTTTACAGACATTCATCACTAACATAAAAATCATGAACATCAATTTATTAATTGCATTTTTTATAGGGATGACAATACTTGCAGCAACCCCGGGCCCCGGTGTATTCGGGTCTATGGCAAAGGCAGTTGCCGAAGGATTTAAAATGTCGCTGTTCTTTATTGGAGGACTGGTACTGGGCGATATTATTTTCTTTAATCTGGCATTATTGGGATTATCGGCAATTGCGAAAATGTTAGGCGGCATGTTCCTTGCCATCAGGATTGCCGGAGGCCTGTACCTGGTATACCTCGGTATCAGAATGTTCAAGAGCAGTCAGTTCAGTACAAATGTAAAAACAAACGGGGGAAAAAATAAATGGCAGACATGCTTGAGCGGTTTACTCCTGACACTCGGTAATCCCAAGCCGATATTATTTTACGCAAGCGTGCTTCCCACAATCATCAATTTTAACGAGATAAGATTCACAGATGCTTTACTGATGATGGCGATTCTTATATTGGTGTCATTCAGTGTGGTGGGGACGTATAGCTATATCGCGAGCTTATCACATAAAATACAAATGAGCGAGAAAATACAAAAAAGGATAAATCAAGCGGCCGGGTTTGTCATGAGTGCCGTAGGGATATATGTTATTATAATTTAAGATTAACCGATTGACCCAACTAATATGGCGGCTCATCCTCCTTCGCTAAACTACGGCGAACAAGTGAATCGCCCCTACGAGAACCCACCTGCATTAACCGTTACTTTCCCCGCTTCTTATTAATCGAAAAAAAAAGATATAAAAAAAAATCTTGACATACTGTGTAACATACAGTATAATAATATCGTATAGTATATAGAGGAAAAAGAAATGGAAATAGACATCACAAATCTCGAGACCGAAATGAACAGGGGGTTCCTGCAAATACTTGTTCTTGCGGCACTTGAACAAAAAATGTATGGGTATAAAATGCTCAGATTTCTCGAACAGATCGGCTATGCGGTGGAAGAGAACACGCTCTATCCCATTCTTCGCAGGCTTGAAAAGAACGGTGTGATCAAGAGTGAATGGGATGTGAGCGATGACAGGCCTAAGAAGTTTTACCTCATCACCCCTCTGGGGCGGTCGATGCGGAAAAAAGCCCTCTCTATCTGGGGGAAACAAAACGATATTTTAAAAAAAATAATGGAGGTCTAATCTTATGTATCAAAATCTTGAAAATTATCTGCTGGAAATCAGTCATTATCTTGCTGTCAAGGATGGCACAGAGGAGATACTAGCTGAAATTAAAAGCCATATCCTTGAAAAAACAGAAGATGAATATGAAACAATAACCGAGGATAGTATAAATAAAATCATTTCCGAGTACGGCAAACCGCAGCAGGTTGCAGCAAAATACCTGGAAGGATTTGAAATCATCTCACCAACTTTCATACGACATCTTTTTCTCTATACGGGAATACTTTTTGCCAGCCACCTAGCCTTGACCCTTATTACTTTTCTATTCCATTTCGATATGCTGGGATTCCCCTTCCTGTATATTCCTGCTATGGGCATATGGCAGTTCGTGTTTTACGTACCGATGGCATTTATCTATGACCTCGGGTTAGTCGCAATATTTCTTTATTTAGTGACACAGAAGAATAAGGATGCTCATCTCCCCTGGCCGAGACTTTTTTCAAAGATAGAAGCTACAAAGGAAATGAAAAAGCCAAATATCTTTTTTATGACTTTCTTAATCATTGTTTTCTCATTTTTCTTGTATTCTATTATACGATTCGGCACGATTTTCTTCGCTTCAATGAATAATCCCTTTAATCCGGTGCCGATGTTCGGTACGAGTGCTTCGTTCTATTATTCCCTTCTCTTCATGGCAATGCTGGGGTGTGAAGTCATCGGCTACGCAGCGCGCTTCATAAGCCGGTCCCTTTGGCCTGACCTAATTAAAAACTTTGCGATCCTAATTTTGCTCCAGTTTGTTTGCAATAGCCCGGTGAAAACAGATTTTGCGAAAATCCCCGGCGTCGATCTGAATACTATTGCGACGATATTTGTTTTCACTATCACAATAGTGGTCGTTTTAAAATTTATAAAAAGCCTCATTTTAGTTGTTGCAAAACAGCTTACTAAAAAGATATAAATTTATGTAAAGGAAAATATTTGTGAGTAATTATTTATCGGTTTTTGCTTTTATTTTGATTTCATTTATCATATTGCCAGTGACTGCATTATGCCAAAAGGAACAAACTGCTCCATTAACTCTCGTTATCATCAGAGTTACAATAGTAGATGCTGAAAAAGGAGTGATAGCGGGGTATTCTGTACAAAAAGAGATGGTATTGTGGCAGGAAGCAGGAATTTCTCCAGCGGAAATATTATGCAGTGCCACTATTATTCCCGTAAAGTTCATGGCTGTGGACAGTCGTCTTGGAACAGTTGCAGAAGGAACACAGCTTCATTCGTTCTATTACGCTCCATTCCACTTGAAGATATTTGAAACACTCGTCAGATACAAAGCGTAGTATTTCGCGGTCGTTATTTCGACCAAACTAATTTAGAACGGCTTCAACAAGATGTAATAAAGAAATGTAACAAATAGCATACAGAAGGTTTCACCGAACTTGTAGAGGCGATTCATCAATTGCCTCTACTGTCTTCTCCAGCCACACCCCTTGTTTTTGTATTGCCCATGAAGTAGATTTGTGCATACAGGGGAAAAAATTTCTCATCCGAATAACATGAAGAACCCAATTGAAAAAATCGATAAGGAGATACAATCTATGGATCGAATAGAAGAATCCCCAAACAGAAATGGTAATTTATCCCGCAGAGGTTTTGTAAAATCAAGTTTGCTCGCGAGCTTGACTACAGCAGTTCTCCCTGCTTTTGGGTTTGCAGAAAAAAAAGTTGCCTCTCTTACACCTCAAATCGACAGTTCATCTTTTGAACTGGAAGAGAAAAGTATCGGCGAGCTTGCGGAAGGGATGGCTTCAGGAAAATACACTGCTCGATCTATAGCAGAAAAATATTTATCCCGCATCGAAGTATTTGACCGGCAAGGTCCAACACTCCGAAGTGTGATCGAGTTGAATCCTGACGCGCTTTCCATTGCCGATGCACTTGATAGGGAGCGAAAAGAAAAAGGGGTACGCAGTCCGCTGCATGGGATTCCGATTTTAATCAAAGACAATATCGACACTGCAGATCGAATGGCGACAACTGCCGGCTCTTTGGCGTTGGTGGGAGCAAAGCCGCCGAAAGATGCGTTCCTTGTTCAGCAACTACGCAATGCAGGCGCACTGATTTTTGGGAAAACAAATTTGAGCGAATGGGCGAATATACGCTCGAACCGTTCCACAAGTGGATGGAGCGGCAGAGGCGGGTTGACAAAAAATCCGTATGCATTAGATAGAAATACATCGGGTTCTAGTTCCGGATCGGCCGCAGCTGTTTCAGCCAATCTTTGTGCAGCGGCGATTGGCACGGAGACTGACGGCTCAATCGTAAGCCCGTCATCGATAAATGGATTAGTGGGTGTTAAGCCGACTGTCGGACTTGTTAGTCGCACGGGAGTGATACCGATATCGCATACACAGGATACTCCCGGACCTATGGCACGCACTGTGCGCGATGCTGCAATTGTTCTTGGTGTTCTTGCTGGCTTCGATGCAGAAGATAAGGCGACCGGTGACAGTCGAGGAAAATCCTTCAACGACTATACTCAATATCTCGATCTAAAAGGTCTGGAGAGAGCAAGAATTGGCGTTGTACGAAAATACTTTGGTTTCCATCCTGAAGTTGATAAAGTAATCAACAATGCATTGGTTGTCCTCAAACAGCAAGGGGCGACAGTAGTCGACCCTGCAGATATACCAACAATTGGAAAATTCGACGATGCTGAACTAACAGTTTTATTGTACGAACTTAAAGCAGACCTGAACGCTTACTTTGCGCGCCTTGGTGCAAGCACACCTGTTCATTCATTGAAAGAGCTCATTGAATACAATGAGAAGAATGCAAAATCGGAGATGCCGTATTTTGGACAAGAGAATTTTCTAAAGGCGGAAGCAAAGGGTCCATTGACAAGTAAAGAATATCTTGATGCATTGAAGTTGTGCCGCAGGATGTCGCGCAAAGATGGTATTGATGCAACGATGAAAAAATTTAAATTAGACGCACTTGTCGCACCTACCGACAGCCCTGCATGGCTCACAGACTTGATCGATAGTGATCACTTTCTTGGCGGCAGTTCAACCATCGCCGCAGTTGCAGGGTATCCGAGCATCACCGTTCCTGCAGGATTTGTTTTTGGATTGCCCATTGGGATATCGTTCTTTGGCCGTGCGTGGAGTGAACCTAAGTTGCTCAAGTTTGCGTACGCCTTTGAGCAGGCAACGCACACACGCAAGACTCCAAAATTTTTATCAACAGCAGAAGTCTGATTTGAACAACAATGCTACCTTTATGAAGAAAAGGTCAGTGAAGCAAATAAATAACAGGAAGTACGGGTAGAAAACTTCTGTTTCTTTAACAGGATTTGAAAAATAATTTCATTATTTATTTGAAAGTTAACATGAAAACTAAGTATCCCATTGAACGATTCGTTGATAAAATCGATAACGTATCAGAGATTCCAGAAAAGATTGCAGATGGAATCAGAAAGACTGTAGAAGACTTAGGTGTGAGCCACGAAAATTTGGATGATGCAAAAGCATCACTGAAACAGCAACCGGATAAATGGTCGAAAAAAGAAATTCTAGGACACCTGATAGACTCTGCATCCAACAACCATCAGCGTTTCGTCCGTGCGCAGTATGTGCAAGATTTTAGCTTTCCTCCGTATGAGCAAACCGAGTGGGTAAGAATACAAAACTACGGTTCTCTTCCATGGAAAGAATTATTGACCTTTTGGAAGTCTTACAATTACCATCTTGCCCACATTATCCAAAATATGCCAGTTGAATGTTTACGAGTACCATATAAACTTGGTTCAGGAGAACTCGTGACAATCGGATATGTTGTTGTAGATTATCTGGGACATATGCAGCATCATATTCGACAAATAGATCAGGTGTGAAAGTATGTCGATTTGCGTGTCAGAGGCTTATATGCTTTGTGATACAATTTTGTCTTGCGAGGGACGAAAAGGAAATGGAAGTCTTTTACCAAGCACTTTCTAAGCTTACGTAATACGTCCGAACGGGAGCGAGATTGCCAATTAATTCTACGTAGTAGTAATTCGTTAAATTCTTGATTGTCAATCCAACTGTAAGCGGGATACCGAGGTTGTTAAGGTTATAGGTGATGCCGGCATCTACGACGTTGGTCGCAACACGATAGTCTCCGTCGACAATAGGTGCAAGACGAACAAGGTTTTCATCAATTGCTTCGACGCGACTCACATAACGGTAATTCAGGTTTGCTTGCCACTGCCGGTATTGTGCAATCAGCGATGCATAAAATAAGTTGCGTGATCGAAACTTGAGAATTGTGTTATCGTCTAAATCGACAGGATCAATATATGTATAGCTAATATCCGTCGTCAGAAATCGATTGAACATATCTGCCTTGATTCCGACTTCAACGCCGCGAATTCTTGCGCGCGTAACATTATTGAATTGTATCACGAATTGTGTCGGGATAACACCAGCTTCTATGAGATCGTAGAAATTATTTTGGAAAAGTGCTATGTCGAGAAATATCCGTTCACTCAACCATTGAGAACCTCCAATTTCAAATGAAACACTGCGCTCCGGTTTTAAGCTGTCGTTCGGTGCTACCGTAATCTGGCTGAGTCCTGTATTTACAGAGGTAAATAATTCGCTCATCGAAGGATAGCGGAATCCTTCGCCAAAAGAAGTTCGCAACGTTGCTGTTGGATTTGGAGAAAACACAAAGCCGATTTTTGGATTTAATTGAGAAGGAGAAGTAGAAATTGGTGCTGCGAATATTTCTTTCCATATCCTTTGCCAGTCGTATCTGATTCCTGCAGTCAGTTTGAGGGATTGGAGAAGAGCAATTTCATCCTGAGCATAGAATCCTGCGCCAACGCCCGGATGAGAACCAAAAATATTAGTGTAAATACGATCATAGTTTGCAACGAGACCGCCGGTTACCGTTTGAACAGGTGAAATCTCATATGTCGCCTGTGCTTCCACCTGCGTAGTGTGCGATGCTGCGGTATTGCCGACAACCCCGTAAATGTTATCCTGCCAGAAGTTGCCAACATAGATTGCCTTGAGCGAATAAAAGAACTTATCAGATAAAATTTCTTTATAGACGAAACTCACGTTTCCGCGCGTTGAATTTACTTCGCCACCCAATTGTGAATCTGCAGGCCTCGTTGCGTCACTAAGGCTCTTCCACCAGAAGAAATTGCCGTGATCTCGCCATTGAATATTAGTCGTAAGTGTTACACTCTGATATTGCGAAAAATTATAATTGAATTTTGAGTACAGGCCCCATCTGTGATATACGTCATTTTCACGATAGCTATCGTCAACCATCCGAGAGACGCTCACAAGATATCCGAAAGAACCGACTCGGTTGGAGTAGCTAACAAAACCGCCACTGTTAAATCGGGCATTGGGAGACCAGTCCCATTCCGCATATTTTGGTCGAGCGTACATTCCTGAAAACAAACGAAATCTTATCTCCGGTGTCTCGCCGATCTCTTTCGTAATGACATTGATCACTCCGCCAAGTGCACTCGAACCGTACAGAGCGGAACCGGCGCCTTTCACAACTTCAATCCGGTCAATTTGAAACATAGGAATTGTTTCCCATGGGATTTCGCCGGTATCACCGGTGATGAGCGGAAGTCCGTCAATCAAAATTAATACACGGCTGCCTACACCTCTGCTGTAACCGGACGATCCGCGAATATTTACTTGATCTTCCATCATATTCACACCCGGAACATAGCGCAGTGCATCGTCAAGTGTGACAGAGACATGATCGGCAATCATTTTGGATGTTACCGTTGCTACACTCACAGGAACTTCGCGCAGGCTTTGTTCTCGCCGGCCTGCGGTGACAACCACTTGATCTGCTTGAATGGGAGCCGGCACGAGATGCGCATCAAGTCGGAGTTCTGTACCACGTTGAATCGAAATTTGATAAACTGTATCTGCAGTATACCCGACCATTGAGAATGTTAAGTCGTACATTCCGGCCGGAATTCCATTCAATCTATATTTCCCATTAAGGTCTGTTGTTGTACCACGAATAGTGCCGCGAAGGAGAACGTTGACTCCAGTAAGCAGCTCTTGTGTTTTCGTATCATTTATGGATCCTGTGATAGATCCAGTATTCGGTTGTGCAGTAGTGCTTTGGAGTAAACAGACAAGAGCGATATAGAGGGAATAATGTTTCAAAACGGTTGCAGTGGTGGATTACGGAAATCGACATTGATATTGATTCCTTTTACTTGATAGTTGTCGTTGACTAACACAGTACCGGGTTGTGAACGGTTGGTTGAATCTTTGTAGAAACCGACAACTCTGAAAACTCGAATGCCGAGATTTATCAAATCGGGACTGACTTGTTGAATAACTCCGACATATTTATATGTTCCAGAATGCAAAGGAAATGAATATGGAATTGAGTCGACAGCTGATAATGGAAGCGATTGATTCATACTCGGATACAAAAAGATTGTGTTGGGATTCGTAAATAGGCCCGAATAGACTTTTGCAGAATCGAGCGGGTAAATTTGGGAAGCAAAAATCCATAGATTGATGAGACTATCTGTTGGCCACGAACCCGGTGTAAAGTACACAGTACCGCTGAACCCGAGTTCAATAGGAGGTGGAGGTGCAAGTCCACCATCGCACGCTGCGAGCAATAAGCAAAGAATTATTAGGACGAGTGATCTCATGATAACACGAGAATAGTACAAATTGGATTAAAGAGATGCAATGCCTATAAACTATGCTTTCATAGCTTGAGCAATCTCTTATTGATAGATTTTATTTATAAGTGGCACCCTGCAATGTGAACATTTCTGCGTATTACACGTCCAAATCTATAATGTTCCCCAATAATTGACACGTTTCGCACTTTAATCATTTATAACTATGAATCCTGAAAATAAAAAATGTTTCTTTTATCAAAGGTTTTTGAGCAATATAATAAAATTGACAATTGGGTTGGGATTAGTCTACGTCATTTATGTTTGGACAAGCCAATCAAATACAAATATAAACGAAAAAAACAATCATCATCGTTCTATTGGTTTATTCCCGATGCAATGGAAAAAGGAATTTGAAAGCGATGAACGTAAAATTGCATTGCATTTTGTTGCAGATACTTTGCCAGGGTTGATGCGGCGCGGATTGATCAAGAAGTACGAGTGTAATCAATCAGGGAATGTATTGTTTGTTGCGGGTAAGCTTTGGAAGGAACGTTCAAGATTCTTTAAAGAAAGCCTGCTTTCAGAAGCATTAGTGTATAACAAAGTAAATGGTTATGTATTAGATACGCGAATTGTCGATCATCGATCACGTCACCTCTACGCACATGCCGTTTCTGCGGACCGAAAAGAATTCTTCGATTGATACATGCACGATTTTCTGGATTTTCCTTTCACTCCATTTCGTTCTTGCATTCTCCTTCATCATATAGTAAATTTTTATAGATTCATCGTCAGCCATCACCAATAATTCCAAGTAGAAATTGCCTATGATTCGAATCGAACATCTCTGCAAATCGTATAATAACAAAGAAGTGCTTCATATTGATGCTTTAGAAATTCCTGATGGGCAGTGTTTCGGACTGGTTGGGAACAATGGAGCGGGCAAAACCACTTTATTCCGTTGTGTGTTGGACCTTATCCGGCCAGAGAGCGGAACAGTTCTTTCTTCCGGCAGCAATGTTGCGCAATCGGAGGAATGGAAAGCGTACACTGGCTCTTATCTCGACGAGAATTTTCTTATTCCATTTCTCACGGCAGAAGAATACTTTGCCTTTGTAGCAAAAGCATATTCCATAACGATTGCAGAAATGCGATTGCAATTGGATTACTACAAAGATTTTTTCAATGGAGAAATTCTCGGCCAGAAAAAATATATTCGTGATTTTTCACTCGGCAACAAACGCAAAATCGGTATTGTAGCAGCTCTGATTGTACAACCCAAAGTTCTTGTACTCGATGAGCCATTTGCTAATCTCGATCCATCTTCGCAATTGAAACTCCGCAAACTTTTACAAGATATCCATGCAGCTAAGACAACGACAATGCTCATCTCAAGTCACGACCTTGTCCATATTACTTCAGTATGTGAACGAATTGCACTCCTCGAAAAGGGAATCATTATCAAAGACCTCGGACAAAATGAAGAAATGTTAAAAGAGTTGGCTCTCTATTTTGCCTCATAACTATGATTACATGGAACGATTTTATACGAAACGAATTTAAAAGCCTTTTACGACGGCCGAGTGGTATAGATACGCTTGTAGGGAAAATTATATTATTGGTGCTCGTATTGATGATCGCTGCGTATTTTGCCGTCATAGGTTATATTCTCCCGATTATTCTCAAACAAGCAAAAACTGGACAAGCACCGTTAGAAATAATCAACGGAATCATGGTGTACTATCTACTCGCCGACTTATTCATACGTTTATTTTTACAGCAGATTCCAGCGGGTATCATCACACAGTATCTTGTATTAAATATATCCCGGAAAAAGATCGTATCGTTCCTCTTAACGAAAACATTTATCAACATTCCAACCACAATTGGTTTTACACTGTGGTGCTCGTTTAGCGTTTCACAATTCGGCATTTCATTAAATTGTGTGTGGTGGCTGATAAGTGTTCTTCTGTTTCTTCTTATCAATTCCCTCCTCATCACAATTCTAAAAAACTCTTTTGAGAATGGACTTTGGGGAACACTTACTACTCTTGGAATAATTTTAACGATTGGAGGAACGAATTATTTTGGCTTCATTCATTTCGACGAGGTGATTATAATATTTCTTCACTCGGCTGTATATGAGCATCAGGTATTGATACTTATTCCGCTTGCATTATTATTTGTACTGATAGTACAAACATGGAAAGTCATTCTTTCTGCGACCTACAAAGAAATCACCGCAGAATATTCTTTAAGACGTGCAACTTCATCTATTTATTCAGATGAATTCTTTTCCTATTGGTCATTTGAATGGAAACAATTTTGGCGGAATAAAAGAACTAAAACCATGTTTCTTTTTCAAACCATTATATTCACGTTTGTAACGATGAATAATATTATGGTTTTTAGACAAACGTCGGGTTGGATGTCTACGTTACTTCCTTTTGTTTTTCTCTTTGTGGCGGTTTCGGTACCCCTTATTATTTTGCAGCAAACTGTCTTTTTAAGAGAAAGTGTTTATTTTGACAAATTAATAACTATACAATTTTCGTGGAAAAATTATTTTATAAGAAATTATTTAATTGGTACTGTGGTGACAATAATTTACTATCTGATCTTTCTTGTTTTGCTTTTGATGATATCAAAATATCTATTAGTCGTATGGGCATCCATTTTTGTAATATTTCATATCGGAATAACTTCTTATTTGACATTATATTCTTCAACATTCAATAAAACTCGTTTTCGTAATGATACAAGTCCATGGTTTAACTATGAAGGAACAACATTTCCTCCATGGTATATATTTATTATTTTTATTGCAGAATATTTTATTGTGCCGGTAATTTTATCAATTATAACAAGATTTGTTTCTGAAATTGCTGCTATGATGTTTTGCCTTATTATGGGAATTACGGGTATTGCACTATACAAACAGTGGTTTGCAATGTTGTATCATGCATTTATGAAAAGACGCTACATTATGATGGAAGGATTTAGAGCGGCGAGTTAGCGCTTCAAAGCATCGCCTTGCTTACGAGAAACCAAGGGGACATTAGTAATCCTTCGTTGAACTTCCTCATACTCTTCAGTATATTGGCACATCAATGAGACGAATCCAAGCGTGTTAAAACCCAAGAAATCACTCGGCCAAAATTTTTTACGGGATGAAAACATTCTGCATAAGATTGTGGAAAGTCTTGATCTTCGGAGCGGCGATGTTGTCGTTGAAATAGGTTCCGGGCAAGGTGCACTTACCAAACATTTGTCCGAAAAGCCGATAAAACTTATCGGCATCGAAGTGGATGAGAGGGCAGTTAGGCTTCTTCAAGAACGGTTTGATGAAAAATTGGAACTTATTCACCGAGATGTTCTCGAAGTCGACATTGACGAACTTGCACAACGCAATGGCAGAAAAGTCCGTATTGTTGGCAATATTCCGTATTATCTTACAAGTGAAATCCTATTCTGGCTTTTTGATGCTCGAACAGCAGTTATTGATGCAATGTTAATGGTGCAATTTGAGGTAGCGAGGCGTCTTGTTGCGCCGCCGAAGAATAAGGAATACGGAATACTTTCAATCTTTACACAATTCTACACCGAATGTGAAATGCTCTTTAAAGTTTCACGCAATTGTTTTTTTCCTAAGCCGGAAGTGGATTCTGCCGTTGTACAGTTTAAGTTCAGGGAACAATTGCCGAATTGCGACGAAAAGCTTTTTCGATTAATTGTGCGTTCTACATTTGGTCAGCGGCGAAAGACGCTGCGGAATGGATTGAAGTCTATGGGATTTGATGAGAATGTACTTGATCAAATATCGTTTGACTTGAAAAAAAGGCCAGAAGAATTAGGAGTGGAAGAATTTCTTTTATTAACAAGCATGCTTGCTATAATTTCAAATCACAATTAGCGTAGCTCAATTAAGATAATGAATATAAAAAAATTAACATCCAATCTTGCCCCGGTTGATTTTGTTTCCATCGTTTTCATGCTTTTTCTGATCGGATTGAATCTGGTCTTCTTCGGACGCGTATCCGCATGGTTGGAGATTATCGTTATCGATCTTGTTGTTATTGCTGCCATCTTCTTGTTGGCGTATTTGGCGGAGACAAAAAAAACAAAATTGCTGATCGGTCTCCATCGTTTTTATAGTTATCTATTTGTTTTTTTTATTTTCAAAGAAATCTATTTAATGGTACGACCAATTCATCCTGTGGATTACGATTGGCTTTTTATTTCCATCGATCATTGGCTCTTCGGAGTCAATCCTACTCAGTGGATGGCGCAATTCGCAAATCCGATACTAACGGAGATTTTTCAAATAGCATATTTTTCTTATTACATACTCTTTCTTATGCTTGGCATCGAACTCTACTGCTATTACACCATTGATGAATTTGATCATGGCGCATTCCTCGTTGTGTATGGATTCTATCTTTCTTATCTGGGATATTTTCTACTACCGGCTGTCGGTCCACGCTTTACATTACATAATTTTTATGTGCTTGAGCAGGATTTGCCAGGTTTGTTTTTTACGACATCGATACGCAATTTCATCAATGCGGGCGAATCAATTTCTTCGACACTTCCAAACGTGATACAATTTGTTCAGCGCGATGTATTTCCAAGTGGACATACTCAACTTACGCTTATTATTGTCTATCTTGCTCATCAATATCGTCTCAAGACGCGATGGGTTATGACAGTTCTTGCCGGATTACTTATAGTAGGCACGATTTATCTGCGTTATCATTACGTTGTCGATCTTATCGGAGGCGCAATATTTTTCTTATTCACGATATGGAGCGGAAAGAAGATTCAAACTTGGTGGGAATGTAATGGAAATGACAAAGGGTAAAAGGGTGATGAGAACTGTTAAATTCTCTCATCTTGCTACTCATATTAAAATGAGATAAGTTATATCTGAGACTCATTTACAACACCCAAAAATGACGCACGAACAAATTTTATCTGAACTTGAGCAGCTTGCATTCAACTGCGGCATTGCCGTTCGATATGAAAAAGGCGACTTCGATGGCGGCTATTGCGTTCTGAAAGCAGAACGGCTTATTGTTATTAATAAACGATTAGCTACGGCGCGGCGAGCTCCCGTTTTAGCGCAGGGATTAGCAGAAGTCGGTATAGATGAAATGTATCTAAAGCCAGCAATTAGGGAATATATCGAAGATGAACTCGCTCGAACTGCTAAACCCTAGTAGTGGCCTGTTGTTTAACTGATTATTCGAGTTATTAAAAAAGATTTCACAATGGAAAAATCAAAACAACTTTTGCCGTTCTTGTTATTAATCCCTGTTAGCGTTATTCATTATCATCACCCTTTTCCCCCTATCGCATCCGTATGGTGGTATTTCACTTCCGCTGGATCGGTCTGCTCATTTTAGAAAGAACTCGCAGTGTGATGGACAGCCTCAAACTGACGAGTGACGGCCTTTGGCCTGAAATATCTCTTATAGCGAATCGTCCATTGATGAGACAAGCACAAAAAATGGTTGGTATTTCGGAGGCAAATTCTCTCTTCAGGGATAGCATTCCGGTCTATAAATGGAAAATTCGCTGGCGTAAAGATAATAATCTCCAGTTTAGTTTTGGGAATGAAGAGAAAACAAAAAATGAACAAGTTGAGAAAGTAGAAAATCTCATCCGCGGAGATATAACGCTAACCTTTGATACGAAAGGAAGGCTGCTTGAGTACGCGAGAAATATTTCTGATACACTGCAGCTTCCCAGTCTCTCGCCTTATGAAGCAAAGCGATTCGCAGTGATATTTCTCAAGACCTATTCGTCGTCAATTTTTAAGGTCGATACTTCACAATCCGTATCGGAAAAAGTGACCCAGCAGTTACACCGTATTGATTATGAATACACCTGGCGTTTGCCATCGGTCATTTTGGGTGATCCCGTAACTGTGAAAGTGAAGGTATCGGGAAATATTTTTACATCCTACGAGCCGGATATTGCTGTGCCGGAGAAATATAAGTGGTCAAATTCTGATTCAATTTATGGGATTATCTTTATCATTTTGATAATTGGCGGAGGAATACTTATTGCGATTGTTGCAATAAAACGTATACGTTCATTTGAAATGGGTTTTCGGCAAGCGCTTTTGATGGGAAGTATTGTTGCTGTCGCCTTTGGGATTCAATTGTATGTCAATGTCCAAAACAACAGTAGCGCGTGGGAAATTATCTTTCCGATGTTGCTGGTACCGATATTAATTGGCGGTACTCTTGTATTACTCTGGGCAATTGCTGAATCTATGACACGTGAAGTTTGGCGAGAAAAGATGATTCCCTTCGATCTAATCTCTCAAGGACATGTATTGCACCCGAATATTGGCTGGAGTTTTATCCGAGGAATATCGTTCGGCATAGGACTCTTTGCTCTATCCTTACTGTTGACGTGGGTGGGAAACAGAATAACTCCAGTTTCAATTTCATTAATAGACGATTCATCCATACACACATTCGATGCAGTCGCCCCTTGGTTACTGATTCTCTCACATGCCATTTATATTTCATGCTTTGTATTTGCATTCATATTGCTCTTCTTGATTTCTTTTCTGCGAAAATATATTTCTTCAAGAGCACTTCTCATAACGCTTTCAGCTCTAGTATTGGCGGTTATCAGCCTTGAACACATGGAACCTATTGGAGCCGCATTGATAATTCAGACGGTCTATGCCTTTTTTATGGTGTGGATATTCTATCAATATGATGGATTGACTGCTCTTCTTGCACTGATTGTCTCTACAGCGACACCGGAAGCGGCAGGTCTTTTCTGTGCAGGCAATCCCTCGTATACAGAAAGCGGATTATTTATTGTCATTATCAGTTCTCTCATATATGCCACATCTCTTATTCTCTGTTTCAGAAAAAGTATCATCTATGATTTTGATGCGATTGCACCGGCGTTTGCAAAACACATCACTGAGCGGCAGCGGCTTCAACAAGAACTGGAAATTGCCCGAAAAGTTCAAATGAGTTTCCTGCCAAAAAGCAATCCGTCAATTCCGCAATTCGATATTTGTTCGCGCTGCTTGCCGGCGCAGGAGGTTGGCGGTGATTACTATGATTTCATAGAAATAGGCGAACACAAGCTTGCTGTTGCAATAGGAGATGTATCGGGAAAAGGTACACAGGCCGCATTTTTCATGACATTAACAAAAGGATTTTTGCGTGCATTAGCACATGTATCGGAATCGCCGGCGAAAGTTCTCACTCAAGTGAATCATCTCTTTTATGAAAATGTTGAACGTGGAATATTTATAAGTATGATTTATGGCGTGTTTGATACGATGAAGAAAACGCTGAGTTTTGCTCGCGCAGGGCACAATCCGGTCATCATGCGGAAATCGCACGACAGAATATGTGCAGATCTTGAATCCTACCGGTATTGCTCTTGGACTTGATGGGGATTCAAAGTTTTCTCAATCGATTGGAGAGGCAACGATCGAGTATCAACAGGGCGACCTCTTCATATTTTATACGGATGGATTTACAGAAGCGATGAATGCTCATCAAGAGCAATTTGGAGAAGAGCGGCTCTCACGAGTAGTGGAAAAGCTTGCATCAGGTACGGCCGCGGAGATTATGGAAGGTGTTTTTGCTGAAATAAAGTCATTTGTTGGCAAAACCAAACAGCACGACGATATGACGATTGTTGTTATCAAAGTAAAAAGCGTTTCTTCGTGATATTTAACTTTTGACTTTTTGCCTGCAATACCTTATTCTGTTTATCGTATTCCAGGTTCTTATTTCTCTCTATAGACTCAGACAAGGAGATCACAATGCGTATTCTCATTATTAATGGACCAAATCTCGATATTCTTGGCAAGCGTGAACCGGAAATTTACGGCACTATGTCATTGTGGGATATTGAGAACCGATTGAAGGAAAAATTTCCGAATGTTAAATTGGAGTTCTACCAATCCAACAGCGAAGGACCTATTATCGATGCGCTTCATAAAGCGCTGGATGGCGTTACGGATGGCGTAGTTCTAAATCCTGGAGCGTTCACGCATTATTCTTATGCTATACGCGATGCTGTCGCTGCGTTAAAAATACCTGTGATTGAATTGCATTTGAGCAACGTCCACGCGCGGGAAGAATTCCGCCGTGAATCTGTAATTGCTCCAGCGTGCAAAGGCGTCATTGCCGGTTTTGGTGTGCGGGGCTATGAACTAGCGGTAGAATATATTCTTAAACAGAGTTGAGAAAGTCGTTGGTATTCAGTTTACAATTACCCGTTTTGTTAAATTCTTATCATTATCCATAGAAGAACATTTGCTGAAACTGAGGTTCTATAACTATTGTTTTTATGATAAAAGCCGTCATCTTTGATTTAGATAATACACTTGTAGATTTTATGTTGATGAAGCGGCAGGCAATCGACGCCGCCATTAACGCAATGCGCGATGCCGGGCTGAAACTTTCTAATGAAGAAATACGCAAAGGCATAGATGAAATTTACGAAGAGCGCGGAATAGAATTCCAAAAAGTTTTTGATGAGTTGCTATACCGTGAGTTCAGCAAAATTGATTATAAAATTCTTTCCGCCGGTGTAATTGCTTACCGGCGCGCAAGAGAAACGGCACTTGTTCCATATCCGCATGTTACAATGACGCTTATCGAACTTTCAAAGATGCATATCAAACTTGGTGTTGTTTCCGATGCACCGGCAAAAGAGGCATGGCTCCGGCTTTGTTATCTTAATTTCCATCATCTATTTGATGCAGTTGTAACATTTGAAGATACCGGCAGGCGAAAACCTAATCCTGAACCATTTAAGAAAATTTTAGATATGCTTCAAATGCAGCCATCTGAAGCAATGATGGTGGGCGATTGGGCTGAGCGCGATGTTGTCGGCGCGGCACAAGTGGGAATGAAAACTATATTTGCACGGTACGGCAACACCTTCGGCACAGAAATCTCAAATGCCGATTATGATATTGATGATATCTCGCAAGTCATAGATATCGTCAAAGAGCAAAATCAGAAAGTGTAGCTATGGGAAAAATTCAAGGTATTGGTGTAGATGTAGTGGATGTTCAACGGATGAGGGATGTTCTGGAAAATCAGGGCAAAGCGTTTCTCAATAAAGTCTACAGTGATATGGAAGTGACATACTGTAAGACTCGCAAGAAACCATATATTCATTTTGCTGCACGGTTTGCTGCCAAAGAAGCGGTGGCAAAAGCTATGCGAACTGGATGGAGCGGAGCATTTCATTGGCGGGATATTGAAGTTGTGAACGATCAGTCCGGCGCACCACACATTTTGCTGTCGCGGGAAGTAGCAAAAGCATTAGAGCAATGTAATGTTCATCTGTCGCTTTCTCACACCGAGACAACTGTGGTTGCGTTAGTAGTATTGGAAAGTAAAAAATAAAATCGATAGTTTGATCAATCCCCGGAATTCATTTACTCATTACCATTGTTCTAATTCGTGTCAATAGTTTGAGTAGAGCATCTCTTTAACCTATAAAAGGAGGTATTCATGTCACTGTTTAAAGAATTCAAATCGTTTGCAATGCGCGGCAATGTTGTCGATATGGCAGTTGGTATTATTATTGGTGCGGCATTTGGCAAAATCATCAGTTCACTTGTTAGCGATATTATAATGCCACCAATAGGTATGCTTATCGGCGGCATGGATTTTAGCAATCTTGGTATTACCATAAAAGAAGCTGCCGCGGATCATGCAGCCGTTGTGATTAAATACGGAATGTTTATCAATATTCTCATCGACTTTCTTATAGTTGCTTTCGCAATGTTTATGATTATTCAGGCAATGAATCGGCTAGTAAAAAAACCGGAAACCGTAACGGCAATTTCAACAACAAAAGAATGTCCGGAATGCTTGATGGCAATTCCTATCAAAGCGAAGCGATGCGGATATTGTACGACCGTTCTAAAATAGTATCAACATTTATTACCATACGAGGAGTGTTATGAAAACAATACTATCATTTTTGTTATTATTCACAGCAAGCATTGCTGTAGCACAGGAATCCAAGCCCGTAGTACCGACGGCGTTGACCGACACATCGTGGAAGCACACGATGATAATCAGTGCAAATGTTACGCAGGTATCTTTTACAGATTGGGCGCAAGGAGGTGAAAATGCGCTTGCGTATGCATTGTTTTTAGAAGGGAAATCTACATATGCAGTTGACGTGGTCAATTGGGTAAACAGCTATAAATTTGGATATGGACAGGCAAAACTTGGTTCACAGGGCATCCGCAAAACGGATGACGATATCGATCTGGAAAGTGTTTTTACTTATAAAATTGAAACATATATCAATCCGTTTGTGTCTGCTTCCCTAAAGACGCAATTTACAGAAGGCGTCAAGTATGATGCGCTTGGCAATGCAATGCCTGTCTCGAATTTCTTTGATCCGGCTTATATTACACAAACCGCTGGTATTGGTTACCAGCCCGGCCCGGTAGTTAAGACAAGATTAGGTGTTTCTTTGCGTGAAATTGTAGTGAATAAATATGCAATGGCATATATAGGCGATTCAACAAAAACAATAGAGGTTGATGGCGGTCTGGAATCGGTTACTGAAGTTGCTTGGACAATAATGGAGAACATTGTTCTGAATGCCAAACTAGAAATATTCGCACCCGTGAAGCAATTCGATCGTATGACTGTGCGAAGTGATAATACGCTTTCGGCAAAAGTGAATAAACTCATTTCTATGAACTTAAATGTCCAGCTCATCAACGATCCTCAAGTGCAGGCAAGAACGCAGATCAAACAAACCCTTGCATTGGGAATCAGTTTTAATTTGATGTAAAGAAACGATCATTTTTTTAAGGAAAGCCTACAGGTTTATTCAACTTGTAGGCTTTTTTAATAGCACCATTATGATTTTTATTGCGTTTGAAGAAAGCAATGACAAGTGTTCAGTGGAAATGATAGGTTAAAACTTCACTTCTTATCGTATCAGCGTTCCAATTCTATTCCATCTGATAGTTGAATATTTTTCAGATATGCTATATACCGGAATTTCTGGATCCCATGACCAATAAATAAATAGTGCTTCACCGATTAAATGATCATTTGGTACAAATCCCCAATAGCGGCTGTCCATACTGTTATCGCGATTGTCGCCAAGAACAAAGTAGTAGTTCTGCTGTATGCGATAATTAGAAGTCACTGCACCATCAATGAGAATCGTATCGGCATTGATTTGAACGCTATGCCCTTCGCGCTCGATAAAAATGCGCCATTGAGAAAATGTTGCAGGATCAATTTTTAGAATGTCATTTCGTTTTGGCACGACCACCGGTCCATAATTGACATCACTGAATGCCGAACCCTCCGGGTACATTTCTGCGTTTCGTCGAAAAGCATTGTCGGTTAAGTGAATTGTATTTTTGCCTTGTATAGGAAAGCTTGTTTCGATTCCATTAACAAGTACTTTGCCATATCGAATTTCTATCGTATCACCGGGTAATCCAATGCATCGTTTAATGTAATTCACTGATTCTGTTGGTTCCACTTCGTTTTTGCCACCGGGGAATTCGAACACTACTACGTCACCGCGATGTACATTCCGAAATAAGGAAAAAGTAAATGAAAAGAGCGAGGTCGCCGTAAATGGTAAATGGCGAGGCGTGTGAATGCCGTAGGCTAATTTGTTCACTAATAAAAAATCGCCGACTTGAAGTGTGTTTTCCATTGACTTGGATGGAATGCGGTATGCATCAATCACAAATAATTTCAGAACCAGCGCCACAAGCATAGTGATTAGAATCGTTTTGCCGTACTCGATCAGCGTTAAGGCAAGATTTTTCTCTTTGAGCAGAGAAGGATCTGTTTTTTTCGTAATCTTGTTATGCTTCGATTGTTCCGGCATTATTTAATGAGCGACCCAATGCGGCCCCATCGCACGGAAGCGAGTCTTCCGAAAATATCGTATAAAGGAAGATCGGTGTTCCATGACCAATAGACGATCATAGGTGTGCCGACAATATTTTCTTTGGGAATAAAACCCCAGTAGCGGCCGTCAAGGCTATTGTCGCGGTGGTCACCCATACCAAACAGATAATCACGCTGTACAGTATAAGATGTTGCCGGTTTGCCATCCACAAACACGGTTCCTGCAACAGACTCTACCGTATGTCCCTCCCGTTGGATAAATATTTGCCAAGCGGAAATATTTTGTGCATTTAATGCAATCATCATTCCTTGTTTTGGTACCACAAGTGGACCGAAGTTGTCTTCATTCCAACCAGAACCGGCCGGGAAAATGCGATCATCTGGTTCGGTTGCTGGAACTGACCACCCATGATCGAATTTCACATTGCGCGGCAAAGGCAACATTTGTCCATTGACAGATAATACCCGGTTGCGTATCTGAATTGTATCCCCTGAAACTCCCAACACATCGTTTCAGATAGAAAGTAAAATCCGGTGATTCTACTTCGTCCCGCATACCGGGGAAAACAAACACAATCACATCACCGCGCTTCACATCTCTGAATGCTGGAATGCGAAACCATGGCAGACGCACATTTGTGAAATGGAATATTCCGGGGCGAAGTTCCGCCATAGATAAATTTGTTGACGAAGAGCAGTTCGCCAGTGAGCACTTCATTTTCCATTGAACCAGTCGGAACAAGGAAAGATGCAATTACAAAATTATTGATGAGAAGAAACAAACCCAGGACAATTCCTGTTTCTTTTAGGAATGCCAGTGTTTTTTCTTTGAATGTAGTCGCTATTGGCGGCTCTTCTTTTTTCTGTTTTTTGTCGTTGCTCATAATTATTTCCAATTTATTGTTATCTCAATCAAAAAAATCACCAAATCATTTAATCGAATCTCCTATTCATCCATTGATAAAATAGCGAGGAATGCTTCCTGCGGTACTTCCACACTTCCTACCCGTTTCATACGCTTCTTGCCTTCTTTTTGTTTTTCCAGAAGTTTTCGTTTTCGCGAAATGTCGCCGCCGTAGCATTTTGCCAATACATTTTTCCGAATAGCACTTATCGACTCGCGCGCAATTATCTTACTTCCAATAGCAGCTTGTATCGCCACTTCAAACATTTGACGTGGAATTAGCCCTCGAAGTTTCGTGCAAAGCTTACGGCCCCAGTCATATGATTTTGCGCGGTGGACTATAGTGGAAAGTGCGTCTACTGGCTCGCCATTCAGCAAAATGTCCAATTTTACAAGGTCAGATTCGCGATATTCAAGGAAATCATAGTCAAATGAAGCATACCCGCGCGAAAGTGACTTAAGTTTATCATAGAAATCGAAGATGATTTCCGATAACGGCAGTTCAAAATGGATGTCGGCGCGCTCTGGGCTGAGATATGTAGTATTGCGGTGAATGCCGCGGCGGTCCATACAAAGCTTCATTATGTTGCCGATGTATTCGGTCGGTGTGATAATTTGCGCCTTGACGAATGGCTCTTCAACTTTTTCAATTTTTCCGGCATCCGGCATAAATGCAGGATTATCGATGAAAAGAACTTCCTTATCTGTTTTGGTAACACGGTACTCGACGTTTGGCACTGTATTGATGAGCTGCTGGTCGTATTCACGTTCTAATCGTTCGCGAATAATCTCCATGTGAAGAAGTCCGAGAAATCCGGCGCGAAATCCGAATCCGAGCGCGACCGAACTTTCAGGTTCAAAAATAAGCGATGCGTCATTCAATTTAAGCTTATCAAGTGCGTCGCGCAATTCGCCAAAGTTATCGCTGTTTGATGGATAGAGTCCGCTGAAGACCATCGGCTTGGCTTCCTTGTAACCGGGCAACGGTTCGGATGCAGGATTTTCCACGAGTGTAATCGTATCGCCAACTTTTGTGTCATGCACATCTTTGACATTTGCAATTATATAACCAACATCGCCCGCAGAAAGTGAACCGACTCGTTTGCGCTGCATTTCAAGAATGCCGACATCTTCCACCTGAAATTCTTGCCCCTTTGAAAAAAAACGAATCCTATCTTTTTCGCGCACAGTTCCTTCCATTACACGAACGTATGCAACTGCTCCGCGGTATTCATCAAACACGGAATCGAAAATCAATGCCTTTAGCGGTGCATCCGGATCACCTTTCGGTGCGGGGATGCGCGAGACGATTGCTTCTAAGACATCTGCTGTTCCAATACCGGATTTTGCACTGCCCAGCAAAATTTCTTCTTCCTTGCATCCGATGAGATCCATCACCTGTTTCTTTACCACATCGATCATCGTCTTAGCGCTCGGCAAATCAATTTTGTTAATGAACGGAATTATTTCTAATCCTGCGTCGATAGCAAGATAAAGATTGGATATCGTCTGCGCTTCCACGCCTTGCGTTGCATCCACAACAAGAATAGCGCCTTCGCATGCGGCAAGCGAACGCGAAACTTCATAGGTGAAATCTACATGCCCCGGTGTGTCGATGAGGTTGAGTGTGTAGTTTTTCTTATCGCGAGATTGATATTTGATTTGAATGGCGTGCAGTTTGATGGTGATGCCGCGTTCTTGCTCGAGGTCCATATCGTCAAGCATTTGCTTCGACAAGTCGCGAGCGGCAACTGTGCCGGTGTATCCAGCAGACGGTCGGCAAGTGTTGACTTGCCGTGGTCGATATGTGCAATGATGCAAAAATTACGAAGATGTTCCATCAAGTACGTTTCAAATCTGCCGCTGTGCGGACGGCATAAAATAGATAATCGCATAAATGACAAAGAGTAAAAAGTGGTATGCCTGATGAAGAGCCACTCTTTACTCCTCTAACTATTGAAAATATACCGGAAAATGCGCAGAAGAGCAAGGTGAGAGAAAGCGAAGTAGAAATCAGAAGTCAGTGTAGAGTCCAATCACCGACTGGACTCTCATATTGTCCGATCTGGTGATCGGACTCTACCTTTCATCCATTCATCTTTAAGAATTGCATAGACTAAATCTCTTCACGAACCAAAACACTTTCCTTAAAATGTGCCTCTTTCCTAAAACCTAATCGCTCGACCAATCCTATTGATTTTTTATTTCTTGGCTCAATTGAGGATATTATTCGGTACTTGTTTAACTCATTAAAAATGTAATAAATCGTTTTTATCGAAGCCTCGGTCGCATATCCTTTCCCGTTGCACATGTCTGCCATTTTAATGCGGTCGGGACATCACTAACCATTTCCGAAGTTTGAAAGTACATTGAAAGATCTGCTTGCTTAGCGAAGAGGTGTATAAGATTGGTGTCAGGACTTTCGTCCTGACACTGTAAAGTAAAAATCATGGAAATTACCAATGTCAGCGTCAGGAGACAACTCCTGACGCCACCGCAATGCTTTCCCAAAAACTGATTGATGTCGAATTTAAATTTCAATTTCTGAAACTTGAAGGTGCGTTGCGAGATTTGCTTGCTTAGCGAAGAGGAACATGAAACTGAATTTTTGCGCTGCCGCCAAGTTCATCTGAAACATCAAAGTCGAACAGTGTTGCACCAACGTAGGCGTCAATTATATTGAGAAAATATGTCAGGCCAAAGTAGAGAATATATTCGTCTCGCTGATCGTGATAGAAATCGCGTGCACTTAATAGGTTTTGATCTCCAGAATTATTTATTATATCCAACTTAACCGATTCCGAGAATTTTCCACGATAGTCCATATATTGATTATTCGCTTTTATTGCCACCGAAATAAAGTAAGCGCTAAATCCCCAAATGAATGGAATTGTATAGTACCGATGAGCATATACCTGACCGGCTCCCGGCAGCAAAGCGGAGAACAACATCGCTAACGATCCGGATTTGGCATGCACATCAGAGATGAGTTTTATTTTTCCGCCTCGAATGCCGAGTGAGTCGTTTAATTGGTACTGAGCTTCTGCCGTATCCGGTTTTATTAAAGCCGATGTGACTTTGGTTTGTGCGTCGGTATTAGTGTATGAAATAAAAAAGAATATCGAAGTGATCACAAGTAATGCCGAATAGTTTTTCATTGGGAAAATATTCAAGCCAGCGTTCATTTCTCAACAATAGCAATTGCTTCAATTTCTATACTAACATCGCGCGGTAAGCGAGCTACTTCCACTGCACTGCGCGCCGGGGAAGCGTCGCCAAGAAATTCTGCGTACACTTCATTCATTACCGCAAAGTCATTCATATTTTTTAAAAAAACAGTTGTCTTTATGACAGACTTAAGTGAAGCGCCTCCCGCAATAAGAATTGCTTCAAGATTTTTCAATACTTGTCGAGTTTGCACTCTAATGTCACCTTCAACAATTTTGCCTGTTGCAGGATCTATTGGTACCTGTCCGGCAGTGTAAAGAAATTTTCCATCTACCAGAATTGCCTGACTGTAAGGGCCAATTGGTGCGGGAGCTTTTTCGGTTAGAATTTTTTTAATTGACATGATTAATTCAGTATTATTATTGTGTTAAGAAAAAAGTCAAAAGCGAAATTTCTGATATATTTTACAATCACTAACCCCTAATACAAAATTCCTAATTATTACTTTCCAGTGAATAAATCCATCAACCGGTCAAAATCGTCAAGTGAATAGTATTCCACTACAATCTCGCCGCGTCCCGATCCTTTGGTTTTTACTTTAACTTTTGTGCCGAGTGCCTGGCGCAATCGCTCTTCCAAACTTTGAATGCTTGCCGATGCGCCGCTGTTTTCTTTGTGCGGCCCGGATTTTTTCTTAGGTTGTTGAGCGGCGCGGACAATATCTTCCACTTTCCGCACGGATAGTCCGCCATCTACAATTTTTTCGTAAAGCCGTAGCTGTATTCGTTCATTTGGAAGCGCGATAAGTGCGCGCGCATGCCCCATCGAAATTTTATCTTTCCGCAATCCATCCTGTATTTTCATCGGCAGTTTCAGCAAGCGGATGAAATTAGTAACGGTGCTTCGGTCTTTGCCGACGCGCTTCGCAATGTCATCCTGTGACATGTGGCATTCATCGATGAGGCGCTGGTAGGCGTTGGCAATTTCCATCGAGTTCAGATATTCGCGCTGAATGTTTTCGATGAGGGCAAGCTCCAGCATTTCTTCGTCGGTTTCGACTGCAATGATGTATGCGGGAATTTGCCGCAGGTGCGCCGCTTGAGTTGCGCGAAGACGCCGTTCACCGGAAATAATTTGATACCCCGCATCAATCCGCCGCACGGTAATCGGCTGAATGACGCCTTTTTCCTGTATCGAATGTGTGAGTTCTTTGAGCGATTCTTGATCGAAATCAATGCGTGGTTGGAATGGATTTGACTGAATCTTGGCGATGTCGATACTGGCAATTATGCCCATCTCGCCTGTGTCGTGTCCTACTGAACCGTCCCGCACGTTTACTTCCATCCGCGGGTTTTTCGGGATGAGCGCATTAAGTCCGCGTCCAAGAACTGATTTTTTCTGATCACTCATAAGCTTATGGTCCGATGAAAGTATTTTCATTTAACAGAGGTTCGACGGCAAAGAACTTGTTGTTCTTTAATACTTCTTTTGCAAGTTCCATATAATTTCGTCGTGCCGGTGCAGATGGCATCGTAAAGAATAATCGGTTTGCCGAAACTTGGCGCTTCGCTTAATCGGATATTGCGTGAAACAATCGTGGCGAAAACTTTATCGCCGAAGTAACGTTTCACTTCTTCAACAATTTGGTTTGAGAGCCGAAGGCGCGAATCGAACATTGTCAGCAATACGCCTTCGATGTCTAGTTTGGGATTCAATGTCTTCTTAACCATATTGATAGTACTGAAAAGCTGACCGAGTCCTTCAAGTGCAAAGTATTCGCACTGAACGGGAATGAGAACAGAATCCGCTGCCGTCAAAGCATTTAAAGTCAACAAGCCAAGTGAAGGCGGACAATCTACAACTACAAAGTCGAAGCGCTCGCGCACCGGCAGAAGTGCGTTCGTGAGCAGGTGTTCTCGATTTTCCATCTCTACCATTTCAATTTCAGCACCGACAAGATTGATATGCGATGGAAGAACGGATAAGTAAGGCATTTGTGTCGGTTGGATTACTTCTGCCGCTTCTGCTCCTCCAATGAGCACCTCGTAAATTGTTTTTCCATCAATACCGGCGGAGCCAACACCGCTTGTGGCATTTGCCTGCGGATCATTATCAACCAACAGAACCCGCTTCTCCGCTGCAGCCAATGAAGCTGCTAAATTAATAGCGGTAGTAGTTTTGCCAACGCCTCCTTTTTGATTTGCTACGACAATAATTTTTGCCACGATAGCTTAGCGCTCTTTGATAATGAGTAATTGACTGCGAAAAATATAATGTTTTTTGCCTGCTCAAGCAAACCACAGGTATATTGTTACTAGAAGCCATCTCAAAAATAGAATATTCTATAAAAAATGTCCCCCTGAGCTCGTCGAAGGGTGAATAATCAGGACATAGTCAATATTCGACAAGTGGCGCTTTACGCCATGTCGGAGATGGCGCTGAAAGCGACGGCGCCATAGGCGCTCACTCAGACTGACTACGTTATTGTTTTTGAGATAGGTTCTAATTAAAAAAGAAAATGCGAGAAATGAGATGAAATCGCTGGCTCGATGAAGAGTAAATTCATCTTACCATTGGATGTATATTTGTGAGTTATTTGTTAAAAGTATAATTAGGTTGTTGCAAAATTTAAGCAACGGTATTTTTCTTTAACTGTTTGTTCAAACTGCTGAGACAAGAAATAGTAGGAACTTATGTGCCGCATACCATGTTCTAATCCCAACAGGAAGAAAGTATATCATAAGCATTTTTGATAGTTATTGGGAAAAATGATAATTTTGCTTGAGTTTGTTATAAATTCTATATAGGTGGAAACACCTATGGCGAATAAGTGAAAATACCTATTGCCAGTAGTAAGAGTGTATTTTATATTAATTCATTGGGTAAATTAGTAAAACCACATATTCATTAATACAATATAAAGGGTAATTTATGAAAAAGCTTCTCGTAGTCGTCGTTTTATTGTTGGTTGTTTCTGTTGTGTCATTTGCGCAAGTATCACAGAACGCAAATATAACAGCCAATGTTAATGTAGCATTAACATTGGGAAAACTTACTGACTTGGCAGCCCTTACTGCAACTCAAGGGCAGACAGTATTCTGGGCATCAAACGTAGCTAATGCTGCTTCATTCCTGTTCACAGGAGCGGCAAATGCCTCATCAACAATAACGGTTACATTTCCTGCAACACTATCTTATCTCACAAACACAATGACGTTCACCGGGCAAATCCCGCGAACAAATACTGTAGCGAACCCTGCAACATCTACTGCATTAGCTGGGTTGACCGGCGGGGCAGCAACCACAACCGGAGCAGGTCAATTGTGGATATATGCTGGTGGTGGAGTTACAGCAGATCCAGCACAGGTAGCAGGGCAGTATACTGGTCAAATTACAGTTGCAGTTACACAACCATAATGATATCAGATTAGTGTAAGTTTTCGCAAGGGGTTACCGGAAAACGGTAGCCCCTTCGTTTTGTACATTCGTTGATAATCATACATCCTTTTTATACCTTATTGTCATAATGAAATACATTAAACAAACAATGTTGTTCATTTCTCTTTTCGGCAGTATGAGCATTGCTCAGGTGACAGCATCGGCAACAGCAATGGGCACATTTTCGGTATTAGGATTTGCTACTATTACAAAGCTTGCCGATCTTGACTTTGGCAATTTGATCGTAGGAATGAACACGACAGTCCTACCGACAGATGCACATGCAGCAGAGTTTTTATTCAATGGTGATGTTAATACAAATGTGCAGGTCACCATAACTTTCCCGAATGAATTGATTTGCGGAAGCAACACAATGAATTTTTATACGATATCTCCTATTTACAACACAATTCCGGATGCGGCATCGGCAACGCAATTTAAACATACAACAGGCGGATCGGCGGCTACCGGCGCTGATGGAAATCTTTATATATGGGCAGGCGGAAGAGTAACGACGTCAAATAATCAGGTAGCCGGAAGTTATACTGGAATTATACAAATTGTGGTAGTACAGCTGTGAAACCATTTTGCATTATATTTCTCTTAATGCTTCAAAGTGCAGTGCTTTATTGTCAGCCTGACCTGATAGTCGTCAAGTTAAACGATATTTCGTTCGGAACGGATTTCGGTGGAAGGGAAAAACGTCTTGATCAATCAGATGTCGGAGCGGCGAAATTTCAAATTCAATCGAAAATTGAAACAAATGCAACTATTACCATAATGCTTCCCAGCTTTTTCACCAACACGGATGGACCGGAGAAAATTCCTGTAAGTTTCAATGAAAGAAGCGCCGGATGGTCCATAATAGATAACGTGTCTTCCCGCACATCGTTCGATCCGCGGCAACCATTGGTATTGCCACTGAAACAAAATCAGACCGTCTATATTTGGATCGGCGGCGCCCTACATCCTTCCAAATCACAGCGCGCCTGTAAATATTCCGGCAGTATAACACTCACTGTTCACACAATTCCAAAGAATTAATTATGCGCACATTTTATTTTTATCTCCTGCTCGCACTGTTCATGGCTAACGCACGAGCGCAAGTTTCTGTTTCGCCGCCGGCATTGTTTATAAATTCAACTAATCGCTTTGGTACATTTACAGTTGAAAACAAAACCGCCGAGACACAGGAAGTCTCGATTAAGTTCATTTTCGGTTATCCTGTATCGGATTCCATCGGTAATATGTCGATGCAATATAACGACACTATTGCAGAGGCTCAGCACTCTCTGGCTGGCTGGATCAAAGGATTTCCTCGTAAATTTGTTCTCCCCTCGGGTTCTCAACAAATTGTTCGGCTAAATGCACAGCCTCCGGGAAATTTATCGGATGGAATGTATTGGTCCCGTATCGTCACCAGCGCTCAACCGCAAACAAAGCGCATCGACACGGTGCGCACAGGAATCACAACACAGCTTAACTTTGTATTCGAGCAGGTTACTACAGTTCTTTATACCAAAGGAGCGCTCAATATGAGCCTCGAAATCGCAGATCCGTATATCGTGGAGGATTCTGCAAGCGTGCGGCTTATCTGGAAGACAGTGAAAAAAGGAAATACACCTTATTTCGGAACTGCAAATGTTAAGGTCTTCGATGAAATCGGAAATGTCGTTGATGAAACCATTGAGACACTTAGTATCTATGTAACGATGAATAAAAAAGCAACATTCGATCGAAACACGCTAAAGCCGGGAAAATATACGGCGGAAATAAAGTTTGTCACAGAAAGAAACGACATCGCGTCTGAGAACTTCATACAATTGTCACCCATTGTTAATAGGTTTGCATTCACGATAAAGTGAGCGAAAGGCGATTAGCCGCAGAGATCATAGAAAGTTTTTATGATTACCTACCACAAAGAACGCGTTATGCCATCGCAGCAAACCATTATCGTTCGATGTCAAGCCACATTGCGCTTTGTCACCGTGTGATGGTCGCTGATTCCCAGCGTTCGACCACTTATGAAAAGCGCAATCAGATAATGCCGTTATTCATAATAACTCTCATTTTCTTTTTTGCGCAGCCACTCTGCGCACAATCTCACGCATCTAGTGACTCCCTATCTCAAGAAGTCTATTTAAACTTTAGTTATTCGTTAGGATTAGTAAATACGGTTGTCACAGCTATCTACGTTGAACCTACTACGTATTTACCAATGAGTGAGATTTTTCGTCTCTTGAAGATTAACTACAAATTCAACAAAATGTTAGACAGCATGAATGGTTTTTATATCACAGAATCACGCAAATACGAAATCAATTTTCGTACAGGAAAGGCGAGCGTAGACACAGTAACGTTCATCCTTCGGCCTGATGAATTCATAAGTTCCACATTTGATATTTATGTGACGCCAAGTGTGTTAGAGCGTCTGTTTGGACTTCGTTTCGTTGTAGATATGGCACATTTATCATTATGGCTGGAAACGGACGAAGAACTGCCAATTATTGCCGAGAGAAATCGGGAGCTGCAGCAAAGTATAATCGAAAGGCAGAACTCTACAAAAGCAGAGTATCCACTTCTGTACCCCCGGGAAAAAGATCTCTTCAATGGCGGATTCCTCGATTATTCTTTATCGGCATCAACGTCAAAAAATTACAAAAGTTTTGGCTATAATCTGCAAGGCGGGGGAATTGTTGCAGGCGGCGATTTAGAATTAACTGCAAACGGCGGTTATTCTACTTCCTTGCCGTCATCGGGGACCATGGAAGGGCAATGGAAGTATGTGATCGATGATAATCCTTTCATTACAAATGTCAACACAGGTTATGAAAATACATCGGGCATTTTCTTACGTAGTTTCAAAGGAATTCAGGTATCGAATGAACCAGTGCAGACACGAACAATGTTTCAGTCATACGTGATCGAGCAAAAAACATTTCCGCAATGGACGGTGGAACTTTATCTCAACGAAAGGCTTGTCGGTGTTCACCAAGGCGGATGAATTGGGCAATTATCGTTTCGCTGTTCCGTTAACTTATGGGACTACATATTATAGTTTGCGTATCTATGGGCCGACAGGTGAAGTGGTCGAAGACCGGCAACGAATACAAATTCCGTTTTCATTTATTCCTGAGGGCGAAGTCAATTATACTATAAACGCAGGGGAATTGCGTGCAAACAATGATCATTTCGCACAAGCATCAGTGATGGCAGGACTCACTTCCTGGCTAACCGCGACAGCCGGTATAGAATATATTGACGATACGCTCTCTGCAAAACCCATTAGTTCTCTTTCGCTTTCTTCGTGGTTGGATAAGAATTATATTTTTACCATTGATGCCGCTCCGGGAGCATTGTATCGCGCAGATCTGAGCGCGGTGTACGCTTCGCAAGCTTCGGTAGAACTTTCTATCACAAGGCATGAAGAAAATGAATACTACAATCCATCGCACATCCTAACGGAGGCACAGACGACGATGTCTCTTCCGTTGAAGCTCTCTTCAGCGCTTATCACGTATCAGTTTTTAGCTAATCGACAAAATTATGTACACAGTGCGACAACATTAATGACAACAGGGGCGACTGCATCGTATAATCAGATCAATGGAACAGTAGCGTACAGCTATTCGGAATCAACATCAGATTTCACACCTACAACACGTGAACCGATTCTCTCTTCATCGATTCTATATTCGCTCAGCCCAAACAGGAAGCTACTCTCTTTAATGACGAACATACTGGTCGGTTCTTCTTTCACATACAATCTTGAACAAAAAAAAGCTGCCGAATTACGGCTTGATCTCTCCAGCAATGTCACTTCATCGGGAAGGGTACAATTTTCGTACATCACGTAACTTCGTTCAAAATCAATACCTGGCAAGTTTACAATTCGTATATGAATTTCCGTTTGCACGCTCAACGACAACCGCATCTTTAGACGCCGATGATGCAACTATCATACAAAATGTGAGTGGAACCGTCGGGTATGACAGCCAAGAGAAGACCTTCCAATATCATAACCTGGCATCAGTCGGACTATCTGCTCTCACAATGCACATGTTCGTTGACAAAAATGGCAATGGAGTTTTTGATCCTGGGGAGCAAACAATTGATGATGTAGCCTTTAACTTGGAACAGGCGGCAGTTATTGATTTTGGAGACTCAGGCATAACACGGGTACGCCGGTTGTTGCCCTACACGCGCTATAATATTGATATCGTTGGATCATCGATCTCAAATCCGCTCTGGATGCCGAAAGCGTATGCCTTCTCTGCGATCTCAGAACCGAATATTTACAAGCCGATCGATGTTCCTTTTTATGCAACAGGTGTGCTAGAGGGCTCGATATTAATGCAGATTGGCACTAAGCAGGAAGCCGTTCCGGGCATTGAAATCCACATTAAGTTAATCAACGAGAAATATCACAAAGACATTCGCGTATTTTCAGATGGCTCTTTCTACGAAATGGGTATTCCTCCGGGTAAATATATTGCCTATGTAGATTCAACGCAACTAAGCATTTTAGGTGCTTCTTGTGATCCTCCAATTCGCTCATTCGAAGTGAAGATTACGGCGAATGGAGACTATGTCGAGGGGATGAATTTCGTCTTAAAGAAACGTCCATCAGAGAAAGCTGTTCAGGTACAAAGAGACACCGTCAAGCCACAGCGCATCGTTACCATTACCGCACCTGAACAAAAACACGAAATTGTACCTCAACAGAAAATTGTAACACAAGAAAAACCAGAATGTTTTGAAATTCAAATTTCTTCCTGGGGTACAGAGCAACGTGCGCGCGACGAAGCAAAGAAGTTCGAACAAAATTTGAAAATCAAACCCATGGTTGAGAAAGTTGTTGTAAAAGGAAAATTAAAATATGCAGTGCGTATTGGAATCTGCACGTATGAAAAACAGAAAGGCTTTAAAATTCATATCTCTTCTTGGGATACAGAGCAGCGTGCACGAATTGAAGCAAGGAAGTTCAAACAAGATTTGGAAATCAAGACGATGGTGGAGGAAATTGTTGCAAATGGAAAATCGAAATACGCAGTGCGTATTGGAGTCTTTTCAAACGCAGAGGAAGTCCTCGCTATCCTCCGCAGATTCCACACGAATAAGTAGATTGTGCTATTGTAGAAATTACCAATGAGTTGTTGGCAAAATCATTTCTGGTGATTTTCAGCCCGCTGTAATTCTTTGATATATATACTGTTAAGGATAAGGCATTTTAGATATGTAAAATAATTTTTTGGCATCGTTCTCGCATTTTTGTGCAATATGAGAACGATCATAATTATAGTAAGTGTAGTTATAATAATTCTTGGAGCAACGCCACAAAAAGTACATGCACAGATTAGAGCAACAGCAACTGTCACAGCAACCGTCATCCCTTCGATTTCCCTCGAAATAAGGAAATCAAATATCATCATCAGAAAAGAAGAGGTAAATTCTCTTACCATGAACCTAAGAGGGACTGGAAATATCCTAGTTGTCGTGGATTCAAAAGAAGTGAAATCGGCTAACGTATTTCAGCTGACAACTGAAAAATCCACAATGGTTAAAATACCTTCTTCGCCGCAAGCAGGAAAAACTTCTATTACCTACCTAAGCAGCTAAACACTCTTAATTATTAATAGAGTTCTTCTACCTGAGCAATACACAACAAGGAAATTGTTTCATCCATTAACAATCAGATGTCCGTAAATTACCTAAGATAAATTCTATCTCCTCATGAATACGCATATATTGGACAATGCTAAATTGTCCGTAATGGAAAAAGATTTACCAGACGCAACTTAATAGTGCTTATCATCGTAAAGAAATAGGAAGATACGGAGGGATACAATGTTTACATTTCTAATCTGGATTATATTATTTATTTTTTGCTGGCCATTAGCACTGATTGCGTTGGTGTTGTATCCATTCGTTTGGCTTCTAACTTTGCCATTCCGATTAATCGGTATAACTGTAAACGGATTATTCGCTTTTCTTAAAGCTTTAATAATGCTGCCAACCAGAGTACTTCAGGGACATAGAGCAATGTAAAGTAAGAAAACCTAAGTATTCTCCCTCTGAGATTGTTTCACGCCTGCTCACTAATCCTTCATCCTTCTACTTTTCATACAAAGTGCCGTTGCAATTCGACGTATTTTTTGGTACTCTTTTATAGAAAAATATTTGGTACCTATCTCTGTGCGTCAAAAAATATCTAGAATAATCATAATTTTGTTCGCTGTTGTGCCATTATTGGCGCGCGCGCAAGACATTACCTCGCCGCAGACTCGCATAACCCTTATCAAGCCGGATATTCGTGAAGTTAAATCACGATATCCTAAATTGAATCCTATCCAATTGGTACGGCGGCCGCGCATTGCACTAGTGCTTAGCGGCGGCGGCGCACGCGGCATCGCAGCTATTGGTGTAATTCGAGTTTTAGAACACAACAATATCCCTGCCGATCTGATTGTCGGCACGAGTATAGGCAGTGTAATAGGCGGTTTATACGCGATGGGATATTCAACCGATCAACTTCAACGTTTAGTAGATACGACAAATTGGGACGATCTTCTAAGTTATAGTGACGAATCGAAACGCCGCGATCTCTTTCTTGATCAAAAAATTGCGCGCGATAAAAGCGTTCTTGTTTTGCGATTTGAAGGTCTGGAGCCAGTTATTCCACAAGCGTTTTCTACAGGACGACGATTATCAAATTATCTCAACCTCCTTACACTGCAGGGACTTTACCATCCCAATCCTAGTTTTGACGATCTTCGTATTCCATTCCGTGCTGTTACCACAGATCTTGTCACAGGAAAAAGGATCGTGATAGATCGCGGTGATATGACGGAAGCATTGCGTGCCAGCATGTCAGTACCATTGATATTCAGCAGTGTGCCGCGCGATTCTATGCAGCTTCTTGACGGAGGCTTAGTAGATAATCTTCCAGTAGATGTTGCCATTGCGGAAAAAGCAGATATTATTATTGCTGTTGATATGGCAAGTTCGCTAAGGCCAAAGGGCAAACTCAATGCGCCTTGGGAAGTTGCAGATCAGATTACAACGATTATGATGCAAGAAGCAAATAAGCTTGCACGAGCCAAAGCAGATATTGTTATTACACCGAGATTAGGTGATCATCTGGCTTCTGATTTTACCGGTACCGATTCGTTGATTACTGCTGGAGAATTTTCTGCCGAAAAAATAATTCCCGCTTTGAAGAAACTTATAGATGATCGCACTCTCAAGTTGTATCGCGCAGATAGTACCGTGCGGTACAAGTCGCCTCGGTTTTCTTGCTCAGACTCATTGCCGCCGGCATTTCAAGATAGTCTTCAAATGTACGAGACGCGCGGTTGGATAACAGAAATGGACTTACACTGTTTCATGAACGATTTGTACAGCAGAGGTGAGTACGCTTCTATGGATGGAATTGTAGAACAGTACGCCGACTCTACAATAATTAAAATCCGCAGCGTACATAATCCAATTCTTCATAACGTAAAAATCTTGGGTAATCAGGTTTTTAGTTCCGACACACTGCTTACTGTGTTTCAACCACTGCTCGGCAAATATATAAACACGCAGTTGATAGAGCGAGCTATTGAACGGTTGCTCGCAATTTACCGCACTGCAGGCTATTCCCTTGCCCATGTAACTGATATACAACTCGATTCTTTATCCGCTACAGCGACGGTAACACTTGACGAAGGTACAATATATCGTATTGATATTGTCGGCACAAAGAAGTCTCGCGATTGGATTATTTGGCGGGAACTGCCGTTTAAAAATCAGAGTCTTTTCAATATTTCTAAAGTTGCCGCTGGAATCTCAAATCTCTATGGCACCAGTCTTTTTGAGCAGATACTTGTTACTACTCATTATGAAGACAGCACTGGAAAACTCAATATAGCTACTATCAAAGCGCGAGAGCGAAGTACGGAATTGATTCGCTTCGGTTTGCGAATAGATAATGAACGCAATATCCAACCATCGATTGATATTCGGAATGAAAATTTATTCGGGGCTGGCGCCGAACTCGGCTTGCTAATTGGCGGAGGCACTAATAACCAGACCTATCTTGGAGAATTGAAAGCGACCCGAATCTTTAATTCCTATTTGACATTTGGTCTTAAAGTGTATTCTCTCAGCCGAGATGTGAATGTTTATGATGATGTGCCGTCAAGCGATCCATATTTGTTTGAACGGGAAATAGTTGGAGAATATCGGGAGGTGCGTGAAGGCGGCTCAGCGAGCTTTGGAACACAACTCGAACGGTTAGGAAGTGTTACGATTGAAGGAAAATTAGAACATCACAGGGTGTATGACATTTACAATCAGGCGTTTGAAGTTGACAATCAACCTTTTGCAAATCAAGAATACAACATTTCATCTATCCGATTTGGAACTAATATAGATACCCAAGATAAATTGCCATTCCCTACAGATGGCATCGTTATTAATTTTTCATACGAATCGGCATTAATAAAATTGGTAAATGCTGTGGGATTTACAAAAATGTTTTTCTCATATGAAAGATATCAAACCATCGTCGAGAATCTTACTCTTCATCCAAAGTTTATGATTGGTGTTGCGGATGAGACCCTGCCTATCAGCGAAGAGTTCTCGCTTGGCGGGCAGGAAAATTTCTTTGGATTTCGTGAAGACAATGCGCGCGGCAGGCAGTTAATGGTAGCGAGTTTGGAATACCAGTACAAGCTTCCATTTTCGATCTTTTTCGATACCTACTTTAAAGCGCGCTACGATTTGGGGGCGGTGTGGTTAAAAACAGAAGAAATGCGCTTAGAAGATTTTAAGCATGGCATTGGCATTACTCTCGGGTTAGATACGCCGATTGGCCCTGCTGATTTTTCTTTGGGTCGAAGTTTCTATCTCCGAACTGATTTGTTGCATCATCCGGTGAGCTTTGGGCCTTTTGTCTTATATTTCAGCATAGGCTACCCGATTTTTGGAGTCGTGAGGAATTAAAATATATTGGACGTTATGTTTAATTAACTCTGTGTTTTTCTTGCCGAAGCATGAGTAACTTGTTACTCCGCTCTGCCGTATCTTTAAATAGCATGTATTTATAGACTTTGCTCAGGATCAACAATGATAAATCCATTTTCTAATTTATCAGCAAGATCTATCAGAATTCTCTATACACTGATAGCGATTGTAGTGCTTGGTGTTTGCCTAATCAATTTTTCAGTTCTGATGTTCGAGCGACTCACCGGGAATGATCAATGCCGCTGGGTGGCGAAAGGCGAGTCCCGTTTATTAATTACAGATATTGTAAGCGGCGGTGTTACGCAACAGGCGGGGATCAAGGACGGTGATATTCTGATAAGAGTTGACGGGAAAAATTTTACCAAAGACTTAGATGCTCAAGCAATGATCAATGCAAAAGTGGGTTCGTATGTCACGTACACTTTAGAACGAAATGGCGCGCAATTCGATGCACGTGTTCTGATTCTCAATTTGATAAACCTACCATTTTTAGCACAATTCCTTTTTGGGCTTGGTTTCCTTCTTGTCGGTTATGTTGTGGTGATGGCAAAACCGCAAGGGAATATCCAGCGTATGTTTGCGCGTTTTAGCATACTTGCGATGTTGTTCTTCGGACTTTCTATATTGAATCAGAATCTTCAAACAGATCCCCGCTGGCAATTGATACTTTTGGGGGGCTCATTTCTTGCAGCTTCAATCTTTGGACCACCGTTGTTTGTACGTTTTTTTCTTTTTTTTCCCGTAAAACGAAAAGGACACAAAAGTATCACACTTGCAGTTGTACTTTATCTTATAAGTCTGCTCTTTACAGTTATCATTTGGAAAGCTAATAGAGGAATCGATAATCGGTGGTTGATCAATGTTGCCTTCTTTTCCCGTTATGGATTTTTCTTTACTGGGTTTGGAATCTTTATTCATAGTTATTTCAGTTCCGTACCATATAAACAGCGGGCACAACTTCGCCCCGTGCTTATCGGGGTAGCTATTTGTTTGCTAATTTTTGCATATGCGATTATCCTCCAGACTATTAATCCTATTGCTGCATTTCTGAATCCACCAATTCTTTTTCCGGTCTTATTGCTTGTGGTAGTGCCAGTGTTCTTTGGCTATGCAATCTTTCGGCACAGATTGATGGATGTGGATGTTGTTATTCGCCGTAGTTTGATTTATGGAACTATTACAGCAGCATTGGCGGCTATCTATCTGGTCTCCGTCTATGGAATTGGTACACTTGTAAATTACTTTTTTGGTGTGCAGAATAATCAATTATTCATTGTTGCGTCGCTTATTGTTGTCGCTTTTGTGTTTGATCCAATCAAGCAGCGTTTTCAGAACGGGATCGACCGAATATTTTTCCATGAACGGTACGATTACCAACAAGCGTTGTTGGAATTTACACAGGAGCTTCCACGCTTGATGGAAACGGAACACATTCTTAATTCAATTGTCTCGCGACTCTCTTCAACAATGCATATTGAAAAAATATTTGTATTTATTTGTGGAGAGAAGGAAGGATGCAATTTGGCTTCACAGAATCTGGATCAAGCAGATTGTGTATTTAGCGATGGCGACTATACGCTAATGGCGCTCCTGCAGAAAACACGTAAACCGGTGGATCTTCATTTGCTTGGCGATGAATATGACGTTACAGATTTAAAGGATGAAGAAAAGGAAAAGTTGCTGCGCTCAGGTATTGTACTAGCTGTGCCGATGTTTCTGCAGGATCGATTAGTAGGATTTATAAACGTTGGGCCAAAAATGTCCGGTAAGGTCTATTCTCAGGAAGATATTAACTTGCTGGCAACCGTTGCAGGTCAAGCGGCAATTGCTATCGAAAACTCGCGCTTGCATAAATCGGAAATAGATCAGCAACGTGTTAAAGAAGAGCTGGATCTCGCACGGAAAATTCAACAGGGCCTATTTCCAAAGGCGAATCCAAAGGTTTCCAGTCTCGATATTTCTGGTGTGTCAGTGCCTGCGTTGAGCGTTGGCGGCGACTACTATGATTTCATTCAATTGGACGCAAATAAAATTCTTGCTGTAGTAGCAGATGTCTCCGGCAAAGGAATGTCTGCCGCTTTGTATATGTCGAAGGTCCAGGGAATGGTCCAGCTTGCGGCGCATATTTACAAAACTCCGAAAGAAATGCTTATAAATATTAATCGGCGTATTTTCGACGGCATGGATCGCAGATCATTCATCACAATGATTCTTGCGCTATTCGACATGAAGAAGAAAGAAGTGCGCATTTGCCGAGCTGGACATAATAAGGCGCTTTTTAACTTGAACGGAAGAATTAGATTCCTTGAAGGCGGCGGTATTGGATTAGGATTGGAGCGCGGTCCGGTGTTCGAAGACGCAATAGAAGAAATACGGATTCCAATCAAACCGGATAGCCTATTTCTCTTCTATACGGATGGCGTTACTGAGGCGATGAACGAGGAAAAACAACAATTAGGCGAAGAATCTATAGTTGATTTGTTGAAAGTGAAGCGGCATCTGTCTGCAGAAAGTATCCAGCATGCAATTCTGACAAAAGTTGAAAAGTTTCGCGGTTCCGCCGAACAGCATGATGATGTGACAATGATTATAGTGAAAAGTAAAAAAGGTAATAATAAGACTAGAAAATAGTTTAGTCAAAGTAGGCGACTACAACATTCTTCAATCCAGCGTAGAAACCAGCAGAGCCATTCGTATTAAGACACCATTCTTGGTTTGGCGGAAGTACGCCGCACGAGAATCGGTATCTATAGTCGGTGAAATTTCATTGAGCCGTGGTAGTGGATGCATAAGAATTGCATTGGATCGCATGAATCTCATTACTTCTTCGTCAATGAAATAACGTTTGAATGGTCCCTCTATTGAAGCTGCGGAGATCTTTTGTTCTTCGATGCGCGTCATATACACGACATCAACTTCCGGCAATATTTTTTTGAAGTCGCTCTCTAATGTATACCAAACATTGTGGCGATTTAAATAATCAAGAATATCTTGTTTCATTTGAAGTGCCGGCGGTGCAATGAAATAAATTTTTACGCGTTCGTATTTTCCAAGTAAATAAGCAAGCGAACGAACAGTGCGCCCATCTAATAAATTTCCGACGAGAGCTACTTTGACCCCGTCAATCGTTTTGATTTCTTTGTAAATAGTATATAAATCAAGTAGCGCTTGTGTCGGATGCTGACCGCCTTTGCCGTCGCCGGCATTGATAATGGGAACAGAAGAAACCTCCGCTGCCCGTTTAGCTCCTCCCAACTGATTGTGTCTGAGGACGATAACGTCTGTGTAATTGCCGACCACACGAATTGTATCTTCCAGTGATTCACCGTACGAAACAGAAGAAAAATCCTGTGCATGTTCAGTGGACATGATCTTGCCGCCAAGTCGTAACATTGCGGACTCAAAAGAGAATCGTGTCCGAGTCGAAGGCTCATAAAAAAGCGATGCCATAATTCTATGTTGATAATCTAACGTACCCCCGCGTATGACAATACTTCCCATTTGATCTGCAAGATTAAATAGTTCGTTAAGCATCGGAAGTGTAAATTGCTGGGATTCGATGATGTGTTGAAGCTTCATGTTCGTTCCTTGATTTGGCTTAATAAGGACAAATTAACCCTATTCTACGATGTTCATTTTGTTATTCTCGTTCCTGCTTCGCCATCGAGCGCGGCGATGAGATGTTCCGGATCGGTAATCGTGACAACCTTGCCGCCACTGTTGAGAAAATCGATTGCAGCTTCAATCTTTGGTTTCATACTTCCTTCGCTAAACTGTCCATCGGCAACATACTTCTTTGCTTCCGCTATTGTGATGCTGCGTAATATCTGCTGATTCGATCTTTTGTAATTGATGTATACTTCAGATACTTCGGTGGAGATAATAAAATGTTCAATGCCTAATTTAGCGGCGAGCATCGCAGATGCGCGATCTTTATCAATTACTGCTTCAATACCTTTCATTTCTCCATCTTCATAAATTACAGGAACACCACCACCGCCGACTGCAACAACAACGATGTTGCTTTCGAGACAGCCTTTGATGACTTCAAGTTCGACAATGTCTTTCGGTAGAGGAGAGGGAACGACGCGCCGATAACCGCGAGCTGCATCTTCAATAATACTCCATCCTAACTCTTTTCGTTTGCGTTCTGCAGTTTCTTTGGAATAGAATGGCCCAATCGGTTTGGTCGGACGCTGAAATGCAGGATCGTTCTTATCAACAACCACCTGTGTAACAATAGTAACTACTTGACGATTGATTCCATGTTTCCGAAACGCCATCTGCATGGAATTTTGTAAGGCAAAACCAATCTCACCTTGTGTCATTGCCACGCAGATATCTAACGGGAGAGAATATGTCTGAGAAGAACCGGCTTCTGAGCGCAGTAGCTGTGCTCCGACCTGCGGGCCGTTTCCATGAGTAACGACGAGCGTAAATCCGCGTCCAACAATTCCAGCTATAAACTCAGTAGTGATCCTAGCGTTTTCGCGCTGCTCTGCTATTGTTCCGCGTTGTCCCGCGCGAATGAGAGAGTTTCCGCCGACCGCTACGAGTATTGAGTTTTTCACGACTCTGTCCCTTCAACAACATGTAGATGATTGCTTTTTGTGTGTGAAGCCTATTCTCTGCTTCATCGAACACAATGGACTGAGTTGAGTCCATCACTTCATCTGTCACCTCTTCTCCGCGATGCGCTGGCAAGCAATGCATAAAAACAGCAGTAGGTTTTGCCTTTTCCATTAATTCTGCATTGACCTGAAATCCGGCGAAAGCTTTCATTTTTGTTTCGCGATCAGTTTCTTGTCCCATACTAACCCATACATCCGTGTAAATAACATCGGCATCACGTACACCCTCAATAGGATTTGTTGAGATTTCTATTTTTGCGCCAGTCGAAGCTGCAATTTCTTTAGCAAGTTCTATTACGCCTGCATCCGGCAGAAATCCAGCTGGTGTGATTGCAGTAAAATTCATTCCGACTTTTACCGACAATAGCATAAGCGAGTGGCATACGTTGTTACCGTCGCCAACCCACGCAAATTTCTTACCTTTAAAAGAGCCAAGATGCTCTTGAATAGTGAGAAAATCTCCAACCGCCTGACAAGGATGTTCAAAGTCCGTCAGCGCGTTGACAATACACGATGATGCATTGGCTGCTAAATCGATGATATTTTTATGAGCAAACGTTCTGATTACGATTGCATCGACCCATCGCTCCAAATTCTTTGCTGTGTCGTAAACCGATTCGCGTTTGCCAAGACTGATATCTGCATTCGTCAGATAAACAGTATTTGCGCCGAGTTGTTTGATGCCGATTTCGAACGTGACGTGAGTACGGAGCGATTGTTTTTCAAAAATCAATGCAACCGATTTGCCTTCCAATGATTTGGCAAACTTTTTTGGATCTGCCTTCATTTTTTTTGAAAGGTCGAGGATTTGGAGCAACTCTTTCCCCGACCAATCAGCGATAGTAAGAAAATCTCGTTTCATAATTTTGTTCTCCTGTTAATGCGATTGTAGAGACGCAGCATGCTGCGTCTCTACAGAGAATATTATTTCAAGCCATGTTTCTTCATGAAGCCGGTCAAAATCTCATTTAAATTCGGTTTTGCGATTTCTTCCAGCTCGTAATAAATACGAGTACTTGGTTTTTTGATCTTGATAATGCGGCGGAGATCAATCGGCGTACCGATAATGACGGAATCACATTCAACTCTGTTAATAGTTGTTTCCAGATCTTTTATCTGTTTTCCGCCATACCCCATTGCCGGCAGTAACGTTCCAATATGTGGATATTTTTTAAAAGTTTCAGCTATAGAATTGACCACCCATGGGCGCGGATCGACAATCTCTTTTGCACCGTACTTCCGAGCGGCAACGTGGCCGGCGCCGTATGTCATCTCGCCGTGTGTTAGCGTTGGGCCGTCTTCCACTACAAGGACGCGCTTATTACGAATGACCGATTCGTCTTCCACACTTATTGGAGATGCCGCTTCGATTATTATTGCTTTCGGATTAACGCTGACGATGTTCTTCCGAACAATATCAATATTTATTCTGGATGACGTATCTATTTTATTGATAACGACAACGTCGGCAAGATGAATGTTGACTGCGCCTGGATAATAAGATATTTCGTGCCCTGCCCGGTGCGGATCAGCGACAACGATGGTGAGATCGGGTTGATAGAATGACATATCGTTGTTTCCACCATCCCACACAATAACATCGGCCTCTTTTTCGGCTTCGTGGAGGATCGCTTCGTAATCAACACCGGCATAAATGATCGTTCCATTGACTATATGCGGCTCGTATTCCTCCATTTCTTCTACTGTACATTCGTAATTCTTTAAGTCGTCGATGGAAGAATAGCGCTGTACTTTTTGCTTTACTAAATCGCCATATGGCATCGGGTGACGGATAGCAACGACCTTCTTTCCGGCTGCGCGAAGCAAATTGCACACCTTGCGTGAGGTTTGACTTTTCCCGGCGCCTGTGCGTACAGCAACCACGGCGATGACAGGAACTTTACTCTTCAACATTGTGGGTCGAGCGCCCTGCAATTTAAAATCAGATCCAGACGCTATTACTAGAGCAGCTTTACTCATTACATAATTGAACGGCACATCCGAATATGCGAAGACGACTTCATCGACATTTAACTCTTTGATGAGGCGTGGTAATTCCGATTCCGGAAAAATTGGAATACCGTTGGGATAAAGCGCACCCGATAGTTCGGCGGGATATTTCCGTTCTTCAATATTAGGAATTTGTGTTACAGTAAAAGCGACGACTTCGTAGCGATCGTCTTTGCGGAAAACGGTGTTGAAGTTATGGAAATCCCGACCCGCAGCGCCCATGATGATCACTTTGGCACGTTTCATAATGACACCTATGTATTTTTTGTTTTGTTGAACGAATGCTGCCGCCGTTCATGTCGGTGTGAACAGCTGGGCAGTCCCGCTTGTTTTTACGAGCGAGATAAATGCAGATTGTTATAGATAAGTAATTTAATATCGGAAAGGTTTAGGGGAGAGTCAACGCTCTTGGCGCCCATTCCTTGCATCTCCCACCATCGCTCATTATATTGATTCAAGATTCATCAACTAATTGCGTGAAAAAACAGCTCTTGCAGAATATTTTAGTCGTTCGAACCGACCGCATCGGAGATGTGATCCTTACACTCCCTACAATCGAAGCGCTGAAGTCGAATTTTCCCAGTGCACGCGTTGCAATGTTGTTGAATTCATATACAGAGAGCTTGGTGGAAGGAATTGCAAACGTTCTTTACTATAATAGAGAAGTGGCGCCAAAGCCATTCTTTGAGATGCTGACGGAACTTCGCCGCGCACAGTTTGATGCGGCTGTAGTCGCATTTCCAAGGTTCCGAATTGCTCTTTTATTATGGTTGGCACGAATCCCGATCCGCGTCGGAACCGGTTACCGATGGTATTCGTTTTTATTCAACAGAAAAATTTTCGAGCATCGCAAAACCGTAGAGAAGCATGAAGCTGAATATAATCTTTCACTTTTAAAAGGTTTGGGATGTACAGTATCGTGGAAGCCTGAAGTAAAGATCATAATTTCCGAACAAGAAAGAGAAACAGCTTCTGAAATACGCAAATCAATTGGAATTTTGGATACTGACCGATTAGTATTGTTGCATCCCGGCAGCGGTGGTTCGGCGCACGATTGGAAACCGGAAAACTTTGCGCTGCTTGCTTCTGAATTGAAGAAACGTGGATTTTATGTTGTTATTACTGGCGGAAAAGCTGAAACAGAATTGGTGTATACTGTAGCTCACAACGCTGGAGAAGGGGTGAAGTCTTTCGTCAGTGATTTGAGTTTAAAAGAATTTGCAGCATTCATTCAAACGGCAAAGTTATTTGTGGCAAATTCTACCGGTCCGTTGCATATTGCAGCAGCAGTTGGAACTCCGGTTGTGGGATTTTTTGCACCAGTACACGTGATGAGTCCTAAACGCTGGGGCCCGCTGACTAACAAGAAAGCAATATTTGTTCCCGACCCAATACAATGTCCACGTTGCAAGGGCGGCAAGTGTCGGGGAAGTGATTGTATGGAACAGATAACCGTGAAACAAGTTCTGGAAGCGGCGGTAAAATTAGCAACAAGCGATTAATGATCGATAAGTAGAAAATTAGTGTTTGATATATATAGGTTTTGTGAATGAAGAAAATTTTGAACATCCTGATTCTCTCTTTGTTTTCCCTTACTATTTCTTATTTACAAGCGCAGGATACGATCCGGTCAAAATCCCTTGTTGATCTCCGTACTATAGACCAATCCGCATTTGCAATTGGCGAACGATTAGTGTACGATGTTGATTATAGTTTTATTAAAGCAGGAGATGCTGTGTTTTCGATCCCTTCGATTGACACAACGCACGGAAGAGAATGCTATCAAGTAGTCTTTACGGTAAACTCTACGCCAACATTTTCCTTTTTTTATAAGGTTGACGATCGCTATGAAACTATACTGGATAAGAAAGGAATTTTTCCGTGGCGATTTACGCAGCGAATTCGGGAGGGCAAGTATAGTAACGATTTTGCCGCTGAATTCGATCAATTGAATAATATTGCGACCACAAAAGCCGGCAGTTATCCGATTCCGCCATATGTGCATGATGTAGTTTCAGCAATGTTTTATGTGCGAACTTTAAATTATTCGAAGTGCCGTCCAGGTGAAAAAATACTCCTGCAGAATTTCTTTAAAGACACTACTTACCAGCTTGCGGTAAAATTTCTTGGGTATCAGCAAATTTCTGTAGACGCAGGGAAATTCAATTGTGTATTAGTGGAACCGCTGATTATGGAAGGCGGATTATTTAAAAGTGAAGGACATATCATTATTTGGATGACAAATGATGAACGGAAGATTCCAGTGAAAGTGAGTACGAAAGTCATTGTTGGTTCCATCGATGCAGAGTTGCGAGAATATTCTGGCATCAATGGACAGATTAAAGCAAAGGTAGAATAAATTAAAAATCAAAACAGGCACAGAGAATTATGTCAAAATACAAACAAATAGATGTCACCGGTGTTAGAACCATTTCCATTAAAAAGCGTAAAAGCAAAGTAACGCCGAAGGATTTTGCTAAACCACTCAACGCAAAGCGTGCAAGCTTCAAAGACTTTACTAATTCACTGCCTCACATTCTTATTGCCGATGAATTGAGGGATTTGGTGAACGATATCATCTGCGCTCGAAAAAACAATAAACCCGTCATTCTGATGATGGGAGCGCATGTAATTAAGGTCGGACTCTCACCGCTCATTGTTGATTTACTCAAACTTCGTATTGTTACTCATGTGGCGATGAATAGCGCGGCTTCAATTCACGATGTTGAGACGGCGATATGGGGAAAGACTTCGGAAGATGTTGCAACCAATTTGATGGATGGAACATTTGGGATGTCAAAAGAAACCGGCGACTTCATTAATCTCGCGCTTACGAAAGGAATGAAAGAATCAAATGGGGGTTACGGCGAAACGCTTGGGAAGAAAATTATTGCAGTGAAGGCACGAAACCGAAACTTAAGTATTCTTGCCAAGTGCTATGAACTTGGTGTTCCGGTAACTGTGCATGCAGCGATTGGTACGGATATCATTCATCAGCAGGCTACGATGGATGGCGCGGCGACGGGTGAGTTGAGTTATCGCGATTTCAAAGTGTTTGTGAATTCCATTAAGAATCTAATTAATGGCGGTGTTGTGCTCAACTTTGGATCTGCGGTGATTATGCCGGAGGTTTTTCTGAAAGCTCTTACTGTTGCGCGTAACCTCGGCTACAAAGCGAAAGGATTCTCTACTGCAAACTTCGATATGATACGCCAATACCGACCACAAATGAACGTTGTTGAACGGCCGACTCAAAAATTCGGGAGGGGTTATAACTTTACAGGGCATCATGAAATCATGTTTCCGCTGCTCGCCGCAATGATTAAGGCTCAGCTTTCTTCCAGATGACAGAATCCAACGGACACATTCCAGAATCAGCAGATAATGAACAGTTAATTGCTGGCAAACTTTCCTTTGTTGATCGGCATTCGATCCATCCGCTTTTTTTTGCATTTGCATCTTTAGTTTTCGTGTTCTTTCTTTATCAAATCGGCGGCGGTGTGTTGGCGTATCTCATTATGGGCGCGGCTTCGGTTACACGCGATAATGTTTGGACAATGCGCTGGCTTACGCTCGCGGGACAGTTGTGTTTCATTCTCATTCCAACCTTTCTGCTGGCTCGGCTTTTCGTCACGCGTTTACGTGAAGTATTTCAATTTAGAGTTCCTGGACTGCGCGAATCAACTCTTGCACTTTTAGCGCTTTTTTCATTGCAGCGTGTATTTGAAGTATATATGTATTTCCAAGAACGTGTTCCGATGCCGGAAATACTTCGTGAAATCATCGAACCGATAGAAAAAATGTTTGAAGAACTAACAAAAGTTCTACTTCGTGCTGACTCGCCCTTAGAACTGATGGCTGTGATTTTGGTGGTTGCGGTTGTGCCGGCGGTTGTAGAAGAACTGCTGTTTCGCGGGCTCATACAAAAAATATTTGAACGATTGATGTCTCCGATGGTATCGGCAGTGCTGGCAGGGACTATCTTCGGCTTGTTTCATGTTAATCCATTTGAAGTTGTTCCGCTCATCGGGTTAGGCGTATTCTTTGGATTGCTTAGGTATCGTTCGCAAAGTTTGTTGGTGCCGATATCGGCGCACTTTTTCAATAATCTTATGGCGGTACTCGCTTCCTTTTATGGTTTGCAGGATGATAATCTATTGACAGCCACACAAACGACATCCGATGCACCTATAATGATTTTCGAATTAATCGGTTTTGCTTCGCTCTTCTTTTTGACATTTGTACTTTATCTTCGTCTCACGCACGATATTTCGCGGCGGATCCATTAATGAAAGCAATTAACACATGTAAAAATTGCTCAACACAACTTCAAGATGGACAAAAGTTTTGTATTGTGTGTGGCACGCTGCTTGACGCGAATGAAGATAGAATTCCTAAAATTGAATGTGAAACGCATCCAAATCATCGTGCAGTCGGGCTTTGTGTTATCTGCGGTAAACCGGTTTGTTCTGATTGCGAGGTGAAGAGCGACGGAAAGATTTTATGTAATAATCCTGAGCATAAGATATTGTTTCAAGAGTGGAGTATATTGTATCAGCCAGATTCAGATTTTGAAGCAGAAGCACTCGTGCGTAATCTTGCGGACGGCGGGATCGAAGTAAAAACTTTTTCTTTACATGACCACATTACGACATATTGGTTGAACGAAAATCGTGTGTTATTGTTCATCAGGAAATCCGAAATTGAAAAGGCAAAAGCACTTCTTAAAGAATTGAATCTTATCGATAATAATTAATCACATATCACCTTTAATTGATAGTTAAAAAATGCATAAATTTGAAAATCTCTTCATACGCGTGCTTGTAGCGCTTATTGCAATTCCAATCATTTTATGGCTGACAATGCTCGGCGGATATTGCTTCTTCTTACTTATCGCCGCCATCTCATCGCTTACTTTGTTTGAATTCTATGGACTGGCAGAAGCCAAGGGCGCCGCGCCGCTGAAAACTATCGGGCTTGTAGCCGGAGTTATTATCAACGCCGTGTTTGTTTACGAACGGCTTCAGGTTGATATCTATCAATTCGTTCTTAATCATTTTAATATTCATCTTTCAATGTTCTCGCAGCATCAGCTTCTCACAGTTGTTTTGCTGATGCTTTTACTTCTGACAATGCTGATAGAACTGTTCCGTACTAAAGGCTCGCCGATAATCAACATTTCAACAACAATATCAGGTGTGATGATCGTCTCGCTCTGCTTTGGCACACTTATTTTCTTGCGAGAATTATTTCCATATGGGTTCCCTGTATACAAATTTTTTGCATTAGGTTATGCGGACGATCTTCAGTTCGCTCAGATCAATCGCTGGGGCGGATACACGGTAATCGCTGTCTTTGTATCAATTTGGATGTGCGATACAGCGGCATACTTTGGAGGATCGGCATTTGGAAAACATCGATTGTTCGAAAGTGTCAGCCCAAAAAAAACCTGGGAAGGTGCGGTCTTTGGTTTTATCTTCTCAATATTGACGATGGTGGTGGCAAAAATATTTGTGATTGGTTATCTTACGTTCTACCATGCGATTGTTATCGGCGTGCTTATTGGGACATTCGGGCAATTGGGTGATCTTATCGAATCCCGTTTTAAGCGGGATGCCGGATTAAAAGATGCTTCTAAATTGATTCCGGGGCATGGCGGTGTATATGACCGCTTTGACAGTTTGGTTTATATCTCACCGATTGTGTATCTTTATATTGATTTCGTTGTGTTATCGTGACAATAATCGTATCGAAAGATATGTGTGTCTGAAAAATCGAAGATCAATATAGTTACGCTCGGATGTCCAAAGAACATTGTTGACTCTGAATACCTTCTGGGCCAATTAAAGAATAGCAATACGCAAATAGTTGCGAGCGCAGATGATGCCGACACAGTTGTCATCAACACTTGCGGATTTATTAAGGATGCGAAGCAGGAATCCATCGATGCTATTATGGAAGCGGTGGAAAAGAAGAATCGCGGCGAACTAAAAAAAATTGTGGTAATGGGATGCCTCTCAGAGCGATTTAAAAAAGAACTCGCCTCCGAAATTCCAGAAGTCGATTCATTCTTTGGCACAAATCAATTGCCCGATGTGCTCAAATATCTTAACGTAGATTATAAAAGCGAACTTCTCGGTGAACGTTTCCTGACAACTCCAGTCCATTACGCTTATTTAAAAATCTCCGAAGGTTGTGACAATCCATGTTCATTCTGTGCGATCCCCCTTATGCGCGGACAGCACCGAAGCAAGCTGATTGAAGAAGTTGTTCATGAAGCGCGGCTGTTGGCAGAAAAGGGCGTGAAAGAACTCATAGTCATCGCGCAAGACACCACATACTATGGATTGGATTTGTACGGTGAGCGGAGGCTTGCAAAACTTCTTGGTGAGTTAAACAATATTGATGAAATCAAATGGATTCGGCTTATGTATGCCTATCCTGCAAAATTTCCACTCGATGTCATCGAGGCATTTCAAAAATTCCCAAAACTATGCCGATATATTGATATTCCAATTCAACATAATTCTGACAACGTATTAAAATCAATGAGGCGCGGCATTACAGGACGATCAACAAGGGATTTGCTGTTGCGCTTAAAGAACGAAATATCTAATGTTGCGCTCCGTACCACACTCATCGTCGGTTATCCAAACGAAACGGAAGACGATTTTAAAGCATTACGCGACTTTGTCCAGGAGATGCGCTTCCACCGCCTTGGCGTATTCACATATTCGAAAGAAGAAGGTACCGCAGCATTTGAACTTGACGATTCGGTTTCAGAAGAGATAAAGCTGGAACGGCAGGCGGCGATTATGGAAATACAGAAGAATATTTCAGAACATAACAATGAATCTATGATTGGAAAAACAGAGAAAGTCTTGATTGATTCTCAGGATGGAGAATTTTTTATAGGCAGAACAGAATGGGACGCACCGGAAATCGACCAGGAGGTATTCGTGAGTAGCCATAAGCCGTTAAAGGTCGGAACATTCCATACAGTTACTATTACCGATGCGGTGGAGTACGATTTATTTGCATCGGTGTGATTTGTACGTTGCGAGGCAAATAAAATACTATGTCATATTTTCGAGCAAGTTGGAAAAATCTATTATGTAAGACGGTCTTCGCGATTGGAATACTTGGTGCGTGCATGCATGCACAGAATAAGAATACACATCCCAATGAGGCAGCGCCTAATCTTTATATAGAAGCATTCGCAACTGCATCTGATCAAATTGGTAAGGGGCATGTTGACATTTATGTTCAGATTCCCTATCCGGAAATAAGCTTTATTAAAGGAGAAGAGCAATATACTGGGCAATTTGAAATTTCTGCAGCATTGCTTTCTCAGGAGAAGCAGCAACTCTGGCAAAAAAGTCAGTTTGTAGAGCTGCATCCGAAAAACTTTTCGCAAACCGTTTCCAACCGATTTTTCAGTCTGAAGCAATTTTCCACAGATCTTGCACCGGGGAAATATGATCTCCTTGTTCAAGTAACAGATCAAGAATCTAAGAAAATCGAGACATCCAAACGGTCCATCGTTGTAAAAGACTTTGGGAATGATACGCTGGCATTGAGCGATATGATGTTTGTTCATCGAATGACCTTCGATGGTACACGCAAAAATATTGTTCCCAATCTAACAGGAATGATTAGTAAAGAACAAAGCAGCTTCTATCTCTTTTTTGAAATCTACAATCGCATGAAAATCGATTCGGTTCAATTAATCTGCAAGTTTATAAATTCAAAACAGGAAATTGTTGCGCAGCGAACAAAAAGTGAATTGCTTGCTGGTAATCGAACATCAGTGATCTGGCAGATCGACACGATTTCAATTGTTCCCGATCAATATTTACTTACAGTCGAAGCCGCAGGAAATTCTAAAGTTGATTCAGGCAAATCGTTTCGTGCATTTGTATCTCGCGGCTGTATTGTTCGAATGAAAAATATGCCGCTGTTTATTACTGATATCGATAAGGCAACAGAACAGCTTCAGTACATTGCCAAAGACAACGAAATCGATCATATCAGAGAAGCGACAACTCCAGGTGAGAAACAGAAACGGTTTCTTGAATTCTGGTCTAAGCACAATCCCGATCCAAATGCATCGAATAATGAATTGATTGAAGAGTACTATTCGCGTGTGGAATATGCTGATAAAAACTATGCGAACCATATGGAAGGATGGAAAACTGATAGAGGAATGATATTTATTCAATTTGGTCCGCCTCAAAATATAGAGCGTCATCCCTTCAATTCAGATAACAAACCGTACGAAATTTGGTACTATTATGAACAAAATCGGGAATTCCTTTTTATAGATGAAATAGGACTTGGGGACTACCGGATTGTATATCCAGAGACTGATTTGTGGGGAAGGATACGGTGAAGTAGTGGTGCATACTTATTTAGCTGGTGTGAGAGCTATTTTCACAAGGGATTACTGCTTTCTATACGGCACACTTCTTATTGTTTTCTTGACGGTCGCCGAAGGACAAACTTCATTGACTGTTCGCTCGATCAGCTTTGAAGGAAATCATGCATTCTCTGCCAACCAGCTTACTTCTGTGTTTTTAACAAAAAAAGGTGGAATGTTTTCCGAGCCCATGCTGACTGCCGATCTTGAACGCATTCTCGATCTTTATAAAAGCCAAGCGTTTCTGCATACTTGTGTGGATTCGGTGCAGATGAAACGCGATACACTGCGGAAGGATATAGAACTTCGTGTTTTTCTGAATGAAGGAAAACCATCAGTTGTACGGCAGATTGAATTTGACGGCAATCGGAATTTAAATGCTTCTGAACTGCACACAGTCATGAAATTACACGAAGGCGATATATTTGTTCCTTCTATTTTAGAACAAGATATCCAGTCGATTCTACAGATGTATGAGCACAAGGGATATCCGCTTGCGAAAGTAGTGATTCAGAATATCTCTTTTATTGATTCAACTGAAGAAATGTCCACGAGAGTGCAAGTTCATATTGATGAAGGGAAAGTATTGCATATCACTGAACTGCGAATAGAGGGCAATAAAACAACGAAAGATTATGTCATTACTCGTGAAGCGAGATTGTACAAAAACGAGTTGTTTAGCGGTGATCTTCAAGAAAGAATCAAGCGACGGCTAGATCATCTGCAACTCTTCTCTTCAGTTTCGTTACCGGAATTATATTTAATCGATACAGAACGAGCGGGATTATTTGAGAAGGTTGTTGAAGGAAATCAAAACAGTTTCGATGGTGTGCTTGGCTATATTCCATCTAACGGATCAAGCGGGGGTGGTTACCTCACTGGACTCGTTAACATCTCGCTAAGAAATCTCTTTGGCACGGGGCGCAAACTTTCTGCTCGTTGGTATCAAGAGAATCAAAGTACGCAGGAAACAGAACTTCACTACTTTGAACCGTGGGTGGCTTCGTATCCGGTGAATGTGCAGCTTGGATTTTTTCAACGCAAACAGGATTCAACGTTTGTGAAGACTCAATATGACGTATCTGCAGATTTAATGTTGACAGATGAGTTTTCCGTCGGTGTTTCGTTTTCTCAGAGCGGTGTTTATCCGACGCAAGGATACGGAAGTTCAGTAATGGCACAAAGCAATACCTCAAATTTGGGTGTATCCATTCGATATGATTCGCGTGATAATCCAACAACGCCTACAAGTGGTATCCTATATTCAACAGAATATCAAACTGGATCTAAACAATCAGGCACAAGCGTGTTGTTCCCCACGGAAGTTAAAAGCACAACACAGCGTTTGGTATTTGATTTCTCGTACTATCTTTCAACTTTCTCTCGACAGGTGTTCGCAGCGGAATTGCATCTTCGAGATTTTAGCAGCGGCAATATGGACATTAGTGATTTATTTCAGCTTGGCGGTGCGTCAACACTACGTGGTTATCGAGAAGGGCAGTTTCTTGGTTCACGCATTGTGTGGACGAATTTGGAATATCGCTTTCTTGTCGCGCCGCGCTCTTTCTTCTATGGTTTTATTGATGTTGGCTACATCGTTCAGCCCGACATCGCTACAATTAATATGACGGCATCAGAACAGACTAAAGTTGGGTACGGAATTGGTGTGCGATTGGATTCCTCTCTTGGTTTAATTGACGTGAGCTTTGCTCTTGGCGAAGGTGATACATTTAGTACGGCAAAAATTCATATTAGATTGATTAATGAATTCTAAGAAACTTATAGCATATTTTCAGCTTACTCGTCCGGTGAACGTGCTTATTACGTTCGTGTCAATTCCTGTTGCATGCTGGATTGCCGGTGGAACCGCATACTCGTGGTTTTTCACTCTCTTAGCTGGCTTTACGGGCGCGTTAGTGGCGGCAGGTGCAAACGCAATCAATGACGCGTTTGATATTGATATTGATCGCGTCAATCGGCCGGACCGTCCATTACCACGCGGCGCGCTAACACAATATGATGCACGGAGGATGTGGCTGGTTCTTTCTATCGTGGCACTCGGAATAAATCTTTTGTTGAATTCAGCCGCTTTACTGATTGTATTCCTCTCTATTGCCCTTCTCTATTTATATTCAGCACGGTTAAAGAAGACAGTGCTTATCGGGAATCTCGTTATAGGATTAATGACGGGCATGGCGTTCATTTATGGTGGCGTTGTGGTCGGACGATGGGAACGTGCGGCTGTTCCGGCGATATTCGCATTCCTTGTGAATCTTGCGCGTGAATTACTAAAAGACGTAGAAGATATGGAAGGAGATCGAAGAGAACATGCAGTAACACTTCCAGTCAAATATGGCGTTGTACTATCGTTTGTGCTTGCGACTGCTTCGCTTCTTGTACTGATTGGTGTTACTATTGTGGTGGCAATATTTGCTTTATATCGTTCTGCGTTTTTGTACATTGTGCTTATTGCGGATTGTATGATTTGCATCTCAATAATACTAATATGGCGCGACCATTCTCCAAAAGCTTTAAGACGTATCAGTACAATTTTAAAATTAAGTATGATTGTTGGGCTAATTTCAATTATCGTCGGTTCGATGTAAATCATGAAACATTCTTGCGTCAACCTTGAATTTGAACATACGCTTTGGGTGCAAGGCATCGAGCGAATTGCCGGTGTGGATGAAGCAGGACGCGGCCCGCTTGCAGGTCCCGTCGTTGCTGCAGCGGTTGTTTTCCCCAAGGGGTTTATTATTGAGAGTGTGGATGATTCTAAGAAGTGTACACCAATACAGCGAGAAGAATTATTCAAATTGATTATGGAGAAAGCCATTAGTGTTGGTATTGGCATTGTCGATCATGAAGTGATTGATCGCATAAATATTCTGCAAGCAACGACTTTGGCGATGCGGAAGTCGATAGAAAATTTGAATATTCAACCGGAATATGCCCTTATTGACGGCAATTCGTTCAAACATGAAACACTGAGATTCAAAAATATTGTTGGAGGCGACGCAAAGTCGTTCACAATTGCTGCTGCTTCAATCGTTGCGAAAGTGACGCGTGATCGATTAATGCGCGAACTTGATATTCGTTTTCCACAATATGGCTTTGCTCGGCATAAGGGATATGGAACGCGCCAGCACATTGAAGCCATACGCACGTACGGTCTATGTGAAATTCATCGCAGATCGTTTCATCCGTCAGCTCTTCAGAAAAAATTTTTATTGTCAAAGGATTGATTCTTATTATTCTGACATCTGTTTACATTCAGCGGCCGCTACAGATTGCATATGCCAGATCCATTAATTATTTTCGTAAAGTGAATTCTGTTTGATCGTTTTATTTTGAAAGAACACACGGCAAGGTTAAGAGCCTATGTCACCAATCAATCGTCGTATACAAGGAAGAGAGGGAGAAGATTTAGCAGCAAATTATCTTGAGCAACAAGGCTTTACAATTAAAGAACGAAATTACCGCTTTGAACACGGCGAGATTGATCTGATCGCGGAAGAAGGAGATGAATTAGTTTTTGTAGAAGTAAAAGCGCGGCGCTCAACAGCATTCGGCAGTCCTGAGGAAGCAGTTACAGAAGAGAAACAAGAACAGGTGCGTGCGGTCGCGGAAGGGTATTTATTCGAAAAGGATATTGATGACCGTCCATGCAGATTTGATGTTATTGCAATTGAATTCAAGAATAATAAAGCCGATATTCGTCATATAAGAAATGCATTTTAATTATTATCGGATAAAATATACGATCGATTTAGGAGAGTGAAAGACCATGAAAGTCTTCGAGTCGAATGCGGCGCTCTTCACAGATTACTACCAGCTGACAATGGCGCAGGGATATCTTTTAGCAGGGAAATCTGAAACAAATGCAATCTTCGACTACTTCTTCCGGGAGAACCCTTTTGGCAGCGGTTATGTCGTATTTGCCGGACTCAGCGACCTTCTTGAGGTTCTCGAAAAATTGCGGTTTGAAGATAGTGAAATTGAATATATTCGATCTCTCGGATTCAAAGAAGAATTTCTTAATTATCTGTATAACTTTCGATTTAGGGGAACAATTCACGCTATGCGGGAAGGTGAAATTGTGTTTCCGTTAGAGCCGATCGTTCGAGTAGAGGGAACTCTTTTTGAAACGCAACTCATTGAAACGATACTACTTAATTTATTAAATTTCCAATCACTCATAGCTACAAAAGCATCACGTATCCGGTTTGCAGCCGGCAATCGGAAAATAATTGATGTTGGTTTGCGCCGGGCACAAGGATTAGGAGGCATCCAAGCCAGTAAAGCCGCTATCATTGGCGGATTAGATTCTACTTCAAATCTCTATGCTGCTTTCCGTTACTCGCTTCATTTAGCCGGTACTCAATCACATTCGTGGATTCAAAGTTTCGGTGATGAATTGGCCGCTTTCCGGTCCTATGCCGAAATTTATCCGGAAAATTGTACGCTGCTTGTCGATACGTATAATGTTATGAGAAGCGGTCTACCCAATGCACTCATTGTAGCAAAGGAAATGGAAGAGAAAGGACAGAAACTTAAAGCTATCCGGCTTGACACCGGCGATCTTGCATCTCTGAGCAAGAAAGCACGTGCGATTCTAGATGCCGCAAAACTTAACTATGTACAAATTGTCGTCTCTAATCAACTCGATGAGCTTCTTATTAATAGTCTTCTTCAACAAGGTGCACCAATTGATGCATTTGGCATTGGCACTCGACTATTGACAGCTTATAATTGTCCAGCATTACAAGGCGTATATAAACAGAGCATCATTGGATACCAGCCTACACTAAAGTATGCAGAAATTTATACAAAGACATCGCTGCCCGGACGAAAAAAAGTGGTGCGTTATTTTGACCCGATGGGTCATTTCGATTCAGACGGAGTTATGATGGAGTCAGAAGATGGCGTCGAAGTATTCTACGATCCATTGCATACGGAACAACAACACACCGTTGGAGGATTGGTTGCGAAGCCAATTATGCAGAAGGTGATGGAAGATGGACATATCACCGGTCCTTTGCCGAGTGCGCTTGAAAGTGCACGCCATGCATCACAACAATTTTCTTATTTGCCAGGAGAATGTAAACGTTTCGAAAATCCGCAGCGTTTTAAGGTTGGCATCAGTCCTTCATTGATGAGACTACGAACTTTCTTATTTGAACAAAAGCAAAAAGGGTCATTGACGAAGAAATAAAGAAGCGAGCGGCAATTGCAGTCAATATGGAATTTTCAAACCTCTTATTATGAATTCTTAAAAGAATTAGAATGGTATTCATATGATTAAAAGAAATAAAAAACCACTTACCATCGAATTGATTAAACAAGAAGCAAAGTCATTTGCTGAAAAGGAATCTAAACATTCCGAGCCATCTCTATATGGTGTAACAGATGGGAAGGCGGTAGGTACTTACTTGGAACACAAATTCCAAAAGAGATTGCAAACGCATTATCATTACAAAACAGGATCTTCGGCAAAAGGGATTGATTTTCCTGAATTGAAGGTGGACATCAAAGTGACAAGCATTCGGCAGCCACAGTCATCCTGTCCGTTTTCTTCCGCGAGGCAAAAGGTTTTTGGCTTGGGGTATTCACTTCTTGTTTTCGTTTATTATAAAACGGATAATAAAAAAGAAAGAACTACCAATCTTGCAATTAAGCATGTAATATTTATAGATGAGTCGCGTACTGCAGATTTCCAACTGACAACGGAGATTCGGCGTATTATCGAAAACTCTGGCAATGCAGACGATATAGTTGCATGTCTAACAGATCGATTTCTTCCGATTGATGAAATTCAAGCGCTTAAACTGGCAAAAGAGATATTGCACAGCCAACCACAAACGGGATATTTAACTATCTCGAATGCATTGCAATGGCGGCTTCAATATAAAAGAGTGATTGAAAAAGCAGGTTTGATTTCAGGTTTATATAAGATTGTGTGAACGTGGAGAGACGCAAAAAGATAGAGTTTGGTGATTTCCAAACTCCCGATGATCTTGCAGATATTGTCATTGCCCTGCTTAAAAGCCTAAGAATTAAACCTGCAATTGTCGTTGAACCGACTTGTGGAACTGGGAGTTTTGTTGAAGCCGCACTTCGCTCCTTTCCATCCACCACTTTTCATTTTGCGTTTGATGTCAACCCTGAATATGTTAAACAGGTAAAGTTACGAATTGCAAATATTGCCAAAGGCAATTGTAATGTGGAACATGTTGATTTCTTTTATTACAACTGGAAAAAGTTTTTTTCCGATTTACCGGATAATATTCTTGTATTAGGAAATCCACCCTGGGTGAACAATTCAAAACTAAGTCTTTTATCGAGTAACAACCTTCCTGTAAAAAGCAATTTTCAAAAACACCGTGGATTTGCTGCAAAAACAGGCAAAGCAAACTTTGACATTTCTGAATGGATACTCATTAAGCTGATTGAAGCGTTGAACGATAAGCAGGCATACATCGCTATGTTGTGTAAAGCTGCGACAGCACGGAAAGTTTTACATCACGCTTGGCATACTCATCTTAAAGTTAAACATGCATCAATTCACTTATTCGATTCAGCAGAATTCTTCGGCGTATCGGTTGAAGCCTGCCTGTTGATAGTAGAGACTGGTTCACAGACGACTTTACCGAAAGCGACTATTTTTCAAGGTCTAAATTTTAAAAAGCAAGTTTCTAATTTTGGAATAATTGATGGAGAAATGATTGCGGACATCGATTGCTACACCGAGGTTAAGGAAATTGAAGGACTTGAATATTATCGATGGCGATCCGGAATAAAGCACGATGCCTCCGCCGTAATGGAGTTAAAGATTAAGGACGGATATTATTGGAATGGGCTTGGGGAACAAGTAAATATTGAAAACACATCTATCTATCCTCTTCTCAAATCATCCGATATAGCTAATGAACGGATAATTCCTTCAAAACATGTCATAGTCACTCAACATGAAGTTGGAGAAGATACAGCAATAATTCGTCAGCAAGCACCGCTCACATGGAAATACTTGCTTAATCATTCCAAAATTCTCGATAATCGCAAAAGCATGATTTACGAAAAGCGTTCACGATTTGCGATATTTGGAGTTGGAGAATACTCCTTTGCTCCATGGAAGGTTGCCATCTCGGCACTATACCGAAACATTCATTTCACTGTTATTGGAAGTTTCGATGGAAAGCCGATTGTTTTAGATGATACTTGTTATTTTGTTCCATGTCGCACTAAGGCTGAAGCGCAATTCATAGCTGAATTACTCAACTCTGAGGTGGCGCAGAAATTTATTCGTTCATTGATATTTTTCGATTCAAAGCGAGCTGTTACAATAGATGTCCTAAAAAGAATAGATATAAAAAAGATAGCAGAAAAGTTGGAAAGAGTGTCCGATGCTTATAAGTATTTGAGCTTTGCCCGATATGAGAACAAACTACAACCGCAATTTATTTTTGAGAAACCGGTCACTTCGTATTTTACTCGTGCGAAGAAACTCGGCAAATCCATATTGCAGCATAGATCCAAATAAAATGTTTTCTGAATCTGCTTTCATCGATAATCCGATTCTGGAGTTACAATGAATGCTATGCCATTGCTTATTACGGCGTTAGCCTTCTTTGCGCTTGCGTATCGTTTTTATTTTAGTTTCATAGCAGCAAAAGTTGCCGTAGTGAATGATACCAATGTTCTGCCATCTAGCCGATTGTACGATGGTCAAAATTATTATCCCATGAACAAATGGGTACTCTTCGGCCACCATTTCGCGGCGATTGCCGGTGCGGGCCCGCTTGTTGGTCCGGTACTTGCGGTGCAATTTGGGTACTTCCCCGGTTTTTTATGGATGGTGATTGGCGCGGTGATGGCGGGTGCGGTTCATGATTTTGTTATTCTTGTTGCATCGATTCGGCACGATGCAAAATCTTTGGCAGAGATTGCCAAAGTGGAAATCAGCAGACTCAGTGGAATGACAGCATCGATTGCAATCCTGATCATCCTTGTTGTTGCAATGGCGGGACTTGGTTTGGTAGTTGTGAACTCGCTTTCTGAAAGTGCGTGGGGCACATTCACTATTGCGGCAACGATTCCAATAGCGCTTCTTATGGGCATATGGATGTTTCAATTGCGAAAGGGAAAAGTTGCGGAGGCAACAATCGGCGGAATAATTTTATTAACACTCGCAGTTATATACGGTCGCTATATTCCAGATTCATCTATTGCCACATGGTTCATGTTTGATCATAGTTCATTGACAATTCTGTTAGCGATTTATGGTTTCTGTGCTTCTGTATTGCCGGTATGGCTGCTTTTGTCGCCACGCGACTATCTGAGTTCAATAATGAAATTAGCCGTTATTGGACTTCTAGCCCTTGGAATAATTATTGTTGCACCAACGCTGAAGATGCCCGCATTTACAATGTATGTGCATGGCGGTGGACCGATTATTCCCGGAACATTATTCCCATATTTGTTCATAACGATTGCATGCGGGGCCGTTTCCGGATTTCATTCGCTTGTAAGTTCCGGCACAACGCCAAAAATGTTGATGAAAGAATCGCAGATCAAATTTATCGCAGTTGGTGCGATGCTTGCCGAAGGTATTGTCAGTGTACTGGCTCTTATTGCGGCAGCGAGTTTATTGCCGCTCGATTATTTTCTGATTAATGTTCCGGTAGAAAGACTTCAATCTGTTCTTCCGCAGCTTCACGCAATGGGGTTTATGGATTCAAATATCACTCAACTTTCGGCGGAAGTGGGAGAAAAGATTATCGGTAGAACAGGCGGCGCTGTGTCACTTGCAGTTGGTATGGCGCAAATATTTTCCAATATTCCCGGATTAACCAAATTAATGTCCTATTGGTATCATTTCGCTATCATGTTTGAGGCGCTTTTCATCCTTACAACGATTGATGCCGGCACACGAATCGGTAGATTCGTACTACAAGAGATGTTGGGGAAAGTCTATAAACCTTTTGGACGAACTGATTGGCTGCCAGGCAATTTGTGCGCAAGTTTTATGATCGTTGTTGCGTGGGCATACTTTATATACACCGGCAGTGTTTTTTCCATCTGGCCGATGTTCGGAACGGCTAACCAACTGCTTGCCGCAATCGCACTTACGGTTGGCACATCATTCATCATAAATCGCGGTAAGGCGCGTTACGCATGGGTTACGATTGTACCGCTTATCTTCGTCACGCTAACTACTCTAGTTGCCGGGGCAATGAACATTATGAACTTATTCATTCCGATGGTGCTTATAGCAAAGACACAATTGCAGGGATTCATCAATCTTCTTCTCACGGTGTTGATTATGGGAAGTGTTATAATTGTGATTGTAGATGCGATACCTAAATGGGTTGCTGTTATTCGCGGCAGGAAAGAAATTATAAGTAGCGAATAAAAACTGTTTTAGCAAAATGCTTTAAAAGTACAAACGGAACCAGATAGTCAATTTGCAATTGAAATAAATAAATTTTCAAATTGCGTTTCTCGAAAGACATTCCTACCTTCTACTGTAATAGAGTAGCGTGACGAGTTGTCGCACAGCGATAACTCGTTATATATCTTTTAATTGCCTTTCATAATTCGTTATGTTTCATAAAAACGGATTTCTGTATTTTTTAGGAATAGCAAGAATACTTGTGACTACATAAAGGAGATAATTAATTGGAATCGACACGGATACCTGAAATCACGAAATCGTCCAGAGAAATCCTAAAGCATGTCGATCAACTTGTAAAATCGAATAATCTAGAAAAGGCGCTTCAAGAAGTAAAAAAAGCTCGTGAATTAGATCCGAAAAATTTATATGCATTTGCCTACGAAGAACGCATTCAAGAACTTTTTATTCAGCAGCAACGAAATAAAACAGTTCCTCCTGCGAGCGTAAAAGACGCCGATGTGTCAGGGAAAGTGCTGACACCGTACAATCTGAATGAACACATTCTAACTGATCGCGAAAGCATCAATGGAATAAAAGTCCCGGCGCTGTACGAAGAGTTCAAGAAAGCTGGTCTGCGTTCTACTGATTCAACTGAACCTGCAAAAGTTAAAGGGGCTTCTAGGGAAGCAATAGAAACCTACAAACAAGCACTTCTGCTTGTGTGGTCTGATGGTCAAAAAACAGAAGAAGAAGTGCGCGAACTTCAAGACCTCAGACAATCATTTAATATTACTGTAGAAGAACATGAAGCCTTAGATAGACAAGCAAAATTAGAATGTTATATTTTTTTATTAAAGCATCTCTTGCAACATGCATCGCAGATAGAGGTGAAAGAAAGTCTTGCCGAGCTTCGTAAAAGTTTTGATGTATCCAATTCTGAGCAGGTCGTAATCGACGCTAACCTTATTGCCTTTAAAGAGAAGAAGGTAAAAAAGTGGAAGATCGCTGTGATTGATGATGACGAACAGATACTTCCCTTAATGAAGGAAACACTTGTTCAGGCAAAGTACAACGTGGCAGGCTTCAGTACGTCAGATGATGCGTACGAATTTTTGAAAAAAGAAAGCGTTGACTTAATTCTATGCGACATCAGTCTAGAAACTTCAACAATGAACGGTTTTTTATTTTTTGAAAAAACCAGAGAACTGCGTCACCTGCAACAGGTTCCTTTTGTGTTTATCACAGGATTAGACGATGCCGTTCTTATGCGAGCCGGTAAAGAAATCGGAGTCGATGACTTTCTAGTTAAGCCGATTCATCGTGAAAATCTTCTTGCTACAGTTCGCGGTAAAATAAAGAGGTACGAACAGATCAAACTTCTTTCAGGGTTGTAGGTTTTGCATCAGGAGATAATGCAGTAATTATCATGAGACTAAAAAGAAGGAAGCGAAAATAGATTTCTTCTTTTCAATACTTTGCTTTCTTTACCGTGTGATCGAACGATTTAGGTACTTCTTTTTTTTCCAATATTTTCCTTATTGTTTCTCCAAGAACAACTTTTCTAAACGGTTTGAGTAAAACTGTCTGTATGCCGAGAGATTCGAGTTTTTTAGGATCTTCTAATTGATCATATCCGGTCATTAAAATGATCGGCAGATTGTTGCGTACCTGCCTGATTTTACCGGCGAAAAAGATACCGGTCATATGCGGCATCGTCTGATCTGTAATGATGAGATCGAATCCGGCCGGGTTTTCCTCGAATGCATGCAGCGCTTCTGTTGCCTTGCTGAAGGGAAAAGCCTGATATCCCAGCCCTTTTAATGTTTCTGTCAGCGTTTTTAGCAATTGCTCTTCATCGTCAACGATCATAATACGTTCGGCACTTCCGAGACTTTCTTTTGTTTTATCAGTATTTCACATACTCCTCTTCGCCCTCATACACAGGAAGGTAGACGTCCACTTGCGTGCCTTTTCCAACTTGACTTTGAACTTTGATTGCACCGCCATGATTTTTAATAATGGCATGCACAATTGCCAATCCCAATCCTGTTCCTTTGCCCGGAGCTTTTGTTGTAAAGAACGGTTCGAAAATACGTTTCAGAGTGAATCCATCCATGCCGAGTCCAGTATCCTGAACTGTAAACATTGCATAGAGGCCCTTTTTCAGATCAGGATGATATAGAATTGCACGGTCGTCAAACTCTACATTCTTCTGGCGCAAGAAAAGTTTGCCGTCCATTCCTTCCATTGCTTGAGCGGCATTAGTGCAAAGATTCATGATCACTTGGTGTATTTGTGTCGCATCGCCTAAGATGAGCGGGCCATTTATCGGTAAATCCACCTTGATCTCAATCGTCGCAGGAAGCGATGCCCGGAGAAGCTTCATTCCCTCTCGTAAGATGTAATGCAGACGTACAGGCCGGAATTGTGTATCCTGTTTCCTGCTGAAAGCGAGAATTTGTTGAACAAGTTCTTGCGCTCGATCCGACGCGCTGATTACTTCTTCGATGTGTTTCATTGCACGGTGTTTTGGAGTCACTTTCAGTTTTATTAGCTCGGCGTTGCCAATGATGACAGAAAGAATATTGTTAAAATCATGTGCAATACCTCCGGCAAGAGAGCCGACTGCTTCCATTTTTTGTGACTGCAATAGCTGTGCCTGCAAGTTTCTTTGTGCCTCTTCTGACTTTAATCGTTCGGTGATATCGCGGAGGATAATCGTGTAAAGCTCTTCATTTCCAGCGTTAACTTTTGCGATGGATGCTTCAACAGGAAAAACTTCACCATTTGTACGAATACCATTGATCGCTCTCATACTGCCTTCTAATATGCTGACAATCGAATGCAATTCATGCATATTGCTGTTGTTTTGATTCTTATCGCTATTTGGAAGAGCAATGAAACGATCGATTGATTGTCCTATTGCTTCTGCTTCTGAGCAGCGGAACATTTGCTCCGATGCAGGGTTAAACGATTGGATGCGCCTGTGTTCATCTAATGTAATGATACTTTCCATCGCCGATGTGATGATGCAAGAAAGCCGGCTTTGACTTTCACGAATAGCATTTTGGGCGCGCTTAAATTCCGTCAAATCTGCAACAATACCAAGTATTGCTGGCTCCCCTTCATAATGGATCACCTTCGACATTTGAAGGCATTCGATTATCTGATTTCCTTTTCCAATAAACGTACACTCATACGGCTCTACTTCGATTCCACTTTTATGCAGGGAGAATTTTTGCATAACCACATCTCGATGTTCTGGCACAATAATCGATAGAAAGTCGAATCCTGCCGCATAAATTTCTTCGCGTGTGTAGTTGATCAACTCTTTACATCTTTCATTTATATATATGATCTTTCCATCCTTATAAATAAAAACCATATTCGGTAACTCTTCAGTAAGTGTCCTGAACTTTTCTTCAGATTCCTTTAATTCCATGACTTTGTGTCGGATATCCTTTTCGTTCGTTCGTGCTTTATTGATACTTCGCAGAAGATTATCTGCAAGAATGCGCACAGCCACAGCTGTCACACAAAGGATAACGGTAATATCGATAATGTCGAAGTAAGTCGTCTGTGTGATGTCTCTATTTATAAGCAATCCATTGGTTTCGAGAAAGCCTATAATGATTACTGATAGAATTGCTAAAATTGTGTAGGCGTAAAAATATGTTGCACGGAGAGCAATTCCTGCAAACACCAGACAGATGGGAATGCCAAGAAGAGCAATATTGTGCAATCCATTCGATGTGTAGAGCAGATATGTAATGAAACCCAAGAGCGTCCATAGCAGCAGACCTTCTGCCCATAGCAAATGGCCCTTCCTGAGGAGCACAATAGAAATAATAATCAGTACACCGGCGGATATTATTTGAAGAAATAATTTATACTGACCGGCAATCGCTCTTTGAAGAACAAGAACTATAAAGCCTGTAAGGATACTAAGCGCAATAACATTGAGAATTTCTGCAACGCGATTTTTTTCTTCATCACCAAGGTTTGGCGGTGCAAGAAACGAGATAAACTTTTCAAACATTTTGAATTATCCTCTTTTTATTTCAGCTTTCGGTGCGACAATTGATAAATGACATAACGTAAGAAATTTTGCAGGCTTATCGTTGAATGTCAAAATCAAATGAAAACAATATACGAACGGTAATATGGGAATTCAAGAGATATGGCAATATGAATTGGTTTTGATCAACGATGACCTCAATGTCATATTACTCAAACTATTGTATCTTAGTAGGATCTCTGATTGAATCTGTAAAAGGCTTCAAAAAAAGTCAATTAGCAAACATCATAGTAAGCAATTTTGCAAATATTAGAAATATTAGTATTTTAATAAAGAAACTCTATCTCAGTTATGAGTGGAATTTAATTTGAAAGATAGATTGTCCAGAATATAAGGAGATACGAATGTTACTCGAGAAGTTTTCGATAGGTGTCGGAGATCGTTTTGGCCACCAAGGAAATGCACAATTGCAGGCATTCCTGATTGCAAAAGAGCTAGGAGTAGATGTGGTTCCGGTTTGGAATAAATCTAATCGCGAGCACACTATAATTGGTACAAACCCGGAAGATACCCGTCGTGAAGCGGATGCTGCAGTGAAAGAAATGGGGTGGAAGGGGGCATATCACGTTGATGCCGATCATATAGGCCTTGGCAACGTAGATAAATTTATGGCGCATGCGGATTTCTTTACTTTAGATGTTGCTGATTTTATCGGAAAAGCTCCGGCAGATGCAGATCTTCATACATTCGAACAAACACTGGCAAAGTATAAAGGCAAACTGAATATTCCTGGAGTCCAGCGAGATATTACTGTTACGGAAGATTCGCTTCATAAAATAGGAGCGAAATATCTTTATGCGGTTAAAGAGGCAGCAAAGACTTATCAGCACATTAGAAAGAATAAAGGAGAAGGTGAATTTATTGTCGAAGTATCTATGGATGAAACAGATACGCCGCAAACTCCAGTTGAGATGTTCTTTATTCTTGCAGCTATCGCGCAGGAAGGAATTCCGGCGCAAACAATCGCACCGAAATTTTCCGGCAAGTTCTTGAAGGGAATTGATTATGTAGGCAATCCTATTGCATTCGCACAGGAATTTGAAGAAGATGTTTTGGTTATTGCTCACGCTGTAAATGTATTTAGTCTTCAAAAGAATTTGAAGTTAAGTGTCCATTCTGGAAGTGATAAATTTTCGCTGTACCCTCATATACATCGCGTATTGAAGAAGCATAACGCAGGACTTCATCTTAAAACAGCAGGAACAACTTGGCTTGAAGAATTGATCGGGTTAGCGGCGGCTGGTGGTGATGGTTTGGCGATTGCCAAAGATGTTTATGCCCAAGCATATCCTCGCATGGATGAACTTATCAAACCTTATGCAACTGTGGTGGAAATTGATAATTCAAAATTACCTCAGCCATCAGAAGTGAGTAGCTGGACCTCTCAACAGTTTGTATCTGCGCTTCAACACGATCAAAAAAATCCTACTTTTAATATTCATCTGCGCCAGATGCTTCATATCGCATTCAAAATTGCTGCAGAAATGGGTGCTCGATACACTTCGGCGTTGGATAATAATGAAGCTTCTGTCAGTGCTTCAGTCACGGGCAATATTCTGAATCGGCATCTCAAACCATTATTTATCGGATGATAGAGATTTGTCTTTAGTTGTTGGATCAGGGTAGAATGACGTAAAACAAGAAAGTGCGGCATTTCGACCGGCTCAAGTTATTAATAAATTTTTCTAAAACTGTCAGAAACAACTACGCCTGAACATCTGTTCGGGCGTTTTTGTAACGCAGGTTCGCGAAGCTATTGAAAGAAACTGCGTCCCTTGATTTTCACTATAAAGACTTGCTACCCTTGTGTAACGAGTGTTTGACTCTCTATACCATAAGGGATTGGAGAAAAGAGTATGCACAAGAGGATAAGTTTTAACTGGTCGATGGTCAATTTCTCTGCCAACCGTATGTGTTTAGAAGATAATTCCAAACTCTGCATAGCATTCTATTTCCTTTTCCAAATTATTTTTCTTCGCATCACTTAGTTTTTCCATGCTGTCAGGATTTGCTTGCGCGTCATTTTTTTGGAGGGCGTTATGGCAAAAACAAAGCAATTTGCAATTTAGGAATAGCAAAATGAAATTCGGAAAATATCTTATCATCATATCCATCTGTATTCTTCTTCTGTTTGTTGTAACACTATATGCTGTCTACACCAATATCAAAGAACAAATGATTCAGGATATGAATATACGTCAGACGATCCATGCACAACAAGCTGTAGCAGGGATTGAAGACTATATGAAGAGTACCATCAATACGCTGAATTTCCTCTCTCGTTTTCCGGAAATCATCGAGCTCAATGCTGCAGGCAGGCAAGTTATGATGAACTACCAGCACCTTTCTCCCGATGAGATCAAAGGAGTTACACGAATTGATGCACATGGAAAAATCATCTATACGGTCCCTAACATAGAATCAATCGGGAAAGATATTTCGGATCAAGAACATATTCGCTTGAGTATGAAAACTCATAAAATCGTTATCAGCGATGTATTCATGGCTGTTCAAGGTTTTAGGACAGTAGCTGTTCATGTTCCGATTTTCAAAAACGGCACATATAATGGGACGCTTGCATTCCTTTTATCGTTCGATAAGATCGCACAAAAATATATCGAAAATATCCATATTGGAGAAAGCGGATATGCCTGGGTTGTGAGTGAAAAGGGCATAGAAATTTCTTCCCCCGTCACCGAACACGTCGGCAAAAGTGTTTATGATCTCTACAAAGATTTTCCTGAAATCATTTCTATGGCTGATGAAATGCTTAAAGGGAAGCAAGGAGTTACAACTTATCATTATAATAGAATTCGGAATCAAATCGCTGAAAATGTTCTTAGACATGCTGTCTTTATGCCTATTCCTTTGGACAATACATTCTGGTCCATTGTCGTTGATACACCGGAAGACGAGGTCATCGCTTCCCTTGCAGGTGTTAGAATAAAGCTCTTATTGATAACCATCGCATTGTTTACTGCTTATGTTATTTTCATGTATCTCATTGTCAAATTCCGGGTAATCATTGGGGAACAAAGAAAACAGGAAGTCATTTTAACAGCCCTTGGGGAAAGTGAAGAATTATACAGGACAGTTTTTGAAAATACCGGAACCGCTTCCGTTCTGATAGAAGAAAATACTACCATCAGTCTTTCCAATGCAGAGTTTGAAAAACTTTCGCAGTATTCAAAACAGGAGATTGAAGGAAAGAAAAGCTGGACAGAATTTGTAGTAAAGGAAGATCTTGACCGGATGCAAGCCCAGCATCTCTTAAGGAGGGAAAAGCAAGAAACTGCATTGAAGCAATATGAGTTCAGGTTTATCCCGAGAGATGGAAATATCCGTAATATCTTGCTTACCATCGATGTTATACCAGGCACGAAAAGAAGCATCGCTTCACTCTTAGATATTACCGAACAAAAAATAATGGAGGAAGCACTGCGCGAAAGCGAGCAACGATTTCAAGTGCTTGCCGAAAATTCCCCCGTTGGAATTTTCCAAACAGATACGGAAGGATCCACCATATATGTGAACCCGCGGTGGTGCCAAATGTCAGGGTTGTCGAAAGAGGAAGCAATGGGAACCGGATGGCTTGTTGCAGTTCATAATGAAGATAGAGAAAGACTAAGTAAAGGCTGGAATAATGCAACGCAGGCGCAAAAGCCCTCTGAATCAGACTATCGATTTGTTCGTAAAGATGGAACAATTGCATGGGTGATAGGCCAAGCGATTCCGCAAATGAACAGTAAAAATAAAATCGTTGGTTATGTTGGAACTATTACCGATATCACCGAGCGCAAGCAGGCGGAAGAAGAGATCAGGTATTTAAATGCAGAACTTGAAGACCGCGTAATTAAACGCACAGCCCAGCTTGAAGCTGCAAATAAAGAACTCGAAGCGTTTTCTTATTCTGTCTCCCACGATTTACGTGCACCCTTGAGACATGCCAGCGGATACGTGGACCTGCTTTTAAAACGGTGTAAAGCTGATCTTTCGGAAAAAGGCCAGCATTACCTTAGCTCTATTGCAGATTCCGTGCATCAGATGGGCATGCTCATTGACGACCTGCTGCAATTTTCCAGAACCGGACGCACCGAGATGCGCCAGTCGGTGACGGATATGAATACGATACTTGAAGAAGTTATGGTATCTCTGCGCCAGGATAATTCCGGTCGTACAATCGAATGGATTATCGACAAATTACCATCGGTGTTATGCGATAGTTCAATGCTGAAGCTTGTATGGATGAATCTGCTGAGCAATGCCGTCAAGTTCACTCGCACAAGAGAGAGCGCTAAGATAGAAATTGGAGTCAAAGAAGAGGAAAAGGAATTCGTTTTTTATGTACGCGACAATGGAGTAGGATTTGATATGCAGTATGCGCAAAAACTGTTTGGAGTTTTCCAGCGCCTGCATTCGATGGAAGAATTTGAAGGAACCGGTATCGGACTTGCGAATGTGCGCCGCATAATAATACGGCACGAAGGGCGCACCTGGGCTGATGCTGAGCTGGATAAAGGAGCGACATTTTATTTCACCTTGCTAAAAAATTTGAAGGAGAAATCATGAACAATATAAGAACAATATTATTAGCAGAAGACAATCCCAAGGATATCGAATTGACACTCGAAGCCCTGGCAGAACATAATCTCGCCAATCAGGTTGCCGTTGTAAAAGACGGTGTGGAGGCAATAGAATATCTGCGCTGCGAAGGGAAGTATAAAATGCGCAAACAAGAAAATCCAGCAGTATTATTGCTTGATATCAAAATGCCCCGAATGGATGGGCTTGAAGTGCTTCGAACTATTCGAAGTGATCCTGCACTGAAAACGCTCCCGGTTGTTATGCTCACATCCTCTCGCGAGGAACCGGATTTAAAGAAAAGCTATGAGTTGGGAGCGAATGCCTATGTAGTGAAGCCAGTAGATTTCCAGGATTTTATGGGAGCAGTAAAACAAGTTGGTGTGTTTTGGGCTGTCCTTAATGAAATGCCGCCAGAGAGGATGTAATCAAATGAAAAAGAAGACTATAGATAAGATAGCGCTAAAAGTCTTATATCTCGAAGACTCACCTCGAGACGTCGAGATAATTCGCGAACTGCTAATAGATGCAGGATATGATCTCAGTATGGATTGTACTGAGAAGAAAAAGGAATTTACCTCCCTGCTTCACCACAATAAGTATGATATCATTTTAAGTGATTTCAAATTACCCGGATTCAATGCGATTGGTGCATTAAAGTTAGCCATAGATATCTGCCCGGATGTTCCATTCATCTGCGTTTCCGGATCAATCGGTGAAGAAATTGCCATCGAACTCATAAAACAAGGAGCTGTCGATTATGTTTTAAAGGACCGATTAGTACGACTTCCTTTGGCTATTAAACGCGCACTTGATGAATCAAAGGAAAGAAAAGCACATAGACATGCAGAAGAAGCACTACGGGAAAGCGAAGAACGGTTCCGTCTTCTTTTCGACTCCAGTATAGATGCTGTTTTGCTTACATCTCCTTCCGGCGATATTTTTTCAGCTAATCCTGCTGCCTGTAAAATGTTCCAACTGTACAGAAGAAGAACTTTGTTCAATCGGGCGAAAAGGTATTGTAGATGCATCTGACCCAAGGTTAGCTATTGCTTTGAAAGAACGCACCAGGACTGGGAGATTTATTGGCGAACTTACCCTCTTGCGTAAAGACGGTTCAAAATTTTCTGCCGAAATGTCTTCAGTAATCTTTAAAGGTAAAAAAGGCAACAATCATACAAGTATGATAATCCGTAACATCACCGAACGCAAGCGGGCGGAGGAGGAATTGCAGGAATCAGAAAAAAAATACAAGGCAATTTTCGATGGTGCTTCAGAGGGTATATTGATAGCTGATGGGAAAAACAAAAAATTTAAATACGCGAACCCTATGATTTGTTCAATGCTCGGTTATAGCACTGACGAGCTTGTCGGATTATCCGTAAATGACATCCACCCACCAGAACATTTGCAGGAAGTAATTGCTGTATTCGAATCCATGGCTAGCGGAGAGATTACGATTTCACATTCCATCCCCTGTTTGCATAAGGATGGATCTGTGTTTTTTGCACAAATAAACACAGCGAATGTAATTATTGATGGAATACCCTGTAATGTAGGATTCTTTACAGATGTCACCGAACGCAAGCAAATGGAGGAATCCTTGCGGAAGAGTGAGGCACGGCTCCGTGCTGTTCTCGATGCGACACCATTCCCCATTGCCTTAGTTGATGTTCAGGATAACAACATTAGTTATTGGAGCCGCAGCGCACTCACTCTTTTCGGACATACTTCACCCACCGCAACTGAGTGGTATCAGATAGCGTACCCGGATCCCGATTACCGTCAAGAAGTGATTGATCGGTGGAAGCATTTTCTGGAAAAGGCACAACAATCCGGTCAAACAGTCAACACTGGAGAATACCGAGTTACCTGCCACGACGGATCGGTACGCATTTGTGAACTCTACGCCACTTTCCTTTCAGACAAACTCATTGTCACATTCAATGATATTACCGCGCGCAAGCGGGCGGAAGAAGTGCTGAAAAGAAATGAAGAACGGCTCAGAATTACTCTAGAAGCGACAAAGATCGGAATCTGGGAATGGGATCTAAAAAACAATCTAATGTATGCATCACCGACAATGTATTCCATGTCGGGTTGTAAACCGGATGAAAAAGTTAAAGATCAAGATATCTGGTTAGATAGAATACACCCAGAAGACAGGCGGATGGTTGAAGACAAAACGAAAAGTGCATTCACTAGTCAAACCGAGAACTATGAATATACGGCTCGAATGAAACATGCAGATGGTTCTTACCGTTGGATTAATGTTCAGGGATATGTAATGGATGAGGATGCATCGGGGAATGCGACACGAATATCAGGAATCCGGGTGGATGTCACCGAGCGCAAGCGGGCGGAGGAAAAACTGCAAGAAAGCGTGAAATTGTTCCAGGGTTTATTCAATGCTTCGCCTGATGCCATCGTATTAATCGATCCCTATAATCCAAACACTGCATGGCCAATCGTGGACTGCAATGAAGAGGCCTGTCGGATGAACGGATATACACGCGAGGAACTGGTTGGCCATTCCATAGATATGCTCAACACGGCAGTGAGAACACCAGAAGAGTGCATTACCCATCTTGAGAACATTAAGCAAAAAAGTATTCTTCACAAGGAAACCACCCATCGCCATAAAGATGGACATATCTTCCCCATCGAGACCTCTACATCGATTGTCACTTTGGGAGGGCGTGAGATGGTGCTTGGTATTGATCGCGACATCACCGAGCGCAAGCGAGCGGAGGGGGCGTTGCGGGAGAGAGAACTGCAGATTTCTTTAATCTACGATACGGTTGGCGATGTTATCTATAATCTGAAAGTAGAAAAGGAAGGGAATTATATATTTACTTCCGTCAATCGATGTTTTCTCACGGCCACTGGCTTACAAGCCAATCAAATAATTGGAAAACGAGTGCAGGATGTTATCCCGGAGCCATCGTTAACACTCGTATTGGATAAATATGCGGAAGCAATTCTAAAGAAGGAAATTGTGCGATGGGAAGAAACAACTGAATATCCGACAGGACTGGTCACCGGTGAAGTGAGCATCGCACCTGTATTTGATGATCAAGGACATTGTACATATCTTGCTGGTACAGGTACATGACATTACCGAACGCAAGCGGATGGAAGAAGCGTTGGTAAAGGAACAGTTTCTTATGAATATGTTGATGGATAACGTTCCCGACACTATTTATTTCAAAGATAAAGAGAGCCGTTTTATAAGAATGAATAAATCTCAAGCTACGAGATTTGGATTGAGCGACCCAGCAGAAGCCGTAGGTAAAACGGATTTCGACTTTTTTGCTGAACAACATGCCCAGCCAGCTTTTGAAGATGAGCAGAAGATTATAAAAACAGGCAAGCCATTGATAGGATTAGAAGAGAAGGAGACATGGCCTGATGGAAGCGAGACATGGGTGACTACTACAAAGATGCCCTTGCGAGATAAAGAAGGTGAGATTATTGGCACTTTTGGTATTTCCAAAGATATTACCGAGCGCAAAAGGGCAGAAGAAGCACTAAGAAAAAACGAAGAGAAGCTCAAAGAATTGTTTGAGGAAGCTCCAGTTGGATATCACGAGACAGATGAGCTTGGAAATATTAGTGCTGTGAACCAAACAGAATTGAAGATGTTAGGTTTCACCACAAGTGAAGAAATGATAGGTTTTCCAGTGTGGGAGTTTGTTGCTGATAATGAGGAATCAAGAAAAAGAACTCTTGAGAAATTGGCAGGTAATCTTCCTCCTGATAAAAACTCTGAGCAATTCATTGTCCGTAGGGATGGAACATCATTTCCAGCTCTTATTGATGATGTTATTCTCCGAAATGAACAGGGAAAAATAGTAGGAATTCGGACGACTCTTTCGGATATCACCGAGCGCAAGCGGTCGGAAGAGGCATTGCGGGAAACTCGCGACTACCTTGAAAACCTTCTCAGTTTCGCAAATACGCCCATTATTGTCTGGGATCCTAATTTTAAAATCACTCGATTCAATGTGGCAATTGAGAAGTTGACTGGCTATACGCTTCAGGAAGTTATTGGTAAACATCTGGAAATACTGCTCCCTATCGAGAGTAGAGAATCTTCTTTATCCCTAATCGCACCAACATCAGAGGGCGATCATTTAATAACGGTCGAAATTCCTATTCTCTGCAAGAGTGGAAATGTCCGCAATGTCATATGGAGTTCAGCAAACATCTATGCAGCAGATGGCCATACACTTGTATCCACAATTGCACAAGGTCAGGATATCACGGAACAAAAAAAGCTTCAGCAAGAACTGTTTCAAGCGCAAAAAATGGAAAGCATTGGCACGCTTGCCGGAGGTATTGCGCATGACTTCAATAACATCCTTGGGATTATTTTAGGGTACTCATCACTGATGGAAAAAGGGACATTAAGCCCGGGAAGATTTAATGAAAGTCTTGGAATTATTAAACAAGCTGTCGGGCGTGGTACAGCACTTGTTAAACAAATTCTCACATTCGCACGGAAAACGGATGTCGTATTTGAGCCTATAAGCATTTACGATTTGATACATGAGCTCCTCTCTATGCTCAGGCAAACATTTCCTAAGGTAATTACCTTCACAGAGATTGTTGATCAAAATATTCCATTTATCAATGCTGATCGCACACAAATTCATCAAGTAATGCTGAATCTTTGTGTGAATGCCCGGGATGCGATGCCAAACGGTGGTACAATCACTATTAAAGCGGAGGAAAAAACAAAGAACCAAGTACAAGAAAGAATTCCTGTTGCCGATCAAGATTCATATATCTGCATAAGCGTAACAGATACGGGCATGGGGATGGACGAAGTAACACGCCGCCAAATTTTTGATCCGTTCTTTACTACTAAAGAAAAAGGGAAAGGAACCGGACTTGGCCTCGCTGTTGTCTATGGTGTTGTACAATCGCATCATGCCTTTATAGATTTCGAGAGTGAAGTGGGACGCGGAACAACCTTTTGGCTCTACTTCCCAATACCGCTTGTGAGTGAACAATCGGCAGATGTTTCTTTAATAACCCAATCATTTGCAACAGGAGGCACAGAGACGGTATTACTTGTAGAGGATGAAGAAGTTCTTTTAGAGGTAGTGCGTCTCTTGCTCGAATCCAAAGGGTACAAATTACATACTGCAAAAGACGGCAATGAAGCAATTAACATATACAAATTACATAAACATGAAATTAACCTCGTTATCACCGATATGGGTTTGCCGGGTATAACAGGAATGGACGTGTTTAAAAAACTTAGAGAAATCAACTCAGATGTCAATGTCATTGTCGCCAGCGGATTTTTTGAACGGGATGTGAGATCTGAACTTGCGGCACATGGAGTAAAAGGATTTATACAGAAACCATATACTCCAGATGAAGTTTTAAGAATAGTACGTGAGGTTCTGGATGCGAAGAAGGATTAAACATAGCAAATTCATATAATCTTTGGCTAGTAATTCCGCCTCCGCCAAAAACAGGATAATCCTGCATAGAAACCTAACGGGATAGATAGAATGAGCCGTCGTCTAAAAAAAAAGACAGGAGATGCTTAAGAATGTTCTGAATTCGTACCTATTCGTTTGATTATTATTGTCATTTTCCGTATGTACGTATCAAGATATAAAATGAAAATGTAGATTTCTGCAATCCAACAGGGTTGATATAGAATATTTCGCAAAAACATATTGTATCTCACGAATAAAAATAAGGAGTGCAGATATTATGCGATATAGACTCGTTCTTTTCTTCTGTATTGTTTTTATTATCAATATGCCGATATCGGGCCTCGCCGGTAACAATAATTCTAACAAACAGAAAATTACCATTGGTATGATTGGAAGACTTGCCACGAACCCTGTTTTCGTAGCGACATATTCCGGCGCGCGCGCAGTAGCGAAAGAATTAGGCGCCAAATATAATGTCGAAATTAATATCGACTGGCAGACTCCAAATGTGGAAGATGTCCAAGAACAAGCGGCTGCAATCGAGCGTTTTTCTAATTCAGGTGTGAGTGGGATTGCAATTTCTTGCATAGATGCTAACTATCTAACGTCTGTAATTGATAAAGCGATTGATAAAGGGATACCGGTTTTGTGCTTTTATTCCGATGCGCCGAAAAGCAAACGATTTGCTTATTGTGGTACGAACGATATTGAGTTTGGCAGATCACTCTTGAAGGAACTTGCGATAGAAATGAAAGGGAAGGGATCTATTGCAGTCCTGGCGGGGAATAAAAATGCATCGAACCTGCAACCTCGTCTACAGGGCATCGGTGATGGATTAAAAAAATATCCAGGTCTCTCTCTCTCTCCCGATGATATCTACTATAGTATAGAAATTCCCGATCAGGCATCTAGAACTGTCGAGCGTGCACAAAAAAACAATCCCAATATCAAAGGATGGATTTTTCTCAGCAGTATCGTGCTCCAAGCTAAGAACAGTTTAAAGTGGAATCCGGGTGAAGTCAAAGCGGTTGCCGGCAATGCAATTCCTGCAGAATTAGAATACGTAAAGGATGGCTATGTGCAGGGTCTTGTTGGTATGAATTGTTTCCAGGTTGGATGTAAAACAATAGAGATATTAATTGAGAAAATACTTAAGAATCGTACCCCTGCTGAAGAACGCATGTATATTCAACTTTCTCCGGTCTCGAAAGAAAATGTAGATGATTGGATGCTGAGCTGGAGAAAGTGGCTGTCTAAGGAAGCATTGTCACAATAAATGTAGAAATGTTCAAAGGTTTGGAATGCAAAAAAAATAATTGAACCACGGATAGACCAAACGAATGGTTATCGAGAAGTTTACTAATCTTAGCAATCTGTAGTGAAAAGTTATCAATAATTATTTTTAGATCGATTTAAAACAAATTGCCCGATCATATAGTCGGGCAATTTGTTTTTAAAGATGCAGCAATCATTGAATTAAGGGATGAATAATTGTAAGTCTTTATTGCATTGGGTCATTCGCTTGTCCTTATATTGTTTCCATGTATATTGACGGAAGTTACGAATAGTTCATATTACTTAGCGCGTAACCGAATATCTCCCTTATTGCTATTAAACTCAAGCGTCGGGCCACCTCCATTGATTTTCCCTGAGTAATCATAATGGTGGTGCTTTCTGTCGCGCTCGTGAGTTTCTACATCGAAGTCTGTACTAAAATCCACACGCCTTTCGAAATCCGTTCGCAATTCAAAGCCGGCTCGTTTTGGAATGTTTACAACAATCTTTCCTTTATAAGTCTCGAAATGGCTATCTCTCTTAAATTCTGCAAAAGAAATGCGTACGTCGCCTTTGTAAGTTTCTAAATCAACTCCTCCATTGAGATCAAAAGCTTCCACAGTACCTTTATACGTATTGAGTGTTAGGTACGAGTTCAATCCTTCTATGTGTGATTCCGATTTGTAATCTTTGATCCTCAGTTCCGCGGTACGAGGCATTTTAATGGTATAATGGACTAATGGGAGTGAATTCGATGTCTCGTGCGGGTCAGTGATCCAATCCCAGAAATTGTGATAATTGTTTCGCTCAACTTTCTTATAATTAGTATGAAGTCTTACCTCTCTGTCGGTGCTGTGAATTTCAATTTCTGTATCTTGTACATCTCGTTCGGCATCCCGGGAATCTACATCGTCCGATTCTATCTTTACGTTCACCTCAACCTGCGGTTTGTCATTAGTGGTGACAGTAATGCTTCCTTTGTAGGTGTCAATGATGAGAAGTCCATCCGATTTGAGCGGGATGGTTTTAGTGATTTCCCGAGAAGATTGGGATATCGCGGATGAAATAAATACCGACAAGAGAATTGTTATGAATAAGAGCGGCCGCATGATTTCCTCCGATTTATAGATAATGATGTAATTACATACGATAGATACTCAGAAAGGTTGCAGGGAAGGTTCCTTCCTATTGATTGTCTGATCGAATTATGTCTTGTTTGACAACACCTCTGAACATCGAGATGAAATGTTTATGAAGCTAAGAAATTGCGACTGTCAGTACTGGAATTGCTTCGAATGGGAAAAGATTAACAGGAGCAGGAGGGGGAAAATCAGATAGGGATTATGACGATTGAGATGTTCATTCTAAGAAAATATCAATTGCAGTGGTGTTTCAGAGATAAAATTATATATGGTATTTTGATTTCAGCCAATCGTAAGCCGCGTTAATTTCCTTTGATTTTGTTTCGGCCAATTTTTTAAATTCAGGGCCTAAATGTTGAACCCGATCCGGATGATAGAGAGAAATCAAGCCAATGTATTTTGAACGGATTTGTTCCTTTGTAACTTTTCCCATTAAACCGATTAATTGTCCATAGTATGCATTTTTTTCTTCGTCAGTAGCAGTCGTCGAATAAAATTTATGAGAGGAAGAAGAAGCATACTGTCCATATCTTTCATAGCGCTCATATTGTTCGTATTTATCATATCGATCGGAACGATACCGGTTATATTGAAATCGATAATAGGAAGGGCCTACAATACACGACAATCTTCTAAATAGTTCTGTTTTACGTTCCCCTATATTTAAAAGATAATCAAGCAATAGACGATTGATTGATTTCAATTTATCATCCTTACATTTTTGAGCATCTTCTATCAGAAGTTTTTCGACATAAATTCGAGGATAATTTGATATGATACGCCTTACTCTATTGCTCCTGTCAACTACAGCCGTAGCGATTGAGAAGATAGGAATAAGTTTCCGTTGTTGAATAGGTTGCAGGGCAAGCGTATAGAGAACCGCAAATTCATTTAAAACGACATCGGGAGCAATCTCTTTACGCACTTGCAATGATGAGCTGATACATTGGAGATGGCCTTGCATAACCTGGATGAACTCGTTGAGCATTAAAGAAAGGTTTATGTTATATATTCTAGCGCATAGTACATTGACAGCTGGTTCGGGATATTGTTTCCTAAGCAGATAATCGGAAGAAATTCTTGGTCTAAGGTAGCTGTTAGAATATGCTGATAAGTTGCATTGTACTGTCCCAAAGATACTCCAGATTTGACGGTACAATTCATCAAAGATAGTATATGCTTCATTGAATTTTCTTTGATCGACCAGCAAATCGGCGACCTCCCGCATTTTTTCGATTGTATTCATATGCATACCACCAGTTGTATTTTGTTCATTTTTTTGAGACAGCGTTCTCAAGAAGAGTCGATTAACTGCCTAGTATTTCACGCATGTGATTCAATAATACTTTGTTTTCCGAGAGTTCCGTTAAAACAGAATAACCAATGTTCGCTTCAATAAATTCCTTCATTTTCTTTTTCAATTTTGTATCATCAAGTGCCTGGACTTCTATCTCATGCGCTTCAGTGTAATATTGAAATGCCTTGATCAGCGGCAAGCCGTTAATTTTAATAGAGGACATCCAGCTTTTTAACGTGTACGAGTCATGAGGATGTGATTTAATGGCTTCACGTGTGGTACTCAAAGGAACTCTAAGTGCTTTGGCGGTTTTTCTTAGAAGGGCGTCATTAAATGGGCGTTTTCCTCGCTCGAGATTGGAATAATATCCCTGAGATATCCCAAGCTGAACGGCCATATCCACCGTTTTCAATTGCTTTGCCTTACGAATTTCTGCTAAGGTTGCCATTATTTATTCCAGCCTAATAATACGATATATATCAAAATATATCAAGAAATAAATAGATATATATCAATCATTCTTTCCGAAATATGAGTATACGGATTTATAGAGGAAGAAATGGAGTTGTGCAAACAGCATTATGGAGGATGATGTATTTTACCAGAATAAAAAAGTTCGACAGTAAATATTAATTAATGTATTCGCAGATTCACTATGAAAATATTTTCGGGAGAAAGAAATGCCCGCCCATATTCAAACATGAATACAGGAGAAAAGTATAATACAAGCTTGCATTTGTACTCTGTGAATAGTATTTTATACAATCTCTAAAACCAAAATGTATAGTCAATTGAAAGGATAGAGTATGAAAAAGATGGTATTGTTATGTGTTTTTCTCACCGGAGTGAATGTTTTATATTCTTTTACAGCGATCAAAAAGGATAATGCTATAATTGAAAAAACTCTTTTTGGAAAGCTTCCAGATGGGCGCGAAGTATATCAATATACTTTAGCGAACAAATCTGGTGCGATCTTGAAAGTCCTCAACTTTGGAGCGACAGTCACTTCACTGACGATGCCGGATCGTAATGGAAAATATGAAGATGTTGTCCTTGGATATGATTCACTGAAAGGATATATACATAGCACGAATTATTTCGGCACTATTGTCGGGCGTTATGGCAACCGGATTGGCAAAGGCCAATTCACACTTGAAGGCAAAAAGTATCAGCTTACGGTCAATGATGGTGTAAATCATCTCCATGGCGGGAGAATAGGATTTAGTAAGAAGCTTTGGACTGCAAAGACTGTTCATAATAGTGCCGGCCCATCGCTACGACTGACATATATCAGTCAGGATGGCGAGGAAGGATATCCTGGTACTGTTACGCTCTCAGTCACCTATACGTTGACGGATAAAAATGAGCTGCGTATTGTGTATGAAGGAACAACAGATAAGACAACGATTTTTAATCCTACACATCATTCTTATTTCAACTTATCTGGTTCACTTAACAACACGATCCTTGATCATCTGTTAACCATTGAAGCTGATTCTTTCACTCCCATCGATAAAGGACTCATTACAACTGGAAAATTTATGGACGTTTCAAACACACCGATGGATTTTCGAACCCCGACTGCAATCGGTGCACGAATCAACGATCAGTTTGAACAGTTGATCTTTGGGAAAGGATACGATCATAACTGGGTCATTAAAAATTATACAAAAGGGAAGGTGCGAAAAGCGGCGGAAGTGTATGAACAAAAGAGCGGACGCCTGATGACCGTTTACACCGATCAACCTGGACTTCAATTTTATTCCGGTAATTTCCTCGATGGAACTGCAAAAGGTAAAGGTGTATCCTATCAACGTCAGAACAGGCTTATGTTTAGAAGCTCAATGCTATCCTGATTCTCCTAATAAACCGGAATTTCCCTCCGCCACTCTTAAACCGGGTGAAGTTTATCATCAAACAACAATTTATAAATTTACAACCAAGTAACTCTATTAACAATCATTGAAAAATAAGGAGAGTTATGCCAGGGAATCTTCATTCACATCTCGTATTGCTGTTTGCCAACCCCTCAAGTATTATGTCACTGGGGGGGGTGGATTCGCTTCTTATTGTTATTTATTTCTTGTCTGTGCTGGGGATCGGATATTATCTTTTACGATTTACGAAAACCGGCGACGATTTTTTTATGGCAGGAAGAGAAATGACGGCATGGATTGCCGGACTTTCATTCGTTGCAGCCAATTTGGGTTCGTTAGAATTGATGGGTTGGGCTGCAGCGTCGTACCAGTACGGAATTCTTGCGACGCATTGGTACTGGATAGGCGCTATTCCGGCTATGCTATTTCTCGGCATTGTGATGATGCCATTTTATTATATATGCAAGACTCACTCAGTGCCGGGATATTTGAAGCTGCGTTACGGTGAAGGCACCAGCCAGCTTTCGGCGGTCTCTTTTGGATTTATGACAGTCTTCATGAGCGGCATCAATATGTACTCGATGGCTATCGTGATGAAGGTAGTGCTTGGCTGGGATATTAATTTTAGTATATGGGTTTCCTCGCTGACCGTGATGGTATATGTGGTGCTTGGCGGATTGCTCTCTGCGATATTTAATGAAGTGCTGCAGTTTATGTTGATCTGGCTTGGTGCATTAATAGTTCCCATTGTCGGAATGATTGAAACGGGAGGTTGGGGGGGCATGGTTGCGCGCATTCACCATAACTTTCCTGCAGGCGATTACACACATCTGTGGAGCACGACAGGGTCATTCACTGATAATCCAATGGGCATTCATTGGACTGGGATTGTATTCGGTTTGGGATTGATAATTTCCTTTGGTTACTGGACAACAGATTTTCTTGTGGTACAGCGTGTCCTGTCCGCGCGCGATCTACGTTCAGCAAAGCTTGCTCCAATTATTGGTGCAGGGTTTAAAATGTTTGTTCCGCTCATCGTTATTCTTCCGGGTCTACTGGGATTGGCTGTTCTTCCAGGTCTCGTTGGAGAAAATGATAAACAGGCGATTGCAGCGGGTGCCCAGACATATAATGAAGTACTTCCACTGATGCTTGCGCGATATGCCGGTCCGGGATTATTGGGGCTTGGTGTTACCGCGCTTATTGCAGGATTTATGTCCGGTATGGCTGGCAATGTTAGTGCATTTGCCACTGTATGGACGTATGATATTTATAAACCCATACATCTCAAGTTAACGAAGAATGAAGGAACAGATGCACACTATGTGAAAATCGGCAGGTGGTGCACCGTCATCGGTGTTTTTGTCAGTATAGGTACCGTGTACCTTGTGCAGCAATTTGCGAGCATTATGGATTATGTTCAGGCGCTTTTCAGTTTCTTTATCGCGCCGTTATTTGGGACAGTGATCCTTGGAATGTTATGGAAACGTGCAACGAAAGCGGCTGGCTTCTGGGGATTGTTCGCTGGTATCGGTTCATCCGTTGCCATGTGGGCATGGGTCAAAATTGATTCAAGCGCGTTGAAATACGTTGCGCTTTCGCCTTATGCAAAAGACATGGCGGAAAATATGTACCGTGCATTATGGTCATGGTTGATCTGTGTGATCGTAACAGTTGTTGTAAGTTATATGACAAAACCCAAACCCGAATCCGAATTGGTGGGATTGGTGCGAGGATGCACAGAAATACCTTCGGAAGGCGATATACCGTTTTACAAACGCCCCATTGTTTGGGCAGCGGTAATCTTTGTCGTATTTCTTGCGCTCAATATTATTTTCTGGTAGGAGGATAAAATGGTTGGTCGGCATAAAATATCGATTTGGTTTATTATCGGTGCACTCTTATTAATTTATGGTATTATCATTTTTATTTCGAATGTGTATGATTGGTTCTTCCCATCGCAATCGCACGCAATCGTGTTGCGTGAATTGCATTTTGGAGTATGGTGGGGAGCATTGCTTATCATTATCGGTCTAATTTATTTTATTGCATTCAGGCCGTGGAAGAAAAAAGTAGCATAATCTAAGAATTGATCTGCTGCTCGGTTGTTCACGAGCAGCAGTTTTTTCATTCATTGTAACCAAGACGAATATGAGCAAATACGTTATAGGATTGGATTTTGGAACAAACTCTTGCCGTTCTTTAATTGTTGATGTTGCCAATGGAAAAGAATTGGCAAGTCATGTGTTTCCATATCCATCCGGCAAAGATGGAGTAATTGTGGATTCTGCCAATCCTCATCTGGCACGGCAGAATCCCGCTGATTATATCGAAGGAATTGAAGCAACAATTAAAAGCGCATTGAAAAAAGCAAAAGCAGTAAAGAAAAATTTCAATGCTACCGATATTATCGGGATTGGAGTCGATACTACAGGCAGCAGCCCGATGCCGGTGGATGCCGATGGTCAAGCTTTGTGTTTCGATAAGAAGTTTAAGAAAAATCCAGCCGCTATGGTTTGGCTGTGGAAGGATCATACAGGTTTTGCAGAAGCTGCTCTCATTACCGAAACTGCCGCGAAACTTCGCCCGCAGTATTTAGCAAAAATTGGGGGCACGTATTCCTCTGAATGGTGGTGGAGTAAAATTCTTCATTGTAAAAATGTTGCACCAGAAGTCTTTGAAGCAGCTCAAAGCTGGGTAGAAATCTGCGATTGGATTCCTGCAGTACTGACCGGTGATCTTTCTCCGAAGAATATGAAAAGAAGTATTTGCGCGGCTGGCCACAAAGCAATGTTCAATAAAGAGTGGAACGGTTTGCCCGATGTTGAATTTCTTGAAGCACTTTCACCCGGCCTGGGAGTATTGCGAAGCCGGCTCTCTGACGAAGCTTGCACTGCAGAACAACGAGTTGGTTCTCTTTCACCTGCTTGGGCAAAGACCTTAGGACTTTCCCCGAATGTTGTCGTTGCAGTTGGTGCGTTCGATGCACATATGGGAGCCGTCGGAGCTGGAATTTCTATAGGCACACTTGTGAAAATTGTCGGAACAAGTACGTGTGATATTATGATTCATCCTCACAAAGAGCACCTGAATGATATTCCCGGTGTCTGCGGTATCGTCGATGGCTCGGTAATGAATGGGTATTATGGCATAGAAGCAGGCCAATCCGGTGTGGGAGATATATTTCTCTGGTTTGTCAACAATCTTGTTAATGAATCATACGGAAAAACACAAGACGAGAAATTTAAGAATCTTGAAAAAGTAGCATCGAAATTATTGCCAGGTGAAAGCGGATTGCTTGCCCTCGATTGGAATAATGGCAACCGGACAATCCTCGTCGATGTTCGATTGAGCGGTATGCTGATAGGCCAATCGCTGCATTCAACACCGGAAGAAATTTATCGCGCTTTGATTGAGGCAACCGGATTCGGCGCACTGGCAATCATCGACCGCATTGAAGAATATGGTGTGAAAGTAAAGGAAGTGGTCAATTGCGGCGGATTGGCAATGAAGAATAAATTGATGATGCAGATTTATGCGGATATTACAGGACGCTCTATGAAGATTTCCCGTAGCGAACAAACGCCAGCCTTGGGCGCGGGCATCTTTGCATCTGTAGCCGCCGGAAAGAATGGTGGCGGATACGATACTGTCGACGAAGCAATACAGGCTATGACAGGAAGCGGCAAGGTATATATTCCGATCAAAGAGAATCATGAGACCTATAAAAAACTCTATGCACTCTATAGGCAGTTGCATGATGGATTCGGTACGAAGCAATGGAATGGGAATATGTTTAATGTGATGAAAGAATTGCTGCAGCTACGGGATGAAGTTCGAAGAACTAAGTAAGTCGTCAGTTGATGATCTATACGTGCTGATTATTTACTTACTCTGATTCGAAGAACATGAAGAAATTATCGGTTTTATATTTATTTATGTTTTTTTTTGCACAATGTTATGGGCAGCAAAATAGGTATGCGGATTATCCTATTTCGATGGTTGATATTAACAGAGTAAAAATTTGCGACGACTTTTGGCTACCTAAAATCCAGACAGTACAGAACACCACCATTGCTTTTGGTTTTGATAAATGTCGGCAAGAAGGACGAATTGAAAACTTCCTGATTGCCGGTAGAAAAATGCAAGGAAAAACCAGGGGCAAAATGCCTTTCGACGACAGCGATATATATAAAATTATCGAAGGTGCTTCAAACTCTTTAACTAGTACACCTAACAAGGAGTTAGATGCCTATCTTGATTCGGTTATTGATATTATAAGAATCGGCCAGGAACCTGACGGATATATTACGACCTGGTTCACTATTGACCCGACAAACCCTCCGGCACCATGGGTAGAGAAAACTGGGAAGCGATGGACTGGCGAATCAAGCAGTCATGAACTATATAACAGCGGTCATCTGTTTGAAGCCGCAGTAGCTCATTATAATGCGACAGGCAAACGAAATTTCCTTGATATAGCGATCAAAAATGCCGATTTATTGGTGAACAGTTTTGGTGTTGGTAAGCTCACAATACCACCGGGTCATCAGATCGTTGAAACAGGATTGATAAAACTTTTTCGAGTATCTCACAACAAGAAATATTTAGAACTTGCTAAGAACTTTCTTGATTGGAGAGGCGATTCAACCACTCATCATCTCTATGGCGAGTATAGTCAGGATCATAAACCTGTTATTCAACAACATGAAATTGTTGGACATGCAGTGCGGGCAGTCTATATGTATGCTGGCATGACTGATGTTGCTGCGATGTACGATGATTCAGCGTACCTGAAGGCGGTCATCGACATCTGGAAAAATATGGTGGAGAAAAAAATGTCACTTACCGGCGGTATTGGTGCTAAGCACGATGGTGAATCGTTAGGCAGTGATTACGAACTTCCAAACCTGAAAGCATACAATGAAACCTGTGCATCAATAGGCGATGTCTATTGGAACAATCGTTTGTTCATGCTTACTGGAGATGCGAAGTATTTTGATATAATTGAACGTACACTATACAATGGACTGATCTCCGGATTATCACTCGACGGTAAAAACTTTTTTTATGTGAATCCACTTGAAGCCGATGGAATATTCCAGTTTAATTGCGGTGCAGGAACCCGTCAACCATGGTTCGATTGCTCATGTTGTCCTACGAACCTCATCCGTTTTATTCCTTCTTTGCCAGGTTTGATATATGCTGTACAAAAAGATACTCTATATGTTAATCTTTATGCATCCAGTAATGCAACAGTGAGCCTGGAAAATAAAAATGTTATGATTGAACAGCAGGCTGATTTCCCATGGAAGGGAGAAATAAAATTAGTAGTTAGACCAAATGAAAGTAAACAGTTTACTTTGAAGTTTCGAATACCCGGCTGGGCGCGAAATGAAGTTCTGCCAAGTAACCTCTATACATATACTGATACTGTAAGCAGCGACATTATTCTTACATTAAACGGAGAAAAAATAAACTACTCTATCGATCGTGGATATGCGATAATTACAAGAAGATGGGAGTCAGGGGACAGCATTAATATTAGCTTACCTATGAAAATTCGTCGAGTCATAGCTGACAAAAGAATTAAGGATGATGAAAATCTGACTGCACTTGAATATGGACCTATAGTATATTGTGTAGAAGGAATAGATAACAATAATCAATTAGACAACCTTACTCTACCTGATGATGCCGCGTTAAAAGTAGAAAAACGGAATGATTTACTCCAAGGAGTAAATATCATATCGGGTGAGATTCCAGCTAAAGGTAATACGGCGGAACGAAGATTTACAGCGATTCCCTATTATGCGTGGTCGAATCGTGGTGCAGGGACTATGAAAGTATGGCTGCCGAGGAACTGACATGCTCAAACAATTGAAGGAAGAAGTGTTTCAAGCAAATATCGATTTGCTGCGGAATCGGCTTGTGATACTCACGTGGGGAAATGTTAGCGGTATCAGCCGTGCTGATGGATATGTAGTGATTAAACCGAGCGGCGTTGATTATGAAATTATGAAGCCTGCTGATATGGTCGTAGTGGATTTCGATGGAAAGATTGTAGAGGGAAAACTTCGCCCATCTTCAGATTTGCCGACGCATCTTCGATTATACAAGAACTTTTCTTCCATCGGTGGAATTGCACATACACATAGTATATATGCAACAATGTTTGCGCAAGCTTGTAAGGAAATACCATGTTTTGGGACAACGCACGCCGATCATTTCAACGGTTCTATTCCTGTTACTCGATTCCTGACAAAGGAAGAAGTTGAGAGTAAATATGAAGAAAATACCGGTTCAGTTATTATCGAACGGTTCACATACCTGGATCCTGAAAGCATGCCTGCTGTTTTGGTTGGCGGACATGCGCCATTTGCATGGGGAACGAGTGCAAATGATGCAATGAAAAATATCCTAATATTAGAAAATGTGGCACAGATGGCATTGGGTTCGTTGCAATTGAATCCCAATCTTGTTCAGCTTCCATCATTCATTCAAGAAAAACATTATCAACGAAAACATGGGCCGAATGCTTATTATGGCCAAAAATAATATTTTCCGTACATTTGATTCCAAAGGATAATTATGATCGATCTTAAACAGAATGAAGTCTGGTTTGCTACCGGCAGCCAGCATTTATATGGTCCGGATACACTCCGACAAGTTGCTCAGGATTCGCAAGCCATTGTCAATGGCTTGAATGCTTCAGGGCTTATTCCCGTAAAAATTGTTTTCAAACCCGTATTAACAACTCCGGAATCTATTCATACACTTTGTCTCGAAGCAAATTCTCAGCCGAGCTGCATCGGAATGATTATGTGGATGCACACTTTCTCTCCAGCGAAAATGTGGATCGGCGGATTAAAAACACTGACAAAACCATTCGTGCACCTACACACTCAATCGAATCGTGATATTCCATGGGATACTATAGACATGGATTTCATGAATTTGAATCAAGCGGCGCATGGTGATCGAGAATTCGGATTCATCTGTAGTCGCATGGGTAAGAAACGTAAAGTGATCGTTGGATATTGGCAAGATGCATCGGTTCAGCAACAACTCAATATATGGACGCGTGTTGCTTCTGCATGGGCTGATGCACAGGGCGGAAAGATAGCCCGCTTCGGGGACAACATGCGCGAAGTGGCAGTGACAGAAGGTGACAAAGTCGAAGCTCAGCTTCGTTTTGGGTATTCAGTCAATGGATATGGAATTGGCGATCTTGTAAAATGCATCAATGAAGTTTCAGATGCAGACATCAACAAATTGATTGCCGAATACGAAAGCAAATACACAGTTGCGGCTGCTGCAAAAAAAGGCGGCGAACGATATTCCAACCTTTGTGAGACGGCTCGTATTGAAATAGGAATGCGCGCATTTCTCTCGGAAGGCAAGTTTAAAGCATTTACGACTACATTTGAAGATTTGCATGGACTCAAACAGCTCCCGGGCCTTGCGGTTCAGCGTTTGATGGCAGATGGATATGGATTCGGAGCAGAAGGAGATTGGAAAACTGCCGCTTTGGTGCGGGCAATAAAAGTCATGGCTTCGGGACTAAAAGGTGGAACTTCGTTTATGGAAGATTATACATATCACTTAAATCCTGCGGGCATGAAAGTGTTAGGTGCGCACATGCTGGAAGTATGCGAATCCATTGCAGAAGGTAAACCTTCATTAGAAGTACATAAACTTGGCATCGGAGGAAAAGACGATCCACCGCGGCTGGTGTTCAATGTACCGAATGGACCAGCGTTGAATGCTTCTATAATAGACATGGGAAATCGATTCCGCCTCATCGTCAATGAAGTGATAGTTGTTCCACCGGACAAACCTTTACCGAAATTGCCGGTAGCCCGTGCGATGTGGATACCTAAACCCAACCTTCAGATAGGTGCTGCAGCATGGATACTGGCTGGTGGTGCGCATCATACTGGATTTAGTCAGGCTATAACTGCAGACTATATGGAAGACTTTGCCGAAATCGCAGATATTGAATATCTTCTGATCGATGATCAAACGCAGATCTCTGAATTTAAAAGGAACTTCGCTGGAACGAAGCATCATACAGGAAGTAACTTTAGCGAACAAGAGGATTATTGAATTCTTAAACATGTGGCGCAGATAGCATTGGATTCTTTGCAAATGAATCCTGATCTTCATCAGCTTCCGTCTTTTATTCAAGAAAAACATTATCAATGAAAACATGGGCCGAATGCTTATTTCGGCCAAAAGAAAAAATAAGAGGAGTTATGTTTATGCAAAATATTCCAGTAGTAAAATTAGGTATTATTGCAGTAAGCCGTGATTGTTTTCCTATTGAACTCTCCCGTAAACGCCGTAAAAACGTAGTTGCTGCCTGCAAAGAAAATAATGTGCCTGTTGTTGAAATCGATACGATTGTTGAGAACGAGCGTGATGTTTTAAAAGCGCTTGATGAAATAAAGAAATTTAAAATTAATGCATTAGTACTCTATCTTGGAAACTTCGGCCCTGAAGGGCCAACTACCATGCTGGCTAAAAAATTTGGCGGACCGGTTATGGTTGCTGTTGCTGCAGAGGATACAGGAAAGGATTTAATCAACGGTCGCGGCGATGCATATTGCGGTATGTTGAACTCGTCTTACAATATTGGTTTACGAAGGTTGAATGTGCACATACCGGAATATCCGGTTGGTGATTCGAAGGATATTGCAACAATGATTGCAGATTTTATTCCGATAGCCCGTACTGTTATTGGTGTTCGGAATCTGAAAATTATGTCATTCGGGCCACGTCCATTTGACTTCCTAGCATGTAATGCCCCTATCCAGCCCTTGTATGATCTTGGTGTTGAAATAATGGAAAACAGCGAACTCGACCTTCTGGATATCGTCCAGGCTGAAAATGGGAATCCAGAAATAAAACGAATTGTAGCTGAAATGGGTAAAGAACTTGGAAAGGGAAATACATATCCCGATCTATTGGAAAAACTTGCCCAATATGAATTTGCCTTAGAAAAATTTATGCAGGCAAATCTTGGAACATCAACATACGCCGCGTTTGCTAATAAATGTTGGCCTGCTTTCGAGAAATACTTTGGTCATGTGCCCTGCTATCTGAATTCACGCTTGGCTACAAAGGGAATACCGGTTGCCTGTGAAACAGACATTTATGGGACTCTGAGTGAATACATGGTCATCTGTGCAACAGAACTGCCTCCAACAATTTTGGATATCAATAATTCTGTTCCAAAAGATATGTACAAGGAAAATAAAAAGGAGATTGGAACATACGATTTGACCGATCTCTGGATGGGATTCCATTGTGGGAATACCTCTTCATCGTGCATGATAAAGCCGGTTATGCAGTACCAATTGATTATGCATCGTCTGATGGAACCAGGAAAAAAACCCAATGTAACGCGCGGTACATTAGAAGGACAAATTAAATCTGGACCGATTGCCATTTTCCGTGCGCAATCCACAGCCGATGCAAAGATATGTGCGTATGTTGCAAACGGTGAAGTGTTAAAAGTGAATCCAAAATCTTTCGGATCGATAGGTGTGTTTGCAATAAATGAGATGGGAAGATTTTATCGTCATGTGCTTATTGAAAAACATTTTCCTCATCACACGGCGGTTGCATTCAAGCATGCCGGTAAGACTCTTTTTGCAGCCAGCAAAATGCTTGGTATCAAAGAAGTCTCTTTTAATCAGCCAAAAGGAATGATGTATCCAACAGAGAATCCATTTGAATAAATTTAAAATGAATGTCACACTCAGAGCAAATCGCTTTCGTTATGGTCTTGCAGCTTATGTGTGTTCATGAATTTCTATATTCTTGCGATCCTAAGGATACTTCGCAACAATCCAACCGTGTAGGCGCTTTTAATTCGGGCGATTATAAAAATCTCTTTTCAGAATTACTAGGAATGCCAAAGGACACAGTGCAAGCCAGGGTGGATAGTGCCTTTCACCAATTATTTTATGGTGATGATAGTACACAGCGTATCTATTTCCCCGCGGGAAAAGATATGGCTTACATCGAAGATGTTTCCCATCGAGATGTTCGCACGGAAGGCATGTCATACGGCATGATGATCGCAGTTCAGTTGAACAAAAAAAACGAATTTGACTGTTTATGGAAGTGGGCAAAAACATTTATGCAGCATCGAAACGGCCCATGCAAAGATTATTTTGCATGGCTATGCAAACCTGATGGAACGATCATAGATCATAGCACAGCGGCGGATGGTGAGGAATGGTTTACGATGGCGCTTTTTTTTGCATCGGCGCGATGGGGTAATGGCGAAGGAATTTATAATTACAACGCAGAGGCGCAGCAGCTCCTCAACGTTATGCTTCATAAAGAAACCGATGCTGACAACGACGGAAGCGTAACGAATCTATTTAATACTAAGGAATACCAGATTGTGTTTGTGCCCAACAAGGGATCATCGGGGTTCACCGATCCGTCGTATCATCTTCCACATTTTTATGAACTCTGGGCACGATGGGCAGAAAAGGATACACAGTTTTGGTATGAAGCGGCGTCCGCCAGCCGCCGATTATTTAAAAAAACAATCAATGGAAATACAGGTCTTGCTCCTGATTATGCAAAGTTTAACGGTACTCCTCATAAGCCGTGGCCGGGTGGATCTGAAAATTTTCAGTATGATGCTTGGCGCGTTGCGGCAAATGTAGCTATTGATTATTTGTGGTTCGCAAAGGATGAATGGGAAGTAGCACAAAGTAACAGACTTCTGAATTTCTTCTATTCCGAAGGAATAAAAAAGTACGGTAGCTTGTACACATTAGATGGGAAGCAACTTTCAAGTGATCATGGCATAGGATTAGTTGCAATGAATGCGGTTGCAGCTCTTGCCTCTACAAATGTAAACCGAAAAGATTTTGTTGAAGAATTGTGGAATGCTGAAATTCCCAGCGGAGAATACCGATATTATGACGGTTTGCTGTACATGTTAGCTATGCTGCAAGCCAGTGGAAATTTCAGAATATATACGCCTGCTTTACACCATTCAAATTAGTACGACCAACGCGATTATTTCAATCAACTCTGATTCCAATTCGTTTAAAATGTAAATACATTGAAATACTAAAATATTCATAGGATATATTGTCTGCTCGATGCCTATGAAGGAAACTCCAGATGCCTCGATCGGAATTCTTCTTTAGACCTTATAGCAGTGGCAGGTGCTTGGCTAATCTACAGCTTCGTATCAAACTGGTAATATTAAAGGATGCTCAATGATATTATCGGAAAGAACACACAAAAAAATTCTTGCAGTACTAATCTTATCGATAGAACGAAAGTAATATTGTTGTAATCGCCCTTATATTCGTTTGACGAAAATAGATAGAATGATTCGTTTGAGTTCTTAAAAGTAGCCTGCCAAATTTCTTAAAACTTACACTATTGGTAGTGAGGTTCGCAGATACTAAAATATGAAATATGCTGAAATAGCAGATATGCTTGAAATATCTGTAAAAACAGTCGCGGCATATATGGAGTAGTAAAGGGTTTTGCGTCTAACTAACGCCTTCAATAAATCTCACATTGTTGATCCATCTCCATAGGGAGTTCTTCAAGCTCAATTGTCTTACTATAATGAGCATTGGTTAAGATGAATTGCAACTCTTGGTGCATCGATGAAGGTGACATCCATTTATGATAGTGTTATTCATCCTGGTACACCCCTTCTTTCATTAAAGTTTTTAAAATACTGAAGTGCGTAATATTATGCATTGACCGCATCATGTTACGCGAGCGGCATTTCTACGAAGTAAGAGCAGCAGAAGTGTTTAATAAATGTAGAAGGGGTGTTTCATGCACCAATTGAAAAAGAATCTATTGTCAATTTCTCATCTGACATTGTCCTTTTTAAAAGACGATTGAATATATAGTATTGTTCAGATATCTAAACGAAAGGATTTTGCTTGACAGGTTAATAAATAATATATAAATTCACCTTGTAAGATATCATACAAGATGAGAAACAAAAAACTGTTCACATCTGCCTGTCGTTTAAAGAAATCCAATATTGTGATCAATTATAATAAGGAGTGGTGCACTATGCCAGTATTATACTCTTTAAAAAGAATTCTGTTCCTTACAGTCTTTGTCCCGATAATCGCATTTGGACAAGCAACCTTAAAAGGTACCGTAACAGATGCTTCAAATAATGAGCCGTTAATTGGAGTAAACGTGACTATACAAGGTACATCCATAGGTGGGGCAACGGATATCGATGGTAAATTTCTAATCTTCGGAATCCCTGAACGTACCTTTGATGTAAAAATATCATGTGTTGGTTATGAGCCATTGATCAGCAAAATTGATTTTTCCATAAAGCAGGAAGCATCAAGAAAATTCCAATTGAAGCCAACGGTTATCCAAGGTGAAGAGGTTGTTGTTACCGGACAAGCACGTGGTCAACAAGCAGCTATAAACCAGCAGCTTACGGCAAATACTATGGTCAATGTTGTTTCAACAGAGAAGATTAAAGAATTGCCAGACGCAAATGCCGCAGAAGCTATAGGACGTTTGCCTGGTGTTGCATTACAGCGTTCAGGCGGTGAAGCGACCACAATTGTTCTGCGAGGTATGAGTGCCGGATTCAGCACTGTTACTTTAGATGGCGTCAGAGTACCCGCAACCGAGGCGGATGCCAGAGGTGTTGACCTTAGCATGATGTCTCAAGGTTCATTAGCCGGTATAGAACTTTATAAAGCATTAACACCGGATAAAGATGCAGATGCTATAGCTGGTTCAGTAAATCTCATAACACCAAACGCGCCGGCAGAACGATCCGTCCAAATAAATGCGAAAGGCGCTTATGAGAAACTCAATAAAACACTAAACCAATATGATTTTTCTGCAAAGTATGGCGAACGATTTTTTAATGATGTGCTTGGTGTGCAGCTATCCGGCAACCTTGAACAGAGAGATAGAAGCGCCGAAAGCACTGATTTGACATATGATTTTTCGCCCAGCAATTACACAGATTACACGTTGAAAAATTTAACACTGCAATATGTCGATGAAACGAGAAAAAGAGAGGGTGGCAGCGTAATTTTTGATATAAACACTCCGGACAATGGATCCATAAAAATTAGCAACATCTATAATAAAACTACTCGAGATTTTACTACCGATAGTAGAAATTACCCAACTGATGCGACCCTTGGTCCCTTGTATTTTCTTAGAGATCAACAACAAGAAACTTCAAATTTTAACAGCTCTATTAGCGGAAAAAATCATTTGTTTGGTATTACTGCAGAATGGGGAGTTTCTTTCTCTCAATCCAAATCTGATTATCCTTATGACTTTTATTGTGATTTCTATGAACCAAGTGCAAGCTCCGGAGGTGTTGCCACTTCAGGAATGGCTCAGATCCCTGGACAATATCCAAAAGGACCGGCAAACACGTACATTCAGTATGCTCTTAATAATTTTCAAGCAGCATATATGGTATGGTCATATTACACTCAAGAAGCAAATCTTGATAAAGAAAAGACTGCACATCTTGATTTGAGTGATCAATATACTATCGGAAATGAATTGTCTGGTGAAATAAAGTTTGGGGGAAAATATAGAGACAAGGATCGATCAAAAGATGAGAGTCAATTAACTGCGAATTATGAGCAGTTTGGAGTATATTTAAATTCAACATTAGGGCCAAAGAATTTTTCAGGAACACCTTTTCAAAATGATAATCTCACACAAGGTTCTAAAGTACTCCTTACATATTTTCTAGACCCCATACCGCCATCACGGACTCTTTATAACGGAGATCTACTTTATCCCTTGATCAACGATAATGATTTACGTGCATGGTGGAACATTAATAAAAATGGAATTAACGGTTCTTTAAGCGAATATACACCGGATGATGAGATAGGCGCTGAGGGCTATAATATTGAAGAACAAGTCTCAGCCGGTTATCTCATGAATACTTTGAATATCGGACAAACGACTACCCTCATCCTGGGTGTTAGAGTAGAATCTGAAAATGATAACTACACTTCGGAATATTCGAAAACAGCGCTAACAGGGTATCCTACTGTTAGGGGCATTTTAAGCGATACAACTGCCGCACACACAGAAAATATTTGGCTCCCGAATGCACAATTAACCTTGAAACCGGCCGATTTCATGAATGTACGTCTTGCCGCCTATAGAGCATTGGCAAGGCCCGATTTCAATTACAGGTTGAATCAATTCCTCGCAAGAACTTCAGCCTCAGATTTACCTAAGGGCGTTCCAGCGCAGTATGGAACATCGATAGTGGCGGGTGACCCAGATCTCCCTGATGCAAAAGCATGGAATTATGAAGTTAACGCATCTTTTTTTGGCAACGATATAGGATTGTTTACCATCTCTGCTTTTTATAAAGAGATTAAAGATATGTTTCATTATGCAAGTGAAATGCAAGTAGATGGTGCCATTACACAAAATGGACAAAAGTATCTTGATAGTGTAGGGATAAAATGGCAAGATCCATTCAACTCGACAGTATCTTATTATCTCTTCTATCCATATAGTTCTTCACAATCGACACGCGTATGGGGCTTCGAAATCACCCATCAATTTAACACGAATTTTCTTCCAGGCCTGTTAAAGAATTTTGTTATATCATATAACCTTTCGCTTATTCATTCAGAAACCTATATCCGAGCGTTTGTGAACGACGATACGGTTTGGCTACCGACAACTTTTAGAGGTTAAACTACTTATACAGCAAGCCTGGTGCCGAGATATTTTGATTCAAAACAAAAATTAGAAGGACAACCAGAATTCTTTGGCAATGCAGCGCTTGGCTATGATATCGGCGGTTTTTCTGCGCGTATTTCTCTCTTTTTCCAGGGTGCATATACAAGCCAATACTCGGCTGATGGAAGAACTGATATCGTCACTAATAGTTTAACTAAATGGGATCTATCGCTCAAACAACAATTTGCAAGTTATATTGCCGTGGTGCTCAATATAAATAATTTAACGAATGCCGATGAGGGCACCTCTGTAAAGAATAGAATTACGGGATTGGAACTTCCGTATCATAATGATAACTATGGTTTAACGGCAGATTTAGGAGTGCAGGTAACTTTCTAATTCATTCATAAATAATTAACTGGAGGATTTTACAATGGAATAATTATTCTATGGTTCTGTTCTACAGAGAAAAGAATTATAGGAGGGGAAAAATTTGGTTTGACGGCAGATTTAGGAGTGCAAGTAACTTAATAAATTATTCATTAATCAATCAATATCAGGAGGATGTAACAATGAAACAATTATTCTATGGTTTTATTGTCTTTGCAATTATTTGTTTATTGCCGGCCCTCAGTTATATTGCTGATGCACAAACAGCCCGTATTGTCAATGTGCCCACATACGCGGCGTCGGGCAAATATTTGAACGAATACATAGCCGCTGACTCAGTAGGCCGCGGCACTGCCGACGCCACAACATACGTACTGGCTCGAGATGCTGCATATTATGCAAATTCATATATTAACAATGTTGGCTGGACATTAAGAATGAGATCGTCTTATGGTACTTTTGTCAAGGGTAAATCCGGATATCCGGCTGCAATTTTCTTAAAATTGGGCTCCTCGGGTACTCAGGTCTCAGATTTAGTCCAAATAGCAGGAAATGTTTGGTTGTCGAATCTAGAAATTAGTGGATATGATGAAACAGTAGGTTCGACAATGCTTGGTACATTATTTGAAGAAATACTTCTCAATACTGCTCCTGGATTTAACATCACAATCGATAGTTGTATTATAACAAATTGCGGTCAAGGTATCCTTCGTCTAAACAGTGCTCCACGAGTTGTGCAAATAACAAACTCAATTTTTGCAAATATGGGGTCTCGCTTATATTCTGATCTCGGCAACGGAAGAGCAGTTGATTGCCGCAATGGATCGGTTGACTCGTTGATTCTTCAGAACAATACGTTTATAAACAATCAAGATCGTATTATTCGTCACTATAGCAGCACTGCAAATATAAAATTCATGAAGTTCGATCATAATACCTGCGTCAATTCAGCAGCATTCCATGGAATGTTGTCTTTTGGTCACACGTCAGGGAAATTTAGCATTACGAATAATTTATTTGTTAATCCTTGGGCATATGGAGATGATACGGATGCTGTACGTCAAGCCGAAATGGGAGACAATGGTGAGAATAATCCATTGAATGGACTAGCAAGAATGACAATAGTTAATGCTTTCCCAGACTCAGCAATCGCAACAGTGCCAACAACTTGGACAATAAAGAATAATTATTATCGCATTACAACATCCGAACAAACTTGGTGGACTAACGCAGGCGCAAATCCAGTCCTTAAATTGCCATCTCCATTACCTTGGCACATTAGTAAAAAAATAGGCACAGATTCCCTTACTGCCTTCCAGGCAACAACGGCTGATGTGAACAACATACCTGCGTTGATGACTGGCACGATGGCTTATTACAGGTCTCCGTCCGGTGCTAATAAAACCAAAGTGAATAACACAGCAGCCCCTGATATGGATCGTAGGGGTTACGTTTACCTGACAGATACACTTGATTGCAAATATCCAATAACTGCATCGATCTATACCGCAGCAACTGGTGGTCAACCGGTTGGTTCACTTATGTGGTGGGGAATACCCATAGCAACAAGTGTGCAATCTCATTCCCAAGTAATACCTTCGGAATATCGACTACTTCAAAATTATCCCAATCCATTTAATCCGACTACCAACTTTACGTATGATATAAGTAAAGCTGGCTTTGTATCGATTAAAATTTATGATATTTTGGGACGAGAAGTTGCGACCTTGGTGAACGGAGTAAAACAAGCAGGTTCATATTCTGCAACTTGGAATGCAATAAATGTAGGCAGCGGAATTTATTTTTGCAAAATGCAATCAGGGTCGTTTACAGCCACGAAGAAAATGATTCTGATGAAATAAGTTACCAATGGTTTGTATTATTCCCGTGTATTTAAGGATAATAATTCCGAATTTATAAACCATGAACTGTTAACGCCCGGTCTCCTGATCGGGCGTTTTTATTTGTCTCTTTTGATTCATATTATTCTTTTTACTAAGTTTGAAATGGATCATCTTCTGATAGGCAATTCGTTTTATCGCTGCTATCATTTTTTGATCCAACGCCCTCATCTGTAACTCATATCTACAGAATGAGCTTGATTACGTTAAGTACTACAATAAATAATTGGTTTACAAATTCATCATATCATTCAATAATTTAATGGAGACGCCATGAAACCAGCTATTACTTTTTCAATAATCTGTTTGGTAGTGGCCTTTACACTATCAGGCTGTGGTAAGTCGAATGAACAGATCAAAAAGGTTGGGGCATTACAGCTGGAATTATTCCAAATGCAACAACAATACTATTCGCAAATGGTCGAATTAAGCAAGGTAGCCTGGCAGATCGAAGTAATCGCTAACCGTCGGGACCCAATTGCTATGGGTATGGCAAGTGATGTACATGCTATCCAAGGACTGATTACGGCAGCATTCAAAGCAAGCGAAGATGAAGGAATGCAGCCTAAGCTTCTGAATGACTCTGATGAGATGGCGAAGAAGTTGGAAGCCAATATTGACTTGCTCAAGAATGCAATTGACAAAGTTCAAATAGCCGTTGTCAAATCGCGTGATGTTATCGTTGCGTATAACAAGAAAGAAGCCCAAAACAAATAAAAAGTTCATAGGTGGCGCCTAACCATTGTAAGTAAGGAAGAGCCCCCGAAGGGGTCCTTCGGACAAGTAAATAAAATTCTCCAGATGCGAGTGTTCAATTGGCTTAGGCCGTGTTGTGCATTTTGCGGCGAAGCCGTGGCTATGCCAAAAGTTATCGATGCGGCAACGCAACCACGTTATATTGGCATGGTGGTGTTGAGCAACTTCACGATCAAATGTAATCTCGTTTATCATAATACGAGGATTCAAATGAACATCCTCCAAAGTCTACGTGACCCAAAATCTGCGTTTATAATTATTACGTCAACTATTGGATTTGTTCTTGGTATATACCTTCTATGGGATTATTTGAGCTTTGCCATAATGGCGGACGAAACACAGGGACAAGTAGTGGCAATTGGCGATCATTACTTCACTATTCAGTATAATGTTGAAGGTCAAACGTTTCAAATCAATGAGCGTATTCCAAAACATGGTGGAATGACTATGGGAAGGACGGTTTCTGTTCTATATGATCCGTTATCTCCAGCCAAAGCACAATGGAGCAACAATAATTGGATTTATCCAGTCATCCTGATTTTCCTATCTATATCCTGGTTCCTTTATCCTCTATATCCAAAAATCTTTGGACGTGATGAAGATGTGGAAACTTGAATCAAGGGCAGCCTAACCAGGCTGCTTCCTGAAGAGATTCATTTGGGACAAGCCGATGGAACGAAATCAATCACTTAAATCATTAGCTTAATCCTATATGCAGATGGTATACACTAATAAATGGAAAAATGATTCTCCTGCTTTTTTGAGAAAGACCATTTGGACAACATGCAGAATGCTCTTTACGATCTTTCGATGTAACACTGCTCCTATGCAGTAAATGCCGTTTACAGCAATGCGCAACAGAGAATTAGTCCTGAAGAAAATGCAATGGTGGCCCATCTCTCAATGGTCAAAAGATAGAAGGATCAAGTAATCCCCTCAATGAAAGGATTTACAAATATGAAAAATCGACTTTTTATATTTACTACATTCATAATTCTTTTTTGTATGTCTAAAAGTATAAACGCACAAGAAATAAATGACCCATATCTTTGGCTTGAAGAGATTGATGGTACCAAGGCTCTTGATTGGGTAAAAGCACAGAACATTACAACACTTGCAATATTAGAGAAGTATCCTGTGTTTCAAGAAATTAATAAAAGGAATTTAGAGATATATAATTCTAAAGATCGGATCGCCTCGCCCAGTATCCGGGGTAATTACATTTATAATTTCTGGCAGGATGAGAAAAACGAACGCGGGATTTGGCGTAGAACGACATTAAATGAGTATTTTAAAGAATCTCCCAATTGGGAAGTGATACTTGATATAGACACACTTTCGAAATCGGAAAATGAGAAGTGGGTTTTTCACGGAGCCAGTTTTTTATATCCTAATTTTGATCGTTGTATAGTTTCACTATCTCGCGGCGGTGGTGATGCAGATATAAAACGTGAATTCGATCTTACCGCTAAACAATTTGTTAAAGACGGTTTTTCCCTTCCTGAAGCAAAAAGTGAAACCTCATGGAAAGATCAAAATACATTGTTTGTTATGACTAACTATGGAGAAGGTTCTCTTACAGAATCAGGATATCCAAGAATTGCAAAAATATGGAACAGGGGAACTCCTTTGAGCGAAGCCAAGACAATATTCGAAGGAGAAGTCAAAGATGTATCCGTCTCTGCATATACAATTTATACTCCAGAAAGAAATTATGATTTTGTGCAAAGAGGAATAACATTTTATACTGCGTATGTTTACGCGATCGAAAACGATAAACTGATTAAGCTTGATATTCAAGACGATGCCCAATTTGATGGAATCTTTAAAAATCAAATGTTGCTGGAACTTAAAACTGAATGGAATGTTGGCGGTAAAATTTATCCGCAAGGTGCTCTTATTAGCATTGATTATGATAAATTTTTAAAAGTGGACCGGAATTTTGATATAATATGGAAACCAGGAGAACGCACAAGTATTATCTCAGTCTCAAACACGAAAAACTATCTGCTTGTAAATCAGTTGAATAATGTTTGCAGTGAATTATATAAATATAATTTGAAAGATGGGAAATGGATTGGCAATAAAGTCGAAATTCCCGATTATGGCACGATTAATATATCATCAACTGACGAATTATCGGATCAATATTTCTTTACGTATACAGGTTTTCTTGTGCCAACGAGTCTTTATTTTGCTTCGGATGATAATAAAATTCAGAAAGTAAAAAGCTTACCAGAATTCTTTGACGGTAGCAAATATGAAGTCCAGCAGTTTGAGGCTATTTCCAAGGATGGAACACATATTCCCTATTTTCTTGTCCACAAGAAGGAGGTCAAACTTGACGGATCTAATCCCACCTTACTTTATTCTTATGGGGGATTTGAGATTTCTTTATTGCCATCTTATTCAGGTATTCTCGGTACCGCTTGGTTAGAAAGAGGTGGAGTTTATGCCTATGCTAACCTGCGTGGAGGCGGCGAGTTTGGGCCCAAATGGCATCTATCAGCCATTAAAGAGAATCGGCAGAAAGTAAACGAAGATATGATTGCTGTATCTGAGGATTTGATCGCAAGAAAGATTACGTCCACAAAACATCTCGGTATCCAAGGGGGGAGTAATGGTGGACTACTTGTTGGTTCTGTTTACACTCAAAGGCCGGATCTTTACGGCGCGGTAGTCTGTCAGGTGCCTTTACTTGATATGAAACGCTACAATAAATTATTAGCCGGTGCAAGTTGGATGGCTGAGTATGGTAATCCTGATATTCCCGATGAGTGGGCATATATCGGAAAATACTCGCCATATCAAAATATATCAGTTGATAAAAAATATCCAAAGATATTATTAATGACTTCAACTCGCGATGATCGTGTACATCCTGGTCATGCAAGAAAAATGGCCGCAAAACTTGAGTCAATGAAAATTCCATTTTATTATTATGAAAATACCGAGGGAGGTCATTCTGCCGGAGTTACGAATAAGCAGAAAGCATTTGAAAATGCACTTGCATATTCGTATTTGTTAATGCAATTAAGGTAAGAATAGAATATCTTAGCACTGCTGGTCGCTGTTTAAGATTAAGGCAGTATCATAAGAGAATCTAAATAGTATAATAAAATTTATTTCAAACAAGAGCAGAAAAATTAGTTCATGGACACGGCTGAACAAAAACCTAAAGTATTGATTATTGATAACGATCCAACGCTTCGACGTTTTTTACAGGTTGTTTTCGAGCGCGAGGGTTTCGATGTTGCACTTGCCAGCGAAGGCAGCGAGGGAGTCCACATGGCATTGATGAATCCTCCTAATGTCATCATTCTCGACATTATAATGGAAGGACTTCACGGATTTGAAGTTTGCAAGATGCTTCGTGCTAATTCAAGTATACGACACACTGCAATTATTATTATATCGGGGAAAGCTTATAAACCGGATATAGATATGGCTATGGAACTTGGTGCTGATTCGTATGTTGTAAAACCATTTTCTTATAAGGAGCTTCTTAAAATCGCAATCGAACATATGAATGATCGAGCGAGTCAACCATGATGGAAATCCGATTTTAGGGAACACAAAGATCTATGTGGTCGTTTAGAAATCCTGACAATCAATATGGTAAGCACAATGTAATGCGGATATCTTTTTGTGATCATAACATTAATGAGTTTTCCTGTAGCTATTGGGGGGAACTGCTACTATATAAATACATTGCCTAACTTGGTGTTCAAGTCGACCGGATGAGCGCGCCGGCATCAAAAACAAAAAAACACATCAAAGTTCTGCCTATAAATTAAAAAATCTCAACCAAACTTTACCGATTTGGATTTTTCTTTGGACTTTGTAGTAGAAGAACATTGTTTTCTCTAGTCACAACCGAATTGATTAAGATTTTTTACCATAGAATTGGGATAATATGCTTTCCTCAACTTTCCAATAATTTCTTGCCCGCTGGTCGACATTTAAGCAAAAAATCTAACAACGTCAGAAATATCGACGAAATATCGCCTCCAACTTTGGAATTACTTCAGTTTGAATTTATAATAAAGAAATATAAATTACTCCAACAGTATATTATGCCTCCTCGTCCGCTTATACGATAGGAATTGATTTAAGGGGGATATGATGTGAATCAAAAGTCTTCAAAGGAACTCAAAGGCATTAGCCGGCGGCGCTTTGTGAAAGTAGCTGGAATTTCCGCTCTTGGGATATCCTCCTTAGGCTACTTTAAATTCAAAACAAAAGGAGTTTCTATTGTTATAGATCCCGCTGACATTATAGCAATGTCGCTGCCGTCACAGTGGGCTGTGAAGGAATTAGAGGAATCCCTGACGTTCGGTGGAATAAACGTCTATAGATGCGATCTACTTGCTCAGGCCAGAAGCGGTGATTTAATCATTGTCGTGGCAGGCTCAAATTCTTCCATGGCCCGTCAATTACTAAAAGATGTGAAGATAAATATCCCGGTTGCATCTGAAGCCCTTGGTTTAGTACCGGCTAAATCAGATGACAGACAAGTCTTGCTGGCTTGTGGATATGACGTGCGGGGGCTAATTTATGCACTGCTTGAACTTGCAGATCGTGTCAAATATTCAAATCAACCTTTAAAGTCACTGAATATTCAAAAACCTATTATTGAGCGACCTGCTAATGCCATCCGCAGCATTACAAGACTCTTTGTCAGCGATATCGAGGATAAACCCTGGTTCAACGACCGTGAAATGTGGAAACAGTATCTTACTATGGTGACTACCCAACGATTTAATCGCTTCAATTTATGCTTGGGGCTTGGCTACGATTTTCTCCAAAATGTAACTGATGCTTATTTCCTATTTGCTTATCCATTCTTTTTATCTGTTCCGGGATACAACGTACGCGTACCGCAATTGCCTGATGCAGAACGTGAAAAAAATCTCGAAATGTTGAAATTCATCAGCGAACAAACGATAGCTCGAGGTATTCAATTTCAGTTGGGAATCTGGATGCATGGATATGAATGGCTCAATAGTCCTAATCCGAATTATACTATCGAGGGACTAACACCCGAAACCCATGGCCCATATTGCCGGGACGCCATTCGACAACTTTTAAAAGTTTGTCCCGCCATCAGCGGAGTTACCTTCCGCACACACGGGGAGAGCGGCGTGAATGAGGGTAGTTACAATTTTTGGAAGACAGTATTTGATGGCGTAGCTACATGTGGCCGCAAAGTTGAGATTGATTTACATGCGAAAGGTTTGAACCAAACGTTGATCGATGTAGCCGTTGCCACCGGATTGCCGGTCAATATCTCTCCCAAGTACTGGGCTGAGCATCTCGGCATGCCATATCATCAGGCCGACATTCGAGCATACGAAATACCGAAGCCGGACACAACAACTACTGAACTAATGAAGCTAAGTGCGGGATCACGAAGTTTTATTCGTTACGGCTATGGCGATCTTTTCAAGGAAGACCGGCGCTATGGAGTGTTGCATCGAGTCTGGCCAGGGACGCAACGTCTTCTGTTATGGGGCGATCCGGTGACGAGTGCTGCACACTCAAGGGCGTTCAGTTTCTGTGGTAGTGCAGGAGTCGAACTTATGGAACCGCTATCGTTCAAAGGTCGTCGTGGATCCGGTATTGCCGGAGATCGTTGTGGTTATTTGGATTCATCCCTAAAACCTCGGTGGGATTGGGAAAAATATCTTTACAGTCTTAGAGTTTTTGGGAGACTGGCTTACAATCCTAATACAGAACCGGATGTATGGCGCCGATATCTGAATAAAAAATTCGGTGCCGGAGCAGAGGCTGTTGAATTGGCTCTTGCAAACGCTTCCCGCATACTTCCAATTGTGCTAACTGCTCACGGGGTTTCGGCTGCGAACAATCTCTACTGGCCTGAGATGTACACCAACCTATCGATTGCAGATCCGAATAATAAAAATCCGTTTTTTGACACCCCGTCACCCAAAGTTTTCGGCAATGTCAGCCCGATGGATCCGCAACTGTTTATGCGGATCAACGATTTTGCAACAGAATTATTAAAGGGCGAACGTAGCGGCAAATACTCGCCCATCGAATATGCGCAATGGATAGAAGACTATGCAGATGCGGCAGTTAAACATCTTGCACTGGCAGAAAACCAGGCGACAGGCAAACAAAGACCTGAATTTCACCGAATGGCTATTGATGTGGCCATCCAAGTGGGATTAGGTCGCTTCTTTGGAGCCAAATTTCGGGCCGGTGTTCTCTACGCAATCTTCGAACAAAGCGGCGATCGCACGGCACTGGAACTATCTTTGAAGATGTATAAAAAAGCACGGAATAATTGGGCTGAGCTTGCTAACCGAGCCCGAGATGTTTACAAGCCTGATATTACCGTTGGTGAAATGGATATCCAACGCGGACATTGGCTCGATAGATTGCCTGCCATAGATGAGGATATAGCTTTTATGGCGAAAAAAATTGAGCAAACTCAAATCAGTACCGTTGCTCAACAGGACAATGTGCGATTGGCTATACAGGAAGCCATGGGACGACCCATACATTCTTTTACGGTTTGTCACCATATCCAACCGGAACGATTTAAAGCAGGAGAACCTCTTGATCTCGAACTATCGGTTGAGAATGCAATCGCTTCAGCACGGTTATACTATCGTCATGTGAATCATGCCGAGCGATATGAAACAGTGGAAATGAATCTGATAGGTAAGAGTTATCGGGCGTCTATACCGGCGGATTATACCAACTCGCAGTATCCTCTTCAATATTATTTTGAACTAAAAGAAGGACCGGAAAAAGCATGGTTGTACCCGGGATTCACGGCGGACTTGACGAACCAACCGTACTTTGTTGTGCGTAAAGCGTAGTGATGTCACAAGTCGAATTATTTACTCAACGATTATTGAAGTGAATCTTTATGATGCGGGTGATGGTATCAAGGCGATATAAAATCTTTCTGCTTTTTATTTGCCTCTGTTCGTGTGCTCATGCACAAACCGATACAATCTCTATTACTGTCGACATCACAAAAGAGAAAGGCCCGATGAAATATATCTGGGCATGGTTTGGATATGATGAACCTAATTATACTTACATGAAAAATGGAAAGAAATTATTATCAGAAATAACAGCCTTAAGCCCTGTCCCAGTTTACGTTCGTAATCATAATCTAATGACGTCAGGTGATGGAACACCAGCGCTTAAATGGGGATCCACCAATATGTATACAGAAGACAGCCTTGGCAAACCCGTTTACAATTGGACGATTATTGATAAAATATTCGACACCTATATTGAACGGAAAATGAGGCCTCTCGTAGAAATTGGTTTCATGCCCGAAGCGCTTTCAACTCACCCTGAACCATACCAACATCATTGGATTCCTGGCGGGTCTGAAAAGCTGGAAACAGGTTGGGCCTATCCTCCAAAAGACTATAGAAAATGGGCTGAACTAATTTATCAATGGGTGAAGCACAGTATTGAACGCTACGGGAAAGCCGAAGTTGAAAGTTGGTACTGGGAATTATGGAATGAACCAGACATTTTTTACTTAATGTCTAAAGAAAAATTGACAGATTATTGCAAGATGTATGATTATGCATCAGATGCAGTGAAACGTGCATTGCCGACAGCCCGTATTGGCGGTCCGCATTCAACCGGTGGTGGTGCCTGGTTTTTACGTTCATTTCTCCGGCATTGCTTATCGGATACCAATTCAGCCACTGGAAAGATTGGAGCCCCGCTTGACTATGTGGCATTTCATGCGAAAGGATCTCCTGATATTATAAATGGAGTTGTACGTATGGGAATGAAATCACAATTGAATAACATTAAGGATAATTTTTCAGTAATTACTTCGTTCCCTGAAATCAAAAATCTTCCGGTTATTATTGGGGAATCCGATCCCGAAGGATGTGCGGCCTGCGGCGTGATGACTTATCCTGAAAATGCTTATCGAAATGGTACACTCTATTCAAGTTACGAAGCCGCATCTATCGCACGCATTTATGATATGGCAGATTATTATGGAGTTAACCTGATTGGTGCTGTTAACTGGTCGTTTGAATTTGAAGACCAACCTTGGTTTGCCGGATTTCGCAGCTTAGCAACAAATGGTGTAGATAAGCCAGTACTTAATGTTTTTCGTATGTTAGGAATGATGTCGGGCAACCGTGTTGAGGTTTCAGGGGATTTGAGATACAACTTCAAGACTATTTGCGATTCAAGCATCAGAGATGAACAAACCGACATAAATGCATTTGCATGCAGCGATAAAAAAACAGTAACGGTTTTACTTTGGAATTATTATGATCTGGATATTAAAGATACTGGCTCTCCAGTAGTTCTTAATATCAAAGGGATCCCGGTTGAGAAAGCAAAACTAACACAATACCGGATAGACAAGGAGCATAGCAATTCCTATGAAGCATGGAAAAAGATGGGGTCACCACAGAAACCTACGGCCGATCAAATTGCCAAACTTGAAAAAGCAGGATGGTTAGAAACACTTTCAAAACCTTCAGAAATAAAAATCAAAAATACAGTAGCAACCATAAAAATGCAATTGCCGCGTCAGGCAGTATCTTTCGTGCAAATTAGCTATTGATATAATCTAATTGATGCAATTTATAAGGACGATTTACTTGTTCCAGCAATTACATTATTCCGTATGCTTCTGCAAGATCTTTATGAGGTTTGAATTTAAACAGGCAATCATTTAGATTCGCACCCAGGACTTTGATTTTGTCAAGATCGCCCTGTCCCAATCCTGCTTCATTCATTGATGACATGTAAAGGATTTGAGTCGGATCAAACCCCATTATTTTTGTCCCAAGAGTATCCAAAGCAAGCGGGTCAACGCTGGCAATTGCAAGCCTTGTATTAACCGGAGTTCCGTCGATAGGGCCATCACCCTCCATTGATGTAAATGCATCAACTACGCCAAGATCGGGATATGCTATTTGCGAAAGCTGGAAAAGATTGTAGTGCAGCACCATATCCTTTGTCAAAGTAAGTTTCATACCCGGCCTAAAACTTCGTTGGTCCCAGCAATGCATCAGCATCTTATCATTCTGTGTGTCATAATCGTTTATGGGAGCACCCATAAGTATATTCTTCAGCGATAAAGTCACCAGAACGCAATTGTGTGTTTTCATTTTACCTGCAGAAATTAAGTACTGATCCCCGTCGAGATATTTTGCTATAATGCGAATAGGTTGTGGTTTATTACCGGCAGAATTAAAAATGTAGTGATTTATAGTAGGTTCGAGGTTAAGGTCAGTAAGTTTAACACCGTATTCTTTCTCCAGAGGCAGATATCCGTAAGCCTTGAATCCGTCATAAGTTTTCGCAGAACTCAGGAAACCCCATATGGAAGAAGAAGCAGTTGATTCACCTATCTCAATAGGGCCTTTGAAGCGAGGCTTAATAAAATCAAGTATTCCCCTTACGGAATCAACACTGGTGGCGCAAAGAGGATTGTTCACAAACACAAAATTCGGTTTGATCAGGACGTGTTTCTTCCCTTCGAGAGACGTCAAGATTTCGTCTTCAATATTCTTCAGTGCCTTGAATGTATTATCACGTGCATCATTCCCTTTTATAAGGCATACATTTGATGGTTTGAGAACCTTTTCAAAAGTTGCATGTTTACCATGTCCAGAATAAACAGGTTTAAAAGAAGCTGTGCTTTTTGGGGCAGCATCCCTGCATCCCGAAACTCCAACTCCTACAACTCCCGCTGCAAGGGTTTTTAAAATTTCCCGACGATTCATTTGCATATAGTTTTACCCTGATAAATTCATGTGACGGATCGACATTTTGATCCTCTCATAATTTATCTATCGCATTTTGCATTGTCAAACAATCACTTGTTAAATTTCTCATTCATTTCAGATGTGAAATCACCTGAGTTTGACATTTTACCAATTAATTGATTCTTTAGATATTATAGAAACATTAATCAGAAAAATATGGAGTAATTTGAAATGAGAAAAATAACTCTTTCACTTCTGTTCGGAATTTTACCGCTTGTATTAGCGGCCCAGACCAAAATTACATTAGATGCCGACCTGGCGAAGACACAGATCAGCAGAAACATCTACGGACACTTTGCCGAGCATATAGGAAGATTGATTTATGGAGGAATATATGTTGGGGAGAATAACACCAAAATTCCAAATACCTCCGGTGTACGAAACGATATAATAAAAGCACTAAAGGATTTAAAAATACCAAACCTTCGTTGGCCAGGCGGGTGCTTTGCCGATACCTATCACTGGAAAGATGCCGTAGGACCTAAAAATGAAAGAAAGCCGATTGAAAACTTATCCTGGGGCAATGTGCGGGAAGACAATAGTTTTGGTACAACTGAGTTCTTAAATTTGTGTGAACTGCTTGGCGCAGAACCATATTTGGCTGTAAATATAAATACCGGTACTGTGCAAGAAGCTGTAGAATGGGTTCAATATGCAAATCATGCCAATGGTACAAGCAATCTAACAGACATTCGAGAAAAAAGCGGACGTGATAAACCCTGGAACGTAAAGTTTTGGGGAATAGGTAATGAATCTTGGGACTGCGGCGGTAATATGTCGGTAGATCATTATGTTAATCTATATAAACAGTATGCAACCGCAATGACAAGCTACAGTAATACTGAGAAACTTTTTAGAGTAGCGGTTGGACCTGGAGGTCCAGATGCGAAGTGGACAGAAGAAATTATGAAAGATATACCTGCAAAACGTTTCGAAGGTGTTTCAGTTCATTATTATTCGGTTACTAATTGGAGTAACAAAAGCTCGTCGACAAAGTTTACAGATGAAGAATATTTTAAAACCATGCAACAAGCTTGGCGTATGGAAGATGTGATACGTATTAATAGTGAAATGATGGATAAATACGACCCAAAGAAAAGAGTTGCACTTATAATTGATGAATGGGGAGGATGGTACGAAACCGACCCGGAAGGGAATGGACAATTATACCAGCAAAATACAATGCGCGATGCCATGATCGCCGGACTTACGCTGAACATCTTTAACAATCATGCAGATAGAGTTAGAATGGCTAACCTGGCTCAGGTCGTAAATGTTCTCCAGTCAGTTATCCTAACAAAGGATGAAAAAATTATTCTTACACCAACCTATCATGTAATGGAAATGTACAAAGTTCATCAGGATGCGATTTTAGTGCCCGTACGAATAATTTCGAATGACTTTATAATGGGAAACAATCGGATTCAAGCTGTTTCTGTCTCTGCTTCAAAAGATCAGTCGGGTATGATGCACATTTCTCTTACAAATATTGATAACAAGAATAATCAAGAAGTGGAAATTGATTTGAAGGGTTTTAAAGCAAAACAATTAAAAGGTAGGATTTTGACGTCTTCAAAAGTTCAGGACCATAACACATTTGATAATCCTGCAAACGTGGTACCAAAAACCTTTAATGGTGCTTCTATCTCAGAAGGTAATTTAAAGGTAAATATGCCGCCCAACTCAGTTATTGTTTTGGAATTGGGTTCATAGTCTGTTTTACTAAATAAAAAAGTACCGCAACTCTGCAAGTTTTTGCAGGGTTGCGGACAGGCAATAAGATAAAAATATTCGTGATGATCCGAACGGACGAATGATGAAAATATTTCATCTCGACCAGGAATTAGAATAACAAACTAACCTCTCGTTCCCCTCAAATCCCTGTCTGTTCCGTTCGTTCAGTGATTTTCTGCGGGTTTCAATATTGTCCTACTGATTTCGTTCTTGCTATCAGTATAGTACTGGTTACTATGTCACCTGAGCAACCCATTCCAGCGGTTCGTGTCGTCCAATCTTCAGACGTATTTCCACCGGCTTTTTCTCCGGCAAGTGCAGATCGCAGTTGGCTTTGCCTTGCTGGAGTGCCGCTGCCATAATTCCGGTGGGAGCAGATATCTCTTCAATTCCATAACGGGCAATCAATGTGATATCCTGCTTTACGAAAGACGTAATTGTCATATCGACAGTCCGCGCACGCATGTCCCATGAAAGTTTATCGATCCTCGCGAAGGTACGAGCTAGCATTCCGTTAATCGATCCTTTTAACAGCGAGGGAGGAAGGGCGGGAAGCACCTCAATCACACCGGGGCGCGAGTACAGCAGCATCTCCATCATGATCATTTGAATCCCGCCCTGTGCATCCGGCATGGGGAAGGCGTAGGGGTCGTGAGAACACCTGAGTGTCGTTCCGATGTAGCCCTGCTCAATCAGTTGCCGCAGCTCAGTGTCCACCATGAAATTGTCTTTGAGCCGCGCCCCAACCAAAGCGCGATGGCAACGACCATGGGCCGCCAGCCTCTCTGGCACGCGCCTTCTGTCGGCCATCATCGCAGCGAGAGCCAGTTTTGGTGTGCGATCCGGATCGATTTCATCGCCTGGCCAGGCCCCGTAGAGATGAGAGATATGACGATGGTTGTAGCGCTCTTCCAGTGTGGGCCAGGCCCACTCTTTCATGGTACCGTCCTTTTCGAGCAAGTAAGGAGGCAATTTTGCCAGCATAGCTTTCCATTTCGGAACACTATCAGCATTGATGCCCAGTATTTTTGAAGCCTGAATCAGATTTGCCAATACTTCTCTGCACACTGCAATGTCCATGCTGGCGTTGATCACCAACATGCTCGAAGGATTTGTATTCCCGGGATTGTTCTCGGGTGAAAAGGAAGGAACAAAGATGTAATTCCCATCTTTGTCGGTAACCGTCAGGAAATCTTCGTAGAACAACGCCAACTCTTCTAATGCTGGCACCACACGCTTACGGAGGAATTCCAGGTCACCAGTTACAAGATAGTGGTCCCAGAACGGGCGACAGCACCAGCCGCCGGCTGAAATCCAATAGGGATGAGGCCAGATCTCTCCGGTCGATTCGGCGTTGGAGTAGTGGAACACGAAGCCGACTCCTTTGTCCGGACAGAGGTTGTAATGTGTGCCGCGCATCCCGAAGATGTTCTTTGCGTTAGTCCGGAAGTCCGGAGCCAAGCTTTCCATCCAATTGAAGTAGGCATCCATACCTTCCCGCAAATCACCCTGCGGACCGGGTGCGATTTGCAGGTTAATGTTTGCGTTTACCTCCGCTGCCATCGTAGGATACTTACCGCTTGTGTATATGAACCAATGACGCCCCATTTCAAAAATCTTCTCCAATAATGCAGGCGAATAGTCTTCTCTCGACCTCTGATCGGCAAGGAGTTCTTCCGAGGACATCCCATGTTGTGAAGCGCCTCCGAAGTCCACAGTGACACGATTGAAGGCCTCCGACTGAATTTTGCTGTGCCGTTCCAACATTGCCGCATAATCTGGCGTGAGTTCTTCCACGGCTTTCCGCAGAGCTTCCACTTTCTCGTCGCTGTAATCGGCAAACCATTCGATGCGAGTGAGCAGAATTACAGACGACGCGTTTTCGATGACCAGATTACCATCATCCATTCGTGCTGAGCCGCCGTTGCGGACCACACGGACTATCCCCGCGTAGCCGCTGTTGTCTGTGGAAGGATCTAAACGACACATATAAATCAATCGCTGTTCGTTAAAATCTCGCTTGATTTCGCTTTCTCCGTTGACATTTCCCGAACGTACTCCCTCGAAATCCGTCCTGGGGCGCATTCTTCTCCTGGAATCCGCGAGCGTGATTCTTAGATTCACCGATTGTCCTTTTGGAGCGGTGATCAATTGGACCACAACATTGTCGGGCCGTGACGTGAAGGTTTGGCGAAGCCAGTCGCCGTGCTCATCGTTCCAATAGACATTTGTCTCACTGTTCTCGAAATTGACGGTGCGGAGATAATTTTTGACTGAAGATGTTTTCGGAAAATCAAGATGCATCAGAAATGCTGGGACAGTGGGGTGAGGCCAGGTATTTGCTTTTATAGGACCTTTCTCCATTTCCTTGAATGCGAATTCAATTGCTTCCTTATATTTTCCATCCATTACCATTTGCCGCACCTGCGGAAATATGTTCGCGACCTTTGGAGCCTCGAGGGGCCTTCTCCAGGGCAGAAGCAGGCTTTCATGATGGAAGAGAACCTGTTCAGAGTATGGATCGCATGTCATCTCGATATTCATCGCTCCATTGCCAGTGGTGAGACCCTCGCTGACCGTCCTGCCGGGCACGATACTGCAAAAGCCGTGCCGCGGCACAATATTTCGCTTGAGCCTTTCCGCAAGAGACATTGGCGAGACCCGTACAGCGAGCGGCTGATATGATTCCGCGAATACCGGTTGTCCAGGCAAATACTTATCAGCCTGTGCACGACGAAGATATTCGGCAGATCGGATCTCCTCCTGTGTCGCTCCTGATGGACCCGAAACCTGGCTGGGATTCTGAGATGGCTTTTTGGAACTCATTCCGATTGCTTTGATCGGAAGGAACAACTTTAAAGAACTCGCTACGCTGGCAGCAATCGCAGTTCTCTTAAGAAAAACTCTACGCTCCATAATTCATTCCTCCGGCTTGTCAATAATTTTGACTGCAATAAATTATTTTGATCACAACTGTAAGATGACTTTAATTAAAAATAAATATAAGAAAGAGTAAAACAACTTGCGATGAAGTTATATACATTTATAGAAAAATGAAAGTAGAAAATCAGAGAATCAAACGAGTTATAAAAGAGTACGTTTAAGCCTAGCCATAGCAGGTCAAAGGTTCAAAAGCAATATAAGAATAGGAGGAACAGAAATACTGATCCCTAAGCCGCCTAAGAGATCAATAAGTGAATATACGAAGAAAGAAGTACGAGTTAAATTTAGAAGAAGAGCATCAATAGAACCGGTGATAGGCAATCATAAAATGAATAACCGTTTATCAAGAAATTTCTTAAAGGGAATAGTAAGAGATCAGATAAATTTGAATTATTTTGTAGAAAACCGATGAACCATATTTTACAACTAATAAAGCGCTGTGCTTGTCTTCAAGTATATTCCAATGATGTATGGTTAACACTTTATTTATCTAACAAACTTTATAGCACGAATAAAAATATTTATTGTTGATTACTATTTAACAAGGGATTATTTTAATTAGCGCTTGATACATCCTTCTATTAAACCATGTTAGTGTGAGATGCCGTTAATCGACGAAGTGTTGTACACTATTAAGGAATAAAATAAATGGACATATTTTATATCATTACTTCGAAAGCCAAAACGACTATGAGACCAATAAATTTCCATCTATTGCTCATCATCTCGATCCTATTTTTATTCTCTGGTTGTTCTGAGAATGGGAATAATAAAATGTCTACCAACGAAAACTGGTTGAAGGTTTCAGGTAATCAAATAATCAACCAAAAAGGCGATACAGTCTATTTACGTGGTTTTGGGCTGGGCGGAATGCTGCACATGGAGAATTTCATTGATGGATATCCGGCCAATGAAGAGGCCATGAGGGAAGGGTTGTTGAACGTACTGGGGGAGAAAAAAAGCAATCTTTTCTTTGAGAATTTTCTTAAAAACTATTTCACTGAACCGGACGTAGAATACATACATAGCCTGGGATTGAACCTGGTCCGCATCCCCATCAATTACCATCTTTTTGAAGATGATATGAATCCACGGGTCATTAAGGAAGGCGCATTCGAACACCTTGACAGGGTGATAGAGCTGTGCGCCAAACATCAGATCTATACCATCATCGACCTGCATGCCTTCCCGGGATTTCAAAATCAGCATTGGCATAGCGACAATCCAACTCATAAAGCATTGTTCTGGAAATATAAGGACTTTCAGGACAGAGCTTTGCACTTATGGGAAGTTATTGCCGAACGCTACAAAGATCAACCATGGGTTGCGGGTTATGATTTAATGAATGAACCCGCAGTTCCTACTGGTGAAAAAGTTTTCGCTTATTACAAACGCCTGCGCGATGCTATTCGAAAAATCGACTCAAACCATATTCTATTCCTTGAAGGTAATACATACGCTACTGATTTTGATATGTTCACAGAGGTTTGGGATAATGTGGTTTACACCAACCATGATTATGCTGTGCCAGGATTTATTGATGGTGGCGATTATCCTGGTTATTCCAGAGGGAGGTATGTTAACAGGGATACTCTTGAACATGATTTTCTTAAAAAAAGTGAATTTATGTTTTCCCATCACGTTCCCCTTTGGGTAGGTGAATTCGGTCCGGTGTATACTGGCAACCCTGTCAAAGATGAAATGCGATATCAGATTCTAAAAGATCAATTGGCATATTACCGTAAGTACAATGTAAGTTGGTGCATCTGGTTATACAAGGATTTGGGGCTTCAGGCCATTCTTCACCAAAATGAAAATACTCCGTATATGAAATTGGTTTCCAAATTTCTTGTTAAGAAAAATTCACTTGGTGCGGATAGATGGGGATCGACCGATAAAAATATCCGGCAGGTGATGGGGCCGATAGAGGAGTTGTTTAAAAAGGAATTCAGCGAATACAATCCTTACCCTTCCGGCCAGCAAACCCAGATTGACCTGCTGGTAAGACATATTCTTATAGCTGAAGCGCTTGTGCCTGAGTATTGCAATCTGTTCAAGAACTTATCTAATGAACAAGTGATTGCACTCGCTCAATCATTTCGTTTTGAAAATTATGTGAAACGAGAGAGATTGGAAAACATATTGACAGGTCGGGAAAAGTAATCAAGTACAGATAATCTGTGGTTACTGCCCATTCTCATTTTTTTATGTAACCAACTTCCCGGTAATACTTTTCAGCGCCGGGATGTAAGGGTACACCAAAATTTTGCCAAACGGTCTTTGGATCGTAAGTGTATACCCTGATGAACCATTTTAGTGCCCCGTGATTTTCATCGATAGCTTTAGCAAGGTCATATGCAGCCTGTTCAGGAGCGTCATCACGCGCAAAGACAGATTCGCCCGATCTGCCGAGTGTTTTTATCCGGCGGTCAACTCCCCTGAGTAAACTATGATGGACTTCAACAAATTCGGCATCTACATTCTGTTGCGCTAAAAGTTTCAGTAAATCTTCCGGCAGTTCTAAAAAATAGAGATCAAATTTTTGGCTTAATGTTGTCCAGTAGGAGGATTCAGGGTTCAATGCCGGACTTGCCAGAAAACCTGCAACGACATCGAAATCACCTTTTAGAGCTTCTTCTACAGAAACACCCATTTTCCCGCCCCAGGCTTTAATATCATCAGTAGTGATGCCGTAATATTTCAGGATGGTTAGCATATTACCATCTGCACCCATGATTCTGACGGGGAAATGTTGTTGCTTGATACTGGCAACGTCTTTAATCCCTGATTCTTTCTTCACAGCAACCAGATAATAGAAAGGATCTTCGATTTTTGCGATCAGGCGAAGGTTATGATACGGACCTTTACCAGCAAGTGTTCCGTTGTATGCTGTACTCAGCATGGCGGTGGATGTCACACCAAAATCAACTTGTGCATTAACTCGAACAGTAACACTATCAGCAAGATTTATATTATCAAGCGGTGGCGGATAATCATGTTCAGAAACAAGACGTGGTCCGTAGAACCGGTTGCAGTTACGGCAAAGAATTACAGAATAGCCGTATGGCTTCATTGATTCTTTTATAAAATCACCCAGTTCTCCCCAAGGACATCCACATTCGCACGCAGCTGCCATCACCGGCTTTTTTACGTCCCAACCTGTTTTCCCGACATCAATGGTTTCCTGTGCCACGAGACTTGCGGCTAGCAGTACAATCAATATGCTTATAAATGTAACTGTTCTTTTCATTTTGAATTCTCTGTGTAAGTTTCAGTGCATAGAATCCTGCCACAGTTTTAAAGCTTCGAATTTCTCACCGCTGGTAATAGGTCGTGGTTCCATTTTGTCGCCCAATTCCATCGTCTCCTCTGGTGATTCTCTGAACGCTTGCCACTTTGACAATCCCGTCCCATTCGGATCTCCCGTTGCTATAAAGTTCGTCCAATAGTTTGACATTGTCTCTGCGATCTTCTTGTCTTCCATCGTCCATGGCCGGAGTGACTGGTTCAGATTGTCAAAGATGTATGGAAGTTCCGATGAGTGGAATGTCTGATATCGCTCTTTAGTTACTCCGGGTTGTGGATGCACAAACAGGTATGTGTACACATTCGTCCTGCCGGTCTTCTCGCGTTTCACGGCCCACTGGTACATCGAGACCATTGACATGTCACGTGCAAGCAACTTCTGCGACTCTGCACCTTCGGCTTCCGTCGAAGCCGGGTAAAGTTTTAGAATCCCATCCGCCTTTGCGGCCACCTGTTGTCTCACCCGTTTCCGAAACTCTTCCGCTGGAACCTTGCCATAGTCGTCGCTGAAGCTTCCTTCGTCTGCAACCCAGCCAGTGAGTGTAGTGACATCGCTCTGTTCACCTTTTGCAAAAATCTCATCCACACTCTTCGGTAGAAACCAACCGTCCACGATCGGGAGAAAATGGAATTCGTCTTTCGCAGGAGCCATCAAATCGGCTGCTGGCATCGCTCTTAACGCAGCCAAAGAAACAGCACCTTTGGTTTTAGCGAACCTTTCTCCAGTCTGCTCCGCTGATGCCAGAAGTTCTCCTGGGCCAATCCATGCATTGGAACCGCTCTGAGCAATTGCCCGAATGAATAATCCTTTGGCGAGCGGTGATGCCGTCAAATAGTGTACAGACGCCGCCCCTGCTGACTGTCCCATGATCGTTATCCGAGACGGATCTCCACCGAATGCGGATATATTTTTCTTGATCCACTCGAGTGCCGCCACCTGGTCCAATAGCCCATAGTTTCCCGAAGAGTTATGTTCCGATTCCTTCGATAGTTCCGGATGTGCGAGAAATCCTATGACGCCTACCCGGTAGTTGACCGTAACTACAACCAATCCTTTCTTTGCCAGGTTCTCACCGTTGTACACCGGACAATTACCAGACCCGCCTGTGAACGCACCGCCTGGAATATACATCAGAACCGGACGTTTTTCATTTGATGATTGCGCCGCAGTCCAAATATTCAGATACAAACAATCTTCGCTCACCGATCCCTGCGGTTGATATTCCGCAGTCCACGGCCCCAACGCTTCCCGCATTACCTGTATCGGGTTGGCTGAAAACTTGTTTGCCTTTCGCACACCTTCCCATGCTGCTGGAGGACGCGGCGCACGCCAACGCAACTCTCCAACAGGAGGTGCTGCAAACGGAACACCTTTGTAAACAGTGATCGAGGTGTCCGATCCTGGTATGCCTATAAGCCAACCCTGTTCGACATGAACTGGAGCAAGCTGGTTCTTCTCTTGCGCCGCGAGGCCCGGGGCTAGCAGCGGGATCAATATGCTGATGATAGCAACTATTTTTTTCATAGAGTAATTATTTTGCTCACTCCTTTCCTTCCGGCGAACGACGCCACTTGAAGTAACCATCCAGTACTTTCAATGCCTCAGCGCTAGGTACGGGTCCTGTGTGCGGGGTCTGACCGAAATACATTACCACTGGATTGGCATCACTGAATGCAGGCCATGCAGGTACACCATTGCCGTTGGGATCACCATACTTTGCAAAATTTGTCCAATAAGTTGCCATGGCTTCTGAAATTGCCTGATCAGTATTCGTTGCTTCCGGACTCGATGGATTAAGATGTTGGAAAACATATGCTACATCCTGACCGTGCGGTGAACCGTAACCAGCCTTCGGTGAGCTTTCCGGAAAGTCTGGGTGATGATCGAAATAATAAAGAAAGGCTTTGGATTTCCCAATCTTCGATTGAAGCCAAGCCCAGCTCCACGTATGCCAGCCGAATGCCGCATCACGTGCCAAATCACGCGCTGTTTTTGGAACCGAGTTTGTACCGACTGGATAAGCTTTTAAGAGATCATCTGCAAACTTGCCGTACCGCGCCTTAACGCCTTTGATGTAGTCTTCAGGTGTTTTGGGCGGTGAAAAACTAGCGCCTTCATCGGAGTTGTAACCGACGAGAATTGGCGTGTCGTTGAATTTGCCTGCTTCATAAAGCACATATTGATCGTCGGGAATAACATATCCATCGATGATCGGCCAAGCAAGCCCTCGGATTGCCGGAAGTTTATCGGTGCTTAGCTTCCGCATTTCCGTGATGGACGAAACCTTTGCACTGTCGACGTATGCTTGTCCAGCACGCTCCGCATCGGTAAGGCGTTTCAAGTTCTCGCCGGGATAAGTAAAGTGCCGTGGAGGTCCGAATGATCCGCCGCTTTCCGAAATGGCGCCATGAAACAGTCCTTTAGCCAGCGGCGATGCGCACAGCATACTCACCGCAATTCCTCCGGCCGATTCGCCGAAGATTGTCACCTTATTTGGATCACCGCCGAATGCAGCGATATTTTTCTTTATCCATTGGAGACCCGCGATCATATCCAACAGACCATAATTCCCGGAAACGTGATTCGGGCTCTCGGCACTCAACTCTGGATGCGCTAAAAATCCGAGTTGGCCAACGCGGTAGGCGATACTGACAAGCACTACTCCTTTCTTTGCAAGATTCTCTCCGCTGTAGGTCGGTTCGGAAGTGGATCCTCCGTTAAATCCGCCGCCATAGATCCAAACAAATACAGGAATACGGTCGCTCACGGATTTCGCCAGCGTCCAAATGTTCAAGTACAGGCAGTCTTCGCTCTTTCCTGACTGAGAACCCCAGCCCTGAATTGGGCCAGGGGCAAACTTGGTTGACTGCCGTACACCTTCCCATTTCACAGCGGGTTGAGGAGCGCGCCACCGGAGGTCACCAACAGGCGGAGCCGCAAACGGAATGCCCCTATAAACTATCAACCCATCTTCAGTTGTTCCTTGTAACAATCCGCCATCGACTTTTACAGGTACAGGTTGCTGAGCGATGCAAGACCCAGCAATCATCAACACTAACATCATTACCCCAAAAATATTGTTTTTCATAGAAACTGTTCTCTCTCTTATGGTATGATCGTCTATCTTTTAACTATTTTGTTGTTTATGAAGATATTCATCAGATTGAATTTTAGAAATTTTTTAATAGGGAATATATTTTTGCATCAGTCTATCACCTAAATCATTTTTCTCTGAGAGTTATTGTTTACGATCTCATGGTGCCTCACTCACATAGGAAGATACCTGGTCCACTGGTCCGCTTACATATTTGGAATAATTTGGATATGAACATAACAAATAGCCTGCGCCTTCCTGTTTTGTTCCTATTTTGCCCTGCGGATTGATAACAAGTGTTTTAACTGGAGCCTGGTTATTTTCCACCCAAGCTATGATCAAGCCCATATTATCATCTCCATTAGGGGCAGGAATATTTTTGACTTCCACTGGTTTTCCTTTGCCGTTCATTTTATAACTTTTCCCTGATAAACCATGACCAGCCTGTGGAACCACATACAAGCGTGCAAATTTATCAATTGTTTCCCGTCCCATTTTGTCTAGAAGCGATTGGTAATAATCAAGCTGAGCTCCAGGGGAGGCTATATTGTCCATTGCACCAATGGTAATGATGATCTTTCCACCGTTTTTGTAAAAGGCTGAAAGATCGGGATTATCAGAATCGAGCCATTCTGATATTTGTTCTCTGCGTTTATTCCATTGACCTCCTTCAATGTAGTCGAGTGGATTGGCTTTTATATTCTGCATGAGGAAGCCGGTAACACCAAGTGTTCCCAACGAATTATGTACCTGAACGTTTTCACCTGCCCCTTCCTGTCCTTTATACCTTGTTCCGGTAATCATTCCGAAGCCATCAGGTTCAGTGGTGGGCAACCACATACCAAAAGCCTTTACACCATTGGCAAGGGGAGTGGCAAATTTATAAGGACTATAAACAAATTCCATTGTTTTAATTTGTTCGTTGGTCAGCTTTGCTGATTCCGATTTGTTGTTGGGATCTGGATCAATGTTATTTGGCGCGCGAAGCGTAGCCCAAGGATCAGTCGGACCAACTTTATCGTTAACATTAAAAATGGCCCGTGCTGCCATGTAATTGTTAATAATGCCATCAGCGAGCCCGTCAAGTGTATCGCATTGTCTGAGAAATTCAGCCCTTATGGCATTCACTTTGGCAGGTGTCACCCAATTTTTTAAGAGCTTTTCCCGAATCCTGATTAGCTCAGGCCCCAGCATTAAGCTTGAAAAATTTACGATTGGAACATTGGAAATAATTCCATTATAATCCTTTGGGTAACGCTGAGCCACAGTAAGTCCCTCTCGTCCGCCCTGAGAGCTTCCTACATAATAATTGTATAGAGGCAGTTTTCCATATACCCGCTCCATAATCACCATAGCGGCATCATGGGTCTTCTTCATTTGCATGTACCCCAAATTCCGGATAGCTTCATCATTCAAAGCCCATTCATCTCCCGGCGTTGGACCTGTCGCCAACGGTTTGTTTTGCGGTGCACCGGGGAATCCCATACTTCCTGCCTGATGTCCCGCATCGCTTCCGTATAAAGCAAACCCCTTGTTGAGCATCGGATTCCTGCCTTCTCTTATGGTGATGATTCCGTTCATACCGCCACCACCGATTTGCATAGCGTGCTGCGACCAACCGGCCGGTAACAATACCCTGAAATTAATGGGCCAGCCGTTTGGATCAACAGGAAATATTGAACCTTCAACAACACCATAAGCTGGAGTGGCATCCGTGGCTTCTATCCAGCGTGGCTCATAAAGTTTTACCGAACCCACAGGCTCACCAATAGAGGAAACAGGAATAGATGTTCCAGCCTTTAATCAAATCAGCTTTGGTAATGGCGATAGCTGCAGGAATTTTGGATTGACAAAAAATTACGCCGCCAGCCAAAAGGGACATCGTGATAAAAGAACAGATTGATCTTTTCATAATCTTCATAAAAAATGTTTATTGTAATGGGGTTCTGTTATACTTTAGCAGTTTGCTTGCCCAAGGAATAAAATATTGAAAGTTGGGTGCATCGGTATGTCCGCCATCGTGTTGCCGCCATGCTAGTTCACCATTCAACAAACCCGTGAGAACAGGCGGCATTTTTTCCTTCATATAATCGTTGGAAACACCTAAATCTTTTACGCCTACTAATTTAAAAACCGAGCCTGCTGCAACTGTTGCCATATAACTGCCTTCTTGGTCTAACCATTTTGCATCACCTTTTTCCGGTATTCCGTAGCTAATAAAAGTAAGCCGAGGAGCGCAGAGAGCAATCAGTTCGTGGGAATCGACAGATAAATCGCAACCTGTTTTACTTCCAGCACTTGCTTCTGAAGCAGCATAACTTAAATAATTACCAGCCATCCAATGATACTCACCACTGCCAGCGAGGCTTTCGACTGCTTCGCCAAATACACGGCGTTCTAGTGTAGCGCCACCTTTACCTGATGAGCCTATTAAACCTACTGCAAACCGAGGTTCAAATGCAAGAGTCACCAGTGCGGCCTTTCCATATCTGGATACACCTTCAATCCCTACTTTTTTTGCATCGACAAGCGTGTCTGTTTCAAGATAATCGAGTGCACGAGCGGCTCCCCAAGCCCACGCGCGTAAGGATCCCCAATCGTCGGGCTTACGAGGTTGGCCTTTATTGACCAACCCGATTATACCTCTCGTAAGTCCTGCACCATTATCGGCCTGAACACTATTGGGATCTAATGTTGCATATCCCCAACCGGCTGCCAGCAACTGTTCTGTTGGAGGTGAATCACCATTGGTTGCCGGTGCAAACCAATTTGGTCCGGGCAATCTTGTAATGGGTGAATACACCGGATATTGTTCGAATATTGTTTTTAATTCGGGATTGCTTTTAATAATCATTTGTTTAAAAGCGGCATTAATTTTTTCCATGTCCTCGAGTGAAGGTTGAGCGGGAGAAGGGAACGAAGGGCGACCAAACATGATGAGAACAGGAACACGCCCTTTCACATTCACGGGTAAAACCAGCATCATATTAATATCGACATTGATGAAGGGATATTGACTATTATCGACGTGTCCAACAAGCTGCTTGGCAATGATCGGAGTACGACCAATAAATTCCCGGTCTGAAACTTTTACGTTCCAAGTAACTGTTGGAATTTCTTTTGGCAAACTGCCGTACATTTCATGCTCAAAAAGTTCGATAATTTCTGGCCGCCGCTGCTTCCACCACATATCAGCTGAAGTTACTTTTTTGCCATTGGTTAATGTAAGCACATCGGGCAGTTGTGGACATGGATTTGCAGTTGCCTCATTGTAATTTGCATGATTGGGAGCGCTCTCATTGCCACTTGGACCGGGTCTTATACTTTTAATTCCCAGTTGTTTCATCATATTCTCGTGATCTTGCTGCGCAGTAAATGTCACCAGCTTGGGATATTTAGTACTATCTATTTTGACATTTTGTGAATATGCCGATTTTGAGATCATCAAAATCAAAAGAGTAAAAATTATTTTTTTCATAAGTTTTTTCTTTCCAATTCTATGGACAAGGATAATTAATTTATCAGTTCAAATAAAATATTCATGTTAAACCTTATAAACAATCATCAGCATTATTACGGATTATATCTTGATCCAAGTATTAATTTATCACCTGAATCATCTACCTCATAGAGTTGTGGTTTGCGAGGACCTTTTTCTTCTGCATGGTGAACGATGAATAAACGCTTCCCTTCAAAAGTAGTAAACAACATACCATGACCGGAATTATCTCCTTTGAATGCTTCTTTTTCCTGTATCCATGGACCTCTGATACTTCCTGATGTTGAATAAGCTACTCCTTGCGCATACCGATGTTCACCCCAGCTCGCCCACAGCATACCGAGCTTGCCGGTCTTTGTTCGGAACATTTCTGGACCGTCGGTAACCCAGCCGGGCATTTTCAAACCAAAAGTAGCTTCACCTATGCTATTCATCTCTTTGGACCATGCAGCCTCACTGGCACGGAAGATCGTAGTTGGCTCAGCGGTTCGATGAGTCAGATCCTTTGAAAGAGGCATGTAATCCATGGTTCCATCGATGAGTTGGGTCCACTCATGAACGAATACCAAATATGTAGTATCATTCTCAGTATAGAGAGTACCATCGATAATATCCCAATCCTCCGGACCGAGGCAGAATTCATGATCAGCAATTAAAGGTTTGAAATGTCCTTCGGGTGAATCGGCTACTAAAAGTTGAGTCTGGTTCCGCGGCACATTATAACGGCGAGGAACGACTTGGATCAAAGTGCTGTGGTCACTCCAGGTGCCGGCATAATAGTATTTATTTCCAATGTGATGAATTTCAGCCGCTGCTACCCAGAGTCCATCCATCCAGGTTCCGGTGAGGTCTATGATCGGATAAGGACCAGTCCACATCTTTAGGTCCTTACTTTTATAAAGACGGCCGCCCGTACCCGTCAAATAATATGTATTGGATTTCTCATCAGGATAAATATAGGGATCGCTCATTGAGATCTCTTCCAGAGAAACCGTCTGGATTTTTGGTTCCGGGCGAGGTGGCCGTACTGCCGGTCTTTGTCCGCCAGCCCCGACTGCAGGGCGCATTCCACCGAAATTCTTCTGTCCCGGATCGGAAGGAGGTGCCTGTTCTCCTGGGACAAGCTGTTTTTTTACTTCAGGTTGAGTTTGGGCAGTGGAAGTTTTCAAAATGCACACCACCAGTATTGCAATAGAGAAGATAACTAACGAAACATTAACATTTTTTTTCATAATTCATCATGATTTAGTTTGAATTAATTAGTTGATTCTATATCCCTGTATTTGAAATTAATTAATAACTCTTTTTCTTTTGGCATTCACTTATTTTGTAATTTCTAAACTCAAAGTAAGGTAACATAATATTTTGCTGGTGTTCTTAGGGATAATCCATATATAGTACAACAATTCCAGAATCGAAAAAAACAAATCGGTTGTTATTTAACACCATAATACTATGTAAAAAAAAGTACTTTTGACAGACTGATTTAACATTTAGTTATAAAAAACTTTCAATTTCCGTTTAAATTTACACTGATCTAACAAATATTATCATCCATTAGCTCTTGTAAATAAATTCATTGCTATCAAAATTAAATATTTCAATCGGTTTTTAATGAATATTTACCTCTTTAATTGTCTTTTACCAGTTGTTGATACAAGATCTTATTACAAGTATAATTCCATAGTTCGCTTACTGGACGATTATTGCATCGACAGCTACTGGTCCAGATCCACGATTGACAATATTAATGATATGTCTACCTGGAGTTAAATCGCTCACTTTGCATACCACCTGCTGAGCTTGGCGCTCACCCGTGGTAGACAAATCCACCATATCACGGGTTTGGCCGTCTATCTGAACCTCAATCTTTCCGGCTCCAGCTATTTTCGGGGCAATGACTGAGATGTTGCTACCGGTGAACGAACAACTCCAGACATCACCAGGTGTGTCGCTTGTAGTGAGATCATTGTTGAAGTCTCCTGTTCCTAGATTGCAACGGTGAACCCATCCAGGTGCCGTTGTACCTGGGTCATCGTCGTTGATCCAGCCTCTGTCATGTGTGATACGTAGAACACGACACACCGAAGCCAGCTGCTGATCAGCGATACCCGGCAGCGGTTGTACCGATCCGCTGAGCGTCACCGTCAGTCCCCGATCGTCTTGAAAAAATGTCAGCGCAACATCAGAGCCGAGCATTTCGACTTTGGATACTTTGCCCAGTGTTGCCCCGCCAGCACACAAAGCCTTGAATGTGATTGGGCCGCCTTGCCACTCCAAGAGTGTAGCATAGACATTTCCGTTGTTGCGTGTGTAGCAAACTGAATTCTCTCCATAGACTTCAAACGGACGGGAGCCATAGACAGCTTCGCCGTTTATTTTCAACCAGGCACCGATGTTTTTGCAAATACGAACCACTTGAGAATCGAGATCGCCTCGACCATGCTGGGTGATGTTGAGCAACATGGATCCATTGCGGCAAACGTTTTGCATCAGCGACCGGATCACAGATCCGGCATCCATGTATTCCTGCCCGGTTTGGTAGTGCCATGCAGCGATGCTGGTTTCGGTTTGGAATGGATAAGCCATGATCTCCTGTTCTATGAAGGCCTCCGTACTCTTGACCAATGAACGATCAACGTAGGGAAGCAATTCGGGGTTGTTTTGGAAACTATCGTAACGCCCGCCCACGCCTTTAAGATTAACCACTACGTCCATTTTTCCATGGTTCCATTGTATAGATTTATTGTAGTAGTTCGCAACCAGCGGCGGAGCGAGAAAACCAAGTCCCATGTGCACGCCCAAATCAACTTGTGAATCGCCCGCATGTTCATCGAAATAAATTACATCGGGATGATATTTTGTGATTGCATCATCCACCCGCCACATAAACTGGTTGGCAAATGGCGAATGTAACGGATCTTTGATATCATGAATTGGCCCATAAAGGTCCACTGGATCCATGCCTTCCCACCATTTTCCTTTTCCATCAAGAATCGTTTGAAGCGCATCGTAGGGCACCCCTTTCATTGTCCCGGTTTTATCACTAGTGTATCGAACCGTCATGAACTGACCCCATGTGCGGGCTGGTGTATTATGAAACCCAATGCCGAAACGAAGTCCGTGTTTGCGCGCTTCCTTTTCCCAAGAACCAACTATATCTTTCTTAGGTCCAACATTCACAGAATTCCAGGGCTGGTAGGCGGAATTCCAGCAATCAAAGTTGTCATGGTGAACACCCATAGCCATGAAGAAACGGGCGCCCATCTCAACATACAAATCCATCAGCTCTTCGGGTTTCCATCGATCGATCACCCAATTATGGCAAATGTCCTTATAACCATATTCAGATGGATGACCAAAGTGTTTGAGGTTGTATTCATATTGTCCGCTGCCCTGAATATACATGCCGCGGGCATACCAGTCGCCCTGTTCAGGCATAGATTGCGGATCCCAATGCGCCCATGCACCAAACTTGGCATCGCGCCACCACTCCGGCACAATGTAAATCCGGCTCAATCCCTTCCAATCGGCAGGATACGGACCAGCGGCGACATGTAATGGCGGCAGGTTCCAAATATCCGGAGGTAGTCCTAAATCACCGTCGCCGACAATTATCTGATCTACGTTTATTGCAACATCGTTGCCAATCATGCTGACTGTCAGATCAGTATTACGAGGAATTTGAATATCAACGATGGCGAGTAGGAATGAACCGATGCGATTTCCCGACGAATGTACGTTCACCTTACTCGCCGGCTTGTCATTTACAGAAACACTGATGGTTCCAACTTCCATTGACGCATAACGAATGGCCAATTTACGAGCTGCAGGCAGGTTTGAGAACTTGATTCCATCACCAGGTTTGGTCAGACTAACTGCAAAGCTACTCGATGCATTGCTATCAGGTACCTTATATGCCGATCCAATTGGTTTGGCCAATTCTGCTTCGAATGAATGCTTTTCAGAAGCAATCAAAGATGTGAAATCATTAAATAACAAGAATGAAAACAATAGGGTAATCGAGATGGAGCGCATATATTTGACGACCAGAAAATTATGCTGTCTGTCTTCGTGTTGTTTGTCCATAATTATTTCATTTCTATTTTATCATTGTTGTTTTTTAAACATCCACCAGTCGAAATTAAACAAATCTTTTTCTCCCCTAAATACAAAGAACAAATCGTGAACTCCTTTGATATTACTCACCGGGGTACTAATCGTTTTCCAAATGTCTCCTTCTCCTGAAGTATTTACGTTGACTGTTCCCATTATAGGTCCATCAATTTTGTCGGTATGAATTTCGATTTTTCCACCACTTAAAGAAGCTACACTCACATCGACCGAAGTCGGCCCTTCTGAAAAGTCAACGCCCTCCACCTTAATATAATCGCCGTTGTGAATAGCGGTCACAAATAACCTGTCAGCGATTTTTTTCCCCAGATCCCATGGGATGTTGCGTTCCCATTCAGTAGCAAATTCAGTCTTCACCCCTTCGCTGAAAGCCATGGTTTCGGCTTCGTTTTTTATGTATGGGTTTAAAACACCAATTTGAGGAGTCCCCGTTGTTGACCACCATGGAACTTTCTGAATTGAGCCATCGGCATTATAGTTCATTTTTTCAACACATATCGAACGTCGTTCATAATGTTTTGACATTGTTTGTTTCAGAATGGCATAATTAAATCCGAAAACGTAAGAGTTCCCTTTGTAGTCGATAATTCCTGGATGGTTTCCTGAAGACCTCTCATCCGGATCCATGATAGTACCTTTACACTTCCATGGGCCGGTAGGACTGTCGCTCATAGCATACCCGATACCTTCTGGGCAACAGCGCGACGCCCAGGCCAGGTAGTAATGGTTTTTCTTTTTCCATAACCATGGGCCTTCAGTATATGATGCTTCGGGTGGAGTTCCGGAAAAGTCGATAGATGCAATCTGGATATCTCCCGAAGTAGAGATCATGTCTTCATTCAACTTCACGTAATAGCAGGGACCATTACCACCCCAATACAAAAAAGCCTGCCCCTGCCCGTCCGGCAGGCGGGCATCATCATCGATGAATACTGTAGGATCGTAGTCGCCCGGATTATTCCGAAAGATTAACGGTTTACCGAGTGCATCGGTAAACGGACCATAAGGGCTGGTTGATACAGCAACTCCAATTGCCATCTTCCCAAGGTAGATCGTAGGACAATATAAATAAAACCTTCCGTTTCTGGCAATGCACTGGGGAGCCCATGCATCATGGCCATCAGCCCAGGTGAATGTCCTATAAGGTTCTTTTACTCCTCCGATTATTCCATGGTCGGTCCAGTTGACCATATCGGTGGATGTGTACAGCAACCAATTCTGCATTTTAAAACCAAATGCATCATCCTCATCATGGCTGGTATAAAGGAATACCGTATCATGATACACCATTGGTGCAGGGTCGGCTGTATATTTTGTTTGGATAATAGGATTTTGTGCTTTGCCGCTGAAATGCAAAAAAGTAATTCCTAAAATTACTATAAATATTTTTATTAATTTATTCATAAAAAGACCTGTTATGTGTATAAAGCTTGTTAAACTAAATTCATTAATTCTTTAATAGCCTATTCAATAGGTTTCAGACTTGCAACAAAACCACCCCGACGAAGCATTTTGACCTCAACCATCGATGATTTATCTACAACCATATAATTTGTTGCAAAATCTTTATCGTGTTTGCCATCAGCGATCAAAGTAAGCTTATATTTTACACCTTCAAGTAAAAAGTTGAATACAAGATTTTTTGTTTTCTCTATTATCTCAGAACTAATACCGCCAATGTACCATGCATTGCCTTTCTGACGGGCAATAATAATGTCCTTTCCAGGGTAACCACTAAGGAACTTAGTATTATCCCATGCATTCGGTACTTCCTTAAGAAACGATTTGGCGGCGTCGGGCAGTAGTAAATATCCTTCTGGACGATCGGCCATGTGCTGAAGGCCAGACTCGAACACCACACTTAACGCCAGCTCATGCCCATACGATGTGATATGTGGGTACTGCGAATTGGTAAAAGTCACGGGTGTATAATCCATTGGGCCAACTACATTCCTGGTAAATGGAACTATGGTATTGTGTTCTGGTGCAGTAGTTGTAAATTCGGGGCCATTGTTGTACCACTCAGCACCACGAATTCCTTCTTGCGTCATAAGGTGTGGATAGGTACGTGACCATCCTCGCGGAACGATGCACCCATGAAAATAGACCATTATTTGATACTGTGCTGCATCATCTAAAATATCGTGATAATACTTTATCATTTCTTGCTTCTCTGTTAAGAAAAAATCAATTTTTACTCCAGCAACTCCAAGCTTTTTAAGTTTCGAAAACTCTTCAACTCTGCTTTCATGAGTAAGCATCCGATCGCGGGGTGTATTTGGTACCCATTTAGATACTCCAGCATTATACCACATTAAAGGTTTTATCCCTTTTGACTGAATATATTTCAATGCATCTTCAAGGTTGCCGCCATTCCCCATTTGATCCCATTCCCAGTCGAGTAGCGTGTAGGGCCAATTCATTTCGGCAGCCAAATCTGCAAATTCACACACAACCTTGTAATCTTTTGTACCATGATTGTTGGACCAATAATTCCAGGAAGCAATGCCAGGCTTAATCCAATCGGTATTATCTAGCACAGAGGGAGTAGAAACATCATCAACCAAGGTCGATTCAACTATATCGGCCAGACTGCCAATAATAATAACCCTCCATGGCGATTTCCACGGAAGTGATATGGAAGGCTGCGATTCACCATCTCCTTCCCAGAATTCAGGAAAAGTAATTTTGTACGAAGATTTTTCAATTGTATTACTAAGACGCGAAGCGCAATAGCTTCGATTCACGTCCGCCTCATGAATGAGAAACCAGCATGTTGTATCCGATGAATTAAAAAGTGCCGGATAGCCCCAGCTTTGCTGAAGGCTATCGCTTTTTATATAATTGTACAATACTTCACTGGCAAGGTCGAATTTATCCATCCATCGTTTTGTATTAGTTGGAATTGTGTATGATGTAAGTTCATCTTTAACTACAAAAGAACCTTCCTTGTCCGGAAATTCGTATCTGAAAGCCACACCGTCGTTATAAGCCCTTACGATCAAGTTCAGTTTGGCCTTACTTGAATTTTCGAACGAAAAGACCATCTCGTATGCAGTATTAATGCATTTGGCCTTTTTCCCATGCAAGGAAGTGTAACTTTCATTAACAAGAATAGGTTTGCCTTGTCGTAAGAATTTAAGCTCTTTCGAGAAGTCCTGATCGCTGCGCATCAGGCCCAGACTGATTTGTGGAATAGCTTCACAACTCTTGACGTTGTTAACATAAGTTACCTTTAAATACCAATCACCAACATCTGTATTTTGCCGGTTATAGAGGGCAACGTTTATTTTTTGATTCGGCGACACTACTGTTGCTTTCTGCGAAAATGCAGATAATATTTGAAAGGAAAGAAGCGCTGTAATTAATAGTTGTTTTTTCATTTGATTACCTTTTCGTTGTACGTTAAACCATTTAGCAACCTAACTGCCAGATAGAATTTAATTGTACGTGTTTATTGGTGTTTGTGGTTATCGTCAAACATGTTTGTTTCTTTTTTATAATTATTTCAGATTTTCCTAGACTAGGTTGTTTCATGTGACTTAATCAGTTTCATAGCTGTTATGAGATTATTGAAATAAGAATTTCCCTTTATTTAATAGGCACTGAAATGGTAGACGTATTGTATCCCTCGAGTTTAACCCAATGAGCTTCGGCAGCATTCCGGACGATTCCATGAATCTCGGCAGTTTCACCAGGAAATATGGTAATGTAATTGTCATCATATTCGATTGGAAGGATTTCGTTGCCGTCGCATTCAACGGAGATAGCAGCCCGCTCGAAAAATGCGATATGTCCAGTAGAATTGTGTAAACGAATTGTGATGTGATTCTCTGTCCCATTCTTTTCTTGCTGTGCCTCTACTTCGATATTCGCAGGAGGCATGGAATTTAATGCAGTCATATCAGACCATTTCTCCTGTTGCAAAGAAGTATAATAATCATTTTTTTGAGGCCCTACATCATCATCTTTCTGTGATTTCCAATATGTGTTGTCCACCAGGAGTTTATCACTCTTATCAAATAACTGACAGCGCACAAAAAACACCGGTGTACTCTCGGGATATTTCGGCAGCAACATTACCTGGTCTATGCCATTGAAAGATACCGAGATGTCGTTTGCAGAGCGGTCGTCACGCACCTTACCGTCGAGGTCATATACACGTATCCGAATACGTAATCCGTGAACATCGCTGGGAGTCTGGTTGAAAACAATGATTTTAGCCTGACTGTTGTCGCCTGTAGAGTAAGAATCGAAAACGACAGAGAGCGGCCGCAACCCCTTTTTTGCCCCATAGTACACACCACCAGGACTCATGTAATAATCGATGAGGTTGCCGTAGAATGAAGGCCAGTGGCTGTTTAGCATCCAGTAAACAGTCATTTTATGCGAAGCCCATCCACAGGCGGCAAAACTCTCGAATTGCGCGCGGGCGTTTTCGTAATGGGCAAGCTGGGCTTTGCGTACAAAGTCCTCGATGTTTGACGAATGCCCGTAGCGTTTTTCTAAAGCGAGTTGAATATCACCGAGTGAACAATTATTTGGCCATGCCCCGGCATGCATATACCACGTATCATTGATTGGCCAGAGTTTATCTTCCGGGATGAATTTCCTGAGGCTCTCCAAAGTTGGAATTTGTTCATTGTCGCCTTGCTCAACTGTTGAGCCACAGGTTGCAGGATATTTCCCGCTGAACCAGTAACTCGGTGGTCGCCAGCAGTATGGGCCTTCCATGCGGATGCCGTCCCATAAACGGTTCCCACTTGAGTCTTTTGCAAAGGCAGAAACCGTATTCACCGAAGCGTTTTGCCAATGTAGTTCGGATAGGGTTTTATTATATTCTTTGATAATTTTTTCAGGTGGCATTCCATCGCTAGCATTTGACCATATAAATACTGAGGCATGGTGCCGGAGCATCTGAATTTGCGAGCGGAGGCTCTGCGATGCCACACAATGGCATTCCCCGTCCCATTGGTCCCATTTCTCCCATTGATTGCAGCACATCCACCCGAACATAAGTGGAATGCCCTGCTCATCGGCCAAATCAATAATGTGTTCACTGGATATTTTCGATTCCCACCGGAGAAAATTAATGCCAAGGTCTTTTACATAGCGCAATATGTCCGCCTCACGCTCCGGGTCATAACGATAGAGAAGATCCGGCGTATAGTCGCCCCCACGCACCAGAAAATCACGACCATTAACTTTCAAATAAAAATTGCCCCCCTCCATCTGGGGAAACTTTTCATTATTATCGCGATGTTGCGTAATACTTCGGATACCGAAACGAATATGAAAACTATCTGTAACAATATTATCCTGCACAAACTCAAAATGTAGGTTATAGAGGTTGGGAGCGCCCATGGTATAGGGCCACCATAAATCCGGTTTTTTTACGACTAATTCTTGATAATTATCAGGAACGAAAACAACCTCTCGCTCTTCGTTCGGCGTGAGATTAATTGATTGCTCTACATGAATTGATGTTTTTCCTGTCCGAGAAATTATTCCTTTTAATATACCGCTTACGGGTTTTTCGGAAAGATTGTGCAAACTTGTAAAAAGAGTAAGCCGGGCAACGGAATCGGAAAGCGACAATTCCGAATTTACCAGAGAATGGTTCAGAGAGACAGCACCCGTCAGCCTTAAATAAACAGGTTTCCAAATGCCTGCATTACGGTCTGGAACGAACGACGTGATGGAACCATAACCCTTATCATCCGGTCGGGCATTGTATCCCAGGTATTTCCAATTAATCCAGTCGAACCAGCTATCTGCCAATTCCACACCGTTTACATTCTGTATCTTCTGCTCGGGTGTTACCCTGACGGCAAGAACGTTCTTAATCCCTTTTTTGATCCATTGAGTAACATTAAATTCGTGAGCTACATACATCCCGGCCGCTTCTTTGTTGTCGGCAATTTTATTGCCATTAAGCCATATTTCAGCCCTATAATTTATCCCGGGGAATTCGAGGGTATAAAAACCACTCACAGGTGCGTTAAATGTAGTCCGATACCACCAATCCTGCTTGTATAAATCCTGTGGAACTTTTTCCATTAAATTTTTCCCGAACATACAGGTCGGGATAAACACCATCTTCCTGAAGTATTTCAAGAACCGTTGCCGGCATCCGGTGAATCGGATACCAACGATCATCTTTATAGGCGGTAACCGAAATCAATGCACCTTCGGATTGCACTTCCTTCGAGGAGGCAAGTTTCCAATTTTCTGCAAGTTCTATCCGGTCTGGTTTTGGAGCATCCGCAAGCAGCGCACCTGTTTCAAAACCGAAGAATAACAAGATCGCTGGAATGATGCAGAATATAATTTCATGTTTGCTGCATGGTCTTTTCATTGTGTGGGCTTTCATTGGTCACCAATTTTATTGTCAACCCGGAAATAGTCATAATCCACAAATCACCCTGCCGGAACAAACGCGAAGTTTTCCGGCGACCAATCTTTGAACTTGAAAGTAACACCGACCGACGTGGAATCGATTTGCCCCTTTGTCATTGTCCATGTCAAACGGTAATCCTGTGCATCAGACTGACCGGCAACCGCTGCAGACTCGACACCGAATCTCCACGCCACACCATTAGAGTCTGTGGCTTCTGCGCCATCGAGCATATCCATCAAAAGTTCATGTTTCGTTCGGGAATTATAAACAAACGGATGCATTTCACCGGTCTGCAGGCGCCCAAGTTTAACCCGATCGACTTATTGTGCGAACGTTACAGATACTGTCGAACATAGCCCAGGTATTACGCATTTGCTAAACATCTGTATATTCCTTCTATTAAAAGTCTGCTTAAAAAATGTTCTCCATAAAAATGGTTCCATTTAAAAAGTAAATTCTTCATTTATTAAGTTCGGCAGAAAATAAAATTAAAGCAAGTATTGCCAGATAGTCCATTTATCGCAACCAATGTTATTTTGTGAGTTAAACAAAAAATTGCTGTTGCCCTCTTTCTTTCACAATATATCTTTTATTCCCTTTTAAAACTTGTTAATACAGAACCGCATCAAACTCTCCCGAACCGAAGATAACATACAAGAGGTTGGACAGAATCCATGGTAACTAAAACTGATACACTCGAGGCTACTGTAGAACCCGACTGGTCCTATACTCCAGCAGCAACAAACACCCGGTCAATAAAGTTACTTGAAAATACGGAACGAATTGCGTACACTTTACTCCACAAAGTGAGATTAGTTCACGCTTTGCCTGCAAGAATCAAAAATATTACAAAGGATCTATTATGAACATGTTCCGAATCATCGCGATACTACTATTTGGTGTCCTGGTTCTTTTGGCCCTTCAAGTCTGCACAGCCGCACCCGGCGATACAACTCGCAGCATCGCACCTTACTTCATACCGGCTACATCATCCCCAAAGGCGCCGGATGCAGATGGCTTTCTCCAGCGCTGGCTGCTACTCGAGCCGATTAATAAACCAAACCGGACCAACACCGTATTTGTCGATAGCTACATCCGGAATGCCTTCGATACGTTGTATTTTCCCAGCCAATTCACTGGAGTTCCTCACAACGGCGATAAAGTGACGGTTGCCAGCAAGAAACTCGTATGGCATGCTGTGGAATCCACCAAATTCAATGTCAAGCTCTTTCGCTTCGCCTACGGACTGAACAAGCAAACGTATGGCGTCCTGTTCTGGGCCGTTACCGTTGTTAACAGTCCGAGAGAAATGAAAAACGTTCGCATGGCCGTCGGTTCCAATTCTGCATCCATGTGGTGGCTCAACGGCAAGGAAGCCGTCATCCTCTCCGGTGATCGTCGCATGGTGATGGATGACTGCGTCTCCAAACGCCTCACACTGAACAAGGGCAGGAATGTCATTCGCGGCGCCGTTATCAACGGCCCCGGCTTAAGTGATTTCTGTGTTCGTTTCATCGATGAAGATGGTGCACCGATCAAGGATATCACCCTGAACCTTGAAAGCGCCGGAAAATAATGAATCATAAAAATTTTAATCTCAATCGTTTTGCTCTTGGAGGTTTTATGAAATTTCGTATTTTAGCAGCAACCGTTCTCACACTGCTCTCTTTCTGGCTATCTTGTCAGGCTCAGGCTCTGAACGGCAAACCTTATATCCACGATCCTTCGACCGTCACGCTGTGCGACGGCAAATACTACACATATGGTACAGGCGGCGGAGGTTTGATCTCCGACGATGGCTGGACTTGGAACAGCGGTGCTGTACGTCCTGGCGGCGGAGTTGCTCCCGATGTTATTCACATCGGGGATCGCTACTATATGTCCTATGCCAGGGGAGGAGGAGGCATGTCAGGCGGACACGCCAGCAATGTCCACGTCATGTGGGCCAAGACGCTCGACCCAAAATCCCCCGACTTCGGATTTAAAGACGATACCGTGGTTGCCTCCTCTGATGGTATTGAGGACTGCGATGCTATTGATCCGGCATTCCTCCTTGATCCCGCTGATGGCCGCCTGTGGCTCTCCTACGGGACATACTTCGGCAATATCCGGCTTATCGAACTTGATCCAAAAACTGGTTTTCGCATTCCCGGCAACAAAGCGTTGGACATCGCCATTGATTGCGAAGCCACCGACTTAATGTACCACGATGGTTGGTACTACCTGCTTGGCACTCATGGCACATGCTGCGATGGCGCTAACTCCACCTATAATATCGTCACTGGCCGCTCCAGGAAAGTGACAGGTCCCTATGTTGACAACGTGGGTATAGATATGCTCAAAGGAGGCGGTAAGTCGGTTGCGACTGCCAGCGGTCGTTTCGTCGGTCTGGGCCATTTTGGTCACATGGATTTAGGTGATGGAGTAGAGAAATTTTCTTGTCATTATGAAGCCGATCTTGATCGCAGTGGGTACAGCGTGCTGGATATTCGCCCACTGCTCTGGAAAAATGGTTGGCCCGTTGGAGGAGATAACTTTAGGCAGGGTACCTATGAGATCCAGTCTGAACGCAGCGGCTTTGCATTAGAGTTGGCCGTGGATTTTGTACGCATGCCCCGCATTGGACGAGGCTTTGGCGGACCTCCTCCTGCAGCTCCAGTTACTCCCGGCACGCCAGCAACCAATCCACCTGCAGCAAATGCACCCGGAACCAATCCGCCAAGCGCTGGTGGACCAGGCGGGCCTGGAATGCCACCCGGTTTTGGCAACCGTGCACCTGCAGGCCCTGTGACTTCGATTCCAATTCAGGATCTCTCCGAAGCGTCTAAAAACTGGCCCACAGGAAATATCGAGATTCGCATAGGAGACTTTATGATGCGTCCCCATCAAAAGTGGACAATAACTCCAGTTGACAGTGTCGGTGGTTATCCAGGTTCACCTTATTTTAAGATCACCATTGCAGGAACGAATCGTGCGCTGGCAGCTACAGCGGACGCCGAAGTTGTGGCAGTTCCCACCTTTACCGGCGCTCCCGAACAACTCTGGCGAATTGACCAGTTGACGGATGGCACGTACCGCATCATGCCTAAGGTCGTGCCCGGTTCCAAGGAACCCTTGGTTCTTACAGCAGTTGGTGGCAGTACACCAACGCTTGCCAAGTTCGATCCCAAGAGCGACAATTCACGCTGGAACTTTAAAACACCTTGATATGTGATGCCTTGTGCAAACAAAAAAAGACGCGTGGGTTATTACCTCCGCGTCTTTTTTATTTCGATCGGGTTACCCCTGATCGGCATGATAGATTTCTATTACCGCTTCTGTTCCTCTTCTGTTAGACTGTCAATTCATCAACATCAATAATCCGTATGTTCTAGAAGAAGTATCGTTGCCTGAAGTTGCCACAAAAAATGCTTCATCATTCCCATGTATTACAAAATTTATTTTGTTAGTAAGAAATTCTGGAAATAAATATCCTTACCAACAGTTACTTTACCGATATCATGTTCTCCTTTTTTAGTAATCTCCTACCAACAGGTTATCCCTTCACATGGAATAAGCAGGTTCATTCGAAGCAGCAGAGCTGTGATCATAATTAACTTTCCTTTATAAATCACAGCTCATCCATATGTGAGACCTTACTTCATCCCGCTGTTGGTGATATGGAAGTAATCGAATGCGACATCAAACGGTGTAGCCGGTTTGGTGGTATCCGGATCGAACCAGAAAGTGCTTTTCATGCTCTGTATTATTACTCCGTCGCATACAATTAACCCTGCCCTGATATCTTTCAATAAGAGGTTGGCAGTTCCTAACTTTTCAAATTTATTACCATCCAATGAATAGTATGCGGTGTAAACGCACCCATATTTCTCCAGTTTGAGTATTAACGCGTTGCTATCCGTAACTGCTTTTCTGAGGTTAAAGGTTGCCATAGACTTTGCAATACCATTTTCTTCGATAACAAGATCTATCGTTCCCGGTTGTACTCCCGTTCCCGATGACATGCCTGACCTCGTTGTTTTAGTAACTGCTCTGAGCATCAGTTTTACAAAGTTATCGTCGTTTTCGTAAACCAGAATTCCTGCATTTTCAGGTTGAGAAGGAATTCTTGAGCAAACTAATTTTGTTTCAATCGTCCAATCGTTATTTGCACTCTGCAACAGAATATTCTTAGCATTGTTACTGGCCTCAGATACATCTCCTGCTTCACTTGTAATGGTAAGGGATCCTTTATTTTTTGTAAGGTTATAGGTTGCAGGGTTTTCTCTTACCCATTCCCATTGTTTGCCGACGGATGCATTGTTGAATTCATCGCTCGTCGATGGCCCATCAAAATTTAAATAATACGTATTCTTTTCAAGTGTGATGTTGTCTATAAAATTAATGACAGCGGTTCCGGGAACACCTTTTGCCTGTGCAATATCTACCGTGACATCACTAACCATTGCAGAAGCTTTCACCACAGGGATGTTTGAGCCGCTTTTCAAAAGATAGCTGTACGCTTTAACTTCTTTATTAAAACCTTCAATATTTTTTCCGTCAACTGTTATTGATTTGAGACTCAAGTCGGGCATCACTTTCACTGGGTAACTGTTCGAAACAGTCTTTCCATTCATCGTAACGTTGGCAACTATCAATGCTATCCCAACCCCAGTAGCAGTTACTTTTCCATTTTCGTCAACACTGGCAACCGATGGTCTGTTGCTCTTGTAAGTTATTTTTGCATCTTTAAGGTTAATAAAACTATCGTCCGATAGTGAAGCTGTTACACTTGTCTGCACGGTGTTGCCCGGCTTTAATACCACTTTTTCACAATCCGCAACAACTGTTTTCAGTACCGGGGAATAAGTGCCTCTCATGGTAGCTTCTACTTTTCCCTTGATGTCTTTCGACGATGCTCCAATTTCAAACATGTACTTGCCCTGATCGAACATGATTTTTTTATTCTTGATATCCCAGAACCAAAGATCAGCACAATCAATATCAATGGACACGGTTTTTGTCTGGCCTTTTGCAATAGTCACTCTTTTGAACCCTTTCAACCGCTTCATCGGTCTTTCGAGAGATGCTGGGCTTTCGGGAGTTTTAACGTAAACCTGTACAACTTCATCTCCATCTACGCTTCCTGTATTTTTCACATCCACTTTAATTGTAATTTTATCATTCGGTGTAATTCTCCTTTTACTGATAGCGAAATTACTGTAAGCGAAGGTAGTGTATGAAAGTCCGTATCCGAATTCATAAGAAACGTCCTTGTTGAAATACATGTATGTTCTGCCGTTCTTTCCGGCACCACCTCGTAATGTATAATCGTTGAATTCAGGGAGATCATTAAGCGATTTATACCAAGTGAGACTCGTTTTTCCACCCGGGTTCACTTCACCAAATAATATTTTAGCCATCGCGGTTCCCTGTGCCTGACCATTGTATCCGGTAAAGATAATTCCTGCAACATTCGGATTGTTTTTAAATTGCTCCACTTCAACCATTCCCATTCCTTGGATGACGACAATGGTATTAGGATTAACCGCTGCTACTGAATTAATCAGTTCATTCTGATTGCCCGGCAATCCTATTGAAAACCTGTCAGATTCCTCTCTTCCTGTCGTTTGATCTGTACCAACAAAGATAATTGCAATGTCTGCTGAGGCCGCCATGTCAAGAGTTTCTTTATCCATCGCTTGTAATTCCGGTTCATGATAGACAAGGACAATGGTTTGAGGTCCAGTTATACCCAGTGTATTAATTTTAACCGGAACATTTTTTGATCTTCCAAAACCTGGAAAACCTCCGCTTTGTGGAGTGCCGGCAATTTTTTGTGAAGCAAGGATATTACCTGTTTTAGAACCAACCCTTACTTCGAGTAACCCTCCATCTCCGGACACGGTCATATTGAACCGCATTGAATCTACATTGGTGATATTAACATTATTATATGATGTCCAGTCGCCGTCCTTGATACCTCTGACAGCAGCTGAACCAAATCTTGCAGCCGTGATTAAACCGTTTGCGGAAGCATCGAATTTTGTTGCATCATATTCTTTAAGAACCTTACCATTACTCGACGTTGAAAAACCGACCATGGTAAAGAAATCGGTTCTTCTTGCTGTATTTCCACTTGACTTAGAAACAATCTCTATATTAAGTTTATTCTGTGCAATATAATTTTTAATTCCTGCCAGGGGAGTAATTTTATACTTCGCTTCAGCTTCTCCAGAATAATCCCCTAATTCAACCTTATCGGCCTGAGGACCTAATACAGCAATTTTTTTAATGGTATTGGTATTGAGAGGCAATGCTTTTTTCCCGGTTTTCGAAACTGCATCATTTTTCAAAAGTACAGGAGTTTTGGTTGCAATCTCAACGGCAAGATCATTATGTGAAGGATCATTGATGATACTGGGTTTAATTCCAGAATATGGGACTTTTGTTTGAGGATCGAATTCACCAAGTCTCATCCTAATTGCATAAATATTTATCAGGGCCTTATCTATATCACTCTCCGTAAGTAATCCCTGCTTGAGAGCATCGAGAGCACTTGTTTGGTAAACGCCTCCACAATCATTGTCGACTCCCGATTTAAGTCCCATTGCGGCTGCCTCTACATTATTTTTTGTATAGTGGTGTCCCCGATACTATATCAGATATCGCACCACAATCTCCTGTCACATATCCGTCTAAGCCGTAGGTTCTTTTTGCGATGGTATCAACTAGAAATTTACTAGCTGATATCGGAATTCCGTTTATTGCGCTGTACGCTGTCATAATTGCCGGAAGCTTATCTTTTTCAATAAGCGTCTTGTATGGAAGAAGATAAAATTCTCTCATATCCCTGTCATCCATATTTGCACTTCCGGTATGACGGTTAAACTCTGTATTGTTTGCAAAATAATGTTTACCGCATGGAACTGCTTTTAAATAAAGAGGATCGTTTCCCATTAGCCCCGTGACAAAGCCGCCGCCTATCTGCGAAACGAGAAATGGGTCTTCGCCAAATGATTCCGCTGTTCTTCCCCACCGTGGATCTCTAGCCGGCTCAACAACAGGAGACCAGTAGGTAAGTGTAAAAATGACATCGTGGTTAAATCCTCTTGCCTCATCAGCGATGACTGAAGTTTCACGTCTCAGTAGTTCCGGGTCCCATGTACAGCCCACTGCAACACTGTTGGGGAATGAAGTTGCGGTCATCCCGCTGTTATTGTTTCTTCCCAAAACTCCATGCAGGGCTTCACCCCATACATCGTATTTATTAATTCCCAGACGGGGAATAGGAGGCATCGTGTTACCCAACTGGCTTTGCTTTTCCTCGGGTGTCATTCTTGAAACAAGGTCGGCGGCCCTTTCTTTGAAAGAATAAGTGGTGTCGAGGTAAATCGGTTTTTTAGCAGTTTCACTGCCCGGCATGAAAGCCATGACTACAAAACAAAAGAGAAACATAAAAAAGAGTTTGGATAATTTAAGTTTCATGATGAGCTCACTAAAATGTTATGATTAGGATTTGTGAATTTATGAATATTCGTTTTACTGTAATCTTTGAGTAAACACAGAAAATTCGTCACCACCAATTAACAGACGATTATCAAAATAGATTATTCCATGTAAATCAGTCTCTGATATTTTCGCGTATTTGTTACATTTTGAACACGGCGGCAAGCTGAGCAATTCGCCATGATCGCATGCAAGAATGAACTGATCCCGATCGGGGTCATATGTTATACCATTGGGCTTGCTGGCCAGGCACGTAACGATTCCCTGACTATCCTGATATATCGGAATTCTCTCTGTCCAGACATTTCCCAGTGACGAGAACAAAATGGATGGCGAACCATCGTCAGAGATCCCAATGATGATAATACTGTTTTGGGCAGCCAATACTTTTTTAAATGTTGAGTGCTTATTATAACCTGCATACTCATTATTGTAATCCTGGATTTTCCAGTTGCCGCCATCAATTGATTTCATTATTTCACCAGAATCTGAAACCCCTATGAAGAAAGAATTATTGGCAGAAATCGATACGATATTTCCTTTGATTGCAATCGGGATACTATTCCAGGAAATACCATTTTTTGAAGAAAGCAATGTCCCGCTATCGGCACCAGCTACAAGCAATCCGTTTCTAGAAGCAATTCCATGGATACTCTTCTCCGTTCCCGATTCTGTGCAATGAAAGCTCTTTCCATCAGATGAGTACAGAATCGTTCCATGGTCTCCGGCAACTACCAGCATTTCCTCATTGGAAAAAGCACAGTGAAGAGTATACGCACAAGAACTATCGACAGATATTTTTTCTCCTGATTTGGAGATGCAGTCAATTCGTCCATCGGTCCCAACTGCAATAACCTTGTCTTTGAACAGTACGATATCTCTATAACCTTTCGAGTCCTTTGATTCTGAAACAGATGCCGTCTCGGAACAAGGATCCTGCTCTCCTGCATTATGAGAAACCGATTTGTCACTCATAAATAAGATGAATGACCAACAAAGGAATGTCGGTATAATAATAATAGGTAAACCCACAACTGAGGGACTCCAAAAGTTTGACTTTTGCAGAAATAAATTGAATCTCCAATATGTGTGAACCGTTTGAAGCGTACAGGAGATTCAAGATGAATACACAAAACAATTTACGTCACACAAAATACGAATGCAAATATCATGAAGTGTTTATACCAAAGTATCGACAGAAAACTTTGTTCAAGGAACTACGGCGATATCTTTGGGAGGTGTTTCACGATGTGGCACGTCAGAGGGAGAGCCGGATAGAAGAAGGACACTTGTTTGAATATTATGTTCATATATTGGTCAGCATTCCACCCAAGCATGCAATGAGCACCGTGATAGGTTTTATGAAAGGGAAGAGTGCGATCCATATTGCACGGAACTACAAGGGAAATCGGAAGAACTTTACAGGTTAACACTTTTGGGCTCGAGGATTCTAGGCGTCGATTGTAGGTAAGGACGAGGCAACGATACGGGAATATATACGAGAGCAACAAGAAGAGGATAAATAGTTGGATCAATTGACTATTTTTGAATAATACACATAACCGCTTTTAGCGGTTCACATAATCAAACCTCCGGTTTTGCCGGAAGTATATGACTTGAAATAGAAAATATTAAGTAGATGTTTGGTTTTTTACAATTAGTTATTAATTCTCTTTGATCAATTGTTGATACAGAGCCGTGTCGAACTCTTCCAAGCCGGTGATGCCGTACAGGTGGTTGGCCGAAATCCACGGCAGCCAGAACCGATGGCCCCCGACGCCGCGGCCACGACCTCCTGGACCCATGCGCCAGCCTTCCTGCTGCCATCCTATTCCTTTCATATGGTACTGGCGTCCAGGAAGAGCGACCATGGATTTTGTGTCGTGCAGCAAGACCCGTGCAACATCGAGATAATGTGGCTCATTTGTATATTTATATAGCTTCGCATATGAGGGAACGGCCCAATCTAAATATTCATCTGCACCACCGGCACCGAGGGCTGTTATTCCCTGTAGCCCGATGGTTGGTACACCTTTCTTCCAGTGTAGTTGCGTGTCATCTGCATCAAGTGGCATTGGTAAATTCCAGATCCAGATCCAGCTTTCTGCGAAGTCCGCTGCTGTTTTCGCGCGTTCAAGCCATTTAGTTTCCTTGGTTGATTCATAGAGACTCAGGAAAGCTTCCATACTCAACATCCCGGCTTCTTTGTCGGTGATATTCGGATTGTCACTAGCGCCGCCGACGAAGAGTCCACGCATTCCAAAATTTGTCCAAATGTACTCCGCCGCGCGAATGGCAGACTGCTTATACTTCGAATCGCCAGTCTCTTCAGTCATGATCACGAGCAGTGGCACAGGACAGTAACTCGTTGTTCCTGTCGGCTCCGCGACCTCATTACTTCCAGGTTTCCATCGTCGGGGGAAAGATCCATCAACCCTTTGCTGCAGAATCAGCCAATCCACATAGGTCTTGACCCAGTTAAACCATTCTGGATGTTGTCGGCCGAGGGTACGTTCACGTCGGTATGCACGCATCAGCACGCGCATATCTTCCGTGGCATTTCGCAGCCAGGGGGCGAGCCATTCCTGCCGTTCACCAGTCCATGGTTTTCCGGTTGCAAGATCGTAGCCGGTTGCCTGCAGCGGGATTGTGTTCAGCGCATTGATCATAGATGAGATAATACCCAGACCAAGTTGACGCATTTTTTGTCCGCGCTCTGTACTATCGCGATCACTTTCGCGCAACAACTGGTCCGCACACTCAATATTCTTGCTCACGAATCCCATCGCCGTCATTGTCCAATTCCATTGAAGTTTGTTCGTATCGAAAGTAGCAACGGCAAAAGGGATGCCGGTGCGCCCGCCAATGGTAGCGGCCTGAACAGCCAGGTGATCTATCAGCACACGGCGGACAAGTTCAACATCGATGGTGGTGATCGCGGGCTTCAACGTACTCCATGCCCATCGCCATGCGTTTCGGGTTACATCTCGAAACGGTTCGTTGAGCCCGAATCGAAAACTCACCTCGTAACTGTGAACTAATCCCTGAGCAATTGGATGGTAGCGTTGAATCAACCTCGGTTTCGCCATAGTATTGAAACCAAATGGATACATACTCATTGTGCCGGGAAACTGAAAACTGAGTTCGATGGGATTCCGGTCAGTCTGCCACACTCCGAGTGCACCGAATTGAAATCGCGCATCGATCATCACATTTTTTGAAAGTCTTGTCTCCTCGACCGTCGATTCGCCTCGCGGAGAAGGATCGAGCATTGCCACGGAAGAACCATTGCTGAATGATATTGCGAAGAGGGGCGCCGGGAGCATATCCTCACGCAATTGGAATCGATGTGCTTTGTAGTTCATCGTACCACCGGGAGAGCGGTCGCCATTGTAGGTAGGATCGCCATACAACGCGCCAGGAAACATGCAATTCACATCGGACCATTGTATAGCAGAATCGACCGAAAGCACAACAGACGAATTGAATCCGCCTGGAGCGTTCCCCACAACTTCCACCTTCCTGTGCACCGATACCACAGCTCCATTCAGGCTCCATAAATCTTCCACATGAAAAACAACATTCTCACCATATGCGATTTCAGCACGGGCATAGATATCGGAGTCTGATTGCTGGACTGTCTTATATCCGGCTACAAGCTCGCGAATGTTCCCTTCCATTCGAAAGATTTCGATTTGCGCGGGCTTCTGCTGCGTCAGATGCGGAGTAGTGCCACCGGAGATTTCGATACCCCACTCGCCTCCTGCGGCGCGGACAAACGAGACCGTTGCCCCGGTCTGTAAGTTTCCAATGTCCACTCGATCGCCTTGTTGTGCGAAAGCGGCCGAGACTGTTAGACATAACCCGAGTATTACGTTTTTGTTGAACATTTATATATTCCTCAGATATTCCAGTTCCACTTTGAAGTCTCTCCTTTGCAAAGGATTCAATTCCCCTTGGCAAGTCGTTGATACAAGGCTGGGTCGAACTCTTCTAAGCCGGTAATACCATGCAGGTGGTTGACGGAAATCCACGGCAGCCAGGTACGGTGGGCTCCAATACCTCTGATCGGTCCCATGCGCCAGTGTTCCTGCTGCCAGCCTGGTCCCTTCAAATCGTATGTGCGTCCTGGAAGTGCGAGCATAGCTTTGGTGCCATGCAAAAGAATACGGGCAACATCTAAGTAATGCTCATCTTTGGTGTATTTGTACAACCTTGCATAGGTGGGAACAGCCCAATCCAGGTATTGGTCCACACCACCAATATCATTCGATCCAATTCCGTTAACGCCTATTGTAGGCACGCCGGGTTTCCATCCCAGGTCGGCATAATTGGCACCAACCGGCATGGGAACATTCCAAATCCATATCCAGCTTTCAGTATAATCACCCGCAGTTTTGGCATACTCCAACCACTTATCTTCCCTGGTGTTTTCGTATAAAGCTAAGAAGGCTTCCGCAGACAACATGCCGGATTCTTTGTCGGCTACAGTTGGAGTGCCGGTTGCGCCAAGGAATACACACTTACTGCCAAAGTTCGTCCAAATATAGTCGGCGGCACGGATGGCCGAGTTGATGTATTTTTTATCCCCAGTTTCCTCGCTCATCTTCACCAGCAATGGTACACCTGCGTAACTGGTGACACCAGTGGTACCCTCTTTCACTGCTCCTGTTGAATCCTGCCAGGTCATGGGGAATGACCCATCTTCTCGCTGCTGCATTAACAACCAGTCGGTATAAGACTTTGCCCATTTAAACCATTCCGGATGCTGGCGTCCATGAGGACGCTCACGGCGAATTAAATCTATCATGATGCGCATGTCTTCTGCCCAAGAACGGAGAGAGAACGCAGTTCCACCGTGGACGGCACCAGGCTTGCCTGTCCGTATATCAAAGCCTTCTCCACAAGGTGGTGATACAGGCACAATGCGAATAAGGCTCTCTATGATCATCTCACCCAGTTTCCTCATCCTTTGACCACGTGGACCCGAGTCACGATCGCTTTCCAACAATAATTGTTCTGCTACCTCAATGTGCTTGCCGCAGAAACCAATTACGATCTTTGGCCATATATCCAATTCTGCTGCCTTGGTGTCAATATCAATGCCAATGGATTTGGCCCAATTAATCAGCTCTTGGTTCTGATTCGCTGGCGCTCCGCGCCCCGCATTGAATGCGTGAAACATTCGAGCCGTTAAGGCAGGACGAAACGAACCAGGCTTCCCCGAAACAGCATCGATAACAAATGGAATTCCGGCCCGATCCTCCACAACGAGGACGCGATCCGCTAAGTGATCGATCAGCGTGCGACGGACAACTTCCACATCCACAGGTGTGATTTTGGGATTGAGGCTCTGCCATGCCCATCGCCATGATTCGCGTTCCATATCACGGAAAGACTCGCTCTTTCCAAATCGGAATCCTACTTTGTAACTCTGCGAAAATCCTGCTTTGACAGGATGATAGCGCCGTCGCACCACAGGAGCGGTGCTTGGATTCCCTCGGCTGCCTTCAAAGAACCCGCCTAAGAATTCGTTCGTTGTGCCGGGCAGCCAGAATCCGATCTCAACTCCTCCTTCGGAAACTTCGCGAGCACCCAAGGCTCCGAACTGAATTTGTTCGTCAATCACTGGCGTCGTAGCTGGAGAAGTGGTTTCTGTTATGGTGGTTGCACCGTTCGGGGCAAGGTCTAATGCCGCCACCCAATTCCCGTCATGGAAGGAAAGCCCGAATAGCGGAGCGGAGAGATAGTCTTCTCGTATCGAAAAACGTTTGGCATCGTAATATAAACTACCACCAAGTGCGCGGGGGTTCGTGTGCGGTTCGCCATAGAGAAGGCCCGGAGCAAGAAAATTCACATCCTGCCATTTTATAATTGGATCTGTCGAAAAACGGATAGCCGAATAGAACCCGGCACTGTCTTCTGTACCGGTCACGCTCACTTTCCGGCTAAGCGATAATACAGCGCCCGAAATATTCCATCTGTCCTCGATATCAAACCTTATTTTTCCTCCACCTGATATCTTTGCTCTCGCTACAACCGAATTATTTTCCTTTCGCACTGACTGGTAGCCCGCAGCAAGCTGACACACATTCTTTTCGCTTTGAAAGACTTCGATTTGTGCAGGTTTCTGTTGCGTCAGTCGCGGAGCGCTGCCGCCGGAGATATCGATACCCCACTCAACTCCTGCGGTGCGGACAAACGAGACCGTTGCCCCGGTCTGTAAGTTTCCAATGTCCACTCGATCGCTTTGTTGTGCGAACGCTGCCGATATTGTGAAACATAACACAAGTATTACGAATTTGTTGAACATCTATATATTCTTCCAATATTGAAAATCCACTTAAAAATTTGACCTACCCCCCAATTTGCATACCAATTATAAGTTAGTTTTTTCGTTTTAACAATACGAACAATACGGAATTATTGTATTTTTTCTCAGTGAACCATTTGTAGGCTAAGATAAGCGGTGGCAACTTCTGTATCGGTAAAACTGGTTCAAATCAATTGGCCGTTACGACCTAAAGCCAATTAACGTTTTCATGCTAGTCCCAAAATATATGGATATAAATATAATTGAATAGTCCAACCATTTGAAATACTCGCATTTAAAATTTACCTTTCAACAAGGCTATTACAAAGAAAAGAATCTTTTCATAAAAGTAGTTTATAGAAGTGACTGGTAATCTATATGAAAAGAAAAGAAATAATGGTTTATATATTTTTCTTTGCCTTTTCAAATCAGATTTGGGCACAAAAAGATAATATAAGATTCGAAAACATAACTACCGACCAGGGTCTCTCCCAGAGTTCAGTTTCTACTATTTACCAGGACAAAAAAGGTTTTATTTGGTTTGGAACCATTGACGGTCTAAACAGATATGATGGTAACCGATTTAAGATTTTTAGATATATCCCAGAAGATTCTACTAGCATAAGTCGTAGTTTTATTTGGGATATATGTGAGGATTACGAAGGAAATATCTGGGTTGGCACAGATGGAGGATTAGATAAATATGATAAAGATACAGAAACATTTACAAGATTTGTAGAAAATAACAACAATAAAAATAGTATCTCAAACGACCACATTAGAAAAATTCATCTGGATAAAAACGGATTACTTTGGATTGCGACTGAAAATGGATTGAACATTTACAACTACAAAAATAATTCTTTCAAAATTTATAAAAACGATCCTAAAAACAATCTAAGTATAAGCAACAATTCCATTCGTGCAATATATGAAGATAGCGAAGGTAATATTTGGATAGGAACTGACAATGGATTAAATCTTTTTAATAGCGAAAAGGAAATATTCCTGCGATATATGCACAATGATACTAATCCCAACAGTATTAGTATGAATAGTTGTTATAGTATATGTGAAGACAAAAACGGATTTCTTTGGATAGGGACACAAAATGGCGGACTTAATAAATTTGATAAAAAAACAAACAAATTTAAGCGCTATATAAACGACCCCAAGAATCCATTTAGTATAAGTAATAATTATGTAAGAGCCTTATTGAAAGATAAATCAGGAAATCTTTGGATAGGTACCTTTGGCGGAGGATTGGATAAATACGACCCTATTTATGATAGATTCATCCATTATCAAAATGATCCAGATAACCCAACTAGTATAGGTAGCAATTCTATTTACACGATAATAGAAGATAACTCTGGAATTATTTGGATAGGAACAGCTTATGGGGGTATAAGTAAGTACGATAAATGGAAAAATCAATTCTTATTTTATACCATTCGTTCACAAAACAAAAATCTTTTTAGCAACAATGTAACTTGTTTTTATGAAGATCCTGATGATAAAGGAAAATTCATCTGGATTGGTACATGGAGTGGATTGGTATTATTTGATAGAGAGAGCTATGGATTTAAATTCTATGTTAACAATCAAAATAATGAATATTCCATAAGCAATAATATTGTTCGTTGTATTTATAAAGATACTAATGGGACATTATGGATAGGCACAGACAATGGATTAAACAGATTTAATAAAAAGGAAAATAAATTTTATAGATATTTCAATAATCCTCAAGATCCCTATTCGATCAGCAATAATTTGATAAAGAGTATATTGATTGATCATAAGGGAGGAGTTTGGATCGGATCAAATAGCAGTTTAATTGATAAATATGATTGTGTGCACAATCGGTTTGTTCATTACATTAATGATATTCCGGCTTCAATAAATTCAAAATTCAATATTATACGAGTACTAATTGAAAATCAGGATGGGGATATTCTGGCAGGTTCCGACGAAGGTGGTGTGAGTATATTGGATAGAATAAAAGGGAAATTCATTCAATATATAAACAGTAATTCAAAAAGCACAGTTAGAATTAATAATGACAGAGTATTAACCCTTTTTCAAAATAAATACGGATTATGGATTGGAACTGGCGGAGGAGGATTGAATTGTTATGATCCTATAAAGAAAGAGGTCACTGTTATCTCAGAAAAAGATGGATTAATATCGAGTTCAGTTCATAGTATTTTGGAAGATAAAAAAGGCAATTTGTGGCTGAGCACAAGAAACGGAATATCAAAAATAGATCTTACTCAAAAAAGAATCTTTAATTTTTATGCGCATGATGGATTGATAAACAATGAGTTTCATGTAAACTCTTTTTGTTATAGTCTAACCGGAGAAATTTTCTTTGGTGGAATAAAGGGATTTAATTCATTCTGGCCTGAGAAAATAATTTATAAAACATTTATTCCTCCTATAGTATTTACGGATATTCAATTGTTTAATAAATCAATTCCGATTAATAAACCTGTTGATGGGAGAATCATTCTAACTAAATCAATAACGGAACAAAAAGAAATTACACTTTCTTATAAAGATGAGGTTTTTTCCATCGAGTTTTTATTGCTTGATTACTCAAATCCGGATAAGATTCAATACTCATATTTTCTGGAAGGCTACGATAAATTCTGGAATAATATTGGGAATAGACATTACGCAACTTATACAAAAATACCGTCAGGTAAGTATATATTATATGTGAAAGCTTTTAATCAAAATGGTGTTTGGAATAGTCCCGAAATTTCGCTTCAAATAAAGATTACACCGCCGTTTTGGGCAACTCTTTGGTTCAAATTTCTTGCTGCTTCAATACTAATAGGAATATTATTACTCGGTTATAAAATTAGAACAAGAAGAATTATTGCTATTAATAGAGAGCTGGAAAAACGTGTTTCAGAACGAACTGCCCAATTGGAATTTACCAATAAAGAGTTGGAAGCATTTTCATACTCTGTCTCTCACGATCTTAGAGCGCCTTTACGGGCAATCAATGCATACAGTAAGATTTTTAAAGAGGAGTATGATAATAAAGTAGACGATGAAGGTAGACGGTTACTCGATGTAATCGCTTCCAGTTCAGTTAAGATGGGAAATCTCATTAGCGAATTACTGGAATTTTCAAGGGCTTCTCGAACAGAACTGAAAAAGCAATTTATCGATGTGGAAATGATAGTAAATACGGTAATCAACGAATTATTGGAAAATACAAACCGAAGTAAAAACGAAATAAAAATTCATTCTTTAGCGCAAATGTATGGCGATCAATCACTAATGAAACAGGTCTGGCAAAATCTGATATCTAATGCCATAAAATTTTCGTCAAAGATCCCTAATCCGGAAATTGAAATCGGATGCTGGACTGAAGGTGTAAGCAAAATATACTATGTTAAAGATAATGGTGCAGGCTTCAATCAGGAGTATGTTCATAAATTGTTTGGTGTGTTTCAACGATTACACAGTGATCGTGAGTTTGCAGGTACCGGCGCAGGATTAGCAATTGTTCAAAGAATAATTCAACGGCATAATGGACATGTTTGGGCTATTGGGGAGATCAATAAAGGAGCAACATTTTATTTCTCAATACCCCAAAGGGAGGATTAAAAATGGTAGATGAACAAATTATCGAGCTTTTATTGATAGAGGACAGTAAAGAGGACGCTGAACTAACCTTAAGATCATTGAAAAGAATGAATCTGGAAAATAATATTAAAGTCCTTGTAGATGGAGAGGATGCTCTGAATTTTATTTACTCGAAAGGTAAATATGCGGATAGAGTTGGGGCTCTTAATCCGAAATTAATTTTATTGGATTTAAAGTTACCAAAGATTGACGGTTTGGAAATTTTGAAGCGCTTAAAAAGTGATGAAGACAAAAAGGCAATACCTATTGTAGTATTAACATCATCCGATGAAGAACGCGATGTTGTCGAGAGCTATAGACTGGGCGTAAACAGTTACATTGTCAAACCAGTCGAATCCGAAAATTTTATCAAAGCAGTTGATGAAATCGGATTATATTGGCTTTTACTTAATAAACCAATTAAATAAAATATTAAAGACCCGTCCAAATTAAAGACTTCGGAAAGTGGTATCGTGTAGTTGAAAGACAACAAGAAACACCAACAAAACGGAGCGACATATGTCAATCAAGGGTACGAACATTTTTTCACAAATAGTATCACATATCGATAAATCCACATTCGCTATCAGTGTGTGCAGACATAAAGGAGAACGATACGTCAAGGGCTTTACCTGTTAGGAGCAGATGGTAAGCATGATGTTTTGTCATTTAGGAAAAGCACAGACATTACGTGAGATTTGTGGTGGCTTAGTAACTTGTATGGGAAAATTATCCCATCTGGGTTTATGCGAGAGTCCCAAACGATCGACCTTGTCCTATGCAAACAAACACCGTCCTTATCAGATATTTGAAGAAACATTTTATCGAACTTTAGCGCACGCTCAATCCAGTATTAAAGGAAAGAGAACGTTTCGATTCAAGAATAAGCTCTTTGGTATAGATGCCACAGTAATTAATCTTTGCCTGAGTCTCTTTGATTGGGCAAAGTTTCGTAGCACCAAGGGAGCTGTTAAACTGCACCTATTACTCGACCATGATGGTTATCTTCCAGCCTTTGCTCATATTACCGATGGAAAAACACACGAAGTAACTGTCGCAAGAGACATATCGCCAATAAATTCAGGTTTCCGGCGCACAGTATTATTGTCTTTGATCGAGGGTATACGGATTATGAACAATTCTCTAGCTGGTGTAAACAGGACATATACTTCGTCACACGAATGAAAAGCAATGCTACCTACGATATTGTGAACATCAATCGGATACCGAAAAACAGCAACATTCTCAAAGACGAAATCATTCAATTCAACGGAACTGTTACCTCAGAAAAATGCGATTACGATTTACGCCGTATTGAGGTATGGGATGAGGAAAATCAGCAAGTAATCGTTTTGTTGACGAATCATCTCACCTTCAGCAGCACAACTATTGCACTTATTTACAAAGAACGTTGGCAAATTGTCCCGCTTTGCAGGATTAAAACAATCAAACAGATTCTGAAGATTAAGACCTTTGTCGGTACCAGTGCCAATGCACTAAAAATTCAGATTTGGACAGCATTATTGGTTATCCTGATTCTTAAAATACTAAAAGCGCAGTCATCATTCTTATGGTAGCTCTCATTGACATGGATTTACTATTTCTATGAACTAACCCAACTTATTTTGGACAGCACTGATCGGAGTTATACAATGAATAAAGAACGGAAATTGAAAAAACTGATTATTGATATAGGGCGCAGGATATGGATACGAGGTTATGTGGCTTCTAACGATGGCAATATTTCAGTTATGATAAATGAGGATGAAGTGCTCACAACGCCGCATGGAGTGAGCAAGGGTTTCTTAACAATGGAAATGATCATCAAAGTTGATAGAAGTGGAAAAGTCATTTCTGGTAATGCTAAATATCAGCCGTCAAGTGAACTTAAAATGCATCTGGAAGTTTACAAAGAACGCCCGGATATCAAATCCGTAGTGCATGCGCATCCGACATATGCCACAAGCTTTGCTGTAGCGGGAATACCCTTAAACAAGTGCGTGTTGCCTGAAGCAACGATTGTTCTTGGTGCGGTCCCAATCGCAAAATATGGATTGCCTTCAACGATGGAAATTCCCGACGCTATTCACGAATATATAAAAACATCGGATGTAATATTGCTGGAAAATCACGGTGCGCTCACCCTCGGGATCGATTTGATTGATGCCTATCATAAAATGGAAACTCTTGAACATACGGCAACTATCATTTGGAAAGCCATCCAATTGGGAAATCTCAATGTTCTTTCCGAATATGAGAGAGATCGTCTTATGGGGCTCAGGGAAAAATTCAAGCTGCCAGGGCGCGTGGCTTTGTGCGATGCAACTCCCTTGTCGAAGACGATACGACCGTAACTCCAATGTACACTACCTATTGCCCAAGCGTGAAGAAACATTCAATAATATCTTGGTGTGCATAATGTTCATATGGGTAGAACTGGCAGGTCGCGGCATTGGTTCTCTTCAACAATGGTTTAGCTCGTACAAAGAATATAGGATTAAATAGAAAGGATCCGGTACTCCTGTGGCATTATCAAAATATCTTGCTTTTGATTTTGGTGCGGAAAGTGGTCGCGCGATAATAGGTATTCTTGACGGCAATACATTCCAGATCGAAGAAATTCATAGATTCCAGAATCGACAAATAGAAATTCTCGGTCATTTGCATTGGGATGTTCTCACCTTATTTGAAGAGATAAAAACCGGTTTGAAACTCGCTGTTCAAAAAGGGCATTCCGATATTCAATCCATCGGTATTGATACGTGGGGAGTTGATTTTGGATTTGTCGGAAATGACAATGCTTTGTTCGGATTCCCATACGCTATCGTGATGTGCGCACAAACGGCATTATGGAAAAAGCATTTGAAAAAATTTCACGCGAAGAACTATACGGCATTACCGGCATCCAGTTCATGCAATTCAACTCTGTCTTTCAGCTTTATAGTGCTAAACTGTACAATGATCCTGCATTGAGCTGTGATGCCAGGTTGTTGTTCATTCCGGATTTGTTTAACTTTTTTCTTACCGGTGTAATGAGAAATGAATACACGATTGCTTCTACTTCTCAGCTTTTAAATGCCGGAACAAAATTATACGATAAGAAAATATTCTCTTCGCTCGGATTGCCAATACAGATTACCGCACCGATAATAATGCCGGGAACGGTTGTCGGAAAATTACTGCCGGAAATATGCGAGGAAACCGGGCTGGGAGATGTTGATGTTGTTGCGGTCGGCTGCCACGACACGGCAAGCGCAATTGCAGCAGTACCTGCACAGAAAAAGAATTGGTCATATTTAAGTTCAGGCACGTGGTCGCTAATCGGAATTGAAACACAAAAACCGATTATCAACGAGCGGTCACTAAAAAATAATTTTACGAATGAAGGTGGAGTGTTTGGAACAATCCGGTTTTTAAAGAACGTCATGGGGCTTTGGCTGCTCCAGCAAACACGTAAAAGTTTTATACAACAGGGCACTGCGTGCGAATATGACGAACTTGTAAAATTGGCACTTAAAGAAAAAGAGTTTATCCACATCATAAATCCGGATGACACTTCGTTCCTTAATCCGCCGGATATGCCCGATACAATACGAGCGTTTTGCAGTAAAACCGGCCAGCTCTCACCACAAACCCCCGGCGAGTTTACTCGTTGTATCCTGGAAAGCCTTGCACTTAAATATAAAGCAATCCTTGAAAATATTTGCACCGTAAGCGGTGCTTCCATTGAACAACTTCACATCGTCGGCGGTGGTTCGAAGAATGAACTATTGAATCAATTCACAGCTGATGCATGCGGAATTCCTGTTGTAGCAGGGCCGGTGGAAGCAACGGCAATCGGAAATGTGTTGATGCAGGCGATTGCGAAAAAGAAAATCGAATCGATAAATTCCGGACGCGAAATTATTGCAAATTCATTTCCACTGAAAACGTATCTACCGGCGAAGACTGAACAATGGAGCAATATATTCCGAGAACATAAATCATTATTCATATAAGGACATCTTATGAAAATAATCGACCAACAATATCAGGTTGCAAAAGAAAGATATGCGGAGATTGGTGTTGACACAGACAAGGCAATTGCCAAACTGAAAACCATTTCTATTTCCATGCACTGCTGGCAGGGGGATGATGTCGGCGGTTTCGAAAACATAGGATCGGACCTCGGCGGCGGCTTAGCCGTAACCGGCAATTATTCCGGCAAAGCCCGCAATCCCGCTGAATTAAAAGCCGATATTGAAAAAGCATTCTCTCTTATTCCAGGAAAACACAGACTCAATTTTCATTCATTTTACGTGGAATTTCCTTCTGGCAAAAAAGTCGATCGCGATAATCTCAAGCCAGAACATTATAAAAATTGGATTGACTGGGCGAAGTCACTCGGCATCAGTATGGATTTTAATCCAACTTGTTTTGCGCATCCTAAAGCCGCAGATGGATTTACGTTGTCACACAAAGATAAGTCCGTGCGTCAATTCTGGATCGACCATTGCATCGCGTGCCGAAAAATTGGCGAGGCAATGGGCAAAGCGCTTGGCACACCTGCGGTCACCAATATTTGGATTCCTGATGGTATGAAAGACACACCGGCTGACCGTAAGGGTCCGCGTGAACGTCTGAGAGAAGCACTCGACCAGGTGTTTGCCGAAAAACTCAGCCCCAAATACAACCTCGATGCTATCGAGGGGAAGTTATTCGGTGTAGGTGTCGAAAGCTACACTGTGGGCTCCCACGAATTCTATCTGGCGTATGCTGCGAAGAAGGGAAAACTTTTAACCCTTGATGCTGGTCATTACCATCCGACAGAAACCATATCAGACAAAATATCGTCGGTGCTCACATTTGTCGATGAAATTCTTTTGCATGTGAGCCGTGGTGTCCGCTGGGACAGTGATCATGTGATTGTGTTGAACGACGATCTGATTGCCATTGCGCAGGAACTGGTGCGTGGAAATTATCTTGAACGTACACACATCGGCCTTGATTATTTTGACGCGAGTATCAACCGGGTGGCCGCATGGGTTATAGGTATGCGCAACATGCAGAGAGCCCTATGCTTTGCATTGCTCGAACCGAGTAAAAAACTTAAAGCGTTGGAAGCCGAAGGAGATTTCACTTCCCGTCTTGCGTTGATGGAAGAACTTAAGACCATGCCGTTCTCTGCTGTGTGGGATTATTACTGCAGTCAGAAGAATGTTCCTGTAGGAATGAACTGGTTAGCCGAAGTAAAAAAGTACGAGACTAATATACTTTCAAAACGCAAATAGTTTAGTGAAAGAAGGAACATTCTATGAATGACTTAGCAAACGCTGCAAACAATCCGACACTGGGCGTGCTCATCTTTGCACTGGGCGGACTTGCCGGCGCTGTCTTTTATCTTCCTTTTAAAAAAGTTAAGAACTGGGCATGGGAAAGCTACTGGCTCATCTATGCTTTATTTGGTTTATTAATAGTGCCATGGGCAATTACTCTTGCTGTATCACCCAACGTATTTTCAGTTCTGAAAGCGGCTCCCACAAATGAAATAATTTATTGTTACATCTGCGGTGCTGCATGGGGAATCGGTGGACTTACATGGGGTTTGATGATACGCTTCCTCGGCGTTGGTCTTGGCCTGGCATTCGGATGCGGCATATGTTCTGCTGCTGGCACTTTAATTCCCAAGTTGATAAAGGGTGAATTCGGAAGTTTGTTCGAGTCAAGCGCGGGCATTATTTCGTTTGTCGGCGTACTGATTTCTCTGACTGGTATTGTTCTAATCGGTATAGCCGGAATGTCGAAAGAGAAGGAGCTATCAGATGCGCAAAAGAAGCAAGGTGTAGCTGAATTCGATTTTAAAAAGGGTTTGGTAGCGGCGTTGTTTTCGGGACTGATGAGTTCGGCAATGGGACTTGGACTTGTGGGTGGATCTAAAATTCAGGAGCTAGCTTTAATTACCATGCCTACTACGTCGAAGACTTGGGCTGGTATGCCCGTGCTGGTGGTTGTACTTCTCGGCGGATTGACTGTGAATTTTTTGTGGTGTTTATATCTCAACATGAAGAATAAAACTATTAAAGACTATATTAAAGCCGAGACTCCGTTATTAGCGAACCTGATATTCGCGGGCATTGCAGGCACTATTTGGTGTTCACAATTCGTTTGCTTCAAGACAGGTGAACCTGCTATGGGTCCAACGGCGTATGTGGGATGGGCGCTGCTGATGGCTTGCCAAATATTGTTCGGTTCGATTATTGGTGTTTTTTTAGGTGAGTGGAAGGGTACCAGCCGAAAGACAAAACTAATTCTGACTGCTGGCCTATCGCTGCTCGTGATGACGTCTATCTTATCGGGTTACGCAGGCAGATTAACCTAAAAGGAAACTTCAGCCGACAAGACTCCAATAATTCAAGCGACGTCGGCAGCTCATTATTTATCGGTATATGGTTGTTTGCAGGAATAAGTATTATCGGAGCAATCACAGGCTACTTATCAGAAGGAGTGACAATTTGGGAACCAGCAATAGCAGCAGGAGTATTCATTGATCTTTTTTTCATTATAATAGTAATATTTAAAAAAATATTTAGTAGTGGACCAGTAGAACTAACATTTTCTCAGTCTCCCATACAATTGCTTGTCATAACTTTAATATTCTTCTTTTTTTCGATTTTAGGTGCATGGCTTGGAGAACGTGCTCAAAAGCTATGGAAATCGAAAAGTTCACTATAAGTTTATTAACAGTTTGCCTAGCCCGTGGCTCCACTGCCGAATGTATCGAGTTTGTGTCAAAACCAGAAAAAGGGTCTTGTCATTCTGAACGAAGTGAAGAAGCTGAACCGAAAAAGAGACTCTTCGCTACGCTCAGCGTGACAATAAAGACTTTTTACACAGTCTCTATCACTTTGTGAGAAGTGGTCACTTCGTAACAAACTTATCAGATGAGCCTGCCCCGTGTAGGCAGGCGTAAGAGCAATTTACATTGCGAGTAGAGGTATGGTGTTTAATAATTCAGTTGGTAGCGTGAACCCGTTTCCTTGGATGCATTACAATAATTGGTCATGCCGCTGCTTGCTTGTCCGCTGTCTTCTTGGCGAAGCGCTGATCACTTAGTTCGCTTTGAAATAAACTTATACTTGGAAGATAAATTAAAAACGCGAATGATTGGATTAAGAGCGCAAATAGTAAGTATGAACTATGAGATTATCCAGGAGCTTTTGTAGATCTCACCGTTGGAATCGATTTAAACCCATATAATGCTAATACCTACCTAAAAAAGGCAGCGCAAAAGTTATGATTGGAAACTATCAGGGAACTTTTGCTGACTATACTAAGTTATATATTAAGCTTCGACGTTGCGCCGACTGCATTGAGATTGTGGGGACTTGTGACTCTTCTAAATTAAATTGTCCGCCATTTCCTAAGTGGAAACACCCAAGAAACAAAATAGGGGAGAACCCCGATTGCATATGTGGAGGCGAAAGAACATATTATACATAAGAAATCAAGCAATAAGAATATTGCAGGACATTAAAGGATAAATCAGCGTGAATGGGAGTGTAAAAGTTGTATTAGTAATTGGGTTTAGTGTTGTATTTGGTTTCTATGCTTTCATGATCCAAGGAAACAACAACAGGATCATACAGGTAGGAAATCAAAGAAGTTATTACACAGAAGCGTGTATGATCACAACTGCCGGTCTAAATGATGCTATCTACAATATGAGAGATACGTCGTTGTGGGCGGGCGGGTTAAGCAACCCAGTGAAAGTCAATAATTTAGTGCTGGCAGGTGGTGATACTGCATCATATATTGTTGAAAGAAATCTAAGTGGTCTTTCCTCTGATGAAGCGCGAGTAACTGTGACTGGAAAATTTGGAGGCGTTACAGCGAAACAAATTGCGGTCATCAAAAAAGTTCTAACATCTCCATATTATAGATGTCAGGTTGTTAATGTGTATGTTTATCCATATCAACTCTCCGCTTCCTAGCTTTACCAAAAATCTGCACACACGACATTTTTTATTTTACACTTCTTTTTCAATAAACTGATCAGATCTTCTTTACATTAAATGAAAATCGAGTTCATTATATACGAGGCGCTCCCGATTAGGGGAGCGGCAGACAGGCAAGGTGACCGAATGAGCGCCGGTATTAAAAACAATAAAAGCACATCAAAGTTTTGCACATAAACAAAAAAATCCTCACCAATTTTCATTGATGAGGATTCTTCTTTGGACTAAGTAGCGGGGGCAGGACTTGAACCTGCAACCTTCGGGTTATGAGCCCGACGAGCTACCAATTGCTCCACCCCGCGATCATATACCAATGCGAATTAGTTATCTCTCGTGCGTTATGAGCCCAACGAGCTACTCCCGATAATTTTAATTATCGGGACTCCACCCCGCGATCTTTTGTCATTTAATATACAACCATTTTGATGCCTAGTCAAGATGCTTTTTTGGTGAATATGTCGGCTGGTTTATCAAGAAATTACACAGAGGTGTAAAAGTTTGTTGAAGATGTTCTATCCTGTTGCCGTCTTGAAAATTATATTACAAATATACAAGCTAATCTTTTCTATCTACAGATTTTCCTTAACTGATTTACGCATCCTGCTCTTAGCCGCCTCAAACATCACCAGCGCTCCTGCCACAGATGCATTGAGCGATTCAATCTTTCCATGCATCGGAATCTTGACTAAAAAATCGCATTTCTCTTTGACTAACCGACGAATACCATTTCCTTCATTCCCGATGACGATAGCAAGCGAACCGCGATAGTCGTGTTCGTAGTAAAGTTTATCGCTTTCCATTTCGGTTCCAACAATCCATACTCCGGCTCTTTTCAGCTCATCTATTGTTTGAACGATATTGGTAACGCGCGAAATTGGAAGATGTGCAGTTGCTCCGGCTGATGTTTTTACAACAGTAGAATTGACCGATGCGGCGTTATGAAGCGGAATGATAATACCATGCATACCAGCACATTCTGCAGAGCGAATAAGCGCGCCAAGATTGTGCGGATCTTCAATTTCATCGAGTATGAGAATAAACGGCGGTTCATTTTTCTGTTTAGCGACGGCAAGAATTTCCTCAATCTCTGCGTAACGGTATGAGTCAATGATTGCGATAATACCCTGCGTTAATGTACTGCCGGCTAATTCGATAAAGCGTTCTTTGTCTGTTTCTTTTACAGGAATAGCAAGTTTTCGTGCAAGTTGTTTTGCCTGATCAATGTGGCTACCGGCTGTGCCATGGAGAATTAAAATTCGTTCGATTGGCTGGCGTGATTTGAGCGCTTCCAGTACCGGTTGTCTGCCGATGATAAGGTTGTCCATGCTAATGCCACTTCTATTAATTGTATTATTGAGGGATGGTGCTAGTTTCCAATTTGAATATTCTTGGACGCAAACAAATAGTGATCTTCTTGAAGCAGTACTATTTTATTGTCAATGTTTTTGTGAACCTCCACCAACCGAATAATCCAATAGCAATTAAAGCCAATGCAATAATCTGTGCTTCGCTCAAGCCTAAAACTATTCTCGGATTTAGACGCAGAAATTCAATTGCGAATCGTTCAATTCCTGCTAACGTCAAGTAAATCATAAATAGCTTTCCGGCGGGTGTTACTTTCTTCCGCATGCGCCAGAGAAACCAGCACATTAAAGCACAGATAATGAATTCGTACACTGGCGTTGGATGACACGGAATGTTATTGGGAACAATGCCGCCGGGAAATCGGCTTGTAATTTCCGGAAAATCTCTGAATGCAACTGACGGCGGATAAGTTCCATTGGAATAATCTGTACCCCACGGGAGTGTCGTCGGGAAACCGTAATCGCCATCACCGGCAAGGTGACAGCCAAGACGCCCTATACCGTAACCGAGCATCAAACCAGGGGCAATTGCATCACAGATCGTGAGAAATGTAATTCCTTTTCTTCTTCCGTACACATAAATAGAAAATGTGGCAAGCAGAAATCCACCGTAGAAAGTCAGTCCGCCGGGATTGAATGTCATACCGATAGGATCAGCGATAAAAGAAGACCAATTTTCAAATAGATAGAGGATCTTGGAGCCAACAACCCCCGCGACGAGTGCAATGAGTGTGACATTATTTGCAATGTTTGGGTCTATTTTACGGCGCTTGAATTCACTGACAAGCAGATAACTGCCTGCAAGGAAACCGAGGGCAAGCATTAATCCATAGCCATACACGGTGAATGGTCCAATTTGGAAAAGTCGAGGGCACATAGTTACTCAAATGAAAGGTTAAAAGTGATAAGTAAAAAGTTAAAAGAAAATAAATGAAAAATGGTTATGAAAGATTTACAGGATCGCTAGAGACAAGAATAAACGAAGATCTCTGCTTGTGTACGATGTCGATCTTTGTTGGTGAAATTTGCATTGAAAATTCATTTACTGTCTTGTCCTGTTTAGTTATTTTTATTTTGTATAATCCATCCAGATTTGTATAATCACATCGTCCTTGCGCAGGCCCGGTCTGCGGCATTAACAGTTCTGGGATGTGCAGACCTGTAATTCGCAAATTGATTTGGTTACCGACAAGTTCGTGATCTAACAGAATCTCATACCGGAAGCTGACAAAAATTTTTGTGGTTTGCACCAGAAACACTACAACGTTTCGCTTTGTCTTCTCGTCATAGTGGTGAAAAATATTAAGCGTGTAATCTGGATTGCGTTTTCTTTTATTTGTCATAATCAAGAGGGTATCTCGATCTTTTCGAGAGAGATAGTAGTCTCTTCGCCGGTGTGCATGTTTTTCAGTTTGGCAGTCTTTGTTTTCATTTCCTGTTCTCCAACCACAACTACATACTGTGCCTTCTGGCGATTAGCTTCCCTCATTTGAGATTTGACACTTCTGCCCAAATAATCAACTTCTGTGCAGATACCTTGGCGCCGTAACTCATTTGTTTTCAGAAAGGCCCAGATACGCGCAGTTTCATCTAATCCAACGAAATAGATAACCGGAGTAGATGAAATGATTTTACTCTTGTCGAGTTTAGTAAGTACAATCAGCAGTCGCTCGATGCCGGCAGCGAATCCCACACCCGGTGTTTGTTTCCCGCCGAGTTCTTCGACCAGCAAATCGTATCTGCCGCCACCGGCGAGTGCATCTTGCGAACCAAGTGCGGTACTTGTGATTTCGAATGCTGTCTTTGTATAATAATCTAATCCGCGAACGAGCCGCCCGTCAACCTCATAAGAAATTTTAAGCGCATCGAGGAGCGAGCGGACCGACGCAAAATGCGCCGCACATTCTTCGCATAAATGTTCATTCATCAGCGGCATTCCGGCAGTCAGTTTCCTGTCTTTCTCATCCTTGGAATCGAGCACGCGGAGCGGATTTTGGTCTACGCGTATCTGGCTATCGTGAGAGAGTTGTGCAAATATTTTCCGTAATTCTTTTTGGAGAAGTTGTTTGTACGGAGGCCGGCACTTTTCGCATCCAACCGAATTAATTTTCAGTGCAAAGTGAATGATGCCAAGCTGTTTGTAAATTTCAAGCGGCAGCACCATCATCTCCACATCAAGCTGCGGTGATGATGCACCGAGCGCTTCCGCGCCAAACTGGTGAAATTGCCGCAGTCGTCCAGCTTGTGGGCGTTCCTGGCGAAACATTGGTCCTATGTAATACACTTTTGTAAGCGGTGACTGTTCACCAAGGTTATTTTGGATGTATGCCCGAAGTGTAGCAGCAGTCCCTTCGGGGCGAAGCGTGATACTTTCTTCGCTACGATCAAGAAAAGTGTACATTTCCTTGCTCACAATATCGGTCAGTTCACCGATGCTGCGGGCGAACAGTCCCGTTTGTTCAAAAGCGGGTGTGCGGATTTCCTGATAATTGAAGTTCTGCATCACGCGGTGGATTACAGATTCTACATGTTGCCAGCCGGCAGTTTCTTCTGGCAGAATATCTTTAGTGCCTTTAATTGAACGGAATTTCACGATACAGCCCTTCTTGCAATGTCAATGTAAATCGAAAAGCAGGACATCAGTATAAAGCGTGGAAACACGGTTGATGAATTTATCCTTCGGAAATAGTTGCCTCTTCCTGACGAAAAATTTCTAGAATATCTTTTGAAGTTTCTGCTTCAAGGAGGCGTTTTCGGAAATCTTCCTTATTCATCAGACGTGAAATGCGGCTAAGGAGCTTGATGTGAGGGCCGACCATATTGTCGCGACCTACAAGAAGAAACACTAACCGTACCGGTTGATCGTCAAGCGACTGATAATCGATGGGTTTTGTGGTAACTGCGAAAGCTGCAACAATGTCATTGACAGCATCTGTTTTACCATGCGGGATCGCGAACCCAGAACCAACACCGGTGGACATGATTTTTTCTCGTTCAAAAATTGCCGTACGCATACGCTCCTTGTCGGCAACCTGCTTTTGAGTGCCGGCCAGTTCGATCATCGCATTAATTACTTCTTCCTTTGTGCCGCCAGGAAGATTAGTTCGCACGACCGCTTCATTTAAAATATCGGTAATCTTCATTCATATCTCCAAATTTACAGATCCGCAAGGGATGAGTTGATCTCCACCTCTCTCGGCATTCATATCAAAGATTGCAGAATTTCTTTCAAAATACAAATAAATTTACAACTCCTACTATGGCTCACCGTCGATCCATTTTATTATTTTTGATTCGTATTCATTTGCAATCCGTTGTGCCACAGCAATATCAACAGATTCCGCGTTAATATGGAATATAGGACGTGCGCGATCGGGGGATAAAAGGATAGAAGTATGTCTGCCAATGTCAACGGGATACAGCTTTATTCCCTCAATCAAATCACGCGGAATTCCCTCTGACTCCTCAGTCAGCTTTCGCATAATTTGCCCCTTCACATGCCAAGGGCATGATATGTTCTTTTTGACAAAATGGAGCCGAGGAGTTTCGTTGTCGAGTTCGCCAATCCGCTTTTTCGTTTTGGCGATGCATTCAAGCAGTTTCGTTATTGAATACATTGCATCGCAGGCAAATAGAAAATCATTGAAAATGAATCCTCCTTTTGTGCCTCCCACGAATTTATTCTGTTTGTCAGTTGCAGCGTCCATCATTGCAAGATGGTTGTCCCGCGTTTTTAAAACCCGCAAATTGAATTCTGCAGCGATGATATCCACTTCGCCGCTTGCTGAAATCGGTACTGCAATTTTTGACGCATTTTTTTCAGTAAGTGCGTAAAACTTCAACATCAGTGTCAGTAAACGGTCACTGTCGATGATGGAGCCATGTTCATCAATGATAAACATTTTTTCTGCCCCGGCATCTAGCATACAACCTATGTCATATTTTAATGAAGTGACCACGTATGCAAGCTGCCGAAGCGAAGCATCGAGCTCTTCTTTTGTCCGTGTATTCTTACGGCTATCCAAATATGCGTTTAGCGCTACAACCTGCACATCTAAATTACCAAGGATGTTTGGGAAGATTGTGGAAGATATCCCATTAGAGTAATCGATCACCAATTTAAGTTTTGAAGAATGGATTGCCTCTGTGTCAAGCGTTTCTAAAAAACGTTGGATGTAACTTTCCGTCGTGCGTTCCGGGAAAGAGATAGAACCGACTTGATCGTGGTGTGCACGGCTAAAATCTTCGCCGAAGAAAAGGCGCTCTATCGATTTCGTTTTACTTGATGGCAAATCCTTGCCTTGTGCATCAAAGAAAATAATGTCCGTGCTGTTTTTATCGAATGGAGATTTGCGAACGTGAAACCCGCCACGTTCTTTTCCGGTTCGCAATTCGTGCCGGACTATTGGAATTGAAGTCGTACGCAAATCTATGCAATGAACGCCGGCGGACATGATGCCGGACATAATTGCACGGTTTATCATACGGGAGACATTATCGGCATCGCGGCTGGTAACTACCGTTGAACCTAAACCAACAAAAGCACCGAACGCCGCTCCTAATTTGGCCCCAAATTCCGGACTGATCTCAAGGTTGGAAATACCACTGATACGTGCATCGGTAAACAATTCACGCAACCATCGATCTTCCCATACCAAACTCCTGGTTACGATGGAGCCATCTTCGATATCCTTTTCTGGCCAAATCTTAATGTTGGAAAGAAGCTTACTCCGTTTGCCTATTGTGCATGAATCACCGATAAAAACATTTTCGAGAATTACTACATCATCATTAATGATACAGTCGTTTCCAACTACGTCAAGCGTCAATTCAGAACGAGCACCAATTTTGCAATTTTTCCAAATGATGGAATTTCGGATAACGACACCGGGGAAGATTTCACAATTGTCGCCGATGATAGCATTACTAATTACTGCGCCGTTATGGATATGGCAGTTCTTCCCTATAACGCTTGTACCTGTGAGATGGTGAGGTTCTGCGTCAATGGTCGTACCTTCTCCAACGGTTAGATTTCCTTTTTTTACTCCATCAATCTGAAGTTTTACATCGCCTCGAAGAACATCCATATGAGCATCTTGATACTCATTTAAACTGCCGATGTCTTTCCAATATCCTTGGGCGATAAAGCCGTACAATCCAAGATCACGATCCAAGAGAAGTGGGAAAAGTTTTTTTCCAAAGTCAAATTCTTGCTTTTCGGGTACAAGATCCAGCACTTCGGGTTCAAGAATGTAAATTCCAGTGTTGATTGTATCGCTGAATACTTCACCCCACGAAGGTTTTTCAAGGAATCGCGTTATTTTTCCGTCTGCATTAGTTAGAACAACGCCGTATTGAAGCGGATTGGAAACGCGCGTTAGCAACATTGTAGCTTTCGCTTTTTTTTCTTCGTGGAAACGAATCGCTGCAGTCAAGTCGAAATCGGTAAGAACATCCCCACTGATAACTAAAAATCTCTCGTCCAAGAAGTCATTTGCATTGCGGACACTGCCTGCTGTTCCATAATCGGCTTCCGCTTTCCGATATTGCATCTTTGTGCCAAAGGTGCCGCCATGGCCGAAATAGCCAGTGATTGCATCAGGTTGATAGAAGAGAGTAGAAACGATATCAATAATACCATGATTTCTTAGTAATTCAACGATATGTTCCATAATGGGTTTATTGACCATTGGAACCATCGGTTTGGGAATGTTGCTAGTGAGCGGCCGCAATCGCGTCCCAAACCCTCCAGCCATGATGACAGCTTTCATTGAGAGCTTTCGATTCTTGGATACGAGATAGAAATAACTTAATTATAAAAAGTTATGCAAAAAAAGATACTGCTGCAAGCATAGGCAATTCTAAAATCAAAGCGAGAAATTTAGTTAGGTTTTAAAATATGGAAATTATTAATATTGATATGATTAATTGACTTTTCGACACAAAACAGGTAAATTTAATGCAATTTGTGGGCAACTATAAAACGTCCTATAATCGATGAAATGACTGACGCCCGAAGTTTCAACTCAATTTTTTCCTTAATGCATCGTTTAACGTTTGCGGAAGAATTAATTGTGATGGTGGGCGTCGTTTCATTTTTAGGGGGACTTGCTCTCTCAGTCGTGTTTGTGAAGATAATGCTCTTTCTACTTTTCGGAGCATCGATTGCTTATGTGATTGTGAGAACAGGAAAACGCAAAGGACTTGCTGCACAAGCAGAGGAAAGTAGTCATTCTCTCACAGAAGAAGAGGAGCGTGACAATCAAATGAAGAAACTTGTTTTTGATGATTATCAAGCTTCCGGCAAACAATACAAAATTGATTTTATCGACGAGCCGGAATCTTCCCAACCAGTACTCCTTGAAAGAGACAGTATGGCTTCGGAAAAAAAAGCCCCAGAATCAGAAATATCAACGACAACGGTATTTGACTTGAACGAATTCATTGACGCTCCGGACGGTAGCGGACAAACGGAGGATGGACCTCGTGCAGAATTTAATACGCTGATCCAACGCCTATTGAGTGTTGTGAAGGATGTGCATTTTGCTTATACTGTTGCCCTGTTCTGGATAAATAGGGAAAAACAGCAGTTGGTGCTTGAAAGCCATCTATCTGATAGCGCGCAATTCATGAAGAACAGACGACTGTCTTTCGGTTCTGATTTGGTAAGTCAAATTGCCATAAGTGGAAGGCCACAAATCGTCAACTATGTAAATGCTCTGGGGCAAAGTGATATTCTGCCGTATTATGAAACAATCGAAGCGGTAAAAACATTTGTCGGCATTCCAATATTTTATAGTGGTGCATCACAGGATCCGGTTGCGGTTCTTATATTGGATTGCTTAGAGGCCGATGCCTATGGTAACGAAACAATCACTTCACTCGCTCAAATAGCGAAATTGGTTTCCACACTCATTCGCAGTTATACTTCAAAATATGATCTGTTATTGGATTCTGAAGTTTTAAGATCGATCAATCGTGTACGCGAACAATTGAGCATGGAATTTGATGCTCATTCAATTACGCGGTCGCTTGCTGAAGAAGTGTCTAGACTTATTCCGTGGGATTATGTTGCGGTGGTCTTATTTGATGATAGCCGAAAATCATGGATTGTTCATTATCTTTTGAATCGAATGAACGATCCGTATGTTTCGCTGATGTGCGAACTTGACGCCCAGCAAAGTATAGTAGCCAGTGTGATTCAAGCGGGGATTCCCAAAATCATAGATGAAATTTCGACGACATCAATGCCGCGGTTTTATCAAGCAGAACGATGCGACTCGAAAGGTGCCTTAATGATTATACCGCTCAATTCGTTGAGTCGATGTTATGGTGCTCTGTTGGTCGAAAGCAAAGACCCAAAGACTTATTCCGACGCTGATGTAAAACTTGTTCAAAAGCTTACCGAGACTTCATCTTGGGCTCTTGAGATCCTTAGTTTGACAGATGTTATGAATAACTACGTCTCGCTTGATGAAACCACTGGCGTAGCAACACGTAAGAGTTTTATAGGGCGCTTACAAGAAGAAGTACAGCGTGCTAATGATTTCTCAAATGAATTATCGCTGGTAATGATTTCCATCGACCGGATGGATGAGCATATCACGCGGTATGGAAAGGAAGCGTTTGATTTTATCCTGCAGAATGTAAGCCGAATGGTAAAAGTTTCCATCCGTCCATACGATGTTGTCGGTAGGTTCGATTTCAATTGTTTTGTTGTGGTTCTTGTTCACACGACATCGAATGAGGCTTCGCTATGGGCGGAAAAAATCCGTAAGAATGTTGCCAGCAACATTCTCAATATAGAAAATAAAAGTTTTTCAATTACAATCAGCGTTGGTGTTGCCGGCGCCCTGGAAGAAGCGTCTGACGTTGAATTGTTGGAGAATGCAGATCGCGTTCTTCGCAAAGCAATCGAGGCGGGCGGCAATATTGTAAGAGTATATTAAATAACAAGACAATAATTCTTTTTTTGGAGATGTAAATGGCAAAACAAACTGACTTTGCTGAAAAAGCAAGAAAAGCCGCACAGGAAAAAGGGGTGAAGTGCCCAAAGTGCGGCACTACTAAAACACCAACACTCTATGTACAATCGGTGCGTTCAGCGCATGGGTCCTATAAATTCAACCGACAACGGGTGCAGATCTGTAAGTGCAACGAGAAGGAGCTTTTAGGATAATAGTTCAATGCGCAATCCTCGTAGAGAAAATTTCAGATGAGGTTGAAGCAGACGAAACTTATACTCATAGTTTTAGATAGTGTTGGTGTTGGTGAATTACCCGACGCCGGAGCTTATGGAGACAAAGGAACTAATACGATCTCTCACATTGCTCAGCAAGTAGGCGGACTGCGATTACCAAATCTGGCAGCACTTGGACTTGGAAACATTACGAATATAAATGGTGTTTCAAAAAACAAGGATGCAATTGGTTGCTTCGGCAAAATGGCTGAAGCGTCGAATGGCAAAGACAGTACAACTGGACATTGGGAAATAGCTGGCATTATTACTCGACAAGCATTTCCATTATATCCGAATGGTTTTCCGAAAAAATTGCTTGAGAAGTTTCTTCGTGTCACTGGATGCAATGGATATTTAGGCAACAAGCCGGCATCTGGCACAGAGATCATCAAAGAGTTGGGCGATGAGCATGTGCGCACTGGTTTTCCGATTGTATATACATCCGGTGATTCTGTTTTCCAAATTGCTGCACATCAGGATGTAATTCCATTAGAGCGTCTCTATGAGATTTGTCAAAAAACACGTGACCAAGTCGTAGTAGATGAGTATCGTGTTGGCCGCGTGATTGCTCGTCCATTCATCGGAGTAACCGGCAACTACACGCGTACACCGTATAGACGAGATTATGCAGTTCAACCCCCGGCAGAAACCGTGCTGGATGTTTTATATGCAAGCAGCGTAACAACAATCGGCATTGGTAAGATAGATGACTTGTTTAGTGGTCGCGGATTGCAGGAAAAGATTCATGTCAAGTCCAATGCAGAAGGCATCGAAGAAATTATTAAAGTTGGAAGATCAATGCAATCCGGATTTTTAATGGCAAACTTAGTTGACTTCGATATGCTCTTTGGTCATCGCCAAGATGCAAAAGGATATGCCAAAGCACTTGAAGAGTTTGATGCGAAGCTTCCTGAAATCCAGAAGTGCATAGGTGATAATGATATGCTGATTTTGACTGCCGATCACGGCAACGATCCGACAGATCAGAGCACGGATCACACGCGAGAATATGTTCCATTGTTGTGCTATACAAAGTCAGGCAAGAAGAATGTAAATCTCGGTGTTCGTAATTCGTTTGCTGATATTGGCAAGACTATAGCAGAGTTCTTTGACGCCGCAAATGCTCGATCGCTTTCCGGTCAAAGTTTTCTAGCAAACATTTTATAAGACGAAAGATGCGCTGTAAAAGGAAACAATATACCGATTGCAGAGTCTAATAAACAGGTGAATCATGATTCTTGGAAAAGTCATTGGCACGATTTGGGCAACACGCAAAGACGAAGAGATGGTCGGGATGAAGCTTCAAATTGTCAAGCATGTTGATTTAGATTATAAGCTCAAAGATTCATTTGTTGTTGCCGTCGATACCGTGCAAGCGGGTGTTGGCGACATCGTGCTCGTGGCATCAGGAAGTTCTGCGCGCCAAACGGCAGTTACAAAAAATAAACCCGTGGACGCCGTCATTATGGCGGTGGTTGATAAATTAGATGTATCTGAGTAATGCGAGGCGGGCATGTTTTTTGCAAAGGTAATTGGAACTCTGTGGGCAACGCGAAAGGATGAAAATATGAAGAGTTTTAAACTTCAGATCATTCAGCCGTTGAACGCAAAACGCGAGCAAGCAGGCTCTCCGATTATAGCAGTAGATACTGTTGGGGCCGGACAGAGCGAAACAGTTTTTTATATCACATCACGCGAAGCGGTAATTCCATTACCGGTAGAAATGGCGCCGGTAGATGCAAGTATTGTCGGGATAGTGGATAGGATCGATCTTCAGCGGTCGTGAACTTTCCATCCTCCTTTAATGTTAATAAATAGAAACTATCGCTGGAACACCCGTAGTCCAGCCAAGAGCCGGACGGGAAACAAAAGTTAAATTTTGGTAAAAGAGTCAATGGTGAAAATAAGCAAACAATATACGAATCGTGAAAGCCAATCGTTAGATAAATATCTTCAAGAAATTGGCAAAGTTGAATTATTAGTGCCGCAGGAGGAGATTGATCTCGCCCGACGTATCAAAAAAGGCGATCAAAAAGCGCTGGAGAAATTGACAAAGGCAAACCTTCGCTTTGTTGTCAGCGTAGCAAAGCAGTATCAAAACCAGGGATTGTCGCTCGGCGACTTGATTAACGAAGGCAATCTTGGTCTTATAAAGGCTGCAAAGCGTTTTGACGAAACGCGCGGATTCAAATTTATTTCGTATGCCGTATGGTGGATTCGACAATCAATTCTTCAGGCACTGGCGGAACAATCGCGCATTGTGCGCTTACCGCTCAATCGTGTAGGTGCTTTGAACAAGATTGGCAAGGCATTTAGTACACTGGAACAAGAATTTGAACGTGAGCCGAGTGCGAGTGAGTTGGCGGAAGAATTAGATATGTCGCTCTTTGAAGTTTCCGACACGCTAAAAATTTCCGGCAGACATTTATCGATGGATGCGCCATTTGCACAAGGTGAAGATAATCGTTTGCTCGATGTTATTCAGGATAATCGTCAGCCGACTCCAGACTCCGGCCTTTTAGAAGAATCGTTGAAGAATGAGGTGAAGCGTGCATTGGCGACACTGAGCGAACGCGAATCGCAGGTTATCAAACTCTATTTCGGCCTCGATTCTGAGCATTCGCTCACGCTTGAAGAAATCGGAGAAAAATTTAACTTGACTCGTGAACGAGTTCGGCAGATTAAAGAAAAAGCAATTCGCCGCTTGCGGCATGCATCTAGAAGCAAAGCGTTGCGCGCATATCTTGGATAAATAGAAAACTTATTGGCACACGAACAACATTTTGGTTAGAATCCATAACAGGCCCCGCGTGTGCGGGGCTTTGTCATAAAGAAAGCATTTTCTTCATCGGCTTAAAACGTTCAATATTTTACGTGATTGGAATTTCTATTTCAATCTTCGTACTTGAAGGATGCGGCACATCATCTCCACGATTTGGCAGTGAAGGAAAAAAATCTTCGCATACAGAGACAGGATCGACTCATGGTACGCGTTTCTCGTCAAAGGAAGCGGAAGAGGAAAATAAAGAGAATGATAAAAAGCCGGATGTGAAAGAAATTGAACGCGTGACCAGCGGCACACGTGATTTTCGGAAGGAAAAAAACGAAGCTCTTAAACCACTTGATCAGAGCAAGATGATGCGGGAGATTTCAAAATTTATGGGTGTACCATACGTGCTTGGCGGCGCCGGACCAGATGGAATGGATTGCTCGGGTTATACAATGACGGTGTACAAGAATTCTATCGGCAAACTGCTTCCACGCTCCAGCGCGGAACAATCGAAGCTTGGCAAGGCAGTCGAATTAAGTGATTTGAAGTTTGGTGATTTGATTTTCTTCAATACTAATGGGGAAAGCGCATCTCACGTTGGTATTTATTTGGGAGACGATCTCTTTGCGCATGCGAGTGTCTCATTTGGCGTAACGATTTCTTCACTGCAAAGTTCATACTTTTCTAAGCGGTTTGAGACAGCGCGTCGGATTGTTAATAACTAATTGCAGATTACAGGTTGTAAAACGCAAATAACATGTAGGGAATTCAATTAGGATTTTTTAAAATCATAATTATAAAAAACCAGGATTAACAAAGGTTCGCACGCATGTCTATTCTTCCAATTTATCTTTTCGGAACAAAAATTCTAAAGAAAACAGCCAAGCCGATAGAATTGTTAGATGACTCGACTGTCAAGCTTATATACGATATGTTTGAGACAATGCATGAGGCCAACGGTCTTGGCCTTGCAGCAACGCAGGTGGGCGATCTTCGGCGTGTTATCACCATAGATATTTCAGATGTAACTGAGCCAAATGCCGAGGGCGAAACAGAAGATACAATGCATCCTACGTCGCCCCATCTTCCGAGAACACTGACATTGATTAATCCTGAAATTATTAGTGAAGAAGGTAAGTGGTTGATGGAAGAAGGATGCCTTAGCCTTCCAAATCTACGCGGGGAAGTAGAACGTGCAGAGAAGGTACGTGTTCGTTTTCATGATGCCGAATTCAAAGAACAAGATCTGCTTGCCGATGGATTACTTGCGCGTGTCATTCTTCATGAGTTAGATCATCTTAATGGGATACTTTTTGTGGATCGTGTAAGCAAGACAAAACGGAGCTTGTTGCTGCCAAAATTAAGAAAGATACGAAAAGGAGAAATCGAAGTGGATTATCCGGTGGTGACGGCAAAGGAGGAATAAAAACATGCGAATCCTTTTTATGGGCACACCGGAATTTGCTGTCCCAAGTCTTCGTATCCTTCTTGATCATTCATATGAGATTTCAGCTGTTGTGACAGCGCCTGATAAACCGAGAGGGCGTGGTCAGCAAATGTCTTTCACACCGGTAAAAGAATTCGCACTTTATCGTCGTCTTTCGATTCTTCAACCTGAAAATCTTAAAGATTCAGATTTTATTTCAGGCGTTCAGGAACTTGCGCCCGACCTCATCGTAATAGTAGCCTTTCGGGTCTTACCGCGAGAAGTATACACAATTCCAAAGCTCGGTTCTTTTAATCTTCATGCGTCACTTCTGCCGAGGTACCGCGGCGCGGCTCCGATTAACTGGGCGATTATCAACGGCGAAAAAGAATCTGGTGTTACAACATTTTTTCTGCAGGATAAAGTGGATACAGGCGCTGTGCTTCTACAAGCGCGTGTAAAAATCGGTGCGGATGAAACCGCCGGCGAATTGCATGACACACTTTCTGAAGTCGGTGCTGAAATTGTTCTTCAAACTGTCCGGCTGATCGAACTTGGTAAGGCACAACCACATATTCAAAATGATTCACTGGCATGTCCTGCACCAAAGATTTTCAAAAATAATTGTCGTATTGATTGGAAGAAATCATCGCATCAGATTCATGATTTTATTAGAGGACTTTCACCACAGCCAGCTTCTTGGACAACACATAAAGGCAAGACAATTAAAATATATCGTGTAAAAATTGCAGAAACACAATTGAAAACAGCAGGGATTGTTCTTCAGCGAACGAATGACACACTACTCATCGGAACTGGAGATGGCGCTGTATCTATTCTCGAAATTCAGCAAGAAGGGAAACGCCGTCTCGGCATAGAAGAATTTCTTCGCGGCTATGAAATTGAAACTGGTGAGTTGTTCGAATAATCATTTTCCGCCAATAACATGTTGACATATTGTTTTGCTTGAGACTTAGACAATGACTTGCACTTTATATTGAACTTGTTTGCAAACATAATATTTTTCTTCGAAAAATAGGACTTAATCGACTTAACAATTAAGACTCTTGTAACTCAAAATAATTCTCGTATATTGACACAGACGGTTTTTTTGAAAATGCTGTGGAAAAGAGAATGGATAAGCAAACAATTCTTCATCTTATCGAACAGGTACTAAACGAGACAAATGCTTACACTTGCACTAAGGACGGCATTTGCACAGATAATCTTTGCGTCATCCATAATAAAGATGGCGTGAAAAATATCGTTCAAAGTGGTGCAGACCGAATCTCTACAGGTATTGGGCTGGAGGAGAATACCTTCGATCCCGACCTTGCACGGATGATTGACCATACACTTCTGAGGCCAGATGCGACGCAAAAGGAAATCGAAAAACTCTGCTCTGAAGCAAAACAATACGGATTTGCAAGCGTTTGTATTAATCCATCAAATGTAAAGCTTTGCGCGGGACTTTTACGTGATACGGATGTAAAAGTTTGTACTGTTATTGGTTTCCCGTTGGGAGCAACTTCGAGTGCGGCAAAAGCGTTTGAGACAGATCGGGCAATCAAAGACGGCGCGCGTGAAGTGGATATGGTAATCAATATCGGGATGCTGAAGTCGGGCGAGTATAATTATGTAGAAGAAGATATTCTTTCAGTCGTTAGCGTAGCACATAGTTATGGAGTGCTTGCTAAGGTGATTATTGAAACCGGACTGTTGACCGATGAAGAAAAAGTGAAAGCCTGTATGCTGGCGAAACATGCCGGAGCAGACTTTGTGAAAACTTCGACTGGATTTGTAAAAGGTGGGGCGACTGTCGGCGATATCGCGTTGATGAGGAAAGTTGTTGGTCCGGAATTAGGAGTCAAGGCATCAGGGGGAGTGCGATCGCAGGAAGAAGCACGTGCTCTTATTGCAAGCGGCGCTGATCGCATTGGCGCGAGTGCGAGTGTCAAGATTGTCACCGGGGAAAAGGTAACCTTACCATCCACATAATTGAAAGCGGTACGTAGTGATTCAACGGCTCCTTACGTTTATTTTATTTTCTGTCGGCGCAGCGCTGGTGCTCGTTGGCTGTGTTCCTTCTGAAGAAACCGGTGGAGGCAATCGAACAAAAAATCCCGTACAAATTTTTGGTCCAATCGATACAACACATCGTGTGGCGCATCGTGCAATTATGCCAGACACTACTTTTGAATCAAAAATTGATTCTATGAAGATTGCACAAATAAAAAAACCGCGGGTTGCTCCGAAATTCAGATCACGGCAAGATACTTTGCGTGCGTCTATAGTTACAAAGTCCAAATCCTCTTTACATTCGATTATCAAGATTGTTCGCCCAGAGCATCCGGTGTTCACTGTGCAGGTCGGTGCTTTTAGTCGGGTAACAAATGCATTGCGTGCACAAAAGAAAGCTAAGGAACGTTTTGCATCCCAGCCGGTATTTAATATTTTTGTCAAGCGTGCAAAACTATACCGTGTCAGTATCGGTAGGTATGAAAATCGAAAAGATGCATTTGCTCTTTACGATTCTTTAACACAGAAATATTCTGATGAGTACAAGTCATGCTGGATCAACTTCATCCCGTAAAAACCAGTGGAATATTGTTTTTTGGAATCATTTTATTTACAGTACTCATTGTTGGCTGTTCTTCATCGAAATCATCTCTGCCGGATAAGAGAGTAAAAAACGGACAAATAAAGGAGAAGAAAATTCCAATTTCTGAATATGAAATAACACTCAACCCTGTTGAATATGATCAAGAGATTGAGATTGCGCAAAAGGCGCGCAGTGAGGAAAAGAAAGTGCAGAGCCCCTTGGAAATTCCTAAAGACAGTATGGTTGTTCAGGAAGAAGTCGTGCAAGGATTCCGCATCCAGATATTTTCATCCTCCAATGTGGATGAAATATCGTTGATGAAGAATCTCGCACTGGAGAAATTTGTAGGTGACTCAATTTATGTTGTGTACGATGCACCGGTGTATAAAGTGCGAATTGGAGATTTTGTAAATCGTTATGAAGCCAATCAGCGATTGCCGGAGTTTGTTGAAAAGGGATATCGCGATGCGTGGATTGTGCCAGATATGATTGTTCAAAGGAAATTGGTGCGTATTTCAATTTCAAAATGATCTTACAACGATCCTAAATTAGTACAAAGTGGAGGATAATTAGCTAACCAACCAGCTTAATCCTTCGTTTTATTCTCTTTGCAAACTTCCGAATAACCCTATCTAAGATATCATTTCTTTAATGCGTTTTTCTTTTCTATCTTTCTTAAGGAGAGATAAAATATTTCTGTGTTTCCCATGCCGCCTCTAAAATCAGAGAACTTTTTTAACCTGTTTGGTGTTTAGAAATAATAATTGATTTTATACTATGACTGTATAGAATGAATTCAAGTCGCTTTTAGACGGACATCGTGAAAGCTGAGATGTTTATATAACAAGAATAAGAATCAGTTTACATATTAATAATATTTTTCTTGTCAAGTGTTTTTTTTACTCTTTAAAAGTGATTTTTTTTCACTTCAAATTTAACTTGACAAAGGGACTGCAACCCAATATATTTACAACCAGTTGCACACTAAAAAAAATCTAAAAATGGTACAGTTTTTTACTCTTAATTCGTGGTGTGCAATTACCACCCATTTGTTTTGTCATCACTTGTAATTTGAAAATTGAGATTAAGTACGTTAAGCCGTCGTGAGGCGCGCTTGTCGATTTATTGTCTTTTATTAATAACGCTTCGCTGCACTTTATTGGGGTAAGGAGTCACAAATGCAGAATTTGCAACCAGCCAATGTTTCGGTAGATTCTCATAATAATATGCACGCCACAGAAAAACACGGATTGCGTTTTGAGCGGTACTTTACTAAACGAGGTATTCATCCTTTTAATGAAATTGAATGGGAACTACGCACTGCAATTATTTCAAATGATCGTGGTGAAAAAATCTTTGAACAGAAAGATGTAGAAATCCCAAAGTTTTGGTCAATGACTGCAACTAATGTTGTTGTTTCAAAATATTTCTATGGTCAAATGGGTACTCCAGAGCGTGAAACGAGCATACGTCAGCTTGTCGACCGTGTTGCAAAATCGTACTATGCCTGGGGTTTGAAAGATGGCTATTTCGCGTCGGAAGAAGACGCAGAAATATTTTATAATGAACTGGTCTTCATTCTCGTCAATCAATATATGTCCTTCAACAGCCCGGTATGGTTTAATGTGGGTGTAGAAAAAATGCCGCAATGTTCGGCCTGCTTTATTAATTCAGTGAAAGATTCAATGACCTCCATACTGGAGCTTGCAAAGACAGAAGGTATGCTCTTTAAGTACGGTTCGGGCACAGGTTCTAATCTTTCGACACTTCGTTCTTCCAAGGAACGCATTACCGGCGGCGGTACTGCATCCGGCCCGGTTTCGTTTATGAAAGGGTACGATGCGTTTGCAGGCGTGATTAAATCCGGTGGCAAGACACGCCGCGCTGCAAAGATGGTAATATTAAATGTCGACCATCCGGATATTATCAGTTTCATCAATTGTAAAGCGGAAGAAGAGAAAAAAGCTTGTGCGCTCATCGATGCGGGTTACGACGGTGGATTCAATGTTCCAGGCGGCGCGTATGATTCTGTGTTCTATCAAAACGCCAATCACTCTATTCGTGTAAGCGATGAATTCATGAAAGCTGTTCTGGAAGATAAGGAATTTTGGACCAAAGCTGTAAAAGGCGGAATGCCGGTAGAAAAATTCCGCGCGCGCGATCTGATGAAACAAATTGCCGATGCAGCATGGATATGTGGCGACCCGGGTATTCAATTTGATACAACGATCAACAACTGGCACACATGTTCCGGTACCGCACCGATTTATTCATCCAATCCTTGCAGCGAGTACATGTTCCTTGATGACAGTGCATGCAACCTTGCATCTTTGAACCTGATGAAGTTTCGTAGGGCAAACGGCGATCTCGATGTGGAAGCGTTTAAAAAAGCTATTCAGGTTACAATTACCGCAATGGAAATGTCCGTTGATAACTCGAGTTACCCGACACCGGCAATTGCGCAAAACAGCCACGACTATCGCCCGCTCGGACTCGGGTATGCAAACCTCGGCGCAATGCTGATGTCCCGCGGTGTTGCGTACGATAGCGATGAGGGCAGAACATTAACCGCTGCTATCACATCATTAATGAGTGGCGAAGCGTACAAACAATCTGCTAAGATTGCTCAAGCACAAGGACCGTTTAGCGGATTCGCAGTAAATAAAGACCCGATGTTGAACGTGATGGCGAAACATGGCATTCACGCAGAACGCATCGATAAGAATGCGGTAGAACCAAGTCTATGGGAAGCGCAGTGTAACGTATGGAAAGATGTTGTTGAACTTGGACGAATGCACGGCATCCGCAATTCGCAAACGACAGTTCTTGCTCCGACAGGCACAATCGGGTTCATGATGGATTGTGACACCACAGGAATTGAACCTGATATCGCTCTTGTGAAGTATAAAAAGATGAGCGGTGGCGGATTGATGAAGATCGTCAACCAAACAGTGCCGGAAGCACTCACGAAATTGGGCTACGACGATGAACAGATTGAACACATTATTTCTTATATCGATAAGAACGACACAATCGAAGGTGCGCCGCATTTGAAGGAAGAACATCTTCGGGTATTTGACTGCGCATTCAAACCGGCAAACGGCAAGCGCTTCATTCCCTATATGGGGCATATTAAGATGATGGCGGCATCACAACCATTCCTTTCCGGTGCGATCTCCAAAACTGTGAACATGCCGACCGATGTGAATGCAGAAGATATCATGAAAGCGTATACCGAAGCATGGAGACTTGGATTAAAAGCTATTGCTGTATACCGCGACGGATGCAAGCGTACACAGCCTCTCAGTACTTCACTCGACAAGAAAAAGGAAAAACTGCAGATAAGTAACAAACCTGCCCGGCGGCATTTGCCGGATGAACGCCAATCTATCACGCACAAATTCAGTATTGCCGGCCACGAAGGTTATATCACCGTCGGGATGTTTGAAGACGGATCACCCGGCGAGTTGTTCATAACGATGTCTAAAGAGGGTTCCACGATTTCCGGATTAATGGATTCTCTGGCAACGTCTGTTTCGATTGCTCTGCAGTACGGTGTGCCGCTGAAAGTGCTGGTGGATAAGTTCAGCCACGCGCGCTATGAACCATCCGGTTTTACTAACAATCCGGAGATACCGATTGCAAAGTCGGTTAGCGATTATATTTTCCGATGGCTTGGTAAGAAGTTCCTTATAGAGGATCGCGGTGAGGCGCCAATGAGCGATGTAAAAATTAGTGCAGAGACTGCGAAAAAACCGGGTGCGATTCTCAATGCTGCGGCGACAAAAGCTGCCTCGGTGCTGGAGAAGAACGAGAAATTTGTATTTGAAACACAATCCGATGCACCTCCATGCCACGAGTGCGGAAGCATTATGATTCGAAGCGGCTCGTGTTACAAATGTCTGGAGTGTGGAAGCACATCAGGATGTTCCTGATATGCTGACGTCCCGACGTTGTTTGGTGGGATGGAAACACGAACGGTTTTTCTTGATAATATTTTTTAAGAAATGTTTTTTGTTTTAGTTGTTAGATGTTCTTTGAAATTTCATGTTCTAAGGTTAGCCTCTTTTCCCGGCGAAACTAGCCGTATCTCGGTTGATTTGGGTATATGTGTTCAAACCAATCTGAGAATTTCTAATAAATAGGAGAATATATATCTGTTTATTAGACAATTATGCAATTGCAGAAATTTATACAGTGCAATGCATGGATAAAACGAAACGCTCTATGCGTTTTTTTTCAAGTTTTGAAAGTACAGGCATTGTGGCGACTAATCATCGATTCATAATGATATGTTCCACTAAACGATTAGAAAGGAGGAAAAGAACATGAAAAGGAAGCTTGTACTTCGCTTAATTCGATGTTATAATCGAATCAGGAGAAGGGAGAAGCTTTATAGATATTCGAGAAAGAAAAGTAAGTTTGTTAAATTCTTAAATCGGAATGAAAAACCTTTGGGTTTTTTGTTAAGAGTTTTAGAATTTATTGCTAAGTTAATCTCGATCATCGTGAGCTTCTCCCACAAAACTTATTTAGAACCCCAACGAACACTACTTATTCAATCTTATTAATTGTTCACCTCAATGATCTTAATCCAGGAGATTGCGAATCGTCTTAATAAAAGAGAAGAGTATCTTTCTTTTATTGCACGCAATCTGTCTTATATGGTGAAAAAGCGGAAGAAGGCAAAGAAGAGTGGAGGATATCGAGATATCACATGTCCAAACGAGGAATTAAAAGATCTGTTGCGCAAAATAAATAAGATGATCTTAAGCCAATTCACTTTGCATAAATTCCTTTTTTTACAACCTGGATGTAATCATATCAAAATGCTTTCTCAATTTTCAAAGTCGAAGTTCTTGATTGCAGCGGATGTCGATGATTTTTATCCTACAATCTATCCTGCAATGGTGACAAAAACACTCATGGGTTTGAATTTTGATAATCCTGCAGCAAAACTAATTACAAGAATAATAACCTTTGATTTTGAACTTCCTCAAGGATTTCCAACAAGTCCAAAAATTGCTGCACTTACTTTAAATCCTGTAATAATTCGACTCGACGGATTGGCGGGAAAAGAGGCGTTCCGAGTCGGTCTGTATGCAGACAATTTAGTGATTGGGTCAGATTTTGACCCAGCAGGGTTTCAAAGATTATTTGTAAAAATATTTAGACAGCATGGATTTCTACTTGATGAATTTGAGGTCTTTAATAACAAATCTCCAAGAGAGATAATGGGAATTGGAGTATATCCTAAACTAAGGGTTAATCAACGTTATGTTGATGCCGTGAAACATGAAATTGTTGACTACAAAAAGAACTTAAAAGGAAGCTATAAATCGATCAAAGGGAAAATTGACTATATAGCATATGTAAATCCTCAACAGGCTGATGATCTAAAGAGAATGGTAAAAGACACGGATTAATTTTACAAAATGAAAGAGCATTTCTTCTTTTAATACTATAATGCGCCGGTGGTGGAAACATCATCGGCGTTTGTGTTTTAAAGTGGCTTACCTTATCACTCCGGAGCATCAGTTTGACTCTCGGGAGAGTATGGCACAATGGTCGGACGGAACAATCTTTTACAGCCAACGTCAAACGTACAATTTCTATAAACAAGGAGTAACGCTATGCGCATTGGTTCCGTTTTGGTTTTATTACTCATCTTTCTTCATCCACTACATGCTCAGCAGCAGATTTCGCTGTCAGATTCGCCATCAGGGCAGGTGGCAGCGGAATATTTCAAAGCATTCAATTCAGGCGATACAACCGTGATGAAGGAATTCATCCTTGTGCACTATGCTGCAGATGTTTTGAAGGGAGCCCCTATTGCTCAACGGCTCGAACGCTACAGACAGTTCTATTCTATGACCAAAGGGTTGACATTCCAAAGAGCACTCATTGTTCAGCAAACTTTTGTGAAAACGATTGTTGTAGATGGAAGTGGAAAAAAACTGGCGATGACGTTTGAGTTTGAGCCAGAAGCCCCGCATGGAATCGTCGGTATCGGAATTGATGAGGATACAGGAGAGAGCAGCGTAGAATCGGCAAAGAACGATATCGATTTGGCAGCAAAGACCGAAGAGTATGTCGACAGGCTTGCGGCATCTGATGATTTTTCCGGTGTGGTGCTGATCGCACGAAACGGCGAGCCAGTCTATCAGCATGCATGGGGATTTGCCGATAAGGAAAATAAAATACTCAATACCCTCGATACGAAATTCAATATTGGCTCTATGGATAAAAGTTTTACAGCGCTTGCGATTCATAGATTAGCCGAGCAGGGAAAACTAAAGTTTAGCGATCCGATCCAAAAATTTCTTCCCGAATATCCTAATAAAGATGCTGCGGTAAAAGTGACAATACAACACTTGCTCGATATGAGGTCCGGTATTGGCGATTTCTTTGGTGAACGGTTTATCGCTGCCCACAAAGAGAAGATCAGAAGTTTACAGGATTATCTCCCATTGTTCGCCGATAAACCGCTTGAGTTTGAACCCGGGACAAGAAACCGTTATTCGAACGGTGGTTATATCGTTCTTGGGGTGATCATCGAACACGTAACAGGAATGGATTATTATAAGTATATAAAGAAGGAATTATTGATCCCTGCCGGCATGACAAATACTGATTGGTACGAACGAACTGCAATTCCGGTGAATTGTTCTTTCGGATATACTTACTCGACAGGAAACGGCAAGGATAGCGTGCGACATCGGAATACAGAACTCCTGCCACAGAAGGGAAGTTCCGCCGGTGGAGGATATTCTACTGCATATGATTTACTCTTGTATACGAAGGCACTGCAGAACAGTGCAATTGCACCAAAATCATTTGAAGCGCGTAACGGGATGGGAATTGCCGGTGGAACTGCCGGCGTCAATGCGGCGCTGGAGTGGAACAAACGAACCGACTATGTGATAGTCGTACTGAGCAATTATGATCCGCCTGTCGCCGAAAAAATTACCAAGCAGATACGAAGATTGCTTGGAATATAAGAAGAAAGCCCTTTCTGTCATGAACCGCCGGTGTTGGAAACATCATCGGCGTTTTGTGTTTTGGAACAAAGTTGCGAGGGAGATGTTCTCCCGAGCAAGCAAAGGTCGGGAGTGAAACTCCCTTCCAGCGTGAGGCGGTTGTGTTTTGAAATCGTGTTGATGATAGAAAAGCATAAAAGAAAAACGATTCGCCTTAAAGGATTTGATTATTCCCAGCCGGGAGAATATTTTGTAACAATTTGTGCACAAAATCATGAACACAGGTTTGGTGCAATTGTAGACGGTAAGATGAATTTGAATGAGGAGGGAAATATTATTAATAGATGTTGGAAAGGAATTCCGGAGCATTTTTCGAATGTTGTATTGGATGAATATGAAAAGAAGGTGCCCCACGATGCGGGGCAACATTCTAAGGCCTCCGGCTGCCGAACCATATTCATGGAATATTAATATTGAATGAATCAGTAGGGACACGGCATGCCGCGTCCCTACTACTGGAACAATTCAGGAAACCAGTACCTGGTTCATTGTCGACAATTGTGAGGTCATTCAAATCTGCTGTTACAAAACGAATCAATGAAATGCATTTAACCGGTGCGGGGGATACACCGCTTTGGCAGCCAAGATATTATGACCGAATTATCCGCAATGAAAAAGAATTAAATAACATCCGCGATTACATTGCCAATAATGTCATTACATGGACATTTGACAAAGAAACCCCAAAAGATGTACTATTCTTTTAAAAAACCCAGAATGATATTATTGTGCAGGTGGTGTAAACATCATCAGCGTTTTGTGTTTTGGAACAAAGTTGCGAGGGAGATGTTCTCCCGAGCAAGCAAAGGTCGGGAGTGAAACTCCCTTCCAACATGAGGACTGTCGCTGTGTAGAATTTTAATTTATTTATAAATAATTACCGCATATTTTCCCTTGTTTTCAGCTAAATTCACACTTTCAGTATCTCTCCCCATTATATAAAATCATTATCGGTCTTTGCTTGAGTTTTTGATTAAATAGCGATACACTTCCACAAAATATTTTCATCATAATTTTATATCTTCATCAAAAATTTTAGGAGGTTTGTATGTCAGATTATATCAGAGACATCATTGCTGAAGTCAAAGCAAAAAATCCAGCAGAGCCGGAATTTCATCAAGCCGTGCAGGAAGTAGTAGAATCGCTTACTCTTGTGCTGGATCGTCATCCGGAATATCGTTCTGCAAAAATTCTCGAACGCATGCTCGTGCCTGAGCGTGTAATTATCTTCCGTGTTCCATGGGTTGACGAACAAGGCGAAGTCCAAGTAAATCGGGGTTATCGTATTCAAATGAACAGCGCCATCGGTCCGTATAAAGGCGGCTTACGATTCCATCCGTCAGTTACAATTGGCATTTTGAAATTCCTTGCGTTCGAACAGGTTTTTAAAAACAGTCTCACGTCTCTTCCGATGGGTGGAGGCAAAGGTGGTTCTGATTTCGATCCCCACGGCAAAACCGATTTAGACACGATGCGTTTTTGCCAGGCATTTATGAGTGAATTGTTTCGACACATTGGCCCGGATACAGATGTACCTGCAGGTGATATCGGTGTTGGGGGCCGCGAGATCGGTTATCTTTTTGGGCAATATAGAAAAATGAAAAACGAATTCACAGGCGTTCTTACAGGCAAAGGTCTGAACTGGGGCGGCTCGCTAATTCGTCCAGAAGCGACAGGTTATGGAGCAGTATATTTTGCTTCGGAAATGCTCGCAACAAGAGGCAAATCTATCGAAGGTAAATTATGCCTTGTCTCCGGTAGCGGTAATGTAGCTCAGTACACCGTTGAAAAAATAAATCAAATGGGCGGAAAAGTCATAACACTTTCAGATTCTAATGGTTATATCTATGATGAAGAAGGTATCGACGAAAAGAAACTTGCGTTCGTAATGGAACTGAAAAATGTCAAGCGTGGGCGTATCTCAGAATATGCCAATAAATATTCTAAAGCAGTGTACACGCCGGTCGATCCGAAGCTTGATTACAACCCGTTGTGGAATCATAAAGCAGATTGTGCTTTTCCAAGTGCCACACAAAACGAGATCAACGGTAAGGATGCACATAACTTGTTGAAGAATGGCGTCTATGTTGTCGCCGAGGGAGCGAACATGCCGACGTCGCTCGACGGCGTAAAACTTTTCCTTGATGCAAAAGTTCTTTATGGCCCGGGCAAAGCGGCAAATGCCGGTGGTGTGGCAACATCTGGTCTGGAAATGTCGCAAAACAGTATGCGCTTACCGTGGCCGCGCGAAGAAGTGGACAATCGCTTGCACCAGATTATGAAGAGCATTCATAAAACTTGCGTTGATGTTGCAGAGCGGTTTGGTACTCCCGGCAATTATGTCAATGGTGCTAACATTGGAGGATTTTTAAAAGTTGCCGATGCTATGATGGATCAGGGTGTATTATAGATTTTTAATATGTAACATCGGTCATAGCCGAAATTAACGCCGGTGTTGGAAACAACATCGGCGTTTGTGTTTTGGCTAAAAGCTTTCTACCATTTCAGCGTAAGATAAAGTTAATAAAAGCAAATTCGGATAAACATTGATTTCAGGCATGTTCTAATATGCCATTTACTCTTGCTCATCCATTAGCAGTCGTTCCCTTCCGAAAAACACGTTTGGATATGACAAGTCTTGTCATCGGCAGTATGGCTCCTGATTTTGATTATCTATATCACACACAAACTGGTACTTCGCTTAGTCATTCACTGGCTGGTGTCATATATTCTTGCCTCAGTTGTAGTGAGGATATACCACGGATTTCAGCCATCCACGAAAAAAGACAAATATAATCTATCTCAAAAATACTCCTTGCTGTCAGACTGAGTGAGCGCCTTTGGCGCCGTCGCATACTGCGCCGTTTTCAACATGGCGTAAAGCGCCACTTGTCAAAGTCTGACCAGTGATATATTCCGTTACCCTTCGTGCTTCGACTTTGCTCAGCATAGCTCAGCGTGACTTAAAATCATTTTTAAGATGAATTCTAGGCATATTGTGCTGATTACGCTGATAATTCTTACCAGTATCGCTTGTGGGCATAATGCCCAAAAAAGAATAGTCTTGTAATTAACTTTATTGATAAAAAGTTGATTTTACATTGTTTCATCATTAGTTTAAAAATATCCAAGTGATAAGATGGATATACTTATTTCGTTCCTTGTATCTTTTTAGATTGCTTCATCGGATGGTTCTATATCAGGGCGAATAAAAGAAGCCTCACTTGAATAAAACGGCATGCGGCACGAAACAGTCAATCAAATCTTGCCGATGCTATTAGACATTCATCAGTTTCAGTATTTCTTAAACACAGGAGTACTATTATAGAATGGAATATATATGTCCGACATACCAAAAGACCCTCTAGAGGAACCAGAACAAGAATTATTTGGGATTATATTATATAGATCTGTTGTGACATTCCTTAGTGCCCTACTTGGTTTTGTCTTAATTCCATTGGGTTACGTTGTTATATCATTTCTTGATGTTGATATAACAGAATTCGAAACATCATCTTCTACTTATTTCATTGTCTCCATAGCGATTTGGATGCTTATCGGCTTAATAACGCCTTTTAGATCTATAAAGAGATTGTTTGAAGACTTAAAAAGCATATTGATTGAACATGCCGTTATTTTTATTATTGCGATCGTGGTCTTCGTATTCATTTACTGGTTTCTTATTACGATCATTGTATCAACAATCGTGTCGATCTTTGGCGTTGAATAAAACTCGTTCTTTTTATCATTCTGCCTGAATCTTATAATTCCGAATATCCGTATGCAGTCAAATAGTGTTAAACCGCTTGAGATTGTAAGGAAAACCGATTGGTATCTTTTTAAGTATTTTAGGAAGGCTTGTATAGTAAAATAAGGTTTAGATATTCACTGACATTTTTAGGAGGTGGATTATGAAACCAATCTTTTTTACCATGTGCCTTGTGTGTTTAATCGGTTGTTCATCTATTATAAAACAAACTTCAGATAGCTCGGTTCCACAATTATTAATTCAATCCCAATTGCCTCCAATTCCGGAATCAATACGACAACTCGTATTAAATCTTGATGTAGTATTGTTCGTGATGGAAGATGGAACCGTTGGAAAGGCACGTATGATCAAAGGCAGTGAAGATGCTACTTGGGATTCGCTTACATTATCCTCGATGAAACAATGGCGTTTTGCTCCTGCACGGATGGATAATAAACCGATCGGTTCATGGTTTCATATGCAATCTGTCTTACGCTATGCGAGTCCACAGTATATGAATCTCGGCGAAATACTTTGCACAACAGAAGAAGAAGCCGACTCCATCTATAATGTAATTGAACAAGGTAAAAATTTTAATGAACTGGCAATGCAGTATTCCGTCGATCCATCGCGTGAAATGGGTGGAATTCTCGGAGAAATAAACATAAATGTATTTCCGGAGAATATACGTAGATCTCTCAGCAGACTCTTTATTAATGATTATACAAAACCAATTAAATATGGGGACCTATATGCGATTTTAAAAGGCTTGAAAAATAGGTAAATGTTAAAGTAATGAGACCGCGTTGCACGTAATAAAATGCGACACTTATTTTGGAACTTATCCGCGGCTTGAGAGTAACGAACAGTTTTTATAAACAACATCTTTGCAGGTGTTATGAAACATATGTACCGACAGCATCGATAATGGAAATGTAATTATGGAGAACACATCTGGACAGGGAGAGGCGGCAGATGTCCCTCGAGAAATTATCCGATGGAATTGGGGTGCCTTCTTCCTGAATTGGATATGGGGAATTCGTAACAAGACCTATATTGCTTTCCTTTGTTTTATACCGGTTATTGGATTTATAATGATGATTGTTCTGGGAATGAGAGGGAATGAATGGGCTTGGCAGAATAAACGGTGGGAGAGTGTTGAACAATTCCAACGCGAACAAAAAATCTGGTCGAAGTACGGAATAATACTTGCCAAAATTCTTTTTATTTTAGCAGTACTAGGCATCATCCTAAACCCAATTTTAAAGTTACTTAAATCCTTGCACTACATATAATTATTTATAAAGAAATACTGAGTGAAATAAACAAAAAAGCCGGATGCTTTTACATTCGGCTCACTTTTGAATTGTGAAGTTAGAATGGTTACTGTTTTCCCATCATTTCCACGAATTGGGAGAAAAGATAATCGCTGTCATGCGGACCGGGTGAAGCTTCCGGGTGATATTGAACGGAGAAAATCGGCAGCGAACGATGGCGAAATCCTTCATTCGTGTGGTCATTCCAGTTCTCGTGAGTAATCTCAATAGATTTTGAATCGAGTGAATCCGGATCGACTGCGAAGCCATGATTCTGCGAGGTAATCTCGATTGCTCCGGTCATCAGATTCTTTACAGGATGGTTGCCGCCGCGATGTCCGAATTTCAATTTAAATGTTTTTCCACCAAGCGCTAATGCCAGCAGCTGGTGTCCGAGGCAAATTCCGAAGATCGGTTTCTTTCCAATTAACTTTTTAATGTTATCGATGGCATAAGTTACTGCTGCCGGATCGCCCGGACCATTAGAAAGAAAAATCCCGTCCGGTTTCATTTTTAATACGTCTTCTGCAGAAGTCTGTGCGGGCAATACGGTTAAATTGCATCCGTAGGAAGTCAGCCGGCGCAGGATATTTTGCTTCACGCCGTAATCGTACACAAGCACATTCCATTTCTTTCCAGAAACAGCCTTAGCTAAAGGAAGCGCGAACTGTGTCTTATCAACTTTATCCCATTTGTATGGTTGGAGCGTTGTAACGCGGCTGGCTAGATCTAATCCCGCCATTTGCGGCGATTGCATCACCTTAACAAGCAAATTATTATCATCTGAATCTTCCGTAGAAATAATTCCACGCATTGCACCGACGGAACGAATCATCTTCGTCAGCATTCTTGTGTCTATACCTTGAATACCAACAATATTGTGCTTTGAGAGCCAATTGCCGAGGCTTTCGGTCGAGCGGAAGTTACTTGGAAATTCACTATATTCCTTTACTACGAATCCTGCTACTTGCGGTTTAACCGATTCGAGATCTTCCGTGTTCACGCCGTAATTTCCGATAAGTGGATACGTCATTGTTACGATTTGCCCAGCGTACGATGGATCGGTAAGGATTTCTTGATATCCGGTAAGACTGGTGTTGAAAACCACTTCGCCGGTTGTTTCACCATTTGCACCGAACGATTCGCCGTTGAAAATAGTGCCGTTTTCGAGAACAAGTTTTGCATTCATAACTATGATAAGATAAGAAGAAATGTAAGGCGATGCAATTTCCAGCAAATTTTGAGAGTTGTAAGATTTCATTTGCAATATCAGAGCACTAGCACTCATCGAGTGCTTACCTTGACAAAGGAGCGTTTAATGGTTAATTTTGTATTGGAGATATAGGTGTAAGATGGTAGAAGTAACTAAAGAAAATGGAAAGTTGACCGAACGTGAACAGAGCATTTTGCATCACGTTGTGTACAATTATATTCAAACGGCTATTCCTGTCGGCTCGCGGTATATTTCAAAACATTTGGAAAAGAATCTCAGTGCGGCTTCTATCCGCAATGTTATGGCGGATTTGGAAGAAACGGGGTTCTTGTCTCATCCGCATACATCGGCAGGAAGGGTACCGACTGACCTGGGATACAGGTTTTATATTGATTATCTGATGGAGATGCAGCAATTAGATGATGATGAAAAACTGCGAATTCAGCAGCAATTGAACCAGACAAATGATGCAGATGAAATGCTGCGTGAGACCTCAAAATTGCTCGGGAAGATTTCACATCAACTTAGTGTTGTAACATCGCCGCATTTAAGCAGCGGGATATTTGAAAAAGTTGAATTAATCCCTATAACAAGCTCAAAGCTTCTCGTGGTGATTTCAATTCGTACCGGTATTATCCGAACGATTATGTTGGAAGTCGGTGCTGAAGTCCCTCGCGATCATCTGGATCAAGTTGGTCGTATCATCAACGAGCGGTTGTCCGGATTGACGCTTAAAGAAATACGCGATTCGTTCATTGACCGGGTTCGGGACATGCAGAATGAAAAAACCGGATTGATCCGGCTATTTATTGAATCGGTAGATCAACTTTTTACTGATTCCAAAGATCGCGAAAAAGTCATCATCGGCGGGACGAAGAACATAGTAGATCAACCGGAATTTGTGGATCCCAAAAACTTTAGATCTGTTATTGAACTTATTGAAAACGAAGATATCATAGTTCACTTATTGGAAAGGCATGATGAATCACGTAGGAATTATGTAGTAACAATCGGTACAGAAAATAAAGACGAAACAACAAAAGAATACAGCTTTGTTACAGCGACGTACGATGTTGGCGGAGTGACAGGTCGTGTTGGCATTATCGGCCCTACACGAATGAATTATGGCAAAGTTATTCCGTTAGTCGATTACGTGGCGCAGGCGATTGCAAAGATGTTAAATTCATAAAATAAAAAAACCGTAGGAATTGCCATGCGGATAAATTCATTAGGTAAGAAATGGAAATGAGCGATTTGGAAAAAAAGAAAAATGGAACTAAAGAAGAACAAAAACCGGAAACACAACCACAAACCGAATTGACAGAGGCAGCATCACCCAAGCTTCAGATAGAAGAACTGCAGAAACAAGTTGATCAATACAAAGATATGCTGTTAAGAAAGGCGGCTGAGTTTGATAATTACAAACGGCGTATCGAAAATGAAACGACTAACATTGTCAAGTTTGCGACTGAATCACTGATCGATGATTTGCTTCCGGTGCTGGACGACTTTGAACGCTCGCTCAAGCACAGCAAAGAAAGCAAAGAATCTGATGCCTTAGTAAAAGGTGTGGAATTGATTTATTTGAAATTGGTGAAAGTGCTGGAAGGACGAGGCGTGAAGACATTTGAAACAGTAGGAAAAGAATTCAGCGTCGATTATCATGACGCGTTATTGCAAATGCCGAGAAAAGACCTGCCGCCTCATACAGTGATCGAAGAAATTGAAAAAGGATATATGCTGGACGATAAAATCATTCGCCATGCAAAGGTAGTTGTTTCTTCCGCTCCGCCAGAAGAACAGAGCGAAATAAAACAGACAAAATCTTCGATCAGCACTTCAGAGGAATAACCGGATATGGCGAAAAGAGATTTTTATGAAGTGTTAGGACTTGAACGAAACGCTACGCAGGATGAAATCAAGAAAGCATACCGCCAAATGGCGATGAAATATCATCCTGATCGCAACGCCGGAAATAAAGAATCGGAAGAAAAATTTAAGGAAGCAGCAGAAGCGTATGAAGTGCTGTGTGATCCGGAAAAGAAACAACGTTATGATCAGTTTGGTCATGAAGGATTGCGCGGTACTAACTATCGTGACTTTAATGACATTAACGATATCTTTAGCACATTCGGTGATATTTTTACCGGTGGTTTTGGCGGCTCGATTTTCGATGAAGTATTCGGCGGCGGTCAAAGATCGCGGCGGCGTTCTTCTTCGCAACATGGACAACCGGGTTCTGACTTGCGTGTGCGTCTATCTTTGACGCTTGAAGAAATTGCCAGTAGTATCGAAAAGAAAATTAAGGTAAAGCGACAAAAAAAGTGCGATATTTGTAACGGTAGCGGTGCAAAAACATCCAGCGGAAAAACAGAATGTCCACAATGCGGTGGAAGCGGGGAATTGCGCCAAGTGTCACGCTCGATGTTCGGTCAATTTGTGAACATTACCACTTGTCCAAATTGCGAAGGTGAAGGACGTATTGTCAAAGATCCGTGCCTCACTTGTTCTGGCGAAGGAAGAGTACAGGGCGAATCGACTATTAAGGTTACAGTACCAGCTGGCGTGTCGGAAGGTAATTATATCACACTTACTGGTCAAGGTAATGCCGGGCGTCGCGGAGGCCCTGCCGGCGATTTAATTGTCGTCATTGAAGAAGAACGACATCAGAATTTCAAACGTAACGGCGATGATATCGTTTATGATTTATGGATCAGTTATCCAACCGCAGTGACCGGCGGCAGCGTGGAGATCCCCACACTGACAGGAAAAGCGAAACTTACAATTGATCCTGGAACACCGGCCGGCAGATTGCTAAGGATGCGCGAACGCGGAATTCCGCATCTAAACAACTATGGCCGCGGAGATGAATTAGTGCGTGTGAATGTATGGGTGCCGACAAAAATTAACAGTAAAGAAAAGGAGTTACTGCGCACTCTTTCTTCTTGCGAACACGTCAATCCAAGCGAAGAAGATCTCCGCAATAGCGATCGGAGTTTTTTTGATAAAGTAAAAGATACTTTTTCTTGATCGGACATGCTGAAGCGCATCGCAGACTGGGTTGCATTGACTAATACAGAACGGAAGGTAATTCTGTTCCTCATTGTCACACTGCTTGCGGGTGCCGGCATCCGGTTGTATCAAGCGACGTTTCCATCAGCGCCGCAATTTGATTATCATACATCCGATAGTACATTCGCCGCATTGAGTACCGCACCTGAAGATAGTTCAGCTGAAGCGGTCAAGGAAGGAATCGAAGATACATCAGGCAAACTTAATATCAACACAGCAACAAAGCAGCAGCTTCTGGATTTGCCCGGCGTTGGCGAAGTGACAGCAGATCGCATTCTCACATATCGCACAGAAACAGGAAAGTTCTCCAACGTTGATGAATTACGTGCTGTAAAAGGAATGAGTAAGAAAAAAATAGAAAACCTTAGACCGTTGATTACAACTCAATAGCGACCACTCATCGAGAGATTTTTACATGAAAGCAATCAGATATGTCGGCGTTTCGTTCCTCAAAGGAAAAATCCAATTAGCCGAAGTTGAACACAAGAGGAAAAAACGAACTGTTACGGTATTGGCAGAACGAGAAACGGCAATAGACTTTGCGCAAACCGGAGCAAATCTATCGGCTACGCATCCACAGCTGGGAATATTTGTGTCGGAATTAAAGGGGATCATTAAACAGCAGAAAGTGATTGCGGAAAACATTTCCTTTGCGCTTCCGCCTGATCCGATGTTCATCAGTATTATTCCTACTGATCCAGGATTGAAGGGAAAAGATTTATCTCAATATCTGCAATGGGAAATGAATCAGTATTTTCCAAACGCGTCTCCGAAAGAGTTCTTCATCGGTGCAGACAGTCTGCCCCTTAAAAATAAAATGGCACAACAAACGTTTATGGTGGCTATACGGCGTGGAATAGCGGCGTTCCTGCAAAAAGCCGTAGCAGGATTAAAGATGAATCTGAATATCATTGACATTGATCAGTTCAGCACGGAGAAAACACTCATCACGAATTATCCAGAGATTCTCGAACATGAAATTGTACTCTTCGGATTTCGTAAAAACGGAGTAGATGCAAGCCTCATTCACGAGGGTGCGATGACGGATTACAGGGCATTTCATTATAATGGCAATTCCGATCCGACGAAACCCATAATGAAATATTTGAAATACCTTAAACAGAAAGACATCGAAACACCGGCGGCAATTCTTCTGCACGGCATAGACATCACCAGGGATTTTGTCGTATCGCTCAGGACGACGACTGGTATAAAACAAACGCTTGCGATGAATTCGTTGAGGAAAATCCGTGCAGTGAACAACTTATCACAACAGTTTATGAAAGAAAGCTACCGGTTCGCTGCGGCAATCGGTTTGGCGCTGCGCACTAAATGAGGATTATTGCAGGCGAATTCCGCGGCCGTTCAATTGAATCTGTGCGCGATTTGTCCGTCCGACCAACGACAGACCGCGCAAAACAAACCATCTTTGATATTATATCAAACCGAATCGAGTTTGACGGCTTGGATGTTTTGGATTTATTTGCAGGCAGCGGCAGTCTTGGATTGGAAGCACTTAGCCGTGGTGTCAAAAGTGTCACTTTTATAGACAAAGCCCGCAAATCGTTGGACGTGCTGGAGAAGAATATAGCTTCGCTAGGGTGCGAATCGCAATGTTCTGTCTATCAAGCGGATGTATTTTGGTATCTGAAGAATATTAATCGGAAATACGATCTTGTCTTTATTGACCCGCCGTATAAATTGGAAAACATAGGTATACTGCCGAATGCAATTTATGATTCAGGTGTTTTACGCAACGGCACGTATGTGGTGATGGAACACAGCCGCGAATCTATAATTGAATTAGACGAACAAAAATATGAAGTTCTAAAGAAAGCATTTGGCCAAACGACCGTACTCATCTTAAAAACGATTGTTCCAACAGTATGAACAATGACAAAAAAATAGAGATGAACAAATTGAATGAAAAAGTTAGAGCTGGTAGAAACCAGACTTTGACAATAAAAGAAAAAGAAAAATCAGTTTTATTCAAGAACATTGTAAAACCAAATAGGAAAAATATTTTTACCAGAGAAGAAATCCTGAACAAAACGATATTATGCGATCTGTTTGAGGTAATTGATTTATTGCCAAAGGGCATAGCGGATTTAATTATCATTGATCCTCCTTACAATTTGACAAAGGATTTTCATGGTTATAAATTCAAATTGTCTAGCGATAAAGATTACCTTGAATACCTAAGGTCTTGGTTCCCAAAAGTGGTAACCATTCTAAAACCGAATGGCTCTCTTTATCTGTGTGGTGATTGGAAATGCACTTCGGCATTACAGCAAGTAATGGAGGAAAATTTAACCGTTTTAAATCGTATTACATGGCAAAGGGAGAAAGGGAGAGGAGCATTAAGCAACTGGAAAAATGGTATGGAAGACATTTGGTTTGGAGTAAAGGATCCAAAGAATTATTATTTTGATGTTGAATCTGTGAAGATGAAAAGGAAAGTGATTGCGCCGTATAGAGAGGACGGCAAACCAAAGGATTGGCAAGAAACAGAAGAAGGGAATTTTCGATTAACATATTCATCCAATTTTTGGGATGATATTACTATCCCATATTGGTCAATGCCTGAAAACACAGATCATCCTACCCAAAAGCCGGAAAAGTTAATTGCAAAATTGATTTTAGCAAGTTGTCCTAAAGATGGATTAGTTTTTGACCCATTTTTAGGCTCTGGAACTACATCTGTTGTTTCAAAAAAATTAGGAAGAAACTATTTTGGCGTTGAGATGAATCAGGAATATGCTCTTTGGGCCGAAAAAAGAATATTAAATACGGATACCGATAATTCGATTCAAGGATATGTCGAAAAGGTCTTCTGGGAACGCAACACATTTAATATTCAAAAACAGAATCTCAAAAAGGCGATCCATTATTAACAAGGACATAAAATGAAAATTGCCATTTATCCCGGAACATTTGACCCTGTAACAAACGGTCACATAGATATTCTCGAGCGCGCGCTTAAGCTATTTGACAAAGTCATTATCACCATCGCGCGGAACACGGCCAAAGACCCACTTTTCACGGAAAAGGAACGAATCGCACTTCTCCGGAAGGTGACGAAAAAATATAAAAATGTAGAAGTGGATTCTTTTGAAGGATTATTGGTGGATTATGTAAAGAAACAAAAGGCTATTTCGGTCGTACGTGGCTTGCGCGCGATGACAGATTTCGAATACGAGCTTCAAATGGCGCTGATGAACCGGAAGTTAGATGAAACGATGGAGACTATCTTTCTGATGCCTAATGAAAAATACACCTACCTTAGTTCAAATTTTGTTAGGGAAATTGCCCGGCTGGGCGGCGATGTAAGCAATTTTGTTCCGCCGATTGTGCTTAAAGCGCTACTGCAGAAAAATAAAAAGTAAAATTATAATGGTGGAGAATGAATTTGTAGCGCGGAGTTGATATTCGCTAATGGTTCCAATAAAAATAGGGATAAATACTATGACCATACCAGATTTTCAAACAATCATGCTCCCTCTCTTGAAATTTGCTGGAGATGCAAAAGAACATACACTTCACGAAGCAGAAGAGAAGTTGGCTAAGGTGTTCAATCTTAGTGAACAGGAACAAGGGATTCTCTTGCCGAGTGGTCAGCAAACCGTATTTTTCAATCGATTAGGTTGGTCAAGAACATATATGAAGAAAGCAGGATTGCTTGAATCACCTCGACGTTCCTATTTCATTATTACTAAACGTGGACAAGATGTTCTTTCTTCAAATCCTAAGAAAATAGATCGTGTCTTTCTTGAACAATATCCTGAGTTTGTCGAATTTCAATCTATCAGACACGAAAAGGATGAAGAAGTATTACCTACCGCCGGTGATACGCCGGAAGAAATTCTCGAAAGTGCTTTCATTAGTATGCGCCAAAGTTTGGCGAGCGATATTCTCCAACAGATTAAATCCAGCCCTCCACGGCAATTCGAGAGAATTGTAGTTCAATTACTTGTCGCAATGGGTTATGGTGGCAGTCTTAAAGATGCCGGTAGAGCAGTTGGCAAGTCAGGCGATGAAGGAATTGACGGCATTATTAAAGAAGATCGCCTTGGTCTCGATATCATTTATATTCAAGCCAAGCGTTGGGAAAACACGGTGAGTCGTCCTGAAATACAAAAGTTTGCAGGCGCACTTCAAGGACAGCGAGCCAAGAAGGGAGTTTTTATAACAACTTCTGATTTTTCCAAAGAGGCGAATGACTTCGCGGCAAAAATTGATAGCAAAATTGTCTTAATTGATGGTCAACAATTGGCGCAATATATGATTGATCATAATATCGGAGTTACACCCGTAACCAACTATGAAATTAAACGGATCGATTCAGACTATTTTAACGAAGAATAATGGGACTGTCTGACGATTAAACAAGAAAAAAATCCCTTGCTTTACAAAAAAAAACGATAATGTAGAGTCCGATCATTAGATCGGATGACTTAAAGACTACAATGGAAAGAAAGTCCATTCGGTGACTGGACTCTACTATGGCTCAAAGGCTCAATGGTTATCTACAAAACAGGCAATCTCGCGAGAAACGTGTTGGCTTTGCCTTTTTTGTTTATAACACAAAATTCGCTAGGAAATCCTCGATAAATCAATCATTCAACATGCATAGGAATAATCCTATTCCAAACTCCGCCATTTTCGGATTACTTTTAATGTAAAATAATAGCTTCTTATTTTATATAGGCGAACGGAAAATGTAAAACGTTTGTTGTAATAAGCAGATGAGTATTAGGCACATACAAGAAGGAAAGCAATGAGTTACGAGGGAAAATTGAATTGACAATCCCGGATAAAAATAGGATGGTCGCAAAGGATCATCTTCTTGCTTCCGACAAGTATCTTAAGAATAACATCTTTGACAAGGCACGTGAAGAAATACAAAACGCTTGTCGGATTGATCCCACTAATCCGTACATCTCCGCTTTTGAAGAACGTCTAAAGCTTTTTGAAGAGGCGTATACAAAACAACATAACAATATAAATCTGCAAGCTGCCCCCAGAGATCACAACGCAAAAGATACAATGGTCATCACAAGACCTCAGCCCGTATTGTTGGTGAATCCGACTCCAGCTTCTCCATTTGAGCCAATTCAAGTTTCATCAAAAGAAGAGTCACTCACATCAACAATTATGGAAATGCGTCAGCAAATTGCTGAACTGAACCGTGCACTTAAACTAGAACAAGTGGCTCGCGAAGAAATAGTGAACCAGCAGCTTGAAGCGTCAGTACGGCAACTGCGTGCTGAGCTTGAGAAAGCATGGCAATTTGGCGCACCAAAAAACAACGAAGTGGAAGAACTTCAGAGATTAGTACGGATTCTCAATATACCACCCGAAGTAGAAACATCAATAACGCGTGAAGTTAAATTGATGATGTATGGCAAAGCTGTGAAAGAAGTAATTGCTAAACGAAAATTATTGCGAAGTTCATCATCCACGCTCGAGTGGTTGCGGAAAATTTATCAGATCTCTATCAATGAATATCTCGAATATGAGTCTCATTTCTTAACAGAATTAGTGACAAGTCAATTCAGGGGCACCATGTTGTTTATATCGCCAGATAATAAGCTGCGGGGAGAGTTCGTTCCACGATTTAAGGAAATCGGATTTGCAGTTGCGTCGGCTTCAAGTGCCGAGGAAGCGCTCGAAAAAGTTGAAAAACTTAATCCAACAATTGTTCTCTGCGATACAATGTCTGAGAAGGGTGGTTTAAGCGGTTTCAAGTTTCTACATTTTTGGCGCACCCGTTCAAAAAATCAAACAGTCCCTTTCATTTTGTTGTGCGAACCGTCTGAAGAAAATCAAATTCGCGCTTCTGAATTAAAAGTTGCCGAAGGGTTTATTCCTAAAACTTGTGAATTTGATGAGATCAGCATATTGGTCAATGAAAAATTGCAGTATATTCGTGAATACATAGGATCGCTTACATGATCGTTCAAAAAGAAAATATTTTTATCACTCAGCGCTCACATGGAGGTTCATTCAATGAGCAAAGTTGTTCTAATAGTCGATGACGACGAAGATAATCGTGAATTAGTGAAATTTGTTATAGCTCGCAGCCGCATCGACATCGAGTGTGTAGTTGCAATGAACGGTCAGGAAGCGATCGATTCTCTCAAGATAAAACGGCCTGATCTGATATTGATGGACATGCAAATGCCTGTTATGGATGGTTATATGGCTGTGTCTGTCATCAAAAGAGATCTATTGTACCGTTCAATCCCGATCGTTGCGTTTACAGCTCAAGCTCGTCCGGAAGATATTGCGCGTACGCGCTCGATTGGTTGCGTAGAGCATTATACGAAACCAATGGATCCGGAGGAATTGCTGAACACTATTCAGAAATATATCGGTTCTTAGTGAACCAAAGGATTTAGGATTTTAATAGGAATACTAATATGTCGTTAGAAAGAGGTGTTTGAATGAAAGCTTCAATTCTTGTCGTTGACGACCAGGCAGCAATTGCACTGTCCAGTCAATACAAACTTAAATCACAGGGGTATGATGTCGACACAGCGGCGAATGGTGAGGAGGCGCTGACTCGTATCGAACAAAAAACTTATGATATCGTGCTTCTGGATATCAAAATGCCGCTCATGAATGGAATACAAGTGTTGGAATTTATTACGGCAAAACATCCTTATACAGACGTGGTTATGTTGACTGCGCATTGACGATTATTCTATGGCTACAGAGTGTATAGAAAAGGGGGCAAAAGACTATTTATTAAAACCCATCGATCTTACAGAATTGGTCTCGCGAATTAATTCGTTGCTTCGTGTGCGTAATTCTGAACAACGATTCTCAGCGCTCCGAAATTTATGGCAGTCCACCGTGTTGTTTGATGTACGAGGATCACTGCGAAGTATTCAATTCATAATGAACCATACGCTTGAGTCAATGGGATCTGTGTTATCTGAGAAAGATAGGGCGTTGCTCTCGTATGCACTCGATATCAATGATCAAATTGCTCATACACTGAGAGAAAGCACAAAGGTCAATGATTTTGCAGTGTGCGATCGTTCTCATAAATGTGCAGATTGTGCACTCAAAGATGAAGAAAATGTAAAAGAATACGATCACACAGATGGATTTTTTCTTCTACGCCAAACAGAGACGGATCTTGGTTCGTTAATAAAACGGATAACCGACCGATATGAGTCTTGCATTTTAGAAAAGAAAATTGTGTTTAAGCAATTAAACGATTCTCAGCTCCCCCATGTAAAATGTGACGCTGAACGAGTTGAGCAAGTCTTGAATAGCATTTTTGAGATTGGGATAAATGCTTCAAAACAAGGGGATCTCCTGAATGTAACGCTCTCGAAATCTCAAATCGGTTTGAATGGAGATCAATCTGAATGTGTGCTTTGTACAATCGAGTACTCAAATCGTTCGATGACTTCTGACGGACTTTTGGTAGGAATGACCGAAATGGAAACCGAGTGGAAAAATATCAATAACACCTCAATGGAAATCACTTTAGATCTTGCAATTTCACGAAGAATCATTGAAGCTCAAGGGGGCGCTTTCCATGTGAATGTCAATACAGATAACCGCATTCAAATAGAAATAGCCTTACCTCTGGTGTAAAAAAAATAGTGTTGAGCATATCGCACTTTTGCATTGAATTGGTTTTTATAATATGGAAAACCGCTCGATAAGTGTACTGCCTTTGCCTTCTCTGCATTTTACTTCGATTGAGCCTTTATGGACATCAGTATCGGTAGAGTCCGATCATCAGATTGGACGACTTAAGGAAAACAATGGAAATAAAGTCTAGTCAATGACTGGACTCTACTAGAGCGAAGGTAATCTTACGATAAACGTACTGCCTTTACCTTCTCTGCTTTTCACTTCGATTGAGCCGTTGTGTGCTTCAGTAATCCATTTAGCGATCGAGAGACCGAGCCCGCTGCCGCCTGCGTCTTCAATGGTATCTTCACTTCTATCCACGCGATAAAAGCGCTCAAATATTTTGGTCAGGTCTTTCCGTGGAATACCCATGCCGTTATCCTTCACCGACAATACGGCGTCGCCTTCTTTTTTTGTGAGTGTCAGCGTAACTTGTCCTCGCGGCGGCGTGTACTTTAAGGCGTTATCGATAAGATTGAGGAAGAGCTGCTTCAAGCGCACTGCATCGCCATTGATTCGGATTGGCTGTGAGCTTTCTAATTTCACCTTTATTTTTTTTGATTCGGCAAGTACTTTCGTTTCTTCAAAAAGTTCTTCTATGAACTCATCAAGAGCTATTGGCTGCACATTGAACACTAATCTACCTGTATCAGATTTAACAAGAATCATTAAGCTTTCTACAATAGAAGAAAGCCGGATAAGTTCATCATTGATGCTGTTGAGCAGTTCGCGTGAATCTTTAGACAATCGTTGGTTGCGAAGCGCTACTTCTATTTCGCCGCGCATAATCGTGAGCGGTGTGCGCAATTCGTGCGATGCATCGGCAGAAAACTGCTGGATTTGTGCGAATGATGCCTGGAGCCGGCTGATCATATCGTTGAATTGTTCTGTGAGCCGGCTAAGTTCGTCATCGGCACGGAGCGTTGGAAGCCGGCGGCTAAGATTTTGCGCGGTAATTTCTTTTGCAGTCTTCGTCAGTTCGTCTACAGGCTTGAGTGATTTGTGCGCCAGAAACCATCCGCCGATAATAGAGATCAATAATGCAAATGGTGTGATAAAAAGAAAATTGTAGAAGACATTATCCGTAACTTCATAGATCGGTTCCAGCGGGTACGCCACAAAAATTTTGACATAATCGTTTTGTGTCAATGCAAGGCGAATATCCTGATTATCCGGACCCTTCGTACTGACGACATTGATCCATTGATATGGAATCTCGTTGTAGCTAAGCGTGTGCCCACGGAGGCTTTGAGATCGGTACAGCAAGTCGCCGTTGCGGTCAAGAATTTGAATATAATGCCGACGTGGACTCAGCAGAGTGTGCTGATAAATTTGATTCCACATTTCATCTATTTCAGTACGTTTACCGGCGCTTGTATCAATTACTTCCGGCTGCTCTTCCTGCTGTGCGGCTGTGCGTTTAAGTTCTTGCAGTTCTTTGAGTGCGGCGCGTTTTATTTTTACTTTCTTAGCTTGCGGTCCGATGAATTCGTTCACCCATTCCACTTCATTCTTTAAGGAATAGTCCAGATTATCACGGAGCGAGGATCGCGATGCAAAATATGCAATAACACCTGAGCCGAGAAGTGTGACACCAAGAATTGCAGCGTACCACAGCGAAAGCTTGGTACGGATGGAGTGAAGAATTGTCATGTCGACTTGCCTGCCCCGAATTTTTCGGGGTAGGTCACCGTTTGCTTGGCGGGCTTGAATGTAATCTTCTTGTCTGAAAGGTAGTACCCTTTGCCGCGTTCTGTTTGTAGAAGCTTCACTGTGAAATCAGTATCTATTTTATTCCGCAAATGATTCACGTATACATCAACAACATTTGTTCCGGGATCAAAATTATATCCCCAAATTTCTTTTGCTAGTTCCTGTCGCGAAATCAATTTGCCACGGTTGCACATAAAGTATTCTATTAAAGCATATTCGCGGGCGGTTAATTCGATCTGTTTACCGGAACGGCTGGCTTTGTGTGCGATCGTGTCCAATGTCAGATCGATATATTTGAGTTTTGTCTTAACTGTTCCCCGGCGCATGAGAGATCGGATGCGCGCCAACAATTCAGTGAAGGCGAATGGTTTTGTTAAATAATCATCTGCGCCTTGATCCAATCCACCAACTATATCCTCAGTTGTGCTTCGCGCGGTCAGCATCAATATAGGAGTTCGGATTTCATCTTTGCGAAGGTCGCGTAATATTTCAAAGCCATCCTTTTTGGGCAATAGGACATCGAGCAGGATTAGGTCGTATGCTTCGGTGCGGGCTAACTTCTCGCCGGATTTTCCATCAGCAGCAGTTTCTACTTCATATCTTTCGGCTTCCAGACCTTTTTTTAGGAAACGGGCAACTTTTAATTCGTCTTCAATTACGAGGATGCGCATAACGATCCTGTTCTTGGTGAGGTTATTAAATTTTTATTGCAGGGTGAAGTTACTCGTTTATCGGAAAAGTGTCAAATGGAGAATGTAAAAAGATGATGGGGTAGAATAACTTGAGTAATAAGAATAAAGCCAAGTCATTTCTCCTTCATGTTAATATGAATTGAATTTCCTGTATCTTCGTATGAGTGTATTCGTGGAACTGTCGTGCTTCAGCACAGGTTCATCCGTATTTTCAAGTTCTGGTATCATTCGTTTCGCCAGTACTTTGCCGAGTTCAACTCCCCACTGGTCAAATGAATCAATGTTCCAGATGACTCCTTGAGTATAAACGCTATGCTCGTAGAGGGCGATCAATGCTCCAAGCACTTCCGGCGTCAACTTTTCTGCAAAAATAGTGTTGGTCGGCCTGTTTCCTTCAAACACACGGTGAGGCGCTAACCAAGCAGATGTTCCGTCTGTTTTTACTTCCTCTTCCGTTTTCCCGAACGCAAGTGCTTCTGTTTGCGCAAGGAAATTTGCCATGAGCATCGCATGCTGGCTTCCTACGGGATTCAAAGTTTGGCAGAAACCGATAAAATCGCACGGTACTAATTTTGTCCCCTGGTGCAGAAGCTGGAAAAATGAATGTTGTCCATTGGTGCCCGGTTCGCCCCAGTAAATCGGACTCGTTTGGTAATCGACGTTCACACCGTCAAGTGTAATATGCTTGCCGTTGCTTTCCATCGTCAATTGCTGCAGGTATGCGGGAAGTCGTTTAAGGTATTGATCGTACGGCAGCACAGCAGTTGTTTCGGCGCCAAAGAAATTCGTATACCACACTGTCAGCAATCCCATAAGTACCGGTAGATTCTTCTCGAACGGCGCCGATCTAAAATGCTCATCCATCGCATAGAATCCATCAAGTAGAGCACGAAAGCGTTCCGGCCCAACAGCAATCATTGTCGAAAGTCCGATCGCCGAATCCATCGAATAGCGTCCGCCTACCCAGTCCCAAAACCCGAACATATTTGCAGTATCGATACCGAATGCTGCTACCTCTTTGCCATTAGTCGAAATGGCAACAAAATGGTTGCTCACCGCTTTCTCATCACTAAGTGCTTTCAAACACCAAGCGCGTGCATTGTTGGCATTCGCCAATGTCTCTACCGTTGTAAATGTCTTTGAACAAATAATGAACAACGTTTCCCCGGGATTAAGATCACGTGTCGCTTCTGCAAAGTCGGAGCCATCCACGTTAGAGATAAAACGGAAGGTCATATCCCTTTGACTGTAAAATCGTAATGCTTCGTACGCCATTACGGGACCTAAGTCAGACCCTCCAATGCCTATGTTGACAATATTGCGTATTGGTTTGCCTGAATATCCTCGCCATTCGCCGTTACGGACTTTATTTGCGAACACTTCCATTCGCTCGAGTACGGCGTGCACTTCAGGAACTACATCCGTACCATCCACCAGAATTTTCTTCCCCCTTGGGGCGCGCAATGCGGTATGAAGCACAGCCCGCTGTTCGGTTGTATTGATTTTCTCGCCGCTAAACATTGCATCGATACTCTGACGTAAACCGCATGCCTCCGCAAGTTGTATCAGTAAAGGAATCGTTTCATCAGTAATTCGATTTTTAGAAAAATCAAGATACAACCCCGCTGCTTCAGCGGTAAACTGTTCTCCGCGCTTAGGATCATTGTCAAATAATTGCCGCAAATGCATAGATCGCACCTTAGCGTAATGTGCTTCTAATGCTTTCCAAGCCGGTAAGGTCTTCAGGGATGATGTTTTCATAATCGTTTTCTCTCTAATGAGATCGATTTTAATATCCAACATAGTAAATATAAATCATCTTTATCGTAAAGACCACCTTCGTTCTCTATACAAGTTCAATCCTCTGTTAATTGACCGCATTTCCTCAAACAAATGCCCAATAAGTAAGAGCAGCTAGAAATATACAAGGAACAAATATTTCTCAGCGTACTTGATCGCAGATGAAAAACTCTTCATCTTGTCGTCTTTGAATCACACACATTTTTTTCCTATATTTTTTTATACATAGTAATTATAGGATGGTGATATGAAGCATGTATTGTTGCTTCTGGCGGCAGCATTTCTCTTAGAGGGATGCATCCAGACCATTGCGTTGCGTTCAATGGGTGGAATTCTCGATAATGGATTGGCATCGTTTAATGAGGAATCCGATCTACAACTAGCACATGAAGCACTCGGAAGTAATCTCAAACTGATCGAGGCAATGATCAAGAGCGATCCGGAGAACGAGCAATTTCTTTTATTTGCTGCACAGGGGTATAATTCCTATGCGCTGGCGTTTTGTGAGGATGATAGCGTAGAACGTGCCCGTGTTTTTTATTTGCGCGCAAAAGAATATGGGATGCATATTCTGTTGAAAAACAAGAAATTTAAAGATGCATTGGATGGCGATAATACAACATTCCGAGAGGCAGTAAAAACATTTGATAAAGAAGATGTACCTGCAATTTTCTGGACGGCATTTAGCTGGGGTAGTTACGTCAATATCACACGCACAGATGTTGCGGGTCTTGCTGATTTGAACAAAGTGCAAGCTCTTATCGAATTTGTGGCAGAAAAAGATCCATCGTTCTACCATGGCGGGGCATATTTATTTCTCGGTGTTTTAGAAGGTGCCACACCTCGGGCGCTCGGCGGAAATCCCGACAAAGCGAAAGAGTATTTTGAGAAATGTCTGACAATAAACGGCGGCAAGTTTTTAATGACGCAATTGTATTATGCAAAGACGTATGCGGTAGCAACTCAGAATCAATCGTTATTTGAGTCGTTACTGAAACAAGTTGAAGCTGCTTCAATAGACGATGTGCCTGAAATTCGGCTTGCGAATGTTATCGCAAAGCAAAAGGCGCAACGATTGTTAGTTCAAGAGAGTGAATTATTTTAGAGCATGAAGAAATAATAAAACCCAAAGGATTACAATGAATATTAAACACTTAAGTTACTTTTTACTTTTTACCTTTTACTTCTACACTTGCTTTTCCCAGCAATATTTAATCAAATTCGCTTCTATTTCTCCAGAAGGTACTACATGGATGAATGTGATGCATGAATATGATAAAACAATCCGGCAAGAGAGCGGTGGACGCCTTGGGTTCAAAATGTATCCGGGTATGGTACAGGGAGATGAAAAAACGGTGGTGCGAAAAATTTCTGTTGGCCAATTGCACGCAGCCGGATTCACAGGTGTCGGACTTGGCGAAATAGCGCCGAAGATTCGATTGTTCGATGCACCCTTCCTCATTCAAACGAGCGATGAAGCCGATAATCTGTATAATAAATTTGACGGAGAAATTCGCGGGGCATTTGAAGCAAACGGATACGAATTACTTGGTTTAGTTGAAATTGGATTTGTGTATGTGTTCAGCAAGACGCCAATTATGCAGCCTTCAGATATTAAGCAGCAGAAAATGTGGGTATGGGAAGGCGACCCGGTTGCTGAAACCGCATTTGCTGCCATTGGCCTTACGCCTATTCCACTTTCCATCGATAACGTCTATACTTCTCTTCAAACGGGATTGATCAATGCGTTCTATACAACGCCTTATGCAGGAATTTCGTTGCAATGGTATACACAAGCGAAGTATGTCGTCGATTTCCCATTAACTTGTTCGACCGGTGCTGTTGTCATCTCAAAAAAGTTTTTCGACAACCTGCCCGCTGATCTCAAAGAAATTCTTCTTCGTAATGGAAAAATCTACATGAATAAGCTTACTGAGCTTGGGCGTAAGGACAACCAGAATTCGTTGATTGAATTAAAAAAGCGAGGCATTATTTTTACTAAGGCAGATGCAAAAGCAACAAAAGAATATATTGAAACAGGCACCCGCGCGCGTAGAATGCTTCTCGGCAAACTATATGATGAAGGATTTTTAAAACGCGTAGAAAATGAAGTTGCTGATTATAGAAAGAGCCGTAAATCTAAATGAAGATACTTAAATCTTTTGATCTTGCTCTCAACAAAGTTGAAGGCGCCCTGCTTATTCTGATGCTTTCTATCATGGTGCTGGTCGCATTCAGCCAGGTCATGCTGCGAAATGTATTCCATACGGGTATCAATGGCGCAGATGTTTTATTACGACACCTTGTCCTCTGGATTGGATTTCTTGGTGCTGCAATTGCCACCAGTGAAAAACGGCATATCAATATCGATGCCCTTCGGCGATTCCTTCCTCCTCGTATTCGCTCTGCTGTTGATGCTATTACAGACCTCTTCGCCGCGATTGTCTGTTACTTTCTGATGAATGCTGCCCGGGTTTTTGTTGAATCCGAAAAAGCGGCAGGACAAATGATGTATCAGAATATCCCCGTGTGGTATGCCCAGATCATTATTCCGGTCGGCTTTGGACTGCTAGTAGTACATTTTGCCATCCGGGCAATAATCCGGGGACATGCTCTCACGAAAGGCGGTGGTGAATGAGCATCTGGTTGATTTTAGGATTACTGCTTATCGCGTTCTTTGGCGCGCCGTTGTTTACGATCATTGGAGCTGTGGGATTATACGCTTTCAGCTCTGCTGATATAGATACGTCTGCCCTCATCATCGATTTTTACAGTAAAATTGCTGATCAACCGACACTCATCGCTGTGCCATTGTTTACCTTTGCGGGCTATTTGCTTGCGGAAAGTAAATCTCCAAAACGACTGGTTAATCTTGCAGAAGCATTGTTCGGGTGGATGCCTGCAGGGTTAGCGATTGTAGCTCTGTTCTCCTGTGCAATCTTTACAGCATTTACTGGAGCGTCCGGTGTAACAATTGTTGCGTTGGGCGGGCTTCTTTATCCGATTCTCATAAAACAAAAATACCCGGAGAAATTTTCTCTTGGACTGGTAACGGCTTCAGGAAGCATCGGATTGCTTTTCCCGCCGAGTCTTCCCATTATTCTTTTTGCATTTGTTGCAGGTGTGAGCATTAATAAGCTTTTCGTTGCCGGACTTATTCCCGGAATTATTCTCATTCTGTTCTTATGTGCATATAGTTTTAGAGTGAGCGTCAAGTACAAGGTTCCCAAAATTCCCTTCTTTTGGAAAAACGTCTGGTCCTCATTACGGGCAGCGATTTGGGAGATACCATTGCCTTTTGTCGTGATCGGTGGAATTTATGGTGGTTTCTTCACTGCAACGGAAGCTGCTGCAATTACAGCGTTTTATGCATTTGTGGTTGAAGTATTCATCTATCGTGATCTTCATATCTTCCGTGATATCCCGCGTGTAATGAAACGAAGTATGCTCCTCGTCGGTGCTATTTTAATGATCTTGGGCTGCGCTTTAGGATTGATGAACTTCCTGATCGATCAACAGGTGCCGCAAAGATTATTTGAAATCGTGCAAACATATGTGTCTAGCAAAATTATGTTTCTTCTGATTTTAAATGTGTTTCTCATTGTTATCGGTATGATGATGGAAATATTTTCGGCGATCGTTTCGGTTCCAATCATTTTACCTATAGCGCAACATTTTAATATTAACCCTGTACATCTTGGCATTATCTTCCTAACAAATCTTGAGCTGGGTTACCTTATGCCGCCAATGGGACTCAATTTGTTTCTCTCCAGCCTTCGGTTCGAGAAATCGATTATTCATCTTTCAAAGGCAGTAATTATGTTTGTCTTGTTTGAGGCAATCGCTTTAATGGTAATTACATACATTCCCGAGTTAAGCTTGTGGCTAGTGAACGCATTGGGCACCCAGTAGAAGAATATAATATACATTGGGTTTGCAAAGGGTGAAGCAGAAGAAAATAAATGCTTCACCTTTTTTTATATATCTATTCTATCGCTCGTACTTTTGGTATCAAGAACCATACAAGGCATGCAATAATAAAAGCCACTGCTGCACTTATCAAAGCCGCTTCTGCTTCACCGGCATGTTCGGCAATGGTTCCGAGCATCAATGCACCAATCGGCATCGATCCCATAAAGATCGTGGTGTACACACCCATAACACGTCCCCTTAGCGAGTCGGGTACAATCGATTGTATGGTGGCATTGGAAAAATTAACAACAAATATCATAGATATACCAACAAATACCATGAATAGCAGCGAGAACGGCAGCCAATATGTTAATGCAAAGAAAGTAATAAAAATGGGAAAGCAGAGGGAGCCGAACGTAATAAATTTGCCACGGACATGAGATCTTCCGAGCGTGGCTATGGTCAATGCTCCAAAAAGAGAACCGACGCCGCGAGCAGAAAAGAGAAGGCCGTTTGTTGCTGCGTTACCATGGAGTATTTTCACCGACCATGCAGGAAGTAATGTGCCTAACGACATTCCGAATATACTTGCTGTCGCGACCAATCCGATGAGTGCAAGAATGGTCGGTTGATGACGAACATAATTAATCCCTTCCTTTAATGCAGATAGAGTAGAACTGCGTTGTGAAGTTTCTTTGATTGGCAGAAAACGCATCGCTGCCAGTGCGATGATGACAGCAATGAATGATATCCCGTTGACAGCAAAACACCACCCAGGTCCGAAAGCGGCATAAATTACGCCGGCAATTGCCGGACCAACGATAAGAGCTGTGTTGAACATTGTTGCATTTAGCGCAACGGCATTTGTTAAATCTTCTCGGTCCACCAATTCTGATACAAATGCCTGGCGCGCTGGTGCGTCAAAAGCGTTAGCCAATCCCAGGCCGAATGCTAACATAAGAATATGCCATGCTCGGACAGTGTCTGTGAATACAAGTGCTGCAAGAATAAATGCGAGAGTCATCATCACAGATTGTGTGATGATGAGAAGCTTGCGTTTTGAGACGCGATCTGCAACAACTCCAGCGTACATCATAAAAAGCCAAGAAGGAACGCCATAAAAAAAACCTACGTACCCAAGATATGCCGAAGAATGTGTCACTTGATAAACAAGAAATCCCTGGGCAGTTGTTTGCATCCACGTGCCGAATAATGATATCATTTGTCCACAGAACCAGAGGCGGTAATTTCTATGTTTCAGCGCCGCAAAAGTCTTTTGCCAGATTGGTTTTTTAGAAGGTGCGTTGTTGCTCATTGCTTCATCAATCGTTTAAGCAATTGTATTTGACCTGTATGGTAAACGTCGTGGCAGGCAATACCGGAGATAATGGATGCATTTGTGAATTTACTGCCGGCAGGTTTTCGGTTGAGATCCGATGGCTTGAGCATAGCAATCGCTTCACTCATCGAACGATGCATTTCATCAAGCAGGCAAATGTCTTCAAGCCAGGCATTCTCGCTCATAACAATTGGACGTTTGATCCAATTACTTCCTTTTAATGGAAATGAGCCTTTCTTCTCTCTAAGTAGACGCCGTCGAATGATATACTTCCAATAAGCTGTATGTATTATAATCTCCCAGATATTGTGCCGCTCCGGAGCTGGCCGCCATGCCGCTTCCTGTGCTGTTAAGCCGCGAATAGAACCGCGTAGATTTGTTCCTTGCCACGCGCGCTTCTTGTATGCTTCATCAATGAATTGAAGCAAAAGATGAATTTCTTTATTTGATTTCATAGTATTCTAAACATACGGAGCAAAAAGCAGTCAATCAAGATTTTGAGTGCCCTTTGAACAACGATTTAGTATTTTGATAACGTTTGAAATGAATATTGTATTAGCCTGAGAAAAAAATGGCAGATTTTGAAGTTGCAGTAATCGGTGCTGGCGTGGTTGGACTTGCAATTGCAGCACGCCTTTCTCAACACCATCACTATCTTGTTCTTCTCGAAAAGAATGAAAAGTATGGAATGGAGACATCGAGTCGAAATAGCGAGGTGATTCATGCAGGTTTATATTATGAACCCGGTTCGTTGAAGGCTCTTTTATGTGTTGAGGGAAGGGATGAATTATATTCTCTCTGCAAAGCGCATGGCATTGGATATAAACCGTTGACAAAACTAATCACTGCAACGACGAAAGCGGAATTAGAAGAATTCGATAATATTCGACAGAATGCAGCAGAGAATGGAGTAGAACTGCATGTTCTGGATAAAACAGCAGCGCTGAAATTAGAGCCGAACATTCAAACGGAAGGCGCACTATTCTCGCCGCTCACCGGCATTATCAGCGTTCATGATCTGATGGACTACTTTTTCCATACAACGCAATCAAATGGCGGGATAGTTCAGCCTCGGTGTCAAGTTACTGGAATTCGTCAGATTCATGGTGAATATGAAATTGTTTTTAATGAAGCTGGAAACAGATCGAGCATTACAAGTGAGATTGTCATCAATGCGGCTGGACTTGGTTCTGATCTCATCGCTCAGATGATAGGCATTGATATCGATAAAGAAGATTTGCGGTTGAGTTATGCAAAAGGCTCGTACTTTTCAATCACACAATCTAAAGCGAAGCTCATATCGCGGTTAGTCTATCCAATGCCGTCCAATGAAGAACTTGGCATACATGCACTAATGGATTTGGGAGGAAGGTTGAAGTTCGGTCCTGATTTAGAATATCTTGAGGATCGCAAGCTCGATTATAGCGTGGCGGAGAGTAAGCGGCATGCGTTTGCAGAATCCATACGACGGATTTTGCCGGCGATCAATGATGAAGATATCACGCCGGACATGAGCGGTATTCGTCCAAAACTCCAGAAGAAAGGGAAACCGGCGCGTGACTTTGTCATAGTTCACGAAACGGCTCGTGGTCTGTCAGGATTTGTAAATTTGATTGGAATTGAATCGCCGGGATTAACATCCTCGCCGGCAATTGCACGGTATGTAGATAAGAAGTCTTTTATTTAATTAGAACTTGCAGTAGTGATAAAATCGTCTACTATATTATTTGTCCTTGCACTACCAATAGCCATACTGGTAATGTCAATGACAGCTTCTGGTGATCATCCACAGCGAGTAAATACATCCTTCTATTCAGAGGGTGAAGAATTATTGTATGATGTCAGTTGGTCTGGAATCAGTATAGGAACAATTAACTTACAGACACTATCTGTGCCTGAGGTGTCAAAAGCAGGAAAGCATAAAGCTGTGGCATATATCGACTCTCGTTCGGGCTTGCCATTTGTGAATGTTCATTTGGTCGCTTATACCGAAATGGATTCTTCTTTTAATTCAATTAATTCCTGTTCTTATGAGAAGCAGGATGGAGGATGGCAAAAGGTACAATATTGGTATCAATTTTTAGAAAAAAAGATCATAGTCGAAGAAGAAACTCAGGAAACTTTAAATTCTCCGCCTCAATATTCTGCTGTTCGTGATACCCTTTATATTACAAGAATTCCAATTCAAGATGGGATATCGCTTGTTTTCTTAGGACGGGATCTATCGCACGTCCAGGATTCGATTTCATATCCGACTGTCTCAAATGAAAAATTGGGTGAAACACTGTTCTATCCTCTCCGTCCTCATTCGAAAGTGAATATCAAAGCATGGAAAAAACCTATTCATGTTGTGGAGTTATCTGGCAAAATGAAACTTGAAGGTATATTGGGTCTTACAGGTGATTTCAAAGGATGGTTTAGCAATGATACTGCGGCAATTCCGATTACCGCTGAAATGAAAGTTATTCTCGGCAGTGTAAAAATCGAATTAAAACAATGGAACCGCAAAGGCTGGAATCCACCGGAATAAATAAAGAAACTTATCCTACGAATTTTACTCGAACTTACTAACCATGGAATTCTACCGATTTTCTATTCTTCATGGTCAATCATGTGCTGCATATTCTCAATACAAATCTTTGACCAGTTTTCAAATGTCTCAATATCTTTTTTAAGCGTATTGATATTGAGAAATTTTGTTTCATTAATTGATTTTTCTCGTGGTTTGACCAACGGCTTTTCCAGCGAAAGAACATGGACGATGCCGAAGTGAACCTTCCCGACATCGTTGGAGTCGTCGTTGAGCAAAGCAACAACTCGCTGCGTGTAATGGGATTCAATAAGGACCTCTTCGTTTATTTCACGCTTAAGGCCGTCTTCATAAGTTGTACTGAACAAACCGGGGTCAGTGACAGAAATGTGTCCGCCTATACCTAACGAATAATTACCAAAAAGTCTTTTTTCTGCTAATAGTTTTCCACGGCGATATACAAAAAATGTGTCTTTGAATTGTAAAAGAGCGTATGGAATCAACTGTTTGTAGGCAGGATTAGTTTCTGCATCTTTTCTTTTAAGGAAGGTATGATTTTTAGGATTAAGAATGATGTCTAAGTATTTATCCAACTCAAACGATACTCCCTGAAACTTACCAATTTGATCCAGCAATTGAGTTGGAAAGACCAAAACATATTCTTCTAAATATTTTTCATCTTGCACGATGTTTCCTTTTTGTAAATTTAAAAAGTGATTGTCACTATTCTGGGTGAACTCAAAATAAAGTGCCGATCACTAAAAAATCGAATTAGTATAAAGAGGTCGCTTTATGGGGGCGAGTGTGTAACTTCTTAACCTTTTTCCAATTGCAAAGTTTTTGTTGTTGCATCGCATACTTCACTTGGTCCAAAGTATTGTATTGGTCCCGGAAAAACATAGGAAGTCTTAATAGACCACTCAGCTCTGTTTTTAGTAAATTCCTTAAATGGTCTGCCATCCAATTTCACTAATGCTTTTTGAATAACTGGTTTCATATAACCGTGCCTTTTTTCCAAGTTCATCAACATAGTAATTGGCACACCTCCCGCGATCCATCTGTCAGCTGGAGCTGTAAGATTTCGCACCGACGCCATATAACCGGTTCTTCCTGATTCAATAATAATGGCAGCGACATAACCCAACGAATAAGTATAATTGGCATCAAAATTAGATGGTGCCGCACAGCGGCCTTCGTAACCAAAGAAATTTGCCAGTGCAGTAAATTTTCCTTTGAATTTACCCTCAGCCTTCCATTCCTTAAGTTTTTCCTCTACCATCTCAATCAATAATTTTTCAGTCTCAATACGTGAAACCATTACATTTCCATGCGGATCGCGATCCATTAATAGCTGAACCTGTATATCTTTCGGCAATGAATTAAATGCTTTTGTTGAATCAGCGCTTATGTGACTGTTAACGAATTGGAATTTTTCGTCATCAGTTTCCAACGCATTGAAAGCTGTAGCTTTCTCGGCAAGCAAATCGTTGATTTCAGCGATTAGTTTTTTAACCTCCGGCACAAATTCTATCAAACCTTCCGGTATCAGGCAAACTCCAAAGTCTTCGTTATTATCAGAACGTGTTTTTATAACTCTGGCAATATCTTCAACAATCTGATCCATTGTCAGTCTCTTCTCTTGAACTTCTTCAGAAATGATTGCATAGTTTGGATGAGTTTGAAGCGTACATTCCAGCGTTATATGTGAAGCAGAACGCCCCATTAACTTGATGAAATGCCAATATTTTTTTGCAGACATAGCATCGCGTTCAAGATTGCCAATAAGTTCACTATACATTTTGCAGGCTGTATCAAAACCAAAAGATGCTTCTATCATTTCATTTTTTAAATCGCCATCAATAGTTTTTGGACAGCCTATTACTTGAACACCGGCATTGATTGATTTGTAATACTCGGCCAAAACGCAGGCGTTGGTGTTGGAATCATCTCCGCCGATGATGACAATAGCATTTATTCCAAGTTTTTTGCAATTCTCTAAACCTTTATCAAATTGAGATTTTTCTTCTAATTTTGTTCTGCCGCTTCCAATAATATCAAATCCTCCGGTATTTCTGTATTCATCAATCAATTGCCCAGTCAATTCAATATATTTACCATCTACTAATCCTGATGGGCCGCCCAAGAAACCGAATAATTGGCTATTTTTATTCATAGCTTTTAATCCGTCAAAGAGCCCAGCGATTACATTGTGCCCTCCAGGAGCCTGGCCTCCGGAAAGAATAACTCCAACTTTTATTTCGGGTGATTCCAAAGGTTTTGAACCGATCTCAATTTTTAATATCGGTAACCCATAAGTATTTGGAAACATTTCTTGAATTTCTTTTTGATGTGCAATAGACTGAGTTGCAGTACCTTCTTTAACTAACATATTGCCAGTTAAAGTTGCTGGTAATTTTGGTTTGTAGTCAGCTCTGACTGTCTGTAAAGAACTTATTGCCATGATATTGAATTCTCTATTTTTTTATCTTAGTGAATATTGTTAACACTGTATCTAATTAAATCAATTTTTAGCAATAATTCCAGATAGAATAAAAGGATTTATAATCTGTTCTTGGTTTTTAGAAGGAAGGGTGGTTATCCGTTAATAGCATATCGCTTCTGTACCGCGGGAATTAAATATTCTGCAAATGCTAGTTCCATATCGTACTTCGGCTGCCAGCCCCAATCAGTGCGTGCTGCAGAATCATCCACGTCTGCAGGCCAACTGTCTATTATTGCCTGACGCCTATAATCAGATGCAAATGTAACGTCCGCTTTCGGAAATGCCTTCTGAATTATTTGGAATATCTCCAAAGCAGACGGATTGAAAGCGCCTACGTTATAGATCATCCTTGTCAGTTTTTCGCGCGGAGTAGATTGAAGTTTCAGCAATGCGGTTATAGCATCCGGCATTGCCATAAACGCTATGCGTGTATTCTCACGAACGAAACAAGTGTAAGGTTTATTCTTTGCCACCATATGTAGCATCTCGGGGGCATAGTCACTTGTTCCTCCTGTAGGCAGAGTTGCAGCGCTGATTAATCCCGGGAAGCGGACACTACGAAAGTCAACCTGTCCTTTTGGAGGCTCTGCATCTAATTGGCGATAGAAATTTGCATAGTATCTGCCAAGCTGTTCGGTGTATAGTTTGTTAATGCCGTACATGGTTCTTGGTGTCAGCCATTGATCTTCTTTGACTTTGCCGGCACGCTGTTTCGTTGTGATATCGGGAAGGCCATAAACGGCGATAGAACTCGGATAGATAAATTTAATTTCGCGTCCTTGCAAATGCGATTGTGTGACGGCAATTTCCAGAAGATTCAGCGAACCGTCGACATTCACACGATGCGCCAAATTTGGCTGGCGTTCGGCTCGTGTAGAAAGCAATGCAGCGAGGTGATAAATGGTATCGAAGTTATGTTCAGTTGAAAGTGTTTCGAGTAAATGTGAATCTAATATATCTCCTGTAACAATCCGATGACAACGTGATCGCACTGATTCATCTAAGGGAACAATATCCATTGCAACAATATGCACTCCGTCCAGCTCAGATAGTTGTTCAATCAGTCCGTGACCGATTTCACCGTTAGCACCGGTTATAAGGATAGTCTTAATTGACATAGATACTCCAACAGAAATCAGTGTTTATGTTGTTCTATCGGTTTGATCTTTTTATTCTTTGAAGTTATAATATTGTTATTCCGGGGTGATCGTTGTTGTGCTATCCGATACCGGAATCGATTTCAGTGAATCTAAAGGACGAAGCTTATTGATAAGATTAAGAGCTTCATCTAAAAGATTGCCAATCGTTTTAAGTGAATCTAAAACTTCCGCAAGGTTGGCAATACCCTTATTTTTCATCAATAATTGTTGATAGATTTTTGCGGCAGCAATTGGATTGCCAATTTTATCTGTAGCAGAGAGCGCCATTTCCAGTGCAGTTAATCGTTTTGTCTCTTCCGAAATGCGCTCCTCTAACGAGCGGATACGCAATCCCGAACGAATCCTTGCCAACAATTCGTCGGTCTCAAAAGGTTTATGAAGATAATCATCTGCACCTGCATCTAATCCAAGCACGATGTCCTTCGTTCCAAAATGGCCAGTAATCATTATGACATAGCGACTGCGGTGGATGGCATCAGCTTTAATGAGCTTTATTAATTCTATGCCGCTCATTTCCGGCATCTCCCAATCAACAAGAATAATATCTGGTAGGCATCGTTCCATTTCTTTCCAGCCTTTGATCGGATCCAGTGCGGAAGTTACAATATATCCATCCATTTTTAATTGCATCTGTAACAAAGAGACGAATTCAACATTATCATCTATAATAAGTATGGTATTCGGCATCGTCTTAAATAACCTGCACAGTTTTTCTAATTTAAATACAAATGCAATTCAGATAGAAATAAGCTAACAATTTGTAGCTTGAAGCGCAATGCACAATTAAATTGAAGATGTGATAGTGCTTTAAATCAACGGTAAAACAAATGCCGCTATTTCAGTGCGTTCGTTCCAGCCGTGCTGTTCGTAGAACTTGCGCCGGTATGATTCACGAGTGCGGCTATTAATGAGCGATAGGCGTGCGCAGCCGCGTCTTCGTGCTTCTGCAATAATTTGTTCCAGCAATGCTGTGCCAATACCTTGTCCGCGAGCTTCTGTAGAAATAAAAAGTTCAGAAATATATCCCTCCGGTCCGGGTAGAAAAAAATAGGGAAGATAATGCACGGAGGAATATCCGATGACTTTATGTTTTTCATTTTCCGCGACGAAAGTAGAATGACTGTCATCCGCGAGACAGAGTGAAATATGCTGACGGACACGCTCTACCGTTGTTTGAGCGGATTCAGATTTCAAATGTTCGAACCAGCCGACATCTCGGATAATACTGGTTATATCTTCAGCATCCTGGAATTGTACGCTGCGTATTGTGATATCCATATTTTTCTCAAAATTAATAGTGCGAGGCACTTTGGATTGTGCCTCGCATGTCAATACTTACTACTTTTCTTTCTTCAGCGGTAAAATACCGCCAGCCATTTCACCGATAACATTAACCAGTTCGGTGTTTGCCGGTACAACAATTTTTGCATTGTTCTGCAGTGAAACTTGAACTGTCTCAAGCCTTTTTAGTAATTGTGCATTTCCGACAAAATATTTTTCTGCGGCTTCATTGACCAACCGTATAGCTTCAGCTTCTCCCTCAGACGCAAGAATCCTTGCCTGACGAATTCCTTCCGCTTCTTTTATAGCGGCGCGCTTCTTACCGTCTGCGGCAGTTTCTGCAGCGGTGGCAAAATCGACTGCTGCAAGTTTTTCATTTTCCGCCTTGACGATCTTGTTCATTGTCTCCTGAACGTCTTTGGGAGGATCGATCTGTTTCAACTCGGCACGAACAATGTCAATACCCCAATTCGTTGTCTCCTTAATCAGAATCTTATGAAGTTCATCGTTGATACGGCCGCGCTCACTATTGGCTGATTTTAATGTCAGCGTGCCGATAATGTTGCGGAGTGTGGTGCGTGCAAGATTCACAATCTGGAAATTGACATTATTTACATTGTACTGTGAATTCTTGACGCTTTGTTCATCGTCTTTCACTTTAAAATATACTTGTGCATCTACAACAGCGTTCAGATTATCGTTGGTAATTATTTCCTGCGGCTCGGCGTCGACCATTTGTTCTGTAATATTAACTTGATACATCTTGTCAATGCCGGGAATGATCCAGTTAAATCCGGGGTGAGCAAAGTGACTATATTTTCCGAGTCGTTCTACCAATCCGCGATGCGTCGGACGAATAATTCTTATTCCAAAAAAGAAAAAAAGGACAATAACGATGCCGACAATAATATACAACCCTTCCATGGTAGTCTCCTTATAGATGATTAAACATTGGTTATCTGAAACACTATATATTAAGTTGATCAGACGAGATCGCGTGATCTCGTCTGATCGTTTTAATGAATATTCACTTCATATATTCATCTGCAAAGGCCTTAGCTGATAATGGCTCGCCTGTTGCTTCTTTTATTAAAGCATCCCATCGCAAGCTGGCGCCAGGTGCAAATACCTTTTCTTTCAAGTATGTCCCGACTTCAGGCTTATTAGCGAAGCAAACCTCCTTAATACTTTCTTGTTTCAAAACATTTTTCGCGATATAATGCTGCAATTGTGAAGCAGTTAATTCGCCAAGCTCATAATTATGATAATACGCTGGATACTGCACTAAATGAATTTTTGAAGCCCAATCTGGCGCATTGCGCCCTTCAGGCGGCGTAATCATTTGATATTGCTGGACTAAATTCCACCAGAGTTTATTCAAGTCTTGATCTGGATTTTCATACATCGCTTTCTCAAACCTCATCATCACTTGCGTCCATCGGCAAAAAATCAATGCATGCATACGTAAATTTTCTTCTCCGGTTTTCCTGATCATTTCTTTTTCCTTATCAGGAATTCCAACCATTGCTTGTAGCCAATCGGCATTGCTTGGCTGCCGTTCCATTAACATTGCAATTGCTTCGGTTACAAACGTATGTGTTTCGACACGAAGTAGGAATGGAAGATCTCTTGCGATATTTTTACTGTAGACGGCATGTCCTAATTCATGCAGCATCGTGCTCATCCAATTTAGGTTATCGATGATACTCAGCATAACGCGGATATCTCCCTCGCGATCCATATCATTCTCAAATGCATGCTGGTATTTTCCTTTGCGTCCGAAGATGTCGCTGTTCTTAAGAATGTCGTCAACTGGCAGACCGATGTTGGCATAAAATGTCCTCCCAAGTTCATCAACTTTCTTTCCCTTGAAATATTTATCAAGATCGATGGAACCGATTTGCGGCGCTTCCTGGAAAAACCGATCTTGATAATGCCAAGGCATCATTTGTGATGGTTTTATGCCGTATTTTTTTGCCAGTTCAGCATCAATCTCTGATTTCAGTTTTTTGAACGGCTCATCGGTTAAAGTTTTTAATTCATCGAAGATTGCAACAATTTCATCAACCGTTTGTTCGTTTGTTGCTAAGGACATTTCGTAATAATTTTTATAACCCAGCTGACGCGCGGCTTCATTTCGCAGCTTCACTAATTCTATAACATTAGAGGCAACAGCTTTACCAACTTCTTTGCTTGCTTCCCATGCTTTTTTCCGTTTGGCAGAATTCTTCTCATTCTTTAAAATATTCTCGATGGTATTATCATCAACCTCTTTGCCATCGAGGACAGGACGAAAGATGTTAAATTTATTTGCAATTGCCGAGCTTTTTTCCACCATTTTTCGTGTTAATGTTGTATCTACTTGATTTGTGAGATAATTATTGAAGAGAATGATTAATTGACGTTGAAGAAGTGAGTCTTTGATATTTCCTGACTCTTTCCATTTTTTAAGTTGTTCGAATTCCTGCTTATTAGAATAGATTTTTCTGATCTCTATCTCGAGCGCAGCTTTCTCTTCGTAAAATTTCTTTTCACCGGTTGCGTTGGCATTCCAATCAGCAAGATTCATCGATTTAAATTTTGGCGCATAGATTTTAACATGCTGCTCAATAAAAGCACGAAAATCTTTCTCATCGTTATGCATAGAGCAGGATATCAATGCAAACGAGAAGAGAATAGGAAGAAAAAGAATAATGGGTTTCATAAATACTCCTTTTTAAAGTAAGAATGGAAGGACTTAAAGGTAATCTATGGAGAGGATTGCTGAAGCGCAAGCCCATTATGATGCCTTATTGGATTTGAATTGCCCCCTATTTCAATTTAGCGCTTTCAATTTTTATCAATTCCCACGCTCGTGCAATATGCTTTTCGGCGGTAGAAAGATTCCCAATAGCAATCCGGATGGTGAAACGGCCATTCAGCTTTGTGTGGGAAAGAAATGCCTCGCCCGTTGCATTTACTTGTTCTATAATCTGTGAATTGAATTGCTCGAGCTTTGTTTCATCTGAAATTCCACTTGGATGATAACGGAAACAAACGACACTGAACGGAACCGGCGCGAGCCGCTCAAAATCTTTTTCTGCATCGACCCAAGACGCAAACTCCTGCGCTAGACGGCAATGTTCACGAAGCCGCGATGCGAGTCCATCAACGCCAAACGAACGAATAATAAACCAAAGTTTCAGTGCGCGGAATCTGCGGCCAAGCTGAACACCCCAATCCATGTAATTGTTTACTTCACCATCAGTGGTTTTGAGATACTCCGGCACAAGACTGAATGCTTGCTTCAGAGTACCGACGTGTCGTGTGAAGAGCACACTGCAATCCATCGGTGTGAAGAGCCACTTGTGCGGGTTTGTGACGAAGGAATCGGCGCGATCGCAGCCGTCAAGAACATTACGCATCTCCGGCATAATTGCTGCAGCTCCGCCGTAAGCGCCATCCACATGAAGCCAAATTTTTTCTTTCTGACAAATATCGGCAATTGCCGGTATGGGATCGATACTGGTCGTTGAAGTTGTTCCAACAGTTGCGACTACAGCAAAGGGAAGCCATCCGTTTTTCTTATCTTCCTCGATGGCGGCAGCGAGTGCTTTCGCATTCATTCTAAATTCTGCATCGGACGAAATCTTATGTACACCTTCTTGTCCAATACCAAGTATGATTGCGGCTTTTTCAATAGAAGAATGCCCATGCTCGGAACAATATAAACGAAGTCGAGGCAGATCTGTCCGTCCGGATAAACCTTGTTCGCGAACCTGCTTATGCACTGCTTCACGCGCCGCCGTCAGTGCAACAAGTGTGGAAACAGATGCCGTATCAATGATTACGCCGTGAAACTCCGCCGGCAGTCCGAGCATTTGCCTCAGCCAGTCGGTCACGACTTCTTCCAACTCTGTTGCAGAAGGAGAGGTTCGCCATAGCATCCCGTTGACATTCAATGCAGTGGCAAGCATCTCCGCTAGAATTCCTGGTGCCGAAGCACTGTTGGCAAAATATGCAAGGAAACCGGGATGATTCCAGTGCGTGATGCCGGGAAGTATGATACGATTGAAGTCCGCAAGAATAGTTTCCATTTTCTCCGGTGATGTAGGCGGTGCCGCGGGCAATTGTTTTTTTATGTCGCCTGGTTTTACTTGTGAAAACACCGGATATATTTCTGCATTATTCAGATAATCGGCAATCCAATCCACAAGTTCTTTTCCGATCTTGCGAAATTCTTCGGGATTCATTCCGCCAAAAGTTTCTTTATCCATTTTTCATTCTTATAGTTTTAAATATTTCATTTCACTTCTACAGGCGGCCCATCTGAAATACCGGAATCAAGAACGATCTTCCAAGAACTATCCGGCTGTTTCTTCCAAGTGGTCGAGTATGTGCCGGTGAATTTCATCCATTTGCCTTCTTCGTTCTTTCGTATTCTTTCCCACCTGCCTACAGTATACCCGATAACGCCGGGGATCATTATTTCACCTTTTGTAGGATGCCAGCGGAGGGAAAAAGTCGAATCTTTAAAAACAGGTGCCATCTCTGCACGAATTTCGGCGGGACCTGTTTTCGGCTTGCTTGTGTCGCTTAACATTGAGCCGTTGGGTGCGAAGTACGCTACCCAGCCATCGACGCCTTTTTCGGCAGTGGCTATATCAAAATCACGGTCGAGCTGCATCAACAATGCTGCTTCGTCGGTCTTTTCCTGTCCTATTGCAAACGCTAGTGGAATAATCATAAGTATCAATATATTAATTATCATTTTCATTTTACCACCCTATTTATTCTTGTTATGGTTTATGAAATCTCGGCAAAAAGGATAGGAAGTGCAATGATAATAAAAGGATTAGTACTAAGAGAAGTGATCGGGAATGTGTCCAAAGATTTCTTTTTAAAGACGGCATTGTGATAAAAGGGATGCTGAAGATCGGAAATTGTTGCTACAACAATCCTTTCAACTTATCATATCCGGCACGGCTGATAAGGAGTTTCGTTCCATCTTTCAGAATTGCCATGCGGCTGTCTTTCGCATAAAGCTCAATGCGGGCGATGCGTTCGAGGTTTATAATATATGATCGGTGGACTCTGACGAATTTAGATGTATCCAATTCTTTTTCTAATTCGGCCATGCGTTCCTGCTTCAAATGTGTTTTACCATCCGACTTAATTGCCACGTAATCATCCTGTGCTTCGATGTAATCTATTTTATCTACTGGAATGACATGCACCTTAGAGCCATCCTTCACTAGAATTCTTTCCAAGGGAGATAGTTTCATTCCTGCGGCGGAAGCGATATCTTGAATGGGAATAAATATTTTCTTCTTTAATCGTTCTTTAACATGTTCCAGTGCCTCTGCCAATCGTTCTTTACTGAAGGGCTTAAGAAGATAATCCACAGCATGAACTTCAAAAGCTTTTATAGCATACTGATTGTAAGCAGTTGCAAAGATGATAGATGGCGGTTGTTCGACAAGTTCTAGCACTTCAAAACCGTTCAGCTTTGGCATTTGGATATCGAGTATGACAAGGTCGGGTTTGGATTCGGTTATAGCTTTCACGGCGTCAAATCCGTTGGAACATTCAGCAATGATCTTGATTTCCTCGTGAGCAGAAAGAAATTCTCGCAGAACAAGCTGTGCTGGTTCTTCGTCATCTACGATGATTGTGCGGATACTGTTGTTTTTTGATGACATGGTTTACTGCCTATGAATAGGAAATGAAAGCTTTATTTGAAAATACGTATTGGTTTCCTCAACATCCACTCGAGCTTCATTACCGTAAAAAGTGTCGAGACGCGAACGGACATTCTTCAATCCAAGTCCACTTCCTTTGCGGCGCGGCCGATCGATATCGACAGGATTCTCGATTTGAATGATAAGCCGGTCGCCGTGTCTTTCACAATGAATCCGAATTGTCCCGCCATTCACTAAATGGGCAATACCATGGCGAACAGCATTCTCAACAAGCGGCTGCAGGATAAGAGGTGGTACCATAACTTTTTGGCATTCTTCCTTTATATCCTGCTCGACCTTTAATCGTGCTCCAAACCTTACTTGCTCAATGGTTAGGAATTCAAAAGCGAGTGCCAACTCATCGTTAAGAGGAATGTTGCTGCGGGATCCAAGCTCGAGACTCTTCCTAAAAAAATCTGCAAGCATTAACGTCATTGTCCGTGCCTTGGCCGGGTCGTTCGTAGTTAGAGCACTAATTGAATTGAGGCTGTTGAAAAGAAAATGGGGATCAATTTGAGCACGAAGTGCGCGAAGCTCCGCATCTTGCGCGAGCAATCTAAGCTCAAATGCTTGCCGTTCAGATTCATTGGACCGTTCAAATCCGATTATGACATAATGCAAGGATGCTACAAGAAGAAAGATGAGTACGAGTGTGCTGAAAATTCCAGCAATCCAAGGTTCGTAAAGCGATGATATGGATGAAGCGATTTTTAAGGAATCAATTAAATGCACCCAGCCGTATCCAATAACGAGTTCAGTGCCTGCTGCAATAAAAGCGGCTACGATGAACATAGAAAGTAGATTATACCATTGTGTTGTTTTAACGGGAAAAATTCTGCACAGGTAATACGAAGAAAGGCAGATGAATGCAAAGAAAATATTCAGTGGTATATCGGATAACAGAAACGCTGCCCATTGGCTTTTGTATGAAAAAATAAACGGTATTTCAATCAGCAGTCCGACAGATAACCAGATGATAAGATAGAGGGCGAGCGTTCGCCTGTTGGAAAGAATCGGATGCACGGTTAGTTCTTAATCTCGATGCCGCCCATAATTGTTGTTCCTCTAATAAGGAGGCGTTTTGTGTTTTCTAACGGATGGCGAGTTTTGTCATCATATCCACCCATAAAAGGAGAAACGTCGATGATGACAAGCCAATCTTCCGGAATACGCATAGACATACCACCCATCAATGTAAAGACATCGATACTAGCTTCTTCTTTAATAGAAGCGTCTCGCAGATCGAGTTCGATTCCGCCCATAATGGCAGTAAATTCTCCACCTTTAAAATCTTGAGAGTTATTCATTCGCTTGAATCCACCCATAATTGCAACGGCTTTAATAAAGGAATTTGCGTCATTAGTCTCGACATTTGAAAAAGGCACTCGGTGATGATGTGAAAATGATCTTACAATCATCATGATTCCTGCAACGACGAGAATGAGAGGCCAGTAATCCCACAAACTGAAATGAATAAAATACATTCGATCGAACAACATTGCCGCCCCAACAAAAGTTAGAATGGCACCCCAGATCCGTCCGGGGCCATGCTGACATTGAATGAGGTATGCTATTCCGATAATCATAATTATTACCGGCCAATACTGCAGATAGTCATGCGGATCAATTATGTCCATGTTGCCGAGTAGGAAGAGAATGCCAATAAGAATAATCCCCAGCCCTAATATAAGCCTTGGAGCATAAAATAAACTTTGTCTAGTTTCCATTGCAGTGATCCTTAGCAAATCTAAAATGTGAAGGGTAAGCAGATTTCCATAACATGCCTATACCAACACCGATAAGCAGAATTGGCCATGAGTTATGATAATCTAACCCGAATATATGTAATTCTGATATGAAGAACCATGCTCCGATAAAAAGTGTCGAGCAAGCTTTTCGGTATTCCCACGCAAATTGTGCATCCAACAATTTTCCCAATCCGACAGCAATAATAATTATTGGCCAATAGTGCCAAACTGGTCCAGCATTAAAAATATCGAATTTATCCAGCATCAATGCAATACCGGCAAACAATAAGAAAAGTCCGATACCGAGATGACCATAGTAATGTCGTCTATCTTGTTCCATAATATTTCTCCTTAAATGAAGCCATCCGAGACTTTATCGGCTGGTGCCGGATAAAAGTCCGGCAATGTTATATCTCATATTTATTTTTTAGAAATAGACCATAAGGCAATATGCAAGGAACCATATTTTTGTAATTTAAATATTCTGTTCCAAATTTATTTTCTAAATATATTTCTTCTTTTTTAACTAGAATGCGTAATAAGATGTACATAAATATAGGCGCGGTTAAACCAATCCAACTATTGATCAATAAAACTAAGCCCGGCACAATAAATACTACCCAAGATGCATATAGAGGATGACGGCAGCATCTATAAATGTTTCCTGTAATAAGCTTATCAGCATTGTATGCTTTCATTACCACTCTCGCAGAAACAATATAAAATGGAATACCAATGATGATAAGGATTACGCCAAACAGGAACAATATATGCTCTTGAATGAATTCTATTTTAAATAATGGATGATAATATCGGCTTATTACAGCTATTATAAATCCATACATAATTGATAAAGCGGCAAAGATTGGTCCAATACCCCATCTACTCATTTTTTCCATTTATCAAAGTTTCCTTTTTAAGTCCAACTATATTCAGCATCATAGCAACACCGTCTATGAGAAAAAAATCGATACCAAGGTGTTCGTATGAATGTCTTTAATTTTGTTCCATAGAATGATACATAGAATTGAGAAGGAAGTTTCGGCGATTTCGGCGAGCGGCGAGGAGAAATCGGTAAATGGTGGGGGAAATCTGCATTTCATTCTAAAAATGTAGCATGACTTATATTACACAAAAACATGTTATATGCTGATGAAAATGGAATCCAAAAGAACAAAGTACACAGCCATGAAGAACTATAATCATTTAAGATGACTTTCAGAAAAACATTGCAGGTCTGAAAACCTGCAATGTTTAGTCAGGATTATTCTTGCGATGGCATACCGAATTGCGACCACTCCTCGCGTGATGGTCCATAAACGCCAGGAACTTTAAGTCCTGCCTGCCGCATAAGCACCGTCATTTGCGCTCTGTGATGTATCTGATGTTTTATGATCGATGCGAGTGTAGCAGCGCGTGTCCATTTTTGTCCATACATATCGATTTCTTCTGGTAGCATTCCATCATTCCACTTTTTCACTTCTACTGCAAGCGATGCTCCTGCTTTCTCATATGCTGCAACAATTACCGATGCAGTGTTTGGATCAGGTGCATTTTCAGGTGGTGCATTGACTTTAAGTCCGGCTTTATCTCCCATCTCACCAAGTGTTAGAACAATGTGCCATGCCAAATGACCCAGTGAGCGACCTTCCGCCGATACGTTCTGTTTGAGCGAGGCATCAGTGAGATTCTTAAAAACTTTGAGTGTAGAATCATTCTCTTGAGCCCAATCAGTCAAAAAATCTTGAATTGTGCGATACATAATAAATCTCCTTTAAGAATGTGCTAGAGGTTTAGACCAATTTTTATTAATTCAGCTGCTATGTCGGGGTGAATGGGAATTCCATTCTGCAAATTCTCTTGCCGCGCTTGCCAGCTCCTATCGCCGGGAAGAGTGATGTGAATATCCGGCTCCGTTTCATGAAGCCAGCGAATATATTGTTCGATCTTTGTGCCCATAGCTTCAAGCGAACCGAATGAACTTACATCCAATGCTATAAACAACTTGGTACTCCCAGGGTTGAGAGCGCCTCGTTCAATTTGGAGAATTTCGTGCGAGAGCTTACTTCCGGAAAGAGCGCCGGTTAGAAGCTCCATCATAATAGCAAGCCCTGCACCTTTATGGTCGCCAAACGGGAGAAGCCGAAAGCTCTTCAATATTTCATTTGGATTTGTTGTGGGCTTCCCTTCGGAATCCAATCCCCAGCCTAACGGTACTTCTTTTCCTTCGCGGGCATATGTTGCAATTTTTCCATGTGCTGCTTGGCTCATTGAAATATCGAGAACAATAGGATCTTTGCCATATCGAGGTACACCGATACTAAGGGGATTATTACCTAATAATGGTTTTGTAGAATTCCAGCCCAAGGTAATTGGAAGTGCATTCGTTGTGCAGATACCAATTGTATTGTCTTGAGCGGCTCTATATGTATAAGCGAATGCACGCCCCCAGTGAGTTACATTTATCGCACTGCAAGCGCCGATACCGAATTCCTTCGCTCGCTCAATTGCGATGCTCATTGCATGAAGTGATACGAAGCGACCGGGGCCGTTGTCACCATCAATCACGCATGTTGCTTTATTCTCTTTCATAATTCTAATATTCGGATTTGCCGTGGCTTTGCCTTTCTGAATTCCCTTCAATAAATCAGGCAACATACGAACTCCATGTGAAGGAACTCCCATAAGGTCTGATTCCGCCATAATCTCCGCTTCGACGTGAGCTATGTGCGGCGCCACGCCAGCTTTTTGAAGCGTTTCTTCAACCTGTAGAATCAACTTTTTATGTTCGATACGTATATGTTCAGTCATGGCAAGTCCTATGCCGGTCTATCCAATATGCCCAAGCAATGAAGAGCCATTGAGCGAATCCTGCGTAAGCGACTGCTGTCATATTTGGTGGTGGCGGCGATGTAATGTTTGCGATGTAGGAAATCAGAAGCAATGCAATCAATCCACAAAAGGCATAATTTCCGATACGATCAATAGATTTCGTTGCTCTAATATAAATGCAGACTGCACCAATGAAAAGAAACCCTTCAATAAATATGGTGCCTATAATGGAATTCCATAATCCAAGACCCAGGGCAATATGAATACCTGGCGCAATCGCTAGATCAGGTTTGTGTGAGATAAAATCAAGCAACCAATGGCTAAAAACAACGCAGCCAACAATGATCGAATTGCGGAGATTTTTTTTCACATAATAATATATTCTCCCGAAAAGAACCGCCCATATAATACTCGCTAGTAAACTGTGCGAGAATGGGTAATCGTAAAAATCGAATGGAGTGAAGGCAGTATTACCGGGGGCTATTCGGGCATGTTCAATGCCAAGAATTAGGAAGATTGGCCAGAGTAAATCGAGAAATTGAGCTGCTAAGAACAGCGTTCCTAATTTTACCTGAGGTGCAACTTTCTTTGCACTAAGTCCAACAGCGAAGTGGCCGATGAACACAATAAATTCCTTCTTCTCAGTTTGCGCTATTTAACTAATTTGTTTTTGGTCGGCGATAGTATCAATATCTATTTCTCCATCTAAAAAATCAATCTCAAATCTTTCTTTTGCGTGCTGCTCAATTATTTTTTTTGCACCAAGATCGCCTTCAAGCGATAACAATTCGGGAAAAATGCGATGGTCGAACAATGCCGGCACGCCGACTGTTCCCGCGTATTTGCAGGTGATTATGGGTGCTCGTGTTGAAGTATAGGTATTGATAAGTGTGTTCAGAATATCCGTTGATAACTTTGGCTGATCGCAAAGAGCGACGATTGCTGCGTCAATGTTCGGCCCGAGTGATTGTATGCCTGAATGAATAGATGTGCTGATGCCATTCTGCCAACTTGGATTTACGACAATATCGACTGGCAAGTTTGCATATTTCCAATTTTATCTTCTCTGCCTCAAATCCCAAAACCACATGAACAAATTTCACCTTAGAAAGCAAAACTGTTTCCACTGTTCTGCGAAGAAGAGTAATTCCGTTATATTTTAGAAGTTGCTTTGGTACGCCGAGTCGATTAGATGCGCCAGCGGCGAGAACAATGACAGCAATATGGGGAAATGAGGCAGAATTTATTGCTTTTGCATTCATATCGAACGATAAGCTATGGATATAGAAAAAGCAAAAGTTAAAAGTCAAAAGTCAAACTGACCGTTGCTTGAGCTTTAAGATGCAGACAGCAATGATTTTTGATAACTCGGTAACTTCCTGTAAATAATTGTGGATGATTCCTTTATCAACTCCAAGCGCATCACGTAACAATGCAAGCCAGTACTTGGTCTCATTTGCAGATTTCAATGCGTACTCATAGAATCGTATAAAGTCCTTCTTTGAACTGGCGGATTTTGCCTCGATGATATTGGCACCAATTGAAGTTGATGAACGAATGAGTTGATCAATAATTGAATAGTGCAACCTTCGCACCTGAAGCTTATCCACGAATCGGATGATTGCCACAGAGAAATTATAGCATCGTACCTTCAGATCGGGACATAAAATGGTCTTAGGTGTTTGATTTTTTCCTTTTGACTTTTCAATCCATTCCATTGCAGTCATCTCGAAGGTTGCACTATACTTATTAAATGCCTACTTCTTATCTAGTATCTTCTCCATCTCATCCATTACGCGGTTCATTTTTTTCATTGTTAGATCGAATGGCTCGGAGGTCGTCATATCGACACCGGCTTTTTTCAACAATTCAATTGGATAATCGGAGCCGCCGGAAGAAAGGAATTTAATATACTTCTCAGTGGAGGCTTTATCGCCGGCAATTGTCCGTTCCGATAATGCAGCTGAAGCTGTAAATGATGTCGCGTACTGATAAACATAGAAGTTGTAATAGAAGTGCGGAATATACATCCACTCGGCTTTTATTTCGTCGTCAACTATGCAAATGTTTTTCTCATGGCCGTAATATTTTTTAACGATTTCGTCATATATTTTATTCAACACATCGCCGGTGAGTGGCTCGCCCTTTTCTGCCATCTCGTGAATGCGAAGTTCAAACTCTGCGAACTGCGTTTGCCGGAAGACAGTTCCCTTGATGTTTTCGAGGTAGCTGCCGAGCAGCGAGAGTCGGGCATCATCGTCTTTGATTTGCTTCAGCATATAATCGATTAACAAGGCTTCGTTAAATGTAGAAGCGACTTCTGCAACAAAGATCGGATATTGTGACGTGGCATACGGCTGATTTTTATTGGAAAGATAACTTTGCATCGAGTGTCCGAATTCATGCGCAACGGTACTCATATCATCGTATTTGCCATTGTAGTTCAATAACATATATGGATGCACATCGTATGCGGAGCCATTGGAGTACGCACCGGAACGTTTGCTTTCGGTCGGATAGACGTCCAACCAGCGTTCCGCAAATCCCTTTTTAAGAACATCAGTATAATCCGAACCTAACGGCTTCAATGCTTCAAGGACATGCTGTTGTGCTTCTTCGTAAGTGTATTTAAGATCGACATCTTTCAACAGCGGCGCATAGAGATCATAATAATGCAATGTATCGACGCCGAGAATGCGATGGCGCAGTTTCAAATAGCGATGGAAAGTGCTAAGGTTCTTATTGACGTTATCTATTAGATTGTAATAAACCTGTGTTGGGATGTTGCTGGCATCGAGTGCACTTTCAAGACACGAATTATATTTCCTTGCATTCTTATAGAAGAGTTCTGTCTTTACTTGCGCATTCAATACCGTGCCATATGTGCGCTGGTAATCATTCAACTTACCCATGAATGCTGCAAATACTTTCTTGCGGTCCTCGCGGTTTGCAGAAGCCCTCTGAAGAGCGAATCCTGCCGCATCAAGCTTTACGATCTTCCCGTCGCTCAGCGCAACTTCTGGGTAGGGGAAATCCGCATTAGCGAAGATGCTGTGAATATTATAAGGTTCACCTGATATCAATCCAGCATCTGCGATAATCTTCTCTTCACCCTCGCTGCCTGTATGAGCTTTACGGCGAAGTAAGTCATCCAAATAATGGCGATAAATTTCAAGCTTCTTTTCGCTTTTCAAGAATCCTTGTATCTTCGCCGGATCGATCTTGAGAATTTCTGGTTCTATAAATGCTGCTTGTGCACCGAACGATGTTCCAAGCTGACTTATTTCCTGCTGCATTCCAAGATATGATTGTACTTTCGTATCCTGATCAAAACTCATACTGGCATATGCGTTAAGCTGGGCGAATTCTTTATTGAGTTCTGTAACGAGATCGAGACACTCAAGCAACTGATGGGCAGATGAGCCTAATGTTCCTTTATATTTTTTAAGCGCAGGAATTGAAACACTTCTCTCGGCTGCTGGATTAGTCTCTGTAAGCCGTTGCTCAGCTTCTTTCCACGCTGCATCAGATGGGTAGAGGTCGGCAAGGTTCCATTTATACTGATCGGCAATTTTATTGCGATCGCGTTCTTGTGACAGAGAAGTACCTGATGTTAAAAATGCTAGACTTAGAAGTGGCACCGCAAATTTTGCGAATGGATGCATTTCATCACCTTGAATTAATTGAGACATAATAAATTACTACCTCAATACGTTGATTAATGTTTGTGGGTTTCAATGTACGCTTTGAATGGCAGGGAGGCAACACACTCCTCACTTGCTTTTCAACATAAGATAAATGTTCCTTTATTCTGGGGAGAAAATTATTTTCGAGATTATGCCAATAGAATTATTTAAAAAGGCATGCAACATGATAATATTTAGTTAATAAAGGAATAATATAAAATATACTTAATTACTATTGACATTATAATATTTATCATTATATTATAAGGTAATATATGAATACGACATTATAATAAGAAAGTATAAACGTTAATAAGGATAGATTTCTTAACTGGAAAGGAAAACCATGAAAAGAATAGAGGCAATTATACAACCTTATAAACTCGAAGAAGTCCGTAAATCGCTTTTGGCAATAGGGATTAATGAAATCACGATTACAGAGGTTCGCGATTTTGGAAAACAGGAGGGACATAAGGAAGTTTATCGCGGAGATGAATATAAGGTTGACTATCTCTTGAAGATAAGGATAGAAACTATCGTGCCACAGCATTTAGCTCCTAAAGTTATATCGATTATTATGAAAAACGCGCAGATCGGGGAAAAAGGATCTGACAAAATATTGGTATCGAATGTAAATAATGTTAGCCAAACATTCTCGACCGAAATAGAAGAATCCGTTTGACGAATGAAGAGTATTAACAATTGTTCAACGAACACATAAATATAATGTATAAAAGGTCTTAATTGAAGAATTCTATAACGAATATGATGCCATTTAGTAGCATCCATTTTTCCACCGGGATTTGTGCAGCTCAAGTTTTAATACTGACTTGTCAACGATAACAGAAAACAACTTTCGATGAGAAAAATAAAATTTTCAAGAACTTAAAGGAAAATAAAATGAAATCGATTCAAAAGAGTACACTTGTGATTTTCCACGAACTTAGAATGATAGCAGTACTTTCTGTGGCAATAATGATGCTTTCTCAATCGGCACAATCACAATCCGTAACTTACACCGGACTAATTGATACCTACTATGATTATAATTTTGCCGGACCGAGTAGTAACACTAATGCGCTCAGGAATTTCGATGTGAATACAAACTCTTTTACATTGAGTCAGGTAGAGCTTGTCATTCAAAAAGCTACATCGGTTTCATCTCCTATAGGATTCCGTATGGATCTCGATTACGGAACCACGAACGATATAGTTCAACCGGCGACCACTTCAACACTTTCTACTGTGCAGCAAGCGTACGTCACAGCGGTTCTTCCTGTCGGCGGCGGCTTGACGGTCGATGCCGGTAAGTTTGTAACGCATATGGGCAACGAAGTGATTGAATCAAATGTCAATTGGAACTACAGTCGCTCATATTTATTCGCCTATGCTATTCCGTATTATCACACTGGAATGCGTTTTACCTATCCAGTTTTCAGCAATCTTACAGCGACACTTCATGTCGTCGATGGGTGGAATTCAGAAACAGACGCGGTCAAGTCAGCGAATCTTGGCGCGACATTGAATTATGCCGCTACATCTTCAACGGGCATTATCTTTAATTGGATATGGGGGCACACCGGATATGAAATCGGCGCACGAAATGTCTATGATTTCATTGTAAGCCAAACGGTTACCGATAATCTTTCTCTCGCATTGAATGCCGATTACGGCGAAGCAGGAACCTCAGCCGGACTCGCTACTTGGAAAGGCGTCGACATTTATGGAAGATATACTATTGATACGCTCTCCGCTGTCGCCGTTCGTGCTGAAGTATTCGCTGATCCGATCGGTTATGCGACTGCAACCATGATTCCAAATACATACAAAGAAATGACGTTGACGCTTGAACATAAATTATTCAACCAGTTACTGTTGCGTGGTGAATTGAGAGATGATTTCGCAGTGAATCCGGCATATAATAAAGCACTTTCAAATACAGAAACCAGTCAGCTAACCCTTACGGTTGGCGCAGTGGTAACTTTCTAATGAACAAGAATTTATAATATCACTCAAAATTATATTGGAGATATAATATGGCAGACACAGGCATGAAAAAAACTCTCGGCTTAACCGGAGTAACGGTAAACGCAATGGCACTCATTGCCCCGGGCGCATTTTTATGGATTACATTTCAGATCCAAGCAGCAAATACGGGCGGAGCGACTGATATGTGGACAGGAATTGTTGCCGCACTTATCGTGGCATTTTTAACGGCGATGTCATTTTCCGAGATGGCACGCCGCTATCCAGAAGCTGGGGCGGGGGGCTCATACTATTTTGCAGAAAGGGCATTCCTCGATCGAGACAAAGCTCATCATCAGAAATTTGCGCGGATCTCGAAATTTCTCACGGGCTGGGCAGCACATCTCTTCTATTGGGTTTACCCCGGCGTGATGGTAGCCTTTATGGCGATTTTAGTAACGTATATTTTTGGACAGTTCGGTGTCACTCTTACCGTTCCATTTCAAATATTGATTGCCGTAATTTTTGCCGTCATCGTAGGCTTTATTGCCGTCCGCGGCATCAGCGGCTCGACGAATGTCGCAATTGTGATCAACGTTATCCAATTGGTTTCATTGATCGGGTTTAGTGCGCTCGCAATTGCTTTTCGGTTTTCGAATCCGCTTCATGCGACACAATGGACGCATGCAGCCGCACCGTCGATAGTATTTCCGCATAGCTTAACGGCGATGCTTTTCCAATCCACCATTGCGATTCTCATTTTGGTCGGATTTGAATCGTCCACTTCACTTGCCGGAGAAGCAATCAATCCGAAACGGGATATTCCGCGAGGGATTATACTCTCGCTCATTATCCAGGGCTTGTTCGCATATTTGCTTGAATATTTTGCTGCGAATTATGCAATGTGTGAGAAACTGACATTCACGAACCCTGACGGTTCGATCCTTACCGGTATGGACGCCGCCGCTGCATCGGGCGCACCTATCGGCGATATGACAATTATGATCGGTAACGCTCTTCTTGGCGGGAACGGTTTTGCACTAATGATCGTTATCGCATTTACTGTCGGACTTGCTGTTCTGGGTACCACTCTCGCAGCCATCAATACGGCAGTACGCATAAGCTTTGCCATGGCACAGGATAATGAAATGCCTGGCCTGCTCGGTGCGCTGCACTCAAGACATGCAACACCGCATAAAGGTGTATGGGTTCTCGTTGCCGTCTCTTCGATTATCGGCGCCGTCGGTGTTCTCAATGTTACGGCATTGACCGGTGTCACGCTGGCTTCGAACATAGGAACATTTGCCCTTTATGCGCTCATTTGTTTCCTGACATTCGTTACATTTGTCGGACGGAAAGAATTCCATAGCATTAAACATGCAGTCATCCCATTTTTAGGGCTTATAGGAAATATAGGAATGTTGATTGGCATTGTGGTTATCGGACTAATGACGCCCGGAGTTTCAGCAGACGCAACTCAGATGGCATTGTGGGTTACGGCGGGATGGGGTGCAATCAGCGTCGCTTATTTAGTCTGGAACAGTAAAAAATCGGGGAGGGCGATTATTCCGAAGGTAAGTCCAGCATCGGAATAATTTTTTCCATCTCTTCCTTCACTATAATCAGAAGGTTGATGGGATATAGCAGCTTGAATTGAATGGTATTGATTCACGAAGCACAATTAGGAAGCCGTGCGAGCGGCTTCTTCTTTCTTATTCTATATTGTGAATTTTACATGACACATATTGAATTGCCCGAAATAGAATCCCATTGCTTGACGCACGTCGGAAATGTGCGTGAGGATAATCAGGACTCTGTGCGTATTATCGATCAACATGATGAGTTGACTGCATCAAACGGACATCTTTTTGGCGTCGCGGATGGCATGGGCGGGTATGCGCAGGGCGGTGTGGCGAGTTCATTGGCATTGCTTACTTTATTTGAGACAGTGTATTCAAGCAATGGATTATCGATTCCTCAAAAAATGAAACAGGCAGTGCAGAATGCAAATCTGAATATCTATCAGAAAGCGCGGGAACTAGGTGTCGGGAGAATGGGAACGACACTGACAGCAGGGTTGCTTAAAGAAGATAAATTCCATATTGCTCATGTAGGCGATAGCCGTGCATATTTGATTCGCGGAAAAATCTCAATATGTCTAACGAAGGATCATACGCGTGTTGGAGAACTCGTGCGGATGAAAGTATTGTCACCAGATAAAGTACGAACCCATAGTCAGCGATCCGTTCTCAGCAAATGTCTTGGTTTAGATCTTTTTGTGCAGCCCGATATTTTTGAAGTCCAAGTGCAAGATGGCGATGTAATTATCTTTTGCTCCGATGGAATATGGTCAGTGATTGATGATGACGAATTTGGCACATTAGCTTTAAAAGCAATTTCGGCAGAGCAGCTAAGCCAAACAATTGTCGATCTTGCGATGAAACGTGGAAGTGATGATAATGTTTCTGTAGTCACTGTTATATTGCATAGATTGGCAAAACGAAAATCAATAAAAAGCTCAAAGTTTTCGAGAATAGTAAAACAATTCTTAAGCCGTCACTAAGTATCAAAATGCCGAAAAATGAAGAGAAGCAGCGATATTCGCTTTTCAGAAAAAACAATAGTATATTTTTTTATTCACCATAGTAATAGTATGAAGAAAAAAGAATAATATGCTGCAAATAGGCGATCAATTTGACCATTTTCAGATACGCGGGCATATAGCTCAGGGTGGAATGAGTGATATTTACCGCGCGTACGATCTTATAAGCGGTAAGGATGTTGTGTTAAAAGTTCCGGATCGGATGACGATAGGAGATCCTGCGCAATATGAGCGATTTCAACGTGAGCTGGAAGTGATGCGTACATTAAATCATCCTGCCATCCAAAAAGGATTGGGTTCCGGAAAATATAACAGCACTCCATATCTCATCACGGAATTGGTTACCGGAGAATCAATGCGGGAATTGATTCGCAGGTCTGCGCCAATGCCAATAGATGAAGCTGTTGAGCTCATCCGTAAAATTGCCGATGGGCTTGCTCATTGCCATGAACATAATATTATACATAGGGATATGAAACCGGAAAATATTCTCCTTACGGAAAGTGGTCAACCGATAATTTTAGACTTTGGACTTGCCCTCACAAAGGGAGCATACAGGGTTACTTATGCGAACCTGAGCGGCACAGCCGGAACTCCGGATTATATGGCGCCAGAACAGGTGGAAGGAAAGCGCGGCGATAAACGAACTGATCTCTATGCTCTTGGTGTAATATTTTTTGAACTTCTTTCCGGGCATACTCCATTCAGCGGAGATAATAATCTAGCAGTAATGGCACAACAAATGCACGGAACAATTCCGCGGCTGGATAAAGAGCGCCCGGAAATCACTCCGCAGCTTGCGGCAGTTGTTGCAAAATGCTTAATGAAAAATCCGGATGATCGGTATCCGGACATGAAAGCATTATTACATGATTTGGATAATCTGGAGTCTGTTGATCTTTCTGTTTTTGATAAGTTATATGAAGAATCCATACCAGTTCCATTTTATAAATCATCGATCTTTCTTTCTATTGGTGCAGGATTGGGAATATTAATATTACTTGCACTCCTTGGTCTACTATTACAGGCGATACGCTAATGCCAACATACCCCCAATATTCGCATAAAGAACTTCTGGCGCTGGTTGCTGAGCGCAAGATTCAATTCATTGATCTACAATTTACTGATGTCGGCGGAGCGGTGAAGAATGTCACCATCCCAACGAAGGAATTGGAAACTACACTTAGCCATGGTGTTTGGTTTGATGGTTCCTGCATCGAAGGATATGCACGAACCGCAGAGAGCGATATGTATCTGGTCCCGGATACTTCGACCTTTGCTGTCCTTCCCTGGTTGAAGGATAATGAAATGACCGCGCGGTTGATTTGTAATGTCTATACACCGGATAGCCAGCCATTTTTAGGAGATCCGAGGGCAGTGCTTGCGAGGATGATGGGCGAAGCAGAAAAGATGGGGTTCGTATATAATACGGGGCCGGAGTTGGAATTCTTTCTTTTAAAACCAAATGAACAAGGCGGGGTTATTCCTCCTCAGCCGCACGATAGCGCAAGTTATTTTGATATGCCGACTGATATGGTTGCGACCGATCTCTGGCGGCAAACTTCGGAAACTCTTTTAGCCTTTGGAATTGAAGCCGAAGCAATGCACCACGAAGTTGCAAAGGGCCAATATGAAATGGATCTGCGTTATGCAAATTCATTAAAGACTGCCGATGATGCCGTTACTTTCCGTATTGTTATGAAACGACTCGCCCAGCAGAAGGGTTTGTACGCATCTTTCATGCCAAAACCATTGCGCGGACTTGCCGGCAGCGGTATGCACGTGCATCAGGGACTAAATTATAAAGCCAACGGCGGAAATGCGTTTTCGGATCCCGGTGATTCGCATGGCCTTTCCAAAATTGCCAAACACTTTATAGCTGGCCAACTTGCTCATGCTCGCGGAATGTGTGCTGTGCTTGCACCGCTTGTAAATTCCTATAAACGCCTTGTCATCGGATATGAAGCGCCGGTCAATATTAGCTGGGGACGTATTAACCAATCTGCATTGATTCGGATTCCGCGTGCCCATACTCCGGAATCAACCCGTATTGAATTGCGCTGCCCCGACCCAAGCTGCAATCCATATCTTGCCTTTGCAGTAATGCTTGCTTCCGGATTAGATGGTATTCGCCGGCAATTGGAAGTTCCTGAAGCTTCCGAAGAAAATATTTACATTTCCAATGACACTAAAAAGAAATCCAACTTGAATATATTACCCGGTTCGCTCGAAGAGGCAATCTCAGAATTTGAGAAAGATACCGTTATACGGGAAGCGTTGGGCGCACATATATTCGAACGTTTCATCAGTGCGAAACGCTTAGAGTGGGAAGATTACCGATTAGAAGTGACTCCCTGGGAATTAGAAAAATATCTTCCGACGTATTAAGGCCACTTCAAAAAATATTTGAACTTCGTCATATTACCTCTCCGACCGCTTTGAGCGATCGCAGAGGTTCACCATCCAAGGTTGTGAGGGAGATGTTCTCCCGAACTAAGGAGGTCGGGAGTGGAACTCCCTTCCAGCTAAGATCTTCCAACATATTAATCTGGGTTAAAATTTCTTCAGATCAATAACAAAGTACAAGCGCAAGGCTCAGAATATTCTGAGCCTTATTTACATTTGTCGACCTCCCCAGTTCCGATTGAACTGTACTTTTACTTTTCTTGCAATTTTTTATAATTCCAGCGCTTCCTGATTTTCTTTTTTCTTTCCGCTGTGCTGCGCTGCTTTGAATGTGATGTTGGTGCTCGGCAGCTTTCGGACGTTTGCCTGCAAAAAATTCTTTTAGCGTAAGAATCTGTAGTTTCGGATAGGCAAAATTCAACATCCGGATCAGATTTCTTTTTTTGATCGGTAAATTCGACCATCCCGCGTCCTGCAACGGTATCCAACATTGGTTTAGTTGGTTCTGCGGTTGTAAGGAAGACGCCCATATCGCATTTGTGCTTTTCGATTGCACCAAGAAGCGCATCGATATCTTTGGATTGCACTTTCTCGCCACCCTTTACCTGAAACGCAACTCGCGCGGTTGTATCCTTGTTATCCATTGCATAGAGGGCGATGCCGTCTACGCCTTTATCTGCGCCTTTTGTGCCAAAGGTAGAAGAGAACGCTTCAAACTCTGTAATCCACCAATCTTGAAACGCAAACGCATTCTCTTTCCACAATCTCTGCGCGCTTTGTTCGTCTGTGGGAGTGCCGCGCACCTCAAACTCGGCAAGGCCTTTTTTGTACGTGTGATGCAAACGCCGCTTGATAAGCGAGATGGCGATTGGCGATATATCTATGCCGATCCATTTGCGATGCAATCCTTCTGCCGCATCGATGGTTGTGCCACAGCCGCAAAAACCATCTAACACTATATCACCTACATCGGATGATGTTTCGATTATCCTTTTTAATAGTCCAACTGGTTTTTGTGTGGGGAAGCCAAGTTTTTCATCCTCGCCCTCTAAATATTTTACATCTTGGTCGATACACTCATCACTTTTATATAATGCCCCAGTTGTATTTGGTTGGTAGGCCCAAATATCTTGATATACCATTCCTTCACCGACATATTGTTTGTACATCGGTTGCCCGTCCTTCTTCTTTGGAAATACAATGAAATCTTTTTTATATAGAAGTTCGAGTCTTGCAATAGTGCCAAGTTTTTCGCTGTTTTCTGGGAGATATTTTAACAATGATTTCGGAATTGCCCAGTGTCTTCCCGCCTTTGTCGGATCGAATCCTTTCCACTTTATTCCACTTTCACCCTTCCGAGTACCTGGGCCTGTTAGATAGTTTAATTGATATATTCCATTTTTGTCTTTATTGGTAAACCTATCCTCTATATATTTTTCCGAATATGGACGAGTTCCGGGATGAAATATAAATTCAGATGTTTTGGAATAGAAAAGAATTATGTCGTGTATTGGGCCATATTGATCTGATAACTTGTTATGTGAATTCGTTCTTCTCCATACTATTTCACTGTGAAAATATTTTTCTCCAAATACAGTGTCACAAATTGTCTTCAAATAATGACTCATAGTCGGATCGCAATGGAGATAGAAACTACCGGTCGGTTTGAGAACGCGATGCAGTTCTACAATCCGCAGTGCCATCATCACCAAATACGGAAAAGCATGCGGCGCAACTTTTTGGTATACAGCAAGCAGCAAGTGTATGTTTTCCGTGCGCATCGTTTGTAATTCATGCAGTGAATCCAAAACGTTCTTGAGCGACCATGTATCCTCAAACGCCAGCCGCTGGGATTGTATTTCTTTATCGTCAAAGAAAATATTGTAGTCGCGCTTGCTGTTAAATGGCGGGTCGATATAAATCAAATCCACCGATTCGTCTGCCACGCTATCGCGCAGCACATTGAGACAATCGCCAAGATAAAGTGTGTTCATAAAGGGTATGATCTTTCGTGTACCCTTCCGAAGGTCTCTTTGGATTCGCGTTGACCTTCGGAAGGTTTTCTAGTAATGAATGCTAAATTGAAACTGGTGAAAAATAACAGAAATGCTGTAGGGAAACAAGAAGAAAGTTGAGGAGTAGAATCCTCAAGTTGTGAGGGAGATATTCTCCCGAACTAAGGACAAGGATTCTACGGCTTGCGCTTTTTGAAATCTTGCTTGTACACACATATTTGGGTAGATTTCTTCCGCAATGCGTATCTCAGATGATAAAATTGATGAAGTCCGAAACTCCGCCGACATCGTAGAAGTAATCGCCGCCTATGTTCACTTGAAAAAGCGCGGCAAGAATTATCTCGGGCTGTGTCCGTTTCACACAGAGAAGACGCCGTCTTTCACGGTTAGTGCCGAGAAACAGATGTATCATTGTTTCGGCTGCGGCAAGGGCGGAAACATTTTTACTTTTTTGATGGAGATGGATAAGATATCATTTGTAGAAGCTGTACGATCGCTTGCTTCAAAGTCCGGTATTACCATTCCGGAAGAGAGCAAGCCGATGGCTGAAGAACAAACAGAGTTTGAAAATTATTACGCTATTTGCCGATTTGCAGGAATGCACTTCTTTAAGAATCTCACAGAGTCGGACGAAGGCAAAGAGGCGCTTCAGTATTTCTACAAGCGTGGATTTTCGGATGAAACCATCCGAACTTTTGGCCTTGGATATTCGCTGAACTCGTGGGATGCGTTTGCTCTTAAAGCACGGGCAGAAGGTTTTAAAATAGAAGACATTGCCAAAGTCGGACTTGCACGAGTGCGCGATGATGGTTCGCCGTACGATTATTTCCGCGGACGAGCAATGTTCCCGATCCTTTCTACACAAGGGCGGGTTATCGGTTTTGGTGCGCGCAAGATGCGTGAGGACGATACCATCGCAGGCAAGTATATCAACTCACCCGAAACTCCCGTTTATAATAAAAGCCGGGTGTTATACGGATTGTTCCACGCGAAAGATTCCATTCGCCAGGAAGACAATGCACTGATGGTGGAAGGATATGCGGATTTGATTTCGCTTTACCAAGCGGGGGTTAAAAATGTTGTCGCATCCAGCGGCACGGCGTTGACTGAAGAACAACTTGTTCTCATCGGGCGTTATTCTAAGAATCTTACGCTTGTTTACGATGCAGATACTGCCGGCTCCAGCGCTACTGTGCGCGGGATTGATCTTGCGCTTGAGCATGATTTGAATGTCCGAATAGTTGAATTGCCCGAAGGTGACGATCCGGATTCGTTTGTGCAGAAGCATGGCGGTAATGAATTCCGGGAACGTCTTTTGAATGCAATTTCTTTTATAGATTTCAGGGCGAAACAATTTCAACGTGCAGGGGCTTTTACAACGGCGGAAGGAAAAACGAGACGCTATCCGTTCACTGGCGCAGATCCATTGCTAAGATTGGAAGATGAGATTAAAACGGAATTTGTATGTACAAGGAAGTGGCAAATAATTATTCAGAAAAATTTGATGTATACGAAACACACCTTTCGCATGAAGTTAGCAACAATCAGTGTCGCAAGAAAAACAGCGAATACGGGCTGAATCACTCTCCAATGAATCAAACATTGCTCCGCGACAAGCGGGCAAGGAAAAGCCGGATCATTGCAGGAAAACTGAAATAATTCCGCCTGAAGAACACGACATTTTGAAACTGATTCTCGAAGGAAATCAGATGTGATTCGTTTGTGCTTTCAAATATTTCTCTATTGAATCAATTGAGCGATGAACGTGATGAGGAAATCTTGCCCAGTTTGTTCTGGATTTGTATGACGAACGCGGAACAATTGATGCATCTTCGATTGTTAGTGAAGTGCAAGACCCGGACTGAAGAACCTTATTAGCGATCTTGTTTTGAGTCGATATGAATTGAGTCATAAATGGCAGGAAATGGAAAAAGAAATTGATGTGCCTGACTCCAATGATGATTGCCAAAGATGCAATTGTCGCTGTGACGTGCGTAAGCAAATCGCAAATGGAAAGGGAAAAAAATAAACGATTACAGGATGAAGCAAAAAATCAAGGCCAGGATGTGAAGCCATATCAACTTCGCGAGATGGAATTGATACGAAATGCTAAAACAACTTGATGCAAATAGAGACTTAAATTGAAATAGAAAGATACATATGCCGCGAAATACACCATTGATGATTCATATAATACCCGGTAAATGCGATTACTGCGGTTGTTGTGTGGGCGTATGCCCTGAAGATGCGATCGAGTTGATGGAATCGCGTATCTCTATTATAGATGAACGATGCACAAATTGCTGCAAATGTGTGTGGGCTTGTCCGTGGGAAGTGATTGAATTTCATCGTGAAGGAGTCGGGGAGTTATCCAAAACTCAACCAATGTATTTGAATGAAATTAAAAGTTGAAAGAGAAAATTAAAATTCACAAAATCCGAAATTGAGAAATTGAGATTGGAAATAAAATAATGCTCAATAAAAATTATGATGTAATAGTTGTAGGAGCCGGACCTGCCGGTTCAACAGCGGCGCGGTTTGCAGCAGCAGGCGGCGCTTCGGTACTTATGCTGGAGAAAGATCGCGATGTCGGTTATCCTGTGCGATGTGGTGAAGCGGTGAGTCATGAAGGAGTTGTGCAATTTATTCAGCCTGATCCCAAATGGATTGCGGCAACTGTGACTCACTTTCGTCTTGTTGCGCCGAATGGAAAATCAGTAATCCCGCGGCTCGATGGAACGGCATATATTCTTGAGCGGCGCTTGTTCGATTATGCATTGGCAAAGTTAGCAGCAAATGAAGGCGCAGAAGTCATTACGAAAGCGTACGTGTACGATCTTCTCAAAGATGATGCCGGCAAAGCTGTTGGAGTGAAGGCGCTTATTAAAGATAAACCTTTCGAAATTCGTTCGCGCATCGTTGTCGGTGCGGATGGTGTAGAGACACGTGTCGGCAAGTGGGCAGGAATAAATACAGCGTGTTCCATTCATGACATGGAAAGTTGTGCGCAGATGACGATTTCTGGAATAAATTTCGAACAGGATCTTTTGGAATTTTACTTTGGCGAAAATATTTCACCGGGCGGGTACGTTTGGGTTTTCCCGAAAGGGGAAAAAACCGCTAACGTAGGCTTAGGAATTACGGTCGAAGAAGCAAAGAAAAAATCTGCTATACGATATTTGCATGAATTTGTCGAGCGTAAATATCCTCATGCAGCAGTGCTAACGCATATTGCCGGCGGTGTACCATGTGCCAAGTCGTGCGGCACGTTAGTAAGAAATAATGTTATGCTTGTTGGCGATGCAGGTCATCAAGTGAACCCGACATCAGGCGGCGGCATAATAAGCGGGATGATAGGCGGGATGATTGCCGGACAAGTTGCAGCAGAAGCAATAAAACAAAACGACCTTTCGCAGGTGCCCGAGTATGAAAAACGTTGGCAAAAACGTCTTGGCTGGCGGCACGAAATATTCTATAATATTAAAGAGGCAATTTCAAGTTTCTCGGACGAAACGCTGAACAACATCGCCAAGAGTGCGCTATCACTACCGGAAAATAAGCGGACAGTTGGCGGTATATTTCGCATAGCATTATGGAATAAGCCCTCAATACTTATTGATATAGCAAAAGTGTTTGTATCGTAATTACGAGGAAGCTATCCAAAAAATTCCTTTTACTATCTTCTTAATCTTGCCTGCGTTTAAGTACAGAAAACATTCGGAAATGTTTTTCAGCGACAACGAATTGGACAGAAGCGATGCTGGTGAATTGAAGGATTATTCAATGTCGAATGTTAACAGTCTCCTCAAGAAAATTCCATAGTTGGGAAAGAGCCCGAACATTTAAGTACATTCTTTACAAGTATCGAGGAATTCCCAAATGCACATCCAACTCGACAGCATGCTGCAGCAACATTGTCAAAAGCTTATGAAAGATTCAGCAGACCTAATTTGTTTCAGTTTCTTTCCAACACTTTTATCCGACAGCATCCTTTCTAAAGGACGATCCTTGTTCAGATCTCTAAAAGAAAGGATTTCGCTTGACAGGTTAATGAATAATATATAAATTCATCTTGTAAGATATCATACAAGATGAAAACTAAAAAATTATTCATATCTGTTGGAAAAAGAAGCCTTCTTAGCAACATTGTGGTATCTCAAATCGAAAAAGCTATACGCACAAAGGCAGTATTGCCAGGCGCCAAACTCCCATCAGAATTAGAACTTTGCCAGCAATTTGGTGTAAGCCGGACGGCAATTCGTGAAGCTCTCCGAACATTAAGTGCACGTGGTCTTATTACAATAATGAAGGGCAAAGGGATATTTGTTCAAAACATATCTTCCCAAACGGTGACTGATCCTATACACCTTTACCTTGAGATGCAGCATGAACGTAGTTATGTTCTCGATGTTGTTCATGCCCGACAGATTATTGAACCTCCTATTGCAGCAGCGGCGGCGCTTCATTACACAGATGAGGATGCTGAAAGGTTGAAAAAGGATCAGAACGATTTAGTACAAAGTAAAGGCGATTATGAAGAGCTTTCAAGACTCGATATGCTTTTTCATTTGGATGTTGCTAAAGCATCCGAAAATTCAATAATTCCTTTAATACTCGAACCAATACACAGACTTATTCCTCAAATTAAATCATCTGTATATGCTACTGTTGGAGATGCGAAACAATCAGCTGTTGAGTGGCATCAAAAAATTCTTGCCGCAATTCTGCAACGAGATGCAAAGGGCGCACGGAATGCAATGATACGACATCTTGAGATTGCTGAAGAGCACACAGAACAAATGCTACAAAATCAATTAAGTACAAAAAAGAAACAAGGACAATAGATAGTATTTTAATAATCTATGTTATTGGAAACTCTTAAGTTCCATTTATGGTAGTATCGACCACAATATTGGAAACGATTTATTTTTCTTCAAAGTATTTTAGACCGCATACAACAAATTAAATTCAATCCAAACAAGGAGTAATATGCTTATGCGAATATTATCTTCCATGAAAATGATTCTTTTTCTCTCTCTATTTGTACCAATAATTGTTTATGGACAGGCAACCTTAAAAGGTATCGTAGTGGATACTTCAAGTAATGAGCCGTTAATTGGGGTAAACGTGACTATACAAGGCACATCCATTGGTGCAGCGACGGACATCGATGGTAAGTTTCTAATATTCGGAATCCCTGAACGTGCCTTTGATGTAAAGATATCATGTGTTGGTTATGAGCCATTAATCACCAATATAGATTTTTCCAAATCGCAGAATGTATCAAGAAAATTCCAATTAAAGCCAACAGTTATCCAAGGTGAAGAGGTTGTCGTCACCGCTCAGATGAAAGGTCAACTTGCTGCAATCAACCAGCAAATTACGTCTAACTCCATTGTAAACGTTGTTTCAGAAGAAAAAATTCAGGAACTCCCGGATGCCAATGCAGCAGAAGCAATTGGGCGTTTGCCGGGTGTTGCCTTAACGCGTAGTGGTGGTGAGGCTACTGGTGTTGTATTGCGTGGACTGAGTTCGAAGTTTAGTAATATTACAATTGATGGAGTTAAAATTCCGCCGACGGATCCAAATTCGAGAGACGTTGATCTTAGTATGATATCTCAAGGAACTCTTGCGGGTATTGAGTTATATAAAACCTTAACACCTGATCAAGATGCAGACGCTATTGCCGGTGGTATTAACTTAGTAACAAGAAAAGCACCCAGTGAAATGTTGTTGCAAACCGATGTAAAAGGCAGTTATAATTATCTTATGAAATCAGCTAATCAATATGATGCCAGCGCTCGCTATGGAGAACGATTCTTCAATGATATTCTTGGAGTACGGTTAGAGGGGAATGTTGAGAAAAAAATACGAAGCCAAGAGAATGTTGCAACATCGTATAACACAACGGATAATCCAGATCTACCAACTTATGGAACATATAACATTGAAGAGTATGACAACGATTATTCTATTAAAGCATCTACACGACAATTTACAAATGAGATGCGTAAAAGAAACGGTATGCAAGCCGCTCTTGATGTCAATACACCCGATAGTGGATCAGTTAAATTAACCGGCATCTATGCTTTTACAAATAGAAATTATATGACTTATGAGAGGCAATATTCAGGGACATGGATCTACGATTATCAGAATGTAGATCAGAATATGGTCACACGCAATGGATCCTTGCAAGGGAAAAACTATTTATTGGGCTTGACAATAGATTGGAATGGATCTTATGCGGAATCCAAAGTCACAAATCCAACCAATTTTCGTACAATATTTTACGGCGCTGGTAATAGTAATCCACCTAACCCGATAAAAGAAAACCCAGAACAATTCGATGCGGGAGCTAATAATGATTTTACAAAAGTCGCTCTTGATAGCATGGACACATACAAAACGGAAAATTTTGATAAAGAGCTCACTGGTCAATTCGGTCTTACGAAGAGTGTGACGTTTTGGGATGTATTCTCAAACGAAATAAAAGTTGGTGTCAAATATAAAGAAAAATCGAGATGGTTAGATAATGATGGTATGGCTTGGAACACATATCAGGATGCACCATTCCTTGATGCGCAAGGTCATCCTATTGATTTTAGCGGAACACCTTTTGCCGGTACAAACTCGCATGTCAAGCTATCTGATTTCGTCGATATGGCAAATATTCCAACTAGAACCCTCTTAGGTACTTATACATTGTCACCGCTTATTGATGTCGGCAAATACCAGATGTTCCAAAATATGGTTCAAAATTCTATATTCACAGCTCAAATCAATTATGGTGATATTGGTGCAATGGCGTTGAGTAATTATTTTATTACTGAACGGATTTCTTCTGCCTATCTTATGGATAATATAAGTATTGGCGGGTCTATAGCTATGGAATTTGGTGTGCGAATGGAAAGAGAACGGAATGATTACTTGGCTCATTATGGCACCAATGGTGCAGCCGGAACAGGAAATGTAATAACTATCAATCCAGCTTCCGTAGTAGATACATCGACCACTTATGAAAAGACGTTATGGTTCCCCAATTTACAGTTAACTTTAAGACCTACCGATTTCCTAACTTTACGGTTTGCTGCATATCAAGCTGTGGCAAGGCCTGATTTTAGCTGGCGTTTGCCTCAACTTGATGTTACAAAGACCGGAGCTCCTGGCGGAGGGGGGCATGGCGGTACTTATACGAATATTACTGTTGGGAATCCTCAGTTAGCAGATGCAACGGCTAATAATTTTGAAACAGGTGTGCAAATATTTGGTAATAACCTCGGTTTATTAACTGTTTCTGCGTATTACAAGCGCATAGATAACTTGTTTCAACAAATAAATGCAGCCAAGGTTGAATGGCCGGCAAATAATCCAAATCAAACAATGATTGTAAATGGTGTGCAGGTGCCGCTTTCGGATGCCGGATATCATCGTTTAGATGATTTGATTCCCCAATTTCAATTATCGGAATGGCTTAATACGCCTGCATTTGCTAATCTTTTACATAATGACATTAACTTTTCTATTACTGCGCCATATTCTTCCCCCAATCCTTCATATGCTTGGGGTTTTGAACTTGAACACCAATTAAACTTCCGTTTTCTACCGGTAAAGTGGCTGCAAAACTTTACATTAACATACAATATTCAAATCGCACGTTCCGAGACATATTTCTTTATGGAAAAAGCTGTTGTAGATACTCAGTTTAATGCTGCACAGTACAACGCAAAAGGTAAATTAACTCAAGACTCATCGTACACATCTTACTTGGATCATACTGTGATATTAGTGAAGAAGCCAATGGAAGATCAGCCACAACTCTATGGTAATGCCGCCTTGGGTTATGATATAGGAGGCTTTTCAGCGAGAATTTCGGTGTTCTATCAGGGTAGATATACAAGATTATATTCTGTAGATGGAACAAGCGATGCCATCGTTGGTGAATTCATTAAATGGGATCTTGCTTTAAAGGAGCAAGTGACACAGAAAATTTCATTAGTTCTTAACATTGATAATCTTTTCAACAAACCAGAAACCAGATATCGATATAATAATATGTTTAATTGGGGATATCTTCCTACTCAATCATATTTATACGGAAGAACTCTTGATTTTGGAGTACGTGTATTGCTATAAAAAACAATAATTCATTCAATTAACCAATCTTTTCATAATTAATTAAGGAGTACATTATGAAATTCTCTCTCTACAGTCTTGGACTGGCGCTATTATTACTCTGCCCGCTAGTAGCTCTGGGCCAGACTTCGTATTACTTGGCATGGCCGACAGTTGAAGATACGGCAATGGTGCCCGACGGATCAAATTTACCTCAATATATTTTTGCAGATACAGTTGCTCATCAGGCATCTTGGGCAAATCATACCCGTGTTTATGTTTTAAAGGCAGGTGGACATTACGACTGGACGTCAGCCTGTTCATTGAATGTTGCAAATAGGAAACTTCTCATCCGTGGAGAGTACGGTAAAAATTATACTATACCCAGTACTGCAACTTCTGATTATAAGCCGATTCTTCAATCTTCAACGGCAAGCACAAGTTTCTTCATTGTAACTTCGACGAACGATACCATCTGCATAAAAAATGTGGCAATAGCCGGGTACGACGCATTAAATTCTCCGACTAATCTTGATAAACAAAATGTCAATTACATTTCATTTGTTGCTGGATCCACGGGTAGTGTCTATCTTGATAGCTGTGTCTTCTCTAGGCGCGACTACAGGCGTAAATATTGCAGGAAGATCAATGACAACAATACAAGTAGTTCGTATTCGGCATTCCATTTTTGGTGATTGTGGAAATTTGTGGCTTACGAACCTTGGAGCAGGCAGAGTGGTTAATCTGAACTCCGTTGGGACAGATACAGTAGATATGCAAGATAACACTATATATAATGTTGTCGACCGCGTAGTCAGATATCTGACTGCTACACAGCCTGTCTATAGTTTCAAATTTAACCATAACACAGTTGTAGATTGCATAAGCTATCATGGATTTATAACATTAACACAGATTGACTCTCTTGGAGCAGGCCCGTTTGAAATAAAAGATAATTTATTCGTTGATAATTATGCTCTGGGACCAGATACTGATTGGACTCGTCAAGGCGAAATGATAGATAACCCTGATTTAGATATTAATGGCATCGGTAAGTGTTGCTGGATTATTACCAAACCGAATAAAACAACCCATATTACTCCCTGGGTTATATCCAATAATTATTATTATGTTTCAGATTCAGGAAAAGCTGTTCGTGATTTCGAAACTGGTGTTGGTCTCCATCACGTACTTTACGGGTCGTCTGCACCTGAGCCTATTATGACCTCGGATATCCAAAGACAGCTTAATGCAAATGGCGGAAATGCAACAACGGCATTTACAAAAATTAAGATTGCGTTTAATAATGTGCCGCTGTTCCCATCAAAATTTGTCAGATGGTATTTTTCTCCTATGGCGGCTGGTTATAGGCCCACAACTCTAGCGATAGATAGTGCTGTTGGAGCTGGTGGAGGAAAAATTAAAAATGCCAGTAAGCCGGTAGCATTCTTTGGCGGTGGCTCTCTAACTGTGGCGGGTGGACCATTAACTCAATTCGTAACGAAATATAATGCTTATCAGTAGATGGCCGTATGATTTCAATCGCATGCGAATGGACTCTGTTCTGGATTGGCTCGATTGCAGCTATAATGCTGGTCTTAATTTGAAGACCGCTGCTTCTGATGGAAAAATTGTAGGCAGTAATATGTGGAATTTTGGATCAGTGCTTACATCAGTCTCGAACAACGGATCTGGTATTCCCGACAAGTTTGCTCTTAATCAGAACTATCCGAATCCTTTCAATCCGAGCACAAGCTTCACTTATGAGATTTCAAAAGCTGGAGTTGTATCGGTGAAGATATATGATCTCTTAGGCAGAGAAGTAACAACACTGGTCAATGAATTCAAGCAGGCAGGTTCATATTCTGCGACATGGAATGCTGCCAACTTTGGCAGTGGTGTTTACTTCTGTAAGATGCAATCAGGATCGTTCAGTGAAACTAGGAAAATGATACTGATGAAATAATCGCTTGTTGAATAAAAGAATATTGCTAACGAAGGCGGTTTTGAAATTAGAACTGCCTTCGTTAATTTAAAAAATCCTATCGTAAAGAGATTAGCACTTATCTTACTATACGCTCGCATTCGTCGCAACAATTCAATCTGTTTATATCAATTTTTTCCGCAATTGTTAATGAATGAGTAACGCATTAAGGATTGTGGTGATAACAAATAATCCCAAACCATTCATTAGAAATAAAAGAGGGGCATATGTTATTGAAATGATAGAATATGGGAAAGGTGAATGATAACCGATTTGGTGTAGAATCCAGTCACCGACTGGATGAAACAATGTTAACATCATTGTCCGATCTGGTGATCGCCTGCCCGACGCAGGCGGGGACTCTACAAGCTAATGCATAATTTGGGATAATGTTGCCAAGTATATCTCCTTAATTTATAGAATAAATTCGATCTCTTTTTTTTATTTCTATTTCTGCAAAATTTAGTTTGATTAGATTAAATACTGTTCATCAATAAATAACTCTTTGAAGGAGTGTGCGATGAAAAAAAGCAGCGTCATTACATTATTTGTTATTTTGGCATTCTGTTTTCCATTCTCTTTCGGTCAGTTCAAAGTTCCAACAGATCCGTTAGTCGCGCACATCGATTCCACTGTAAAGCCTGGAGATGATTTCTTTCTGTTTGCCAATGGGAAATGGTTTAAAGAAAACCCGATTCCCGCCAGCGAACAGAACAACGGAATATGGCAATTGGTACAGGATACCATCAACGCCCAGATACGCACTATATGCGAATCTTCTGCTTCTCTCATCAACGCTGAAAAAGGAAGCAACAAGCAAAAGATCGGTGATTTCTTTTATACTGGCATGGACAGTGTTTCGCTTAATAAGAAAGGAATTGCTGATTTGAAAAAGGATATTGGAATGATTGACGCTATCAAAGATATGGATGGCGTTGTGAAAGCGGCGGCATATATACATACTGTTGCCGGATCTCCTTTGTTTGAATTTGGCGTAGGGCAGGATGATAAAATCAGCAGCAAGTATGCAGTCTTTATTGCGCAAGGTGGATTAAGCTTGCCGGATCGTAATTATTATTTCGATACTGATGCACAAGCGGTGATGGTACGCCGGAAATTTGTTGAACATCTTAATATCATGTTCAAGATCATTGGGTATGATGATGCCAAAGCGATGCAAACCGCTGACAATCTAATGAAGTTAGAAACCGCGATCGCGAAAACATCTCGCAAGCGTGAAGACACTCGCGATCCTTTGAAGAATTACAATAAAATATCTTTCAAACAATTAACCGAATCTACGCCGAATATCGACTGGATAATATTTACAGAAGGTGTGGGTTTGCACGCTGTGGATACGGTTGTGGTTGGTCAGCCGGAATTTCTTACCGCAATGAATGGATATCTCAAATCATTTCCCTTAGACGATTGGAAGAATTATCTCAAGTATCATTTCGTGCGCGGTCTTGCGAGTTACTTAGATGATAAAACGTATCTAGAATCCTTCAATTTTTATTCCACAATTCTGCGGGGCGTGCAGGAACCCAAACCGCGGTGGAAACGTGTAGTAGGGCAAACCGATCGCTCCTTAGGCGAATTGCTTGGACAAGTGTATGTGTCTGAATATTTACCGAGTGGAACAAAAGCAAAATTGCAGGAGATTGGAAATGCCATCAAAGAAGTGTATGCTGAACGGATAAAAAAATTAGATTGGATGAGCGAAACAACAAAAGTAAAGGCGCTGAGCAAACTCAATACTATTGTTATGAAAGTCGGTTATCCTGATAAGTGGAAAGATCTCAGCAGTATGCAAATTGATCGATCTTCGTATGTAAGGAATGGAATGAATGCAAATCGATGGGAATTTAATTATATGGTTGCAAAGTACGGCAAACCGGTTGATAGATCTGAATGGGACATGGAACCGCAAACCTACAATGCCTATTACAATCCATCCAACAATGAAATCGTTGTACCCGGCTGTAATATTATTCTTCCGGGATACGAACGCACACTTGCTGACGATGCATTGCTCTATTCTGTGATAGGCGGTTCCACATTTGGGCACGAGATCACTCACGGATTTGATGACCAAGGAAGCAAATACAATGAACAAGGCGATTTAGAAAATTGGTGGACATCCGACGACAGTATAAAATTTTTTACGAAAACAAAAATGATTGTTCAGCAGTTTAATGAATATGTTGCAGTGGATAGCCTGCACATTAATGGCGATCTGACACAAGGTGAAAACATTGCTGACCTTGGCGGCATTATGATGGGGTATGAGGCATTTAAGAAAACCAATCAATACAGGAACCATGAAATCATTTCCGGATTGAATCCTGACCAGCGCTTTTTCCTTGGTTATGCATTTGCCTGGATGGTGGACGATCGTCCCGAAGCGATTGCCAATCAAGTGCGAAGTAATGAACATTCGCCAGCTAAATTCCGCGTTATTGGTCCATTGTCTAATATGCCGGAATTTTATACGACTTTCGGAATAAAACAAGGCGATGCGATGTGGCGTGCAGACAGCGTCCGTGTGAAAATTTGGTAACTTAATTGTAATTACTATTTCTGATACTTTTGCACAACCCGAACCCATGGTCATCGCTACAAAAGAATAATTTAGTTCTATTGGCACGAAGTTATTATTCCAAAACTCGCCTTAATTTGCAGGGGCGAGCTTTTTTTATTGTCTATTATGCCGGCAATTTCATCTCGCTTATTGATTTTTTCCGATAAACTTTTGAAGAGAAGCTATCCTTTTTTGATCCACTTTCTGCATAATTAGGTCAAATTCAAATTGATTAAATAGAATATTTTTAGCAAACTCTTTACAGTAAATTGATCGGAAAGTTCACAATATTCTTTAACCGAAGAGATACACATTTAAAGCAGAGGAGAATTTCTATGGAATTGGACGAACTCAACAGGCGAAATTTTTTACGGACTTCTGTGCTTGGCAGTGCAAGTGCACTTCTTGCATCCACTTCTTTTGCGAGTTCCAGCTTTGTTACTGACCATTCTGAGGAAAAGGATAAACCGATTATTAAGCGCAAACTTGGAAAAACAGGAATTGATCTGCCTATTGTGAGCTTTGGCGTGATGCGCGCTGACAGTCCCGCTCTCGTCCATGCCGCCCTAAAGGAAGGAATAATGCTATTTGATACCGCGCATGGATATCAAGGCGGTAAAAATGAAGAGATGCTTGGTGAAGTATTGAAAGACTATCCGCGTGATTCTTTTGTTCTTGCCACAAAAGTTCCGCCGGAAGATAAAAGCAAATTTGTCGTATCACTTGATAAAAGTTCAATGACCAAAGCATATATTGATAAGGTAGATATTAGTCTTAAACGTCTCAAAATGGAGTATGTAGACATTCTTTATGTACATGGACTTTCATCGCGCGAGGCTGTTCTGTCTCCAGAGATATTAGAAGCAGCGATGATCGCAAAGAAGTTAGGAAAAGCAAAACATATCGGCATTTCCACGCATAAGAATGAATCGGAAGTTATTCAAGCGGCAATCGATAGTGGCGTATATGAAGTAGTGTTGACATCTATCAATTTTATGCAAGATCATTATGCAGAATTAAAGGAGACGATAGCGAAAGCGGCAAAAGCAGGCATAGGAATCATTGCTATGAAAACAATGGCAGGAGGTTTTTATGATAAAGAACGGAAACAACCGATCAATTGCAAAGCGGCGTTGAAGTTTGTTTTACAGGATGAAAATATTACGAGTTCAATTCCTGGAAATACAAACTTCGATCAACTTGCAATGAATGCAAGTGTAAATCGTGATTTAAAGATGACCGCACAAGAAGAAGCAGATATCCTTGTTGGGAAATCGCAAGGCAGTTTGTACTGCCAGGGATGCGAACATTGTGTTCCAAATTGTCCCAAGAGATTGCCGATTCCGGAAATTATGCGCGCGTATATGTACACGTATGGATATCGTGACAGCCATCAAGCGCAAAAGTTGTTGATGAGCCTCAACATTCCAAATAATCCTTGTGAAGGTTGTGTGCAATGCACGGCGAAATGCTCAAAGAATTTTGCGATCTCAAAACGAATAAAGGATGTAATGAGATTGACTGCTGTTCCGGAAGAATTTATTTCTTAAAATGAAAGTTATGCGATCAATATTATTTTGTGGAAGTACTGCACTTTTCTTTCTATCTATCTCAGTGTCCTTGTCCTGGGGTCAGGAATCACTTTTCCCGCAAATTCCCAACTGGAAGATTACGCAGGACGATCCTGTATATAATGCGAATAATTTATGGGATATTATTGACGGAGCCGCAGATCTGTTCCTCGAGTATGATTTTGTTGATCTTCACATAGCACGCTATATTAGTGTAGATAGCATAGAAGTGAAGGTGGAATTGTATAGACACGGTTCTGATGTGAATGCGTTTGGAATGTATTCTCAGGAACGGGATACGGAATATAACTTCATTCAATTGGGTGTGCAGGGATATCTTCAGCAGGGCGTCCTGAATTTCCTCACCGGTTCGTATTACATCAAGCTGTCAACATATCAAACGGGAGGCAAAGCTCAAGAAGCAATGCTGACCATTGGCAGAATGCTTGCAGATCACTTGAAACAAAACAACACGATGGCAAAACTGTTTCAAGTATTTCCTGCAGAAAAGAAACTGGCCAACACGGAACAATATGTTGCCCGTAATTTTTTAGGATATAGCTTTTTGAATTCAGCATACGTGGCTATGTACAAAGACAGTTCCTCATTCAAAATATTTGTAATTGAGTCGGCGACGCCGGAAAAGGCAAACGCGATGCTTGCAGAATATCTCAATGCCGTTCCAAAGGAAATCGTGACGAGGCTAACTACCGATAAATATCAAATTCGTGATCCACACAACGGAATTATTGGATTGCAGGTATTCGATCGATATCTTTGCGGCATTGCAAACTGTATCAACCCCAACACTCAGGATCAGTATCTTAAAGAAGTAACCGCCAACCTTTCAAAGTAAGTGCAGGCTTTTCGTTTTTTGAATTAATTATCGCACCTCTTTGCTTGTCGGTTCATAAATGAATCGAACCCACTGTGTGAAGAATTCTAATCCATGACTTCGCCAACGATTAATCGGATTGTTGATATCTATATTGGCGGGCAATTTCACATCTTTTCTTCCGAGGGATACATCTCTTCGGTACTCATCAACAAGCCGTTGTGCTTCATACTCAGGATGGCCTAAGTGCATCAGATAGCGATGATCCACGCTCTCGAAGATAGTATAACCGCCGTTCTCGGAATGAGCAAGCAGATTGATTTTTCCATTTTTCTGTTCATCTTCCAGTATATGATCAGAAATTCCGGAGTGTCTGCTTTGCACACACCAGAATATATCATCTAACTCGCCGGTAACAGGATGCGAGCGGTCAAGGTTGCAGGTCTCGAATGCACCAAAAAGTTTGTCCTTGAATATTTCTTTTTCAATCCCTAACATTTTTGCAAGTGCCATGCCGCCCCAGCAAATTCCGAGTGTGGAAGTGATTTTTTGCTGCGCAAATTTTAGGATAGTAGTAATTTCATTCCAGTAATGAACATCCTCATAAGCAAATTCCTCAACTGGCGCGCCGGTCAGGAGAAGTCCATCCAGTGGAGCTTTTGCAATAGCGTTCTCGAAATAATCGTAAAATAAATCAAGATGATTCAAATCGCTGCTTTTATAATTGTGCGAATGCAGCCGGATCCAGATCGGTTCGATTTGTATGATAGAGCGGCTAAGCGGATAAAGTACAAACGGTTCGTATGTTTCACCTTTTGGCATAATATTAAGAATTCCAACTCGCAGCGGGCGAATGTCGGCGCGATTGGCTTCTTCTTCAGTAATGCATAGTACGCCTCGTTGCTCTAATTTGCTGCGATGTTCATATTCGTTTGGAAGTACAACACTCATAAGATCTCCTTGGTAGAATATTTGTCGTTTATTCTCTTCTTCTTAGAAAAACCAATTATCCTGATAAAATTCCCTCTCCTCATAGGAGAGGGAATTATTTATTCTTTTTTTTATTTGTTATATAAATCAAGCAACTGCCTGAAACGCCTGTTCGAAATCGGCGATGATGTCATCGATGTGTTCAAGTCCTACTGAGACACGTATCATTTCCGGTGCAACGCCTGCCGCTTTCTGTTCTTCAATGGAAAGCTGCGAATGGGTTGTTGATGCCGGATGAATAATAAGCGTCTTTGCGTCGCCGACATTTGCCAGATGGCTTGTCAGTTTCAATGCCTGAATGAGTTTCTTGCCTTCTGCTATTCCGCCTTTAATGCCAAATGTAACAATGCCGCCAAAATGTTCATCACGAAGATATTTAATGGCATTGGAATATGAAGGATGCTCGTTTAATCCAGGATACCAGACCCAGCTGACTGATGGTGATTTTTTTAACCAGCGGGCGAATGCAAGCGAATTCTGGCAATGACGTTCAGCACGGAGCGAGAGAGTTTCCAATCCCTGAAGTAAAAGAAATGCGTTAAATGGTGAAAGGGCAGCACCGAGGTCGCGCAACTGTTCTACACGCGCTTTAATTATAAATGCAATATTACCGAAAGGACTGCTTGAACCAAATTTATCCCAAAATATTAGGCCATGGTACCCAGGGCTCGGCTCGGTGAATGCCGGGAAATGTCCGTTGTTCCAGGGGAATTTGCCGGAATCGACAATAACACCGCCAAGAGAAGTACCATGCCCGCCAATCCATTTTGTTGCAGAATGGACGACGATGTCAGCGCCGTGCTCGATAGGCCGGCAAATGTAGCCGCCTATGCCAAATGTATTATCGATGACAAGCGGAATGCCGTTCGCATGTGCAAGTTTCGCTAATGCAGCTATATCGGGAATATCCAAGCGGGGGTTGCCGATGGTTTCAACATACAACGCTTTTGTTTTTTCGTTGATAAGTTTTTTAAAATCGGACGGCTCGTTGCTGTCGGTGAAATGGACATCGATGCCAAATCGCTTGAAGGTGACCTTAAATTGATTGTATGTACCGCCGTACAAATTGCTGGAAGAAACAATATTTTCTCCCGCTTGCACAATCGTAGTTAAAGCGATTAGCTGCGCCGCGTGCCCGGATGACGTTGCCAATGCGCCAACACCGCCTTCAAGAGCTGCAATGCGGTCCTCAAATACCGCGACAGTTGGATTCATAATTCGGCTGTAGATGTTGCCAAATTCTTCCAGACCGAACAAGCGAGCCGCGTGGTCGGTATTGTCAAAAACGTACGAAGTGGTTTGATAAATCGGTACAGCGCGGGATTTTGTTGTGCTATCGACCTGCTGGCCTGCATGCAGTTGAAGCGTTTCGAAATGGTACTGTTGTGCTTGTGACATAAGATGCTCCTTTATTATAGGTTATTTGAACGCCTATAAAACGAAAAAGCCCCAACGGGAAGATTTCCTGAAGAGGCTTGTGAGCATCTTCTCTTATCGTTCCCTCGACGACATCATGTCGCGGGCAGGTTTTAGCACCAGCATTCCGATTAAATCGGAACCGGTTGCTAAGGCTTCAACGGGCCTGTTCCCTCAGCCTTTCTTTATAAGAGGCATTTTCGGATTATATCGTTTGCTAATCCGGGCGATAATAACTTTTACCATCGCTTTAATAATATACAATCTGGCAGACGACTTGTCAAGTAGTTGCAGAAAAAAAAGTGCGGAAATGTGGGATGAACATGAGCAGGCAGTTTTCTTGATCAGACACGCGCATCGCGCGTGATAGTAATAGGCCTCCGGCTTATTGACAATGATTCTAAACAGAGCTACATTATCACAAAGTAGTTGCAGCTACGCGGGAGTACGAAACAACTACTACTTTTCTCCAACTTCAAAGAAGAACCTACAATGATAGAAGAGATGTCTGCCTATAACGCATCTAATAAATAAAATATAAATTTAGTCTATATTGTATCCGTGATAAAATGATACATAGAATAAGTTTATCTAATTACATGTTAGCTGGCGGTGCAAAAAATAATAACTATATATAGAAATATTATGAATGAATTAATAAACAAAATATTCCTTCGTCTAACTCGAAGATCGGAAACAGCAGATCGAACGACCCTTGTCCAGACCTTCGTTGAGGCTGGCGCACTTCTTTCGCTGCTATCTTCGACAGATCATCAGATAGTTTACGGGAGAAGAGGGACTGGAAAAACACATGCTTTTCTTTTTTTAGCAGAACAAAAATTAAAATCATCCGATTTACCAGTATATCTTGATCTTCGAAATATCGGTTCGACAGGAGGTTTATATTCTGACACTTCGATTCCTTTAGCTGAGAGAGGAAGTCGCCTTTTACTTGATACACTTGCTGCAATACATGAATCAATCCTTGATTCAGCTACAAAACCGAATTCGTCACTTAATTTAGGCCAAATTGGCGGCGTCTTAGATGAGCTTGCTGAGGCAATAACAGAGGTGGCCGTTGTAGGGCAAGTGGAACAAGAAACAATTCAATCCGATGGTACTACTTCGAGTTCAGACAATTCTGTGTCGCTTTCAATTTCTCCTAAGGTGCCTCAACTTTCAATTTCCCAAAAATATTCTCATGCAGCATCTGAAAGTAGTTCTGCTAGGATAAAAAATTCTGGCACAATAATTCATCGTGTACATTTTGGCAGATTAGGAAATGTTCTATCCAAACTTGTCGGCATATTATCTGGGAAAAGAATTTGGTTCTTACTTGACGAATGGAGTGCAATTCCTATCGATCTTCAACCAATTCTTGCAGATTTACTTCGGCGTTCAATTTTGCCTCAACGTAATATTACTTTGAAAATAGCGGCAATTGAGCAGAGATCTAATTTTAAGCAAGCAGGTTTAGATAATGATTATCTTGGTGTTGAACTTGGTGCCGATATATCTGCCGATGTAAACTTGGATGATTTTATGGTTTTCGACAATGATGCCACGCGAGCAACAACATTTTTTCAAGACCTCCTCTTCAAACATTTTATTTCTGTTCTTGATAAAGATGAAATTCCACTAGTGCCAAAATCTTCTTCTGAACTTGTTCAAGTTGCATTTACTCAAAGAAATGCATTTGAAGAATTCATACGCGCGTCAGAGGGCGTTCCAAGAGATTTTATAAATATTTTAATGATAGCTGCTCAAAGAGCAGCCTCAAATCCATTTTCTGTTCCCATTGTTAGAAGCTCTGCACTTCTATGGTTCCAACGAGACAAACAGGCCGCCATTAATTCTAAGATTGAAGCTAAGGAACTTTTGCATTGGATTATTGAGCAGGTAATCGCACATCGACGCGCAAGAGCATTCCTATTGCAGGCAAATGTTCAGAACAAGTTGATTGATTATCTTTTCGATTCCCGTCTTCTACACATATTGAAAAGGAATATTGCTGGACAAGACCAACCTGGAGTTCGCTTTGACGTCTATAAACTTGATTATGGCTGCTACGTTGATCTTTTAAATACAAGTCATGCACCTGAAGGATTGCTACAGATTGATGGCACTAAATCAGATGTTGCTCCTCAATTTATTGAAGTCCCACCAGATGATTATCGGGCAATAAGAAGGGCTATCTTAGATTTATCAAAGTTTGAAACAAGAAATAAAAAATAACACCGCCAGCTAACCAACGGCTCAAGCTAGCCGAATGAGTGCACTGCGTTAAGTATGGCGCAAAGCAAATAGTTATGCCCTGAACTTTTGTCTCCATTTAAAAAAGCGGCTCTGTTTCCAGAGCCGCCCTTGCATCTACAATACTCAAAGACCTAGCTATTTAGTTACTACTTTGCCAATTCCGTCGTCGCTATACCACCACCTGCTTGTGCAGGGAGCTTCGTTTCGGTTTTCACAATTCTCCGAGTATCTTTTGCTATCCATAGCTTTATTCCACCGGATTCTCCTTCTTTGGGAGTCAGTTCAACCTTCCACGTATCGAAATCCCTTGCAGCAGCTGTTACCTTTTCCGAGGCAACAACTGCCAGTCCCATTGCGTTTTCCTTCTGCGACATGATCTCAAATTGGTACAGGGTTGTTTTATATCCTTCGGCAAGAGGAAGTGTGCTCAAAGGAAGTTCAATACCGGCACCGTCTGGAAAAACGGTATTGTTGGTCTTCGCATTAATCGGCATTTCTTGCGGACCCATAAGTATTTTACCCTCCACTGTATTAGCGGAATAGGTAATCATGAGCTTTGCCTGTCCTTGTGTTGCAGATCGTCGTATAGGTAACAATGATGTAGCATCCATATCGAGAGTGTCTATTCCTGAACCCATTGCGCCGGAAGAATTCTCCACTACTCGCCATATATCTTTTCCGGCAATTGTTGCTTTCATGATCATCCGTGTAGAACTTATTTTCATTTTTTGGTTGTTAATTTCCATATTCGTAACATACTGGAGCGTGTCCGGTCTCAAGAGTGTGCTGTTGAACACTGGCTTCAATTCGTTGCTCACTTCGGCAACCGGTTTTGGTTTGGTCACTGTCTTCACATCTACTGTGATTGCTTCTAATTTTTTCTGGATCACATCCCGGACATCTTTTTGCACTCTACCGTTCAGATGCTTCGCGAAGAATTGTTCCATTGCGGTGTACATAGCAATACGGTTTTCTTTTCCTGCAAATCCATGTCCCTCATCTGGCGCTACAATGTACTCAACCTGCCTGCCAAGATCGCGCAACGCAACGACAATCTGGTCTGCTTCAGCTTTTTTCACACGTGGATCGTTAGCTCCTTGCACAACGAACAACGGTGCTTTGATGTTCTGCGCTGAATTTAGTGGAGACTGTTTTTCCAACATTTCCTTATCTTTAGGATCATCTTTATCGCCGACACGCACGGCAAATGTCTTTTTCATAGGCGCCCAGTAAGGGGGAATAGAATTCAACAGTGTGATAATATTCGACGGCCCGACGATGTCAAATCCCGCCGCGTACAAATCGGGTGTAAAGGTTAGACCTGCAAGTGTTGCATACCCGCCGTATGATCCGCCTGAAATACCTATCCGTTTCGGATCGGCAATTCCCTTTTTAATCAAATATTGCACACCATCGGTAATGTCGTGCTGCATCGAGCCGGTGCCCCATTGTTTATTTCCAGCGTTTAAAAGTTTCTTTCCATAACCGGTCGAGCCGCGGAAATTGGGTAAGAGAACGGCGTATCCGCGATTTGCAAGAAATTGAGCGGTGCCATTGTATCCCCAGTAGTCGCGTGACCATGGCCCGCCATGCGGAAAGACAATCGTTGGCAGCTTCTTAGAAGGAATTCCTTTAGGTAATACCAGATAGGCAGGAATTTCCATTCCATCGCGCCCCGTATAACGAATCGCTGTCATCGATGCCAAATATTTTGAAGGTAAATTCGGTCGCGACTTGTAGAGCAATTCCACCTTGCCTGTTTTTCGATCAAATAAATATGTCGAACCAGGATCCACATCACTGCTGACACTGACGAGCCAAAGATTCTCGTCTTTCGTGGTACTGCCTATACCGATGTTACCGTTAGGAAAATGTTTCTTTAATTGGTTATAACTCTTCGCAAAATATTTCTCTTTTGGATAAACACGAATCACATCGCCCTGGTACACTGTTGCCAGCAATTCGTTCGTGACATCCGAAAAGAGCGCCATGCCGAAATCAACTTCGTTCTTAGGATCTTTTTCGACCAGCTTCGTAGTGCCGGTCTTGAGATCAAAGAGTTCCAGCTGTGTCTTGTCGAGCGCGTCCCCCTTATTGGTTTCAATATAAAAGCTGTTTCCGTCAGGAGTGAAGCGGATCGGATCAACCGATTCATCTGCCGTCACAGTATAGATGGAGGTCAATGCGGTGTCGACTATTTTCAGAATTTCCATGCCGCCGTCGTTTGTCTGACGCACACCGAGCCGGAGATCGCCGTTTAGGTCTGTCTGCCAGCCGGCAATATTTTCCAAGTTCTTCCGGATGAGCGTTCGTTCGCCGGTAGTAAGATCGATTCGATAGACATCATGAAGCTGTGGATCGCGATCATTCAATCCGACAATAATTTCATTAGGTTTTACCCTAGGTACATCGATGATCATCGCACGAATTTTTTCTTGCGGCGTTAAATTGCGTGCAGGTGGAACAGGATCGCCTGCGACTGTCGGATCGATTGCATACACACGATAGTTCTCATCCCCTCCTTTATCCTGAACATAGAGAACGTACTTTGAATCCTGCGACCAGAAATATCCAGGAATTGGGCGCGTAGTATCGGCGGTGAGTGGGTGTGCCTTTTCAAATGCCTCTTTTCGCTCTTTGATCCAGATATTCCGGACGTTCTTAAATGGTTTGATGAAGGTGATATACTTCCCGTCTGGCGATAGCTGCGCGCCGGAAATCTCAGGGTCACCGAAAAAAATCTCTCTATCGATAATTGGTGGTATTTGCGCCAGGAGCGCACCGGTAGAAAGGAGAATGAGAATAGAAAAACACGTGATGGAACGAATCATAAGTGTACTCCTTACGATGTTGAATATTGATGAATTGGATTGGAACAATGATACGCCTGTGCTTTGGATTGCCCCGCAAGTAGAATGAAATTCCCCTTTATGAACTCGCGAGCATCTAAAAACTTTGATTGAATATCCCATTAATAGATGAGACTTTCAAGTAGTCCTGACGAATTAGATGAATAGAAGGGGTTTACAAATAAAAAGTCTTTCAGCAATTTATACAGAATCAGTGCAACAAAAAAGCCCAACTGATTGCTCAATTGGGCTTGTGAAAAAGACTTCAAGAATCAGATGTTACTTTGTTTCTTCTGCAACAAGATCGCCCGATTCTTTTTTGCTTTGATAAATTGCCCAGCCAATAGCAGCCGCGGCAACGACAGCAACAACGATACCGGTTAGCAAATCAGTCCCAGAAATATTTGGCTTCGTAATGTTGAATTTAAGCACTAACCCCAGTGTGAGCAAACTGACCATGTTCATAACCTTGATTAACGGGTTAAGCGCAGGTCCCGCAGTGTCTTTCAATGGATCGCCAACGGTATCTCCGGTAACAGCGGCTTTGTGTGCCTCTGAACCTTTACCGCCATACAATCCATCTTCAATCATTTTCTTAGCATTATCCCATGCACCGCCGGCGTTTGCCATAAATACAGCAAGCAGCTGGCCGACAAGGATCGTACCGGCAAGGAATCCGCCGAGTGCGTACGGTCCAAGTATAAATCCGACAAGAATTGGAGTCATAATAGCAAGAAGGCCCGGTCCAATGAGTTCTTTCTGAGCAGTATTTGTACAAATATCGACTACACGGCCGTAATCCGGTTTCTTGGTGCCTTTCCAGATTTCAGGATCGTGGAATTGGATGCGGCATTCTTTTACAATCCAGAATGCAGCACGACCGACTGCGCGAATTAGCATTCCGCTGAAGAGGAACGGCACTGCGCCGCCAATCATGAATCCAATAAACACGGTTGGATCTGCAACAGTGATCTTTCCTGCTTGTTCGAAATACTGTGAAATCTTCATCAGGTTAATTTTATCTTCACTACCGACTGCAATTACGGCGATGAAACTTGCAAACAACGAGACCGCCGCGATAACGGCAGAACCGATTGCGATGCCTTTGGTTTCAGCTTTCGTCGTATTACCGACTGCATCGAGATCGGCAAGGATCTGGCGGGCGCGTTTGTAACTGCCCGGTTTTTCTTTTTCCATCTCGTTTTTGTCATAACCCATTTCGCCGATACCATTTGCATTGTCTGCTACTGGTCCGAATACGTCCATCGAAATAGTGTTGCCTGTGAGAGTCAACATTCCGATACCGGTCATGGCAACGCCATAGGCGATGAAGAGAGGAGGAGTTCCGGCATATACGAGCACGGAGAGGAAAATTGCAACGGCAATAACAACAATTGCAGCAACAGTGCTTTCATAACCGAGTGCAATTCCTTGAATAATGTTTGTTGCATGTCCTGTGGTGCAAGCTTTTGCAAGACCTTTCACGGGGGCATGGCTTGTATGCGTATAATAACTTGTGACCTTATTCAATGCAACGGCAAGGAAAATACCGATCATGCAAGTTAGGGCAGGGCGCAGATCAAGATTCGGGATGCCAAAATTTGCAATCCAGGGAAGAGAAATTGCTGTGCCATCGGCATGAAAAAATCCTGCGACGGCTGTTGGGTTGCTCGCAAGGTATGCGGCATCAAAATAGAGATAGCCGAATCCGAGTCCGACAAAACCAGCAATACTGATGATTGAACCGATCCAGAATCCGCGATGAACGCTTTTCAGAGCTGTATCTGAAGTGTCATCGGCACCGGCTTTCACCGTGTAAGTGCTAATGATGGAACCAAGAACGCCAATACCGCGAACGAGCAGCGGGAAAATAACACCCTTGTGTCCAAAGCTTGCCATACCGAGAATCATCGCGGCAACGATAGTGACTTCATAGCTTTCAAAAATATCTGCTGCCATACCGGCGCAATCGCCGACGTTATCGCCAACGTTATCGGCAATTGTGGCCGCGTTGCGCGGATCATCTTCGGGAATATCTTTTTCAATCTTACCGACGAGATCGGCACCGACGTCTGCGGCTTTCGTGTAGATACCACCGCCAACGCGCATAAACAATGCGATGAGTGTCCCACCGAAACCAAATCCTAATAGAGCTTCGTATGCGTGTTCACCGAACAGCATAAAGATCAATGTTCCGCCAAGTAAACCCAGGCCGTCTGTAAGCATACCGGTGATGGTTCCTGTGCGGTAGCCGAGTTGAAGCGCTTCGCCATAGCTGCGTTTTGCAGCTGTTGCAACACGAAGGTTGCCCTGCGTAGCAAGGCGCATTCCGACAAAACCGACTAAGAAGCTAAAAATGGAACCGACAAGGAACGCGCCTGAACGTCCCCAGCGGAATGCGTCGATTGTTCCTGTGTACGTGAAATATAGGAACAGTGTGATGATAATAATCAATGGCCCGATTTTTTTGAATTGAGCTTTAAGATACGCATTAGCGCCTTCACGGACAGCGGCAGCAATTTCCTGCATTTTCTTTGTGCCTTGGTCAGCTTTACGCACTTGCTTTACGAGCATAAGTGCATAAAGCAAACCGGCAATGGCGATGCCTAGTACTGTCAGAAGTCCATAGATTTCAATTGGCTGGAAATTGCTCTCACTACTGAAAAGAGCAAATGGGTGAAATGATTCTTGAGCAACCGCTTGTTCGGTGCTCTGAGTATAGCCGGTGTATGGCATAAAGACATACGCGGCAACGAAGAAGATCATCATCGCAATAAGATAATTGCGGCGTGTCGTCTTCGAAGAATTGACAAATAAATTGCGCAGGGTATTCATTTTAAATCCTATAATGTGAATAGATTGATTGTCAATGATGCTGAAATAAATAAACGACGGAAAAACATCTCCATCGTTTATACTTTACTAAGTTGCATTATAATTGCTAAAAAATCAATAAGATTTTTCTAATTTTGATTGATCTGCTATTTAGAGGAAAAAATTAAAGGAGACCGTGTTTGATGAAGTACTTTACGTTCTGCCGCAGCCGGTGCAGCGTGAGGGTCTGTGATTGTTCCGACCACTGTCGAAGCACACTTCGTAAACCGCCGGTAATAAAATGACGGAACAATTTAATATCGACATCAGCATTAAACTTGTTTTTGCGTACGCCTTCGCGGATAATTTCTTCAGCAAGATCGAGAAAATCGTCGTACTGCTTGGCAACATTCCCGCGTTTATCTTTAATAAGATGATGTTGTTCATTAACGAATACAGAGGCGAGTGCGGGATTGGCAATGAAGAGATCAAATAATTTGTCGATCACGAGATCGAGTTTTTGCGATGGGTCGACGTCTGAACGTTTTACAATTATTCGTAATCCATTAGTCAACTCAGTCCATAACCGGTCAAAAATTGTGAGCAAGATACCTTCTTTATTTTTGTAGTAGAGATAAACACTACCGGTAGCAACACCGGCATAATCCGCTATAGATGATATTTTAGCACGGTGATATCCATGCTGGGCAAACACCTTCACCGCTGCGTCTAAGATAGCTTGTTCTTTGTTTCCTTTGCGTTTCCGCATTTTTTCTTTCCTTATGAATAATGAATCACCGTTCAACAATAATAAACAATTTCTTCCTTGTCAATATATTGCCGAATTAATATTTTTTTATTTTCTGAGCTCTTATGTTTGCAGGAACACCTTAACAAAGATATTTTTTAATGTGTCTTGACTTTTTTTCAAAGATTTCTTATTCTAATTCCAGAATGAGCAATGAAGTGCAATATCGCAGTCAGCAACAGGCTTGGTGGTGGCGCTGGATAAAGTCCGCGCTTCCTCTGAGGTAGCTCATTTACATCGATTACCCAGCAAAGGTGGAAACGCGGACTAGTGCGTTCCCACTTTTTTCGTTTTTTGCCGAATCGATTTATCGTGGGAACCTCTGTTCACAATTTTAAATCACATAAATAAAATCAATAATCAATAACACGGAGGTCATTATGCCACGTAAATTTATGCTCGAAGAGAGCGAAATCCCGACACACTATTATAATATTGCAGCCGATTTACCTACTCCATTAGATCCGCCTTTACATCCAGGTACTAAACAGCCGATTGGTCCACAAGATCTTGCCCCAATATTCCCTATGGAATTAATCAAGCAGGAAGTAAGCGCGGAACGCTTCATAGAAATCCCGGATGAAGTGCGGAGTGCGTATGCAACATTTCGTCCAACTCCTCTTATTCGCGCCCTGGATCTTGAAAAGGCACTCGATACACCTGCTCAGATATATTACAAGTACGAAGGTGTTAGCCCTGCAGGAAGTCATAAGCTAAACACAGCGCTTGCTCAGGCGTACTTCAATAAAAAGGAGGGGGTAAAACGTATTGCCACAGAAACAGGAGCTGGACAATGGGGAAGTGCACTTGCACTTGCGTGCAAGATGTTTGGTTTGCAGTGTAAGGTTTATATGGTGAAAGTGAGTTACGAACAAAAACCGTATCGCCGCTCAATGATTCATACTTGGGGAGCAGAAGTAGTTGCAAGTCCAAGTACAGATACTAAAGCAGGGCGCGATGCATTGGCAAAAGATCCGAAATGTACCGGCAGTCTTGGTTTAGCAATCAGCGAAGCGGTTGAAGATGCTGTTGGACGTGATGATACGAAATACTCACTTGGGAGTGTGCTCAATCATGTGTTATTACATCAAACGATAATTGGATTGGAAGCGAAGAAGCAATTAGAAAAAGCAGGTGTATATCCCGATATCGTTATAGGATGTGTCGGCGGCGGATCCAATTTTGGCGGAATTGTACTGCCTTTCATCAAAGATAAACTCGAAGGAAAAAAGGTACGAGGGATTGCCGTCGAACCGACTTCTTGTCCCTCAATGACAAAGGGGGAATATCGGTACGATTTAGGCGATGTCGCCGGTATGGCGCCTATGGTCAAGATGTATACCCTTGGTCATGATTTTATACCTCCTTCCATTCATGCGGGTGGACTCCGGTACCACGGGATGTCGCCGATTATCAGCAAATTATATCATGAAAAGTTGATCGAAGCTCAGGCATATAATCAAATGGAAGTCTTCGAAGCGGGTGTGCTATTCGCCCAAACCGAGGGAATCATTCCCGCACCGGAATCATCACATGCTATCAAGTCGGCAATTGAGGAAGCAAAGAAAGCTAAAGTTGAAGGAACGAAAAAAAATATTCTCTTTAATCTAAGCGGTCATGGACATTTCGATATGAGCGCTTACGATGCGTACTTTGCCGGTAAACTTGGCAACGGAAATGGCAATGGGAAATAAAACACTAAATAGATAATTTTTCAGAAGGGGGCGAATCGCACGATTCGCCCTTTTTTTTGTTGATAAAAATGGAATAATTACTATAAATAGCAGCATGAGCTATTCCGAAAGATGTTTTTTATCTGTATCTTGCCCGCAACAATTCTTATCACATAACAGGATTATTTATGAAAACATCAGTACAGCGGTTCACAAGGATCATGCTACAGATGATCATTTTATTGACGTCACTGACGGTTTCGTTTTGCCAGCCGAAAACGATTACTATTTTACATACCAACGATATCCACGCGAGTTTTATTCCGCATGAAGCATTTTGGGTGAAGGATAATCCCAAACCTCTTGTAGGTGGATTTAATGAACTCTCGTTTGTCGTTGACAGCTTGCGCCGCGTTAAGTCCACAACCCTATTGCTTGATGCCGGCGATGTGATGACTGGAAATCCGATCACAGAATATACATACGATGGCGCTGAAGGTGGGGCGTTGTTTGAAATGATGAATCGCATTGGCTATGAGCTGTGGACGCCGGGCAATCATGATTTTGATATTTCAGTGGCATAATCTTCGTAAGCTGACAAAGCGTTGCAAAGTTTCCTACAATCTCTGCCAATATTCTCGATACGTTAAACCAATTTCCCGTCAACAATAAGGAATATATCATCATCGAGAAAAATGGATTGAAGATCGGCATTATCGGCATAATGTCTGATGACTTCTACAATCTCGTCAACCAAAACAGCAGCTGCAGGTATCAAAATCCTTCCATCGATTGAGACTGTGAAGCGGCTTATTGCATTGCTTAATCCTCAAACAGATTTGCTGATTGCGCTCACTCACGAAGGTGTAGATGCAGATTCAATTTTGGCGATGAATGTGCAAGGTTTAGATTTAATTGTCGGCGGACATTCGCATACGCGGCTTAGTCATCCAAAAAATATCAATGGTGTACTCATCGTACAAACTGGATCAAATTGTGAAAATCTTGGCGTTCTCGATTTAAAGGTAGAAAAACATCATGTGATTTTGTACGATGGGAACCTTGTCCAACTATGGTACAATGCTACCAGACCAAAGACGGAGCTTTCTGCTTTTATTGACTCTATGAAATCAGTAATAGATCAGGACTATTCAAAAGTCATTGCTACACTAAAGACCGATTGGAAGAGAGGGCATGGTGAAAGCGGTATTGGCAACTTTATTGCCGATGCACAACGTGAAGCAGTCAATGCGGATGTATCATTTATGAATTCCTCCGGCATTCGAAAAGACCTTTCAGCAGGGCAGATCACAAAGAGGGATATTTTTGAGATCCTGCCGTTCAGAAATTTACTCACAACATTCCCTTTAACAGCAAAACAGATTCGGTTGATGGTTGAATTCATCATTAAGGAACAAGGTGGTGTCCAGACCTCAGGCATTCAGTGCGAATGGAAGAAAAAGGAGAACGGAGAAATCGATTTCCAGAAATTCTTAGTGAACGGAAAACCACTGCAGGAATCGAAAATCTATACCGGTGTTGCGAGCGATTATATGATGGGAGAGTCCCAAAAATATTTTGGATTAAAGCCATCAAAGCTTACAGTACTTGATCAAACTGTTTTCTCGGCTATCGAAACAAAAGTCCGGGCGATGAAAGAAATCTCCTCCGAGATCGAATACCGCATCAAAGAAGTGAAATAAAGATATTAAAAGGAACAATCATGAATCAACATTTTCCTATCCTGATTATTACCGGGCGACCGGCTGCCGGTAAATCTGAAGTCATAGACTTTCTAAAAAAATGCGATCCAATTGTACGGTTGGAAAAATTTCACATTGCCAACTTTGAGGAACTTGATGATTTCGTTTATGTGTGGGAGACATTTGAATTAGATGATTTGATGACGCGATTCAGCAAGCCGCGTATCTGGAGCGACGAAAAGTATTGGTTCAAGGATCAATATATCTGGGATTTGTATATGGATCGTATAGCGCTGGATTACAAAAAGAAAGTATTGAAAGACCCAGCATATCATGATAAGATGACAACACTTGTGGAATTCGCACGAGGAGGTGAAAATGCTATTCATCATGCATTGACATTTCTTTCGGACGAGATGCTCAGCAAAGCATCGCTGATGTATATCAAAGTACCGTATGAAGAATCTGTCCGCAAGAATCGCAGACGTGCACGGCCCGGTCAGGAAGATTCTATTCTCTATCATTCTTTACCGGATGAGAAGATGGAATTCTATTACAAGACAAACGATTGGGAACAATTGATAGCGAATGATCCAAATTTCATCGAAGTGAAGGGACACAAGATTCCATATTGTGCATTTGAGAACATGCCGGAGAAGACAATGGATCCGGCACTCATCGCTCCCGAGCTTGAGCGTGTAACGAAGAAACTATGGAGTTTGCAGAAATAAAATCCGTTGAGTAGAATCCGATCATTAGATCGGATGATTATGGAATCCAGTCGGTGACTGGATTCTACATATTCATTCAATATTGTAGCATCCGATTATCAAATCGGATTGATATAGATTTTAAAAAAGGATTGATTATAATTTAATCCGGTCGGTGACCGGATTCCTTGATTAATGTCCGCTTCTCCCTTTCGGCATCACGTTCCACAGACGCGACATTACATAAGCGCCGATAAGTGCAAATGGAATTGGCGCCCAATGCCACGCTTCCCAGCCCCAGTTTGTAGTGATATAACCGACACCTATTCCAACAAATGCGCCGGCAAGGTATTGCATTCCATCGAATAATCCGGCAGCTGTTGCCACAGCTTTTTTCCCACCGAAGTCCATCGATGCTGCACCGCCAATCATTCCATGCGCACCGTTTACACAGAATGAGAGAAGCACAATGCAGCACGCTGCCATCACAGGGCCAAAGTTGAGAATATCTGATATACCAAAGAGAGCGAGAATTATTGCCATCCCGATGAATCCGAATGTAATTACCGGTCCGCGCCGTCCGCCGAAGGTGCGGTCTGAAGCGATACCGAACACAAACCCGCCTGCGATACCGGCGATCGCAATTCCCCACGTCGCAATTATGTATGGAAGATAAGTCGCGAAGTGCGCTTTGTCTGCGCCATAGAAATCCACAAAATATTTTGGCCACCAGGCATCCACTACACTCCGGCGCACGAAACCAATCATCATTGAACCAAGTGCAATCATCCACATAATGCGTGATGCAAAAACCCTGCTAAGAACATATTTAAGAGACGACGGTTTGCCATCGCTGTCTTCTGGATCGTCACCAGTTTCAAAGTCACCCAATCCCGCATCTTTAGGCGAATTGAACATAAAATAATAGTTGATGACAAAGAGTACCAATACGCACGCACCTGGAATCCAAAACGCATACTGCCACGGGAAAAAAAGTAAAATAAGCGGCACACCCTGAAATGCTAATAGTAATCCCAAGCGAATCAGCACACCGAAAATTCCAGCAAATGTGCCCCGCTCTCGGACGTTGAACCATTGAGCGTTAACTTTCACAATCGAAAGCGCGCCGAACGATTGGAAGAATCCATTCAATCCCCAGACAATTGCCATAAGCGTAAGAATCATTCCGCCTGATAATCCGAATTTAAGAGAAGCAGGAATGATGACATGGCGTGCCATTCCGATTCCTTCCCAGACCGCCGGAGAAATAACAGCGAGACTCGCAAGGCCGAACAGAAAGTTCATAATTGCAACACCAATGGCTCCGAAGAGAAATGCTTTTTTCCCGCCGATTCGATCAGCGAAAGGGCCATTCAAAACAACGGAAAGTCCATACACAAGCGGCATGATCGTTTCGAATACGCCAAGATCCGTATTCTTCCAACCGAGTAAATCCGCCAGAGCGGGGGCGACTGCGGTGTAATTGTAACGCGTCATATAGAAGAATGCGTACAGAACTCCAAGCGACATCCAATTGATGATGCGTTGCTTACGGAATTCAGGGCTAAGAACGGGAAGATCGGAAGAAGAGTTCATAGAATAATTAGATTAGAGATTCGTTATAGATTTGCTGTTTGAAGATAAAATACAAATTATTTAATTTTATCAATATTCGATTTAAATTTCGTCTGTTGCAATTACAATGGAATATGATAATTAACAGCAAATCTCATTGTGAAACCGGATAAGTCCAGTGAGTAATTGGGCCAGGTTTGTCCACCCACGGTTACCTTATTTACTTTTCCAAAAAGATATCCTCCTCCGGCCATAATAGACCAATTATCTGTCATAAAATATTGTGCGCCAAGCATAAATCGATATCCTGTAGTTGATCCTGTTCTATTAAAATCTAATTCTTCACCATAGTTTTCTAAGACCTCTGTCGCCGAAATCGAACCAATATCAAGGTCGATAAATAAAGATAGATCTGGGACGGATTCAAGCGGCATCTCAGCTTTGATGGATCCATAGAAGAATGTGCTATTGATTTGATCTCCAGTGGCTTCCTGAGTTGAGACTTTTGTAGTAAAGAAATACTCATATCCGAAGCCAACCTGAATATACTTATTAATAACACAACCGCACTCGGCTCCGAAAACAAAGGATTTGGTTGAAGGAGTTGTTCCATCAGTCTGGAGGTTTTGGTTTTTCCAATCCGTTAGTAATGAATATAATCCACTAGTACTAAACTGAAAATATATGCTGCTCTTTGAGCTTTCGGTTTGTTCAGTCTGCGATTGGTCTTGATAGATGCGTGTACTGATCTTACTATCAGGTGTCTGATCAAATGATATCTCTTTCGGTTCACCTCCATGAGAATATGATATTCCGAAAATGATAATAAGAATCAAATAAAAAAGGAATCGATGCATAGTTTTTATTTAATGATTGCGAATTTATGTAACATTAATTTTGTCCCCTTTATCAAGGGGGACTTACAGGGGGTCGTATTTTTTTTCGACCACCCCGTCCCGATTTCATTTTCCGATGCAATCGGGACACCCCTCCTTGGCAAGGATGGGAAAGGTGTCACTTTGGTTTCATCAAATTGACTGCATCCCAAATCTGTGATAATACACCGTAAAGATTTTCTCTCACATCAGAGTTAGTAAATCGAAGAAATTTGATGCCGTATTGTTTGATAAAAGTCTCACGTTCTGCATCACGCTGTTCAGCGCCCACCTTGGAAATGACTGTCACCATCAACTTCAATTGCCAATTTCAATTCAGAGCAATAGAAATCAACAACAAACCTGCCTACGCTATACTGTCGTCGAAATTTCAGACCATCCACTTGGCGACTTTGAAGTTTTGACCATAGGATAACTTCTGCTTCCGGCATCTAATGACGTAAAGACTTTCTTTTCGGCGTCTCAGAAACTCTATTAAAGACACGTGTCATACCATGTCCTTTTGTCTCCATTTTTTGCAAGAGGACTTATAGTTTGTTGAAATAAAACTACAAAATTTCCTTCGCCGTTTTCACTACATTATCCACGGTAAATCCGAAATGCTTGAAGATGACATCCACCGGTGCAGAGGTGCCGAATGAATTCATACCTATAATTTTTCCACTATCGCCGACATATTTTTCCCAACCCATTGTAATAAGAGCTTCAATTGCGATGCGTTTTTTAACGTTTGGTGGAAGAACGGAATCGCGATACTCTTTTGTTTGCTGCTCGAACAATTCCCATGATGGCATACTCACCACACGGACTTTAACGCCTTCCTTCACTAATTGCTCATATGCGCTAAGCGCGAGTTGAACCTCAGAACCGGTGCCAATGAGAATGAGATTCGGCGAGGAGGAATTCTCGACGAGAATGTATGCCCCCTTTGTAAGATTATCCGCTGAAGGATATTTTGTTCTATCAATGGTCGGCAGTTTCTGCCGTGTTAGCAGTAACGCGATTGGTCCGGTTTTATGTTCAATTGCAAATTTCCATGCGGCAACTGTTTCGTTTGCATCTGATGGACGCAGAGAAATCATATTTGGAATACAGCGCAATGCTGCAAGCTGTTCAACCGGTTCGTGCGTCGGCCCGTCTTCGCCTACACCGATACTATCATGCGTGAAAACATAAATCGGCCGAATGCCCATGATGCAAGCAAGCCGTATTGATCCGCGCATATAATCCGAAAAAACAAAAAATGTTCCGCCGTAAGGAATAAGGCCATCCGTTACAGCCATACCATTCATGATGCCGCCCATCGCATGTTCATGTACGCCGTACCGCAGATAACGTCCGCCGTAATTGCCCGGTTGAAACTCACCCATACTTTTCACGAAAGTGTTATTCGATGGCGCGAGATCAGCAGAGCCGCCGATTATTGACGGAAGAAATGGGACGATGGCATTCAGTATCTTGCCTGATGCTTCGCGCGTTGCCATCGCATCTGTAAATGCCGGCAATGCTTTCTTCCATGCTTCGCCAAAATTACCATTGCGGATATTCTCTATCTCTGTTGCTAATTCAGGATTTTGTTTCTTGTATTCCGCAAATAGCTTTTGCCAAGCGTCTTCTTTCTTTTTTCCTTCATCTAGAGCTTTGCGGAACTGTGCCAGTGCTTCATCTGGAATAAAGAACTGTTTTTCCGGATCCCATCCATAGTTCTTTTTAGTTAATTTAATTTCCTCGTCTCCAAGCGCTGTTCCGTGTGCCTCGGCCGTGTCTTGCTTATTCGGACTTCCAAACCCAATGTGTGTCCGTACCATTATAATAGAAGGGCGTCCAGTTTCTTTCTTTGCAAGTTGAATTGCCTTGTCGATTGCCTCAATATCGTTTCCATCATCAACTTTTTGCACGTGCCAGTTGTAAGCTTCAAAACGTTTCGCGCGGTCTTCCGTAAATGCTATTTCGGTAGGCCCATCAATACTGATATGATTGTCATCGTAAATATAAATAAGATTGTCCAGCTGCAAATGCCCGGCAAGTGACGCTGCTTCAGAGGTAATACCCTCCATTAAATCGCCATCGCCAAGTGTTGCATAAATATTATAATCGACAATCTTAAATCCAGGTCTATTATAGCGGGCAGCGAGGTACTTCTGAGCAATTGCCATACCAATACCGTTAGTAAATCCTTGTCCCAACGGACCAGTGGTGACTTCCACGCCATCAGTATGGCCATATTCAGGGTGACCTGGGGTCAGACTTCCAAGTTGACGAAAGCTCTTCAAATCATCCAAAGAGACTTTATATCCTGTAAGATAGAGAAGGCTATACAGCAGCATTGAACCATGTCCGCCGGAAAGAACGAAGCGGTCACGATTCTGCCAATGCATATTAGCTGGATTATAGTTGAGGTGTTTAGTCCAAAGTACATACGCCACAGGCGCCATACCCATCGGCATACCGGGGTGCCCGGATTTTGCCTTTTGAACGCCATCCATTGCAAGTGTGCGAATTGTATTGATACAGAGCTGGTCTAAAGTTGATGACATGTTATTTTCTCCAAGGGTTTTCTTTTTATGGAATTTAAATAAGTAATAATAAGATAATGAAGCTTTCCAGAAATTCAAAGCCAAGAGCTATTTACTTGCAAAAGAATTGATGGAAATGTATCTTCAATAATAAATATTCAACTGATAACATGAAAAATGGATCAACAATACTTGTAATAGATGATGAAGATTTCAATTGCATAATTCTTAAACGGGTGTTGGAAAAGAAAGGGTATGTGGTATTAAACGCCTCCAACGGCTCTGCGGGATTAGAAATTATGCGGACATCAAAAGTGGATTTAGCAATTGTTGATCTGGAAATGCCGGTAATGGATGGAATGGAGTTCACAAAGTGGGTAAAGGAAATAAATCCAAACTTTCCCGTAATCATTGTAACTGCGCATGCAGCAAATTTTTCTCCGCAAAGTATTCTTGCTGCAAATGTCGAAGCCTTTATGCAGAAGCCGATAGTTCAGGATGAATTGCTAAGGGTTATCGAAAATCTCTAATAATGAGCGACATAAAATTAAAATGAAAGGCTCTGAAATATTCAGGGCCTTTTCATTTATTTGCCAACACTTCTATTGATAATATTTAGCTATTTAAGAAGTTTTATTGCCGATTCAATCCGGTACGAATGTGTCAGCTTTGCACTTGCTGAAAGAATTGCCGAGACCGAGCAGTATTTTGATACTGAGAGTTCTATTGCACGTTCCACGTCCTCCGGTTTGATGCCGTCGCCGTAGAAAACGTATTCAATATGAATTTCTGTAAATATTTTTGGATGCTCGTCCCGTTCAATTCCCTTTACGATGCATTCGTAACCAACCACCGGTGACTTTTTCTTTTCGAGTATGGGAATGACATCCATTGAAGTACATCCAGCAAGCGCCATCAGTACAAGTTCTTTCGGAGTTGAGGCTCCGTCGTTGCCGCCAACATCTTTTTTCGCATCCATCATTACCCAATGATTGGATCCGGCTTTTGCAGCAAATGTGTTCCCTTTGAGTTGCTTGAGAAAGATTTCTTTGGTCATAAGTTAACTTCTTAAATAATTATTGATTGAGCGCGTGTTAGAAAAAATGTGCCTGTGATTCTATACTCTATAGAATATGAATAAAATAAAAAAAGATTGAGATGAATGTAAGGATTGAAAATTCGTATCTGTTGGTCGAATCGCTGTATTTACTGCTGTCTATAATCCAAAATAAAATTATCTAAAAAGTTGCTCGACAAAATTAGTTTACAAAGTTACTGGTCAGAAAATGGAGATTATTCACTCAATTGGATCTATACTGTCATCTAAATGTATTTCTGCGTCAATTTCTTCTAAAGGAGTAATTGGTGTTCCATCGGGAGAAATCAAAGGCATCTCTTCCAGTTTTCCTTGTTTCTTTTCTAATTGACGCTTCCGTTTCTCTTCCTGTTTCTTTTGGCGCGCGATTTCTTTCTTTCGTTTCTCAAATTTATATGATGCGGAATTTTTTTCCACAATTGAACTCCTATAATGTTCAAAGTCTATTATCGGTGCAGATTCTGTGCAAATATTTTCAATAACGTAACTATCTTTTTCTTGAAGTCAAAATAAAAAACCTTCCGAAGTTCATTTGCGCCCACGCTGAATATATTTTCGAAAGGTTAATATAGAGAGTTACGTTCCGGCTGAATAATCGTCGTTGTATTTCACCTGTTCTTTTGTAAGCTTATCAATTTTATAGCCCATTGTTGCAAGTTTCACGCCAGCGATTTCCTGGTCTTGTGCTGATGGAATATCATATACCTTGTTTTCTAATCGCTTTCCCTTTTTATGGATTTCTACAAGTCTCAGCTGTGACATAAACTGATTCGCGAATGACATATCCATTACTTCAGAAGGATGTCCCTCTGCGGCAGCAAGGTTGACAAGACGTCCTTTCGCAAGCAAGAAGATACGTTTGCCATTTTTCAATGTGTATTCTTCGTTGTCCTTTCGGACTTCACGCTTGCTTTTAGAGACTTTTTCGAGATCCGGAATGTTAATTTCACAATCATAGTGACCAGTGTTGCAAATGATCGCTCCATCCTTCATTGTTTTGAAATGCCGCTCGATAATAATATCTTTCACACCTGTGGCAGTTACAAATATATCGCCAACTTTTGCTGCATCATCCATCTTCATCACGCGAAAACCTTCCAAAGTTGCTTTTAAGGCGGCGGTTGGTTTCACTTCTGTAACAATAACATTTGCTCCGAGTCCCTTAGCGCGCATTGCGACACCTTTGCCGCAGTGACCGAAACCAGCGACAACGAAGTTTTTTCCCGCCAGCAATACACTGGTTGCACGGATAATGCCATCGAGCGTTGATTGGCCTGTGCCGTATACATTGTCGAAGTCCCATTTTGTCTCGGCGTCGTTCACAGCGATAACTGGATATTGAAGTGCGCCATCATTTGCCATTGCACGGAGACGATGTACGCCTGTGGTTGTTTCTTCTGTTCCACCGATGATAGTCGGGATTAATTCTTTGTGTTTATTGTGTACAGTGAAAATAAGATCTGCACCGTCGTCAAGAGTGAGTTGCGGTTTAAACTTCAATGTCTCTTCAATACACCAGTAAAATTCTTTAACGTTCATTCCGTGCCAGGCAAAAATACTGATGCCTTCGGCGGCAAGTGCTGCGGCTACATCATCCTGTGTGGAAAGTGGATTGCATCCGCTCCAACTGACTTGCGCACCAGCTGCGGCAAATGTTTTCACAAGCACAGCTGTTTCTTTTGTAACGTGCAGGCACCCGGCAATTTTATAGCCTTTGAATGGTTTCGTTCTGCTGTATTTTTTCATTAATGCCATCAGAACTGGCATACGGGATTCCGCCCACTCGATGCGGAGTTTACCTGCTTTCGCCAATGAAAGATCTTTTACTTTAAACTTATTTTTTTTCTCGTTCATTTTTTTTGAAGTTAAGTTGTTAAATCGTTAAATAATCAATTGTTCAGCTAATTATCGCGCACAAATTTTACCTTATTGCTTTCTGTAAGGTTTTCACTAAATCCAATTTTTCCCAAGTAAACTCTTTTTCGTTACGGCCGAAATGCCCGTATGAAGCCGTTTTGCGATAAATCGGTCGGCACAGATTGAGGCGTTTGATGATACCGCGAGGTGTCAGATCGACTTCCTTCATCACTAAATCTGAAAGTTGCGCATCAGGAATGACACCGGTACCGAAGGTCTTGATCTGGATAGATATCGGTTCAGAGACTCCGATAGCATAGGCAACCTGGATTTGACATTCCGTAGCAAGTTTTGCCGCGACAATATTTTTTGCAATATGCCGTGCTGCATATGCAGCACTGCGGTCAACTTTTGTCGGATCTTTACCCGAGAATGCGCCGCCGCCATGTGGTGCGCGTCCACCATAAGTATCAACTATAATTTTACGTCCGGTTAAACCGCTGTCACCGTGCGGTCCGCCGATTTCAAACCTGCCGGTCGGGTTAACGAAATAGTGTGTCTCGTTGTCAAGCATTTCGGATGGAATAACGTCGCGCACAATTAGTTCAATAACATCTTCTTTGATTTTTTTCTGTGTTACTTCTGGGTCATGTTGCGTAGAGACGACAACAGTATCTACACGAATAGGTTTTCCGTTATTGTCATATTCAACTGTCACTTGAGATTTTGCATCAGGACGAAGGTACGGCATTAGCGTTGGTTGTTTCTTACGAACATTTGCTAAACGAAGGACTAGTTTATGCGCAAACATAACCGGTGCTGGCATTAACTCTGGGGTTTCCGAAGAGGCGTATCCAAACATCATTCCTTGATCGCCTGCTCCGCCGGTATCAACACCTTGTGCGATATCCGGTGATTGTGAATGAATGGCAGAAAGGACTGAACACGAATCTGCATCGAATCCGACACCGGCTTTCGTGTAACCAATGTCACGAATAACGTTGCGTACAATTTCTTGGATTTCAATATAACCTTTTGTGGTAATTTCCCCGCCGACGAGAACCATGCCGGTTGTAACAAATGTCTCGCATGCGACTCGCGATGCCTTGTCTTGTTCGAGCAACGCATCGAGCACTGCATCTGAAATCTGATCGCAAACTTTATCAGGATGCCCTTCAGATACAGACTCGGATGTAAATAAATTTCTCATTTTTTCTCCGTACATATTTGATTGTTTAATAATTTTTAGACGAATCGATGAGTCAATTCAGGATTGCCGCGGACAGCAGGGTAATCAATAAAACTCTAACTCAGATGAATCGCCGATGTTAATTCGTTTGTAATTACCGCGCACAACAGCATTGATGCCGATTAAAGATTCTTCAATAAGAGCATTCACAACTGTTGCTCCTTCACCGATTATTGAATTGCGGATGATGGAATTTTCTATGACCGCATTATCGGCGATCGTTGCATTTGGCCCAATAATTGCGTTGCTAACTTTTGCTTTCTTTGAAATAAATACGGGCGGTTGAATCACAACACCTTTTATAGGCGCAGGCACCGGCTGAAATCCGAGAAGATGCTGATTAGTAGAAAGCAGAGTCTCCGGTTTACCGCAATCAAACCATCCTTCCACTGGAAAGGTTTTCATCTGTTCGCCGCGGTCTATCATCATCTGAAGTGCATCAGTTAATTGAAACTCGTCCTTTGTGCGCTTATTACTATTAATCATCTCTTCTAAACATTTTACTAAGAGTTGCGGTTGTATAATATAATAAAGACCAACGATGGCAAGATTGCTTTTTGGTTTCTCTGGTTTTTCTACCAAACGTGCAATGTGCCCATTTGTCGTTTCCGCTACTCCAAACCTTCTCGGATCATCAACATATTTAACACCGATTTGTGTTTGTTGGTTCGCGATCATCGATTTAAGATCGACATCGAAAATCGTATCGCCAAGGATAATCAGAATTGGCTTGCTCGAAAACGTGTGCCGTGAAAGATAGATAGCATGTCCTAAGCCGAGGCGTTCCTCTTGTTCTACAAAATCAAATTTAATTTTATAATTATTCAGAGCATATTCTTTGATCATCTCGCCAAGATATCCGACAACGATAGTGGCTTCATCAAAACCAGCTTTAATAATTTTATCTAGAATGTGCCCAATTATTGGTTTCCCGGCGACATTAAGCAGCACTTTAGGTACGGAGTAAGTGTGCGGACGAAGTCGGCTGCCAATACCTGCAACTGGGATGATAGCTCTCATAATTTAATTTCGGTTTAATAAATTCACTTATATAAAAATACAGAAGAATTCCCTTACAAACAAACTCAATCATTTTTCAATCATTTTTTGGTAGTGTCTCAGTTTCGTGCGGTCAGGAGTTACTTGTCCGCCGTCTTATTGGGCGGACGTCCTGACCGATCCTGTTGGATGTCAGGAGGAAACTCCTGACATCACTCGCCAGTAATATTAAATTGAGACACTACGCATTTTTCTTGACATGGAATCTGCCGCACTCACCATCTATTGGATATTTCAAAAAAAAATGTAACTTATTAATAAATTATGTTCGTATGGTTTTAGGAATTTAAGTTAATCGTCAATAGTGATTGCATTCCTTAGTAATTTTGTTATCAGGAGCAACTTTTATGGATATCAGCAAGCTGGCAGCATCAATTGCTGAGTCACCGACTGTGAAACTTAATGCAGAAGCTACAAGATTACGTGCACAAGGAGAGGCGATTGTTCACTTAGGAATTGGTGAACCAAAGAATAAAACCCCTCAGAACGTGATAGCGAGTGCCGTCGAAAAATTAAATTCAGGTGAAATTAAGTATGCTCCTTCTGATGGTATTCCTTCTTTGAAAAAAGCCATTGTTCAATACACTGAAAGAAATTATGGAAAAACGATAGATACCGCAAATGTGGTTGTTTCAGACGGTGCCAAACACTCCTTATCTAATCTGCTCTATGCTCTCATTAATCCGGGAGATCAAGTTATTATTTTGGCTCCGTATTGGGTTAGCTATCCGGAAATGGTAAAAATGGTCAACGGGGTTCCGGTAATTGTCACACCGGCAGACGGTGGTTTTTATCCGAAACTTTCGGAGATTGAAAAAGTAATAACGCCATCAACTCGGGTAATTATTGTGAACAGTCCGAACAATCCATCTGGAGCAATTTTTCCAGATGAGTTAATCAATCAGATTGTTGATCTGTGTGAAAAGAAGAATATTTATCTGCTGTCGGATGATATTTACCACAAACTTGTATTCGACGGCAAGAAGATTTGCGCCCGTTTACAACTTCACAAATAAAGATATTGAATCTACCAATATCGTTGTTATCAACGGTGTTTCCAAAACATATGGAATGACGGGGTTTAGAATCGGCTGGGTTGTTGCTAATCGCAAGCTTGTTAAAACAATAACAAATATTCAGAGTCAAACAACGACATGTAATTCGCCCATCTGTCAAGTGGCTGCAGAAGCAGCACTGACAGGAGATCAGAATTGTGTTGATGAGCTTGTTGCGACAATACAAAAAAACCGCGATACAGTAATCCAAGAATTGCGATCCATTCCTGGAGTGAAAGTCGAAAAACCGGAAGGCGCATTCTATTGTTTTCCGAATTTTAGTGCATTAAATAAAGATTCTATGGCATTGGCAGAATTTTTATTGAAGAAAGCACTTGTTGTTACCGTTCCCGGTAAAGACTTCGGTATGGAATGCCACCTGCGGCTTAGTTATGCCGGAGCAGCCAGCGAGGTTGCAGACGGAATAGCTCGAATCAAATGGGCATTGGATCCGAATTCGCCGCGCGAAATTCAAATCGGAACTCGCAAAGTTGTACGCGATTGGTAAGAAACCTTTACCGAAGAATCTTTGTTTTATTAATAACAAGAACTAATACATGGGTGAATTATGAATGTGCCTGCATATGTCAAAAATGAAAAAGCAATTGCTTGGATAAAAGAAATTGCTGAATTAACGAAGCCAGACAATGTATACTGGTGCGACGGTTCTCAAATGAAAATGATACTCTGTGTCAGCAACTTATAAAGATCCGGATCGTTTATAAGATTGAATGAAGAAAAACGGCCCAACAGTTTCCTTTGTCCGATCAGATCCCAGTGATGTTGCGCGTGTGGAAGATCGTACATTTATTTGCAGTGTAAATAAAAGCGATGCTGGCCCAACAAATAATTGGACCGATCCTGTGGAAATGAAAGCGACACTGAAAAGACTATTTGACGGCTGCATGAGTGGGCGGACATTATATGTTATTCCATTCAGCATGGGGCCTCTTGGTTCGCACATTGCACATATCGGTATTGAGTTAACAGATTCGCTGTATGTCGTTGTCAATATGCGCATTATGACACGGATGGGGAAAGCTGTGTGGGATGTGCTTGGCATTGATGGTGAGTTTGTTCCATGTGTCCACTCGGTTGGTGCACCATTAGACATCAGGACAAAAAGATGTGCCATGGCCATGCAACAAAGAAAAATATATTGTCCATTATCCGGAAGAACATGCAATCTGGTCTTTTGGCAGCGGGTATGGCGGAAATGCGTCTGCTCGGGGAAAAAATGTTTTGCACTTCGCATTGCTTCCACTATGGCTCGCGAACAAGGATGGATGGCTGAGCATATGCTCATTATGGGACTCGAATCTCCACAAGGTGAGAAAACATATATCGCGGGTGCGTTCCCGAGCGCATGCGGTAAGACAAACCTTGCCATGCTTATTCCGCCTCCTGCTTTGCAGGGGTGGAAGGTTACAACTGTAGGCGATGATATTGCGTGGATCAAACCGGGTAAAGACGGTCGTCTGTATGCGATCAATCCTGAATACGGATACTTCGGTGTTGCTCCTGGCACTTCCGAAAAAACAAATCCGAATGCAATGGCAACTGCGAGTAAGAATTCTATTTTTACTAACGTTGCACTCACACCGGATGGCGATGTTTGGTGGGAGGGAATGAGCAAAACACCTCCGCCTCAACTAACCGATTGGACTGGACAGCCTTGGACGCCGGACTGCGGGCGTAAGGCGGCGCATCCGAATGCGCGTTTCACTACTCCGGCAAAACAATGTCCTTGCATTGATCCAGAATGGGAAAATCCAGATGGCGTGCCGATTGCGGCATTTATCTTTGGTGGACGGCGCAGTAATACAACGCCGCTTGTCTGTCAATCTATCGATTGGGCGAACGGAGTGTATCTTGCTGCTACGCTCGGTTCAGAGACAACAGCCGCCGCAGCAGGAAAAGTAGGGCAGGTGCGCCGCGATCCGTTTGCGATGCTGCCGTTTTGTGGTTATCACATGGCCGATTATTTTAAGCATTGGCTTGAGATAGGGAAAAAAGTTGCATATCCGCCGAAAATTTTTGGAGTCAATTGGTTCAGAGTGGATGTCGATGGAAATTTCTTATGGCCTGGTTTCGGCGATAATATGCGCGCGCTGAAATGGATCGTTGAGCGAGTGAACGGCAAAGCACAAGGTAGTTCAAAGTCCGCTTGGCTGTATGCCGCAGTATGAAGATATGGATTGGAGCGGATTGGAATTTTCGAGAAAACAATTTGAAAATGCAACGAATATAGATATGGAGTTATGGAAGAAAGAAGTTCAGCTTCATGAAAAACTATTTGTTAGTCTTCAGGATAAACTACCGAAAGAACTCAGCTCTATTCGTGAATCAACTTCTTTCAATCTTTCACGTTCGGATAAGATATATGTCAAGAGAATTAGAATATCTTTCACTTTGTAAAGCAAACAATAAAGCCGCTTCATTAGTTCGACGAGGCGGCTTTTGTGTTTATTGCAAAAAGGGAAAAAGCTGGTTTCCGATAACAAAAACGGTGTGTACCGGCAAATAGAAAAATATTCTCAAAAAAAGATGGTATTCCATGCACAAAAATCATAACAAAGAACGATAAAACACGACAACTCTTGCACCAAAATGGTGGCAAAATATAATCGATAATACGACAAGCTTTTGTTAAAATATGATAGACTTTTTAGTAAGATACGACATGTTCAAACTTGACATTCTTTTTTAAAATTTGTAGCATTTTCTGTGGCAAAGGAGGCATACTCAAGGGTTTCGGCGGTAGGTTTTGATCTAATCTATTCCGTGGAGATATGCATATGCAAGCGCAGGGAGGGTATTTTAAGTTTTTATATTTCTGCTCAATTCAATTCTTATTAACCAATGTGGCTATTAGCCAGGACAGCCTCTATTTAATTGGTACTATCACAGGTCACTCCACAACAGAAAACATTATCAATGTCAAAGGTGTTGGAGATGTTAATGGAGATGGGTACGATGATTTTATGGTCTCCGTCGGGTACAATTCTATAAAACTTTATCTTGGCTCGCCAAATATAAATCTCACGACATCTATTACTTTTCATTATCCAGGAAAAGAGACTCCAAACGGCTTGGGAAACATGGCAGGTATAGGTGATGTAAACGGAGATGGATATAACGATTTCCTCTTAGGCGGTAGTTATGATAATGGAGCAGGTGGTAAAGGAAAGGTATTTTTGTATCTCGGAGGGACAAAGATAGATACGATACCTATAAAGGAATTTTCTGAACCGTGGATAGAAGATGATTTTGGTTCTACTCTACAGGGAGTAGGCGACATCAATAAAGATGGCTATGATGATTTTGTTATCGGCTCACCATATAATTGGACAGATGGAAAGGGAAGAGTTTATTTATTTTGGGGCGGGGACACAATATCATGGGAAAGAAGCATCACATTTACAAGTGACACGATAGAAGATTACTTTGGTAAGAGTGTTGCTAATATTGGTGATATCAATGGTGATGGTTATGATGATTTAGCTATTGGAGCACCGGGAAATGGGAGTGATTCGGGAAAAGTTTATATTTATTATGGTGGAAAGACAATGCACACGACACCCGATACGATTCTTACATCAAAGCATTGGTAATAATTCTGGCACGATCATTAAAAACGCTTAAGCGATTTAAATAAAAATAGAGTAAAAGGATTTTTGTGTTGCAGGAGGGGCTTAATAAGATTTTTTATCTATTTGGGGCAATGTAAATCTATTGTAATAAATGGATTATCTTGGGGATTTAAAGGGTGTGATGAATATGGAATCTAACTTTGATATCAATAATGACGGATATAATGATTTTGTTATTGGAAATAGTAATTACCTAAATTCTGATAGCATAATGGTTGGGGGTGCTTTTGTTTACCTAGGAGGGAGCAAAATTGATAGTGTCTATAAATATAAGCTTGAGGGCGAAAATAAATGGGATCAATATGGTTATGTTATATCTCATGCAGATATAAATGGCGATGGATACGATAAACTATTTATCTTGGCACCTAATTATCCTGATTACAATAATCCATTAGGCAAAGTTTATATCTATTCATATAAAAAACCAACTGATGTTAAAGAAAATAAACAAACAATTCCGTATAAATTTGATTTATACCAGAACTATCCCAATCCGTTTAACTCAAGCACAGTCATCAGTTACCAGTTATCAGTGGCCAGTGTCGTGACATTGAAGGTATATGATATTTTAGGAAGAGAGATAAGAACTCTGGTTTACGGACTACAAAACGCTGGCGCTCACACAACAACCTTTGATGGCTCAAGATTATCAAGCGGAGTTTATTTCTATTGCTTGACAGCAGGACACTTTATAATGCGAAAATCAATGCTGGTGTTAAAATAGAAAGAAGTGAAAATGAAATAATAAAATATAACCCATTCCGATATAAAGAAAACAATTCTGTGAGTGAGTGTAGGGTTGAATTTCTATAAAAAAGGTAATTCAAGAGGACTATCTGTGGCTAAAACAGGAAGAATAATTTGCAGTATCACATCTATCTTAATATTAACGTCAACTGGTTTTGGACAAACCAGCATCCATCTTGTTGATACACTGATCGGGGAAAAAGTCGGTGATCAATTTGCAATGGTTGGAGGTGTTGGTGATGTTAATGGCGATGGATATAAAGATTTTATCGTTAGCTCTATTGGTGGAGGATATACTAAGCTTTATCTTGGTGGGAAGCCATTCGATACATCAGCGGCTTATAGATTTACTACGCCACAAGTTGTAGGCATAGGCGATGTCAATGGTGACGGATATGATGATTTGTTAGTTGTTGTTGGAACCTGGATCGATTATGGTATTTATGAAGATATAAAAGTATATGTGTGTTTTGGTGGAAAAACTTTGCCATTTGATTCGTTGTTAGTGTTCCATAAAATCTATCCTCAACCATGCGGAGTTAATTTAGCTGCTTTGGGAGATATAAATGGAGACGGCTATGCCGACTTTGCAATTAGTAGTTCTTATGAATCTGATGGCATCGGGCGATGCTATATTTATTTGGGAGGGAAAACCATAAGTACAAATCCTGTTGCGACGCTAACAGATGGAACTGTAAACAGTTTTTTCGGTTATACCGTGTGTGGTATTGGAGATATTAACAAAGACGGATATGCAGACTTTGCGATATCGGCGCCACGTCTAAATACTGCAGATACCAGCGAATTGCGAATTTATTGTGGAGGTGTTCAATTTGACACAGTTCCTAAATATATTTTTAAAGGAAATCCAAAAATAGGATTTCAAATTGCAAATGTTGGAGACGTCAATGGCGATGGATATAATGATTTCATGCTTTCTGCTGCGTCTGTTGGACTCTACCTGCATCCAGATAGTATGATAACATTTAATCCATTTAGTGGAGCTCAAATTGGGCCAGGGGGTGATGTCAATAATGATGGATATAGTGATTTTATTATAGGAGAAGGAAATTATGTTAATTCTCAAGGAGTGATGGTCGGCGGAGCTCGTATTTATTTTGGTGGATCTGTGATAGATACAGTTGCGAAAGTCCTTTTAGTAGGAGAACATAAATGGGATCAATTTGGATATTGTGTTTCAGTACTTGGAGATATTAATGGTGATGGATATTCAGAAATCGCAGTTGGAGCGCCTTATTATCCTGATTATAATAATCCATTAGGGAAAGTATATATTTACTCGTTTTCTCCAACTACCGGTGTTGTGGATCTACAACATAATGATCTTCCGATGACGCCAAAGTTAATGCAAAATTATCCCAATCCATTTAATCCGACAACAGTTATCAGTTATCAAATATCAGTGGCCAGCGTCGTGACATTGAAGGTATATGATATTTTAGGAAGAGATATAAGAACTCTGGTTGTCGGACTACAAAACGCTGGCGTTCACACAACAACCTTTGATGGCTCAAAGCTCTCAAGTGGTATTTACTTTGCCAGATTTACCGCGCAGCCGCAAGATGGTGGCAGGCCAATTGTGCAAGTTAAGAAGATGCTGCTGATGGAATAGGATTTTTCTGCAGCCAAAAGCAAACAATAAAGCCGCTTCATCAAGTCGGTGAAGCGGCTTTATATTTTACGCATATTAAGTATTAGACGAGAATTATCCTGCCTTGCGTGCACCAAGTTGGCGATCAGCCATAATCAAACTTACGGGCGAGTCGCCAATCATCTCCAACATGTTAATGATGTCGGTTGCGTTCTTTTCCTCTTCCACCTGCTCGTTGATGAACCATTGCAGAAAAATCTGCGCGGCATAATCTTTTTCCTTCACTGCTAATTCGTACAGCTTGTTGATGAGTGAAGTGACTTTTTGTTCGTGCTTAAGAATTTCTTTAAAGATATCAACCGGAGTTTTAAATTTGGTTGCCGGCTGTGCAATAGCTTTCAATGTTACTGCACCGCTGCGATCGAACACATATTTATAAAGCTTCATTGCATGTCCCGTTTCTTCTTGATATTGCACGCGTGTCCAGTTCGCGAAACCGGTGAGATTCTGCGTTTCGAAATGTGCCGACATTGAAAGATACAGATATGCAGAAAAAAGTTCAAAGTTGATTTGTTCATTAATTGTGTCTTGTAAAGTTTTGCTGATCATATAGTCTCCTTTTTAATGGGTTGTGATATTATAAACGATGACGGATTGCGTTTAGTTCCATTTCACCTTTATCTCTTTTGGAAAAACTAATTGAAATCTTGGTAAATCGGAGGTATATTTAATCATGTTAAAAGTATAGAGTAAAAGGTAAGAATGCCAACATACGAATATCGCTGTAAATCCTGTGGTCACGAATTTGAAGAATTTCAAACGATGTCATCTGATCCGCTGATAATGTGTCCGAAATGCGCCAAACCTACACTCAAACGATTAATGTCGAGCGGCGTTGGACTGATATTTAAGGGAAGCGGGTTTTATGCAACCGACTATCAGAAATCTAATACATCCACAAGTTCCAGCAGGAAATCGAAGTCGAAACCTATCTCTAAATCTGAATCCAAGCCCGAGTCTGGACTTGACTCAAAATCAAAACCGGAGTCTAAATCTAAACCCGATTCAAAGCCCTCTCCAGATTCACCTTCAGGGGCAGATAAAAAATAATATAGGCTTCGAATAAGAACCTGAATATCTCAATAGATATTGAATATAGATAATTCTCATTTGCATTTTAACTGAGGTAACGATTTTTTGATCGGAGAAAGCGAAATGTTTTTTGTGGAGGTGGTGGGTATTCTCGCAGCAATCGGCACTACGAGTTCTTTTATTCCTCAAGCATACAAAGTTTTCAAAACAAAAAAGACTGAAGATCTGTCTTTGGGAATGTTTCTGCTTTTCTGCGGTGGTACCATTTTCTGGATTATTTATGGTGCCATGATAAAATCTTTTCCGGTATTACTGGCCAATAGCGTAACATTTGTCCTTGCATTCTATATTCTCATAATGAAAATCAAACGTAGATAAGTCTTATTGTTCGAAAATATTTTGACAACTCTTTAGTCAGATAAATGGCAGGACATAGTAGAGCACAAGTACATTTTTCAGGAAATTATTTTCTGTGTTTTGTCACTTTCCGCTTACATCAAAACCAGCACGCCGAAGTATGCACGCAGCTTCTTTAGAGACACTGTGATTCTCGAACGAGAGACGGAATGTACCGCCGCGTCCTTCCCGCACTTTGAGCAGCTCCATATCTTTAATATTTATTCTCTCTTTCGCCAGAGAAGAAGTTAAACGCGCGAGCTCGCCGGGTTTGTCTTCTACGAAGATAGACAAGTCAACAAGCGGTGACATAAATCCTTTCATCGATTGAGGAATGTGTAGCCGCAGATTGCGTGATGTCTTAAACTCCGTAGAAAGGAGTGAAGTATTGGAATCCACAACTGATGCCATCTTTTCTAATTGATTGATGAAAAGCCGAAGTGCTTTACCGATTTCTTTCTGGTTGGCGGAGAGAATATCTTTCCACATCAGAAATCGACTTGATGCGATACGCGTCATATCGCGGAAACCGCCGGCAGCAAGTGAGAGATGATTAGGCGAGTTCGGGTGTCGTTTGCCGACAGCGTTCATTAATGCAACTGCGGCAAGTTGCGGAAGATGACTAACGGCGGCGACAACACTGTCGTGTGTCGCAGGATCAATCTTGAAGATACGCGCGTCGAGCGAAGTGAAAAAATTTGCAACAACTCGAAGCGATTTTTTATTCGTTGTATGTATTGGGGTTAGGATATAAATTGCGTTCTGAAACAATAAAGAGTGTGCCGCATCGATACCGGAGAATTCTGAACCCGCCATTGGGTGTCCGCCAATAAAGTTGCCATCGGGAAAAAGTTTTTGGGCTTGTTTAACTATTGCTCGTTTTACACTTCCTGTATCGGTAACGATGGCGTGAGGTGATATATTTTTGGCAACGATAGGAAGAAGTTTCACAATTGCAAAAACTGGAACGGCTATAATAATAAGATCGGCAGAACGTACCGCTCGTTCCACTGAACGTTCAGCGATGTCGATTATATTCCGTTCCAATGCACGTTTGAGAATTTGTGGTCTATCTACACCGACAATTTTCGCGGAAGGAAAACGATGCTTTATTGCAAGCGCTAATGATCCGCCGATGAGTCCAACGCCGATAATGGTGATGCGCTTAAATGGAAGCAACTTTTGTTCTGCCATAGGAGCTCTCATGCAATATTGCGGTTTATGGCCTGAGCAATCATACGGACTTCTTTCATTAACTGTTCGAACTGATTCGGATAGAGTGACTGCGCGCCATCCGATAATGCACGGTCAGGATCGTGATGCACTTCTACCATTATGCCATCTGCACCGGCAGCAACAGAGGCGCGTGCCATCGGAATCACCTTATCGCGAATGCCGACACCATGCGACGGATCGGCAAAGATTGGCAAGTGGCTCTTTTTCTTTATGACCGGAATAGCGCTTATATCCATAGTGTTGCGTGTAGCAGTCTCAAATGTTCGGATGCCGCGTTCGCATAAAATAACTTTCTCATTGCCGCCTGCAAGAATATATTCTGCAGACATCAGCCATTCTTCAATAGTTGCGGCAATACCGCGCTTGAGCATTACTGGCTTCGACGCTTTGCCGAGATCTTTCAGAAACATGTAATTTTGCATGTTTCGCGCGCCGATCTGTAAAATGTCCGCATACTTTTCCACGAGGTCAATCTGGCTTTTGTCCATCACTTCCGTGATGACTTTCAGTTTATACTCGTCTGCTGCTGAACGTAGGAATTTTAAACCCTCTTCACCAAGCCCCTGGAAGGAATAAGGCGATGTGCGCGGTTTAAATGCACCACCGCGTAATATTTTCGCGCCGGAATCCTTAACATGTTTTGCGATCTTAAAAACTTGTTCCTCGGTTTCAACCGAGCATGGTCCTGCTATAACAATAACTTCAGGTCCGCCGATTTTCACTCCACTAACATCAAACACGGATCCTTCACGTTTGAATGCACGACTGGCTAGTTTGAACGGATCGGTAACACGCACAACCTCTGCAACACCATCCAGCAGTTCAATTTGCCGGTGGTCGAATTCCGGATGAACACCGATAGCACCCAAGACCGTATGTTGCACACCGGTTGAGCGATGTACATCAAATCCGTGATCATGCAAAACGCGGATGATTTCTTCAATTTGCTTTTCGGCGGTGCCTGTTTCTAAAACAACAATCATGGCTTTATTGATTAGAGTTGGGATATATTGAATAGTCAATTTGTAATTAGCTATTTGTCGTTGCTATTCGTATCTATCTAATTTAAATTTCTCTCCAAGATACAGTTTCCTTGCTTCAGGATCGTTAGCAAGAAATTCCGCGGTGCCGGATTTTAAAATCTTTCCTTCAAACAGTAAATATGAACGATCCGTTATAGAAAGTGTTTCATGCACATTGTGATCTGTAATGAGTACACCGATATTTCTGCTTTTCAGTTTGATGACAATCTGCATAATATCTTCCACAGCAATAGGATCGATGCCGGCAAATGGTTCATCTAATAAAATAAATTTTGGATCAAGTGCCAGTGAGCGAGCAATCTCCGTCCTGCGGCGCTCACCGCCAGAAAGTATATAACCTTTGCTTTTCGCGAGATGCGTAAGTCCGAATTCTTCCATTAACCGGGTGCACTTCTCTTCCTGCGCTTCGCGAGTGAGCGATGTGGTTTGCAGAATTGCCATAAGATTATCCCGCACCGATAATCGTCGAAACACAGATGGCTCCTGCGGTAAATAACTGATGCCGTTCCTGGCTCGCTTATACATCGGCAACTTTGTAATCTCGACTTCATCCATAAATACTCTACCGGCGTTTGGCCGAATCATTCCAACAATCATATAGAATGTTGTCGTCTTGCCAGCGCCATTTGGCTCCAAGCAAGCCAACAATTTCTCCCTGCTTCACTTGTATGCTGACTTCATCCACCACCGCGCGTTTTTTGTAACGCTTCACTAATCCATCTGAGCGAAGAATGATTTGAGGAATTGTTGGTTCAGTCACGATGGGCATTGCTGGCCGTGGAACTGTAATGATCGAAACTTGACGCGTTTGTTTTACACCTGGTTTTGTTTTATGGGGCTTTGTTATCTGTGATTTATGCCGCATGATGATTTTATTTGTTGATGCGATAGGCCGCTTTGTTCGTGGAATATTTTTATTGATTTGTTTTGCCATGCTACTCGTTAATAATGTGTACGCCTTGTCGAATTGGCCGATTCTCGTACCACCGATAACCGTCAAGATTGTAATCCTGTTCGTGTTTATTAATCAGTTTCTCGGGAAGATATTGTCCTTGCACGCCGCCTACAATTTTTATACGATCCACTTCGTCTGCGACGAAATCGATGAAGATGCGATCACCGCTGGATTTATTGGCGCCATTAGGTTCTTTATTGTCAAATAAATAATAGAGACTCGTTGCGTTCTTTTGTACATCCACCTGTTCCAATTTATTTGCATGGAAGTACATTGTCAACTCCCTGCCCGTTAATTGGTTGAAACGGTTGGGTAGAGCTGTGTCCACACGTGAAATTGCCATCGCCCGGTTTTTGACCCACATACTTCTGATTCGCTTGTCTTCCATTCGGATACGAATGGAATCGCCAGTGATTTGATTCTCGCCGCTCCAAATTATGGGATGTGTTTGCAGTGCGATAAGGTCGTTTTTCACGAAGTATATTGCTTTGCCGCATCTTGCAGACATATCGCCTTTCACCATACGCACACTGTCGATTGCCACAAAGTGTTCTGCAGTGTCTTGAATGGATTGCATCTCGCGGCTTATTACCACCATTGTATCGATGATACCACTGGCGGATGTGTCTATCTTCACTAGGCGTGGCTGCTTTAACACGAGAGTAAATTTTTTCTGCTCAATGTGAATAAGCGAATCGCCATAGATATTTACGCTATTAGCATTCTCGAATACATGTACATTACCGATAGCGATAGATCGAGTCTCTGCCTCAAAGTAATGCATTTCATTGCAAGTGATCGTTGTGGAAGTATCCACAAGGACAACATCGTCGATAAAGTGCGATCGTTTTTCATCCACAAAGTATTCTCCCTGGAGTGCCGTAAGATGAGTTTTTCCGCGTTCCAGCTGCACTCCGTTTTTTCCTTCCATCATCCTGCGTTCGGCATAATACACGCCTTCTTTAGAACGGATAGTGACGCTGTCTTGGACTACTTTCACATTTCCGTACACTTCAATTTTATTCTGTTTCATAAATTGAAGCGCTCTATCGCACCATACTTTCACCAAACCACCCTCTGCTGCAATCTGGACAAAATATACGTTTCCGGTTAGTTCTCTTACTTCTTCATTGTTAATTGGTTTGACGTTAAGGCTATCAGCTCTACGGATCTCGATGATTTTACTTTGCTGACACAAAACTGGAATTGTCAAGCAAATAATCATAATGGCAGAATATAAACCATGAATACGCATACGCATTATTCGACCGTTGTCTGTCCGGTGACACGGAAAATCGCGGTAATGTTTCAAACTTTGATCCGATTCAAATCCGTGTCCCTGCATTTTTTCTTTTACGGTTGTGATTCGCACATATTCCGGTGTATAGATGAGCTGGCGTTGATTATCCCAAAATAATTGTTCGGTCATCATTCGTGATGAATCGCTGGAAACGACAATGACATTTTTTCGCGCCTCTAAATTGTTGTTCGCTTCGTTCACGCTTCCTTCTTCACTCGTGAGTATAGAGGTTTGTTTACCTTCGCGGTCGAAGAAGTGCACTTTAACACCTTGGCTCATTTCTGTTTGTCGGCTCAACTCAGATACGCGAATGTATCCCGCAACGATGATTGCGCTGATGCGGCCCGAATCTGACACAACAATAGTGCTGTTCCAGCTTTCTTGTTGCGGTAATTCAACTGTCGAGATAACGGAAGGCGAAATTTTTTCTTCACAACCCATAAACGAAAGTGCAACTGCACAGAACATCCAGATGCAGAACGATTTCATGTGCCGGACTCTCCGCCTAATCCTGCTTCAACTAAATCGTGAAGATGCAATACGCCGATAGGATGTTGGTTGTCGTCCACAACGATTAACTGCGTGATCTTGAATGTTTCCATCACTTTAAGCGCCTGAACAGCAAGGATATTCTGGCGGATTGTTTTAGGATTCTTAGTCATTACTTGGCGAACGATGAGATCTGTGATGTTCGTGGTTCTTTGAAGCAGACGGCGAAGGTCGCCATCAGTAAGGATGCCGCATAGAACGCCTGAATTGTCGACGACACACGTGGCGCCAAGTCTTTTTGAACTGATTTCAATAATAGCATCGGAAAGTGAAACGCTTTCTTTCACAACCGGCACATTTGCACCGGTGATCATCATCATTTCGACTTTTAAAAGCAGCCGTTTGCCAAGATTGCCACCTGGATGAAACATCGCAAAATCTTCTTGCGTGAAATTGCGCTTTTGCAGAAGCGTGATCGCAAGTGCATCGCCTATAACTAATGCTGCGGTGGTAGAGGATGTCGGTGCAAGATCGTACGGACACGCTTCCTCTTTAACACTCGCATCGAGAACAATGTCGCATTGCTTACTGAGTGCCGAATTAATGTTGCCAGTGATCGCAATAATTTTCACGCCAAGTTGATGAAAGCTCAGCAGAAGCTGCCACAGGTCTACTATATCGCCACTTTTAGAGATGAAAATTACTACATCGTCCGGTGTGACCATTCCTAAATCTCCATGCATTGCATCGGATGGATGCATAAAGGCAGAGGGTGTACCGGTTGAGCTTAATGTTGCAGCAATTTTTCTAGCGATGATGCCGGATTTTCCGATACCGGTAATCACTACGCGTCCTTTAGCGTTGAAGATAATGTCAACTGCAACCGCGAAATTCTCGTTAATGCGCGATTCAAGCGCTGCGACTGCTTCCGCTTCTATCCGAATAATTTCTTTTCCCTTTTCAATGGCGGCATTTGCATTCATAGGTTTCTCTCGTTACCTCTGATTCTTTAAAATCAAATCGATGACTTCACGCACAGCGCCATTACCGCCGCCGTGTGTGCAAACATAATGCACTTGTTTTTTCACGACCGGCATTGCATCCGCAGGTGCAGCAGAAAATCCGACACACTCCAGCACCGCAAGATCAAACTCATCATCACCGATATACGCTATGTTTGTGTCAGTAAGCTCTAATTTCTTTTTAATGGATTCGTATGCGTCTGTTTTATTTTGAAAATTCTGATATACTTCTGTGATTTTTAATTCTTTTGCTCGTCTTTTAACGATCTTTGATGATCGCCCGGTGATTATACCGACTTTTATACCTGCTTGCTGAAGTTTAGTTATGCCGTATCCATCCGTGGAGTTGAATCTCTTAAACTCATCTCCGGAATTGGAAAAATATAATCCTCCATCTGTCATCACACCGTCAACGTCAAGAAGAAGGAGTCTGATATGCTTTAGATTTGTTAGTTTCGTTTTCTTTGCCATGTTTCTATTTATCACAGCAGCAAATCAATTCAAAAGAAGACTGTTTTATTGAATATCTCATTTAAAATCCTCTTCACCAAATCATCAATCGCTTTCACTTGCTTCACCAATTCTTCAAGCAAATCTAATTTTAACTGGCTGGCAGCGTCGCTAAGCGCTTCCGCAGGATTCGGATGTGTCTCTATAAAAAGTGCATCACAGCCAGCAGCAGCACCGGCACGCGCGATAGGGAAAATAAATTCGGGTTGACCACCGCTCTGATTCTTTACACCTCCAGGTAACTGCAAAGAGTGCGTGGCATCCAACACCACTGGATATCCTGACTTTCGCATTATCGGCAAGGATCGCATATCCACAACAAGATTATGGTAGCCAAAAGTTGTTCCGCGTTCAGTAAGCAGAATTTTATCATTGCCTGTGGCAGCAACTTTTTCCGCGGCAAGATGCATATCCTCCGGTGCAACGAATTGTCCCTTCTTGATATTCACGACTTTATCGGTTCTTCCAGCGGCTTCAAGTAATTCAGTTTGTCGGCACAGAAATGCTGGAATCTGCAATACATCTGCAATCTCTGCCGCTATAGCTGCTTCGGCGGGGGTATGAATGTCGGTAAGAATTGGCACATCGAATTCGCGTTTTACTTCTGCAAGAATTTTTAAAGCTTTCTCGTCGCCAATTGATGCAAAGGAATTGCCGCTCATGCGGTTTGCTTTTCTATAAGACGACTTGAAAATGAACGGCATCTGATGTCGTTGTGTAATGGATTGAATAATCTTTACCGTTTGAAAAATCATCTCGCGGTTTTCGACTACGCAAGGTCCCGCAATCAGCACTAATGGATGATTACCGCCGATGTGAATTGTACCGATGATTGTTGATTTCGTCTTAGGGATATTCATATAGCTCGGTCTCGTTCGTTAAAAAACATACGAAAAAATGCCGGAACAATCAAAGAAGCTAATACCATTCAATGCCTTGCATCTGCCACGTAATTCCGTTATTTTCCCTTGTGCTTACTTTGATTAGAAGCTATGTCAATAATACACTAGCTGTCAGAGTGAATTAAAATCATTGTTAAGATAGCTTCTACTTCCTTGTCTGCTATAGTTCTGCCGGGATGCAGTTGTAGGCGAAGATTTTGCAGACTATTTCTTTGCAGCGCTGACAGTTGGTAAAATAAAATGAAACTCCGCGCATACGCAAAAATTAATATCGGGCTTAATATCCTTGGGAAAAGATCGGATGGTTATCACGATCTAGAAACAGTTTTCCACGAGATCGATTGTTTTGATGAAATTGAATTGCAACGGCATGACAAAGTAGCAATGACTGCTGATTCCATTCTCGTTCCAGTAGATGGATCCAATCTTTGCCTTGGTGCTGCAAACCTCCTGCAAAAAGAAAAACATGTTCGACAGGGAGTGATGATTCATTTGAAAAAAAATATTCCTGTCGGTGGTGGACTCGGCGGCGGCAGCAGTGATGCGGCGGCAGTGCTTTGCGGCTTAAATCATTTTTGGGAATTAAAATTATCGAATAATCAATTGCATACACTTGCAGCACAGATCGGTTCGGATGTTCCATTTTTCATCGATGGCGGAACTGCGTATGCTACGGGGCGGGGCGAAATTTTGGAATCTTTTTCTTTTACAATGCCGTTTTGGATTGCAGTTGTTACACCTTTGATTCGTATTCCTACGGCATGGGCTTACAATCACCTTGTATTAAAACGAAATGAAAAAGCAAGCGGATTGCGTACCAAACTTGTGAAACAAATGTCCAATCCTCAAAAATTGGCATCAGTTGTTCAAAATGATTTCGAGTTGTCGGTATTTAAAATTTATCCCGAACTCAGCCGCATCAAACAGAAGTTAATCGAGATGGGGGCTGTATTTTCATTGATGAGCGGCAGCGGTTCATCGATATATGGTTTTTTTGAAAACAATAAGAAAGCGCTCGCTGCACTTTCATCATTCCCAAAAAATTATCAAACTTCGATTACAGCGCCTTCGTTCAAATCGATTCACCAACCTAAAATCGACTAAATCTTGAAATTCATTATCCGTATTTCTGCACTTGTTATTCTTTCACTCCTTATTGCGGCACTCGCAGCTGCTCAACATACCGAAACAAAAACATCGCCTGTAATTACCCGGACATCCACGATAAACGTAGATTCAATGAGTCATAATATCGTCATAGAGCCGCGGAAGTCTCAATCCTTTGTCGACACGCTAAAAAACGGAGTTGGCGCAATATCAACCGCACATGCTGATTCTACTGTTATTGATTCTGTTCGGATTCGCTTCCTTCCTGGAATGGGGCAAATCATTAACGAAGTTGATACGACAGACGTGCTTCATCAAAAACAATTCTTATGGAGCGATGCAAAGTATGTTGGAGATTTGCTGTGGAAACTCCCCGGATTTTTCTATCGCGATTTAGGTGAAGCGGGCAAGTGGGGACAACTAAACGCATTTGGCGTTGATGGACGCGGCATCGAAATTTTGTTAGATGGACGCCCGATGAACGATCCCGTGACCGGCACATATAATCTTTCGGACTTACCGCTAGAATTTATCGATCACACCGAGATTCTTTCCGGCTCGACTTCGATTTTGGCATCCGGCGAAGACGGAACGGCGTTGAATTTCGTTTCGCGTTCGTACAACAGTTATCGCCCACTAACGAAACTCCGATTTGTTCAGGATCCAAATGGAACCATTTTGACCGATGGTCTCTTCACACAGAATATTGCCCGCGGCTTGAACTTGATGATTGGTTTTCAACGCACTGTTACTGTGGGGCGATATACAAACGCGTATTTAGATGCTTGGAATGTACGCACGCGGCTGCGCTATAATTTCTCGGATCGTTTGAATATTGCGCTTACTGATTTTTACACTAAAGCCGGTAACGGGCTTAATGGTGGAGTGGATCCATCACAATCGGCGTCACTCTTCGATGAGGCAACTGCAATAGTATTCAATCAATATGCACACGATGAGCGCTCACGCCGCGACGTTACACTTTCGACAATCGCACGTATATTCTCGGATTCTTCTTCCACCACGCAAGCGAGTTTCTATTACAGCACTCTTGAACGAGAATATTGGAATCCGCCGGATTATCAAAATGGACTTTATCAAAATATTGATGATTCGACGAAAGCGTCGTTTTGGGGAGTCCGTCTTGAGCAGCACTTTTCATTTAGTCCTGTGCATCTAACAGTTGGTGGAGATTTTGAAAGACGGCAGAGCGATTCCACACGAACACTTCCATCGCACATCGAATCTGAGAAATCTCTTTTCGCGCAAGCGGAAGTATGTTTGACAAATATTTTTATACCGTCAATTTCTTCACGCTCGACTTCATTAGATGGCGAAAGAAATCTCAGCTTGGGTATCGGAGCGAAATCTGTTCTTACTGATTGGATAACGCTGTTTATCGATGCATCGAAATATGACAGATTTCCGACGTTACAGGAACGATACTGGAGAGATTCAACAGTTATTCGCACGAATGAAATCGTTAAAGAACAACATTCTTTTCTTCAAGGCGGCATCGACATAAATACTGGTTCAAATCTTCAATTGAATCTTGCCGCTTTTCAGCGAACCGTGAAGAACGCGATTGTTTTTCAACCAGCAGTTACGAAGTACGGTTCGTCTGCTATTAATATTTCGAATATTAGTGAAGTCAAATCATCGGGACTCAACGGCAGGATATTGTTTTACTGGCATCATTTTGAAGTGCTCGGTGTGATGACATTGACGCGGTACGAGCAAGCAGATACGATTAAAACTTTGATGCCGAATATTATTCTTTCCGGAGAAGTTAGTTATCGGGGCAATCTTATATTTGAGCATTGGGATGGGAAAATTGGATTACGTTCTCAGTTCCTTAACAGACAACTAGGCATGCAGTTTGATCCGCAAACGCTTTCCTATGTTCAATATAATAGCGATTTGATAGGTCGTTCAACGACGTTCGATCTGTTTCTAATTTTGAAAATAGGTGATGCGCATGTTTCTCTTTCGTGGAATAATATTCTGAATGCTGGATATATTCTTTCACCTATCTATCCGATGCCGGGAAGAAATGTTCGGCTAGGAGTAAATTGGGTATTTTTGGATTAAGCAGGTAGGCCGATCATTAGTCGAATAGTTGAACCGATAAAAGGCGTTTTTATCAAATCTATAATTCGAAATCTACACTGTTCATCGACTCAATAATTCGTCTTCTTCGCTTACCTTGCTTTCCCCTTCACTTTTCCGTATTTTTCTTCAAGAAACGTTTTTATCAACCACAATTACAATATCCTTATTCCTTGATGTTATTCATTAGCATTTTTGGAGGATATCTTTTGGGTTCCATTCCAATGGCGTACCTTATAGTCCGTCGAAGGGCTAATATTGATATCCGCAAAAATGGCAGTGGAAATGTTGGTGCCTTCAATGCATATGATGTAACACAATCGAAAAAAATCGGTATCATCGTCGGTGTACTGGATGGAATAAAAGGATTCATCGTGGCGTTGGCAGCCTGGCAGCTCCTCGGCGGTTCATTTTGGAATCAATCTGCGGCATTATGCAGTGCATTAATCGGTCATAATTATCCGATATGGCTTCGATTCCAAGGCGGAAGAGGTTTAGCGCCGGCAGCAGGCGGAATGTTTGCAATCGGTATCAGCTACACAATTGTTTGGTGCTTAACGTGGTTCATTGCATTTGTAAGCGTAAAGAATATTTTAAGGGCAAATATCGCTTCTATTTTTCTTGCACCAATTATTCTGCTGATAATTCCATCAACCTGGATTGAGGCGGTAATGGTACGCAATATTTCTGCAACTGATTACAGGATTTTTTCGTTTATTATGAGTGGCATCCATTTGTTAAGTCATTGGCAGCCGTTAAAAGAAATAATTCGACACAAATATTCTGTCACTTGATTTTTATTTTCCAAATTTTGAGGTTCATCTATGAATAACCCATACACACGTTTCTTTATCATCTTAACCGTGCCGCTTCTTCTCGGTTTTGGACTTGGATATATCGTAAAACCTTCCGGCATGAAACCTGTACACGCCGCCGATACGACTTTTAATCAGGCGTTTTCTCAGGCAGAACATAAAGAGGATAAAGCAGGACAGGACGATGATCCACTTCACACGTCACGGCAAAATGCTATCACACGCGCGGTGGCGAAAGTCAGCCCGGCAGTCGTTGGTATCAATGTAATTGCTGTGCGACAAGTGACTGTCATATCCCTTTTCAGGATTTCTAAATGATCCAATCTGGAGACAATTCTTTGGAGATCAGACGTATAAGCAACCAGTAAAAGAACTTGGCTCCGGATTTATAATTTCACCGGATGGTTATATAGTTACAAACGATCACGTTGCAGGCAACGCCACAGATATCACTATCACCATCTCCGGCGGTAAGCAAATGAAAGCAAAAGTTGTGGGTTCTGATCCAGCAACAGATATTTGCCTGCTGAAAGTTGATGGTAAAGAACTTCCGTACGTTGCTTTAGGTAATTCTGATGAAGTAATTATTGGTGAATGGGCGATCGCGCTCGGCAATCCTTTTGGCTTATTCGAAATTAACGATAAACCGACCGTGACAGTGGGCGTTATCAGCGCGACAGGAATGAAATTAGGACAAATGGAAAACCGGTACTATCACGACATGATTGAAACAGATGCAGCGATTAATGGCGGAAACAGCGGTGGGCCACTTGTTAATAGCAACGGAGAAGTGATCGGGATGAATACTCTAATCTTTACGGGAGGACAAAGCAGTACATATATCGGGTATGGTTTTGCAATTCCAATAAATAAAATAAAAAAGATCGTCACGGAGATAAAAAATAAAGGAAAAATTTCACGCGATATCACTGCAGGATTTGACGTGCAATCTGTAAATGCCAACCTTGCTCAAATTCTAGGAATGAAGCAACCACAGGGTGTAATTGTGACTGACATTCAGGCAGGCGGACCAGCAGTAAAAGCTGGATTAAAAATCGGCGATGTTGTTCTTGAAGTCAATGGCGAGAAAGTAAATTCCGATAATGATATTCTTGCTGTCATGATCGAATCAAGTCCAGGCGATTATCTAAAATTTAAGGTATTTCGTGACCATAAAACGATCGATGTATCTCTGAAATTAGAATCTACTCAGAAGGAACGAAAATGATAGAACGCTATACACGCCCTGCGATGGGAAAGATTTGGGAAGATGAAAACAAATTTCGCATTTGGTTGGAAATAGAAACACTGGCTTGCGAAGCACAAACCGAACTCGGTATTGTTCCAAAGAAAGCTATGAAAGTAATCCGGGAAAAGGGAGGCTTCAATGTTGCTCGAATTCTCGAGATCGAGCATGAAGTGAAACACGATGTTATCGCATTCCTGACAAATGTCGGAGAATACGTAGGCCCGGAGTCGCGCTTCATTCATCTTGGTATGACGTCATCGGACGTGTTGGATACTGCGCTTGCAGTGCAGATGAAACAATCTGGAGAATTATTGCTGAAAGGATTAGAGGGTTTGAAAAACGTTCTTGCGCGGAGGGCAAAGGAATTCAAACATACTATAATGATTGGCAGAACGCATGGCGTCCATGCCGAACCGATTACCTTCGGACTAAAACTAGCGCTTTGGTATGCAGAGACAGTGCGTAATATTGAACGATTGAATATATCACTGAAAACAATCTCTGTCGGAAAAATATCCGGCGCTGTCGGTACTTACCAGCATTTTGACCCTTCTGTTGAGCGTTATGTATGTAAAAAGCTCGGATTGCAACCTGCACCGATTTCGACGCAAATAATTCAGCGTGATCGTCACGCAGAGTTTATGAATGTGCTCGCCATTTGCGGTTGTTCGTTAGAAAAGTTTGCCACAGAAATCCGGCATCTCCAAAAAACCGAAGTCCTTGAAGCGGAGGAATATTTTTCCAAGGGGCAAAAAGGCTCTTCGGCAATGCCGCATAAAAGAAATCCGATAGTGTGCGAACGAATTGCCGGATTGGCGCGTGTTCTTCGTTCAAACGCTTTAGCAGCAATGGAAAATGTCGCGTTATGGCATGAGCGCGATATTTCGCATTCTTCGGTTGAGCGCGTTATCATTCCTGATAGCTGTATCATTTTGGATTTCATCCTTGCTGATATGATGAAGATTATCGACAAACTCCTTGTCTATCCGGAACATATGATACGCAATCTCAATTCTACACGCGGCTTGATCTTTTCACAAGAAGTTTTGCTTGCGTTGACCAAGAAAGGAATGAAACGCGAAGATGCTTATCGCATAGTACAGGAACAAGCAATGAAAGTATGGAAACAGGAATCTGCCCCTTCGGGGGAAGAAAAAGATTTCAAAGCACTGCTTCTTGGAAGCGAAGATGTGATGAAGTATTTATCAAAGAAAGAACTCGCTGAACTTTTTGATCCGAAAAGAAGTTTGAAACATGTTGAATATATTTTTGAACACGTAGGAATTCAATAAGATAACTCATGCCTGAGCAACCAAACATAAAACCAACGATAAAAAATCCTGTGATCATTCAGCCATCTGAAGTGCATGCTGTTCTTAATCGGCACATGCTGGCGGATGGATTCGATTTTGTCGTTGATCTTCAGAAAAGCCACGGTTCGTATATCTACGATTCGCGGACAAATAAAACCTTGCTCGATTTTTTTTCGTTCTTTGCTTCAGGCGCGATTGGAATGAATCATCCTAAAATGACGACGCCGGAGTTTCTTGCAAAACTTGGGCGAGCAGCGGTGCACAAGCCATCTAACTCCGATGTTTACACTGTCGAGATGGCGGAATTTGTTGAAACCTTTGCGCGAATAGCACAACCGGCATATTTGCCGCATGCGTTTTTCATTGAAGGCGGCGCACTGGGAAATGAAAATGCACTTAAAGCGGCGTTCGATTGGAAAGTGCGAAAAAACTTTGCCAAAGGGTACACACGCGAGGTAGGTACGCAAGTTATTCACTTCAAGAATGCGTTCCATGGGCGTTCCGGCTATACACTTTCGTTAACAAACTCAGAACCGATCAAGATTATGTTCTTTCCGAAATTCCAATGGCCGCGCATTCATAATCCAGTTTTAGCATTTCCGCTCACAGAAGCGCGATTGGAAGGAGTAAAAAAGGAAGAGGCGATAGTTATTGAACAAATTAAAAAAGCAATCACGGAGAACAGGGATGACATAGCCGCGCTTATCATTGAGCCGATTCAAGCGGAAGGCGGCGATAAACATTTCCGGAAAGAATTTTTTGTGGAATTGCGTACCATCTGTGATGAAAATGAAATCATGCTTATTTTCGATGAGGTGCAGGTCGGAATGGGTATCACCGGCAAAATGTGGGCGCATGAATATTCTGTAAAACCGGATATGATGACGTTCGGGAAAAAATTGCAAGTTTGTGGATTCGTCTCGAGCGCACGCATAGATGAAGTGACAGAAAATGTTTTTCATGTACCAAACCGGCTCAATTCTACTTTTGGCGGCAATCTGATTGACATGGTACGTGCTACGAGGATATTAGAAATAATTGAAGAGGAGCAGTTGGTAGAAAATGCATTCGTAGTTGGAGAGTATCTGCACAAAAACCTCAATGCACTGGAGAACGAATTTCCAGAACTTATCAGTAATACACGCGGGCTTGGATTACTTTGCGCAATGGATCTCGACTCAAAACAGAACCGCGATTTAATAAAAGAAAAAGCGATAGAAAATGGGCTGATACTTATTGGGTGCAGTGAGCGAACAATCCGATTCCGCCCGCCATTGAATCTATCGAAAAGAGAAGTGGACGAAGGAATAGATATTATCCGTCACTGCTTGCAAGAAATGAAACCAGCTTAGAGGCTAAATATGGAAACATCGCAACAGGCTAATCGGGCGGATCTCAAACTCAACACAAAGATTGTGCGGGAACTGCTCGTCAGATTCATTAAAGACCAGACATCAAATGCCGGATTCACAAAAGCCGTTATTGGGATTTCCGGTGGAGTTGATTCGGCTGTATCGGCGGCACTTGCAGCGGAAGCGCTTGGCAAAGAAAATGTTCTCGGTGTGATGATACCGTACCGCACCAGTAATCCGAAAAGTGTAGAAGATGCAAGGTTAGTGATTCAGGTGACCGGTATTAAATCGGAATTAGTTGATATCAGCAAGATGGTGGATGGGTATTGTGAGGATAACAAGATCACTGACCCACTTCGCTGCGGTAATGTAATGGCACGTATGCGGATGATTGTGCTCTATGATCTTTCTGCGCGTGAAAAAGCACTCGTAATTGGCACAAGCAATAAAACAGAAATTTTGGTCGGATATGGAACGCAACATGGCGATCTTGCAAGCGCTATCAATCCGCTGGGCGACCTATACAAATCACAGATCTGGCAGCTTGCGGAAGCAATCGGAGTCCCGAAACTGGTAATCGAGAAGGCTCCTTCGGCAGATTTATGGGAAGGTCAAACCGATGAAAAAGAAATGGGTGTCACTTATGCCAAACTCGATGCGTTGTTGTACCAAATGATTGACGAGCGGCATTCCGATGAAGAATTAGTGAAAATGGAATTTGATCCGTCATTTATCAAAAGGATTCGCTTGATGATTCAGAAAAATCAATTCAAGCGCCGTCCGCCGGTGATAGCAAAAGTTTCATACCGCACTGTCAATGTCGATTTCCGCTATGTGAGAGATTGGGGAATATAAAATGTCGGAGTCCATTAACAATGGCACTCTTTATCTCGTTGCCACTCCAATCGGCAATTTAGAAGATATCACATACCGAGCGGTAAAAGTACTGGCGTTGGTTGATCTTATTGCCGCTGAAGATACGCGCAAGACAAAAATACTGCTTGACCACTATAATATAAGCAAGCCGATGATGAGCTACTATAGCTATAATGAGCAGGCGCGTGCGCCGCAATTAATCGAGAAATTACTTTCCGGTCAATCTATCGCGCTTGTTTCCGATGCGGGAACACCTGGAATTTCGGATCCTGCATTTCACATCGTTCAACAAGCACTTGAAAATGGTGTTTCCATTATACCAATTCCCGGCCCGACTGCTTTTATTTCAGCTCTCATTGCCAGCGGTCTTTCGACGGATCGTTTTGTGTTTGAAGGATTTTTACCACAGAAAAAAGGCCGTAAAACAAAATGGGAATCATTGAAATCAGAATCTCGTACTATAATTGTTTACGAATCGCCGCATCGCATTATTAAAACGCTAACAGATATTCAAACATATCTTGGCGGTCGCAATGTCGTCGTTGCTCGTGAGTTAACGAAAAAATTTGAAGAGATCGTCCGTGGCTCCGTGCAGTCCGTTCTCGTTGAGTTATCAAAAAAAACTCCGCGCGGCGAGTATGTTATTATTGTTGAAGGCGCTCCAAAGCATTTCGATACAACTGCCGATACCGACTCATAACTACCGCACCGTATGTTATAACTTCCTGTTAAAATCCTGCCAGCGAAATTGAATCGAATAATTCGTTCAATATTAATAGTGATCAATCTGATTTATGGAAAGGATAAAAAAACATTTTTGTTTATGCAAAAAAATGCCCAGAACTTAAACTATTGTTTCTTTTTAATGAAACCGTCACTATTCTCGAAATATTCCCTTTAAACCAGTCCCGTAAGAGAGTATCTAATAACAAAGAGCATTTATACGAAACAAACGGTCGACGTTTAAATAAGGAGAATAGAATGAGACAAAATATCGCTGTCATCGCAAGCTCATGCCTGCTTTTCTTGTTTTGTCTTGGAGGATGCGAAAAGTCAAACATGACAACCCAGCCCGATCAAATGAGGCCTGTCGCGCAGCAGGATCAAGCAACAATGGGGAGTATTATCGCACAGGATCCGTTTTTTACTACAGATGCCGCTGCATTAAGTGATGCTGATCCTTCGCTGGCAAAAACGGATGCGGCAATCGTACCGGATGGGTGGGGACGAAAAATTCAAACCGCCTCACGCACTGTTACATACAATCAGGTGAATGATTCTATAGTCATAGCCACAATCACTAACACATTAGCCGGACAAGTGTGGATTCGGATTCAGCAAACACCCAAGGACACGATCATTTACAAGCCATTGGCAGAAACTCTCGTCCATAAAGTAGAGTTTATACGCGTTCCTTTAAAGAATTATTCTCAATTATCTAATTGGAAAATATTTGCCGTGTCGGGAACACAAGGTGGAACAAATAACACAGGCATCTCGATCCAAAATGTGACACTTTTCATCAATAATGATACAATCCAGGTAATGAACCCAATTGATTCACTCTTCCAAGTTCCATCTGGACCGGGGCTTCAACGCTGGGGATTACGTGAATTGACAGCAAGTCCAACGGATATGTTTAAAATCATGGTGACTGTTAAGAGTACAGATCCTGATAGCGACATAGTGACTGCACATAGACCAATACTATTAGAATTTGGTGGTAATTTCGTGCGGGCGCAGATGAGTCTTGTAAGTTCAGTGACAAATGGAGATGGAACCTTCACTCGCGTGTATGAAAATAGCTGGAATGGTTCTTTTGCAGGCAGATTCAACGTGCTTGTCAGCGTACTTACGCGCCAATCAATTTATGACAATCAAGCTCCGTTCTCGTCGCAAATTTGGGGAGTGCCATTTATCGTCCTGTAATTATTCACAGAAACCCCTCTCTGTGAAGGTGGGAGAAAGCAAAGCCTCCGGGTGGTAGAACAATCGGAGGCTTTGTCATATAGGAGTTATCTCAAAAATATTCTTGTTGTCAGATTGAGCTTGCCTGCCTGCCGAACAAGTCCTTGGTAAGATCGCCTAAATTCTTTGAACGTCAGCGAGCAGGCGAGTCGAAGTCTGAACTGTAGCATATCACGTCACCCTTCGTGCTTCGACTTTGCTCAGCATGACTCAGGGTGACTCAAAATCATTTTTGAGATGGCTTTTAATAATTCTTAGAATGGAAACTCGTGATCGTACCAGTGTTTTGTCATTTCTAACCAAAAGAAAAGCCCGCGCCACTTTCCGAACTGAGTATATCTTCGTTCAATCGTACGGTCACTAACGGTTCTTCCTTGATGAAACATTTTATAGTACTGAGCTCGCACCCATGAATCGAGTCCGAGATAGTCGTATCTGCCAAGCAGTTTTAAAATATTGCCAGCTGAGTATGCGCCAACACCTTTAATAGAACGGAGTTCTTTAAAGAGTGCATCTGTTGTGAGTTCAGATGAGCGCCAGCATTCAACATCTAATTTGCCGCCGGCAATTTTTTGGGCAAATTCCAGAAGAAACGGAGAACGATAACCAGCCTTAATATTCTTTCGTAGGAACCGATCTGTTGTACCGGCAATAGCTTCTGGTGAGGGAAATGATTTTTTTGAATCATCGAATGCTTTGCCAAATTCTTCAACAAGATTACTCACCATTATTTCGGTAAGCGCCCAGCTGCAATTTGTCGTACAAATCATTTTTACCACATCTTCAAAAACAGATGGTGAGCGTAGCATACGTCCGGCTTTTGCCTTCGCAATCCAGCGATGTTCCGGATAACGTCGAGTCTCGCGATAGAAATCAGAGAAATCTTCTGTCAATCGCAAACACGATATAATTTGCTGGATGACTTCGGAGCGGTGAGCAGCGGTCAATAATGCAGGGCTATTCATTTTGATGCTAAGCTGCGAATTTTTTTGATCTGATATCCGGCAGAGGACAAGCGATCCATTAGTCAATGTAAGAATTCTGTTCAATGCCCGATGCTCTTTGTCCACACTGAACGGAAGCAAGGAACACCAGCCATGACTGTACACTGTTCGCAAAAAGTCGAAATCATGAGGTGTGTTAAGTGTTAACGTTGTAGTCTTCAAATCGCTATTTCCTTTGTATGGTAGCATAATATTTTTAATGTACCACCTGGACAATCGATATGCAAAATTAAATATAAATGCTTTTTCGTTAATCCGTTAAGGTTTTCTGAAGGTATTCACGCTAATTCTTCAATTTGAACTTGTAACTATAAAAATGCCGGTTATTTTGTCCCCGTAGATGCACCGGAAGAACTTGCCGGTTTTATTCTTGGCTTCTTGTCTTTCTAATTGTAATTCAGTAGCTTCTCATCGCAACTTTTTACTCTATTTATCCGTTATAAGAACAGCCTATGACACTTCAATATCTATTCTTTTATTTATTCCAATTTACCTATGCTCAAATTCAAGGAGGGCCTATGAAAACTTCTTTGTTGTTTGGTCTAATCCTTTTCACCGTATCGGTTTTTCCTCTTCTCCTGGTTGCGCAAAAACAAAGTCCGAAGAAAAACACGCCCGAAATTGATATTCAGTATAAAAAGTTTGTGCTGGAGAACGGTCTCACGTTAATTGTGCATGAAGATCATAAGTCGCCAATAGTTGCGGTGAACGTTTGGTACCACGTCGGATCAAAAAATGAGAAAGAGAGGCGCACGGGTTTTGCACATCTGTTTGAACATTTGATGTTCAACGGCAGCGAGAATTATGACGATGATTATTTCCAAATAATGGAACGCGTCGGTGCGACCGATCTCAACGGTACTACAAGTGAAGACCGTACGAATTATTTTCAAAATGTTCCGACAAATGCGGTAGACCTTGCACTCTGGATGGAATCGGACCGGATGGGACACTTGGTTGGTGCCATCAGTCAAAAGAAATTAGATGAACAACGCGGTGTTGTGCAAAACGAAAAAAGACAGGGAGAGAATGAACCCTATGCGATTTCTGAGGAGCTTATCACGAAGGCGACCTGGCCGGCAGAGCATCCATACGCGCATACTGTGATCGGTTCAATGGAAGATTTAAATGCGGCATCGCTTGATGATGTGAAGGACTGGTTCAAAACGTATTATGGAGCAGCGAATGCGGTCTTGGTAGTTGCAGGCGATATTGATGCAAACACAGCATTGGAAAAAGTGAAGAAATATTTTGGCGATATTCCATCCGGGCCGCCTGTGGCGCATTTCAATTCATGGACCGCAAAGCGAACCGGTGAACAGCGACAGGTTGCACAAGATCGCGTGCCTCAGGCACGCATTTATAAAGTTTGGAACATTCCGCAATGGGGAACAGCAGAATTTCAATACTTAAAGCTCTTAACAAATGTTCTTGCCTCCGGGAAAACCTCACGCCTTTACAAGCGCCTTGTGTACGATGACCAGATTGCAACAAACGTGAACTCGTATCTCGATGAAAGAGAAATTGCAAGTCAATTCTACATTGAAGTTACGGCAAAACCGGGTGACGATTTGAAAAAAGTCGAAGCCGCTCTCGATGAGGAACTTGCCAAGATTATGAAATCCGGTCCTACGGCAAAAGAACTTGAGCGTGTAAAAACTCAATATGTCGCAAGATTCGTTCGCGGCATCGAGCGCATCGGCGGATTCGGAGGTAAGTCCGACATTCTTGCAATGAATCAAGTTTTTGGCGGCTCGCCCGATTTTTACAAGACGACATTAAAGCAAGTGCAAAGTGCGACCGTGAAAGATTTACACAATGTAGCAAAGCAGTGGCTTTCTGATGGCGTGTATGTGCTTGAAATATATCCGTTCCCGAATTATTCCGAAACTAAAACAGATACAGTCGTTCGCAAAACATTACCCAAAACTGGAGAAGCTCCGGAAGCAATGTTTCCAAAACTTGAGCGTACGGTTTTATCCAATGGGCTTAAAGTGATTCTTGCCGAACGGAAATCCGTGCCCGTAGTAAACTTCAATTTGTTATTTGATGCGGGATATGCCGCAGATCAATTTGCATCTCCTGGTACAGCAAACCTTGCAATGAAGATGATGGACGAAGGAACGACGACACGCAATGCTTTGCAGATTAGTGAAGAATTGGCGATGCTTGGTGCGAACCTGAGCACAGGATCAAATCTTGACATGTCCACCATTTCTCTTTCTGCACTCAAAGCAAACTTGGATGCTTCGCTTGCTATATATGCAGATGTCGTGTTGAAGCCGTCATTCCCGAAGGAGGACTTTGATCGTCTGCAGAAACAAACGATTGCCGGTATTCAACGGGAAAAAACTCAGCCCATACAAATGGGATTGCGTGTGCTGCCTAAATTGCTATACGGAAACGATCACGCATATAGTACTCCGCTCACTGGTTCCGGTACGGAAGAAACAGTGGCGAAGATGACGCGCGATGACATGGTAAAATTCTATCAAACGTGGATCAAACCGAACGCAGCCACGATGATTGTTGTCGGCGATATTACAATGAATGAATTGAAGCCGCGGTTAGAAAAGTTATTCAGCGGTTGGAAAGCCGGAGAAGTGCCGAAGAAAAATCTGGCGATAGTTAATCTGCCGGCTAAATCGAGTGTATACATCTTAGATAAACCCGGGTCACTGCAATCGATTATTTTTCCTGTAAACGTGACTGTGCCGAAGAACGATCCAGCCGCAATCGCAATTGATGCTATGAATACAATCTTAGGCGGCGCTTTTACTTCTCGCATCAATATGAATTTACGAGAAGATAAACATTGGTCGTACGGTTCTGGTAGTTTCGTGTATAATGCACGCGGACAGCAGCCGTTCATTGCCTATGGTATTGTGCAGACGGACAAGACAAAAGAATCAATGATAGAACTGAACAAGGAACTCCGGGACATTCTTGGCCCGCGCCCGGCTACTGCCGATGAATTGGCTAAAGTACAAAGCAACTTGACGCTCGAACTTCCCGGTTCTTGGGAAACCAATAATGCAGTTATCGGTTCTATTGCCGAAATGGTTCGTTTCGATTATCGTGACGATTACTTTGAAACTTTCGTCAAGAAAATTAAAAGCTTAAATCTTGATAATATCGCAGATGCGGCAAAAAAAGTTGTGTATCCGGACAACTTAATTTGGATAGTAGTTGGTGATCGTTCAAAGATTGAAGCAGGAATCCGCGAACTCGGATATGGCGAAGTGAAACTGATTGACAGCAATGGAAATGTAATAAAGTAATTGTGAGTTAACTGTTATCAGTAAAGAGATAACCCGCGTTGAGAAATCGACGCGGGTTTTGTTTAACAAATATTTTATTACTGACTGATGTTACGCAAAACCATCTTTTATGTTGATAAACATGGAATATAATAGAACAAAGTACACTATGGAGTGAACCCCTAAACTGAGACATAATTTTGTTGAACTAAGGTGGAACCGTTTATATATGGAGCTTCAGACTCAACCGGGGTTATATAACCGATGGACGAATGAAGCCGTTTATTATTATAAACAAGATCGATGAAGTGTTCGATATTTAGTTTTGCATCGGAGAAGGTTTCATATTCGTTTAATGAGACTTCTTCGGACTTGAGAGTTTTCATAAATGATTCTGCCATAGCATTGTCATAAGGATTCCCCTTGCGGCTCATGCTAATGACAATGTTCTTTGACTTCAAGAGAGCAACGTAGTCGCTGGAGGCGTACTGCACGCCACGGTCCGAATGATGCACCAGACCATTGGCAACAAAACGCGTTTCCAAAGCCATCGTTAATGCAGCCAAGCTCAACTTTGTATCAATGTGCATACTCATTGCCCAGCCAACAACTCGGCGACTAAATGCATCAAGGATGACCGCCAGATAGGCAAAGCCACGAAGCAAGCGCACATAGGTGATATCGGCAACCCAAAGTTCGTTGGGTCGTGTAACGACAAGTGATCGTGCCACATTTGGGTAAATCGGTAAGTTATGCCGTGAATCGGTCGTATGAACAAAACGTCGTTTTATGCGGCAGAGGATATTTCCCTTGCGCATCAAGGCTAAAACTCGTTTATGATTCGCTTTTAAACCACGACGATATAATTCTTTGGTGACACGTCGATACCCATAACGTGGATGTTCACGACAGACTTGGTGCACTTGCCCTTCAACGGGATCTATTTGCCTCTGGACGTTGTGCTGGCGATAATAACTTGATCGTGGAATACCAGAGAGGCGACAACACTCCTGGATCGTTAAATCGATGTCAATATGGTCAATCAGTCCATTCATTATGGCTTGATAGGTCTGTCGTTTGGTTCGGCCAATATGGTTTTGGCATGCTGCAAGGCTTTTTTTAAAAAATCATTCTCCACTGTCAATCGGCCAATGATGCGTTCAAGTTCAGCCACTCGTTGCTCGGCTTGTTGAGGTACTTCATTGGCACTGGCTGTACCGTGGAATGCTCCTGTAGGATTATTACGATACTCTTGGCTCCATTTATAAATAAGATTCGGATGAATATCAAATTGTCGGGTTAACTCACCGACCGTTGTGCCTGATTCATAGGCTCGAATTACTTGTAATTTAAATTCACGGGTGAACCGCTTGCGTGTAACTGACATGGGACATCTCCTCTCGGAAATATGTCCATCTTAATACTCAAAATATTTGTCTCACGCAAGGGGTGCACTCCACTACCCCTTTCTCCCCTCCTCGTTTGAGGAGGGGAAATCCCGACACGATACAAAATCGGGTCGGGATAGGGAGGTGGACCATCATATAAAGAACTATAAATCCTTCATAAAAATTATTAGTGCGTAACATCAGTTACTGATTACTGATAACTGAGAACTGCTTTCTGCTTTTCACACCACCTGTCCCGCTGCCCAACCGGACGACCAAGCCCATTGAAAATTGTATCCTCCAAGCCAACCGGTAACATCAACTACTTCTCCAATGAAATAGAGTCCCGGTACCTTTTTCGTTTCCATCGTTTTCGATGATAATTCTTTTGTATCAACTCCGCCGACCGTCACTTCAGCTTTTGGATAACCTTCAGTTCCTGAAGGTGTAATCTGCCAATCGCTTAAATGCCGGACAATTTCTTTAAGCTCAGAAGCTAAATATTGACTCAATGGTTTTGAACCACCTCGATGTTCTAACCAGACTTTGACAAAACGCGAAGGGAGAAATTGTTCCAAGATAGTTGCGAGTTGTTTCTTGCTCCGATGATTTCCTTTCAACACGTCAAGAATATCAATACCGGGAAGAAGGTTGACAGAAATAGAATTTCCGGGGTTCCAGTAAGATGAAATCTGTAAAATAGCAGGACCGCTTAAACCTCGATGCGTTAATAGCATGTTTTCACGAAAGAATATTTTGTTGCATCGAACTTCTGCATCAAACGAAATGCCGCTTAAATTTTTGAAGGCATCAAAGTCCTTAGAATGAAAGGTTAGCGGCACGAGTCCTGGCTTTGGTGGAATGATGTTGATACCGAATTGTTCTGCAATCTTGAGACCGAAATTTGTTGCACCTATCTTTGGAATTGAAAGTCCGCCTGTAGCAATGACGAGATGAGCAGTGATCAATGTTGAGTGATCAGTGATCAATTCAAATCCATCTTCCAGCTTTGTGATCTTTTAATCTTCGAGTCGGTCTGTATGGTAACTCCGACGCTCCGGCATTCTTCAAATAACATGTGAATAATTTGTTCTGCACTGCCATCACAAAATAATTGTCCATGTTCTCTTTCGTGATACTGAATGCCATGCTTTTCAATCAGCGAAATAAAATCTGCCGATGTGTATCGTGCCAGTGCAGATTTACAGAAGTGTGGGTTCTGTGAGATGAAGTTCGATGGGTTTGCGGTTCTGTTTGTGAAATTACATCTGCCGCCGCCAGAGATTCGGATTTTCTGACCGATCTTCTTGTTATGATCCAGAACAAGGACGGAGCGGCCTCGCTTGCCAGCCTCGATGGCGCACATTAATCCTGCTGCGCCTGCTCCAATGATGATGACATCTGTACTCATACGCTTACAATATTGCATGAAAAGATTGTTACTTCAAACTTATAAAATGCGTGGATCAATATGTACTTACCAAGTTGTGAGGGAGATGTTCTCCCGAACAAAGAGGTTATAGGTTAAGGTCGGGAGTAGAACTCCCTCTCAACTAGAAAAAAATGGGATGACAATTCCATAGGAACTCGGAATAAAAATCCGTATCTTATTTATAGCCGCAAATAGCGGCTACCCGCATCCGTGCAATTGAGCATCGGAAGCGGACATTTGAGACTCGCTCTCTGATGACAATTTAGCAATCGCCATAACCAAGAAGCAATTATTGATAGTGTCCGATGATAACATCGGATGTTAATGAGTAAATGATCCGATCTGTGATCGCCTGCCTGCCGGCAGGCAGGGATTCTACTCAATGTGGCGAAGTGATGGTTCTGAGATAGAAGGACCGACACTAAGGTACTGCACGGAAGAACTAACCAATTATGTGTTCTTCTTTTCAAGTCATCTCAAAAGCGCACTTATACATTCTTTGAAATGGCATATCCGCACGCCGGCGGAGTTTATCTTCTGCAAGTTTTCTATCCTGTAAAGCGTGTTTCCTCATTTTTATTGTAAGGATATATTTATGCCATTTTCAAAACTTGGCCTTGCCGATGAACTTGTGCAAGGCATTTTCGCTACGGGATATACTGCGCCAACTGCAATTCAGGAACGCGCTATTCCATTAGCTGTTGCAGGCCGCGATATTATCGGTTGTGCACGAACAGGCACCGGAAAGACTGCAGCATTTGCTCTGCCGATGCTGAATCATTTTATGAAAGAAAGACCGCAAATTAAGGGACATTTAACCCGCGGCCTTGTTCTAACGCCGACACGCGAACTTGCGCAACAAGGAGAAGAATTTACTGCGGCCTACGGCCGCTTTGCCGGTTTACAAAGTATCGCCATTTTTGGCGGTGTCAATATGGAAAACCAAATCAGGCGTCTTCGACGCGGCGTGGATATTGTATTTGCCACACCGGGGCGTTTGCTTGATCATATCAGCCGGCGCACAATCGATTTATCGCATGTTGAAATTTTAGTACTCGACGAAGCGGACCGTATGTTCGATATGGGTTTCATCGATGATGTTCGCAGGATCATTGCAAAGATTCCTGCTAAGCGGCAGACGCTGTTGTTCTCCGCAACGATGTCGAAGGAAGTGAAGGGACTTGTTGCTTCTATTCAAAACAAACCCGAGTTGATCGAGATTGGAGAACAACGACGCCCGGTTGAAACCGTGAAGCAGTATTTTTATTCGTCACCGCAAGAATTAAAAATAGATTTGCTTTTCCACATTCTCAAGACAGAGGAGATGGACAGTATTTTGATCTTCTCCCGTACGAAACATGGCGCGGATAAGATATCAAATAGACTTGAACGGGGTGGTATTAAAGCTATTGCCATCCATTCTAACCGGACGCAAGCTCAAAGACAGCGGGCTTTGGCAGGATTCAAACAGGGGCAATATAAAGTAATGGTTGCGACCGACATTGCAGCACGCGGTATTGATGTAGAAGGAATTTCGCATGTGGTGAATTTCGATACGCCAACATTTGCAGAAGATTATATTCACCGTATCGGGCGCACAGGCAGAGCATCTGCAACCGGTGATGCTATTACATTCGTATCGAATCAAGAATTGAAATATCTAAAGAGCATTGAACGTTTTACCGATAAGCATTTTGAGTTGAAGCGGTATCCTGGATTCGATTATGCAAAAAGGCCGCCCATTCCTGGAAAACATAGTGAAGAAAAAATCCCGCGCGAACGACGCGATGGTGGACATGGCAGAAGAGACGACCATCGAGAACACCGGCACTCAGAATCTTCTGGAAAGCCGTATCGCGAGCATCGCAGCACAGAGTCCTCAAGACGGCCATACAGTGAACAGCGACGTACAGAGTCCACAGAACGACCACATAGTGAGCAACGGCAGGCAGATTTCACAAAGCGGCCGCATAGTGAACAGCGTCGGACAGACTTTACAAAACGGCCGCACGATGAACAACGTCGTTCAGAATATTCTGGCAAACCGCATAGTGAATTTAAACCGCTTGATCATCGAAATGATAACAGAAGTCGGCAAGCAATTTCAGATGAGAAACCAAGATTCATAAAAAAGCCATCTTCTTCGCAATCTACGCATCCAGCACCGGAAAGTGACTGGCGCACTCTGATGGCATCAATGGAAGAAGGCCGCGGCGGCATCAGGAAAAAGCTGAAGCGGTTATTCATCCGCAATAAAGCGTAAAGAAGAGATTTAAAATGTTATAAGCTGGGAATGAGCTAGACGTTCTCTCCCAGCTTTTTCGTTTGTATTCATTCTTATTTTCCTTCTTGCTTTTGCCGCCTCCATTCCTCAAATTGTTATTAATTTATGACACATGAATTCAACAACTCCATGAAAAAAAGTTATGAAAAATCCGATCTCATTTATCACACTTGGCAGTCCTGCTTACAGTTTCGTTTGTTGCATGTAAGAGACAGGAATCTATCAAAGAAAAAACTGCAAATGACTCTTGAACAAAAAATCGCTCGCTTTGTCCCAACAGAAATTTCTGCCGATATTAGCAAACTATCTCCCGGCGATATCAAAGCTTTAAATAAAATTATTGAAGCGGCTCAATTGATGGATCCGATATTCCTTCGCCAAGTCTGGAGTGGCAATGCAGAAATGTTGAAGAAGTTAGAAATGGATTCGACGACGGCAGGGCAAGAACTGCTCCATTACTTCCGAATAAATATGGGACCATGGTCGCTATTGGATAATAATGCACCATTCATAGATGGTGCACCGAAGGAAAAACCAGCCGGAGCGAATTACTATCCCGCAAAATATGACGAAGGAAAATTTTTCAAAATGGATTAATGGATTAAATGAAAAGGAACGTGAAAAAGCAACAGGATTCTTCTATGTTATCCGACGAACCGAAGACGGTAAGATTCAGACAATTCCATATAGCAAAGAATATCGTGAATGGCTTGATCCTGCGGCAAAACTCTTAATGGAAGCCGCTCAATCAACTGAAAATGCAACTCTGAAAAAATTTCTAACTTCGCGTGCAGATGCATTTGTTAGTAACGATTATTATGCCAGCGATGTTGCATGGATGGAACTTGATGCGCCGATTGAATTAACTATCGGCCCGTACGAAACTTATATGGATGAATTGTTCAATTATAAGGCGGCATTCGAAGTGTTTGTAGCGCTGCGCGATGAAGCCGAATCGGCGAAGCTGATTAAATTCAGCGGCTACTTGCAGGATATTGAGAACAATCTTCCCTTTGATGCAAAGTATCGCAATCCAAAGCTCGCAGCTATGTCGCCCATCCGTGTAGTAGATGTGATTTATGCGGCGGGCGAAGGAAATCGCGGAGTGCAGACAGCGGCATATAATTTACCGAATGATGAGCGAGTTATCCGCGAAAAAGGTTCGAAGCGCGTGATGCTGAAAAATATGCAAGAGGCAAAATTCGACAAAGTGCTTATACCGATTTCCCAAATGGTGCTTTCTCAGTCGCAGCAGAAATATTTATCGTTCGACGCATTCTTTACACATATACTCGCGCACGAGCTGATGCACGGTTTAGGCCCGCACAATATTATAATGAACGGAAAAGAAACAAATGTCCGGCAGGAATTGAAAGAGTTGTATTCTGCAATCGAGGAAGCGAAAGCTGATATTACAGGACTCTTCGCGCTTCAATTTCTAGTAGACAAAGGACTTCTTGATAAGAAGATGGAAGAAGAAATGTACACAACTTATCTTACCAGCATGTTTCGTTCTGTGAGGTTCGGTATAAACGAAGCGCATGGCAAAGGCGTTGCAATGCAATTCAACTTTCTATCAGATGAAGGAGCAATCAAGTTTGATGAAGCAGCAGGTACATTCAGCGTCGACAGCTTAAAAATTAAAAATGCTGTGCGTAAATTAACCGGTGAAATACTCACGATTGAAGCAGAAGGATCGTACTCAAAAGCCAAAGCACTGATTGAGAAGTATGCTGTTGTCCGTCCGGTAATGCAAAAGGGACTCGACAAACTCGGATCTATTCCAATAGATATTGAACCTCGCTTTACGCTTGTTCCGAAAGCGGCGGGAAGTATTCGATAAGTATAAACTGTTGTTTCACTAACAATGAAAAAGATATGTCAAAAGAAATCAATTCCACAGATCAACAAAATGATACTAAACTGAAATCAAGGCGTCGTATGCAAATAGGAATTTCCATAGCAACCATTGCCATTGCGCTCATTATCATTTTTATCCCCAAAAAAACTGCAACCGATACATCGGCTTTACCTGTAGCTCCAATGTTTAAGAAGCAGGGTGAATGTACAATTACGAATCGTAATGGTAAGCCGATAGTTTCTATCGATATTGAAATTGCCGACGATGACAGCAAACGCGAAGTCGGTATGATGGGGCGATCGGTGATGGAAGAACGACAAGGTATGCTTTTCGTGTTCGAAGAGGAATATATGGCGTCATTCTGGATGAAGAATTGTATTCTTTCACTGGATATGATTTTCATCAATAAGTTTGGAGAGATTGTTACAATTTGTAAAAACACTACACCATTCTCAGAGCAAGCATATCAAGCTACCGCAATGACACTTTTGGTACTTGAGGTAAATGCCGGTTTTACCGATAAATATGTCATTAAAGAAGGAGATAGGGTTAGCTGGAAAAGGAATTAAAATATCTTTCAAACATATCCTGTAGTTAAATCAAATCGATCCTTTGAAAGTATCAACAATTCACCGCATCATCCGATAGTCTGGACAATTAATAAATGCCTATGGGCGTTTAGCAGCGCTTCGATCATCTTGCCATACCTAATCAATACTCCGGCGTCTAACAATCCGATGTAATGACAAGTTACAAGGATTTGCAATGTCCCTTTTACAGTTCTCTGTGATTATTCTTGTGTACAGTCTACATAAAGTTTTGATGTATTTTGGCTGAAATAATTGTGGTATGGCTATTGTCGCATTACCGATAACGGCTAAAAGGATAGAAAGAAAATTTTTTTATCTTGCCAATTCAGGCACCCTTTTGCTATCAATTACGTTTAATATGTGCAGCGAGAGTATCTGGAAGATTGAAAATGAATATAAATTGGAATTTCAGATGACGATTATCTATTATAAAGCATACTAAAGGAGGAAGAATATGAAGTACTTACTTATAGCGTCTATGATATGTTGTACAATATCGCTGTATGCCGACGATTGGCCTCGCGAAGTATTGAGCACAGAGGGCACGATCACCATGTATCAACCGCAGATCGAATCGTACTCCGGAGATTCTCTGAAAGCCCGTGCCGCTGTTTCCATTGTCAAGAATGATACGGATGAACCTGTGTTTGGAGCGATCTGGGTGAGGTGCACGGTGCTTACCGACCGCCCGACAAGAACAGTGAAGCTTGAAGGAATGGAAGTGCGGAAGATTAGATTCCCGGAAGGAACCGATGCAGATACGGCAAAAATTGCTGAAGCGTTGGAAGAAGTGATACCTCGTTCTGATCTCACCTTCTCGCTCGATCTGCTTCTCGAAAGCCTTGAGACAACACAGAAAGAAAGAGACAACGCTCACGAACTCGAAGTGACTTCGCCCAAAATTATCGTTATGAATCATCCCGCCGTGCTCGTTCAGATTGACGGCGATCCGATTCTCACAAACGTTGAGGGAACTTCTCTGAAGCGCGTCGTCAATACTCCATATTTTTTAGTTCAGGATATTTCTGCGGAGAATTTCTTCCTTTGCGGAGGTGAAATATGGTACAGTGCGAAGCAAATAAAAGGACCCTGGCGTCAAATTGCTACTCCCCCGAACCCCGTTGTTAATCTTTCCGATCAAATGAAATCCCATGATGAATCGTATGAAGATTCGACGGCGAATGACATTGTATCGAAGACCGGAAAAGTGCCGGAGATCGTCGTGAGCACAGAACCGACAGAATTGATAGCCACGGACGGGCCCATGCAACTTGTACCTATCCAGGGAACTGGACTTCTTTATGCAAGTAATACTCCAAGCCGGTTGTTTCTCGAGATCAAAACGCAACAACGCTTCATTCTTATATCAGGAAGGTGGTACACTGCAAAGTCTATAACGGGCCCATGGGCCTTCATTGCATCAGACAAATTGCCCGCAGATTTTAAAAACATCCCTCCCGGCTCTGAGTGCGATGATGTGCTCGCGAGTGTTGCGGGGACAATACCGGCAAAAGAAGCTATTTTTGATGCACAGATTCCACAAATGGCAGAAGTGGATCGTACACAAGCGACAAGTCAGGTTGAATATGACGGAGATCCACAGTTCGATCAGATCGAGAACACTGGAATGGATTATGCAGTGAATACATCGGCAGCGATAATTCGCGTTAACGGTCGATACTATGACTGTGATAGAGGAATATGGTTTGATGGAGCGACTCCATTTGGTCCGTGGGAAGTCTGCATCAATGTTCCTGAAGTTATCTATACAATTCCATCGCGATGCCCTGTGTATAACGTCCGTTATGTTCGCGTTTACAATTACACTCCCGATTTTGTGTATGTTGGATACACCGCGGGTTACACAGGTTGTTATGTCTATGGCAGAACGGTAGTGTACGGAACAGGGTACAATTACCATCCATGGTACAAGAGGAAATATTATGCACGGCCATGGACATGGGGATTCAATGTTCACTACGATCCTTGGACTGGCTGGTCATTCGGCGCCGGATGGGGACAGTCACGGGGATGGTTTGCATACCATTCAAAGGATGTGTATGCAGGGTGGTGGGGTCCGGCGGAATATCGCCCGGTTTATCATCCAGCTACGAAGCCGGTCTATCGTGAAGGATATCATCCGGTGTACCGACAGATAGCTTCAAGCGCACCAGCCGTTAGATCGCCTAAGGATGTAAGACGTACTTCCGGTCTGACTCACGCTGCAACTCTTTATGATAATAGATCATCCGGAGTAAGACGCCCGGTTGCGATTGCGATTCCAAGACCTTCAGGGGAAGTTACGAGAACAACGCCGACAGAGATGCGCCAACCCGAAGCTCGCCCGATAGCTAGGCCAGTAACTCCTACTGCTCCACAACCTGAACGGCGGATAATTGTTACTCGTTCATCAATAAAAGAAAATAATGTCTATGCAGCTCCGAACGGCAACATTATGCGTAGCACTTCTCAAGGTTGGCAGCAACGTGATCAGAATACCTGGAAGAAAGCTGGCGAGACACCGGCGAAACAAGAAATAGTCCGTGATAGCAATGTGCGTCAGCGTGCAACCGAACGTTCATCGATTCCCAGAAATTCAAAACCTGCGCCAAATCGTAGCTCGGACGATAAAGATAAAAAGCGTTGAAGTGAGAAAGATGAAGTTTGTAGGGACGTTCAGCTGAACGTCCCTACGAAGAGGACATTCACGCCCAAAGTATTAGTCCCTCGCGGAATGAATTGTCGATATCCGGATGTTTAGGCAGAATACGTACGGTGTGCCCCATCCTTCCACTTGTTTCAAGTTTGATGGTTCCGATAAACTCATAAGTACCATCAGTTATCTTCTTACCGAACTGCATGGGCAATGTTTTAGGTGAATCAATATCGCCTTTTGCGTCGAGCGGCCCAAAAAATATTTCCACAGAAACGTCTTCTGGTTTGAATTTGCCTAAGTCTAACTGAGCGTGAACAATACATTCATCGCCAACTTTGAAGCCGTCGTGTTTATCTATCTTGATGTCAAGAATTTTGAGCGTGTTCCAATTGTTACGAAGATTTTGTTTCCAAGCGGCGAGTTGCTTCGCTCGCTCAAGTTTGTTTTCAGAAAGAGCTTCGGCACGTTGAAGAGCCGGTAGGTACATTTCTATTGCATACTGGCGCACCATCCGGTTGGTATTGTATTCTGGCCCGATTTCTCGTATAGCGCTTTTCATTTTACTAATCCATGAACGAGGGAGGTTATCTGCTGTGCGCGAATAGAACAATGGGATGATTTCTTTTTCGAGAAGATCGAAAAGTGCGTTCGATTCCACTTCGTTCTGATACTCTTCATCGCGATATTCCTCTCCGCGGCCGATTGCCCAGCCGGTGTTAGAGTTGCATGCTTCAGCCCACCAGCCATCTAGGATGCTTACGTTGATTGCACCGTTTAGCGTCGCTTTCATACCGCTCGTTCCGCTGGCTTCCATTGGACGGAGCGGTGTATTGAGCCACACATCAACGCCTTGCACAAGGTAACGCGCAACGACCATATCATAATCTTCGATAAAGACCATTCGTCTGCGCGCTTCTGGCCGGCGCTCGAAATGAATTATTTGGCGGATTAATTCTTTTCCTGGGTTATCGTGAGGATGTGCTTTCCCTGCGAAGATAATTTGCACAGGCCGTTCCTTATTATTCAAAATATTGATAAGACGCTCAGGATTTCGGAGAAGAAGAGTCGAACGCTTATACGTTGCGAAACGTCGAGAGAAGCCGATAGTAAATGCTTCCGGATTTAGAATCTCGTCTGCTTGCGCTATTTCGGAAGGAGTTGCACCACGGGCTTCGAGTTGTAATCGCAGACGGCTGCGCGCAAAGGCGACAAGTCTTTCGCGTCGGCGTTCGTGTGTGCGCCAAAGTTCTTCGTCGGGAATATGATGCACTCGTCCCCATAATCCATATTGTTGTTCAGCATCTTCGCGCCAGCCGGGACCAAGGTACCGATCAAACAATCCAGCCATATCGCGGCTGATCCACGATGGCGCGTGTACGCCATTTGTGATAGAGATAATTGGGATGTCATGTACGGGAATACCAGGCCAGACATTCTTCCACATCTCTCGCGATACTTTGCCGTGCAGTTTGCTTACACCGTTGCTATGTCCGGACATTTTAAGCGCAAGAATAGTCATGCAAAAACTTTCGGCGGCGTTATTTGGATTCTCGCGTCCAAGTGCGAGAAATTCTACTTGTGTTAATCCCAACTCCCGATAGTACTGGTTGAAATATTGCTCTACAAGCTTTGGTTCAAAGTAATCATTACCGGCAGGCACAGGAGTATGTGTAGTGAAAACAGTGCTTGCAATTGTTTCTTCGCGAGCTTCTGTAAAACTTATTTTGTACTCTTGCATTAGCTCACGGCAATGCTCTAATGTCAGGAACGATGAATGCCCTTCATTCAAATGATATACAGATGGTTTCAATCCGACAGCTTTCAATGCACGACAGCCGCCAATTCCCAGCAGAATCTCTTGTTTGATGCGCAATTCACGATCGCCTCCATACAACTGATCTGTTATGTCTTGGTCTTGCGGAGAATTTTGAGGAATATTTGTATCAAGAAGATAAAGCTTTACACGTCCGACTTGTACTAACCAAATCTGTGCAAACACTTGCCTGCCGGGAAGATCAACTGAAACAGTCATTGGCTTTCCATTGGGGTCGAGCACTTGTTTAAGTGGAAGTGCATAAAAATCATTTTCCGGATTTCGTTCTTGCTGCCATCCGTCAGCGTTCAAATATTGGCGAAAATATCCTTGCTGATATAATAATCCGACACCGACGAGCGGCAGTCCTAAATCACTGGCAGCTTTCAAGTGATCGCCGGAAAGGATTCCCAGTCCGCCGGAATAATTTTGCAGACACTCGGTCAATCCAAACTCTGCTGAGAAATATGCAAAGCAAACGTCTTTTTCTGCAGGATGAGTTTTAAGAAACCAGCTCGATTTGTTATCCTGATATTCGGTAAAACGCCGCCATGCACGTTCCACTTGAGCGAGAAACGCATCATCTCGCATCAATGTGTTTAATCGTTCCTGCTTAATCATACCTAACATTTGTACAGGATTGCGATTTGTGAGTTCCCATAAATCCAAATCAATTCGCATAAAAAGTTCCATCAATTCGTGATCCCACACCCAAAGCAGATTATATGCAATTGATTGAAGACATTGAAGTTCTTTTGGAATTGAAGGAGCAACTGTGTAGGAAAGAATCGGTCGAGTCATAAAAACATCTCACTTTCTGTACGCTAAGTCAGCTTTTGTTGATATTAATTCAACGTAACTTAAGAATTGATTTTATTCGATGTCAGTTTTCTCTGAAATCATAATAAACATTCGTCATAGAAACCACTAATTGTACTGAAATTCCATTGCTTTCGCTGGTTTTTTGTATTATATTAATATGATTTTGGGCGATGCCGTTATAGATGACGGCAACCTGGCTTTATCGAGGTTCGATGAAGTCGACTTCCTCGTACATCAAATTCATTAAATTGGCAAAAAAACCTCATATTTACCGTATTTTTTTCGCATTCCTCGTCCTTTCCCTCATTCCGAGTCTTAGCACCATTGTAAAATCGCAGCCATTGATTCTTACAAATGGTCAGCCAACGCTCGAGGGGTTAGATGCAGGAATGCATATAGATTCACCGACACGCAAAAAAATTGACTTGGCGGGAACTTGGCAATATTCTATCAGTGGCGATATTTGGCAAGATATCGGAATTCCAAGTTCGATGGCTTATGAAGGACAGGTAACGTTACACCGTTCCTTCACAGTAAGCGAAGAGTTTCTCAAAAAATTTGTATTCAAGTTTGTGGCGCTTGGAATTAATTACGAATGCGAAATTTATATTAATGAAATATTCATCGGGAAACATGTTGGTGGTTATACAAGTTTTGAGTTTGATGTGCCGGATGATGCATTGCAGATTGGACAGGAAAATGTAGTCAAAGTAGTAGTGAGTAATAAATTGAGCGCCCGTAACACGCTCCCGGTATGGAAGCAAATTTGGGGATGGAAAAATTACGGTGGTATTTTACGCGATGTCTATTTGCTGGCAACACCACGGCTCTGGGTGGATCGCATCCACCTTCATACAAACTTGAATGATCAGATGGGACAAGCGGCTGTTCGGCTTGAATGCGTATTGAGCAATAAACAGTTCGCGCCGCTGAGTCGAGATTCGCTTTCATTGAAATTAAAGCGACCTTCTTACTTTATAAACGCTGAACTGCACGAACGGTTCTCGGATCTTCTCATCGCACAAGGAATGTCAGCGTCTCTTACACTTGAATCAAATAAAAATACGGATGTCCAGCTCGCACTCACGGTGAACGGACCAAAGCTTTGGAGTCCGGAGAATCCAGAGCTATATATTCTCAAAACAAGCATCATTTCCGTTGAAGGAAAGCAAAGAACAATAGTTGACCAGTACAATTTGAATATGGGTTTTACATCTATAAGTATTGTAGGCAATGCATTTGTGCTTAATGGCAACAAAATAAAGTTGAAAGGTGTCGTTTGGCAGGAAGACTCGCCGAAATTTGGAGCGTCTCTTTCATATGAACAGATGGAGAAGGACGTCGTTCTTATCAAATCGCTGGGAGCGAATGCAGTTCGGTTTGCATTTCATCCTCCGCATCCGTATATGCTTAATCTCTGCAGCCGCTATGGATTGCTTGTTATCGAAGAATTGCCCGTATGGAATGTACCGGCGCAAGTATTAGACGAAGAAGATTTCCAGTCAATGGCGGAAATTCAAATACGGGATATGATAGAACGGGATGGCGCATATCCATGTGTGCTTGCGTGGGGTATTGGAAATCAGTTTGATTCTGCAGACGAACAAGCCCTGGGGTTTGTAAAAAAAATATCTGGAGTGATTCATCAGCTTGATGATCGTCCTGTTTATTACGGTTCATCTATGTTGAAGAATGATGTTTGCACGTCCGGAGTGGATTTTGTCGGTATCACTTTGCCCCAGTGTGATTTGAAAACTTTTCGACAGATGTTATCGGAATGGAAAAAAAATCATCCCAGTCAACCATTGGTCGTGCTCAGTTATGGAAAAGAAGTTGAGCAAAATAACCGGAATGGTTATAGCGATCCGATGTCACAAGAAGCACAAGCGCGGTTCTTTATCCAATATTATACCGCAATAAAGGAATCAAACGCTGCAGGCAGTTTTGTGTCGGCCCTAACAGATTGGCGCGGTGATCGCCCTCTACTCAACTTCGGACTCGGTGATCATTATCTTCATCCTGTCGGGTTGCTTAGTTCGGCGCGGGAGAAACGCTTGGCGTATGAAGTTGTTCGTGTACTCTATAATGAAGAACGAATCACTGCTATTCCTGCAGGTAATTACCGAATGAACTTTCCTTGGGTGCATGTACTCGTCGGGTTATTAGTAATTGTTCTTATCGGCTACGAGTATACGAATCGTAGGTTTGCTGAAAGTTTAGAACGTGCGCTGATCCGATCTTATAATTTTTTTGTAGATTTACGTGATTTGCATTCAGTTTCCATCGGACACACCCTCATTCTTTCCGGCGCCGTCTCAATTACACTTGCAGGTTTGTTGTCCAGCATAATGTACCATTTTCGCGCAGATAGATTTGCAGATTATATTATCACTTATCTTTGCGCGATAGATTATGTGAAAGATCAATTCATTCGTGCAACGTGGCATCCATTTGCCGGCATTGTAGCATTGACTTGTCTATTCTTTTTCCTCGGAGTAGTTCTTGCTCTGTTGATGAAGTTTATTGCGATATTTGTAAAAGTGCAAGTCTCATGGATTCATATGTATTCTGTAACTGTTTGGGGCGCGGCTCCCATTATTTTCTTAAGCCCGCTCGCAATGAGTATATTCAAAATTATGGAAAATGCTTCATATGTACTCCCATCACTCGTACTTATTTTCCTCTTTCTCTTCTGGACATTTTTACGGGTGCTTAAGGGAATTTCGGTAATGTACGATCTGAGTCCCGGGAAAACATATGCCGGCGGAATTCTCATCTGCATTATTCTTTTAGGCGGACTGTTCTTTTATTACGATTCAGTCTTTGCTCTGAGTTCGTATCTAAAATTCATTGTCCATCTTGCACAGAACCTCGGGTAATGTACTTATCCAAATTAGAAATATTTGGGTTCAAATCATTTGCACAGAAAGTGAGCCTGTCATTCGACGAAGGTCTTACCGCAATTGTTGGGCCGAATGGCTGCGGCAAAACAAATGTGGTTGATGCTATCCGCTGGGCTTTAGGCGAACAAAAACCCACAACGCTGCGGTCAGATAAAATGGAAGACGTAATTTTCAACGGTACAAAATCACGTAAGCCGCTGAATGTTGCAGAAGTCTCAATCACTATCGAGAATACCAAAGGAATACTTCCTTCTGAGTATAGCGAAGTAACAATCACGCGCCGTGTGTTTCGCTCCGGTGAAAGTGAATATTATTTGAATAAGACGCTCTGCCGCTTGAAAGATATCCGCGATTTGTTTATGGATACCGGCATGGGTTCGGATGCGTACTCTGTCATAGAATTGAAAATGGTGGAAAGCATCCTGAGCGACAACTCCGACGAGCGGCGCCGTTTGTTTGAAGAGTCCGCTGGTGTCACAAAGTACAAATATCGGCGTAAGGAGGCGTTTCGCCGTCTTGATGTCGTCCGTCAGGATCTGACACGCGTGAACGATATTATTCGCGGCGTAGAAAAGGCTGTGAATTCGCTGGAACGTCAAGCACAGAAAGCGGAAAAGTACAACGAACTTGTGAAGCAACTTCAAACATTAGAATTAGATTTACTTATTCGCGATTTTTCCAATGTGGTTTTGAAAATAGAGCCGTTGACGCAGCAGCTTTCCGTTGCAGTGGATGAAAAGAATCGATTGGAAGTTGAAGTGAAACAGGAAGAAACACTTTTAGATGTACTACGGCAGGAATCGGAAGAATTAGAACGTCAATTGACTTCGACCCAAGAAAATCTTATAACACGGCAAACAGCAATTCATGAATTGGAACAACACCGCGCTACTTCAATAGAGCGCAGACGATCGCTACAGGAAAACATAGAACGATTCGATCGTGAAAAAATTGAACTTAGTCAACAGCAGGTGGAACTAGAACAGAAGCAAGCTGAATTGGCCCATTCGTTGGAACAACTCCAGACAAAAATTACCGCCGCAGAAGAAGCGTATCGTATTAAGAAAATCCAACTCGATGAATTTGAAATCCAACTGAACGCCAAACGCGCAGAACTGAAAACAAATCAAGAACAAGTGATTACACTGATGCATGAACTTGCAGAGCTGCGTAATCGCGAGAACCAAGTAAAAGCCCGCATTGAGAACATTCGCGGTCGTGTTAGTTACACAACAGAAGAAAATGTCGGATATCGCCGAGACATCGAGAAAAATTCTGCTCTAATTGCTGCTCTCACAGCGGAGAACAAGCAGCTTCGTCTTGCATTCGCGGAAGCAGAAGTGCGGACGCATAAGTTGGAAGATTATAAACAGAAGTTACAGGATGAAATTGAACAACTGCGGCGGCAGGATCATGAAGTACTGGGCGATGTTGAACGCAAGCAGGCGCGCATTGATTTTCTTAAAGGATTAGTCGAGAGTTTTGATGGATACTCCGAGGGTGCGAAGTATCTTATAACGAGCAACGAATGGAGCGCAAAAATTCAAACAACGGTAGGCGAAGCTGTCCAAACAAAACCGCAATATCGCATCGCAATTGAAACCGCTCTTGGTGAAACCGCAGGATTTGTTGTTGTCGATAATGTTCAGGAAGCGTATGCCGCAATCGACTTCCTGAAGAAAAATAAAAAGGGAAAGGCAACGTTCATTTGCCTTGACCGGCTACCGAGTCTTACTAACCATCGTGTTCCAATTCAAGGTGTTGGTGTTATCGGGTGGGCGAGCAGTCTCGTGCAATTTGATAATCAGCACGAGAAATTATTCAATTTTCTTTTTGATGAAACACTTTTAGTGAACGATGTTCCCGCTGCGCTCAATATTGTTAATAACCATCCTAACGTTCGATGTGTTACGTTGGAAGGAGAAATCGTTACCGGCAGGGGTGTTGTTCGCGGGGGAAGCGTGCTGCAGGATGAAGGCGGGCATATAAGCAAGAAGTCACAACTAGAAGAATTTTCCGCTGATGTTCGTAAGCTGCGTGATCGGCACGAACGCATTACGGATGATCTTCAGAAAAAAATTGAGGACTTGGAAAATGTCAATCTGAAGAAACTTGCTGAGGAAGCGCGTGCCATCGAACAACAAAAAACTTCTGTGGAAATCCGAATCGCGCAAATCGAATTCGAAAAGAAACGTGCACAGGATAATATCGAACGCAATAATGCCGAAACAGAAAAGCTTAAACAAGAAATTGACTTGCTGAATAAAGAAATCCAGATGCTCACGCCGTCTATTGTTTCATTAGAAAAACGGCAGGCGGAAGCGGAACAACAGGTCGGCGCGGCAATGAGTGAAGTAGAAACAATGGATGCGCTTTGGAACGAGTACTCAAGCGTCGCAAACGAAGCAAACATGTCGGTGCTTGCGATTAAAAGTGAAGAACGCAGTATCCTTCAGGGGAAAAAATACACTGCAACGACGTTGCAGTCTGTCTTGACGACATTCGACCAGCGAACTGAAGAAATTTTCAAAGCGAAAGAAGATATTGGAACCATCGCTGCCGATCTCGAAGCAATTAATGTTGCTCTTCACGAAGCACGGCATGAGTATAGCGGTGTGCTGGAACAAAAGAAATCTGTCGATCAGGAATTTTCTGTCAAGCGAAGTCAGATTCATGAAATTGAATTGAAACTGAAAGATGAACGAATGCGGCAGGAAGGATCTCTGAAGTCGGCGCATGATCTAGAAATCAAGATTCAAGAATTGACAATGAGAGCAGACAATCTCAAAGCACGTGCTAAGGAAGATTTCGATATTGATATTCTGCCGCAAGAATATTCGGATGCGAACCAGTATGATTTTACAGCGGCACATGAAGAAGTCCACAGGCTGAAAGAAAAGGTCAATGCACTTGGCGCGGTGAACTTTGCAGCGTTTGACGAATATAAAAGCGAGAAAGAACGGTTTGATTTTATTTCTGCCCAGCGGGATGATCTAGAACAATCTGAAAAGACGGTGCTGGAAACGATCGATGAAATTAATGCTACGGCGCAGAAACAGTTTCTGCAAACTTTTGAATTGATCCGCGAAAATTTCATCACAACATTTAAGGGTTTATTTGATGAAGGCGATGAATGCGATCTCCGGCTCGACGCAGAAGAATTAGATCCACTTGAAGCGCGCATCGAAATTATCGCAAAACCGCGCGGCAAGCGCCCAACGTCAATTGATTTGCTCTCTGGCGGTGAGAAAACTCTGACTGCAATTGCATTATTGTTCGCTATTTACTTGGTAAAACCAAGCCCGTTTTGCATTCTCGACGAAGTAGATGCACCGTTGGATGATTCCAATATAGACCGGTTCGCGCGCATTCTGCGTAAGTTTTCAGATAATACGCAGTTTGTGGTTGTAACGCACAATAAACGAACTATGGAAGCTACGAACGCAATGTATGGCGTCACGATGGAAGAAGAAGGTGTATCGAAACTTGTTTCTGTGCGCTTCAACGAGATAGCGAAGAATTAAGAAAGAAATATCTCGGTTTGAAATTTGATATTTGAAACTTAAATTTTAAAGATATTTATATGATTCGTGTTTTTTGTGATTTTGACGGAACCGTATGCCTGCAAGACGTGGGTCAGCACTTCTTTCAAAAATTTGCCAGAGAGAAGGCAGAAGAGAGTGTTCGACGGTTACTCAGTGGTGAAATCACCATGCAAATGTGGTTTATGGAATTATGCAAAGCAATTCCCTCGATCACACGCGGTGAATTACTAAAGTATGTGGATCAGTTTTCTATCGATCCGCATTTTCCTGAGTTTGTCCGTTTTTGCACTGATCATGATGTACCGATTACAATTCTCACCGACGGTTTAGATGTTTATGTCGAACGTGTCCTTTCAAATGGAGGAGTTGGACACGTACCATTCTTTGCGAATCATGCGGAGTTTATAGGAGAGAGATTGAAGGTTGCGTTCCCGTATACGGATGCAGAGTGCAGTTTGTGTGGTAATTGCAAGCGTAATCATATATTGAATACATCAGCCGATGAGGACATTAGTGTATATGTCGGTGATGGATATTCTGATCGGTGCCCGGTTCGATATGCGGATTTCGTTTTTGCAAAGCGGGAATTGATTAAACACTGCCAGGAACAGAACATCACATATTTTGAATTCAATCACTTTGGCAATGTGCAGGCGAAGATGGAAGAAATCGTTCAGCGCAAGCGTATTCGTCATCGGCAAGAAGCCGCAATGGCGCGCCGCGAAGTGTTTGTGCAAGGATAATACTTGAAGTCTTTCCAGGAAAAAATCTTTTCACTTCGCAGTTATACACCGATTCCTTTTTTGTTGGTGATGATATTTTATGCTCAACCGACAGCGATAACAATGGCGATCGGATTTGTCATAGCGGCGACTGGTGAGTCCGTCCGATTTTGGGGTGTTGCCTACGCCGGAAGTCTTACACGTGTAACGGGCAGCGTCGGCGCACCGGAAGTTATTGTGGCGGGACCGTTCGCGCGTGTTCGCAATCCGATTTACGTTGGCAACTTGCTTGCGTATATCGGCATCGGTATTATGTCGAATGCGCTTTTTCCATGGTTGTTGCTTGCGGCGCTGGCATGGTTCGGCTTTCAGTACTATCAAATTGTTGTGCTGGAAGAAGGTTTTTTAGAAAAAGAATTTGGCGCAGTGTATTTAGAATTTAAGCGCAATGTTCCGCGTTTTTTCCCGCGCTTGTCGGCGTATATTAATCCGATTCAGTCACAACAATTGGCAAACTGGAAAGAAGCGATACACTCCGAGCGGCGAACGTTTCAAGCGTTAAGCTTAGTGCTGGTGATTCTTATTGTTCTTTGGTATATGAGGTGACGCGTGGTTCAGCGCGTAATGATCATTGCCGGTGAGGCATCAGGTGATTTGCATGGCTCCGGAGTTGTACGGGAATTAAAACGCCTATCACCCACTGTTGAAGTGTATGGTGTCGGCGGTGATAAGATGAAACGCGAAGGCATGGATCTTATCTATCATATCAACGAGCTTGGATTTATGGGCTTTAAAGAAGTGTTGAGACATCTTCCGTTCATAAAGACGATGGAACACACTCTCGAGCAAATTGTTAAGTTCAAGAAGCCGGATGTGCTGGTATTGATCGATTATCCCGGATTTAATCTCCGTTTTGCACGTATTGCGAAACGCTATGATATCAAAATCGTTTATTATATAAGTCCGCAAGTATGGGCATGGCATAGATCGCGCGTGAAAAAGATTCGCTCGCTTATTAATAAGATGCTGGTCATTTTTCCATTCGAATTGGATTTCTATCGCGCAGAAGGAATTGACGCAGAGTTTGTCGGTCATCCTTTGTTGGAAGTGCTGGAGTCGAAACTTGACCGGAAGAATTTCTGCAAAAGATTTTCATTGGATGAGCAAAAAACAATTGTGGCATTGTTCCCCGGAAGCCGCAAGCAGGAGATAGACCATATATTTCCTGAAATGCTTTCTGCCGCACGGATGATTTCTATGGAGGACAATATAGAAATTGTTGTCGGTGTTGCGCCAACGTTGGATGAAGAATATTTTAGAACACTCTACAATTTAAAAGGCGTTCATTTTATAAAAGGATTGACATACGAAGTAATGGCAAATGCCGATTTTGCATTTGTCACTTCCGGCACAGCGACATTGGAAACGGCATGTTTTGGGACGCCGATGTTTGTAGTGTACAAAACCTCTTGGCTGACGTACTTGATAGGTCGTGCACTAGTGCATGTAAAATATATTGGACTTGTCAATATTGTGGCGGGAAAATTGGTTGCACCGGAGTTTATTCAGCATAAGGCGACTGCAAAGAGAATGGCAAAGTCGGCAATGAAATTGTTGAATGATAAAAAGAGAGTTGCAGATATGAAAGAAGAGTTTTCCAAAGTAAAGATAATTCTGGGTACTGTTGGCGCATCGCAGAGAGTTGCAGAGCGTGTGTTGCAAATGAAATGAAAATAATGCGAATACTTTTATTGCCGATCTCTCTGTTTTATTGGTTGGGAGTTACTGTTCGCAATTGGTTCTTTGACATAGGAGTTTTAAAAATTGATAATATTGGAGTGCCGGTGATCTCTGTCGGTAATATTTCTACCGGTGGAGTCGGCAAAACACCGTTTGTGGAAATGTTGGTCGAAAGATTAATGATCAATCATCCATTGGCAGTTGTCAGCCGTGGATATAAAAGGAAAACAAGCGGAACGGTCGTTGTCAGTGATGGTAGTCGCAAATTAGCATCTGTTGAAAATTCTGGAGATGAGCCGATTCAGTTAGCGCTCAAATATCCCGAGTTGATAGTCGTTGTGGATGAGCGGCGTGTGCGAGGAGCACAGAAAGCTATTGAACTTGGTGCAAAGGTGATCTTGCTCGACGATGGATTTCAACACCGATATTTACACCGTAACCTTGACATCGTTATTTTAACAGCGGAAGAGATTCTGAACAGAAATTTATTGTTGCCGGCTGGAAATAGACGTGAACCATTAACCTCATTGAAACGAGCTAATTTAATTGCAGTAACACGATGTGCGGATATAAAAGAATATGAACACGCTTGCGCTATGGGCCGTGAGAGTAACTCGCTTCCATCCAAAACGCCGACCATCGGATTGAAAGCAGAACTGAAAGCATTTAAATGTCTTTCATCCAATGAGATTGTGCAAACCGAAGAATTGACGAATAAAAATGTGATTGCATTCTCCGGAATCGGCAACCCGAAATCATTTGAAGATTTGGTGATGAAAGCGAACATAAAGGTTGAGAAGCATATTACATTCTCAGATCACCACTGGTATAAAGACGACGATATCAAAACGATTATTGAAGGCAAGAAAGCAAACAAATGCTGATTTCATTATTACAACAGAAAAAGACACAGCGCGGCTTAGAGAACGATTTGCAGTATTTCCGGAAACGGAACCGGTGATAGCTGCCGAAATGCGGCTGGAAATTATATCTGGAGAACAAAAGTTAAACGAATTGATAAATCATGTATTTATAACTTAGGGCATATTATTTTACAAATCTTGCAGAAATAATCCTGCAAGAATTTCTATAATTTCATCAAACAAACAAGAAATAATACTCACTGAAAGGATGACAGTTAAAATGGCAAAAGTACCAAAATATGTATATTTCTTCGGCAATGGAAAAGCCGAAGGCAAAGCCGAGATGAAAAATCTTCTCGGCGGCAAAGGTGCGAACCTTGCCGAAATGGTTAATATCGGCCTGCCGGTTCCGCCGGGCTTCTCGATCACGACTGAAGTATGCACCGCATATTACCAGAACAAACAAAAGTATCCAAAGTCGCTGCAGAAAGAAGTTCTTGCCGCGCTTGCGAAAGTGGAAAAGGCGATGGGTGCAAAGCTTGGCGATGCCAAAAATCCGCTGCTTGTTTCTGTTCGCTCAGGTGCGCGTGCATCAATGCCCGGTATGATGGATACCATTCTCAACCTTGGTCTCAACGATCAAACAGTTGCAGGCCTTATTGCGAAGACGAAGAACGAACGTTTCGTGTATGATTCGTATCGGCGTTTTGTGCAGATGTATGGCGATGTCGTGCTCGGATTGAAACCGGTAAATAAGGACGACATCGATCCATTTGAAAAAATCATTGAGGCGAAGAAACATCAGAAAAATATAAAGCTCGATACCGAACTCACAGCCGAAGATTTAAAGGAACTCGTTGTGAAGTTTAAAGCGGCAATAAAAGAAAAGACCGGACACGATTTCCCAGAAGATCCGCTTGAACAAATGTGGGGCGCTATTGGTGCAGTGTTTAGCTCTTGGATGAACGACCGTGCAATTGCCTATCGCAAGATGTATGATATTCCAGAATCTTGGGGTACTGCAGTAAATGTGCAAACGATGGTTTTCGGCAATATGGGTGAAGATTCAGGAACGGGCGTTGCATTCACTCGCGATGCAGCTACCGGCGAAAATTATTTTTACGGCGAATACTTAATGAACGCGCAAGGAGAAGATGTGGTTGCCGGTGTACGCACCCCTTTGCCGATATTAAAATTGAAAGAACAGGATCCTAAGCTTTACGAACAATTGGACAAAATCCGCAAGACTCTGGAGAAGCACTATCGTGATATGATGGATGTCGAGTTCACTATCCAGCAGGGTAAGTTGTTTATGCTTCAATGCCGCGTTGGAAAACGGACTGCATTTGCTGCAATCAAGATCGCGGTGGATATGGTTGTTGAAAAACTTATTTCAGAAAAAGAAGCGCTGGCACGCATTGAGCCAGATCAATTAAATCAGTTACTTCGCCCGATTTTTGACCTCAAGGAAAAAGAAGCAGCGGTTAAATCCGGACGCTTGCTTGCAAAAGGTTTGAATGCAGGCCCAGGTGCAGCTACCGGACGCCTCGTGTTCAATGCTGTTGATGCAGAAGCGTGGAAGAATCGTGGCGAGAAAGTTATTCTCACCCGTATCGAAACATCGCCGGAAGACATCAAAGGTATGGATGCATCAGAAGGTATTCTCACTGCGCGCGGTGGCATGACTTCGCACGCAGCACTTGTTGCCCGTCAAATGGGTAAGGTATGCGTTGCAGGCTGCGATGAGTTGGTTATTGATTATACTAAGCACACGATGACTGTGAGAGGCAAAGTATTGAAGGAAGGCGATTGGATTTCGCTGGATGGTTCGACCGGTCAGGTCATCGAAGGTAAAATTCAAACGAAGCCGTCAGAAGTACTGCAGGTGCTTGTTGAAAAAACTCTCAACCCGAAAGATGCACCGGTGTATCAGACTTTTGAAAAAGTTATGCTGTGGGCAGATAAATATCGAACGCTGAATATTCGTACAAATGCCGATCAACCGGATCAAGCCGCGAATGCAATCGCATTTGGCGCCGAAGGTATTGGTCTTTGCCGAACTGAACATATGTTCTTCGGTGAAGGAAAGATAGGACCAATGCGTGAAATGATTCTAGCCGATACTGTTGATCAACGGAAGCTGGCGCTTGCTAAACTTCTTCCGTTGCAGCGTAAAGATTTTGCTGGGATCTTTGAGGTAATGAATGGAAGGCCGGTAACAATTCGCACAATTGATCCGCCATTGCACGAATTTGTGCCGCATGAAGAAAAAGAACAACGTGCACTAGCACAATCAATGGGCATCAGTTACGAGAAAGTAAGAGAGCGCGTCGAAAGTTTGCATGAGTTTAATCCGATGCTTGGGTTGCGTGGATGCCGGCTCGGTATTATCTTCCCGGAAATTACCGAGATGCAGGCACGCGCAATTTTTGAGGCTGCTGCTGATATACAGAAAAAAGGCATTGCTGTAGCGCCGGAAGTTATGATTCCTCTCGTTGGCAATGTAAAAGAACTTCAGCATCAAGAAAAACTTGTTCGTGCAACCGCTGAAGCTGTTATGCAGGAAAAAGAAGTGAAGTTCAAGTATTTGGTTGGCACTATGATCGAAATTCCGCGAGGCGCTATTACAGCAGATGAGATAGCGACAGTTGCTGAATTCTTCAGCTTTGGTACAAATGATCTGACTCAGACGACGCTTGGTGTGAGCCGAGATGATGCAGCAAAATTCCTTGTTCCTTACGTTGCAAAAGAAATATACGCGAAGGATCCGTTTGAAGTGCTGGATCGCGACGGCGTTGGCAAGGTTATGCAGATTGCCGTTGAAAAGGGCCGTACAACGCGACCTGGCATTAAACTCGGCATTTGCGGTGAACACGGTGGCGAACCATCGAGCATTGAATTCTGTCATCTAATCGGTTTGAACTATGTGAGTTGCTCGCCATTCCGCGTGCCAATTGCGCGATTGGCTGCGGCACGTGCGGCGCTATTGAATCCGGCACCTACAAAGAAAGCCGGCAAGAAAGCAAAAACGTCGCATAAGAAGTGAACCAACGGATAGTTCATTAATTCACAGGGGGCGGAAAATTTATTTTCTGCCCCCTTAATCTAAAAACTATAGAAGGGATATGAGCAATGAAGCTCTCAGATTTCAAATATCCGCTTCCTCGTAATTTGATAGCAAAACAACCGGCGAATCCACGCGACCACTCAAGGTTAATGGTAATGAACCGCATTGACGAAACTATTATTGAACGAAAGTTTTATGAAATCGCAGATTATTTTCAGAAAGGTGATTGTCTTGCAATCAATGAGACACGTGTGTTTCAGGCACGGCTCTATGGGAAGAAAGAAAAAACGAATGCAAAAATTGAAGTCTTTCTGTTGCGTGAGTTGAACGCTGAGGAAAATATCTGGGACGTTATAGTCGATCCGGCACGTAAAGTACGTATCGGTAATAAAATTTATTTTGATGACGGCAAACTCTGGTGCGAAGTAATCGACAATACAACTTCGCGCGGACGCACAGTACGTTTCAATCACAAAGGTGACTTTTTTAAGATCATCGATCGCATTGGACTGACGCCGTTGCCTCATTATATCAAGCGGGATGCAACCTATAAGGATAAAGATAGTTATCAGACGGTATATGCTCGCGTAGTTGGTGCTGTTGCGGCGCCGACTGCTGGATTGCATTTTACAAAAGCACTTCTAAAAAAACTAGAAGCAAAAGGCATCAAAGTTGCGCCGGTTGTACTGCATATAGGTCTTGGAACATTTCGCACGGTTGAAGTGGAAGATCTTACGAAGCACAAAATGGATTCTGAATATTTCGAGATTACAAGCGAGACAGCAAATATCATCAATAAGACAATCGACTCAAAACATAATGTATTTGTTGTTGGCACAAGTACTTGCCGTGCATTGGAATCCAGTGTAACGGTTGATGGGCATGTGAAACCGGCAAGAGGATGGACTGACAAGTTCATTTTTCCGCCGTACAGTTTCAAGGTTACAGATAAGTTGATTACGAATTTCCACCTGCCTGAATCAACGCTGTTGATGCTGGCAGGCGCGTTTGCTGGACACGAATTCTTAATGCATGGGTACAAGAAGGCAATTAAGGAAGAATACCGCTTTTACAGCTATGGCGATGCAATGTTGATTGTCTAAGTTGTCTGATGGTCAGTTTTAGGAGGGTGTTCTATTTCTTATGAAATTATAATTAGGAATAGAACTCCCTCCTGATTTTTATTGCAAGAACTTCTAACATCTGAGGAACGTTGTAGAAATGTCGAAATCAAGACCAAAAGTATTTGCAATTATTCCAGCCGCTGGATCTGGCACACGAATTGGTGGAGATATTAAAAAGCAGTTTCTACCGTTGAATGGCAAACCAATCATCGTACATACGCTTCAGCAATTCGAACATTGTCCGGATGTTGATGAGGTTGCTCTGGCTCTTCCTGAGTCGGCGATGTCTGAAATGGAAGCAATTGTTGAGCGGTTCCGGCTGCACAAGGTCAGCAAAATGGTGCTGGGCGGTGCGAAGCGACAGGATTCGGTTCGCAATGTACTGAACCGGTTGGTGATGAAAGAATCAGACATCGTTCTTGTGCACGATGGCGTGAGACCGTTTATTGAAACAAAACGCATTACACATCTTTTAAAAGTATGCAAAGAATATGATGCAGCGGTGCTGGCAGTTCAGCCGAAAGATACGATTCGGCGTTCAACTGGGGGCGGCTTTTTTGATCAAACATTAGATCGAACAGCGCTTTGGTTGATTCAAACACCGCAGGCATTTCGCGCGAAATTATTGGTGAAGGCGTTCGAAAAAGCGAAAAAGGACAAGTTTTATTCGACTGATGAAGCAGCACTTGTAGAGCGGCTTGATGTGAAAATTCGGATTGTTGAGGGAAGTTATGACAATATTAAAATCACAACACCGGAAGATTTAGAATTTGGATTGCTTATTTTGGAGCGTTGGCGAATGAAAGGATGGATATAAGTTGCTTCTTCGTGTCAAATTGAATATCTTATATATGATTGTTGAAGTTTGAATAAAGGAATGATGTATGATAAATATGGTTATTGTTGTGCTTTTAAGTTATATCGTGGGATCGATTCCGACAAGCGTCATGCTTTCCAAGTGGCGGCATGGTTTTGATATTCGCAGTAAAGGGAGCGGCAATGCAGGCGGCACCAATGTATTCCGAGTTCTCGGCTGGAAATCAGGTATGTTCGTTATTATTGTGGACGTATTAAAAGGTGTTATTGCAACGACAGTTGTTGCACGTTTGTTCTGGGATCCGACATTGCCGTTTTATAATCACACGCCTTTTGATGATTTCACTATTATCCAAATGATTTGCGGTGGTGCAGCAGTAATTGGTCATGTGTGGACTATGTTTGCAGGATTCAAGGGTGGAAAAGGTATTGCGACGGGTGCAGGAATGCTAATCGGTATTGCACCGACGGAATTTGCGGTTTCTATAGCAGTGTTCCTTATCTTTTTATATGCATTCAAATATGTTTCGCTGGGTTCCATTATGGCGGCGGCATCTTTTCCGTTATCGCTTATCATTCGGTACAATATTCTCTCGGACGAAATTCACAGTTACAAAACATTGGTATTCTTCAGTACCGGCATTGCACTCTTCCTTATTTATTCACACCGCGCCAATATCAAGCGATTGATTGAAGGAACTGAACGGAAAATAACAAGTTCTAAAAGCAGGACTGACTCAGTTGAACCCTAATCTACGTTAAATTCTGAGGAAGTCACTGAATTTCTAATCTAATGTGCCGTCAATGATATGAAGATCACTGTTCTTGGTGCAGGCGGTTGGGGAACTACGCTTGCTCTCGTTTTATACGACAACCATCACGACGTCAATCTTTGGACGTTCGACAGCGATCAAGCAGATCTCATTCGCAAGAAGCATCAGAACCCTCAGTTTCTTCCCGGTGTTGTCCTTCCATCTGAAATAAAAATTACGACCGATATCGAAGCTTCATGCCATGAACGCGATATGATTGTCGCGGCAGTGCCGTCTCAATTTCTTCGCTCTGTTCTTCAACGCATCGCTCATCTCGATTTACAACATACGGTCATATGTAATGTCGCTAAAGGCATTGAGAATGGTTCTTTGATGACAATGTCCGAAGTTTTATTGGATGTGCTTATGCATGAGCGCCGTGAGAATATTGCGATTCTCTCCGGGCCAAGTCATGCAGAAGAAGTCAGCTTGAAAATACCGACGATGGTTGTGTCGGCATCTTTTAAGTTGAAAACAGCAAAAGTTGTGCAGGAAGCGTTTGTGAATGATTACTTCCGCGTATATGTGAATGAAGACATTCGCGGAGTTGAATTGGGCGGTGCTATTAAGAATGTTATTGCAATTGGAGCCGGCTTAAGCGATGGCGCTGGCTTTGGAGATAATACGAAGGCGGCAATTATGACGCGTGGAATCTATGAGATTACACGGCTTGGCGCTAAAATGGGAGCTCAACCAATAACATTCGCGGGCCTTTCTGGCATGGGAGATTTGATTGTCACTTGTATGAGCCACCATAGCCGCAATCGCTTTGTCGGTGAGGAAATTGGGAAAGGCAGAAATGTCGCCGAAGTGCTGAGCGATATGACAATGATTGCAGAAGGAGTCGCCACTGCGAAGTCTGTTCATCAACTTGCACAGAAGCATCACGTCGATATGCCGATGGCGGAAGAAGTCTATAAAGTACTTTTTGAAGATAAAAATCCCCGTCAAGCGACACTTGATCTCATGCTTCGCGATACACGCGGCGAAGGCGCCCATTGATCAGTGATCAATGAAGAATGATGAATGTGTATTAAAGGTTGATCAATTCTTATGCAATCCCTCTTGGTCAGAGTTACTCAATTTTTTAAATGTTGGAATAATTCCCTCTCCTCATAGGAGAGGGTTAGCCTGCCCGCCGCACAAAGCTTGCTTTGGCAGGCGGGGGTGAGGTCATAAAAAGGAAGTAATCCCAACTTATTGAGAATATATATTGGAATTTCGATGAGTAAAGTAATAACAATTTTTGGAAGCTCACGCCCTATCAGGGGCGATGAGGAATATCAATTAGCGTACGAAGTTGGAAAACTACTCTCGCTCGACGGTTTTACAATATGCAATGGCGGATTCGGCGGCATTATGGAAGCGTCAGCTCGCGGCGCGAAAGAGGCAGGCGGCAAGACCATCGGAGTTACTTTTAATATCAAAGATCGTGCAGCCAATTCTTGGATTGATAAAAATATTCATGTTCCTGCCTTAATTGATCGGATGATGAAGCTTGTGGAATTGGGTGATGCGTACGTTGTATTGAAAGGTGGAACCGGGACATTACTCGAACTTGCTGCCGTGTGGGAATTCATCAATAAAGGTCTGCTTACAGAGAAACCGATTGTGATTATCGGTGACTTTTGGAGCGGCGTTGTTGAGACATTGCGAAAGGAATTGTTGTGGGAAGGTGTTGGTGATTGTACAAAGTTTATTCATTGCGCTTCGTCACCGGAAGAATGCGCTTTATTTTTAAAGCAACAACTTATCTAATTCTCTTTCATTCTCCTTTGTTGTGCCGGAGTTGAACTCCGGCACAGCGGGGAACCTCTCATTTTAAAAACAAAAGCTTCTTCGCAGCATTATAATTCCCAGACTGAAGTCTATAGAGATATATTCCACTCGGCAGATTGATTGCGTTGAAAGTTATCGAATGATTCCCCGCGTTCTGACCTTCGTTGACAAGTGTTTGCACTTCTCTCCCCAGAACATCGTAAACCTTCAGTGTTACATGACCTGCAGCTGGGAGTTGATACTCGATCTTCGTCGTTGGATTGAACGGATTCGGATAATTTTGCTGCAATTGGAATTGCTGAGGAACCCCTGGGGCTTTTTCAACAGCAGTAACTCCAGCAGTCAAAACATTGTTAATATTTGCCAATTCAGCACTTTCTTGAGCTTTCCATGATGCATATTGACTTGGGAACCAATCTAAGTCGCCAACCGGGAATCCATTAAGGCCTGCGGTTAATAAATCGGAATTAGTATAAGAAAGATCAATCGGAATCGGCCAATCTGCATGCGTGAAATATTGACTTTCAGGGTTAGTTGGTTGACGCCAGGATGCCAATGTCTCCGTATTATTTGTATCAACACAATTTAGTGACCATGCTTTTAATATTGCCAGCTGGGTTGTAAACAAAACATCCGTATTTTTAAAATTAGGTAATTCATTTAGAAACCATGTACCATTTGTAAGCTTAGGATATTTCGTTTTATTGTTGAACATTGCTTGAGTTCTTGAATTCATTGTGATCATTTGGGAGTACCAATTTGTAGCACCATCTACTTTAGCAGCATTTAATGTTGAAGCCACATCAGAAAGAGATGGATCCCAATAAGCTAAATTTTTGTCAGCATAAAAACTTGCACCGTTTGCAGTAAAAGCAGAATCATCAAATAGGTTAACAAGACCCATAGGAAGGTTACCCGGATCAGTTTCATTTACATCAACATTTGAAAGGACCGGCGCAAAACCTTGTACCTGGACGTTTACAAAAATATTATTTGTAACACTGAAATTCGGATGATCGCCGTTATTCATAAAAATATAACCGGAGCAATCAATAAAGTCATTGTGGTTAAAAAGATATCTATTGATTTTATATGTGGGCCTTGCTTTATACTCACTGCCCTGTATATTCACGTGAGTACAATTTTCAACAAAAATTGTATCCTGGTTTACAAAGAAGTCTAAAACACCGCCAGTGCGACGGCAGGTATGACCATCAAAATTTACAAAGTAATCGTTCGTAAAAAATATTCTTGAATTAATGGGCGGGCCGCCAAGAATTGTCCAATAATTATGCTCTACAATACAGTTATCTACTTGAATTCTTAGGCCGGGCCCTGAAAGACCAAAGAAGGCCCATCCTTCTCCGCCGGCAGAATTACCTATTTCAACATCACAGTTTTTTACAATCAGGTCATAACCGCTATTTATACCTCCTGTAGAGGTACCACCTGCCCAAACAGCGCCCTGGAGAACCGGTGGTGCATCACCTTTATTTACTTTTAAAGATGTTTGCGTTTCACCCATAATAATAGTTTTTTGCTTTGCTGAAGATGTAGGATTATTTATAAGGGAGTAAATTCCCTTATTGTGCAGCAAATATACACGCCCTGCGGGAACATTAACTGTATCTGCTTGCATAAGAGAATATAGAGTATTTGGGGCGCCATAATCATTATCATCTTTTACTACAAGGGTGTCGCCGCGTGTTTGCAAGACATAATCACTCAAGGTCTGGGAAAAAACCGAAACTATCGGCAGAAGAAGAGACACCGTGAAAAGTAATAGTACCTTTTTCATAAGAACCTCCTTGTTTCGCAAAAACGTACAACACAATTCTCAAAATTTCCATTAAATTTCGTTGAATTGCGGAATAAGTCGCTAAACTGCGGAAGTTCATGTTGTAATGCTCGCAAAATTATGAAATTCCTCCGAACCGATCTTCCGGATTCTATATATCTATTTTCAACCCACCGTATCCCTTGCCTGAATTGTAATCTATGCTGTTAGGGATCCCGACGGACTTTGTTTGGAAGAAATCAATTAAGTTTGTAGAAGGGAAGATTGAAAATCACGAATTGACAAATCACCACATAATCCCTCGTAACTTCGCTCCATATGTTCGACTTATCTTCACTGTAGATTTATCCTTCAAAAAAGCTATGAACCCTCCTTCATCATCTGCTTCAAGATGGTCGATTGAGCTTGCTGCAATTATATGGGAACGATGTACACGTAAAAACTCTTTGGAATCTAATCTTTGTTCGAGTGTATTCATGCTTAAGTTACAGACGTGAGTACCACTATTGGTGTGTAATTGGGTATAGTCTCCATCGGCTTCAATCCATAAAATATCATGCATCTGAACCGAAATAATCTTCCTTCCAACACGGACAAAGATGCGTTTTAGATAATCTTCCGGTTCCTTCGATTGCTGCAGTACACGCAAAATTCTTTCTATCTCGTTATTGGGTTTTGCGCTTCGGTAAATTACTTTTTGAATAGCTTCAGAAAATCTTTTCCTATCATATGGCTTGAGAAGATAATCAACTGCATTTACCTCGAAAGCTTTCAGCGCATAATCACCGTATGCTGTTGTAAAAATGATACGGGGCATAGGATCTATATGTTCCAGAACTTCAAATCCATCCATACCGGGCATGCGAATATCAAGAAACACTATATCGGGTTTGTCCTCGTTGATTGCTTTAACCGCCTGCTTACCATTTTTACACTCCCCAGCTATTTTTATTTCGGGAAAATCCTGGAGATATTCTTTAATCATTTTTCGAGCTAAAGGCTCGTCATCAACTATTATAGTTGAAAAATTTTTTGTCATTTTGCTGGCAGTACGAAAGCGACTTCACATCCGGAATTCTTTAGTGAACTAATTTTGAGCCCGGCTGAATCGCCATAAATCCTTCGCAATCGAGTATCTATGTTTTTCAAACCGATACCGCTCGTTGTCGACAACGGATCAGTAGACGATAAACCTACACCCGTATCAAAAACTCGAAATGTAACTGAATCCTTATTCTTCTGAATTTGCACTGTAACCTTCCCTCCCTCTTCAAGCGGCGAAATTCCATGCTTAATTGAATTCTCGACAAGTGGTTGGAGAATCATCGGCGGTATTGGAAATGTAGCGAGTGATTGATTGACCTGAAACTCAGTTACGAGTCTATCACCCATCCTCTTCGATTCCAAATTGACATAATCCTTAATAAATTGTAGCTCCGCTCTCAAGGGCACCAGATCAATTTTAAAACCTTCTATTATATACCTGAGCAGATCGGCAAGCTGTGCAATCATGGTACGTGTTTCTTCTGTATTTGTTGAGACCATCGCACTAATGCTATTGAGTGTGTTAAAGAGAAAATGAGGATTGATTTGCGATTTCAATGTTGCAAGCTCCTGCTCCTTCTGAAGAGCTGACAGCTGCAATGCGATTCTCTCTTTAATACGCAGCTCCCTGAGGATTTCATATCCATGGTACACAGCGAATTGTATGATGTAGGTGAGCAAATTGAAATACACTATCCAGCTGATCACGTTTTGTACCGGTCCACTATACAACCCGCTTTTAAACCATATATCGACATAGTATTGATACGCGCTATTCACAATTCCGTAGAGTGGGAAAAGAACTACATGTGCCAGGACCTTCCAGTACCATGATTTTTTATACATCCACCGGATGACGATGAACCAGACTGGTATGCTTGTAATAAACTTCACTGCACCGTGACATGTTTCCCAAAACAACACTTCTAAAAAGGGAATGTGATGAGGGTGAAAAACATGCGGGAAGACATCAAGTAGCGTGTAAATGGACCACATACCTAAGACAAGGGCCACTCCTCGCTTCGTAACACGCGGCTTGGAAGATTCTCCCGATATCTGAACAGGAGAGGCTGTTGTTTCTGTCATACTGTTATCCATTCATCAAAAAAATAATGCGAATACTTATTAAAAGCTAATACTCTTTTCATAAGAACGCGATTCACTCAATCATATTCTGCATCGAGTTCTAACATAACTCTTTTATTTGATAAAATATTTTTTAGTAGAAATTTGATAACAATCGAATAAACTTACCAGCAGCTATTAGATATAGCAACATGGCGGTTGAGTGTAGCGCTATGTTATGCGATATAAATATAACCCTGATTTAAGCGTCTCGTTGGATACAACTACTTTGAATCAAGCAACATGCTAAATTATATCTTTGAGCTTTGAAATGCCCCATTCAATCTTGTCTGGCTCATAAGCCGGGAAAGTCAATCTGATAAAAAGGCCCTTTTTGCGTTTTTCTTCTATACAGTTTGGAGGAATAGCATCCCACGCAGCAGCTACATGCACACCAGCTTGTTTTGCGGATTCGATAAAAGAAGTTTCTTTTTCACTTGAAATACTATCAAGGGTAAGGGAGGCAAAAAAACCACCAGTGATTAAAACTGGAAATGCACCAGGGAATAGATTACTAAGCGCGGTATTTAATACCTTCATTCTCGGTCTATATAAATTGCACAAGTATTTGACGAAATCGTTATACTGTCCCGATTCGATAAAATCGGTTATAAATGCCTGAGTCGGTAAATTGGGATTTATGCGTGTATTGGTTATAATGGTGGATAGATGCCCTACATAATGATTGGGAACTATCATATATCCGCATTTGGTTCCTGGAGAGATCGTTTTTGTAAAGGAGCTTGTTAAAATGGGTCCCCAGTCTGAGACTTCTATCGAGTCATTTGCTTTTCCATCATACCGAAGGGCTTGATAACAGATATCCCATACGCACAGGATGTTATATTCCCGGCAAATGCGTTCCACTTCTTTTCGGTTTTCTTCCGTGTAATTGATGCCTGTTGGATTTTGATGAAACGGTATTCCATAAAAAGCTGCAACCGTGTTCTTATTGGCGACGTTTCTGAATTGGTTCAAATCGACCCCTTCCGGTGTCAATTTGATGCCGATCAAATGATGTCCATAGCACTTTGCGTCGAGTAATACTCGATCGTAACTTGCTTCTTCAACAATGATGATGCTTTCTCGGGGGAGAGATTTGAAAAAAAGCGAGATCACTTCCAAGCCGCCATTGCCAACGATAACTCGTTCCGGATTAACATGATGGAAACCGCCAATCAAATCCCGCAGTGGCTTGAACCCGGTAAAATGGCCATATTGAAGTACATCCGTTCCATATTGGTTAATAACCTTTCCGTATCCATCTGCCGCAATTTGAACAAGGCGTGATAAGGCTTCTTCAGCCGGAACCCCTCGCAAGAAATTAATTGATTGTTTCTCACTCATTTTGTCTTCCATGATATTCTTCATATTCTAGTAAAATATAACAACCAAGTCCATTTGTCACAATAAAACGCAATGGAATAGCTGTTGGGTGTATTGCTTTGTTAAGTTTTGTTATTATGTTACACGGTTATTACAACTTTTCCACAAGCGTGTCCTTCTTCAAGATAGCGCAGGGCATCGGCAGTCTCGTTTAATGGATAACATTTATCTATAATTGATTTAACTTTGCCCGCTTTAAGTAGTTCTACAATGAAAAGCAGATCCTTTTGGTTTATATTTGCAACCATCAGTCCCATATTTTTAACTCCTGTCATTGAGATGAACATGAGTTGGAAAATTCGAGCTATAGAACCTCCTGCCAAGACATAAGTTCCATCGGAGCTTAATATACGTTTGTACTTTAAAATCGAACGGTGAGCTGCAGTATCAAAAATCAGGTCATATTGCTGCCTATTTTTAGTGATATCTTCTTTAGTGTAATCAATGACATGGTCTGCACCAATTGAGCGCACATAGTCCATTTTTGATGTGCTGCAAACGCCGGTCACTTCAGCTTCGAATGATTTAGCAATCTGCACTGCAAAAGTACCCACACCACCGGAGGCTCCGTTGATTAATACCTTTTGTCTTGCTTGAATCTGCCCTTTATCGCGAAGACCTTGCAAAGCCGTGAGTGCTGCCATTGGAACAGCTGCTGCTTCTTCAAAAGTTAAGTCGGCCGGTTTTAACACAAATCTTTTTTCATCAACGCATACATATTCAGCAAATCCCCCGTAGCTGCCTTCTCCGAAAACTTCATCGCCAGGCTGAAAGTGTTTTACTTTATTGCCAATCGCTTCAACCTGTCCGGCTACGTCAGCCCCAAGAATCTTGTGTTTCGGTTTCAAAAAACCAGCGCCCATTAGTCTTATTAGGAACGGGTCTGCTCTTAGGTGTCGCCAGTCATACGCATTTGCGGATGCAGCATGAACTTTTATTAATATTTCATCTTCCTTAGGAACGGGTTTTTCCACTTCTTTAAGTTGAAGAACATCAGGTGTTCCAAACTTTGTGTAAACTATTGCTTTCATTTTTTGTAGAGATTCTTTTATAGTGAGTGCTGGCTGTTTGTTCCTTTTAAACCTTGTCAATTTATTCTAATATGAGCTAATGACATTATCTTCAGTGCATCAGTTATATTCATGCCAATTCTCCTTATCACCGGATAATTCTTTTTATGCTCTTTATACATTGGCATAGTGCTAATAACTTTTATGTTAGTATCCCATTTTTCTATTTCCAGGATATTATTAATTCCCCATTTTAAATAAGCAGATTTGTTCATTCCCCCTTTTTCAATAACTTTTTTGTTTGACATCTTTATCCCTAATTTAGAGGCATAGTCAAAAATAATCTCTACCCCTGGAAGGAAAACATGGAAATCGTTAAAAAGTCCTCTCACATCCTTTTCATCAAAGTAATACAGCACTCCAGCAATCAGAAGCATTACATTGTTTTTTTTCTCTATTCCGTCATACCAACTTGTATCAAAAACGGATTTAGCAATAAAATGCCTTCTGTTTGATTCAGATATATACTTTTTTCTTAAATCTATTGTATCTGGTAAGTCTAAGTCTATCCATTGGATTTTCCCGTTGTCTACACGGTCAAATGTCGTATCAAGTCCGCAACCAATATTGACAATTGTTGCATCCGGATGTAGATCTATAAATGCTTTTATTTTTTTATCAAAGAATATGCTTCTTGCAACCCATGAAAGCCGAGTTATCTTATGGATATTTTTTGAAATCACAGTAAAATCGTAAGGAATGCTGTTTACTATTGAAACGGCTTTGTTGTCTATTAGAAGGGGTTTTTGCTTCTGCGTCTCAATTGCTCTTCCCCATAATGGAAGTAACAATGTCTCTTGTACGCTTCCGAGTTTTATTTCGTTTGAATTTCCCATGACATATCAATATCCGTCATTTGCATCATCTTTCAGCATGACATTCAACTACGGCCTTCATGAAGTATGTCGTTGCAGCACTCGTTCAATTACAGTAAGCATAATTTCTGCCGACTTATCCCAGGTGAGAGATTGAGCGTATTCCAATGCGCCTTTTGTGAGACGCGAGCGGAGGTGTTCGTCGCGAAGAAGAAGTAATATTTTTTCTGCAAGTTGTTCGATGTTGCCGTATTCATAAAGCAATCCGGTCTCACCGTCTTTCACAGCATCGCGCAAGCCGGGAACATCGCTCGCAACTGCAGGCACACCGCATGCATTTGCTTCCGTCACTGTCAAACCCCATCCTTCTTTAGCAGATGTGTTTACGATTATTTGCATTTGATTAAGAAGTCGGATTTTTTCTTCTGACGGAAGAAATCCAGTGAACGTTGTGGCGTGGTTAATTTGAAGTTCTTGTGAGAGTCTCTCAAAAGCCAGTTTACCGTCTCCTTCACCAATAATGACAAGCTTTGCTTCCGGCATAACTTTTAAAACGATTGCGAACGCGCGCAGTAAGTGATCGACGCTTTTGTACTTTTTTATTCTTCCCACATACCCAATTATTGGCTCAGTTCTTGTCACGCCTGGAAGTTGACGGTATGCCAAATGATTAACAGCGCAGGGAACGAGAAAAACGTTTTCCTGCCGGCATCCATGCGAAAGCAATTCTGTTCGGGTGCTTTCTGAGATTGCAACCAACGGAGTTTTACGATAGACAGACAGGGCAAGCCGTTCTGCGCAATAAACATAAGATGCCGCAGGAATTGAAGCTTCTTTAAAGATACTCGTATCAAACAAATGCATCACCATTCCTAAGAGCGGTTCTCGAACAAATATAGGTGTATAAAACGGAATTTTGTTGATGTCGTCGATAACTATGTCATAATGCTCGCGGCGGAATTTCCGCTCGTACTCAATCGGAACGATATAATTAAACAGGTTGCGATTTCCTCTCCGTACGATGCGAATACCATCTATCACTTCTTCTCTCGGAGCATCGGAAAATTGCGAGCACAGAAGTGTGATATCATGTCCCTGTGTGGTAAGTCGCTTAAAAATTTGCTGGAGATACACCTCTGCACCGCCGCCTGCCGGGTTCTTAATGTCCTGCCAATTTAAAAGAAGTATTCGCATTAATTATTCTTGTCTTCCTTTAATTCGTCTCATCTGATGTTCGACCATCATCTTCACGAGATCGGAAAACGATGTGCGCGGCGACCATCCCAATTCAATTTTCGCTTTTGTTGCATCGGCAACAGTGGTGCCGGTTTCGGTCAGCCGAATGAACCTTGGATCGACAACAATGTGTTTTCGCCAGTCCAAGCCGACGGTTCCAAATGCTTCTTCGCATAATTGCCGCACAGTTCTTACATCTCCGGTACCGATCACATATGTCTCCGGTGTTTTATGCTGTAACATCATCCACATCGCTTCCACATAATCGCCGGAAAATCCCCAGTCGCGTTTTGCATCTAAATTACCGAGTGCAATCATTCCATTATTGACAATAGGCTCACCTTGTTCATTTAAATCCGGAGAGTTAAGAATGCCAAGTTTAATACACGCTGCACTGTATGCAACCTTTTGTGTGAGGAAGTGCATTCCGCGTCGTGGACTTTCATGATTGAAAAGAATGCCGCATGCGATAAAGAGCTTATAGCTCTTGTTGTAGATTTGCGCCATTGAATGCGCATAGAGTTTAGCGGCACCGTATGGATTAACGGGTTCAAATGGAGTGTGTTCATTCTGCGGCACTATTGTCGGTGTGCCAAACATTTCGGAAGAAGAAGCTTGATAGATCCGGCAATCCGGTTTAATACATCGAACCGCCTCATAAACCCGTTGTGCACCAACACCTGTTATTTCCGCTGTTTCAATGGCAAGCCGCCATGAATCACCGGGGGACGATTGAGCTGCAAGATTGTAAATTTCGTCGGGCTGACAGGAACGAATGGTTTCCATGATGGAAACCATGTCTAACAAATCTCCATAGGCAATAGTTATTTTATTAGAAAGATGTGCAATGAGCGAACTCGACAGTTCAATGGAATTGAGCATCAATCCAACTACCTTGTAATTTTTAGAAAGGAGGAACTCGGCAAGATAAGAACCATCTTGTCCTGCAATGCCAATGATAAGAGCTGTTTTTTGTTTCATTTTATCATTCTTTCAATTCGAATATCTTCCTATACATGCCGAAAAGAAATATTCTAAAATTCATTTCATTTTTATGGATTTTGTAACATAAAATTTCACAGCCAATGTATGAGGAAAAGCGTTGAACTTCAAGGAGTTTCGGGTGTGTTGTCCAATGAAAATGACTGACAAATTTCATCGCACACGAGATATCCTTTTGCTGTGAGCCTGAATCGTTCGCCTTCCATTCGTGCACGTCCTTGTTGAATCAATTCGGAGATGATGGATGAATTCTCTATTGAAAGATCGCGTGCAAAACGCATGCGAAATTGTTTTAAGTCGATTCCGTCGCTTCGTAAACCGAGAAAGATTGCCTCTTCCATCAATTTGGTCTCAGAGAGATGTTCGCCCCCTGATATTGGTAATATGCGCTTGTTCAGTTGTTCGATGTATGCAGTAATGTTTGAAACATTCCACCAGCGCTCATTTTTCCAAAATGAATGAGCCGACGGACCGAAGCTGAGGTAATTTGAATGATTCCAGTAGTTGACATTGTGCCGGCATTTGAAATTCGGCTTGCCCGCCGTTGCGGGTTTGGCAAAATTTGACACTTCATATTGCTCGAAGCCATGAGAAGTAAGAAAATCGATTGTAAATTCATATAATTCAGCGTCAATATCTGCATCGAGCGGCGAGACTTGTTTCGATTGAATCATATTGAAGAGCGGTGTCCCGGGTTCATAAATAAGACTGTAACACGAAATGTGAGCCGGTTGAAGTTCGATCGCTTGTTCCAGATTCGATTTCCATCTCTGCAAAGATTGATTAGGCAAAGAAAAAATCAAATCAATGCTGACGTTCTTAAATCCCGCTGCATATGCATCGAGTATGCATTGCTTCGCTTCAGATGCTGTGTGGATGCGTGTCAGAAATATCAAGTCATCATCGTAAAATGATTGAACACCCAAGCTGATTCTGTTGATACCGGCGGAATGGAACGCTTTAAGCTTTTGCTTGTCTACAGTTCCTGGATTTGTTTCTAACGTGATTTCTGCATTTGTTTGAATTGAGAAACGTGACGCAAGAAGATTTAGGATCTTTTCTATTTCAGACGGATGAAGGAGAGACGGTGTTCCGCCCCCGAAGAAAATTGTCTCAACTGATTCGTTGAAGCGCTTTTCTTCTGCACGCAGTCGGATTTCTACTTCCAGCGCAGAAAGAAATTCGTCAATAAGCGAAGCGTATGTCTCTTTCTGATTCTGCCGGAGCAATAGAATAGAAGTCGCAGTAGATGCATTTATGCTCGCAGAAGGGAATATGTAGATAAAGAGAAGCCATGTGAAGTATTTCGATGTAGTAATATTTCAGTCAAATACTATTGAAAGGTACAAACCTGTCCGCACAAATCATAGATATAATTAACTGTTCAATATAATCTATGTTCAGTCGTTTCTCTATTTTTGTCTTTTCTCCGAAAACTTTCTATATTCATATATTAAAATATTTCTAACAAACGAATGAAGTCCTGAATATGTCAACTAAACCTCCAGCACCCATTATTGAATCTCCGGCAGAATCTTTAGAAAAACTTGCATACAATATTGTTGCAGAAATTCCAACAGAGGAACCGAATGATCGCAACCGTCTCGGGTATTGTCTCTGGGGCTGGTTGAGTGAACGGCGCGGAACACTTCTACAAACGATTTGTGCAGCAGGTGTCCGCGGTTCGCTTACATCTGAAGAAATTTACGATATTATTCAAAAGCGTCTTGAGGAAAAAGGTATCAAGCTTCCATAGGTCAATTGCAGGAAACTACGGCATCGATTTCAAGCCATTAAAAAACTTAATACTATAAGTTGAAATGCAATGTATAACGATTTTAAAATATTTGTTCTTTCATTTATCCCGATCTTTGTTGCCATTGATGTACTCGGGCTGGTTCCGATCTTTCTTTCACTTACGAGTGATATGAAACCGCTAGAGAAAAAGAAATTGATCACAGATGCTACATTTACTGCGCTTGCCGTTTCTCTGGTGTTCCTTTTTGGCGGCAGATTGATTTTTAATTTTATGGGAATTACGGAAAACGATTTTCGTGTCGGTGGTGGGATTGTCCTCTTGGTGCTTGCAGTTATCGACCTCACCTTTACCGGTGATAAAACAAACCGGGCGCCTCAGACATCCGTTGGTGTCGTTCCTATTGGTATTCCGCTTATAATCGGTCCTGCCGTACTCACGACTTTGCTGATTATTGTAGATGCATATGGATATCTTGCGGCTGTGATTGGGCTGTTGGCGAATTTATTTCTTGTTTGGCTGATATTTCGGAATTCCGATTACATCATTCGTGTTATGGGAGAAGCAGGATCGAAAGCATTTGCAAAAGTAGCCGCACTTTTTATGGCAGCAATTGCTGTTATGATGATCCGAATTGGACTAACAGGAATGATCACGGTAAAATAAACCATATCATAATTCTGAATTTAACATCAACGATTTGATATATCTAACTACGACTCTACTGTGAAATAATATGAACTTTGGATTGAATAATAAAATAGCAATCGTAACGGCGGCAAGCCAGGGACTTGGTAAAGCATCAGCGATAGCGCTGGCACAGGAAGGTGCAGCAATTGTTATTTGCTCACGCCGCAAAAAGGAAATTGCAGAAGCCGCAAAAGAAATCCGTGAAACTACCGGCGCGACCATTTTGCCTATGGTCGTTGATGTTACGAAATTGGAAGACATTAAACGATTGGTATTAGAAACAAAACAACAATTTGGTACAGTGCATGTTTTGATCAATAATGCCGGCGGTCCGCCAACAGGCACAATTTCATCTCTTACCGATGAAGATTGGCATAAAGGTCACGAGTTGACATTGATGAGTATGGTGCGATTAACGCGGGAAATTCTTCCGATGATGATTCAACAGAAATGGGGAAGAATAATCACTATCACATCGATTGCCGCAAAACAGCCGATTAATGAGCTGCTTCTTTCTTCTGCGATTCGTCCAGGAATTCTCGGGCTCACTAAGGTGCTTGCGAATTTACATGCAAAAGACAACATCACAATCAATACAGTTTGCCCCGGAAACGTTCTTACACAGCGGCAGGAAGAACTTAGCGCTTCCCGTGCAAAGCAAAAGAATATAACGTTAGAAGAATATCTTAAGGAAACAGCGGGTGCGATCCCTGCAGGTCGTTTGGGAAGACCTGAAGAAATTGGCAATACAGTTGCTTTCTTAGCTTCTGAGCAGGCTAGCTATATAAATGGCGTGAATCTTTTAGTTGATGGCAGTGCGGCCAAAGGAATCCATTGAACGAAATCATTAAAGCAGTAATTTTAGGAATCGTTGAAGGCATCACAGAGTTTCTCCCGATTTCCAGCACAGGACATCTTCTCATTGCAGAGAAACTGGGACTTGGACATCGCTCGGATTTATTCAATGTCGTTATTCAGGCTGGCGCTATTCTCGCGGTAACAATTATTTATTGGAATCGGTTGGTTTCCCTGTGCACCGGGTTTGCCATAAAAGAAAATCGGGACTATGCGCTTAAACTCCTTACGGCGTTTTTCATCACAGGTGTTCTCGGGCTGATTGCCACGAAGTTTGGTTTCAAATTACCGGAAGCGATTACTCCTATTGCATGGGCACTAATCATCGGCGGCGTATGGATTCTCATTGCAGAATGGCTTGCCGCAAAGAAGGTAGAAACGACCAAGGTTACCTGGCAAGTCGCTGTTGTTGCCGGGTTTGCGCAGATTATTGCAGCGATTTTTCCGGGTGCATCTCGCTCCGGCGTTACAATCTTTGCGTGTATGCTTACCGGTACCAGCGACCGCGCTGCCGCAACTGAATTCACATTCCTAATTGGAATTCCCACGATGTATGCAGCGAGCGGAAAACTTTTGTGGGACGCATACAAACACGGCAGTGGAGGAGAAAATTGGGTCGAACTTGGCATTGCGTTTGTCATTTCGACGATTACAGCATTCCTTGTTGTCAAATGGCTGCTGCGCTATATACAGACACATCGTTTTACATCGTTCGCCATCTACCGCATCGTACTCGGTGTCATCATTCTTGTTTCTGTCCTTGTAGCGCGATAGTTCTACCAGGAGAATGTCTTCTTCTTTGCACGCGCCCATTCAAGGACAAAGGTGTCACGTTTTCCTGACGTAATAGACGAAAGAGAATCCGATATTGTATTCTTGATCTATGAGTTGGAAATTTTTTCGTAGGTAATCTTCGTATGCCGGAAAGAATGTATCGCCATCCACATCTCTATCGACCAGAGTCAAACGCAATTCATCAGCAAACTTAAGAGCGTCTGCAAATAAGCGCCCTCCACCAATAACGAAAACTTCTTTCTCGTTATTCAGCGCTTGTAGAGCAAATTCTAATGAAGGATAACTTTTTACACCGTTGATGACATTTGAAGTGATGACTATATTCACCCGATTAGGAAATGGCTTATCGAGAGAGTCAAATGTTTTGCGCCCCATAATAACAGTATGCCCGGTAGTAAGCTGTTTGAATCGGGCCAGATCTTCGGGAATGTGCCATGGCAGTTTTCCATTTTTGCCAATAACACGATTGCGAGCAATGGCTGCGATGATAATGAGTTTCATTTAATTCACTTCTCGTACTGATTGATTTTATCGATCGATGTACGATGTAAAGCCTATTTCTTTTCACTTACGATTCAAGCCATGGCGGGCGAATGCCTAGTAGTGCAAGCTTTTGTTCTATCTCGCTGCGTTCGAGATTGAATTTAATTTTTTCTCCCTTCGGTGGAAGGAACCCAAATTCTATCGCTAATGCTTGTGCGCTATCCGGATCGCCAGCTTGCAAACGTGCAATAATTTCAATCTCTTGCTTAGATAATTCCATTGCACCGAATTGATAATCTTTGAATGCTTCCCACACCATCGGACACCACTTGCTGACAATTTCGTTGCCGATAATTGTTGCATACGTACGGATTTCTAATTGCGCATGCTTTTCCATTCGAAGGGCGAGAAAGTGGAAAAGGTTATGCAGATCAGTTTTCCAGTAAGCTTCAGTATAAGTACTCAGCGGCAAATCCTTGCGTGCCTGCTCGCGTGCAAGTCCGGCTTCGATTCGTTCGTTATATACCGTCCGGGCAAGTTCTTGCAATTCATGCTCTCGTGCTGAAAATATTTTTCCTTTATCAATCTCAAGAAATCCTTCGCTCCCTTGCCGGTTACTTTTGGCCTGCAAACGCCAAGCATCCGGTTTCGTATTTTGTGCTGCGTCGATGGCGAGCGAGTAACGAGTAGAATATTCGTTGATGCTTGCTGTACGATGTCGAATCCATTGCCTCCAGCAATCCATTGGTACGCGGACATGCAATTTGATCTCACACATTTCCAATGGTGAAGTGTGATGATGTCGTACCAAATAGCGGATGAGTCCCTCATCTTCTCGAAGCTTCTTTGTTCCTTGCCCGTAAGATACGCGTGCGGCTTGAACAATGGAAGAATCAGATCCCATATAATCGATGACGCGCACAAAGCCATCATTTAATACATTAAAGGGAACTCCAAGGATTTTATCTAATTCTGGAACGCTCGCGCGTTCGAGTTTTTCAAAAGTCTGTTCCATTGTTTCCTGTTAAAGAAATACTAAAGGTACGTGGAATCACAATATTAATTAAAGCGCGTAGTTTAGAATCTTTGAAACTAATTTTGCCGCTGTCACATCGGCGTAGTGCAGTCCCTTAATTGGTGCAAATTCAACAACATCAAAACCGATAATTCGCCTTTTGCGCGCAACTTTCCGCAAGCATTGCATCACTTCATCCCACAAAAGGCCGTTTGGTTCCGGTGTTCCTGTCGCCGGCATTATGGATGGATCGAATGCATCAACATCGAATGAAATATACACGTTCTCAGAAAGTTTATCTACGACGAAATCATCCCAGTACTTCAGGTACTTTTGTGTAGTTGCCGCGGCGAATCTCGTGTGCGTAAAATGTATTGATTCCATGATCGCGTATAAATTCTGCTTCTTCTTTGCATTGCGCGCGGATTCCAACCTGCACAAGCTGGCGCGGATCGAGAAATTCGCAAACTCTCGCCATTACCGATGCATGGCTGTACTTATTTCCTAAATAATCGGGACGGAGATCGGAGTGCGCATCGAACTGGAGGACAGAAAGATTAGGATACAATTTTGCATGAGCAGCAATAGTTGAGGAAGCAATTGAATGTTCGCCGCCAAGCGTTACTACAAACTTTTGTCGTTCTACCATTTCAAACACGGTGTCATAAATGAGCTGCAGAGCGGTTTCATCCTTTCTCTTTTCGAAGACAAGAGGCGAAAGAGTTGCGATACCGAATTCCCTGAAGATTTCACGTTTTGTCTCTTCGTCAAAAAACTCGACTTGCCGCGATGCTTTCAGAATTGCTGCCGGCCCGTTCTTGGTTCCGGTACCGTAGCTTACTGTATGTTCATACGGCGCCGGCAGAACGACGACCTTTGATGTTTCAAATGCAGAATATTGTTTTTCGATACCGAGAAAGTTTTGTTTGATATCGAGTGCCTTTACCATAATACCCTTTCCAAAAATGTGTTTCAATATATCTGAAACCTGATGGAAAAGCAAGCCCGCCAATGTTTGACTTATGCTTGACAAAGTGGGCTTTTGTTCCGATAATATCACCACAACATTATGAAAATATCAGTCAGAATTTATATTATTATCACAGTTCTTGTCGCTTTCTGGTGCGCGGGAATTCTCGCCGCTCCTATGCTTAAGCATGGCGGATTGCACGGCAGTGCAGACATTGTATACTCCTTCTTCTCACGTATCTGTCATCAGAACGATGCGCGTTCATTTCATGTTGAAGGAGAAAAGTCTGGTGTATGCATCCGGTGCAGTGCAATCTATTTTGGATTTCTTGCAGGATTGCTGTTGATGCCGTTGTCCGGTGCACTTAGGCGAAAACACATTCCGAAACCGGTGCTAATGATTGCCGTAATTATTCCAATGCTTATTGACGTGATGTTGAATGATACCGGTCTTCACGCCAGCACAACGATAACACGCGTGGTAACGGGTTTGTTATTCGGCGGCGTGATGCCATGGTGCATTGTTCCGCTTCTTATCGAGGCATGTTCGCAGTTAATTTATAGAAAGAAAATTCAATCACTAGATTCTGGAGCATATACATATGATCGAAAAACCCAGTAAACTACGCTCAGCCATTCTTGGCGGACTCATTATCGGCGCGATCTCGGGAATCCCGGGTTTGAACCTGCTTAATTGCTGTTGCTGCGCCGGAATTCTTTTGGGCGGTGCGATATCGGTTTATCTTTATAGGAAAGAATTTACGGATGAAATGCCGCCGATGGAATCATCCGATGCGCTGATTTTAGGAATCATCGCAGGTATTGCAGGTGCATTGGTGACGACATGCCTTAGTGCAATGATTAATCTGATTCTCGGTCCGGTAGAAACGGAAATGATGCGCAGCTTTATGGAGAAATTAACACAGAAGTTAGAAGACAACGGTTCTATTCCGTCGGGCACGTTGGATAATATGCGCGATCAATTTGAGCAATCGATCAAGCAGGCAGGCACAATTGGCGGAATTCTTCGATCCCTGGTTTATGCTTTGATTCTCTATCCGATATTTTCTATGCTTGGCGGAATTATCGGATATGGAATTTTAGGGAAGAAAAAACCAACAACTCCACCACAGCCGCCGTTGCAACAATAGCAGAAGGTGATTTTTGTAAATATTCAGCACGGCAGCTTACTTGTCCGCACTGCCCACCGGCAGGCGTCTTTTTGGCAGAGACCCATTCGTTAGGGAGCGATCATTAGTTACCTATAGTGCAAAAGTTAAAAAATTAATTTTTTATGTTTATAAAAAGGAAGGTTATATCATGAGAAAATTAATTTGCGCTCTAATTTTAATTTTTTTATTTGGCTGCAATACTAATAATCATACAGAAATAATACTTAAAAAAGGCAAGGCTATAATCGAAGGCAAAGTACATAATTTTAATGACGATGCAAGGGTGCTACGTTTTGCTGCCGGAGGAGTTATCGAAGATATTGAACAAACTGCAATATTAGATTCTTTGGGGAATTTTAAATTAGAAATTGAGCTTTTCAACCCTCAGGGTGTAAACCTGTTTTATGAAAATGGTTTTGCAACTTTATACATAGAACCGGGGGACAGTTTATTCTTAGACTTGGATGCAAACATATTTAAAAAAGATAACTACCCGTATTTTAAAGTTACCGGACCAAATTCTTCTACTACGAATGATATTCGAGAATATTTGCAATTTCATAATCCATATACTTATAAGCCGGTATATAATAAATCGATTAGTGAATTTTTAAATGACTTGAAAAACCAGATGAATATTGAAGATTCGATTTTAAATGTGTTTGTATGAAAGAAAATCCAACCGATAAATTCAAGTATTGGGCACAAAATGATATAAAATACAGCCTAGCTAATTATTTGCTCGGTTATTTTGCATACTATGATATGAATTACAAACAATATAAAACCGATGTATTTAATACCAATCTGTTTCCGGTCGATAAAGACTCTGCCATTGTGAGTTTTCTGTATACAGCACACTTATCTAATTATGCTGTAGTTAAATATATTATGAGCGATTCCATTTCTGCTCAATTGGGCAAGAGAAAAGATTTTAGAAATGCTTATAGCAGAGTTTTTAATAACATTATAAAAAATGAAAAACCAGGATTAAGCAGAGACATTATGATTTATAAAGTATTTCTCGATTTTTATGACTACAGGCCTTCCGGCATTTTTTTAGATAGCGTAGCAGCTATGTCGAATAATTATAAGAAATATATAAATAATCCTGTATTGCTTAAAACTGTTAATGAAGATATAACGATTTCTAAAAATCAAACGTATAAAAAAGATGATTCTATAAATCAAACATATAAATTAAGATGATTCTATAAATTCAAATAGTGGATTAAAGTTTAAGTCAGTGAGGAAGTTTTTAGAAACACTTCATTCTAAGCACAAAAATAAAATTATTTACATTGATATCTGGGAGACGTCGTGTGGCCCTTGCCGTGCAGAAATACCATTTGAAATTGAATTACAAGATTACTTCAAAAGTAAATCGGTAGCATTTGTAAATTTATGTTTGTCCTCAAAGAAAGAAGATTGGGAAAAGGTTATTTCGCAAAATCATATCAAAGGAGACAATTACTTCTTTAATGAAGAAGAGACAGATTTAATTAGAAGTGGTTTGAAATTTCCCGGTTACCCCACTTATATGATAATGGACAAGAAAGGAAATTTAATAAACAAGGATGCTCCAAGACCATCGTGGGGAGTTGAAATAAGAAATATCTTGAATAAATTACTTAAGAACTGATGTTACGCACAATGCAATAGAATATTGCTACGACCTTTGGCAACTCCATCCCTTCGGGACAGGTCGTGGTTTTAATTTCTCTTCAATGGGCTTTTCTCAAAGGGATGGCTTTTTGCCAAGCCCAAAACTATTCAAAAAGCAGCTAAAGCCAATGATGCTTTATTATTTGTCCACGACGTAAACGTCGTGGCTATAGATCAACTTACATTGCGTAACATCGTTAAGAAATATTAAATATTCTTGACGTAACTAACCCGCCGATTAACACGGACAACTTTTTTAGTGCGGCATTTATGTAATTATGAAGTTGCGCTTGCAAAGTAGAGTTACTCTATAAGGTAGATTGTTCTAAAATATATTTATAAAAATACAATGTTGCGCACTTATTCAGCATTACTGTTTTTGATGGCCCAATAGTTAGACAGCTTCCATATGAATTAGAGAGAGATATCAACATAATCGGATATATATAAGAAGAAGAAATTGAATTCGGTATACCGCCTATCAGACACTCCCCGTCAAAGAGCGACGGGGCAGACAGGTTGAAGCTGAACACAAAATTGAAAGTCTAGGCATGAACTCGTTTTGTTTTGTGCATATTGCGGCCAAACCGTGGCTATGCTAAAAATTTATCAACACGGTAGCTTAGCGTCCATACGTTAGAGTGCCCGAAAATAAAATTACTAAAATAATTATTCTATACTAAAACGATCTTATTTCTTCTTCGGCAATTCCTTTGGTATTTCTATAAACCGACCTTCATTGAGCAAAAGGAGTAAGGTTTTTGTAAACTCGTACGACATTTTCAGAGAGGCTGGAGATACAAGATTTGAACGGTCATCCACCGTGCGCATAACGGCGAGAACTTTTGGCGCGTCGAGAGAATCAGGTTTATAACCGTTTTGCACATACTTGATTAGCCGCTCGGAGTCGCCTTTCGGCACGATCGAAATGGCAATATTCTGCAAATTGAATCTTGCAAACGATAAATGATCCGAAGCGGGGAAATCCGCACTCTCAAAGTATGGGAATCCTGTTTCTTTCACCGCATCATGAACATAGCGCATAATTGTTCGACTATTCATGCCAACCGGTCCAACAAACACTTCTTCGCCTGTGCCTTCAATATCCAAGTTGATCATTGCAATATGTTTTTGTGGAAGGACAAACTGTTTAACGTAATACATCGATCCCATCAATTTCGATTCCTCTTGATCGAAAAAACAGAAATCAACGGAGTAATTCCATTCCGTATTTTGCAGGTGCTGGATAAGAGCCATTACCACAGCAACACCGCTGCCGTTATCGTTTGCGCCGGGTGAGTCTTTGAACGCATCGTAATGCGCGCCGACAACAATACGTCTTGTCCCTTGTCCAACGCGTACAACAATATTTTCGCCTGAAATTATTATCGTGTCTTTCTTAACGCGGGAAATATCCTTGAATGGTGCCGTTACATATCCAACACCCATCTTGTGCAGCTTTTCTTTAATGAACTGGCCGCGTTCGAGGCGCGTTCCACCTTCTATACCAAGAACAGAAGCATACAGTTCGTCCTCTATGGGCATCTGCGCAATTACAAACGAAGACGCAAAAAGAGTAATGCTCAGAAGAATCCATAAACGTTTCATATGTTCCTCACTTATTCAACATAATACGAAATGTAGTTTTGAATCCGGAATTGTTTTCTTTGAGAAAAAGTTTGCCGGCATGATATGCTTCTATGATGCGTTTTGATAAACTTAATCCTAAACCCCACCCGCGCTTCTTCGTTGAAAAACCGGGGCGAAACACATCATTCCGGTGTTTGAGGTATGATACCTTTACCGGTGTCGGAAACATCAACAAATACATGCTTGCCCTGTTCTGATATTAAAAAAGCGATTGTTCCCTCGCCGTTCTCAATTGCATCAAGCGCATTCTTGGTAAGGTTCTCTATAACCCATTCGAATAACTCTCGGTTGATACGTGCCCGAACCGGTTCTACCGATTCAATGACAAGATGAACTTTTTTGCCGGTTTGTGGAATCCGCCGTTGGAAGTATTCAGTGACCTTGCCAATCACTTCGGTAATGTCCTCTTCGTGCAAGTCGGGTTTGGATCCGATTTTTGAAAATCGATCTGCGATTTTTTGGAGGCGGTGAAGATCACTTTCCATATCCAGCAGTGTCTCCGTTGTTTTCATGTCGCCTTCAGATTGTTCTTTAAGCAGTTCAACCCAGCCGAGCATACTGGATATCGGTGTGCCTAATTGATGTGCTGTCTCTCTTGCCATCCCGACCCAAATATTGCTTTGCTCGCTTCGTTTGATATAACTGAAACTGATGTAACCGATAAGAATAAAAAGCGCCGCAACGGCAAGCTCTACATAAGGAAGCCAGCGAAGTTGAACTATGAGTGTCGATTCACCATAGTGAAGATAACTCAATATGATGGTGTCCTGATATACAACCTTGATGGGCTGATGAGAGCGGTCCAAATCAGTGACAATATTTTTCAAAAACTGACGTTGTTCTTCACCTGGCAAATTAGAATTCAGCGAGATGTTCTTGATATTTTTATTATAGGGAAGTTCGGGCTCGTTGTTTCGATCCGTCAATATGACTGGGAAATCAACTGTATTAATGATTTCGGTGAAGAGAAAATTATAGTCTCCATCCCCAACTTTACCATTTACAAGGTACTCAAACGACTTGGCGTAAAGGTCTGCGACATCTTTTTCCTTTTGGCTCAATGCCTGCACAAGATTGTGCGTGTACCACAGCGTGCACGGCAATAATGATGAAGGCAATCACCATCAAAAAAATCTTCAATCGACCGGATAAAGAAACAGAGCCGGTCGCAGCAGATTTGATAAGCGATGCTGTCTTCATATCGAATAAATGCTATTATCGCACGATTAATGTTTGATCGCGGCGTGCACCAACTGAGACCATCCAGATTTTTGTATCGAGCATTTTGCTAATGGCTTCGATGTAATGTTTGGCCTCTTTCGGAAGTTTTCCGTAACTCCTGATGTCAGAAGTTTTTGTCTGCCATCCTTTAAATGTTTGATAAACCGGCTCTACTGCATCGAGTGTCTGAGCATCTGTCGGGTAATGAATTAACATTTTCCCGCCAAATTTGAAATCAGTACAGACTTTTATTTCTTTGAACTCATCAAGCACGTCGAGCTTTGTAATAGCTATTTTCTGAATGCCGTTGACTCGAATGGAATACCTCAGACTTACCGCATCTAACCAGCCGCATCGCCTAGGCCTACCGGTTGTTGCGCCGAACTCTCCGCCGATTTTACGCAAGCGCTCGCCAATATCATTTTCAAGTTCTGTCGGAAAGGGGCCGTTGCCGACCCGAGTGCTGTACGCTTTCACGATTCCGACAATGGAATTTACAGCAGTTGGCGGAATACCAAGACCCGTACATGCTCCGCCGCTTGTTGGATTTGAAGATGTCACGAATGGATATGTTCCATGATCAATATCCAGTAACGCGCCTTGCGCACCTTCGGCCAGAATTTGCTTTTTGTGTTTGAGTGCGTTATTCAGATATTCGGAAGTATCGGTAATATATTTATCCAACTTCCTATCAAATTCCTGATACTCATTTATTATCTCGTCGACATCGAGAGATTGCGAATTATATAACTTATTGAGGAGTTCGTTGTTTGCCTCAATGTTGCGTTTTAATTTCTTACAGAGCACATCGCGGTTCAGCAAGTCGACTACGCGGATGCCTGTGCGCATATACTTGTCATTGTATGCAGGACCAATACCGCGTCCGGTTGTGCCGATTTTTTGTTCGCCTCGTTCACGTGCTGCATCGAGCATTTTATGGTAAGGCATAATCAAGTGCGCATTATGACTGATGAGGAGACGGCCAGCGACTTTAATGCCGGCGTCTTTTAATTGCTTAATTTCCGTCATGAGTGCCACCGGATCAAGCACTACTCCGTTTCCGATTACACAGGTTACATGTGAATGAAAGATACCAGACGGAATAAGATGAAGCACATATTCTTTTTCTGGTTTCCCTTTGCTTGGCGGCAGAACAACGGTGTGTCCGGCATTCGCACCACCTTGGTAGCGAGCGACAATGTCAACGTTTTCGCTCAAATGATCAACAATTTTTCCTTTTCCTTCGTCGCCCCATTGGGCCCCAAGTATGATTTGAACTGGCATGGTTTTCCTAGTGTTTGGTGACTAGTAATTTGTAATTAAACACCTTCGGTTATGTGGTCATAAATAAAGCTTCTCTGAGGACTAGTATCCGACTTCTCTATATTAACTACTGAAAACTATTTAATTAAAATTTCTACCAAAGACAAGCATTGGAATAAAGCTAACTGAAGCAATTTGCATCTTACCATTTTCCCTTGTGAATTTTTCTCGAATCGAACTTTTCCTTAGGCCTATCTTCACCTGTTGGATGCCCGATGGGAATGACATTTAGCGGGATGATATTTTCTGGAATATTCAAAATCGTTTTTACGGATCTCATTCTGTCGGGATATGGATATGCTGCGGTCCATATTGCGCCGAGTCCTATTGCTTCTGCGGCAAGTAAAATATTTTGGCTAGCGAGAGTGGAATCGATCACAGCATACTCTTCCATCTGCTTATGCGCTTTTGCAGGCACTCCGCACACGATTATTGCAGCTCCAGCTTTATAAATCATCTTCGCGTACGGCAGCGCATCGCCAAGTGCGTCAAGTGTTTTTCGGTCAGTCACAATAATAAATTCCCATGGCTGACAATTGACAGCGCTCGGCGCTGCCATCGCGGCTTTCAGCAAGATATCAATTTCATTTTGTGTCACAGATTCACCTGTGAAATTCCGTACGCTCTTGCGATTGTGAATTGCAGAAATAGTCTCTGGATATTTTGTTTGTTTCATATCAATCTTCATAGAATCCTGACAATATTATTAAGCCAATCAATATTGACATATTGTTACTTTGCCTTTCAGTCCATTAACGCCTATATTTATTTCACGAATGAACATAATCCTTTTAGATTAAAGGAGCAAGTCTTGGATAAATTTGTTATCAGCGGCGGGAAATTTATTAGCGGCACAGTTGCTATAGGCGGTGCGAAGAATGCTTCATTGGCATTAATGCCTGCAACAATTCTTGCAAGTGGCACTTCTCATCTTTCCAACACGCCAAATCTGCGCGATGTAACGACGATGAGCCGTCTGCTTGAGACGATGGGTATTCAAGTCTCGTCAGTCGAGCAGACAATGACTATCGATACGACAACGCTTAACAGTTACGAAGCGCCGTACGAACACGTGAAGAAAATGCGCGCGTCCATTTATGTATTAGGTCCGTTGGTGGCAAGATTCGGTCAAGCGAGGGTTTCGCTTCCCGGCGGTTGCGCGTGGGGACCGCGTCCGGTGAATTTGCACATCGAAGGCATTCGCCGGCTTGGAGCCGAGATTGATCTTGAAGCAGGTTATATCATAGCGAAGGCAAAACGTCTGCGCGGAGCACGTATCCTTTTTGATATTTCCAGTGTTGGTGCAACAGGCAATGTAATGATGGCGGCGGTGCTTGCAAAGGGTACAACACTTATTGAGAATGCGGCGCAAGAACCGGAAATTGTTCAATTGGCCGAATTCTTATTGAAAATGGGCGCGAAGATTCATGGTATTGGTACAGGACGTATAGAAATTGAAGGTGTTGATGAATTGCATCCTGCAGATATTGCAACAATTCCAGATCGTATCGAAGCAGGAACATTTCTCATTGCTGGTGCGATAGCGGGTAAACGTGGCAATGTTATAAGATTAGAGAAATGCAATCCTCATCATATCGGTGCTTTAATAATTAAGTTGGAGGATGCCGGAGCAAAAATTACCACTGGTGTCGATTGGATAGAACTCACTCCACCTGAAAAAATTGTACCTATCAATGCAACGACTGCGATTTATCCTGGCTTCCCGACCGATATGCAAGCACAATGGATCGCATTGATGTCGTTGGCAGGCGGTACCAGTATAATAACAGACACGGTGTATTTTGACCGCTTCATGCACGTTCCCGAACTTGTTCGGCTTGGCGCCAATATCACTGTGAAAGAAAATATTGCAACAGTCGTTGGTGTAAAAAAATTAGCAGGAGCGAAAGTAATGTCTACGGATTTGCGTGCGAGCGCATCGCTTATTCTCGCCGGACTTGTTGCTGAAGGAACAACGGAAGTTCTTCGCGTATACCACATTGATCGTGGATACGAATCAATGGAGAAAAAACTCCAAGCACTTGGTGCTGACATTCGCCGTGAACAAGGCGAGGAATTCTAATTACCCGATGAAACCTTCCGAAAGTTCCCCAGTTTGAACGAAGATAACTTTCGGAAGGTAACCGAGACCATGCAAACCCGCACATTCCAGATTACTGCTCTTGTCCTTGTTTTGTTCGCTATTGCTTGTACGCGCGTTCCGCTTTTCAATTATTTGGGATATGAATTTTCTGCGCTTACGGTTCTGCTCTCCGGTTATATTTCTGGAATTCTGACATTAGCACTTTGGAAACAAACCAATCCTGAATGCAAACTGGATGTCTGGCGTTTTATCGGCAGAAGTACCTTTGCCTCGTTTGTCATTCTTGCCATTCCATTTATCATTTCGCTGGCAAATGTATTCTTTGTGAAGAATTGTTCCGTTGGCGATGGCGTAAAGTTGTATGCACGAACAGTAATTCCCGGAGTATTCTTCTCCATATCGCTTGCGTTGTTTGTTGGAGTTGTGTTTGGAAAATGGCGTAAAACTATTTTTACAATAACCTACATTCTCATTCTTTTTCATATTCCATTTGTTACCATAATTCGTCCGCAAATATTTGCATTCAATCCGATCATAGGATTTTTTCCCGGCTTCACTTACGACGAAACGCTTCAGGTAACTCAGCGGTTATTGATATACCGGTTGGCGACACTTGCCGCTGCCGGATGTTTTGCAGCAGGGTCTGTTTGGTTGTGGCAGATATATCAGAATAAAAAGGAAACAGCATATTCAACAAGATCTGCACCTCCCATTATTGAACTCATTGTTATTGCCCTGCTTGCTCCTGTTGTTGTCATCATTTTTACTTTGAGCGACCGTCTTGGACTTTCTTCATCTGCAGATTTTATCCGGCAGAAACTTGCCGGTAACTATAAGACGACGCATTTTGATATCATCTATTCTGCAGGGAGTATCAAGCGCGAGCACATTGAACAAATTGGCAGTCTGCACGAGTTTTACTTTGATAAGCTTTCACATGAAATGAACCTTCATTCGCAGGAGCGTATTGTCTCATTTCTTTATGCTTCGCCTGAACAGAAGGGGCGACTTATCGGTGCCGTGCACACTGACCTCACGAAGCCATGGCTGAGGCAGATGCACATCAATCTTGGGGATGTTGAATCAGCATTGAAACATGAAATGGTCCACGTGCTTTCGGCGGAGTTTGGATGGTCGCCTTTGAAAATTGCATCGAATTCTGGATTGATTGAAGGAATTGCAGTGGCGATGGGTCGGACTTCTCAGATAGAGGAACCGCTTGATCGCTCTGCGGCGATGGTATTTGCGTCCGGTATTCACCCGAATCTTGAATCACTTTTCACGTTCACCGGCTTCATTCAAGCCAATCCCTCCATCAGTTACACACTTGCCGGATCGTTTTGCCGGTTTCTCATCGACTCGTTTAGTGTAGATCAGTTCAAGCGATTATATGCGAACGGCGATTTCAAAAATATTTATCAAAAGGATTTGAAATCGTTACTAATAGAGTGGCAAACTTCCGTTAAAAGCGTTCATCTCGATTATGCTGACAGCATAAAAGCTAAGTACTTCTTCCGGCGTCCATCCATTTTTGGAAAGGAATGCGCGCGTGTAATTGCTAACATGAACGCCGAAACAAGAGAAGATATTATCCATCACGATTATGAAAAGGCATTTCTATCTGCAGAACAATCTTTGAGGTTAAGTAAGACATCGGAGGCCGTTTTTCAGAAAGCCACTGCCTTATTCGAGATGCGACGGTTTAAAGACTTCATTGAATACGTCGATGGTCAACTTCGCGACACAGCAATTGGTTATACTCTTTTGCCGTTGCATCTTCGGCTCGGCGATGCATACTGGGCGTTGGATTCTCTTGCTAAGACGAAACAAGAGTATGAGTTAATGTTAAGTATTAATTTGAGCGCGTCAAACGAAGAAGCGTGTATGCTTCGTTTGGAAACGCTAAAAAATTTACAGGAACGCGGCGAGCTTAGAATTTATTTTTCATATTCTATGGAAGACACGACACGCATTGCACAATTGGAACGATTAAAAAGTCCGACAGCGCATTACCTACTCGCGCGCGAGTATGCCGCGAAAGATCGCTTTGCTGAAAGTACACGAATCTTGGAATCAGTTGGGCCTATGGAATCAAAGACACTCGAATTCTTCCGCTTGCGCCGATTAGGAAAAGATTGGTTCGAGTTGCGGGAATTTGAAAAAGCCAAAACCGCATTTGTGAAATCGTTTCCACTCGCTTCAAATACTTTTCTTCAGATAGAAACGACCGAATGGATTGATCGTTGCGTGTTTGAATTAAAGCCGCCTTCGGAAGGTTCGCAGAGCTCAACCAAATAAAACCTTCCGAAGGTCATACGTAGAGGAAATAGTAAACGAGGATGTTAAATGGAATGTAATAAATCGAAAAACTTGAAGAAATGTAATTGTAGTTATGAACCTTGCTCACGCAAAGGAACTTGCTGTGAATGCATCCAGTATCATTTGCGTATGCAAGAATTGCCGGCCTGTTGTTTCCCGAATAGTATAGAACAAACCTACGACCGCAGTTTCCAGACATTTGCTCAAGCTGTAATGAGCGGGAAAATAAGGTAGAGATTAACAAACTTCTTTTGACTTATATATTTTTCGTCTTACCTGAAATTGCTTTTCCTGCAAATTTTGGCTTAATTATGGTCGTCTGGAAATATTTCAGAACTTATCCCGAATCTGCGATGAGCAGAATTCGGGATCTTAATTCATATTGAACACATAAATCTTATTTACACTAATCATTTTTGGAGCAAAACAATGTCACAAACAATTACAGATGTTTGGGCGCGAGAGATTCTCGATTCCCGCGGCAATCCTACAATTGAAGTTGAAGTTGAATTAGAAAACGGCACGATAGGCCGTGCAGCAATTCCAAGCGGCGCTTCCACGGGCGAAAACGAAGCAGTCGAACTGCGTGATGGTGATAAGACGCGCTATCTTGGCAAAGGCGTTCTGAAGGCAGTCAAGAATGTGAATAACATAATTTGCAAAGAAGTAGTCGGTTTCGACGCTCTTGATCAAGTCGGTATCGACAAGATGATGATTGCGCTCGATGGCACACCCACCAAAGGGAAGCTCGGTGCAAACGCTATCCTTGGTGTGTCATTGGCAGTTGCGAAAGCGGCGGCTCTATCTTTGAAGATGCCCCTCTACCGGTACATTGGCGGGACAAATGCAAAGGTTCTTCCTGCTCCAATGATGAATATCGTAAATGGCGGTTCGCACGCCGACAACAATGTAGATTTTCAGGAATTCATGATCTTCCCGGTCGGGCTTCCCACTTTTGCCGAGGCATTACGTAGTGGTGCAGAAGTTTTTCACACACTCAAAGGCGTGTTGAAGAAGAAAGGATACAACACCGCTGTTGGCGATGAAGGTGGATTTGCACCAAATTTGAAATCTAACGATGAAGCAATCGAAGTTATTCTTGAAGCGATCACGAAAGCTGGATACAAACCGGGCAATCAGATTTACATTGCACTCGATCCGGCGGCGAGTGAATTCTATAATACGGCTAAGAAAAAATATGTCTTCAGCAAGTCGGATAAATCCGAAAAATCGTCAGAAGAAATGGTAAAGTTCTATGAAAATTGGGTGAAGCAATATCCGATTGCTTCGTTGGAAGACGGAATGGCAGAAGGTGATTGGGGTGGCTGGAAACTTCTAACAGATGCTATCGGTAAAAAAATTCAGCTTGTCGGTGATGATGTGTTTGTGACAAACGTCGAGTATCTTTCTAAAGGAATCAAGATGGGCGTTGCGAATTCCATCCTCATCAAGGTTAACCAAATCGGTACACTTACTGAAACACTGGATGCTGTTGAGATGGCAAAGAGAGCAAGCTATACATCTGTAATTAGCCACCGTTCCGGAGAAACGGAAGATACGACAATTGCAGATATTGCCGTTGCAACAAATTGCGGAATGATCAAAACCGGTTCTGCAAGCCGCACAGACCGCATTTGCAAGTATAATCAATTGATGCGAATTGAAGAAGAACTTGGAACGAATGCAATTTACGCCGGCAAATCGGCAGTGAATGCAAAGCTATAAAAGAATATCCATATTTGCGTAATGTAAGTATGAAGAGCATAATAAATAAGCTGGGAAGGAGTTTTTACTCCTGACCAGCTTTTTTGTCTGGAGAAAAAATCATGATACCACAAATTAAATTCGGAACAGATGGTTGGCGCGGCGTCATTGCCGACGATTTTACATTTGCGAACATAGCGAAGGTTGCGCTGGCAACGGCGAATTATCTATAAGCGTCACAAGAAAATTAAAAATGGAATTGTAATTGGCTATGATTCTACGCTTCCTGTCGAGAGAATTTGCAGAGAAGACCGCCGAAGTGATCGCTAACCGGGGTACCAAAGTCATTATTTCCGATAAAATTTCTTCTACACCGATGGTCTCGTTACTAACTAAAAAATTGAATGCTGCGGGCGGAGTAGTTATAACAGCAAGTCATAACCCGGCAAGGTATAACGGTTTCAAGATCAAAGGTGATTTTGGCGGTCCTGCTTTCCCAGAGATTATTGAAAAAGTAGAGAAGGAACTGAAAAAAGTCATAAAGTCAAAAGTAGAAAGTAAGAAGTCGTTTATTGAGTTAGTGGAAAAAGGAACAATAAAGAAAATTGACTTCACCGCAATTTACATTGAAGATATTAAAAGCAAAATCAATCTTGATCTCATCAAATCTTCCGGAATTAAAATTGCTTATGACGCCATGCACGGCGCGGGTCAAGGTGTGATGGATCAAATTCTTCCGTTGAAGGTCTCCATTCGCGGTGACTTCAATCCATCGTTTGGTGGAAGTAATCCTGAGCCATTACCGCAAAATGCACCTGGATTGATTGAGGCAATTGTGAAGAACGGATGCGACATCGGTATTGCAACCGACGGCGATGCAGATCGCATTGGTGCGTTCGATGAGAAAGGAAACTTTGTTGACTCACATCGTATCTTCGCACTTCTCCTTAAATATTTTATTGAAGAGAAGAAGATGACAGGTGAAGTTGCAAAATCATTCTCAGTCAGTCAGATCATCGATAAGATGTGCAAGAAATACGGTCTAGTTCTGCATGAAACACCAGTTGGTTTCAAGTATCTCTGCCGATTAATGGTTGAACGCGATATACTTATTGCGGCAGAAGAAAGCGGCGGACTTGCTGTCAAAGGCCATCTCCCGGAACGCGATGGCACTTATATCGGTCTTCTGCTTGCAGAGATCATGGCTACACGGAAAAAGAAGCTAAGCGAGCTGGTCACCGAGTTAATGGAGGAATTTGGCTGGTATTACTTCAATAGGAATGATGCCCATCTTACTGAAAAGGAAAAGAATCGAGTAATGGCGTTCTATAAAAAAGGGCCGAAACAAATTGCAGGATTTCCAATCCAGCGAATCGAAACGAAGGATGGTTTCAAACTCTTCGTAAAAAACGGCTGGGTGCTAGTGCGTGCATCTGGAACGGAACCACTGATTCGTTTCTATGCAGAAGCAGAGACACCGGAAAAAGTAGAAGCATTATTGAAGGCAGCACGGGGAGTATAAAGAAAGTCTGTAAGTAATAAGTCTTTGAGCAGTTGAGTAAAACCTCTGATAGAATTATCGGAGGTTTTTTATTCGTATTGGAATAGGATGAAGGATTCTATGATTGAGTTACATCGTGGCGATGAACTTCAACTTGAGATCACGGATGCTGCGTTCGAAGGAAAAGCCGTTGCTCGCCATGAAGGATTGGTCGTCTTTGTTGAAAATGCTGTTCCCGGCGATGTAGTAATTGCTAAGCTTTTGAAAATCAAGAAAAGTTTTGCAGAGGCGAAAGTTGTTCGCATTGAACGACCATCGCCGTTGCGAGTAGATCCACGATGTAAATACTTTGGTGTTTGCGGAGGATGCAAGTGGCAGCATGTGGATTATCAAGCACAGCTTCGATTTAAGCAGCAACAGGTGGTTGATTCATTCGAACGTATAGGTGGATTTTCCAATCTCAATGTTCTTCCTATTATTGGAGCGGATAAAATTTATTTCTACCGCGGCAAAATGGAATATTCGTTTGCCGAGAAAGAATGGTTAACATTACCCATAAGGTCGGGAGTAGAACTCCCTCCCAACGATGAGTCAATCATTTTCAACTTGCCCGCCGAAGGCGGGTCTCCAATCTTTCTTGGCTTGCATGTTCCGCAGCGCTATGATAAGGTTTTAGATATTGATGAATGTCATTTACAGTCTGTTGTTTCCAATCAGATTTTAAATTTTACTCGTGACTTTGCCCGGCGGAATCACCTTAACGTGTATGATTCGGATCGCAACAGTGGTTATCTCCGCTTCCTCGTTATTCGCGAAAGTTCTGCTTTTGGGAATCCCGTTCAACGGGACAAAAAGACAAAAGAAGTGATGGCAAATCTCGTGACATTCGAAAATCGTCCGGATGTAATGAAACAATATGCAGCGGAATTAAAAGCGAGTATTGAACAAGTGACTACAGTTGTGAACACAATTAATAACAAGAAAGCACAAATTGCGTATGGGGAAACAGAGAATGTCTATCTCAGCAATGGATGGATTCATGAGAGATTGGGCAATCATGATTTCTCTATCTCGGCAAGCTCATTCTTCCAAACGAACGTAGCGCAAGCGGAAAAACTATACGGTGTGGTGAAAGAATTCGGAGAACTCAAATCGACAGATGTTGTATTCGATCTTTACTCCGGAACGGGTTCTATTGCTATATTTATTTCGGATACGGTGAAGGAAGTAGTTGGAATAGAATCTGTAGAAAGTGCCATCCGCGATGCAGAAAAGAACGCCCAGTCAAACAACATTACGAATTGCCATTTCCTTCTTGGAGATTTAAAAGACAAACTAACCAAAGATACATCTTGGATGGCGTCTCACTCGAAACCGGATGTGCTCGTCATCGACCCGCCCCGCAACGGCATGCACCCCAAAGTTGTAGAAGAAATTCTTGTATTGGCGCCGGACCGCATTGTCTATGTCAGCTGCAATCCGGCAACGCAGGCACGCGATGTGAAATTACTCTGCGCTGAAAAATATCAGTTGATCAAACTTCAACCAGTAGATATGTTTCCGCATACATTCCATATTGAGAATGTAGCGCTATTACACAGAAGGTAGATTGAAAAGAATAATATATGATTAGTTGGCAGCGAGCATAACTAAACTACATTCCGAAGAAACTATCCTATTTCAAATGTTCCCTAAAAAACGTGGTGATGGAATTTTCATATATCTGGCCGCCAATTTCCCAAACATTTGTATGTTCGGCGCCATCGATTAGAAGAAGTTGCTTTGGTTCGTTGGCGGCATCGTACAGAAGCTTGGAGTAATTAGATTTAATGAAAGAATCGTTTTTCCCATGAACGATTAAGACCGGTACATGCACGCGTTTAATATCTTCAATTGGTGCGACAAGTCTTGCTTTGAAGTTTGCCATTTTTTGGGATTGCACCAATGCAATGTTCCTTAGGAAATGCCAGGGAAGTTTAATAATCCGTTTTTGGTAATCAACGAAAACAATCCGCAATGCAGTATAGCTTCCTTCTGAAACAACGCAAGCAATCCGGGGATCAATAGCGGCGGCTTGAATTGCCACTGCTCCACCCATTGATGTTCCGAAGATGCCAATTTTACCAACCTTAATATCTTTTCTTGATTGCAAGTACGAAATCACTGCCGAGACATCGTGCTTTTCATAAAAGCCGTAGGTGCAATAATATCCTTCGCTTTCGCCATGTTGACGTGAATCATAAAGAAATATATTAAATCCATTGCCATAAAGAGAACGCACAAAGGGCACACCGGCGATTTTACAATCACCAACTCCGTGCAGATATATGATAGTGCCGCGTGCTTTTTTCTTTTGATGCACGAACCAACAGCTTAATTTCAGTCCATCAAATGTCTCTACGGTTACATTTTCCTGAGGAAGTCCTGCATCTTTCGGTTCTAAAAGATTTGTGAACCGCGCATACCAATCCTTTTTACGCCGGATGGGTTTTAAGAGAATGAGCGGTCCAGCGACAAGAAGAACAAAAGTCGCCTGAATAAGAAAGAGAATGGACAGAATAAACAGATTATAGATGATTTCCATCGAAATTCTATATTGATATGTCTTTAATATCAGCTTAAAGATTGTCTCTTTTAGAATATATCAAGGCGTAAGGATGGAAGCAAGCCATTGCATAACAGTATACGGGCTTGAATGGAGTCCTATCACTCACTATCTTGCATTTAAGCCCCAACCTTTTCACAGATCAAAGGTCTAATTCTATGTCTGACAAACAAAGGAATTCCGAGCGTATGGCATCCAACGACACTGAATTAATTATACAAACCCAGCGCGGGAGTATGGAAGCGTTCGAGCAGCTTGTCCAGCGATATGATAAGCGAGTTCTGACCATTGCGGCAGGTTATGTAAGTTGCTCCGACGATGCAAAGGATATCTATCAAGAGGTATTCCTTAGAGTCTATAAAGGTTTGCCAAAATTCCGATATAAGAGTGAATTTTCAACTTGGCTCTTTCGGATTACGACTAATGTTTGCTTAAGTCATCGGATGCGCGGACGAAGACATTCTCATACGTCGCTCGATCAAAATGTGAACGATGAAGACGGTCAACCGCATGCATTGAAAGACACATTGTCCGATAATACGACGACCGATCAACAGACGCGTGACGCAGAGATTTCAATGAGAGTGGAACAAGCGCTGAAGACTCTATCACCGCGCCAGAGGATGGTCTTTTCACTTAAGCACTATGATGGTTATAAATTGAAAGAGATTGCCGGAATATTGAAATGCAACGAAGGAACTGTTAAAAAGTATTTATTTGAAGCGACCGCGCGTTTAAGAAAGCAATTAAAAGATATTGCAAGTTGAAATAGAAAACGAGGAACGGTATATGAAACACAAACAATTTGAGGGATGGCTCCAGCTTTCCCTTTATGATGAATTGAGTGAACAAGAACGAACACTTCTTGATGATCATCTTGTGACATGTGAACACTGTCGTATTGAATTAAATGAATTAAAAAAAATCCATGCGACCTTGGCACATCATCGACCAATTGTTATACAGGAGCCGTTATTGCAGGATGCGCGAAGAAATCTGCGCTTACGAATCCAAGCCGATTCTGAGCAAAAATCCTTGTGGACGAAATTAAAGAGCATGCTCAATGAATTTCTTGCTCCGCCGCTTCAAGTCGCGTTGGGCGGAGCTGCAACTCTCGTAATTGGAATCCTTGTTGGTTATTTCGTTTTTAAATCACCATCTGAAAAATACTCACCACTGCGACAGACGGCATTTGGATCGTCTACGATGGAAGCGGGAGAATCTCAAATAACGAATATCCATTTTCTGGATCGTAACTCGCAAAATGGAGATGTGGAATTCACATTTGAAACTATCACGCCTGTGCGTATTCGCGGCAACGTCAATGATGAGAATGTACAGAAAGTTCTGGCTCGAGCGCTCGTAAGCGATCAGAACGCGGGTATCCGACTTCGTGCTGTGAATATGATTGGTACACAGGCTGAGCAAAAACAAGCCGGTGTTCCAGCGCTTGATTCTGAAGTGAAAACCGCTCTCATCACTGCACTGCTGCATGATCGGAATCTCGGTGTGCGAAAAGAGGCTATCAAAGTGCTTAAGAATTATTTACCGGATCCTGTCATCGTACATGCATTCCTTAATGTTTTAGCGAATGAATCAAATACAGGTTTGAAGATTACAGCGATTAATTCGTTAGACTTATCGAAATATGAAAACCAACCGATGAACCGTGAGATTCTTGATATGTTCAAGAACAAGGCTCAATCAGACGATAATAATTATATCAGAATCAGGGCAAAGTTAGCTTTGCAGGAGGTACAACAATGAAAACTCTTAATCGAATGCTTATTGCTGCCATCGCGGCATTGTTTACACTAACATTCGTCTTAGCAAGCGAAGAAGGATCTAGGTCTAAATCCTTTAATGTCAGCAAAGGAGGCACAGTCGAAATCACGACGAGTGTTGGAGATATTAGAATTTCAACTTGGGAAAAGAATGAAGTATATGTGAATATTGAAGGTCTTGATGATGAAGACATTGATCAAGTAAAGATGTCCCAAAATGGAAATGTCGTGCGTGTGTCGTATCGAACACGATGGGGCGATGGGTCCGGGCATGCACGCTTCAATGTGAATGTACCATCGCAATTCAATCTTGATCTTAATACATCAGGAGGCAATTTAGAGCTAAAGGGCGGACTTACTGGAAAGATAGATGGATCGACCTCGGGTGGTGATATCAAATTAGGTAACGTATTTGGCGGTCCTGTTAATGTGTCGACATCTGGGGGAAATATTACTACCGATAAACTTGAAGGGGAAGGGCATCTTAAAACTTCAGGTGGCGATATACATGTTGGAAGCGTAAATGGCTCACTTTATGTCAATACATCGGGCGGCAATATTCGGGTCGAGGCAGTGATCAAAAACTCTTGAAGCAAAAACAGCCGGCGGCGATATTATCATTGGTGATGTTGGCGGAGAAGCGCGTGTCTCTACTTCTGGTGGCAATGTTGATGTTGGTAAAGTTTCAGGAAGAGCAACGCTAACACAGCAGGTGGCGACATCGAATTAAAAGGCGCCAGTGGTAAAGTCAATGCGAGAACATCCGGCGGCGATGTGAAATTGCAGAATATCACGGGTTCAATTGATGCAAAAACAGCAGGCGGTGAGGTTGAAGCAGAACTCATTCCCAGCGGTAAAGGAAGAAGCAGGTTATCTTCAGCAGGCGGAGATATTCGGTTCTATATTGATGAAAATTCGAAAGTGACTATTGAAGCAACTAATCTCGATTGAAGGGCTGGAAATATTTTTAAGCCGATTATGTCGTGAAATCAGAATTCCCAAAAGAATCGTACGAAACAAGTGAAGAGCCGGAGAAATCCATGCGGTCTATAAACTCAATGGCGGTGGTGAAGTGGTTGAACTGAGCACTTCAAATTCGAATATCGAAATTCATAAGCTGCGGCATTAACATGCAATAAAATAATGAAAATAACTATGTACGAACAATTTTTGTGGAGGATATAAATGAAAAAGATATTTGTGTTCCTTTTGATGGGCTTGATGATACCATCGCTCTCAATTGCTCAGAGGAAATCAGATGAGGCGTCCGATTATCAATCCAAATCTTTTATTGTTCAAAAAGGTGGGTTACTCGAAGTCGATGTGGAACCGGGTGCCGTTCGCATTGAACCATGGTCGAAGGATGAGGTCTTCGTTGAAGCAGAAGGTATCAATGAACGCCATCCCGATCGTCTTGTTATGAAGCAGTCTGGGAACGATGTTACGGTGAGCTACAGAGATTCACGCCATAATGTTGATCATTTGGAATTCACCATACATGTTCCTTCTAAATACAATGTGAATATTCAAACATCTGGTGGAAGTGTAAAACAAAGTGATGTGCTTTCAGGTGACTTCACAGCAGAAACAAAAGGTGGCAGTATCAAGATTGAGCACATTATCGGCAAGGTTGATGTTGAAACGGGTGGTGGCAGTATTAAAGCGGAGAAGGTTGAAGGTAATGCCGCAATGCAAACCGGCGGAGGAAGTATTGAGACCAGAACTATCACTGGGACACTGGATGCAAGGACTGGGGGCGGTAGTATTTCATTGCGAGAAACCGGCGGGAAAGTAAGTGCATCAACTGGCGGGGGAAGCATAAAAGTTGAAGATGCAAGCGCTTGGGTTGACCTTTCAACTGGCGGTGGTAGTGTGTCTGTTCAAGGAGCGAAGTATGGAGCGAAAGTCAAAACCGGCGGCGGCAGTGTGGAAATGGAAGATATAACAGGGGTTGTTGATGTTGCAACAGGTGGAGGAAGCATTAAATGTGAATTGACTCCGGGCGGTACAGGAAATAGTTCGATCAGGACCGGAGGAGGAGAAATTGAACTCTCCTTACCTGAAAACGCAAAAGCTAATGTTGAAGCCACTATCAACCTAAATCATGGATGGGGACGGCATCATAAGAAATTCACTATTCGTTCAGATTTCAAAGCAGATAAATACGAAAACAAAGAAGAAGATGATCAAGTTTACGCAGTGTATACATTGAATGGTGGTGGTCCAACTATCACTCTAGAGACTTCAAATAGCGACATTAGAATTCTTAAGATGTCTGCAAAATAATCGTAAGAATACCTGCGAGGGTTTAACTTAGCCGTCATCTGCCAAAGGCATGCCTTCGGCATTTGATGACGGCTTTTTTATTATCAACATGTCCTTTTTAAAGAATTAATTTAAATAATAATCATCTAGGGCATGTTTGATATTTGTCTTGATCTGTTGAATAGCTTCCTTCACCTTTAACCTTTATCTTCTTGTGTCGTATCATTTCAAGAACAAAGACACCTTCGAATGCAAAATAATAAACCGGCTGATGCAATTATAAAACTCATTGAAGATGCCAAAAAAGGCGATGTAACAGCTTTTAAGGAAATCGTCAAGTATCATCAATCATACGCATACTCTATTGCATTCAGGTTTTTTTGCGATGAAGATGACGCCGAAGATGTTGTTCAGGAAAGTTTTATCAGGATTTGGAATCACCTACGAGATTTCGATTCAAAAATGAAATTCACAACATGGATGTACAAGATCGTTGTCAATCTATGCTATGACAGAGCTAAGTCCAATAAAAGAAGAACGAGAGTATTCGTAAGACTGAGTGACAATTCCTCTAAAGATGACTGCATCGAAAATATCGATATAGAACGGGATTTAACCAATAAAGAAACGTTGGCGTTGATCAAACATATTGCTGATGGATTATCTGAAAAGCAGAAAATGATTTTTCTATTGAGAGATTTACAGGACCTGACCATTGAAGAAGTTACTGACATTACTGGCATGTCTGAATCAGCGATAAAAACAAACTTGTTCTATGCAAGACAAAACATCAGAAAGAAATTGATGGCGTTAGAGGCAAGCTTATGACATGCGAAGAACTGCAACAACTTCTTTACTCGACAAGAATCGAAGACCTCGATCCGGCTGAAAGAGAATTCTTAAAGGAGCATATTACTGATTGCGAAACTTGTAAAACGATCTTTCAGGAAGTATCGAAAGCCAACCTAATACTTGATAAAATCAAGAAGGCAATACCCCGCATCCGAAACGAGCAAGCTTTGACAGATTCAATTCTTGCAGCTATTGTCAACGAAAGACAAGTGGAGAAGACTAATACATTTCTTGATCGCCTGAGTGACGTATTCAGTATACAAATTGTCCGATTTGCTTGTAGTATCGTAATCCTCATGTGTGGAATGACCTATCTATTTATGGAATACAGCGACATGCTAAAAATAGTTAATCTGGAACGACGATTAGGTGTGCAACATAATTTCAGCCGGGCAAGCATTATTCTACCCGGAGTTAATGTTCCAGATTTTCTGTATGATTTTTACGAACTGTCTGATGGGAGCAGTTCTTATATAGAACTGACTAACAAACTTATTCTTATGAAGAAAGAGGATCTCCAGTTGTTGTTGAATAATTACAAAACATTAGATGAAGCATCACGCAAAAGGTTGGATGAGATGCAGGATCAATTTTATAAAGATAGATACCCAAAATTTAATTCTGCAGAGAAAGATAAGGAACTTGAAATGCTTCGAAACGAAATCGAACGGTTAAAGAAAGAATTAGAACGAAGCAACCATAAGGAAAAACGATAATGAATACAAACTCAACATTTCCGATTACAGCAATCATTGCCATTTTTTTGTTCACAGGGTATAGCTGCAACCATGAGCAAAGGACAACAACAAAAATTAATAGCGATGGATCTTGCAAGAGAACAATCTTTGTTAAGAGTGACAGCGATACATCTTCGTCTTTTCCAGTTCCAACTGATAAAAGCTGGGAGAGTCGTATAGAGAAAGATTCATCGAAAGAAAAGGTCTATATTGCAAATAAGAGGTTTGACGATGTCAATCAGATGAATAATGAATATAGAAGAGCAGGCAAGGTTGGCGTTGATATCAAGTTTGAAAAGAAGTTCAGATGGTTTTACACATACTTCAATTATCAAGAAACATACAAATCTTATTTTCCATTTAAGAACATTGCGCTTGACTCTTTTTTGACCAATGAGGAATATGCTCAATATGAAAAAAGAGATACTAGCCAAGCGCTAAAAGAGAGGCTGGATGAGTTTATAATGAAAAACAGTTTTGAAGAATTCTATGGACAGCTCATAGATTCCGTGAAAAGTCTTAACGATCCATCCCTTCCAGTGAGTATCTTTCTTTCCAAAAAAGATGAATTTATCAATAAACGTGTTGATTTCTTCAAAGACAAAAAAGATAATATAGAAGATCAGGATAAAATACTTGGTCTAAAATTTAGGGATAAATTGGAGCGGCAAATAGATGGTATAAAAAAATCACTTACTTCCAAATACGAATTTATGAGTGAGGCTGATGGTAAATATATAAACGAAGTAGTGATGCCTGGAATAATCTTGAACACTAATGCAAGCACAGTTGAAGGTAATAAAGTTTCATGGAAACTTGATGAAAACTATTTCTGCTTTACAGATTATACGATGACTGTCGAATCCCGTATTGCTAATCCTTGGGCGACATATACAACCGGAATAGCTTTGATTTTAATTGTTGCACTCTTGATGCTACCACAAATTAGAAAAAAATAATTGGGAAATAATTGAAATACCATAGTAGGATATTCGTGCTATGAGAGAACGCTTTAATGGCTAATCTTCACTTTTGACGCCGTCATCTTTGATGACGGCTTTTTTTTCGTTATTATTACTAAGATTCAATTCTTCATAGCTCAAAGGGAATCCGCGATGAAAACTTCATCTATTATTTTGGCAGTGTGGTTCTCGTTATCGCATCTGGCTGCCCAGGATATTCGTCCCATTCGAGATAGCGTCGGTTATTGCTGGAATTCTCAACAAATGACGCGGCTTATTGGTTATCTGGCATCGACTGAACAGGATTCCATGCCTTGTATGGATTTTGTTGCTGGCATTTCTCCCCATGATGACTATCTTTATGCCGGACATGTCTATTATCCTCTCTTCCGATTAATCAAACCTAAGGAAGTAGTTATCTTTGGTGTAACGCATGGGACGGTAAGGAAAGAAATTGGGGATCCAAAGGGAATTCTACTGCTCGATGAGTATAAATCTTGGGCGGGCTGCGGAAAAGACGTTGCAATATCTCCTCTTAGAGAATTCATAAGGAACAGGATTGATACGCAATACTTCAAAGTGAACAACAAAGCACATCGGCTTGAACATTCTATAGAAGCGATGATCCCTTGGCTTCAGTATTTCAATCCCGATATTCGCATCACACCGATAATGGTGACTGCAATGCCATTCGAGCGAATGGATGAGTTGGCTGAAAAACTGAGTGTTGTCATTTCTGATTACATAAAGAAAAACCAACTTGTTCCTGGGCGTGATTTATTTTTCCTTTGCTCATCAGATGCTAATCATTACGGTAAAGATTTTGATAATATTATTTGGGGAGAAGATACTAGAGCTCACGCAAAAGGTATTGAAAAAGATCAACAAGTTGCTAATCGAGATCTATCCGGAAGAGTTGATACAATGAAAATCCGGGACTTCACAGAAGAAATGAAAAATAAAGTATGGTGCGGAAAATTTTCAATTCCATTTGGTTTGCTAACAATACAAAAGACGATGGTCAAGGCGTACGGGAAAAAACTTTGTGGAACAATCCTCCGGTATTCAGATTCTTACACGGAAGGAGTTATTCCATTAAAGCAGACTGGTATGGGAATAACCGCGCCATTTTCACTCAAGCATTGGGTTGGATATCTATCTGCTGGATTCTATTTAGAATAGAATTCTATTAAATAACCTTGTAAAGAACAATTGAGTCGAATTAGCGATGAAATGAAAAGTCAATTATGAGTCTATCAACAATACATTTGCCTTCTCAACGCATTGCGATTGTTCATGATTGGCTGACCGGCATGCGCGGCGGTGAAAAGGTTCTTGAAGTTCTATGTGAATTATTCCCAGATGCAACAGTTTTCACTCTGCTTCATAATGAAGGAGCAATGTCACCAACTATCGAGCATATGAAAATAAAAACGTCTTTCATTCAACACCTACCTATGAAAGCAACAAAATATAGAAATTATTTACCGCTGATGCCGCTCGCAATCGGTTCTCTTGATTTATCAGGGTACGATCTCGTCATTTCAACAAGCTCCGCTGTCGCAAAGGGAGCAATACCGAAGGATGGCATAAAACATATTTGCTATTGCCATTCTCCCATGCGATATGTCTGGGATCAGTATGAGGAATATTTTGGAAAAAGAAATGCTGGATTTGTTACTAGATCAATAATGGCTTTAATGGCGCCATATCTTCGTCGATGGGATGTCCGGACATGTAACCGCGTTCACTATTTTATTGCAAACTCCCATAATGTTGCTGAACGCATCTCGCGCATTTATCATCGTACCTCTGATATTATCTATCCACCGGTTAGCACCGATCAATTCACAGTCTCTGAAAAAGATGATGGCTATTATATAATTGTCAGCGCCTTAGTTCCATATAAACGGGTTGATCTTGCAATCGAAACGTTCAACAAAAGTGGTGAGAAACTTCTCGTTGTAGGTTCTGGTCCTGAACGAGAAAAATTGGAGAAAAAAGTAAACAAGAATATCGAATTTCTTGGCTGGCAGAGCGGCGAGAGTCTTGCAAAACTTTATTCCGGATGCCGAGCACTAATATTTCCGGGAGTTGAAGATTTTGGTATCGTTCCGCTTGAAGCAATGGCAAGCGGAAAGCCAGTTGTAGCATTTGGAGAAGGGGGTGCTATGGAAACGGTTGTTGCGGATGGTGTTTCACCAACCGGTATATTTTTCTACGAGTCAACCTTTGAAGCCCTCAATACTGCTATTAGATCACTTTCAAAAATGAAGTTCGATCCGTATGCCATTCGCCGACACGCGGAGAAGTTTGACCGAAAGATATTTAAACAGCAGATGATTGATTACGTCGGACGACGGCTAAAAGAATAAATAAAGTGATTCTGCATATTATGCCAGTTTTATTTCCATCCCTTCAACAGCACCGAAACATTGCACAGAAGATTTTTGTGTCGAAAGTAATTTCTGTGCGTGTTGCACTATAGCGTCAACTGTTACATCGTTGTGTGATGGGTCGTGGTGGTACAACGCCAACTGTTTCACATTTGCTTTTATCGCAAACTCCACAATTGATTCGATAGGGGAGTGCCCCCAACCGACCTTTGATCGATATTCTTCTAGGGTGTACTGCGCATCACTCACGACGAAATCAGCTCCACTAATAAATTCGATAAACTTTTGATCCAGCTCTGCACCGTACTTTGAAGCAAGCGGATCTTTGCGGGCGGCATGAAGCGTGTACCGATAGGGCTCGTTATCTGTAGCGTAAACGAATGTTTTTTCCCTATCGGAAATTTTATAGGCGAGTGTCATTGTTGGATGATTCATATAGAATGATGATATCTGCAAATCGTCAATACGGAATGGCTCGCGGACTTCCTGGATGACGATCTGGGCGTTCAAATCGCCTAATGGTACTGGAAAATATTCTGAATCCATCTGAAATTTAAATAGATCTTTGAGACTTTTATCACGTGCTGGTGGGCCGTACACGATGATCTGAAAGTTCTTATTATATGCTGGCATGAAAAAAGGAAATCCCTGTATGTGATCCCAATGCGTATGGCTAATGAAGAGATGTAGTTTGACCGGCTGCGTTTTAAATTCATTGAGAAGTTGATTGCCAAGATCTCGAATGCCAGTGCCAGCATCAAAAATGAGTATTTGTTTCCCTGCACGCACTTCCACGCAGGATGTGTTTCCGCCATATTTAACTGTCGATTTTCCAGGTGAAGGAATAGATCCTCGTGTTCCCCAAAATCTAATGTTCATCATAATTGACTCGCTCGTTCATTCATATGTTCGATGGCTATTTTAAGAAGCTCTTTGGGTGAAAAAGGTTTTACAACATATGAATCAGCACCGAGCTCCATTGCCTTATCTATGTCCGGTTTGTACGATTTCCCCGATGTAATAATAATAACAGTATGTCGCATACTTGAATTAGCGCGAAGCATCTTACAAACTTCAAATCCGTGAAGTCCTTCCATCATAATATCGAGAATGATGACATTAGGAGGATTCATCAATGCCAGATGGACTCCTTCACTGCCATCACTGGCAAGAGATGCATCAAACCCGTTACGCTCGAAAACAACTTGCACAAGACGTCGAAGTGAAGGATCGTCATCAATGATTAATACTTTTGGTTTTTGTGCAGTTGTATCCATGAATTAATTTTCTGCTCTTCTTTGATTTGAATTCTAATATGCTATTAAGATAGTACGTCGTTTTTATGAAAAAAGGAATACATCAATTCCGATTTATCAATGGCTGGTTTTGAATAGCCACGACGAATGCGAATAAGCTGTGCAACTACACTTATTGCAATTTCTTCTGGAGTGATCGCTCCTATCTCAATTCCGATCGGAGATTGAACGCGCTTCAGGTCTTCGGTCTTAAAACCGTATTGTAGAAGCCGTTTATATGTTGTTAAGATTTTTCGTTGACTTCCCATCATTCCGATGTAGTGTGCCGGGGTTTTCAGAGCTTTTTCGAGAACTTCTTCATCATATCGATGTCCGCGTGTTACTATGACAAGATAAGTTGTCGGTTTGATGGTAATATGGTTAAAAACTTCAGAAAAATCGGAAACAACGGTTTCAGATGCTTCTGGAAATCGGGCAGGATTGCAAAATGCTTCTCGATCATCGGTGACGGTTACCTGAAATCCGCATGAAGCCGCTGATTTGCAAATTGCCCTGGAGACATGACCGCCTCCGAAAAGAATAAGATTGGGCAAACCGGGAACAGGTTCAAAAATGAGCTCGCCTTCATTCAATGGAATGCGAGTGACACTCTGATGCTTCAAAGACGATCCAATAATTTCGGCGAACGTATTTTGCAATGGCGGCGCAGCTTTTTGCAGAAGCATTTGCCAGTATGATTCTTGCTCTTTGTTTAAGAAAAGTCCGGTGCTTTGATTTTCTGCAAGAATTGTTTTGCGAATAACGCGGCCATCAGAGTTAAGAGACGTGCCAATAACAGAATCATTTCCATTATCACGTATAGATTTGAGCTCACGGAAAAATGGAATAAGATCTCTGCCGATTGGCTCCAGCAAAACATTGATTGTGCCACCGCAGATTAATCCTTGAATATACTCGTCTTCGCGTAATTCAAAGCATAATGTCTCTATCGTCCCCGTTTGAAGTTTCTGTTGTGCGCGCCCTAAAACATCTGCCTCCACACATCCGCCGCCAATAGTTCCAATAGATGTTTTGCCTTTATTCTTGATAATCATTTTTGAAAGCGTGGCCGATGGTGTCGAACCCTTCGTGGAGACAATAGTCGCCATAATAATTTGCTCTTCTGTTTCAAGTGAATCGAGGAGTTCCTGGTAAATATCCATTTGTTATGTATACGCTTTCTTTTCTGGCAATGATTATTTTCTTTTGAGCTTATCAATTGATAGCAGGATCACTTCATTCGTCGCTGGCAGAGAAAATTCCGGTTCTTTTTTATGATCCATAATTGCCGACACAGCATCTTTAATAGCGAGCCACGTTGAAAGTCCGTACATAAATGGCGGTTCTGCTACTGTCTTGCTCTGTCGAATAGCAACAGGATTAGGATAACCTTGTAAAAATTCTACACGAAAATCCTTTGGGATGTCCTGCACTGTCGGAATTTTATATGTGTCCGGCGAGTGCGTCATCAATCTGCCTTTATCGTCCCATTTTATTTCTTCAGTTGTACACCAACCAACACCTTGGATGAAACCGCCTTCAATCTGTCCACGGTCGATTAGCGGATTGAGTGATTCCCCGGCATCGTGTAAAATGTCGACGCGTAAAAGTGTATGCCGCCCGGTAAGAATGTCTAATAAAATTTCGGAGACGCACATTCCAAATGAATAATAATAGAATGGTTTGCCCCAACCTTTCTCTTTGTCCCAACCGATCTCAGGTGTTCGGTAATAACCGGTGGAGCTAAGGCTTATTTGACGAAGTCTCATCAAGTTCATTGCTTCATCAAATTTCATAATCCTTTCGGGATTAGCCGAATCAAACACCTTATCTTCTTGGAATAGAATGGAATTTTGTATTGTTGGCTTATTTGGATTTTTTTCCGAAAACACTTTTGCCATTTCCCCGGCAATACGAGACTTGAGTATGTCGATGGCATTCTTAACGGCGGCACCATTTAAATCCGCGCCGGAAGACGCCGCCGTAGCAGAAGTATTAGGGACATTAGATGTATTAGTAGCGTTCACTTTAACGCGGTCCAAGCTGACGCCAAATTCTGCCGCTGCTATCTGCCGAATCTTTGTATGTAATCCTTGACCCATTTCTGTGCCGCCATGATTCACGAGAATCGTACCATCTGTATAAACATTGACGAGTGCTCCTGCTTGATTAAGATATGTTGTCGTGAATGAGATGCCAAATTTTACCGGAGTGCAGGCAAGACCTTTTTTTGTGAATTCATGCGTAGTGTTGAATTCATTCACTTCGTTCCGTCGCTTATGATACTCTGACGATTTCATCAATTGATCATAGATGACGAAGAACCGATTGTTCTCGATCTTCTGGCCATAATGTGTAATGTTGTTTGTTTCTATGCCATAGAAATTTATATATCGAATATCAAGTGCATCTTTTTTTAGATATCGTGCAATGCGGTCGATGATAGTCTCAATTGCTGCCATTCCCTGTGGTCCGCCAAATCCTCGGAACGCAGTATTAGATGGAAGATTAGTTTTCCAAACGCGTGCTAGCACTGTCATGTTGGGAACGAAGTAAGCATTATCTGCGTGAAGCATGGCGCGTTCCATAATAGCGAACGATAAGTCGGTTGCGGCGCCGCCGTCGCTGTTCAATTCTAATTTCAACGCGAGCAGTTTTCCATTATCATCAAATCCAACTTCATATTTGGTCAGGAAACGATGGCGCTTGCCGGTCATAATCATATCGTCATCGCGGAAAAGCCGAATTTTAACCGGCCGTTTTGTTGCTTGCGCAAGAAGCGCAGACCAGCAGGCAACGTGATTTGCCTGTGTTTCTTTTCCGCCGAAAGCGCCGCCCATTCGTCGTATTTCTACTGCAACTTCGTTAAATGGAATGCCAAGCACTTCTGCAACGAGAATTTGCGTTTCTGTCGGATTCTGAGTTCCGCTGAAGACATTCATTTCGTCGTGTTCACCTGGAATACACAAGCTGATCTGTGTTTCAAGATACCAATGTTCCTGCGCACCAGTATGAATTTCTCCTTTTAATACATGCGATGCGGAAACGAGTGCGCTGTTTGCATCGCCGCGTTGCATAGCCCGCGGTGGACCGAGCAAACTATTTTTCTCGATTGCTTGCTCGATTGTAAGAATTGGTTCAAGCAATTCATATTCAACTTTTATTAGTTTCTCTGCAGCGCGCGCCTGCGCTTCGGTCTCGGCGGCGATAAGGAACATTGCCTGACCGACGAATGTCACTTCGTCAATGGCGAGGCAAAGTTCGTCATCCACAACCGGTCCCATCTGATTGTGTCCGGGAATATCCTTGTAACAAAGCACAGCATGAATGCCCTCTGATTTCTTCGCTTCACTTAAATCAAACGACTTAATCTTGGCATGCGCGTGAGGACTATAGACAACACGACCAACCAATAACTGGTCACTTACAGGTATGTCATCAATATAAACCGCTTCGCCGGATACGTGCTTTGATGCAGATTCGTGAGGAATGTTCATAGTGATCAGTGATGAATGATTAGTGATCAATTTTTGATTCTCGTGGTTCTTATAATTGCGAAAAGAAGTTTACACAATTCTTCGCAGTCGGTTACCAATGATTCGAATAGGCGTTTTTCAATGAAATCAGTGGCTTCCAATAAACGTAACCAATATGAAGTTTCTCTTGCCTCTTTATAGGCAATGGATATTTTATTTGAAAATTCTTTTTTAGAAATTGCACCATCTGCCTCTTCAATATTTGCACCGATAGAAGTGCCACTGCGTAATATCTGTTTCGAAAGAACAAATTCATTTTTTTCTGTTGATAGAAATTTATACAGCTTTACAATCCTGATTGCAAATGCAAATGCCTTTTCTCGAACTATACTTTCTTTTGCCATTGATCACTCATCACTGCTCATTGTTCACTATATCTACCCAGAATTTAAGGAGCAAGTTTTTTGCAGCTATTGTTCTGAATTCTGCTGATCCTCGTGCGTCGGAAATTGGCAAGAAGTCGCGCTTCGACAACCTGCATTGCTTCTTCCACTATTTTTCGATTCCATGGTTTGCCAATAAGGAATTGTTCTGTATTTGTCGCGCGTTTTGCGCAATCTGCCATACCACCATAAATGAGTTTGATGTCTTTCACCGTTTTGTCGTCTTTGAATTCTAATCTAAATCCTGCGCTAACTGTAGAAATGTCGAGATCTTTACGTTTGGAGATTTTATATGATTTGACAATTGCGCCATTTTGCGATTTAGGTAGACAAACTGCGGTAATCAGTTCATCTGGTTTACGGGCGGTTTTTCGATAACCAAGTATAAAATCATCCAAACTAATTTCGCGTTTTGTGTTGATGCTTTGGAGAATGATAGTCGCGTTATATGCCATCAACACCGGCAACGTATCGCTGATAGGAGATGCTGTTCCGAGATTACCGCCAAGCGTAGCGATGTTCCTGATTTGTTGTGAACCAAAGACTGATAAAATATCGTGAAGTGCTGGGAAATTGTCCTTTACAACTACATGCAAATCGTTAAGAATTATTCCAGCGCCGAGTGTGAGTGTGTCGGCAGTCTCTTGTATAGATTGTAATTCTTTGACGCCAGAGAGATCAATGAGTTGCGGTAAGATTTCATACCCCTTTGTTACTCGTAAAGCAACATCGGTCGAACCAGAGATGATGAAAGCATTGGGATATTTGCTCTTCAATGAAAGAGCTTCCTTTAGAGTGTTCGGGCGGAAATATTCTTGTTCTTTGGTTTTAATATAAATAGATTCGCGTGGAATCGATTTGAGAAGTTTGAGAATTGCCGGTTCATCATCTGTGAAATGATCGATTCCGTTATAAACGCATGCGCGTGCCGTCGCTTCCACAATTGGTTTGTAACCGGTACATCGGCATAAATTGCCGGTAATCGCATCATCAATTTGTTCTCGTGTTGGGAAGTTGTGATTTTTATAGAGCGAGAATATTGACATTACAATTCCCGGCGTGCAGAATCCGCACTGACTTCCTCCGGTTTCCACCATTGCAGATTGAACGGCGTGCAATTGCCCGTTTCTGTTTTGCAGGTTCTCGACTGTTATAAGTTGTTTGCCATGCAGCATTGGCAGGAATACAAGACATGAATCGATGTTTCGATAATGGATTCTATTGTCAATGGACAATTCACCAAGTACAATTGTGCAAGCACCGCAGTCACCTTCGGCACAGCCTTCCTTTACGCCTTTGTGATTAGGCAGACTCCGAAGATAATTTAGAACCGTTGTTGTCGGTGTTAGTCGCGAAGCGGAATTGAAGTCGAGCGTAACGATTTTGCCATCGAGAATAAAGGAAATCGTAGTTTGCATAAACGCCTTCTGACTATAATTTAATGAAACCTTGTACAGTTTAGCAATTCCCTTATCAAGTATCAACTTGAATGTACGGCTACATACAATACTTATTCTATGTCATTCGTGAGAAAAGTGTTAAATAGCGTTCTCCACTTGCTCAAGTTGATGAGTTAAATCAGACCAATTAGTATATGCCTTTTCGATTTGGATTTGTAACTCCTTATATTCTGCTGCGATCAATTTTGCCTCTTCACCGTTTTTATAGTGCTCGGGATTCGCGAGTAATGCTTCGATCTCTTTTTTCCGTGTTTCCAGTTGATGGATTCTAATCTCGGCTTCTTCAACTTTCTTCTTCACAATACGGATATCGCGAGCGATGCTCTTGCGTCGTTTTTGTTGTTCTTGCCATGTCGCTTGCGCCTCGTTAGAAAGAGGTGTGGCTGACTTTTCTATGCGCTGTTCTGTCTGTTCGCGTTCCTCTTTTTTCTTTATAATATAATCGGAGAGATTACCGAGGAACGTTCGGAGTGAACCGGGTTTCACTTCTAAAACTTTGTTGACGATGGGATCGAGAAAAGCACGGTCGTGCGAGACTATGGCGAAAGTGCCTTCATACTTTAATAGCGCTTCCTGCAGTACACGTTTTGATTTCATGTCAAGATGATTCGTCGGTTCATCCATTATAAGAAAGTTTGCCGGCTGTAGTAACATTTTTGCTAACGCAAGCCGACTTTTTTCACCGCCAGAGAGAACGGATACGCTCTTAAAAACATCGTCACCATGAAAAAGAAATGAACCAAGAAGTGTGCGAAGCTGAGTGCGAGTTTCTGTTCCAGCAGATTCCTCTGCTGTTTGCAGAACGTCCTTTGTGGGATCGAGTTCGTCCGCTTGATCCTGTGCGAAGTAAGATGTTACAACATTGTAGCCGATGATGCGCTCGCCTGAGTCGTAGGATTCTGCACCGGCAAGGATCCTTGATAATGTAGATTTACCAGCACCATTGACTCCAACGATTGCAATACGATCGCCGCGTTCAACTTTGTAATCAAGATTATTGAAAACCTCTAAAGCACCATAGTGTTTACCGAGATTATTTAATTCCATCACTACACGACCGCTTTGTTGCGGTGGTGGAAAATGAAAATGGATTTCCTCTTCTTCGCTTTCCACTTCTACTACCCCAATTTTTTCCAACTGTTTAATCCGGCTTTGTACTTGACGTGCTTTAGTAGCTTTATACCGAAATCGTTCGATGAATACTTGTGTTTGTTTGATATGCTGCTGTTGATTCTTGAGTTGGCTTAAAAGGAGTTCTTTGCGTACTTCGCGCTCGGTTTCATAGAAAGAATAATTGCCGGCATAACTTTCGAATTTACCGCGGCTGAGAGCAAATGTTTTCGTTCGTAAGATTATCAAGAAATGTACGGTCGTGCGAGACAAGAATGATAGCGCCGTTATACTGACAAAGATATTCTTCCAACCATTGAAGTGTTTCAATATCGAGATGATTTGTCGGCTCATCGAGGAGGAGGACATTGGGTTCCTTTAAAAGCAATTTCGCAAGGGCAATGCGCATCTGCCAGCCGCCGCTAAACTCGTCCGTCAGGCGTTCAAAATCCTTTGTAGAAAATCCGAGTCCCATAAGAATGCGTTCGATCTTGGATTTCATCCGGTAGGCATCGAGGTCTTCTAATTTATGCTGGAGTTCACCCAAAACTTCAAGCGTATCAGCAAAGTCGTCGCTGGAAGGATCAAGATTCGCAAGTTGTTGGTGTGCATCATCCAGTTCATGCTGGACTTGGAGGACATCCTCAAAAGCAGTCTCTGATTCCTGATATAAGGTACGACCGAAAGCGGTAACACCGTCTTGTGGCAAGTAGCCGACCGTTACATATTGCGCTTTGCTGATAGTTCCAGCATCGGTTTGCTGAAGACCAACAATAGCTTTCAGAAGTGTAGACTTACCGCTGCCGTTCGAACCAACCAGCCCAATACAGTCTCGCGGACCAACAGTCGCTGTAACATCCTGGAACAGCGAACGTTCTCCAAATTGAATAGTAATATGTTCAAGTGATAGCATATTTTCTATCAATATAGATAAAAAGTGCGTGAGCTGAAAACCATATTGTTTGAATCTAAAGCCAAATTTGGTAGTGATGGTATTTAAAAACTAAATAAATGAGATAAAAGCTAGTGCCGCTTCAACTAAGTAATATTGTGTTTTCGGTGAGGATTATTTCATTATTTCCGCGGCACTGTGTCGTAGAGAATACAATATCATTTTTTAGAAACGGCACTAGTAATGCATTTAGAGACGGAGCACTTAGATGAATTCTATCGCACACGAGTCCGAAAATTCTTATTCTTTAGAAAGTAAATAACCTCATCAACACTAAATTGAGATTTTCGTCGGACTGCTTCGATTGTATTAAATGCATTGTGCGGTGTAAAGAGAACATTCGGATGCTGAAGTAACGCCGCTAATGTTTGAACTTCGGCAGAAGTATTTGTGTGTCCACTTCGAAGAGCTACGGCAACATTCGGTTCATCTTCAAAGACATCAAGCCCAAGTCCATAGAGATGGTGTTCCTGCACTAACTTCAATAGATCGGAAAGTGGAGCGTGTTCACCGCGTGCAATGTTGATGAAGAGAATACCTCGCTTTGCTTTCTTCAAAAGATTGTAGGAAAAGTAGCCGTGATTTTCATTTGTCAAATTCATCGCGCAGATGATAATATCAGCCCAAGCGACTCCTTCTTCTTTGTTGACATACCGTAATTCTTTGTGACGCTGCACTATGTCGACACCTTGGACATTCATACCGAGTGCTGAACCGATCCTCACAATTTCACTTCCGATCCTACCCACGCCTACAACTAGTAGATTCCTGTCAGCACATTCCCCGCCCGTTAAGCAATCGCGATCGAAATGCTGGAATTGCATCATCTGCTGTGGTAGCCGTCGTATTAAAGCCATCATCAATAGAATGGCATGTTCGGCAACAGCGCGTGTGGCATATTCCTCCAGATAGCCGCATGGAATTTGTGTGTGAACTTTTTCTAAATATTTCTTTAGATGATCGTAACCTGTGCTTCTGCTCAAAATGCCATCGAGTCTGTTTGCCCAATCTACCGGAACGATAGATTGTGTTCGGATACTGATCAAACGTGCCGGCGGAGTGATATGCCCGGCTTCCTGAATCGTTTTATTAGTTAAATCGTAGGATAATTGATTGCCGAGAAGAGATTTAAGTGCATCGGCTTCTTCTTCAAACGCTTCGTAAAAGTAAACGTCCATTTTCTATGCGGTGAGTTGTGATTGTTGATGGATGATGCTATTTACAGTTTTCAATTAAGATTAAGATAAAAAGAAAGATATTGCAAAGCGAGTCTTTGTGCCCCCAAATGGGATCCCGCTGAAAAGCAGCGGGATTTCTCCCGTCACACTTTCGTGTGTCGGGATCAACTTGAAATACAAATCCGTTTATGAAGTATAAAAATGAAAAACCACCCACAAAGGGTGGCTTTTCATTTTAGTGCCCGAAGGGGGACTTGAACCCCCATGACCTTGCGATCACTAGCTCCTGAAGCTAGCGCGTCTGCCAATTTCGCCATCCGGGCAATTTACTATATCCACATTGGTATCGGTTTCACTTCGCTAAGGAAGAGAGATTTTTTAAAAAATCTTTTCCACATCCAGATTTCAAATAGATTTCTCTTTTTCTTGCTTCTAAACGAGTCCCAAACATTTCATGATGTATTAATATAAATGGTCTGTATGGTCGCGTTGTTCGTTCTTTACCGTTATTATGTTGAGATATTCTCTTCTCTAAGTCCGAAGTTAATCCGACATATATATAATTACGTTGTATGCTTTGAATCGCATAGACAAACCAATTCATAATTACGTTTCTTGCTAGCGCGCCTGCCTGCCGGCAGGCAGGTCTGCCAATTTCGCCATCCGGGCAATTTACTATATCCACATTGGTATCGGTTTCACTTCGCTAAGGAAGAGAGATTTTTTAAAAAATCTTTTCCACATCCAGATTTCAAATAGATTTCTCTTTTTCTTGCTTCTAAACGAGTCCCAAACATTTCATGATGTATTAATATAAATGGTCTGTATGGTCGCGTTGTTCGTTCTTTACCGTTATTATGTTGAGATATTCTTTTCTCTAAGTCCGAAGTTAATCCGACATATATATAATTACGTTGTATGCTTTGAATCGCATAGACAAACCAATTCATAATTACGTTTCTTGCTAGCGCGCCTGCCTGCCGGCAGGCAGGTCTGCCAATTTCGCCATCCGGGCATCGAATCTAAATCAATACTTTTTTCTTCTATACTAACTCGTCAAAGAACTAAATCAGAGCTTTTATGTTATGATTTTGTGAGGTTTAGTATAGGCTATTATAGATTATCACCTGTTAATATTATTATAATGTAGAGTTTTTTATTTAGAGGTTCAACTGTCCTTTCCTTTGTCTATTATTAAAGCTTTTTCAAATAGATTCATAATCCATTTACAGTCGAAGATTGTCTTTTAATGGAGGGAAATTGAACTCGCCTTAACATCGGCCTTTTCAAAAGAAAGTGGTTTGAACCGTTCTAATCTCTTTGCATCAGATTGACTTCTGGATTGAGAGCAAAGTATTGCCACTCCAAGTAAGATCACTATCAAGTGACCAATTCTTTTGTCATATCTTTTCCTTCTTTCCTGCAAGAATCAAATCTATTGCATTCAATTCCTCAGAGGAAAAATGGGGATTCGCTAACGCGCCTACAGCATCTTCAATTTGAGCAACGCGGCTGGTACCGACCAAGACTGATGTCATTTCTTTGTGACGTAGCACCCATGCTAATGCCATTTGCGCCATGGTTTGATTTCGCTGTTGAGCAAGTTTATTTAATTGCCGAGATAAATTTCTTTTCTCATCTGTCACTTCTTCCACTTTTAAAAAGCCATGAGGTTTTGCAGCGCGCGAATCCGATGGAATTCCATTCAAATACCTATCAGTGAGCAGGCCTTGTGCTAAAGGAGAGAATGCGATACATCCGATCCTTTCTTTCTTCAAAACAGTTAGAAGATCTTCTTCAATCCAACGGTTGAACATATTGTATTTTGCTTGATGAATAAGACAAGGCGTTCCCAGCTCTTTTAATATTGTTGACGCTCGTAATGTCAGGTCGGCAGGATAATTTGAAATTCCAATATAAAATGCCTTCCCACTTCGGACAATCTGATCAAGCGCCTGCATGGTTTCTTCAAGTGGTGTTTCCGGATCTGGGCGGTGGTGGTAGAATATATCTAAATACTCCAATCCCATTCTTTTCAAACTCTGATCTAAACTCGCAATCAAATATTTTCTTGAACCCCAGTCCCCATATGGCCCCGGCCACATGGGATAACCGGCCTTAGAAGAAATTATCAACTCATCGCGATACTTTAAAAAATCCTTTTTCAAAATCTTCCCAAAATTCTCTTCGGCAGATCCGGGAGCCGGACCATAATTATTCGCAAGATCAAAGTGAGTAATTCCCAAATCAAAAGCCCGGTGTAGCATTGCTCTTGCATTCGCGAAGCTGTCAACGCTTCCGAAGTTATGCCACAACCCCAGTGAAATTGCGGATAGTTTGATTCCGCTATGACCGCACCGATTGTATCTCATGGAACTATATCTATCAAGATTGGGCGAATACATTGTTGTTGGATATTCCTCTCTATTCAGACTTCACTCGATGTAAGTGTGATGGATAAATGATTGAGAAGATTGCATATTTGGATTTGGCAGCGCTAAACTATTTTAAAGTGTACTATGGATAACTCCCGGAGAGTTCTTGCGCTTTCTTCGGGTGTGATATCTCGTTGAGGCTCAGCGAGCATTTCATATCCGACCATAAACTTTTTAATCTGTGCCGATCGAAGAAGCGGTGGATAAAAGTGCATATGAAAATGCCATTCGCTATGCCGGCGATTATCAGTTGGCGCCTGATGCAAACCAGCAGAATATGGGAATGAGATATTAAACAAGTTATCGTACTTAACGGTTACAGCTTTTATCGCACCAGCATAACCTTTTCGTTCATCGGGTTTCAATTGAAGAATATTGGAGATTCTTCTTTTTGGAATGATCATAGTTTCATACGGCCATATTGCCCAGTATGGAACCACAACAACGAACGATGCATTCTCAAAAACTAAACGGTCCTTTAAACGCAACTCTAGTTTCAGGTAATCCGTTAGTAATCCTCGTTTCTTCCTGGAAGAATATGCCTTGAATTGTTTCAACTCTTTTTTAGTTTCCATGGGAATGCCTTCCTGCGCCCATATCTGGCAATGAGGGTGCGGATTGCTATTTCCCATAATCGATCCTTTATTCTCAAATATTTGCACGTGGTTGATGTAAGGTTTCTCTCCTAACATTCTGAACTCTTCCTGCCAGGTGGCAATAACTTGTTCAATTTCATTTTCGGTCATTTCAGCAAGAGTTAAGTTATGTTTCGGCGAATAATTAACGACCCGGCATATTCCTCGTTCTGCTTTCGAGACAAGCAAATCATTCTCCTGGATCCGTTCGGCCGGAATATCCGGAATTAGTGCAGAGAAATCATTTGTAAAGACATAGGTTCCGGTATACTGAGGATTAATTTCGCCGTTTGCGCGCTTATTCCCCGGGCACAAATAACATCCTGATTCATATTCAAGGTTCTGTACATTCGGAGTAGTAGAGATCTCTCCTTGCCAAGGTCGCTGAGTTCTCTGTGGAGAAACAAGAATCCATTCTCCTGTTAGTATATTTTTTCTTCGATGAGGAAATCGTAACAATTTAGTCTGCTGCATATTCGTTCGCTGTGATAATATGTGTTCCTGAATCGATGGACGTAATGTAGGTCTTTAAGTCGATGTGAAATTCTTTTTTATATTTCTCTGCTACCCGCTGGTTGACTTCTTCGACCGCTTGACGTTCAATGAGATTGATCGTGCACCCTCCAAACCCGCCACCCATCATCCGCGCACCGTAGACGTATGGATTGTCCTTGACCAACTCTACTAGATAATCAAGTTCTGCGCAGCTTACCTCATAGTCGCGGCTCAATCCATCGTGTGTTTTGTTCATAAGGGCACCAAAAGCTTTCAAGTTTCCTTGTTCTAGTTCGATGCACGCACTAAGCACTCGACCGTTTTCCTCTACGACATATTTACACCTTCGATATATTACCGGATCCATCTTGTTCTTGCATTTTTGCAGCATCTCAATAGATACATCTCGTAAATGGCACACATCTGGATAAATATTTTTTATTATTTCTACTCCCTCGCCGCATTCTTCTCTTCTTCGGTTATATTCTGACGATGCCAATGAATGCGAGACGCATGTGTCAAAGAGAACGAGAGATATATTGCCGAAAGCAAACGGATAGTATTTGTATTCCAATGAGCGGCAATCAATACGAAGGACGTTATCTCGTGTTCCAAAAATGTTTATATATTGATCCATAATGCCGCACCGAACACCGACAAATTCATTCTCTGCCTTTTGAGCAAGCTTAACAAGTGAAAGTGCATCGATCTGTAAATCGAACATAGAGTTAAGCGCAAAAGCCAAACCTGCTTCGAGTGCTGCAGAGGACGACATCCCTGCACCGATTGGAATGTCTCCTCCAAAAACACAATTAAATCCTCTTATATTATACTTCGCTTTGACTAACTGATCCACCACCCCCATTAAATAATTCGGCCATCCCTTTTTTGAGAATTGAAGATTATCTAACGAAAATTCATGCTCATCGTTCATGTCCATTGCATACACAATGCACTGTCGATCGCTTCGCGGAGTAATTGCAAAAATAATTGCTTTATCGATTGCTGCCGGAAGGACATACCCCATATTGTAATCCGTGTGCTCGCCAATAAGATTCACTCTTCCGGGTGAACGAAATAATAAGGGTTGTTCTTTGAATTTTTCCCTAAATATAGTTGTAACCGACTGAATAAAACTCATATACATTCACCTTATCTGCTTTCTCATTTTCAAATACATTCCACCCCCGAAGACAATCATAAAACCTCCACGTAAAATATAAAGGAACTTCTTTCTCATTACGCAGTTACTAAGGAAATCATAATACCGACAATAGTTGACATGCATCCTACCCAGAGAAGATTTGCATCAGAAGCTTTTTTGTTCAGGACAGATTTATAGATATTATATGTCCATATTCGGATGATCATTGAGGGCACTTGAAAGAGAAATCTTCAGTTTATGGGCGATATCAATAATAGTCGGATGCTTCATTTGCAAACGTTTGCATATTATGACTTATTGACACTTGTGTCAAGGGTTTTTTCCCTTTGAAATGAATTGCCATGGTAAGACCACTTTTCTTTTAGAACTTATCTTAAAAAAATTACTTGAAGTCACATTGAACGTTCGACCGAGCGTCCGACCGAGCTCACGCCGAGGTCTCACGCCGAGGTCTCACGTTGAGGCCTCACGTTGAGGGTTTGTCGAAGGATTACGTTTTTATCGGATGCAAGTTTTCGATAGCTCTTTATTTAGATTGTGTTTCACAATGATACATATCTGGGTGCAGCGATCTCTCCGATCGCCCCGCCTGCGTTCCTTCGGCGGGCAAGTTTAAGCGGTCGGAGAGATACACTTCGAAGTCTCATTGTCTTGGTAAAGTATTGTATCTTTTCGTTGCATAATTCCAAATTTTGCTTAACTTGTTGGCAGTCTTTAAAACAGTAAATCTCCTTCTTGGTAATGTTATGAGCGACTTGTAAAAGTTTGTTTACATATACTTTTATGTGCTTTACTAAACAACAGTATTAAATTGAGGCCTCTGAAAAATATTGTTTGTCATTTCGATCCCGATGTCAATCGGGAGAGAAATCTTTCTTTTTATTAAGATTTCTCAGTCTCCCGATTGACTTCCGCCAAAACAATGGCGGACAAGTTGTCGTTCTGGATTCTTCGAAATGACAATCCCGAATATTTCAGAAGTCTTGAATTATTAATCATATAAGGAGGATTAGTCATGGCTGCAAAAGTAGATGCAAAATTTCCGGGTGCGGAAAAACACGAGATTTCTTTGGACGAGGCAAAGCAGCACATACAACGCCACAAGAAAAACCCGATCCATCCCAAACTTCACGGCGGCTCATTTGACCGTGGAGCAATTGATAAAATTCTTGCCCATCCGGATTGTAAAGGTTTGCGATATTATCATGGACGCGATGAGGATGGCAAACCTAATTTAGTTCTTGTTGGTGTTGATAAAGCTGGTAAAGATATGACTGCAAGTATTATGGAGAGAGGTTCGTTTTGTCCACCAATTTGCGATGAAACAAGTGAACTCTTGAAGGCATAGTATGTCTCTAGATTATGTGTATGTGGCAATATATACTGCTCAAGTTTTTGTTTGTGTCGTAGGATTTATTGGGTTAAGAAGATATAAACAACTAACATTACCTCTTAGGATTCTTGAATGGTATATCATTTGCTCATTAATCGTCGATATAGTAATAGATGTTATGGTTCATAAAAAAATTCATACTTATTTAATGGGCCAAAGTTTTGCAGTGATTGAATTATTATTGTTCTCATGTATTTTTTATTTATGGCGAACAAGCAAGCGAAATGGATTTTTAATTTGGGCTGGATTTGCAGTTTATTTGCTAATTTGGATAATCGGAAAATTTACCTTTGAGTCATTTACTGGATGGGATAATTATACTGAGCCAATTGCTCAACTCATCCAAATCGGTTTTGGAGGGTGGATATTGCTGAGAATCTATAAAAGAGACAAATATTGTTTTGAAAAAAGATATTCGTTTCTGGGTTCTGTCAGGAATAGTTTTATATGCAGTAGTCACATTCTTCTTTTTCGGATTATTTACCCCAATGTTGATATCAAACCGAAAACTGCTCAGAGCAATCTGGCCGTTAAATGATGTATTTATTGTAATGCAGTATATTTTTTCCTTCGTGCTTTTTTATGCAAAACGGTTAATGCCGGTATAAATTGACCTTCCGAAGGTCAATACAGATCCGCCGAGACCTTCGGAAGGTAATCTTAATCAACCAAAAACAAACAATACAAAAGGAGCAGCAAAATGAAAAAACTATTATTGTGGGGGGGGGGTAATTGCCCTCGTTATTTGTACGCTTTCATTTTTTATCGGAACGAAAGTAAGTGCAACTGATTCAAAAGATAAAACATTTATTGGAGCCGAAAAACACGAGATCAGCTTTGGATGCGAAGGATTACAACTTGTCAGTAACTTCCGCAAGAATCCTCAAGCGCCCCAAACTCAAGGTGCTTCATTTGACCGTGGCGCATTTGATAAAATACTTGCACAACCTGGATGTGAGAAAATTAAAATGTATTGGGCACAAGAGAATGATAAATTCACAGTTGTGCTTGTCGGAGTTGATGGCGCGGGAAAAGATATGATAACAGGTAGTATTATGGAGAAAAGTGGAAATCTGTCCACCATTTTGCGATGAAACATCTCCATTTACAATGGAGACATTAGCATTGGCAAAGTAAAACAAAAACGTGTAACCTTGTCAAGGTTCCCGCCAGAAAGACGGCAGGCAGGTTAAACCTTGACAAGGTTACCGTAGAATCCCCGCCTGCTGCGGGTAGGTTTAAGTTAACCTTCCGAAGTAAATGGAAAAGATGCCCCGCATTGCGGGGCAACATTATCAGGCTTCCAGCCCTTCGGAAGGTTTCATTTTAGAAATTTTTATGCCAGATACCGCAATAAATATATTATGGACAATAGGCGTGGGCACATTTGTGCTTCTCCTGCTTGCCGTGGGATTTATCATGGCAATTGTCCAGAGCAAGCGCAGGGAAATGATTGCCAAACAGCGCGAGCTTGAAGAACTTGCTAAAAGCGAGCTAAAGTACCGTAATCTCTTTGAGAACTCGCTTGCCGGCATGGTGCGCCTTTCTACAAATTCGTGGGATGTGTTGGAAGCAAATCGTGCATTGTTAGAAATGTTAGGTGTAAAGACTCCAGAAGAAGTAAAACAAATATTTGAGACAATCCCAACGGCAGATCGAGACCAAATAATTACTACGCTTCAAAAACAAGGAACAATAAAAAACCTTGAAATTACGGTTCAGCGTTTCGATAAAACGGAAGCGTGTATTTCTTTTTCCGGCACTTTATTCTCTGATAAAGGATATATCGAGGGTGTTCTGATTGATGTGACGGAGCGAAAGCGTTTGGAAGCGAAACAACTGCGAGCGCAACGGATAGAAAGTATTGGCGTTTTAGCAAGCGGCATGGCGCATGATTTGAAGAACCTTTTGGTGCCTGTGAAGATGGCGGCAGAATTACTGCAACGGAAAGTTGAAGATAAAAACAGCAAATCCATGTTGACATCTATCGGGCTTAGCGCTGAGTATAGCATCAATCTTATTCAGCAGGTGCTTGCTTTTGTTCGCGGTGTAGAAGGACAACATGTGCCGCTGCAAGTTTCTGATATCTTGCGTAGTGCTCTATCTGCGATTCAGGAAACTTTGCCGCCTAATATCGAGGTTGAAAGCAATCTTCCAGATAACTCTACCATTGTGCTTGGCGATGAAACTCAGCTTCGACAAGTATTAGTTAATTTGATCACTAATGCAAAAGATGCAATGCCAGAGGGTGGTCGTCTTACGATATCGCTTGCTTGTGAACAAGTGAGTAAAACAATGGCTGAAATGATTCCAAATGCTAACGAAGGTTCATTTTTAGTTTTGACAATTTCCGATACAGGCATTGGCATTCCTCCAGAACGAATCGAAAAAATATTCGAACCATTTTATACTACCAAAGAAATCAGCAAGGGAACGGGATTGGGATTGTCGATCGTTGCTGGAATTGTAAAAGGACACAAGGGATTCATAACCGTCGAAAGTGTTGTGGGCAAGGGAACAACATTTCATGTATATCTTCCTGAGGCACAAGGCGATCAACCACTACCTGCGATGTAATCCAGCCGCATTTCTATCGGATATATGGAAATCTAACCAACGAGGTGATTGTTTCTTTTTCAGTGAGGAAGATTTACAGGGAGAAACTATTATTGCAACAAGTTTGCTTCATATTTCGTATGCCATTTATTAATGAGAGAAGGGATGAGCGATTATTATCCCCCCAACCTTTTCGATTAAAGTCGAGTCTGATACATTATCATAGATAATTTATAGGAATCAGATGCGCCTTTTAGGATGGTTTTTTCTGACGCTTCTTGTAGGATTTGTGTCTGGCTATAGCAACCCGCCTGACTTTGTAAAACAAATCTCCGCTGTTCGTACAAAGGAACCCATTAAGATTGATGGCGTGCTCTCCGAGTCAGTCTGGCAGCGTGCAGGCACGACGGCTTTTTTCCAGCAAAACCCAGATCAAGGAAAACCGGCAACTGAATTGACGGAAGTGTGGGTCGCGTATGATGATGAAGCATTATATATAGCTGCACATATGCATGATGCACACCCTGATTCCATTATCACTAGACTTGCACGGCGTGATAACGATGCCAGTTCCGATGAATTTGCTGTGGGCATCGATTCATATCATGATAAGCGAAATGGCTTTTACTTTATCGTATCGGCAGCAGGCGCATTGCGGGATGGGATTCTTTACAACGACGATTGGAGCGATGGAAGCTGGGATGGAGTATGGGAAGCAAAATCCAAGATCATTTCTGATGGATGGTGTGTTGAGATAAAGATTCCATTTTCCCAATTACGCTTTGAACAACATGATCAATATATTTGGGGAATTGATTTTGAGCGCGTTATAGCAAGGAAAAAAGAACAGGACTATCTCGTTTATACTCCGCGCAACGAAAGCGGATCAGTTTCTCGTTATCCTGATCTTCTTGGCATCGAAAATATTACGCCTCCAACTAGATTTGAGATTACTCCATACATAACCGGACGAGCTGAATATGCACCCCACGATGCCGGTGATCCGTTTAATACAGGATCAAAATATACTCCGGGTATTGGGGCGGATTTAAAATGGGGTTTAAGCACAAACTTAGTGCTCGAAGGAACGATCAATCCGGATTTTGGCCAAGTGGAAGTTGATCCGGCTGTTGTAAATTTAAGCGATGTAGAAACGTATTTCCAGGAGAAACGCCCTTTCTTTCTTGAAGGAATGAATATATTTTCCTTTGGTCAGGGAGGTGTGAATAACTATTGGAATTTTAATTGGTCATCGCCAAGTTTATTTTACAGCCGTCGCATCGGTCGCACGCCTCAGCGCGATCTATCGAATTATGATTACGATTATGCCGATGTTCCGCTCGGTACGCATATACTCGGTGCCGCAAAAATCACTGGTAAAGTTATTGATGGCTGGAATGTCGGAGTGATAGAAGCTGTAACGAAGCGCGAGTATGATCAATTGGATACTGATGGAACAAAGTGGTCGTTAGAAGCAGAACCAATGACATCATACATGGTCGCACGCGTTCAACGGGATTTTAATGATGGCCGTCAGGGTGCAGGGCTTCTTGTCACGTCTGTAAACAGATTTTTTGATGACGTTAGTATCAAGACAGATGTCAATGAAAATTCCTATGTCGCTGCTCTTGATGGTTGGACGGCATTCGATACGGGAAAAGTATATATGATTTCGGGTTGGGCTGCGGTCTCAAACGTTCAAGGCACTCGTGAACGGATGATAAATTTGCAGCAAAGTTCTGCGCATTATTTTCAGCGGCCCGATGCGCACTATATTTCTTTAGATAGTTCTGCAACATCGTTGAGCGGTTATGCCGGTCGGTTTACCTTGAACAAACAAAAGGGCAATATGATTCTCAATGCCGCGTTTGGATTCATTAGCCCGGGATTTGAATCAGGAGATCTCGGATATCTATCACGCACCGATATAATCAATTGTCATATAGGTACCGGATATAAGTGGAATGATCCGACGCAATATTATCGTTATGTGAACATCTATGGTTCAGTTTTCGGAACTTATGATTTTGGCGGGGATGCGACATGGAAAGGCGTTTGGGGGGGCATTGATTATCAATTGCCGAGCTATGATTATTTCAGTTTGTATTACGATTATGGATTTGAATCCATCAATGATTGTCGAACACGCGGTGGTCCGAAAATGCTTAATCCCGATTGCTACGAGTGGAATTTTAGTTATTCTTCCGACAGCCGCAACAAGTATGTTTTTGGAGCTTATTGGTATGCGTATGAAGGAGCTGATGGATTTTATCACAATGCAAGCTTATCCTTTACAATGCGTCCTATCTCAAGTATTTCAATATCATTCGGTCCCGCCTATACATTCAACTTAGATCGTGGACATTGGATTGAAAGTTTTGATGACCAACTTGCTTCGACAACTTATGGAAAGAGATATATTTTTGCAGATTTGGTCTATAAAGAACTCTCCGCTCAAATACGTGTTGATTGGACGTTCACACCGACACTGAGCTTCCAACTCTTTGCTCAACCATTCCTTTCATCAGGGAATTTTACCAACTTCAAAGAACTTTCACGTGCGCGATCGTTTGATTTTCTAGAATTTGGCAAGGATGGTTCTACAATAACGAGAAATGATAATTCAGATGGTTCGATCGGCAGCTATGATCTTGATCCGGATGGCAGCGGGCCAGCTCCGGTTATGAATATTTCAAATCCGAACTTTAATTATGTATCTCTTCGCGGCAATGCTGTATTGAGATGGGAATATATGCCCGGTTCCACACTCTTCTTAGTGTGGACACAGAGCCGTTCCGATGATGTTGTAGATGGAACATTTGCATTAAATGGCTCGTTCAACCGTCTCGTTAGTTCGAAGCCTGACAATATTTTCATGTTAAAATTGACATATTGGATTGGCGGGTTGTAGTTCCCTGCCGAATGTTTTGCCAGATCTGTTTTGACCTTCGTTCTTCGGGAGATTCTTTAATTGCTATTTTTTGTATTCCTTTAAAGCTCGCTCTGTTGCTTCAAGCATAGCATCGGCGTTAACAGGGGATCCGGTTGCATTCTTCATCCATAAATCCGGAGCGATACAACCAGCCTTTACCATCCTCTCTACCTCTTTGCCGACGCTTCCACTTTTCTTAACCTGCTCTTCAATTTGGTTTGCGATCAAATATCCAATTGGATAATCCGGCAAATACATATAACTATCGATCATATGCGAATAAATTGCAAGAAGAAGAACATCTTTCTTCTTGAAAACCGGCGCATAGTATTTGTTCCAAATATTCTTTGCAATATCCAACGTGGCCGCTTTCAATTGAGCAGGTGTAGTTGTTGGATGATCGTACATCCAGTGCCATACTTCCATATCTACTAATGCGACACCGGCAATTTCATATACTCCCCAGAAATCGTTCAGTATTTTCAATGCATCACCTTGAGGATCGGAGGTTGGGATTCCGAGTAAATCAAGATCGTGTGCCTGGAATACAAACGCGATCGCTTCAGTGAAAGCTGTGTTTGGCACTCCGTTTAAAAAATAATGGTCGATGTTATTCATTGACAATGTTTGTTCGACATTGTGTCCCATCTCATGCACAGCTATATTGTAACCCTTGTAATTCATACCGTTCTTTTCTACGCGTGTCCGCAAATGAGCATGTGCGGACTTCATTCCTGCACCCATAGCATGACCAGAACCTCGAGCCGGATCAACAACAATATTATTGGCGATATACTCGGCTCGATCTTTTGTAAAGCCAAGCTTTATTAACATATTCGGAATGTCGGCTTTGTATGCATCGGCTGTTGGATATCTCTTGGCGACAATTTCATCAAGCTGGGCTTCTGTATATTGTCCACGGGATCGGAATCCATTGTACCAAATATCAAATGGCTCTAAAGGGCGTCCTAATCGTGATTCGATAATAGCTGCAATTTTCGGAACAAGCGGTGAACTAACTACAGATTCAAGAAGCTCTTTCACACGCGCCTCCGGAATTTGGCGGTCTTCATCAAACCGGCGGGCGATTAGTGTGGGCGCAGTCGGTGAATAAGGATCTACTTTTGTTGAAGCGATGAATGTCTTCAGTAATGTCGCATAGCGCGTGTCCGGCTCCGGTGCATCGGAGACTTTTTCTGTTGCTTTCGCCGCAGCGTCAACATCTTTGACTGCGGCAGGTTTAACTTCGTTTGTGAATGGATTCCAGTCCACGTTTGGATTGTTGATAACAATTTCCGGAATTGTTTGCGTCACAATTCGTTCCATTACCTGCTGAATCATTTTCTGTTTGGCAAGTCCAGTTTCTTTCTCGTTATAATCCGCTTTCAGTTCATCGCGTAAATTCCAATGAGAAAGCAATCGAAGCTTCGGCGGGAAAAGACGCACGCCATTCGCATCAACAAGATGGTGCATATAGATGTTGTATTCGGAAATATATTGCTCCGCCTCGGAAGAAATTTGCGAGACATAGAGATTTACATCCGCTGGAATGCGTTTAGCAAATTGCTGAGCCAATCGTACTTCCGCCCATTGGCGGCGCGACCATTGCTCGCCTTTCGTTAAACGTTCGTCAAGTGTAGTTAAAGGGAAATTGAGCAACACTGTAAATGCAAGTTTATTTTGGAAGAAATCATCTGTTACATGCGCGCCGGCAGAATAACCTGCAAATATTTCATCAAACGGATAAATAGTGCCGAGATCAAGATCAGATTGCTGGCGGAACTCACGGCCGATTTCAGTTAAATGACCGTTGAGTTGTTCCAGTAAATACTCGAACCGGTTAAACATCACATCGAGTGTTGTTTGATCACCGGCGAAGTTTGTTCGGACGAAATCCTCAAATACAGCTGCGTTTCCATCTTCTGCGCGCCAGAAATTGTCAACTTGCCTGAGCCCTTGCTGAAGCCGAGGGCGTTGTGCCTCGCCGTATTTGGCAACGAGTTCTTTTTCAAGTTTAACTTGGGAATCTTTTATCCACACAAGCTGTGCTGCTTGAGCGCTTACTTGTGTGTTAACGAAAAGTGAAAGAACGAATACACACGCAAACAGCATTGGAAGATGTTCAAATGTAGACATTGAGATTCCTCGTTTCTATAATTAATTTAGAATGACAGTGAATGTGGCTATTGAAGGCATTTATCCTTTATTGAACAATGTTAAAACGTTCAATTTTTACCCACCGTTTGTTTGGTGGGGAACGTTTCTGCGATGATTTAATTGAATATTGCTATCGATTACACTTCTATCGGTTCGCGTTCTGCACGCAAAGTATCAATAGTTTCAATTGCATGGCGCAAGTGTGGAATGAAAATACTTCCACAGACAACAAGCGCAACATTCAACGCATCGTACAATTCTTCGTCTTTCCACCCGGCATTTATGCATTGAATGAGATGGTAATCAATACAATCATTGCACCGAAGAACAGCGGAGGCAACCAAACCAAGCAGTTCTTTCGTTTTTGAGTCTAACGCACCGGCTTTGTAGGCGGAGTCATCCAGATTAAAAAATCTTTTAATTCCAAGGTGATCAATTTCAGCAATACGCTGGTTCATCTTTGCGCGGTATGTTCGGAAGTCGTTTAGTTTTGTTGCCATAATGTATCCTTTGTGAAATAGATAATATCACTAATGGCGTATTATATAATTCCATTTGCTTTGAAAAAAGGAATGTAGAGCCGGTCGATGCCGAGGACGTGTGAAGAATACCATCCTTTTAAATATTCAAGAAGCTCACGCCGATTATCCTGTATATCTTCTTTTACTTTAAGTGAAAGCTCCATTGTTTTCATGATGAAATCAACATGCTCAAGTATATGCTGCTTAAGATCGGGGAAAGGTATCTGTGCAAGGTATCGCTCTTCAGTTGCGAAATGAACATAGGCGTAATGAATCAGAGATAAAATCGATTCCGATAACTGAGCGGCATTATATTCATCTCCTTGTTCTTTGAGTAAGGTGTTTATGATATCTAATAAAATTTTGTGTTGATCATCGAGCTCTTTCACTCCAACACTGTAATTGTCTTGCCATTCTATAGGTGTATTCATAGCCTGTTTATGTATTCCTATTTGAGTCCTTTAGCTTGGAACCACTTTTCTAAATCGCGATCTGTTCCTAAAATGTGAGCGAGGTACCAATCCTTTAAGAAATCAAGTGTCTTGTTCTCGATATCAGGTTCCTTGTTCTCGACACCCTGTGCCAACTTAGATATTTGTTCAATAAAGAGTTTATGCTCACGCTTATGCTCTGCAAATTTCGGGTATTGTGTTTCTTGCATATATCTTTCTTCTGTTGCAAAGTGTACCTGTGCGTATTCTACAAATTTATCCAGCGATAAAAGGAAATATTTTCCATATGGTTCATACAAGCGCGAATTGAATAACTTATCGATGAGATCAAATAGTCCGCGGTGCTGATTATCTATTTCTTTTACGCCGATGTTATATGAATCTTTCCATTCAAGAAACGGCATATTTGTTACTCTTTCTTTTCGGTTCGAATAAAATGAGGCATGACAAATGGAATAGGCAGGCTGATTTCTACAAATCCAGAATACCGTCCGTTGTCGTACCATGGTGTTTGATAAATAAGTCTTTTTAACGCCGCACTTTTCAATCGTATAGGAATTTTGTCTTTGTGTTCTGAGCATCTCTTCCAGTTGTGAACGCGCCGGCTCCGGATGGCAATTCAATAGGTTCGTTCCGATTAACTTCTCGCCGCCATCATCTTTAAACGAGTCAATCGCCTTGTCGTTCATTTCGAGAATGATTCCATTGACATCGCATACGGTTATAGCGGCAGGGAATGATTTGATCCATGCATGATTCATATTTATATCTTTTACCATTTCATCTTTTCACGAAATGAAATTATTTGCTGCAAATGCGTTTCGCCATGCTTGGAATAGATTCTTAGAACATCTTCAAGCGTCACTTTGCCGTTTTCAAGATGAATACCTTCGCGTACCCAGCTTGTTTCCGGCAGCGATTGCAAAAACAAGAACCATCGCTCGTGCAATCCTTTGATAAGTGTGAGCGTTGAATCTATCCGTCCGTTCTTACAATCCGCAAGCGATGCCCATTGGTCTTGATTGTAAGGTTTCAAGATTGGTTTTTCTTCGGTGACAATGAGTTTCATCCGCGAATAAGCATTGATGTTTGCATCTGCAATATGATGCGCTATTTGCCGGCTTGTCCATTTACCTTCGCCGGTCGGTGTATCCAATTGTATGTCATTCAATCCTTTAACAGCGGCTTCTAATTTCAGTGGAAGCTGTTGAATCTTCTGAATCCATTCATTTCGTTCAGATGTTGTTAGCATGATGTTCCTCAATTATGGTTGAAAGAGTCCTTTATGATTTGCGCCAAGCAACCCTGCATTATATGAACGCTTATCAATGACAGAAAGTTGCCTTGCCATTGCTTTAGTAATAATATTATACTTGCGATTGCTATCCAATTCTATAGCTATTGCATCCATTGCGCTGTCGTTCACAAGCCAGCTAAGTCTATCAAATCGATTTAAATTTAACGGAATCGTGTAACCGATAAGCGTTTTCTCTCCGGCGATGTTATAATAGAATTCAAAATAAGACATAATCAATTCACGCAGCCCGCGGTACACTGGTTCACGAAATCGCAGTCCTGAAAAATTTGATTTTGCAACAGCACCCCAGCGATTGTTCTGGTGGAACACAGCAAGAACATGGTCGTCATCACGCCCGTTTGGCAGCATATCGACAAGTAATGGCGGATAACCAATCATACGCAAAGCCGCGGCGGCAAAGACTGCACCATCATAACAATGCGCTTTGCGGTCTCGCAAAACGCTTCGCGGACACCGGTATCGCTCTTCGTCACTGTATGGAATGGAATCGAGAAACTCCTGAATCTTGAATGGCGCTTTGAGTTTTGTAAAAAACCGTAACTCTGTTTTTGTAAGATTCATTTGCATGTGAGTTGATGTTTGTCCATTAGTTGTTTGGTATGATTCTTGTTCAGAATAAAGTAAATCAGACTTGAATCAAAGGCAAGTAGGGAAAGTCAAAACAACCTATTTACCACAATTGGAATGAGGAAATATGCCCAGCTCATTCCGGCAAATGTGAGACCGGCCAGAGCAATCACCGCCCAAAATACCATCATCAGTTCGCCGTCTTTTTTCTTGGCATACTTTACCGCAAAATAGATTGCAAGACAGCCGACAAACAATGCAATAGTGGAAAGAATCCCGAAGATGATAAGGAGTAAATTATCTGGCATGATAAAATTAATATACCAAAAGCAGATTATGAATGCAAAGGAGAGAGAAGGCAGTATGAGTGAAATAAAAAATCGTCACTCCCAATCCAAGGGCTGTTCCAAAATAATCTTTCGAATGTCAATTCTTCTTTTTATCGTTCTTCCCTCTGGACTTGTAGTCTTTGATCGATTCTACTTTCATTTTATCGCCATCCATCGTATAGGTGACTTCTACCTTAATGTTGTCTTCTTTTTTTGATGCTGTAAGATAATCGATTGCTTTTTTGTTTCCAGGTTCGTCAAACTTATAAAACTTACCGCCTGTTACAATTCCAAAGCCGGCCGCTTCACATGTTTCGTCAAGTGAACAATCCTTTGTGTGCTTTGCAGCTTTGGCATCTGATTTCTTTACATCATCCATTACCATTCTCTTGCCACAATTTTGGTCGACCAAATAACCAACCATCGAGTGGTATTTATTATGTAATTGCTCAATATCCTTTTTTTCTTGTGAAGAGAGAATAACACTTATGAATATTGTGATAAAAACAATTATTGATAATTTCTTCATTTGTTTCTCCGCTATTATAAATAGCCTAAAATATTCTAAAATATTTGTTTTAGCTTTATCATAAATTCCTTTGGGTTTACAAACCCAATAATTCGAGACTCATTCGCTTCTGTTCCGTCCGCCTTGATAAATATTACTGTAGGAACTCCGGAGATGTTGAACTTCTTTCGTAAGTTCTCAGATTCCGGTGAATCGAAATGTGTCAGATCCACCTTTATTCTTTTGATATCTTTCATTGCCTGAATAACTTCTTCATCTGTCCATGTATTTCGATCGAGTTCCAAACACGGAATGCACCAATCTGCATAGAAATCAATTATAATAGGTATTTTGCTCTCCTTAGCTTTTAATAGGTTTGCATCGGAATAAGTTTCCCATGTCACACCTTTGTTTCGCAGGTTGTTAGCGAAGATGAGTCCTATGGCTATTGCAATTATTCCCAGTACCCATTGAATTCGTTTCAATGCTGGTTTATCTTTTCCGGATCTATCAATGAAGCCGAGATAAATTCCACCGGCGGCAAGCGTAATCGGAATGACATAAATGGCGAGCCTTGGTGCAATAGCAAGAGAAAAATAGAATAATGCCGCTCCTGTGAGAATAACCCCGAAGATATGTTCTACCCATACTAACCACGAACCAGAGCGCGGAATTTTTTTAAGAAGCCCGGCGAAGGTACCGAGAAGTAAATATGGAAATCCAAGTCCGAGTGATAGCGTAAAAAATATCCAGAAACCGAATGAAGCACTTCCTTTTGCTGCAACAAATGTTAACAATGCAATCACCGGCGGGCCAACGCACGGTGCGGCGAACACACCAACAACGAGTCCTGATAAATAAATTGTTATGAATCCACTGCCCGATGTTCCACCCAATCTGCTTGTCAGCCAAAAAGGCATTTGTATCTGATACAAACCGAACGAGCTAAGCGCGAGAGCGAACAACAAAGCCGCAATACTGCCAAGCACCCAAGGACTTTGGAGCCAGCTTCCAAATAATCCGCCGCCAAGTGCTGCAATTACACCGAGCACGCTGTACATCGTTGCGATGCCAAGAACATAAAGAAGAGCTTTGAAGAAAACGCGGATAAATTTTGTTTCTGCTTGTGAACCAAAGAGCGAAACAGTTACGGACAACATTGGATAAACACATGGCGTAAGATTGAGCGCAAGGCCAATGAGAAAGATGGCAAAGAAAGTCAACAACAAGCCATTTGATTCGAACATTGCCGCGATATCATTTTTTGTTTCAGTGTGAATGAAATCAATCGGTTTATAATTAGCAAAGAGATCTTGATTCAGAGGTGTGACAGCTTCACCTGGTCCAACAATTTGAATGGGGATATTTACATTAATGGCCGAAGGAGGCAAGCATATTTGATTATTGCAGGCCTGGAAAGTTATCTTTCCTTTAATTGTATCAATGCCGGGATTCAGTTTATCAGAAATTCTCAGAGAGGCAAAGATTGTGGTTGTTCCTTCATACACGTCGATAGGTTGATCTGCAAAAGATAGTGAGACAGGGTTGCCTTTTGGATACTGTATATCAGCAAGTATAATTTCTTCCTTAGATTGAAGTTCGAAAGTTGTGCCAATCAGATAGTCAAATGTTGGTGTATGCGAATTGATATGCCAGTCATCAGAGATCTTCAATTGTAGAGCAATCTGAATAGTACTGCCGGCTTGTATTTTGTCTGTGGAGAGTATTGCTCTTGCATTTACTTGCTGTGCTGCAGACGTTGGTTGTGCGATGAGTGCCAAGGCAATAAAGAGAATTGAAATAAGCGCGCAAAGAAAATGTTTCATAGCTGTTTTTACCTGTAATCCGGAATTATGGAATTGGTGGTTTTGCATTGCAAGAAACAATGCGTATCCGTCAAGAACATACTATTTCAATAATTGTTTGATTTTCTGTTCCAGCATTCCTTTTGTCAGCATGCCTACCTGGTGGTCAACGATATTTCCTTTCTTATCCACAATGAAAGTTGTTGGAATACCTTCAATGCCGCCATATTTTTGCACAACTTCAGCATTACCCAGCACAATGGGGTAATGCATTTTATTCTTTTCTAAGAATGGTTTTACTTTTAGCCAGCCATCTTCATCGAGTGCAATGCCCACGATTTCTAATCCCTTTGATTTATAAGTATCATAAACTTTGATAAAATCTGGAATCTCTGCACGGCAAGGTGGACACCACGTAGCCCAGAAATTTACGACAACAACTGTACCTTTCAATTTAGCAAGTTCGACAATTTTGCCATCATAAGTCTTGAGTGAAAAATTTGGAGCTTTCTGGATTTGAACGGATTGTGCGTTGCCGATGGCAAATATAAACGATGCGAGAAGTAATGAAAGAATGAATCCGCGTTTCATAAAACACCTTTATTGAGTTGTCCAATAGTGAACTCTGTTTACTTCTAAACCAATGAACGGAGAAAATCGTTTCATTTCATATATTATATTATTAAAAAATAGGAATAATTTGGTTGAATTGATAATCGGGAATCGTTGATGAATAGCAAATACTTGAGTATTATACACGGACTCCTTATCACTGAGCCTTCTCATAGTTGCTTTTCTGCTAATTATCGTCAATATTTTTGTCATATATGGATAAACCTCTTTATGTTATTGGCATTGAAGGTGGTGGGACAAAGACCACTGCTGTACTCTGTGCTTTGGATGGTATTATACTTTCCGAAGCACAGGGAGGTCCGTCAAACTTCCATATCGTTGGCATTGAGAAAACTGCCAGCACAATTCTTGATCTAATCCAAACATGTTGTCATTCTGTTGGATGCAGTGTTTCACAAATCGGTGCAATAGTGGCAGGACTGGCGGGAGCCGACCGCGTTTTTGATCAGCAGCGCATAATGGAAAGATTGCTGGAAATAGCGCGCATGAAGAATCTTAATCTTGAAAAAGTATCGATAGAAAGCGATGCGCGGATCGCGCTGGAAGGTGCATTCAGTGGTAAGCCAGGGATTGTCGTTATTTCAGGAACCGGGTCGATTGTATTTGGAAAAGATGAACGTGATAAAATTTATCGTGCGGGTGGATGGGGAAGATTAATCGGCGACGAAGGAAGCGGTTATGCCATTGGAAGAGAAGCATTCCGCGCTGTGGCAAAATTGCTCGATGGCTATGGTGAAAAAACAAAATTGGCTAAATTATTTGATGAGAAATTCGGACTTGGAACTCAAGATGCTATTATCGATGCTGTTTATGGAGAGAAATATGATTTGTCTTCTGTTGTGCCGGTATTAATGGAAGCGGCGTCGAAAGGTGATTCGGTTGCAAAGAAAATTCTTGTTCTTGCTTGTTCTGATTTAGTTGAAGTAATTAATGCAGTCCTGAATAAGATGAATAAAGGGAGGAAGGGCGTTCCAAGGCGCCCATTGGCATTCGTTGGCAATCTGCTGATGAATGATAATTTTTACTCACGTAAAATTCGTTCGGCTATCAAGCGAGAAGTACCGCTTATTATTATTCGCAATGCCGAATCATCTCCTGTTGTAGGTGCTGCGCTGATGGCGATTCGGTTGTTAAATGAATAGCTAGGGGCAGATAATATTCAACCGCGAATGGAACAAAGGATTACAGAGTTAAAGATGAGAGATTAGACATCTGCATTACTCTGTATTTTCCACGATAATACAATTCCGAGAACAATTGATGAAAAAAGAAAAAATAACCCTTACTATTATCCTTCAATATTTTCTAAGTCCACAATTTGAGATGACGATCAATCGTTTAATCGATTCATCGTTTATCGAAAAGATTTTAGTTATCCACAGTGGCGACTATACTAGAACCCATTTTAAGTGCTTTCCAATAAAAACGAATTCATTCCTCTCGGGTAAAACACTCAATCAAATTCTCGCGAGAATAAAAACGAAATATTTTGTTTTTATTTCGCAAGCCCAAGATATTAAAATAAGTCAATTTGAATTGGAACGAATGATTGGAATTGCCGAACAGACTGGTGCAGGAATGACCTACTCAGACCATTACGATGCGAAGAACGGAAATCGCTTCGAACATCCATTGAACGAATATCAACTCGGCAGTATTCGTGATACTTTCGATTTCGGGTATGTTCTCGTTTTCTCCACTTGTGCTGTGAAGAAAGCAATTAAATGTTATGGAAAGCTTGAAAATGTCTATAAAGCGGGATTCTATGATCTTCGCTTGAAGGTTTCCATTGATCATCAACTTTTTCATATACAGGAATGTCTTTATACAAAAATAAAATCTAATGTACATAAAAATGGCGAAAGACAGTTTGATTACGTAAACCCTTCCGAACAACAGGCTCAAAAAGAAATGGAGATGGTGGCTACAAAGCATCTTAAACGAATCGGCGCATATCTAAAGCCAGAATTTGCAAAGGTGCCGAAGTACGATATCCATTTTCCAGTGGAGGCAAGTGTTGTAATTCCAGTTCGAAATCGCCTAAATACAGTTGCTGAAGCCATAAAAAGCGTTTTGGAGCAGAAAACAAATTTTCCATTTAACTGTATTGTCATTGATAATTATTCCACCGACGGTACAACACAACTGCTTCAGCACATTGCTGAAAAAAATCCACTGGTCAAGCATCAAATTCCACCTCGGACAGATCTTGGCATTGGTGGATGTTGGAATGAAGCTATTTATTCCAAAGCCTGCGGCCGGTATGTCGTTCAACTCGATTCCGATGATATTTATTCAAGACAGGATACTCTTCAGAAAATTGTTAATGAATTCCATCGCAGTAACTTTGCAATGGTGATTGGTTCGTACAAATTAGTGAACATGAAATTAGAGGAACTCCCGCCCGGCATAGTCGATCACAAAGAATGGACACCGAGAAACGGAAGGAATAATGCGCTTCGTATCAACGGACTTGGTGCCCCCCGTGCTTTCAATACGGCATTGCTTCGAGAAATCGGTGGAATGCCCAATGTGAATTATGGCGAAGATTATGCCATTGCCCTACGGTTGTCTCATCAATATCAAATCGGAAGAATCTACGAACCGCTTTATCTTTGCCGACGCTGGGAAGGTAACACGGATACAGCGCTTTCGATCGAGATTGCAAATAAGAATGATCATTTCAAAGATAAACTTCGCACGATCGAAATTCTTTCTCGCCAACAATTCAACGGAAAGATAAAATGAGCATCAATATTCGTCTTTGGCATCAAGACGATCTTAAGATTGTGCAGTACATACTATGGGAAACGTGGAAGGAATCGTATTCGAGTTTCATTCCCATTGATGATTTGCAGGTGTATTTCAACGAGAATTATACATTAGAAAAACTTGCCGAACAGTATAACGACGCTAAAGTTACCGGATTTGTTGCTGAGTATGATGATGCGATTGCCGGCTATGAAAAGACTTACTGCAACGAAAAAGAAAATAGGCTTTATGTGCAGCAATTGTACATTCTTCCTGTTTATCAAAATCTCGGGCTTGGCAGAAAGTTAATGAAATCGGCGGCAGAGCGGGCTAAATCAATGGGACTTGAAAATATCTGGCTTGGCGTGATGGTCAAAAATAAATCGGCGATTGCGTGGTATAAAAAAATGGGATATGAAATTGTAGAGGATATGCCGTTTACGATGGGCAAAACCTCAGTTGATCATTTCATCGGGTTCATTCAGATAGAGAAAATTCTGGCTGGAGATAAATAACAGAAAGGAAAATATTCCTTGACACAGGCTGATTATATTACTCCGAAAGTTTTCAACTGTTTTAATTCTGCAAGCCAAAGTGCTGCATTACCGAATTTGTGTTCAGAACTTTTCGCACAGCAGCAATCAGCTTGGCAACAGATGGCAGCAGGATATGCCTCGTTTAAGTCAGTTCAAGTTCGCGAAATTACCTGTAGTGGATTCACGGTAAAAGTGCAATTTAATCCGAAACGCATCGTTAGTACTGAAGCTAATGTCGATCCGGGAGTAATTAATAATCGTAAATGTATCCTCTGTCTTGAGAATCTTCCAGAAGAACAACAAGGGATTTTATATCGTGACGATTACCTAATTCTCTGTAATCCTGTTCCGATTTTTTTTAGACATTTTACCATATCAAGCATGCGTCATACGCGGCAAGATTTTGAATCTTCTATTGATGCGATGCTCGATCTTGCAAGAGATCTTTGTCCCGACTACACAATATTTTATAATGGACCGGAATGCGGCGCGTCAGCACCGGATCATTTGCATTTTCAGGCAAGCCCTCGTCTTGCTATTCCTGTTGAGCGCGACTCAGTGAATGTCCAAAGGCGTAAACGGTTCTACTATAAAAATCATGTTGCAGGATTTACCTTGATGAATTATGGCAGAACAGTTATGATTGTCGAATCAACTGACAAAATTCAACTGCTCGCCTTTATACATAAAATATTTGTTGAGTGGAAAAAGTACCTCCGCCTTGTCAAAGAGCCTATGGCAAATGTTCTTTGTTCGTATCAAGAAAATATTTGGCGGCTCATTATCTTTCCGCGGCAAAAGCATCGACCGAGTGTATATTATAAGGATGGTAATGAACGCGTGTTGATTAGTCCTGCGGCTGTGGATATGGGTGGACTTATAGTAACACCGTTGGAAAAGGATTTCTTAAACGTTAATGCAAAATTGATTGAAGACATTTTCTCTGAGGTAAGCGAGAAACAGGAAATTATCGATGAAATATTGGAGAAAATAATTTGATCTCCTCGGAACCGATAATCTCCGTTGGCCTAATCGAGAACTCGAAAGAAGTTCGCGGTAATTTCAACGGATACTTTGAATTGCCCTACTCTATAAAATTGCAGGGTTCTTTTCGAGGTGCGAGTAAAGATGGACACTTGGTACTGTATGACGATGAAGAAGTGGAAGTACTTCGATCAGAAGAACTTTACTGCCGTTCGTTGAATAATGCTACGTTCACATTGAGCGGCGTCACTATCGGGATCAATTTTCACTGGGAACGAAAAGAAAAGCAAACCTTTGAAGGTGATCTTAGGATTCTATTGAATGCTGATGGTACACTTACAGTGATAAATGAAGTTTGTTTAGAGTTGTATCTTCAAAGCGTTATCTCCTCAGAAATGAGTGCCGAAGCTCCGATCGAGCTGCTGCAAGCACATGCTATTATTTCACGAAGTTGGCTCGTGGCAATGTTAGAGCGTCTAGAGAAATTCAAAAATATCAGCAAACAATCACAGCAATCACTTGAGACGGAAAACGAAATTATCCGCTGGTACGACAGAGAAGATCACGCATTCTTTGATGTCTGCGCCGATGATCACTGCCAGCGTTATCAAGGAATTACAAGAATTATTTCAAATTTTGTAAAAGAGGCGGTCGAAGCAACGCAAGGAATAGTTCTCGTTGCTGATAATGAGGTTTGCGACGCCCGGTTTTCTAAAGCTTGCGGCGGGAGAACTGAGTTGTTTGAAAATTGTTGGGAAGAGACACAAATTCCATGTCTTCAATCTGTTTCTGATTCTTCTGTAAACTATCCACCAATATTGAATGAAGCTGATGCTGAACGATGGATCACTTCTTCACCTGATGTTTATTGCAATACGACCAATAGAAATATATTACAGCATGTGCTGCCATCGTTTGATCAGGAAACAACGGACTTCTTTCGGTGGAAAATCGAGTATTCACGAGAGCAGCTTGAAGAAATTTTGCATGCAAAATCAGAAATCGACTTTGGGACAATTATGGATATCGTCCCTTTGAAGCGCGGTATATCCGGACGTATTGTCAAATTGAAGATTGTCGGATCGAAACGAACGATGGTTGTGGGAAAAGAATTGGAAATCCGCCGCTGGTTATCGAAGTCGCATTTGTATTCGAGCGCATTCATCGTGAAAATCGAACGAGACGGGAAAGGAGTACCGATGAAGTTCGTATTTTATGGAGCGGGATGGGGACACGGTGTTGGCCTTTGTCAAATCGGTGCGGCAGTAATGGCGTCGAAAGGATTCACCGCGGAAGAAATATTGAAACATTACTTCCATTGTGCAGAATTAAAGAAGCTATACTGATCAATAAGATATAATGTAATTGCTCAACGTCCTTTTGGTAACCTTTTATATATATCGACCTTCTTGAAAAATTCCTCCCCTGAAGGGGAGGACTAAGGTGGGGTCATTCTATTTCTTTCAATCTCAATTTTCCACAATATATGAATATGTTGAGTAGTTACGAGGTAAAAAATGAACATAACAAAACCAACACATCGAAATCCTTGGGCTTGGGTTCCGTCGCTTTACTTTGCTGAAGGAATTCCATACGTCGTAGTGATGACGGTATCTGTGATAATGTATAAGAAACTTGGTATCTCAAACACTGATATCGCACTTTACACAAGCTGGCTTTATTTACCTTGGGCGATTAAACCGTTGTGGAGCCCATTCGTTGATATGTTTTTAACAAAACGGTTCTGGGTCGTCTCGACACAGTTGCTGATTTCCATTGCACTCGTCGGCGTTGCGTTCACTATTTCGATGCCTTCATTCCTTGTTCTGACACTTTCTATCTTTGCGTTGATGGCATTCAGCTCTGCCACGCATGATATTGCCGCTGATGGATTTTATATGTTAGGTTTGAACGAGCCGCAGCAAGCAGCATTTGTCGGTATTCGCAGTACATTTTATCGCATCGCGATGATTGCAGGACAAGGTGCATTAGTTGTATTGGCAGGAACGTTAGAGTCGCGCATTGGGATTCCACAGGCGTGGTCGATTACCTTTTTAGTGATTGCTGTTATGTTCGCAGTGCTTTGTTTGTATCATCGATTTATTCTTCCATATCCCACATCAGATAAATCAACCTTACAGATTTCAAATTCATTTCTTGCCGACACTGTTCTTGATAATGATAAAAATATTACCACCCCATATCCCCTCCTTACTAAGGAGGGGAAAATTTATCCGCCGGCTTTTGGGCGGAAGGGGAGATCGTTTTTTAACTCAGGGTCAAAGTTGAATAACATAAACAAAGAATTCATTCACACCTTCGTTATATTCTTCAAACGTAAAGATATTTTAGTAATCCTTTTATTCTTGCTCTTCTATCGTTTTGCAGAAGCACAATTAGTAAAACTCGTTTCGCCATTTTTACTCGATCCGCGTGATAAAGGCGGACTTGGATTGGCAACAAGTGAAGTCGGAATTGTATACGGTACAGTCGGCATAATTGCACTAACTGCCGGTGGATTACTCGGCGGATATGCAATTTCAAAGAAAGGCCTTCGATGGTGGCTTTGGCCGATGGTGATCATTATGCACACGCCGGATTTAATGTTCGTATATCTTTCGCATTTCCAGCCGACTAATTTATTGTTCATCAATATCGCAGTGGCACTGGAGCAGTTTGGATATGGGTTTGGATTCACAGCTTATGCAATGTATATGATTTATATCTCGCAGGGCGAACATAAGACAGCGCACTTTGCTATTTGCACCGGCATTATGGCGCTGGGAATGATGTTGCCCGGAATGATGAGCGGGAAAATTCAAGAACTCGTCGGCTATCAGCATTTCTTTTTATGGGTAATGATATCGACGATTCCGGGATTTATTGTCGCTGCATTAGTGAAAATCGATCCCGGATTCGGAAGGAAAAAATTGGGGTAGAGTCCGATCACCAGATCGGAAAATATGAAGGCAAAAGAGAGAGTCCAGTCGGTGACTGGACTCTACACTGTTGCCTAAACTCCGTGAACCAACGAAGCCAAACAAATCTTTTGTAGAGACGTTCAATTGAACGTCTCTACGTATAAATTAAAACTTTACCTGTATCGAAAAGCCATAGTCGGCGTGAGGTATACCAGGAGTAATAGACACATTCTCTTTGTTAACACGGTGCATCCATGGAATTAGCATAGCCGATTGCACTTCCTGCAACGGCACCAGCTATTATATCGGTAGGAAAATGTTCGCCGGCTTCATATCTCAAGTAACCAACAACACTTGCTATCAATAAAGAACCAGCCCAAACGTACGGTCTCCATTCTGAGTTGGGATTGTAATCACTATAAACTGTGGAGAGAAAAACTGCGGAGGCAAACGCCGCAGTTGTATGATTAGAAAAAAAAGACATCTTTGCATCGCTGTTCAATTTTTTATCTAAAGGAACGTTCGGATTATATACATAAGGACGATATCTCTCTACCAATCCCTTGCTTAGCATCGAAGTTCCTCCAATGAATGACCAAGTTTCGATATACATCAGTGTAATGGTACGCCATTCATTGCGCATGGTCTCATTTGCAAACAAGGCAAACGGTGCAACTGCTGCAGCACCATATAAAATATCGCTCATGTTAGCAGCTGTTTCCGAATAATGGTTCGTTGCGCTTCTATCAAACCAATTCACCGTTTCACTAGAAAGTTGATTGATCTCTGCTAATTGAAGGTGATGAGACTGATCTGTAAAAAATAAAACCTGTTGCTGCGGTTACGCATCCAGTGCCGAGGATGTAGCTGTCCTTTTCCCATGAACATTGATAGGGCGATTGAGTAAAGACCGAAAAAGGTACGCAAAGAAAATATCGCGAGGAATAGAGTAATCGGTGTGAATTTTTTCATATGCTTTCAAAATAAAAGAGTCTCACGTCAAAGGCAAATGGAAACTAAAAAGATGGAATGATAAGTGCTTTCTTTTTTGAATTTACCCTACTATTTAGTATAATAAAGCATCATGCATCGTCTTAAATCCATACTTCATACGCGCAATAAGATCGTAATCAAGATTGGCACAAATCTTCTTGCCGATAAGGTGAAAGGAATAAATCTAGATCAGATCAATGAGATTGCACGAAGTGTTGCCCGCTTGAACGCTCTCGGAAACCATATCGCAATTGTCAGTTCCGGAGCAATTGGAGCGGGCGTTGCCGCACTCAAATTAAAAGAACGTCCCAAAACGATCCCAGAAAAACAAGCGACAGCAGCTATTGGTCAGCCGCTGTTAATGGAAGCATACGAAAATGCTTTCAAGAAGCAGAATTGCACGATTGCGCAAATCCTGCTTACAAAAGATGATTTTGTGGATCGAGCGCGGTATCTCAATGCAAAAAACACTTTTCCAGTGTTGTTTGAGCAAGGTGTTGTTCCGATCATCAATGAAAATGATACAGTTGCGGTAGAAGAAATTAAGCTTGGTGATAACGATAACCTTTCTGCAATGGTCGCAAATCTTATTGAGGCAGACCTGCTTATCATTTTGAGCGATATTGACGGGCTTTTCTCGGATGATCCGTCGAAGAATCATGAAGCTGAACTGATCCCAGTTGTGGAAAAAGTTACGCTTCAAATTGAAAAACTTGCAAAGAGCAGTAAAACTGAATTGAGCACCGGAGGGATGATTACAAAAATTCAGGCGGCAAAGCGCTGCGTCTCTGCAGGTATTGCGATGATCATTGCCAACGGAAAGAATCAAGGTGTATTAGAAGAAATATTTTCTGGCACTTTTAAAGGCACGCTCTTTCTGCCGGCAGAAAATAAATTGAATATGCGAAAAAAGTGGATTGGTTTTGTTTCCTCAGCAAAAGGATACGTGCGCGTCGACGAAGGAGCCAAACTTGCACTATTGAAAAGACAAAAGAGCCTGCTGCCCTCCGGAATTGTAGAAGTGCATGGGGAGTTCAAGGCGAACGAGACTATTTCTATATTAGATTTGAACAGCAAAGTGATCGCAAAGGGAGTAACCGGATATTCTTCAACGGATCTTGGTAAAATTAAAGGGAAAAGAACTAGTGAGATTGAAAAAATTCTCAATCGTAAATCGCACGACGAAGTGATTCATCGAGATAATTTAGTTTTAATTGGAGAAACATCGTGTTAGAAATTAACATTATCAAGAAGGCGCGGTCTGTCAAAGAAGCGAGCGGAATTCTCTACAACTGCACAACTGCGAAAAAAAATTCTTTACTTAGGGCAATCAACAAACATCTTTGTAATGAAACTTCGGCAATTCTCGAAGCCAACAAAAAAGATTTGCGGAACGCCAAACAAACCGGACTGCAGAAAATACTACTTGATAGGTTGACTCTCAATGAACAGCGCATCAGGCAAATGATAGATGGTGTGAACGATGTCGTCAAACTTCCTGATCCCGTTGGGAGAGTTATTGAGAAAATAAAAAGGCCAAATGGTCTTCTAATTGAGAAGATGAGAGTGCCTCTCGGCGCTGTAGGTATTATTTATGAGGCGCGGCCGAATGTGACAATCGATGCTTCTGTCCTGTGTTTGAAATCCGGGAACGCTGTACTGCTGCGCGGCGGCTCGGAAGCTATACACACGAACAAGAAACTTGTTGATATTATTAAGATGGCTTTGCAGGATGTGAACCTGCCGACTGGCTGTGTCGAATTTATCGATACAACGGACAGAAAAGCAGTGCTGTCAATGCTAAAGCAAGATAGATTCCTCGATGTCATTATTCCGCGCGGAAGTCAGAAGTTAATCAGTTTCATTCAAGAGAATTCTGCCGTGCCTGTTATTGCACATGGCGAAGGCAACTGCCACATTTATGTTGATAGCTCAGCCGATTTTACGAAGGCAGAAGAGATCGTATTTAATGCGAAGGTTCAGAGACCCTCCGTTTGCAATGCAGCTGAAAAACTTTTAGTACACGAGAAGATTGCAAAGAAATTCATACCCCTCATTGCAAGAAGGTTAAAGCAGGCGGGAGTTGATATTCGCGGCGATAAAAAGACGCTTATGATCATCAAAGATGCGAAGCTTGCTCAGGATGCTGAATGGTACAAAGAATATTTAGATCTGATAATCGCGGTCAAAGTAGTGAAGAGTTTGGATGAAGCCATTTGGCACATCAATCATTATGGTTCACATCATTCCGATGCGATTGTTACCAGCAATAAAACAAACGGCGAAAGATTTCTGCGGGAAGTTGATTCAGCCGTAGTGTATTTGAATGCCTCAACACGATTTACCGATGGTTATGAATTCGGACTTGGCGCTGAAATTGGCATCAGTACGCAAAAACTCCACGCACGTGGACCGATGGGACTTGTGGAACTAACGAGCACCAAGTTTATTGTTCACGGAAAAGGGCAGGTGAGAAAATAAACCAATCCGACCCCTTTTAGGGATCGGATTGGTGGCGGAAATGTCACTTCTTCTCTGGATACAGCACCACCTTCACATAATTATCTGTATTAAAATATTTCTTTACAGCATTCTGGATTGCGGCGGCATTCAAATTCTTTACAAACTTTGGATAATTCAGCATCTTTTCGGGATTTCCGTTGTCCTCATAGAACGAATGGAGACTGTTAAGCCAGAACCTGTTCTGTTTCAGATTTACTTCATACCCGCGCCGTTGAGTCTCGCGCACTTTATCGATATAAACGGAATCAAACGGTTTGAGTTTTGCGCTGTCTATTTGTTGCAAAGCGATATTCACTAATTCATCAACGCGATCGGGGCTACATCCCCATCGAAAAGAAATATGATATTCCTGCCGTGGGTAATGCGTGGGATTACCGGATACATTAACGCCATAGGTTCCGCCTTTATCTTCTCGAAGTACTTCTCGCAATTTTATATTGAGCACCTCGAGCATCGAATTGAAATCATACCTGTTTTGTTGAGACCATTCGAACGGTCCGGTGAATGTAAGATTGACAGAGCTTTTCGGTTCGATGCCTTTCTTCACCTGTTTGCTGATGACGCCTTTTGGTGGCTCGACGCCAATATCTTTCCACATTTCTTTTCGATTGAGCGACGGCAGTGTGGCAAGATATTGCTCAACAAGCGGTTTGATGGAATCAATCTTGAAATTGCCGACAAACAAGAAAACGAAACCACTGAAGTCTGCAAACCTATCTTTGTAAATGGAAAATGCAGCGTCGAGATTAATTTCATCCAACAGCGGAACTGTTAATGGGCGCATTCGTGGATGATAATTTGTTAATGTGACTTGCAATGTATCGGCAAATGCTGCTTCAGGACTTACACTGCGATTTTGCAGCGATGCCTTATACCGTGTCATCAAAGATAAGAATGCAGTCGAATCTTTTCGCGGAGAAGTTCCCAAAAGGTACACGAGCTGGAAAAGTGTTTCGATATCTTGCGGTGATGCACTACCACTGAATCCTTCTGCGAGTTGTGTAATTGTAGGATAAACGGATACGATTTTACCTGAAAGTTTCTTTTGCAATGCGATGGGATCGAACTTACCAACTCCTGAGGATTGTCCGACAATGGCGGATGCAAATTCGGCGGAGAGGTAATTCTTATCATCAACTAACGATGTGCCGCCGTAGCTGTGGGCAGAAAAAAGAATTTCATCGTTCTTAAAATCTGTTGATTTAAGGACAACCCGTGCTCCGTTGGAGAGTTTCCATTCTACTACATCGAGCGACGCAAACTTTTTTTCTTCCATAACTTTGCCCGGTGTGGGAAGGTCAGAGACTAACGGTTCCGTGTTCACTTTATCGATGTAAGGATCGAGTTGTTCTGTGCTAACTTTATTCATGATAAATAGCACTTCCGCTTCCGTCGGAACTTTTACGCTGTCCTTCTGAGGAACAGAGACAGTAATAACCCGGTTGTTCTCAGTCATCCGTTCCTGCGTTTGCTTATTGACTTCCTGAAGGGTTATGCCGGGAAGGAATTGTCTATATAAACCAAGCTCAACTTCGATTCCGGGGATCGGTTCATTATTGAGGAAGTTTCTGATATATTCATCAACGAATTGTCGCGATTCAGTTTTATCCCGTTCCTTAAAAAACTTTTCCATCTCTCGTAAAAATTGAACCTTTTGCCTTTCAAGTTCGGTTACAGTGAATCCATGCAGCTTCACACGAAATGCTTCTGTTATTAAGGCTTCAAATCCATTAAGAATAGAATTCTCTTTTACGACTGCACCGAAGTTATATGCCTGTTTTGGGCCGATGAATCTTTCGTCATAGTTGTAGGCATAGATGAATGGTGGATTCTGTGTCTGGACCAGTTCACTATATCGTGCATTCAACATTGCATTGGAGAGATTGCTGATGATTTCATTTCTATAATCTCCAGCCGTGGATTGACTACTTGTATCGCGTTTAAACATCACCTCAACAGAAGCTCTGGTTAATTCCGGATCGGTAGCAATGGATACCAGTGTTTCTTTGTTGTCCGGTACAGGATATTGCCGGCGTTCACGTTCTTTCTCAGGATTTCTTAGATGTGAAAAATGTTCCTTGATAAGCTTTTCGATTTCATCTTTGTTGAAATCACCGACAGCAAACACCGCCATCAGATCCGGTCGGTACCAATCATGATAAAACCTACGGAGAGCATCATGGGGGCACGACTCCAGGATTTCCTTCTTCCCAATCGGCATACGATTGGCATACTGTGATTTGTAGAGTTCGAATGGAACATGTTTCATCCAAATACGGTTGCTTGCTCCTTGACCCAATCGCCATTCTTCGATTACAACACCGCGCTCTCTATCAATTTCTTTGTCGTCGTAAGAAACATCGTGGCTCCATTCTTCAAGAATTTGGAATCCTTTTTCCATCACTTCCTGAGAGTCGGTTGGCACTTGCAGCATATACACGGTTTGATCGAAACTGGTGTATGCGTTCAAATCTGCACCAAAACGCACTCCGGATTTTTCAAGAAAGTTGATAATGTCTTGCTTTGGGAAACTCTTTGTGCCGTTGAATGCCATATGTTCATCAAAATGCGCCAGTCCTTGCTGGTCGTCGTCTTCGAGAATTGAACCGGCTTTGACAGCTAAGCGCAGTTCTGCACGTTTTTCCGGTTTGTGGTTCTCACGAATATAGTAAGTCAATCCGTTGTCCAATTTGCCTATTATAATTTTCGGATCGTGAGTAAGAACTTGATCCAGTTTGAAAGTCTGCTGCGCTTGAGATATGTAAAAGGAAACAATAAGTAACAAACTGAAAAGCAAGAATGGTAAAAAAATACGACGCCTATTCATGTGACCCCCTTAGATTGTAAACAAAACGGCACGATAATTATATGAGTTCAATCCACAATAAATAATACTGCACCGTCCTTTGTGTAAGAACTATGCGGATAATTTTCATCTTCGACTTGATACGACATGCCTTTACGCAATTCGACTACTCGGCCGTCTTTCAGATGAGTGGTTATCTTACCTTTGAGACAATACAAAATGTGCCCTTTTGTGCACCAATGATCGGCTTTATAGTTAGCCGAGTATTCCACAACACGCACACGGATATCACCGCATTGGCGCACCTTCCAAAGGGCGTATCCGGTTTCACCTTCATGCCGCTCAGATTTAATTTCGGACCAATCGGTTATTTCAAATGGAATATTTTTAATGATCACGATGTATTCCTTATTATTGAATTGTGAAACATCTCATCGACATCGATCCGTTTTGGATGCCTTCGTGAACAAACCCAATCTGCTCATCTTCTTCTTGCAATGCAACGCTGTAGAGGAACGGCAGGTAATGATCGTTCGTTGGTACGGCAAGTCGGCTGACAGGACTCAATTCTTTGTAGCGAATCAACCGGTCATGGTCTTTCTGAAGAAGCGCATCTTTAATATATTCATCGAACTCGATTGCCCACGGGAATGGCTTGGCATTTTCATCAAAATCAATCTGGCGCAGGTTGTGAACGATATTCCCGCTGCCCATAATGAGAATGTTCTTTCTGCGAAGATATGATAGTTTTTTCCTAAGCTGTAATGTTCTTTTTCATTCTTCGTTAGATCTAAACTCATTTCAAAAATTGGAATATCTGCTTTAGGATACATATGAATAAGTACTGCCCATGAGGCATGGTCGATTCCCCATTCGGCATCTAGTTGGATGTTGTCGGACTTTAATTCCTGCGCGATGGACTCGGCGATTGCGCGCGCGCCGGGAGGATGGTACTTTACAGCATAGAGTTCATCGGGGAAGCCATAGAAATCGTAGATTTGTTTCGGCTTATTTACAGAGCAGATGAAAGTTCCTTCTGTAAGCCAATGTGCAGACACGACAAGTATGGCGTCCGGTCTTGGAAGAGAAGTCCCCAACTTTTGCAGGGATTTAGTATATTCGTTTTTATAGATAATGTTCATTGGCGAACCGTGGCCAATGAACAGAACGGGCGTTTTGCAGTCTGACATATGCAGCCCACAGTTAATTGCTATTTTGGTGCGTGCAGCTCAAAATAATTTTGTATTACATCAAGTTGTTTGTTATTAATATGCGGTGCTGTCTTTTGAAGTAGCTTCACAAATGCAGAAATTTCTTCATTTGAACCCGGATATCCAATATTCTGTTTTTGGGACATAACATTGGAGTTGGCGATCATTTTACCTTCCCCATTGAGAAAAACAAGAAAAGGTAGTCCGGCTTTGTCCCCTCCGAAGTCGGACAATAAATTCCGCGCACCAGGATTCTCGGATTTTTGTATTTTATCTCCATGCTCATTGACATCTACCATAGCAACGATATAGTTCTTGTCAATTATTGGTTTAATCACTGTATCATTGAGTGCCGTTTCTAATTGCCTGCACCATCCACACCAAGTGGCATGAAAAACGAGGAGAACATTCGTTTTGGATGATTGTGTTTTAGTTACGGCAGCTTTTAGAATGATTTGTGCCGAATCTGGCTTAATGGTTTGTCCAAGTAGACAAGAAGTAAAAAGAATTATAAAGAGGATGAAAAAAGAAAAAATCTTTGCGTTAAAATGATTTCGTCTCACATTTATCCTCTTCATAATAATTTTGTGGTGGTATGAATTCAAAAACATTGTCCGGGTGTAAGTTCAACCCGGATTATCAAGTTACTTTGTATCTAAAATCAATGGCAACCCATCTTTACCAGCACCAATGATGATGACTTTTGAATTTGGAGAGTTGGCGAGCTTCTCAGTTGTCTCGATTCCTTTCCAACGCAGCAATTGCTCGCTGATGCCGCGTGCAACGATGATTTGGAAGTCTGAGATACCTTGCGCTTCAATTCTTTTCCTCTCGGCTTCTTGTTTTTCTTTTGTAAGTATAAATTGCATTCGCTGACTTTCCTGATCGGCACGCTGTTTTGTTTCAATTGCTTCTGTTAATTGCGGTGGCAAGCCAACATTGCGTAGCGGTGTTGATTCGACAATAACTCCTCGTTTAGAGATAAGCGCACCAAGTTCATTCTGAATCGAAGTAGCGAGTTGTTCGCGTTCCGTCGAATACAGTGCACTGGCTTGGAAACTCGCAGTCACCGCGCGGCTTATAGCACGGAACTGTGGAACCAGTACGATGCCTTCGTAATCTCCACCTAAAATGGTTTTATATACCTGTGCTGCGGAATCTGGGTTGAGCCGGTAGAGCACGCTAATTTCCAACCCGATAGTCAAACCCTCACGTGAGAGTACCTGCATTGTTTCTTTGTGTTCCTGCGTTTGGATTGAGAATTTCACCACGTTTGCCAATGGATTAACTGGTTGAATTCCTGCCGTTAATGGTTTGTCAGAAACAACACCGAAGAAATCGACTACGCCGACGTGTCCGGCTGGAATTTGTGTAAAGCATTGAGTAAGAGCGATCAATGCAAAAACTAGCGCTGCGATCCCAGCAGCAGATGCAGTTGTTTTAAATAATGGATTGTGCTCAGCGCGCACTTTTTTGCGCGCATTGATCCAAACAACTATAGCTCCGATAACAATGATTAAACTGAGAAGAAATATCATATTGCCTCCTGTTTAGTTGTGATTAATTTGGAAAACGTAAATTGTCTCTAGACTATTTTGGAGAACATTTTAAATTGTTATCAACATTACCGAGCTTTTTCTATCGGCGGGCGGGATTGTCTATGGTTCCGGGTCCAGCATTCTTTCATAGAACGCGCGATAATTATATTTTGCCGGATCTTTTTCCGGTAATGCCATAAGCTTTATGGCTTCCTCCGGATGCCGGTTCATAATGCCTGTAATCATGTAAGGCACTGAATAGCCCCAGTTGATTTCTTTCTGGAGAGGCATAATATGTGAGCCGATAACATCTAATATCGGCCGCATATTGAATTTTGGATTCTTCAGGAACCCGAGTAAAAGCTCCAAACAGCAGTTACCTGCGCCCCTGCCCAATCCGTAGAGAGTACCATCCATATAATTTGCACCGCGGATGATGCCTTCGATGGTATTGGCGAATGCAAGCTGTTGGTTGTTGTGCATATGAACACCAACTTCGATGCTGGGTAAAAGTTTTTGGTATTTTGAAACAAAATAATCGATGTCTTCAGAATACAAATTTCCGAAACTGTCTACAATATAACATGCCTTGATTTTGGTTTCTTCGTGAATCTGTTGCAACGCTTCATTGAGCTCGCGCTCCGGGGCTGTGGAAATGGACATTATGTTAATGGTTGTATCATAACCTTTTGCTACGGCATCATTTACAATCATAATGCATTTGTCAATATCCTTAACATAAGTGGCACAGCGCACCAAATCCACCAGACTTTTCTCTTTGGGGAGTAGATCATCGATGGAGCTTTTGTGTGCGTCCATCATAACGGCAATCTTAGTGTCCGGATATTTATGATCACCTACCACTTTTTTGATCATCTCGTCATCGCAGAAACGCCATACACCGTATTTTTCTGGATCAAACATCTTCCGGCTATTTCTATATCCCAACTCTACGACATGCACACCTGATTCGCAGATGGCTTTATAAACAGCTTGAACACAATCCAGCGTGAAATTAGATTTATTCATTAAACCACCGTCGCGGATAGTGCAATCCACAACCGTGATCTGCGGCCTGTACATAATTCATATCCTTTCAATGATGTGTTAAATGATACCTAAAACTCTTGAATAAAAAAAGGAACATTTTTGGAGGAAATAACTCGAAATATTCAAAAAAACTTAAATTGAAATACATCGGAGGTATATACTACTTAGCGGCTTCATTGCCTATAATGACAGCCAACGCTCGTTTTATTTTCCCAAGCAGATATGGTAACGATGATAGCGGCGCGTACGGCATTGCGTAAGCCAATGATGTCGTCCGTCAATTTTACGGCGCGGTAGAAACGTTCGATTTCGGATTCGAGATGTCGTAGTTCACGAATTGCGCGCTGCAATCGTTCGTTTGTGCGGATTAGGCCGGTATAATTCCACATGATGTTTTTGATGACGCTCATATCTTGGCTGATAAGAGCGGAGTCCGGAATATATGTTCCCGTTTCCTGCCATGGCGGAATTTCTTCTGCCCGTGGTTGAGGATGTTCCTTCAAAGTGTCAAGAATATTTTCTGCGGCTCTATATCCCCAAACAACACCTTCAAGCAATGAAGTACTAGCAAGTCGATTGGCGCCATGAAGTCCAGTGCATGCAACCTCTCCTGCGGCATATAAATGATTGAGCGTTGTTCGTCCCCACAAATCGACCCAAACGCCGCCGCAAAAATAATGTGCCGCCGGGACAATTGGTATTGGTTCATGCGTCATATCAATGCCATATTGCAAACAGTTCGCGTGGATGGACGGGAAGTGATTACGGATATCTTCTGCATGCATGTAAGAGGCTATATCAAGAAATAAATTCGACGCGCCGGTAGTCAACATCTCTTGGTGGATACCGCGAGCGACAACATCGCGCGGAGCTAAATCTTTCCATTCAGGATCGTACTTCTGCATGAATTGCTTGCCGTTCGAGTCTATTAAATGTGCGCCTGCGCCACGTACTGCTTCAGAAATAAGAAAGAATGGTGCGTTAGGATGATAAAACGCTGTAGGATGAAACTGCACGAACTCACAATTTAACACTCGCGCTCCAGCACGATATGCGATAGATAATCCGTCACCGCGTGCGCCTGCTGGATTTGTCGTCCGAAGAAATATTTGCCCTAATCCACCTGAAGCGAGAATAGTTGCACGGGCGAGAACACGCTGCACTTGTCCGGATCCCTGATCAAGAATAAACGCGCCCACGCAGGAAAGGGGATCATACACTGACTGCCGATTTTGTGAATGGTGAGCGGGTGTGAGCAGATCTACTGCTGTTTTACCGGTGAGCAACGTTATGTTAGAATTAGACTTTAGTGCTTGTATCAGATATTTCTCAATAAGGCTTCCGGTAGCATCTGCCGCATGAATGATACGTGCAATACTATGGCCGCCTTCAAGCACTAGCGAAAGATCACCGCCGTTTTCGCGATCGAACGGGATTGATAATTTATTCAGCAGTAGAGATTTAACTAATCTTGGTCCTTCCTGCGCAAGAAGTGCGACTGCCTGTGGATTGCAATAGCCTGCTCCAGCATGTTGAATATCTTCCATGAGGAGTTCGGGCGAATCTTCTTTCCCTTTATAGATTATTCCACCTTGCGCGTAAAACGTATTGGATTCTTCCGGATTCACTGAGCGTGTTGCAACAACAACATGAATACCGGCATCTGCAAGTTGGAGCGCAGCAATACTGCCGGCAATCCCGCTGCCAATGACCAAAACATCTGTTTCAATACATTCGTTCATAGATTAAATATATATTAATCAGAAGCTTTGGGAATGATACTCAACATTCGCTCCACAGCACGATATGCACGAGCCCGAATTTCTTCCGGCACTTCGACAACATACTGAGTTTTTCTGAGAGCTTCCAACGTATCTTCCAAAGTAATTTCATTCATGTGCGGACAACGAACACTGCACAGACGCAGCATATTCTTTTCCGGATTTGCTGCCATAATATTGTCGCCCATTGAACATTCCGTTAGTAATAGATAACGCGGTGCGTTAGTGCGTTGGACATAACGAATCATTTGCGTAGTACTGCCGGAATAGTCTGATGCTGCCACGACTTCCGGGCTACATTCGGGATGTGACAGAATAGACACATCGGGAAACTGTTTGCGCACATTCTGAATATCTTCTACTGTGAACTTTTCATGCACTTCGCACCGTGCTTTCCAGCCGATGATAGGTTTATCGAGAAGCGTTTCGTTTGCTGGATCGCTGCCGGTGAGAGTTGGGAAAATAATGTGCCGACCAGTTTCGTGCGCAACATTGCGGGCAAGATACTCATCCGGCAGGAAAATAACCGTCTCACTCTTCAGCGATTGGACTACTGCAACGGCATTGCTTGAAGTACAGCAAATATCCGACTCTGCCTTGACTTCTGCACTTGTGTTCACGTATGTCACAACCGGAACACCTGGAAATTTAGATTTTAATTGACGGACATCCTCTGCAGTAATTCCATCCGCAAGTGAACATCCGGCTTTCTTTGCCGGGATTAAAACCGTTTTCTGAGGCGATAATATTTTTGCTGTCTCTGCCATAAAACGCACGCCGCAAAAAACGATAATATCTTTTTCTGTTTTGCTGGCTATGCGGCTGAGTTCCAGTGAATCTCCGACATAATCCGGTATGGAATGAAAAAGCGCCGGCTCCATATAGTTGTGCCCGAGAATAACGGCATTGCGTTCTTTCTTCAACTTGTTGATTTCAAACGCAAGCTCTGATTTCAAGCGCAATTCAACATCCGGCACTACATCGTGCAGCTTTGTTCTCAAGTCTTGATAAATTTCGTCTTGTGTCATAAATATAGAATCTAAAAATCTATTTTTCTTTTATTAAAAAACTAATATCTAACGCTCGCACAGAGTGCGTCAGCTTGCCCACGGAAATAATATTTACACCGGTCGTAGCAATGGCAAGGACACTTTCCAGTGAAACGTTGCCGGATGCTTCAAGCATCGTTCTTCCATTCGTGATACGTACTGATTCGTGCAACTTATCTAGGGTCATATTATCTAACAGAATTCTATCCACATTAAGTTTAAGTGCTTCATGTAATTCGTCTAGATCGCGTACTTCGACTTCGATAGGACGTTTCTTTTTGTCCGTCGCACGTACGCGGGCAACTGCCTGAGTAATTCCTCCCGCCGCTGCAATGTGATTCTCTTTAATAAGTACCATGTCGTATAGGCCGAACCTGTGATTCTGTCCGCCGCCGATTCGCACTGCCCACTTATCTAATAATCGTAAGCCGGGCGCTGTCTTACGTGTGTCAACAATGATGGCTCTCGTACTCTTAACAGCATCTACATAAAGACGGGTTGCTGTTGCAATGCCGGACATCCTCTGGATGAAATTGAGCGCTGTTCGTTCCGCTATTAATAATGCGCGCCCGTTGCCACGTACAGTGGCAAGAATAGTTCCTTTTTCAACATGATCGCCGTCCGATATATGCGCAGTGAATTTTATTCGTGGATCAAGATATTTCAAGGTCTCGTGCACAACTTCGAGTCCGGCAATGATTCCGGATTCTTTTGCGATAAATGTCCCTTTGAGTATAGCATGTCTCGGCACTGTGCTCAGTGTCGTGATATCACCGTCACCTAAATCTTCTTCGAGCGCACGATGAATTATCACGTGAAGGCTTTTCAATTCGTTCTTATTCATACTGAAATATACAAAATGATTGGGAGAAGTGAGAGGTTTCCGTGGAACTTGCTTTGTCTTAGTTCTTTCGAAATATCACAATACGGTTGGAGTTTGTGCCTTTTTCGTTGTTATCAACACCCCAAATGTTAGATGTCTTTGTGAAATACTGTTCGTTGATAATTATGCCTACGCATGTAAACCCCGCCTTAACACCGAGCGGCACAACATGTTCATCTAATCTTACGCTATAGATGTTCAACAGGGATATTAAGGGTAGTGAATAATATCGATCTTTTTGTCGTCGATTAAATGAAGCAATTTCTCCGAACCTTCCAATTCGACTCTGATTACCCCAGAAATTAAATCTGATAATTGAATTCCTGGATATTGTCTGCTATCTACCATTTGAATTTGGTCTGACTTAATAATGGGTTGATTTTTCTTTATATAAGTTATAAACTCGTTACTAAATGTGGAATTCGTATTAGAATATTGGTCAAAAAAGAGATCGGCTGTTAGTACCTGACTCGACTAAATTTTCTAGCAAGAATCTATATGCGTATTTATAAAAACTCTTTGGATATGAAAATCCTTCGCCTTCTAATAATTTTTTATGAAAACATACTGATGCAAATTCGTAATCAAGTGTTGATAATTCAGTCAATATGAAATTATAATTTTGTGGCTTAAAGGCGGTAGATTTTATTTCAAAGTTATCACCTTTATTGAATGACTGTCTGATTAGGTCTCCTCTTCCGTTGAAAGGATCGTAAACAGTATCGTCAAATTCAGTTAACCATTGAATAAAGAAATGAGGGACCTCGGCTTTAAAACATGCGCGATATGAGACTTCATGCAACGATGAAGATTGTCTTTGCTTGGATGTCCAAAACTCTTCTTCATATTTTGGAATCTCTCTGTTACCGATTTTTATTGTAAAAGAAGAAAACTTACCAGTAGGAGAAAACTTCTTGGGAAGTGCTATACCTGCTACTATTCGTGCAGATCCCATATTGCCTCAACCTTTCAAATTACTTAAAAGAAATATACTAAAAGGAATTGAATTTGTACAGTGCTATTTTCTAAAAATCACAATAATGTCTTTTGCCAAATCTAAGTTTTCTGCTTTTTGTTTTGTAGTGGTAAATATGCTAAAATTTTCATTTTTAATGATGCCTACACATGTAAACCCCGCTTTGATGCCAAGCGGTACCACATGTTCATCTAATTGTACTTTATTATTTCGTACTTCACCCACTTCAAACGCCACGAATCCGCGCGGTTTGGTGACACGATACAGTTCACGAAAAGTCCCAAACATGACTGCCGACCATTCTTCTAATGACCGCGACATTGTTATTGTCTTGGCGGCATCTGCTGCATCAAGGCTGTTGAACCAGCATCGCAGCCAGTTGTCCTGCACATAGTCAACAATGTCAAGAAATGGGGGTGAAGTGACGGTAAGCTGAATGGAATTGGGCGCTATTGATTTTGTCTCTCTCGCATCGGATGTGAGGAAGCGGGCGGTTTCGCCGGCGCACTGAAGGTTTTGCCGGTCAAACATTGTAACGTCTTTAAGTAGTGTTTTTGATTTCTTGAAAATGATAACGCGCGTGTCGCGGTGTTCCGGTTCCTGCTGCATTTTTATATTGATTCTCCGTTGGCTATCTGCGCTTACTGCTTGATTCGGAGGCAGAGTATATACAGAAAAGAATCCTTTCGAATGTCCGGTCAACCGATTGGTGGCGACCATGCGAATCCATCTGTCAATGTTATCTTCTTTTCCGCTCTCATGACGATCATCTAAATATTCTTTCAAAGAAACAATTTCCGTTTCTGTCTTTGGATGATAGAACATCGAAAGGTCGATATCAGCTTCTGCTGCTTCTTTGATAGGAATGCTGTCTAAGCGTTTTATCAATTCTTCAAGCAAGGGAGGGAAGAAGCGTGGTTTGCACAGAAGTGCGCTTAGAGGATTTGCATCGTTCGCAATAACTTTTCTGCGTAGTAATCCTGCTTCTAATGACGTTGTTCCGCGTCCGCTAAATGGATCGTACACGGTGTCGCCTTCATTCGTCAAGTATTCGATGAAGAATCGTGGAAGCTGCGGTTTAAAACAAGCACGATATGAAACCTCGTGCAATGACAATGCTTGCCGTTGCTGGGATGTCCAGAACTCACCAATGAAGCGCGGGAAGGATTGTCCGGCAACATCGATATCTTCTACCGTCGTGAGTCGATAACGGACTTCATCCAATAACCTTTCAAGGTAAGGACGATCTCCTTTTGGTATTTTTGACTTTACCGGTGACATTTATATTAGTCCCGAAGGCAAACGTGGTGATGCAAGGAGCCGTGTAAATTCTTCCCACCGCTTTGCAGGATTCTTTTCTGTGCCGTTATCAGCTTAAAATAAAACAATTGTTACAATTTCCAGATTATTCAATTCAATCCGTGATTTTTTTCTCATATGTCTTTAAATCCAAAATATCTTAACCTGAGCTTCAAGTTGTTTGAATTCTTTATCACCTGTAACAAGTTCTGCTTTTTTTTGAATTGCGGTTGCTGCGGCAAATGCATCAGCGTATGAAATTTTCTTAAATGCTTTCAATTGAGCAGCCTGTAAAGTTAGTTCCTTGTTTGCTTCGATTAATTCGAGTGGATAGCGTGAAAATGTATTTGAATAAAGCTCAGCACGTTCTATGCCTCCTTCTCTAAGAGCTATGTAATACATTTCTCCCCAATTTACCCAGCAAAGAAAGACCTCTGCTTGATCAGCAAGTGCTTTCTTAAAAATGTCGGCAACGGCCTTGCTGCCTTCTTCGCCTTCAGCGTATGCTAAGAGAGCGTAACTGTCGAATACATATCGTTTCATAATTCACGCTCCCTATTTTTTTCTTCAATCAACGTTCTTTTAAGCTTACCCTTAGTTCCGAGAAAACCGATGTTTGAATCAATCAGTTCTGGGGTTAATGGTACCAAAACAATTTCACCACCTCTATCAAGGAAGTGAATGCGTGTTCCATTTTTTATCTTATACCTATTCCTTAGTTTTGAAGGAATTACGACTTGTCCTTTTGTTGTTACTATTGATGTTTCCATACCTTCTCCTAACTGTTGGACATATAAATATTATCCACACTATCTGAACATAATATAACACAATTTAATTTGTAAGTCAAGCGAATAATAGTAATACATTAATAATTAGTTATTACTTAAATACAATGTGAAAGAGATGAATTATTTGATCTTCTTAGTAATTTGTAAGAACCGCGAGAATTGTAGATAGTCGAAATTTAGAGTAATCCCGAAGGCAAACGTGGTGATGCAAGGAGCCGTGTAAATTCTTCCCACCGCTTTGCAGGATTCTTTTCTGTGCCGCCGCGTCGTACGATGTATTGCCGCACCAAATCCAAACCGAGATTATAATTGATGACATAACTGCGGTACTGGTCAAAAAATCGTGTGCGCTGCTGAGCGCGTTCCGGTGACATAAGCGCATATTGAACGAGCCATTGAGCAGCATCGTCGCGCGAGATTTCGCCATTGAGATAGTGACGCGCGGCTTCATTACCGGCATAACTGAGTTTTGCGGCAAGCTCCTGTACCTTGGAATACCTTTCCGCCTGACTTTTATCTAATCCAGCAAGAGAGAAAAGGATATCGCGTTCAAATTCCATTCGTTCTTTTCCCGGAAAAGCAACTTCAATACCAAAATTGGCGGTTCCTTCTGCTATCAACGACTGCGAACTAAAAAGAGGATACACAGTGAATTCTATCCAGCCAAATTTGCGCGCAAATGCCGTCTCTAATAGGCAATTGTATACATGATGCCCAGGATATCCCTCGTGCGCAGCAAGATCAACGGCGCGTTCCATAAAAATCGGCAAATCTGTGTTAATCTGAATCAGACTTTCGTTATTCCCTTTATACCAATTATAACCGCTCCACGCTTTATTGTGCACATATTCCAATCGGAATTTTTCGTTCTCCGGTAGAATGATATATTTCTTTGTTCGTTGGCGGCATTCAAAAATTGCGGCGCTAAATACTTTATCTAACTTGTCTGGAGTAATAGTGAATTGTCTGCGATAATTTTCAAGGCGTTCTGGAATCGGTCCTTTGCCCGGTACAATAGTTTCCAATTCAGAGACGAGTTTTTTAAAATATTCTTCCTCGAATATCGGTGGTTCGACATCATAGTATGCTTTAGCTTCTTCATCGAAAGATAATTTCTTCCCGCCTAACACCTCAACACGAGCAATGAGCGACGAGAGCTGCTTTCGGAGATATTGATGACGAAGTTGAAGAATATCTTCTGCACGTTTGCTTTGGAGTTTATCTAATTTGGTTTTAAATGGAATCGCAATTTTCAGGATTGTATCCAACGATTGCTTCTCAGCTTTTGCTTCTGCCTGCCATTCCGGCGGACCATAGTATGCATCTACATAGTCCGGATCATGCTGTCCGACGGCGAGAACGAGCTTTACATATGGCTCGGCAATATCATTGAGAGCAGTTGCCAGTTCCAGGGAGGTCATTTTATTTCCTTTTCCAAATGAAGTGCCGGATTCGATTTTATTTTATGCGCTTTCCCCTCGAGATATTTGGAGAAATCATTTGGTTTGCCAGGAGGAGCAATCTCGAATGTAATAAGCAGCGAATCATCTGAAAGCGAAGTGTACGATAATTGATATAGCGGTTGTCCCGGTAATGAATCGCTGATAAAAGCTATTGATTTCCCATTCTCAGAAATTTTGATGTTGTATCGGATAGTATGATCTTCATTGTCAAAGTATATTGCCTGTGCCGACTGCCCGATTGTTTGGTGGTAGATCACCATCAAATCATTGTGAGAAAAAGGTGTGTGTGTCTTTGTTTCAGGATAATCGGATTGGTTTCGACGTATGATAATGTGATCTTGAAGATCAAGTGAGAAAGTGAAGATACCGTTTCCTTGCCCTGGATCGCCGCCGCCTTCGCCAGCCCATTTCCCAATAAGAAATTGAAAAGCAGACCAATCAGGTTTTGATTTGGATTGCTGTGCAACCGCTTGCCCGCATAATAGAATTAATGCAATGATCAAAATCCAGATTTTGGTCATACGTTGCTCCTGTCGCAAAGTACGATTACAAAAATGAGGAACTATTGTCATTTCATTGCTTCCTTCCGATACAAATGGAATTCTTGTTGTTGTGACTTTTATAAAACGTACAATAGACTGCGAGGTCTCGTCTGCAAGCACCACTGGTGTCGGGCTGTGTGAACTTTGCATGTGGGCAGGAGAAATCACAGAAGAGAGGAGTATTATCCTTCGTGCGTTTTCTTTCTATTGTCGTTTTGTTTGTCTTCGTTCGGTTTGTCACCGGATTCTTCGTGTTTCTTAACAAACTTTGCAGGAATCCTCGAACCAATTTCCATCATCGGCTTCATGTCCTTCAGCCAAATGTCGCCTTTATAATAGACACGTTCGAGGAATAAACCAGATGGTGGTGCGGTTAGTTTTGCAGGTTCATCGGATTTTGTGTGAATAAATTTCTTAACGTCGTTCAATGGCATTTTTCCGCGTCCGACTTCTGCCAGCACACCGATAATCTGCCGAACCATTTTCCAGATGAAATGCGATCCAACAATGCGAATGAGAATTAAATCTCCAGCTTGCTGGATATCAATCGAATTGACATGTACTTTTGTAGATTTTTCTTCAGGATCGTCAGCGGTGAAAGACTGAAAATCTTTAAGCCCGACAAACATTTCTGCCGTTTGGCGCATTTTCACGATATCGAGCGGGTCTTTAATCCACCAGACAAATCTTTTACCGAATGCTGTCCGCCGCCGCGAAATTTGGTACAGATAGCTTCGCGCCATTGCATCGTGCCGCGCATGAAATTCATCGCTGGCTTTTTCAACTTCGATAATATTAATATCGGCAGGAAGTTCGTCGTTCAATTTCATCCGAATGATTTCCGGTGCTAATACTGTTTTGATATCGAGATGCGCTGCTTGCTGCAACGCGTGAACGCCGGCATCTGTGCGACCTGAACCATAAAACTCAAATCCATGAGTACCGAAAACTTTGCCGATTGCATCGTTGATTTCACCCTGCACTGTGCGAGCGTTTTTCTGTACCTGCCAGCCGCTGAAACGAGTGCCTTCGTATTCGATTATAAGTTTGAATCGTGCCATATAATACTAAGATACTGATTTCTTACCTCCGACGCACCTTTAAGGTGCGTCGGAGGTAGTCAGTCGAGGAAAAATGAATTTAGTCCATCTTTGACTTTAGATGGTGGTACAAATTCTTTAACGAAAGTTTCGTATTCCTTTGCAGAATAAAAGATGTTCTCAATAAAATCCTTATCTATGAATGAACTCTTTTTCGTTCCTATCCAATTGCAATAATCAGAAAACGGCCATTCTTCAGGAGACTTTACAAATTCTGCATCGACAGGATTTCGATGGATGTACCTACAAAGATGAATCAAATACTCTTGCTCATTGATATGTTTGGCTTGAAAAGGACCTTCAAAAAGTGTCCCGCTCCTTTTATATCGCTTGTTGAATGCTTTGCTGTAACTATTGAAAATGCTCTGGATGAAGTTACCAATTGAGATTTCGCTATCTTGTCGAAGGATGAAATGATAGTGATTAGGCATTAAACAATATGCTATAGACGTTACTTGGAACTGTGGCAGTTTCTTTTGAAAAAGTCGAAGCAGGTAGGAATAATTCTCTGATTCTCGGAAGATGTTTTCTCGCCCACATCCCCGATTGTAGATGTGATAGTACTCTCCCTGATCGAACTTCACTAATCTTTGTGCCATTGGAATTCTCCCCGAACGTTTCTATCTCCGATCCACTTCAAAAGTGCATCGGAGATAATTATCTGTACATCCTACGCACCTCTTAGGTGCGTAGGAGTTTATCCTCCACCCACATGAATCACATCATCTCCAAACTTCTTTCGTAAAGTATCTACTATGCGAAGAATATTTTGCTTCTTTTTTTCAGAAGGGAAGAGAGGTAATTCCATCTGCTCTTCCTCGTCGAAATTAGTAAGCCGCACTCCAATTAATCGAATCGGGAGCTTGCGTGTGTAAGCGGAATGAAGCAGCGAACGCGCAGTTTGCGCTACAATCGTTTCGTCATTTGTAGGTTCGATACTTTCTGCATGCGTGATGGTTTTAAAATCAGAATATCGAAGTTTTAATGTCACCGTACGTGTTTTCCATTCGTGTTCGCGGAGCTGCTGACAGATATCTTCGGTTAATTCAAATATAACTTTCTCCAGTTCTTTTCTATCGGCAATGTCTTTAGCGAATGTCTCTTCGCGCGAGATACTCTTTGCATCCCATTCATCGCCGATCACATCGGAACCGCGTCCGAGTGCCACATTGTATATCCATAATCCATGCTTGCCTAAAATGTCCAAGATTTCCTTTTCCGTTCTTTGTTGGATATCAGAAACTTTATGAAATCCCTTTTCCCGCAAATATTCTTCTGTTTTCTTGCCGACACCGGGAATGACGCTGATATCCAGAGGTGCAAGATATGCAGCTTCTGTTCCATGGGGGACGAAAACAATTCCGGCTGGTTTTGCCTGGTTTACCGCAATTTTTGCGATTGTTTTATTAGAGGCAAGTCCTATTGTACATGGAAGCTTGAATTCATTTAATACAAGTTTCTGAATCGTCCTCATAAAACCAGGCAGGTCGTTATGGTAGAGATTTTCGCATCCAGTGAAATCCATATTCATTTCATCAATGGAGGCGCGCTCAACTACAGGCGCGAGTTCGCACATTCGTTCATAGAGTTTCTTCGAGATGCGCCCATATTCGCTGTGGCTACCGTGTACTACGATAAGGTTGGGACAAAGTCGCTGCGCCCGTGCCGTGGGCATGGCGGAATGAATGCCAAACTTTCGCGCTTCGTATGAAGCCGATGCTACTACACCTCGTTCGGTTGCACTGCCACCGACAATAACAGGTTTTCTAATAAGTTCTGGATTCTTGATTCGCTCCACGGAGACGAAAAAACAATCGAGGTCGAGATGGGCAATGTATTTCTTGGGAACAGCATTCATCTATTCAATATCAAATTCACAACTAACCGGCTCTATTTAGGCAGTGCTAAATATCTTTTGATTTTTTGTGTAGTCGTTTTCTCAAATTCTAATTCACGGATTGTAAACTTTTTAATCTGTTTAAAGCTGGTCAGTTCGGCATTTGCCCTTTTTACTTCGCCTGCGATTACGTCGTTTATTAGTTCCGGAGTGATCGGTATGCCGCGTGCCTCGGATAACTCTATGAACGCTTCTGCATCCACCACAATTTGTGCCGAAATAATTTCATCTAACTTCGGATCATCTTCACCGTAAACAAGGCACTCAAGAATGTAGGGACTCCGCTGGAGGATGTCTTCAATTTCTTCAGGGAAAACATTTTTCCCGCTGCGTGAGATGATGACATTCTTCTTCCGCCCGCAAATGTGAAGGAAACCATCCTCGTCGATGAAGCCGAGATCGCCGGTCATAAACCAGCTGTTTTCAAATACATCGCGCGTCGCTCTTTCATTTTTATAAAAACCTACCATTACATTAGCCCCTTTTGCCCACACTTCTCCGACACCATCTTCATTAGGTGAATGAATTTTCAATTCAACACCGGGTAGTGGAAGCCCGGCAGCATCATCTTTGAAGTTGTCGAGCTGGTTCAATGTGAGAATAGGAGATGTCTCTGTTAAGCCATATCCTTGCACAAATGTAAAGCCGAGATCACGAAGTCCTTTTGCGACCATCGGATCGGGAGCAGCGCCGCCGGCAATAAATGCACGAATGTGTCCGCCGAAACGTTTATGGATTTCAGTGAAAACAAGTTTCTTGGAACTCTTCCACCCAAAACGTGCTGCGACATCAGTTATCTTGATCAACGGCGGTACAATGATTGATGTTAAGCGCTTTTCATGAATTGCCTGATAGACGCGTTTGAACATTTTATCAAACATAAGCGGTACACTGAGAAGCATCGTTGCCTTCACTTGTTGAAGGTCGTCCACGACCGTTTTAAGTGAACGGGCATAGTGTACTGACGCACCGGAGTACAGTGGACAGAGAAATCCACATGTGCATTCGTAAGTATGATGAATAGGGAGAACAGAAAGGAAGCGGTCTTCTGGATAGATCATCATCATACTGACCATAGCAATGAGATTAGTAGCAAGATTCCGTTGGCTAAGCATAACACCTTTTGCTCTACCGAGCGTGCCTGAAGTAAAGATGATGACCGCCATGTCTCGTGCGTCTATCTTTGGTAATGTGTCCACAGTACAGCCATGGCTGTCATTGGTCAACTCGACCATCGAAAGAAAGCCGTCTTTCTTCGTTAATAAATCCATGCTTATAAAATATTTTATGTGCTTCAACGAATGTTGTTTTTCGCGCAGCATTGAATCGAAGGATTCAGAAAAAACAATGACATTGGTATCTGATTCGTGGATGATGTTAAGAATTTCGTTCGTGCTCAGTTTAGCATCAATTGGGACGATAACGTAGTTAAAGCACATTGATGTAAGATAGGTCAAGCACCATTGTACACGGTTTTCAGAAACGACAGCAATGTGGCTTCGTTCCGGCAATTTGAGGTCGCGCAGTGCAGTCCCGAATTTCAGCACGTACTTTAATAGTGTATTGTAGCTGACTTTTGGAACAGGTGTATCCTTCAAATCCTCGAGCGCGAGTTTGTCGCCATACTTGCCTGCTGATTTGATTAACATATCCTGAATGGAATCGATGTGAGGAACTTGATACAACTTTGGTGCGCGCTTCATTTAAACCTCAATATTATGGTTCGTTTGTTTTTCTTCTCTGTCTTCCTAAAAATGAATATGGAAAATCAGATTGTGGATGACCCCATAAAAAGGGATTATTGACAGCTTAAATACAATAATAAACGTCCAAATGTCTGCCAATTTCATTTGAATTGCAAGCGCCTGAAAATAATGGAAACTTTTATTAGATTCTTCTGGTTTTAAAATTGATGTAATACACAGATTTATAGGAGAATATGCAATGGCACGATTAGAATCCTTTGACATACCATTTGGCACGAAGATGCCAAAATTTATTTTAAGAGATCCAAATGGTGTTATTCAGGTAAGCGATTATGCATTCGGGAAAAAAGGATTGCTCATAGTATTCACTTGTAATCACTGTCCATACGCGAAGGCGGTGTGGCCGCGCATTATTCGACTTAGCACTCTATGCGCAGAAAAACGGCGTGAATGTCACTGGCAATTAATCCTAATATCAATCCGGATTATCCAGATGACTCACCGGATGAGATGCAGAAAAAAATAAAGGAATGGGAAATTCCGTTTCCTTATCTGATTGACAACACGCAAAAGACGGCGCGCGAATTCAAAGCGCAATGCACACCTGATATTTACTTGTTTGATGCATCACAGAAGCTCGTCTATCACGGCCGTGTGGATGACAACTGGCAGGATGAATCGAAAGTAACGAAAGAAGAACTCAAGGAAGCGATTGAGAATCTCGTTTCTGGAAAACCGCTCACGCAAGAACAATTTCCGTCTATTGGTTGCTCAATTAAATGGGTGGTGTAGAATAGTAACCTTGTCAAAGTTCAAAACTTTGACAAGGTTAATTACTGAACAATTTCCAAATACTTATAAATCCATCCAATCTTTTGTTGGTCGGCGCTGGCAACATAATACCACATATCACCTTTACTGTCCCGAAAATTTCCAAGTCTAAAAACTTCTTCATCCTTGTACAAAGTTCCAAGTTGCTTAGATTTTGTTGAGGGATTTTGCCTCATCCGGATGGATGGTTCGTATGTGCATCGCATCTTCACGAACAATGATGGTTCTTGTTTGATGTATCGTGCTAATGTTCGAGAGAGTAATTGATAATAATTCAGAAGTAATATTTGTTTCTCACTCAAATTGTCCTCACCACCGGATTTTTCACGCGACATTTGCAATTCATCCTGTACCTGTTGCATACTATGAAGTGTTTCTATAAGGAAACGGCTACTCTCAATATCTTTTGATACTCGTGCTTGTGTAGCAGTCATATAAAGCGAGTAAACAGACATCGCTACAGCTGCGACAGAGACAAGAATAGTGATAATGTTTGCCAGATTGAATCTCACGCTCACGAATTGATGGCAGTGATGGCACACACGCGCACCATCTGGAATATCCAGTTTACAGTGTGGACATATATTACGACGAGCGACCGGAATCGGCCGATTCGCGCCGGGTTGGTTCATGCTTTTCTCCGATGGATTGAGCGAGAAACTGGATTTAAATCCTCGCGAGAGGAGTTGAAATAGTTTGAGAATATTGCGAAGGATTTCTGATGGGAACATAACTATTCAGTCATTTGCAACGCTCAGGATGAACTTACTCTCATATATAATTTGGCTTGATAGAGTAAGGAATTGGATCTTCAACTCCGGCAATCTGGAATGCTCGAAGGCGTAACGCGCAGCTGTCACAAATTCCGCATGCGCGATCTTCATCTGTATAACACGACCATGTCAATTCAAAAGGTGCATCCAACTCTATTCCGCGCTGCACGATTTCAGATTTTTTTAGATTGATAACAGGAGTACATATAGAGATATTAGTTTCAGGTTTCGTTCCTAAGTCAATTACTTTGTTGAAGGCATTGTAAAATTCTTTTCGACAATCGGGATAACCGGAACTATCTTCTTCCACTGCGCCGATGAAAATATACTCGGCACCTATAACTTCCGCCCAGCTTACCGCCACAGATAGAATATTAGAGTTCCGAAATGGAACATACGAAGTCGGAATGTCGTTTTTCTTAGAATGAAAAAGTTTTTCCGGATCGGCTTCCGTCACTTTCATGTGTGCATCGGTGAGGCTGGAACCACCAATGGATTTAAGATGCGTTAAATTAGCAATCAGCTGCTGCTGAACATCATAATGTTTGGCTAGTGCATAAAATGCTTTCAGTTCACGCCGCTCCGTCCGTTGACAATAGTTCACATGCAAAAAAGCTAATTCGTGTTGAAGATTAGCGATAGCAGCAGTTACGCAGCTATCCATTCCTCCGCTTACCAGTACAACCGCGCGTGACTTGCTCATTTAATTTTACGTCTTCCTTTTTCTGAATGTACAGTTTTGACGGTTGTAGAAATACCTCCTCGGGCAGTGAATGATCCGATCACTTCAATCCATTTCGGTTTCAACATTGTCACCATGTCATCCAGAATTTTATTAGTAACGGTCTCATAAAAAATTCCCATAGAACGGAACTCAAGAAAATAGTACTTCAACGATTTCAGTTCGACGCATTTTTTATTGGGAATATAGTTGATAGTGATTATTCCGAAATCCGGTAAGCCGGTTTTTGGACAAACGGAAGTGAATTCCGGATTTACTATCGTCACAGTATAATCGCGGCCCGGATATTTGTTGTCGAATGTTTCAAGTTTGTCGATTGGATTCATTTTATACTCCTTTTGTCGTCGGATCCCAAATATATTTTTGTATTTGCAATTGAAACCGTACATCAATTTGATCGCGTAAAATCCACTCCGCTAAAGTACGGTTTTCTATGTTGCCAAACACAGGCGATATTAAAACTGTGCATCGGTCTGATAAGTTGTACTTTTGAATGACTTTCTTTGCCCATTCGTAATCGGTTTCATCAGCGATAACAAACTTTACTTCATCTTGTGCTGTAAGCGCTTCTATGTTTTCCCAAAGATTACGCTTTTCCATTAAACTGCCGGGGCATTTGATATCCATAATACGTTTGACGCGCGGATCAATGCATGTTATATCCCGATGTCCGCCTGTTTCTATCATTACATCGTAACGTCCATCGCATAGGCGTTTCATTAAGGCGTGAACATTTGTCTGAAGAAGCGGTTCGCCGCCTGTTATTTCAACGAGCTTGCATTTGTATTCCTCTACCTTTTTAAAAATTATATCGATACTCATTTCTGTGCCTTCATTGAAGGCATAAGCTGTATCGCACCAGGCACATCGGAGATCGCATGAAGTCAGCCGGACAAATATGCATGGCAGTCCGATGCGCGTCGATTCACCCTGGATACTTAAGAAAATTTCATTGACGATGAGAGAGTTTGGTGAAGGCGATATCATTGTCGTTGAAGTTCTGATACTTCGCTAAACCTCTGAATACTTTGCCGTGTATTTTCCAGTTTCGCCAATAGCAACAGACAAAAGTTTCACATTCGCAGGTAATACATTTTTTAATTCATCATAAATATAACGTGCGATATTTTCTGATGTCGGATTCAAAGCTTTGTCGAACGGCGGAATTGTGTTAAGATCGCGATGGTCAAACTTAGCAATGATTTCTTCTGTCTTTTTCTGGAGCACATAGAAATCAATACTCATACCGAGATTATCAAGAACGTCAGTTTGAACTTTCGCCTTGACTTTCCAATTGTGTCCATGGGGACGTGAACATGGGCCGTTATATCCACGGATAATGTGCGCGGCGGAGAATTCTGTTTCTATTGTGACTGTATACATAGCAAGGTCCAAAGTAAAAAGTAAAAAGCAAAAAGTGATTTTAACTCAACTGCTCTAAGCTCGCTCTCAACTTCTCCATATTCGAGGTAATGTTCTTTTGTTTTTCGCGTTCTTTTTCCACCACATCTTTCGGTGCACGCTCAATGAAACTGGCGTTTGTTAATTTCCGCCCAATACTATCGACCAATCCCTGCAATCGCGCGATTTCTTTTTCCAGTCGTTTCTGTTCAGCATCAAGATCAATAATACCAACAAGCGGAACATATATTTCCGTTCCATCAACTACTGCACTGGCTGATGCTTTGGGTCGTTCAAATTTTTCTGATTCGCGAGCCCATGTTGGTACTGTTTTCGCACGGCAAAGACGGTCGACATAGTTTAGAAGCCCTTGAATGTAATTAGCATTGACAGCTAACTTCTCGCCAAACTCGCCATGAAGATGCAAATGCACTTCAATTTGTTTTGATGGCGCAACATTCAACTCGCCACGAATATTCCTTACTGCTTCGATGACTTTAATTATAAAATTCAATTCATCTTCGACCGTTTGATTGATATAATGCTTCGTCGACATTCGGGAAAGCGGCACGCATGAGCGATTGTCCTTTGCGATTGCTCAGATTCTGCCACAATTCTTCCGAAATGAATGGCATTACCGGATGCAGCAAACGAAGTGCTTGATCGAAAATCCAAAGCGCACGCGTCACAACGGCGGTTTTTACTTCCTTCGGTTCGTCGCCATAGAAGCGCGTCTTTACCATCTCCACATACCAATCGCAGAAATCATGCCAGATAAAATCATAGATCAGTTTTGTTGCTTCGTTGACATGGAATTGATCAAGTGAAGTATTGAATGATTTAGTGGCTTGATTTAGCCGGGAGAGAATCCACCGATCGGCAAGATCAAGATTTTCTATCGGCAGTTTGTCAAGCGAGATGTTATCATTGCCGATGATTTCCTGTTTGTTCATCAAAAGAAAACGGCCGGCGTTCCAGATTTTATTTGCGAAATTGCGGCCAAGGTCGCACTTCTCCGATGCGAATAGTACATCCTGGCCGAGTGGAGAAAGATAGGCAATGGTGAAACGCAGAGCATCCGCACCGTACTGATCTATAACGTCGAGAGGGTCTGGCGAATTTCCTAATGACTTGCTCATTTTGCGCCCTTGTTCATCGCGAATAATGCTGGTAAAGTAAACGTCGCGGAATGGAATCAAGTCATCATCTTTTTTGCGGGGTTTGCCGTCGCAGCCCGGCGTGCCTTTCATAAATTCCATGTTTGCCATAATCATCCGCGCTACCCAGAAGAAAATAATATCGGGTGCAGTGACGAGTGTGTCGGTTGGATTGAAATAATGCAGGTCTGCATTATCTTCCGGCCAACCGAGGGTGGAGAATGGCCAGAGCCATGACGAGAACCAAGTGTCTAATACATCTTCGTCTTGACGGATCGGGATGTCCGCAGCAACACCAAGTTTCTTGCGCGCTTCTTCTTCGTTGCGTGCCGGGACATAGTTGCCGTCCGGTGCATAATAAACAGGAATACGATGTCCCCACCAGAGTTGGCGCGAGATGCACCAGTCGCGGATGTTTGTCATCCAATGTTCATACACTTTTATCCATCGGTCAGGATGGAACTGCACTTTATCTTCATGCACCACACGCAACGCCGGTTCGGCAAGAGGTTTCATTTTTACAAACCACTGATCGGAAAGCCAAGGCTCTGTAATTGTATTGCAACGATAACATTTGCCGATGTTATGCACGTACGGTTCGATTTTCAGTAGAAAACTTTGGGCTTCTAAATCTTTTACAAGCTGCTCACGGCATTCAAAACGATCCATGCCTTCGTATTGTTTTGGAACAGAAGCATTGAGATGTGCAGTTTCATCAAATATATTTATTTGTGGAAGTTCATGCCGCTGACCAAGAAGGAAGTCGTTGGCGTCATGCGCAGGTGTTACTTTCATTATACCGGTACCGAAGCTTAAATCGATATAATCATCAGCAATTATTGGAAGTTTACGTCCAACGATTGGCAGAATAGCTGTCTTGCCAACCAAATGTTTGTAGCGCTCATCTTTAGGGTGAACGCAAAGAGCAGTATCGCCGAGCATTGTTTCCGGGCGCGTTGTAGCGATGATCGCTTGTTCATCAGATCCGGCAATTTGATATTTTATATAATAGAGATTACCGTTTGCTTCTGTATGATTAACTTCATCATCGCTAATCGCGGTTTGATGCTGTGGGCACCAATTGACAATGTATTTACCGCGATAGATAAGTCCCTTATCGAACAATCGTATGAAAACTTCTTTTACCGCATTCGATAATCCTTCATCCATTGTAAAGCGCTCGCGTTCCCAGTCGCACGATACGCCCAATTTTCTCAGCTGTCTTATGATAGTCTTTCCGTAATTTTCCCGCCATTGCCATACCAGTTCTATGAATTTTTCTCGGCCGAGATCGTGGCGATGCTTGCCTTCTTTGGCGAGAGATTTTTCAACTGCGTTCTGTGTCGCAATGCCGGCGTGGTCGGTTCCTGGAATCCAGCAAGCTTCAAATCCCTGCATGCGTTTCCATCGAACGAATACATCTTGTAAAGTATTGTTCAGTACATGTCCCATCGTCAAAATGCCGGTGATGTTTGGCGGCGGAATAACGATTGTGTACGGTGTTTTATCTTTATTCACAACAGAGTGGAAGAGGTGATTTGATTCCCACCAGGAATACCATTTGTCTTCAACGTCTTTTGGATTATATGTTTTTGAAAGTTCCTGTGTGCTCATTCGGATTTTGTCTTCGATATAGAAAAGGGCAGTCTATTGCTACCCGAACGTTTGTTTCATTTCTTTATTAATTAACGAAAAAAGGTGAACGAAATCAACGACAAGGGTTAGAATACAGAACCTTATACAGATTGGATTTGCGTGGTAATTGTTGTTTCAGGTTGCATTGCCGCTTCGTGTCGATCAATGAGTTCGCGTGCAAGTTCTAAATAAGCCAGTGCGCCTCTAGATGCGGCGTTGAAAAGTACAGCTGGTTTGCCATAAAAGGATGCTTCTGCCAGTTGAGTATTTTTTGGAATGATCGTTTTAATTATATATTTGCGGAAACGTAATTGCAATTCGCGGTCGGTTATTTCCGCAACTTTCGTGTGCGGTTCGTACATGGTTTGAAGTATGCCCTCAATTTGCAGAGTTTTGTTTGCGGCTTCGCGAATCCAGTCGAAGTACTTGAATAATTTGTCAATACCTTCCAGCGAGAAATGTCCGGATTTAATTGGTATGAGTACCTGAATCAGCGCAAGTTAGGGCGTTGGTTGTCAACCCGCGAAGGATCGGCGGCGTGTCGATAACAATATAATCATAGTGAGGTGCAATAGTGCGAAGGATGTTTTTCAATAATGTGCGATTTTCGGCGAGACGCATCATTCGCTCTTCTGCTTGTGTCGAAGTAATGTTCGTGGGAACGAAATCCAAGAATGCAATGTCCGTTCGGTGAATTACCTGAGCCATCGAGTGCATGAAGTTGAAGACTTCATATAATCCGCCTTTGGTTTTCTCTTGCGTAAAACCGAGCGACATACTACAAGCACCAAATGGATCCGTGTCGATGAGCAGAACGCGTTTTTCAAGAACAGCGAAACTTGCAGCAAGATTCACTGCTGTCGTTGTTTTCCCGACGCCGCCTTTTGGAATCGCTATAGTGATAATTTTGGTCAATAGAAGCTTTCAGTAATCGGTTATCAGCAATCTGCTTTCTTATATTATAAATCAACTTTTGTTTAATTCCTACTGTACGCTTACAGACAAAGATGTCAATATGTTTTTATTGGCATCAAGCAATGAAGCTTCTAATTTATCGCCATGCTCAACACGCGAGACACCTTCCGGCGTCCCTGTGAAAATAATATCTCCCGGTTCAAATGTTATGAATTGAGATATATAAGATATAACTTTATCGACAGGGAATACAAATTTACTAGTACTGGACGATTGCCGGAGTTTTCCGTTGATGAGCAATTGGACATTAAGCGAACCCAGGTCGCCGACCAGTTCCGGCTGGAATAAATTCCGATACAGGAGCGGCAGTATCAAACCCTTTGGCAAGCGCCCACGGAAGGCCTTTTTTCTTTGCTTCATTCTGGACATCGCGCATCGTCATATCAAGCCCAATTCCATATCCTGCAACATGCTTCAAGGCGGCAGATCGATGGATGTTGTTTCCTCCTTCGCCAATTAGTACAGTCATCTCAACTTCATGGTGGACATCGTTCGATATTTCAGGAAGGACAATTTGTCCATTATCATAAATAATTGCGCTTGAAGGTTTGAAGAAGAACACAGGGGAGGTGGGTATATCAAATTTCATTTCCTTGGCATGTTCAACATAATTCTGTCCGAGGCAAATGATTTTGCCCACTGTATAGAGCTTATCCGTGCCGCGAAGAATGACTGATTTCATTGAGATGTCCTTGCCTTGGAAAACTCAATATAATGAAGCGGTGGAAGAATGGCAAATAGAGAAAAATGCAAAAGCCTTGTCGCATTCCATGTGCTGTCAGGACTTTCGAGACTGTGTAAAAAGTCTGTTTGTCATGCTGAACTTGTTTCAGCATCTATAAAATTTATTAGATTTCAAAGGAACAAATTCCGAAACAAGTTCGGAATGACTGTTTTTACACAATCTGGGAACTCCTGACACCGCCTTAGCATGATCACTACTGTGTTTTACTTCAAGAGGAGCATCCGTTCGGTTTTTGAAAAACTACCGCTTTCCAGCTTATAGAAATATACACCTGACGCTACTGCTTTTCCATCCCATGTTGTGTGATAAACTCCTGCCTCTTGAGTTGTATTCACCAGTGTGGCTATTGACCTGCCAAGAATATCAAATATCTGAAGTTTTACAACTCCTTTTATAGGAATGCTATATTCTATGTTCGTGGTTGGATTAAATGGATTAGGATAGTTCTGCTTAAGCGAAAATGAAGTTGGCAAAACATTAGAAATGCGTTCAACATCCGTTACCGGTACTGCGATCTCTGCCGTGATGAATAAATTATAATGAGCAGGTGTATACGCTGGAGTAGAACTAATATAATTCGGATCGGACCTGTTGTACCATCCCAATATGCCATTTGCACCTGTTCGATATGATGAAGTGCGATCGATATTAAGTGATCCATCGTCCAATACTAGCTGAATAGCATCTGTAGCCGTGGTATCTTCAATTACTATTTGAAAATCTGTTCCAGATGTTACAGACACTCCCGAAGAAGATAAATCGATTACGTTAGCAACTCCAGGATTCAATGAACTGAGTGGAACGAGAACGCTGTTACCAATCTGTGTGCCGGGGATAAAACCGACACTTCCAGTAATGCTATTGGTTGCGGTAACTTTCAAACTTCCAGTTCCATTGATCGCATTTGCTCCACCTCCTATATTTACAGCAACACTTACAAGTTTGCCGTTTGTTGCTGGAGTGAAGCGTATTGCGACCTTCTGATTTGATGTTGGTATTGACGTAATAGTTGGTATTGTCGTAATATATGGTGCTGATCCACTGTAATAGGAGAGTATTGCTCGACTTGACCCCGATGCACCGACTGCGCCCGCCATGGCTTTGTAGATATCCATCTTACCATATCCCCATGATGAGTTCCATACAGTGGAAGTAAAGGCATCGGTTCTTGCCGTGCTAGTAAAATAATTTTTGATCTGAGCCGTAGTCAAAGATGGTTTAGCACCAAGAAGCAATGCTGTAGCTCCTGTCACATGCGGCGTAGCCATACTTGTGCCCTGCATGAGGAGATATTTATTGCTGACGATAATATCCGATGCTGATTCAGTTACGTCACCGCTGGAGAATGCGGCAACAATACCTTGACCTGGAGCAGCGATGTCTGGTTTCTGTCTATTATCAGCTGTCGGTCCAATACTACTGAATGATGAAATATTGCTAGTTCGATCTGTTTCACCATAGTCACCATAGCTGTGATAACTCCCACTACTTGTAACCCAACTGTACTTTGTCTCATAGGCGCCAACCGTAATCGCTTCAGCAGCAGTTCCTGGCATTTCAACAGTTTCATTTGTATTCCCGCCTCTAACAAAGCTTGCCGATGGCCCGTTAAGATCGCTATCTATCCATGCATCGTAGGTAACTGAGGTTTCGGTTGTACTTAGAGTAATGGTCCAATGTACCAGTTCTAGGTACAGAAGAAGTTGAATCGTAAATAAAAACTTGTAAATGGCGATGTGAATTTTGAGGATCAATTTCATCGTAAATATCAATTGATCCGTCTGAATGATTTGGTCCATATACTTCATTATTCAGTTGGCTATAGAAAACAATATTATTTGGTGATTTCACTGATGCGCTCAATGCTTTAGTGGTTTGCAGCCATACATCGAAAACGAAATAATTGTTACCTGCCCCGGGAGTATATGGTTTGTAAGAAGGAACGCTGATAGAGATAGAGTCCGGCGAATCATTGCCCACAGTTCCATTTGTATGTATTGGGTTTGAACCATCATTACCTGCTGCAATACAAACCACGCGGCCGGAATTACTATTAACAAAAGAGTTCACCGCAACTTCATCACCATTTGTTCCGTCGTGCGGGCCAATTGGACCTCCAAGACTCATATTGACAACGATCGGTTCTTTCAATGCCGTTGCTTTATTCTGTGCATATGTTAGACCATCGATCTCTCCAGTTTCTGAAAAACTCCCATCTCCGCCTTTTACAACAATAATATCTGCTTCAGGGGCCATACCGATATACTTATTATTGAACGCTTGGCCATTTCCGGCGGCTGTACTTGCCACATGTGTTCCGTGCCCGACCGTATCCTTTTCGCGCACAACACCTCTTGCTGAACCGCTCAACTCGCCTTCAATCTGTGCCTCAGTGTATTCAACACCATAAGTAAATCCTGTTGGTGAATGTTCTTTTGAATTTGGAGTTAAAGTTTGATCCCAAATATATAAAATACGTGATTTGGTTGTATCTCCGACTTTCCTAAAATCTAAATGCTTCCAATCAATGCCGGTATCAAAGATCAAGACAATCGCTCCAGCTCCTTTATAAGGAGTGTTATTGATAAAACTTGAATGCAAAAGTGTTGCACCGGTTTCGGGAACACTGACATCGAGCAGTGGACGATGCATTTTGCCGGGATCAATGAACCTCACGCTTTCAAGATCAGCAAGCCTTATCATTTCCGATGGCGTGAGCTGTGCAGTAACAAATTCCGGAAGCACAGAATTTACTTGTATTCCCATTGAGCGAAGCGTTTCAACATCGCGAGTGTACACAATGGCGCTATAACGAATTGTGCCATCACTGGAAACAGTAGATGCGATGCGATGTGACTTGCTAGACGTCTTTGACAATGGCTGGGACGAATTTGTTATCACAGATTGAAACAATGGATGCAGTTTTGATCGTTGCTTTTCTGTGAGGTTTGCACCGAAGGATGTATAAACAATAATCATCAATAGGATGAATGTTCTGGTATACCGAGATAGAGTGGACATAGGAGCCTTTTTATTGTTTCTGTAGTATAGTTCTTTTTGATCCAGTTCGTACTGATTTGACTGTAGATAATGATACGATGTTTTTTAACTCTTCCAGTGTGACATGTGCCACAATAATATCTCCAAACACACTACTTACGTTGATTCCCAATGCTCGAATCGCTTCAGGATGCTCTGATTGAACAATAACTGCATACTCTTTTGTTCCATCGGCTCTATGAGTGATTTCAAGTCGCTTGCCATCATCACTGTTATCACTCAGTAAATGAAGAAGAGGAGGATCTAATTTGGCTTTTTCATTGTCCGATAGCGATTTTGTAGATGAACATTGGAATAAAAGAAGCACAATCATTGCCATTGCAATAGGGAGTAAATGAATTTTCAAATTCTCTCCCTACTAATTATTAGTACCATTCGCATTCTTTATGTTTGACTTTGGTATTGATAATATAGAGAAGCCGAAGAAAAAGAGCAAGGGAAACTCCGCTTTTATGAATAGATACCCGCTCTTTCCTTGTTCAAGGCAAAAAAATCCGCTATCTTATATCAATAGAAATTTCTTATCAGGAAGTTCCATCTATGGCAACATATAAAGAATCCGGTGTTGATATCGACGCCGGCGAAGAACTTATCCATTGCATAAAAAAACCAATTCGTTCCACTTTCAACCGCAACGTGCTTACGGATATCGGTATGTTTGGCGCCTTTTACCGCGCGGATTTTAAGGGTATTAAAAAGCCCGTGCTTGTCTCCAGTGTGGATGGGGTTGGCACAAAATTGAAGATAGCCATCATGATGAATCGTCATGACAGCATTGGACAGGATTTGGTGAACCATTGTGTGAATGACATCCTGGTATGCGGTGCAAAACCGTTATTCTTCTTGGATTATTATGCTACTGGCAAATTGTCGGCGGATGTTGCCGAGCGAGTTATTCTCGGCTTTGTGAAAGCATGTAAAGAAAACGATTGCGCGCTTATCGGCGGCGAAACAGCAGAAATGCCAGGTATGTACGGAATGGAAGATTACGATATCGCGGGAACTGTCGTTGGAATTGTAGATGAGAAGAAAATTTTAAACGGCAAGAACGTCAAGAAAGGCGATGTGCTTATCGGTTTACCTTCCACGGGGTTGCATACGAATGGTTATTCACTTGCTCGCCGTGTGCTGCTCAACAAGTTTTCGCTTGAAATATATCTTGATGAATTAGGAAAGACCTTAGGAGATGCACTGCTGGCGATCCATCGTTCATACCGGCAATCGATTCACCCGCTATTGAATTCATCTGTTTCAAAGTATATCCATGGTCTGTCACACATCACAGGCGGCGGCATCGAGGGCAATACGATGCGCATTGTACCGAACGGATTGGCGCTCAACGTGGATTGGAATGCATGGGAGCGGCCCGCTATTTTTAACCTTATCCAGCATGTCGGCGAAGTGCCTGAAGAAGATATGAGGCGCACATTTAATCTTGGTGTCGGATTGATTTTGCTTGTGGATCATAGAGGCGTCGATGCTGTTGTGTCAGCTCTTAAGAGGAAGAAAGAAAAATCATTTATTATGGGTGAGATTGTGAATAAAGATTAATCAGAATGTAAAGGTCGAAACGAATGAATCCGAATCTTTCTGAAAACATATCTGTCATCCAAGCCATTCAGCTGATTCTTGCTCCAGGTGTAATGATCAGTGCATGCGGCCTTTTGTTGCTTGGCATTAACAATAAATTCACTGCTGTACTCAATCGCATCAGGATATTAACTGAAGAAAAAAGGAAGATAATCTTCAATGCAGCGGAACGGGATTTTCATCCCGCTGAGAACCATCGCATTGAAAGTATAACTCGGCAGGTAGTAGGACTTCTGGACCGAGCGCGTCTCATCCGGGATTCAGTATCTTGTTACCTCGGAGCAGTGGGCTTGTTCGTTGTCACATCGTTATTGATTGGCGCTGACTATTTTGTGCCAATGCTTCTGCTCGGTTATTTAATTCTCACTATGTTCCTTTGCGGTATGGTCGTTGTCTTTATAGGCGTTATCTTCGGGGTGGTCGACACGATGAAAGGATATAATATTGTCAAGCTTGAGGTAGAAGTGGACTAATAGATCGTCCCGCTTATGAAAATCTCCATTCTTAATGCCGGTCAACAGACCGATTATCTTTACGGAATCGTCTCCGGACTTTCAGCAATACAAACACTGGAGATAGAAGTTGTTGACTCCGATAGTTCAGTCGGTGTCGTTGATGCTTTCCCGCGTACTACACTCTTCAATCTGCGCGGAGATAATCTTTCACCACAATCTCTCTTTGCAAAAGCTTGGTATATTAATAAGTACTACTTACGACTTATATGGTACACTGCGCATACACGATCAGAAATTTTTCATATTCAATGGGAAAACAGTATTTCTCTAATTGATCGGACTGTTTTAATCCTCTATTATAAGATGTTCGATAAAAAGTTAGTTCATACTGCGCACAATATTTATAAGGACGATCGCGACGGACGAGCGACCTTTCTTCGCTGGATTTCACTCAAGATTATGTATCACCTTATGGATTGTATTATTGTTCATACGCAAAAGATGAAGGAAGAGCTTTGTTCGCTCTTTAACCTCTCCCCGGAAAAAGTTGTTGTCATTCCACATGGAATCAATAATCGAATACCGCGGCGCGGCTTATCGCAAAAAGAGGCGCGCGAAAAACTCGGTATTGAATCAACTGCGCATGCAATTCTTTTCTTTGGTCAGATTGATGAATACAAAGGTGTAGAAAAGTTGATTGATGCGGCATCTTTGCTTGTCAGAGAAAATCCAGAAATTGTGCTGATAATCGCAGGCAAACCAAAGCGGGAGCTGAAATATGCGGAAAAATTAAAATCGCAGGCAGCAAAAATTCTACCCGGGAAAAATGTTTTATTCCGATTGCAGTTTATTCCAGTTGATGAAGTGGAAACGTACTTCGCTGCTGCGGATTGCCTTGTCTTGCCTTATGAAAAAATTTTTCAGAGCGGTGTAATTTTTCTTGCATACCGATTTGGCTTACCGATAATCGCAACGGACGTTGGTAGTTTTCACGAAGACGTTATCGACGGGGTAACAGGTTTCATCTGCAAGCCGGACGATAGCAAAGATATGGCAGAGAAAATTCAACTGTTTTTCAACAGTAACTTGTTCCATCAGCGTGAACAAACCTGCTCGCATATAATTGAATTCGCCGAGCAGAAATATTCGTGGTCGAATATTGGAAGACTAACGTATGAAGTTTACGCAAGAGCAGTAAAGCATCCATGAAACGGCTTTCTAAAAATCTTCTTTCGCTTTTTTCCGCAGACGTAGCGCGTCGGTTATTAGGTTTTATTTCTGTCGCATATCTGGCTCGCATTTTAGGGAAAGAAGGTTTCGGTGAGGTCAATTTTGGCTTTGCAGTTCTCGCATATGTTATGGTCTTGAGCGGGGCCGGATTTCCTACACTCGGGACAAAGAAAATAGCCCAGGGTGAACCGCCAGAATTGGTGGGCAACGTAATCGGAAGCAGAATGATCGCTACAATTATCGTTCTTCTTGTGGTTGCGTTCGTAGTGTTGACTGCGGTTCAGAATACAACTCTCGCGTGGCTCATTATATTATTTTCATGCGCTGTGCTGCCGCAAATATTTTTTGTCGATTGGTTCTTTCAAGGAAAAGAAAAATTAGGGATTGTCAGTGCGGCGAGAGTAATGCAGGCGGTTATTTATCTTGCGGTTGTTCTTATTTTTGTCAGAACAGTCAACGATATTTTATGGGTAGCAATTGGAAGTATCGCCGGTGAATGTGTGGCGTCGACGCTGCTGTTTACACAATTTCGCAAAACGCATCCCGGTATTCAAATTCGCATCAAACCTTCACTGCGTCTTTTAAAGGAGTCAATTCCACTAGCAGTTGGGATTATTCTTACAACTTTAGTTATTAATTACCCATCGCTTGCGCTTGGTATTTTTACAACTACAGCAAATGTCGGCATATACAGTGCGGCAAGCAAATTAGTTTATTTTTTGCTGATGGGCGATCGAATTCTCGTTTTGCTTCTTTTGCCAGCATCAGCACGCAAGTACACAGATTCGCCGGAAACATTCAATCTCATGCTGACTGATGCGATACGATGGATTCTCATCATAAGTCTGCCTATTGCGGTTGGTGGAATATTGATCGCAAGCAAACTTATTACGATAATCTATGGAGTCGAGTACGGTTCATCGATTGCAGTGTTTCAAGTGTTTATTTGGTATTTCTTTATTACGATGCTGCACACGGTGTATTCTGCTGGATTAATTGGTGTTGGTGGAGATAAATCGTATGGAAGAATTATGCTCGTAACGGCTTTCGTATATCTTGTCACTGTCACTGCCGGGGCGTATTTATTTGGAGCGATTGGAGCTGCCTTCGGTGTTGTTATATCTGAAGGCATAAGTGTTCTATTAATGAAGCATGCACTTCAGCAAATCGTTCCTATTCATCGGCCGGAAAAATTTTTACGTGTGCTTCTGTCTGTAGCGGTAATGGCAGTTTGTGTTGCATTTGTTTTTCCGTATGGATTGTCGTGGGGAATTCTCTGTGGTATTGTATGTTATTGCCTTACATTAATACTTCTGCGTGCCGTCGTTTGGAATGATGTCAAGACATTAATAATGAGGTTCTAATGAACTTGAAAATCGGAATTCTTGGCGGACACTCCGGTTGGCGTGCCATTCTTCAGCAGATCGGTGTGCCGCATGTGATTGTTACGGATTCATTGCTTCCGGATGAATTCAGTGCTGTGGTGGCGAGTGATACGGTGGATGATCGTGAATCGGAAATGCTTCGACAATACCTTGGGCTCGGAGGTGCAGTTTTGTGTTCGGTAAAAGTATATGCGCGTATCCGGCAAATAACTGCTCAATTAGCATATATCGATTATATTTATCCTGGACATAATTCGGTGTTCCATCCGCTTGGCATCGTCGATATTTATTCTCGATGCCAGCTTGCTTGGAATGCTAACGACCTAAAGACCAACCGAGGCAGTTTTGCGGCTCACGTTGGAACACAACCGGATGATTTGGTTATCGCTTTACCGTTTGATCCTGCGGCATTGGTATTAGATCAGCGTGCAGCAATCAAATCGTTTTATTCACCGGAACGCCGACTTCCATTTGAAACTGTTTCAAGGGTTTCAAAAGTAGAAATCCGTGCATTAGTCTTGCGTTGTCTTGAACTTCTTCATCACCGCCGTGGATTACCGTTTGTTCATCTCTGGAGCTTTCCAAATGGTGCACGCTCGTTGTTCTGCTTCCGAATTGATACGGACAATGGAACAGATGAACAGTTGAAAGATTTATCTCATATTGTCCATCGTAATGGGCTTTCTGCGACTTGGTTCATTGATGCTAAAAGTCATACAAAATCTATAAAGTTCGTTGCAGAGATGCATGAGCAGGAGTTTGGCGTGCATTGCTTTGATCACGAGACGTTTCCTGATTATGAGCGCAATGTTCAGAATATTCGCAAGGCGCAAGCGTTGTTACGCGACCCCAAATTTCGTTTGCAAGGGTTTGCTGCTCCATTTGGCACATGGAACGATGAACTTGGCCGTGCAATTATTGATTGCGGTTTTGAATATTCATCAGAGTTTTCGTATGATTATGACAACCTGCCGAGTTTACCGCAGCTTCATGGTGGTGAGGGCGTATTACAAGTGCCGATCCATCCAATTTGTATTGGCAGTTTGAAACGTAATGGATATAATAGTGAGCAGATGATCCGGTACTTTGCGGATGTTGTTGAGCGGAAAATAGCAATGCGTGAGCCGCTCATTTTTTATCATCATCCGCGAGATATGCATCTTGATGTATTGGAATGGCTTTTTCAAGAAATGCGCTATGAAAAAGTACCTGCAAAAACGATGAATGAATATGTATATTGGTGGAAAATGCGTATAGCATCAATTCCTGAATTACAGTATGCGAACGGAAAAGTGCATTTACATGACGTTCGATCAGACAAATCGCTGTACGTTCGCCTTGTACAACCAAATGGAACAGAAGCAATCATCCCTCTATCAGAACAAATTGTGCTGGAAACCGTTAAATGGGAATCGAAATCCACTGCATGGACGATGCCGGATGATTATTTGCGCATTCGGCGGTTTAACTATCGCATTCCGCTTGTACGCGGTGTAAATGCCGCAATGAGTTTTGTTCGGAAAAAAGCATAAGGATAACGTATGCACATTTTATTTGCAACAAGTCAGGCGACAGCATTAACGCGCGGTGGTGTGCTTATACAAGTGCTTCAAACAAAAGAAGCATTGGAAAACCTTGGTGTGCATGTAACGTTATTCGATTCTTGGCGGAATTTTCAAGCGAACGAATTTGATCTTGTGCATGTTTTTTCAGCAAACATGGCAACGTACCATTTTGCACGTGCTATAAAAACGCATGGACTTCCTCTCGTCATCTCGCCGGTTTTTTATACGCGGCGTTCCGCTAATGTGGTTCAGAATGTTATCAAAATCGATAAACTTATAAGCCGCAAATTGCGAGGAATCTGGACGGATTACGGCTTAATCGCAGAGATGTGCAGCTGGGCAGAAGCCATTACACCAAACACCACTGAAGAAGGGAATTTGTTTGTTGATGCTTTTGGCATTCCGAGGAAAAAAGTAATCGTCGTTCCGAATGGCGTGGAAGAACGATTTGTGCATGCGGCATCAGGATTATTCGAACGAGAGTATGGGATAAAAAACTTTATCCTTTCTGTAGGGCATATCGGGCCTGAACGTAAAAATTATTTACGGCTCATTGAAGCGCTTGAGCGCGTCGATCATCCGGCGGTAATTATAGGACGTATAGAAGATACGCCATCCGGAAGGGCGTGTCTTGAACGTGCAAGCCGCAATCCTCGGTTATTGATTATCGATGCGATTCCTCATGACTCGATGTTGCTGGCATCAGCTTATGCTGCTTGTGATGTTTTTGTTCTTCCATCGCAGTTTGAGACCCCGGGAATTGCCGCATTAGAAGCGGGCTTGACTGGAGCAAAAATTGTCATCACACCAGTTGGCGGAACTAAAGATTATTTTGGCAATGATGCGGTCTATGTTGAGCCGACATCTACAGAGAGTATTGCTAAAGGAATAGAAGCGGCCTTGAAAAATAAAAAAGATAATGTACTGAGTACACGCATTCAAAAGGAATTTCTGTGGGAAAAGGTAGGAGAAAAAACGAAGCAGGTGTACAAAAACATTCTAGGTCTGAACTGACCAGCTTTTTACTAAGCATCGATATCTAAAATTATACTGGACATCACATTTAAATCATAACACATAGAGGGAATTTGTGGCTAAACCGATAAATATTTTTTTTGTAGGCGATATTAATGGCAAACCGGGAATGACGCTCGTTTCGACGTTGCTCAAGCAGTACATCCAAAAATATGAAATCGATTTCTGTGTTGTTAACGGTGAGAACGTTACCGAAGGCAAAGGAATTGATGAAGCAGACGCGAAAACACTTTTCGAGTTAGGTGTTCACGTTATCACTACTGGTAATCATTTATGGGACCGCTGGCAGGCAAAAGCGCTCATCTCGAAAGAACGCAACATTCTGCGGCCGCTGAACTATCCGAAGGAAAATCCCGGCAACGGTTTCGTTCTTTACGATTTAAAAGAAAAAGGACGTATTGGCGTTATCAACTTGCAGGGACGGACATTTATGCAAACTATCGACGATCCATTCAAAACGGCAGATTGGGCATTGAGTAGAATTGAGAAAGACACAAAAGTCGTCCTTATCGATATGCATGCCGAAGCTACCGCAGAGAAAATGGCGCTTGCCTGGCATCTTGATGGGCGCGTGAGCGTAGTTGTAGGGACACATACGCACATACCAACTTCAGACGCGCGGATTCTTCCGAAAGGCACTGCGTATATTACGGATGTCGGTATGAGCGGGCCGTATGATTCTGTGATAGGGATGAAGAAAGAAATTGCAATCCGCCGGTTTCAATTCCAGACACCTTACAAGTTTGAGCTTGCCGAGCATGATGTAAGGATGTGTGCGGTATATATTCAGGTAGATACAGAAACCGGCAAGGCAACAAAGATTGAACAAGTTATTTTTCCAAGTTTCCAATAGTACTGTTTTAATTATAAATCACGATAATAAATGACTCAGTACTTAAAAACCGAATTAGATTTCAATGACCCAGATTATTTATCTGCACTTGATGATATGTCGTTTTGGTCGGCGCCTTTTGGAATAAAACTGCTTAATCTCGTCCAGTATAAAAAAAATATTCATGCCCTTGATATAGGTTTTGGGCCTGGCTTTCCATTAATAGAGCTTGCTATGCGTCTGGGTTCCACTTCTAGAGTATTCGGTCTCGACCCGTGGAAAGCGGCTATTGAACGTACAAAATTTAAAATAAAATACGCAGGTGTTCAGAATATTGAAATTGTCGAAGGTGTGGCTGAACGAATGCCTTTCGAAAATAGTTTTTTTGATTTGATTGTTTCAAATAACGGGCTTAATAACGTTCAGTACCTTTCTAAAACGTTAAGTGAATGCAGCCGTGTGTCAAAGCCGCATTCTCAATTTGTATTTACATTTAATACAAACCGGACTTTTGCCGAATTCTATGATGTATTCCATGAAGTTCTACGTGAGGGCGGTTTTAACGAATTGCAGCTGAAGGTTGATGCTCATATCTATGAGAAGCGAAGGCCGGTATCCGAATTTGTAAATTTACTGGAACAATCGAATTTTTATAATATTAAACTTTATGAAGATGAGTTTGATTTCAAATTCTCAGATGGCACTGCTATGCTAAATCATTTCTTTATGAAGATATTTATGACTGCTTGGAAAGAATTGGTGCCGATTGAATCTCAGGAGGATGTCTTTCAGAGAATTGAACACAAATTAAATCTGTTGGCTGAACAAAGGCATGGATTTAACATGAATGTTCCATTTGTCACAATAGATTGTCAAAACGCAAAGGATTAAGCATGGCTGAGATTATAGACGGAAAGAAAATTGCCGAGGATATCAAGCGTGAAATAAAAGAAGAAACTCGGCGTTTAAAAGAAACAAATGGCATTGTGCCGGGACTTGCAGTCATTCTCGTTGGGGATAATCCGGCATCGCAATCGTATGTAAAATCGAAAGGGAAGGCATGTGAAGCAATAGGCTTTTATTCTATTACTGAAATTATGCCTGCAACTATTTCCGAACAAGCATTGCTGGATAAGATTAGCGAATTCAACCACAGCTCAAAAATCCATGGTGTACTTGTTCAGCTTCCTCTTCCAAAGCACATTAACGAACAGAAAGTGATTGAAGCGATTGATCCGCGAAAGGATGTGGATGGTTTCCATCCTATGAGCATTGGAAAATTAGTTATCGGACTTGATACATTTAAATCCTGCACACCAGCAGGTATCCAAGAGCTTCTCATTCGAAGCGGAAATGATCCATCGGGAAAGCACGTTGTTATTGTCGGCCGCAGCAATATAGTCGGCAAACCAATTGCGAATATCTTATTACAAAAACAGCGCGGCGCAAATGCAGTCGTGACTGTAGCGCACACGGGCGCTTCTGATCTCACAGCCTATATCAAATCTGCAGACATTCTTATTGCCGCCATTGGTAAACCGGAATTTATCACCGGTGCAATGTTAAAGCCGGGTGTTGTCATCATCGATGTCGGTATTAATCGAGTAGAAGATGCTTCTTCGCCGAAAGGATATAGTATTGTCGGTGATGTGCATTTCGAATCTGCATCAAAAGTCGCGAAGGCAATTACGCCTGTCCCCGGCGGCGTCGGCTTAATGACTGTCGCGATGCTTATGAAGAATACACTAAAAGCCGCGAGCAATGTGCATTGATCAATTAATAGTGAGAATTGGATAACAATTGCTGTTTGTTGCTTGTTGATTACTATTCTTCATCCCCTCACATAATATTCCAAAATTCTTCTGTAGTGGTATCCGTAAATTGTAAATGTGATAGCAAGCGGAAACATTCGCGGACGAGTGAAGAGCGACCAGAAAAACAATCTCCAGTAATGCAAACGTTCCTTATCGATAATGCCAAGGATGATTACGGATTTCAATAACGCTTTTAAGTGATTTGATTTCACAAATGATATTCTAACCTTTGGTGGATTGTAAGTTTGCAAAAATTCTTTGACACGAGTATAATATTGTTTTGAAGAATAAATATTTTCTAAAATCGACCGATATCCGTTGATAAGAAAGTCGTAATTCATTTTAGGGATAAAATTCATAGAGAAATCTGTGTTATCGCCTGACATTGCTTTGAGCAAACGTCCTTCTTTAAGCATCCGCTTATATAATCTTGAACCTGTTGGTGCATTTAACAATCCGACCATTGCAGTAACGATGCCGCTATCTTGAATGAACTCGACTACTTTCTGGAAGATCGAACTCGGATCGCTGTCAAACCCTACGATGAATCCGCCTTGTACTTGCAATCCTTTGTGCTGAAGTTTCTTGACCGACTCAACAAGGTTGCGGTTTCTATTTGGATTCTTTTTACACTCAATCAAACTTTCTTCATTTGGTGATTCGATACCGACGAACACAGCATTAAACCCTGCTTTCACCATCAAGTCCATAAGTTCTTCATCATCGGAGAGATTGATAGAAGCTTCAGTGTTGAGACCAAATGGATGCTTTCTTCTTTCCATCCAATTAATAATTGCAGGCAGAATTTCTTTCTTCAGCAATGTCTTATTGCCTATAAAGTTGTCATCAACAATAAAAACATCGCTTCTCCAGCCGATGGAGTACAAAGCTTCTAGCTCTGCAAGCATTTGCTCTTTTGTTTTTGTTCTCGGCAAGTGTCCGTAAAGAACTGTAATGTCGCAGAATTCGCAATCGTATGGACAGCCGCGTGAGTATTGAATGTTCATAGAAGAGTAATACTTCGAATTGATGAGATTCCACATCGGAACGGGAGTCGTTGTAACATCAGCCCATTGATCGGTCTGGTAGATATGGCGAGCATTGCAACTTTTAATGTCCGTGAGAAACTGCGGCAGTGTCAGCTCTGCTTCGTTTAATACGAGATAATCGACATCATTAAATTCATCAGGGAACGATGTGAACAAAGGTCCGCCAGCGACAATCTTTTTTCCCATCGTTTTACATTGGTCAATGATAACTCGTGCTGATTTCAATTGAATCGACATGCCGCCCAGGAAAACGAGGTCAGCCCATCTCAATTCAATTTCTCGGAAGTCTTGCACATTTATATCAACCAAACGCTTATTCCATGAATGAGGCAGCATTGATGCTACCGTAAGCAATCCGAGCGGAGGGAAGGTGGTGCGCTTGGAGATAAACTTGAGTGCATGCTTGAAGCTCCAGAACGTATCAGGGAATTTTGGATTTACGAGAAGAATATTCATGGATCGAATCCTTTCAGCTTATTAGTAAGAAAGCTGCGTATATTGGATGCGATTACAGAGCTTGTTTATGAAGCGCGGAGAATTCGATGCATCTACAAAATTCCGGAGAAAAATGATTGCGATCGAGAAAGGAACTCAGAGCGCTTTATTTAATGTAAAGGAGTCAGGAATAAAAAACAACTTCATTTATGATATTCTCTGACTGCTCAGTATATTTGTAAAAAGAAAAATAATTCCCTCTCCTCATAGGAGGGGGTTACTTGTCCGCCTGCTTTCCCGCCAGAACGCGCAGCGGGCTGGTTGGCGGAGGGTGAGGTCAAAGAATAATGACCCCACCAAGGCAAAGAAAGTCATTATTGAAAAACATACTGAGCTGTTACATTATTTTCGTATAAATTCTTCCGAAAAAAGTCGTGCAAAACCGTCGTAAGGAATAAGCGGAATGATTTCAAATGCAATCAATCCCGACTTAACCAACGGTAGTGTTGCAAGCACAGATTGAGCTTCATCAGCATCTTTGCATTCGAGAATCAAAACTGCTTCATTTCGATCCGGCCGGAAGTACAGCTCGCGAATAATTCCCGTTTGATGCAGCGCCCATGCCCGCATCGCTTCTTCTTTCAAAAGAGGAGGCGTGAATTGCTCGTCTGTAATTCCAGCAACTTCTTTTTCAAGCGCGAGAATTTTCATATAAAGATTGTCTCAAGATTGGGTTGTTGGTTTTTCAGCCGGTGCATTAAGAACTGGATTAAAGAACCGGATAGTTTCATCATTCAGAAGCACCCAAATACTATAGACGCCAAGAACGGTACCGAGCGGCATACGTATCAGATCGAAAAATGATACCACGAGCATTATAATCCGACCCCATTCTTTTTTCTTAATCACACCGACAGCACCAATAATTCCGATAATAGAAAATGTCAAGATAAAAATCCCGATAATAGACAGGATGAACGGTAATATGTCCATCAATTCAGGAGGAATTTCATCCATTCCGTGGTGACTGCACCGAGAGATCAACTCAAAGAAATATCTAAAACCGATTGAGATTGCGAAAAGGACAAATGCGCCAATGATCCCCAAAGCATTATAAACAATGTTTAGAATTCCAACGAGTGAAATATGTTTTTCCATGATGCGCCGCTCCTTTTTAAATGTACAGTGAAAGTGTAATTCGAGAATTGGATTGGATTCGATTTATTATACGAATTTTTTATAGGAAAGTTATATTAATTTAAAATGAAAAAGCACAGTTCGAAAAAGGAATTGGGCTCTAAATGATGTCTTCTATTACAGATAACCACCGCTCTTTTCCTAAAAACTATGGAGGTTGACGTGATTTATACTTATTATTTCAAGTGTTTGTGCAGTATAAATAGTCCGATAAAAGGAAACGATGCGCTTACGACTTTCTCTTCGAAATCGATTTTTTATTGTTTTAGGAAGCATCACAGCTCTCACACTCCTCATTGTCTTGACTGTGATTCGACCGAAGTATGAGGCATCAGTTATCACGGAACGATTGAATATCGTTCAACAATTACAAAGTTATGCTATCGAGAATCTTGACCGCACCATTGCTTCATGGTCGGACGTAACAAGATTCATCGTTGGGCAAATAACTGAGCGTCCGAAAGAAGGTGAAATCCTTCTTCGCTCTATGATGACGCTTCATCCAGAAATCGTACAAATCAAGATTCGATCACCTAAACTTCCCGACGAACTTACGAGCCAGAACACTTCCTACCCTGCATTCAATATGCCGATAAAGGACAGCGCATGGGTTTGTTCGAAGATAGACACCACATTACACATACAATGGGTAAATGATACCTTACAGCATCAAGAATTATTTATTATGCAAACGCGGTTTAACGTTCAGGACATTCCATTCGTTCTGACGATTACCTGGGATGCAAAAAAATTGAATACACTCTTTGCCGCCCTGCCAATAGGTGAAAATTATTCCGCAAGCATTAAAAGCTTATCAGCAGTGCTGATACAAAATCAATCTTCCTTTAAACCTGTCGATATACATGGTATGGAGGAACGAGTAAGCACGTTGCAGAGTGTATGTCAAAATAAATCCAATTGGCGTGTTCTGATAAGCGCATTTAAGACCGCTCAGATGTGGCTGATTATCGCTGTGCCGGAAAAGACAATACTTAAACCGGTGGAAGATTTGTTGCTATACACCACCTCTCTCGTTTTAGGCTTTGTGTTTATAATGCTGGTCCTTGGCTGGATGCTTGCAAACCAAATCAGTCGGCCTATCGCACGACTTGTTAGTGATGTGCAGAAGCTTAATAATTTAGATTTTACACAATCGATTCAAATTCCAGCGATGAAAGACTTGCGTGGAATAGGTGAGACTATAGAACTAATGCGTCAGGTTTTGGAGCGATATCAGCGCCTTAATGTTGAGAAAATCGGGGTGAGCTGGAATGGAGCGCACCCTCATATAAAAAGGATTGGAATGGATCAAAAAGAAGTAGTTCTTGGTGTAGATATCGGAGGCACAAACACAACTTTCGGATATGTCGATCATGAAGGAAAGCTTCTCGCTGAAGCTTCAATGACAACAGAAGCACATCAGCCGTCAGAAGAATTTTTTGAACGGCTTCATAAACAAGCTGAGATTCTTTTTGAATCAGGGAAAGAAAATTTTAAACTTATAGGTATCGGTTTAGGCGCTCCAAACGCTAATTACTATAAAGGTACCATCGAGCAGCCGCCGAATTTAAGCTGGAAATTTGTTGATGTTGTTTCAATACTGCGCCGTTGGTATTCCATCCCTATTGCACTAACGAATGACGCGAATGCCGCCGCGCTTGGGGAGATGTTATTCGGCGCAGCAAAAGGAATGAAAGATTTTATTGTTATTACTTTAGGGACCGGTCTTGGCAGCGGCATCGTAGCAAATGGAGAACTCATTTACGGCCATGATGGTTTTGCAGGAGAGATTGGCCACACTATTGTTGATCCGAATGGTCGTCTGTGCGGTTGCGGACGGCGCGGGTGCTTGGAGACTTACGCATCAGCGAGCGGAATTCAAAGAACAGTTGAGGAACTTCTTCACACGACATCATCTTCGAGTGAGCTCCGTGAAATCAGTCTTGAAAGTATTACGTCAAAACGCATCTTCGAAGCGGCACAGCATGGAGATAAACTCGCATTGGAAGCATTTGAAATGACAGGAAAATATCTCGGATTGAAACTTGCAGATTCTATTGCTTATACAAGTCCGGAAGCAATTATTCTTTGCGGAGGATTGGCGGCATCGGGGGATTTCATCTTTAATCCCACAAAGAAATACATGGAAGAATACCTGCTCAATATTTTTAAAAATAAGGTCCGCTTGTTGCCGTCGGGTTTGCCGCTTGGCAATTCCGCGATTCTTGGAGCTGCAGCGCTTATATGGAAGGAATTACTGAAAACATAATTCCATATTTGGAAATACTAATGCAGTACAACCAGGTTCTTATTTATTCAGTACCCTTGATGATTCTCGTATTATAAATTCTGTATCGAGAATTACTTTTTCATTCGGTAACAGTACCGAAGATTCTATATTCCTGATTAAAATCTCTGCAGCTCGATAGCCGATCTCGTGCTGGGGAGCCCGAATTGTCGTCAGCGGGACTGGATAAATCTTGGCATAATAAATATCATCATTGCCAATGACAGAAATTTCTTCCGGCACTTTGATGCTCAATTCCTTCAAACCAGTCAAGACTGCAAGAGCTTGCTGGTCATTGAAGCAAACGATAGCCGTTGGGAAGTTCTCGCGACTTCTATTCTTAAAAAACTCGATCGTTTTTGAATGACTTTCTTCATATATCGATCCAACTGAGACAATCATATCTTCATTGAAAACTAGAGTGCTTTCACTGAATGCATGGCGGAATCCCTCAATGCGCTCTTGAGTATGCGAGGATTCTGGAGGGCCGGCAAAATGCACGATATTTTTATGGCCGCTTTCAATAAGATACTTGACCGCCTTTTTTATAGCTCTAAGATTATCGATTGCTACCACGTTGGCCTGTATGCCCTTAACATCTTCCAGTAAGACGAAAGGATAGTTGATCATCTTCAGTTTGAACAAGTGTTCAATTTCCGCTGTCCCTTCTACGATAGGAGCAATAATAGCTCCTTTGATATCTTTTGCGGAAAAAAGATGTGAAAATCTTTTCTCAGATGCGTGATCATTTTCAGAACTTGTTATAATGACTGAATACCCCATCGTTTTGGCAAAATCACACACTCCGGACGCGATGGATGTATAGAATGGATAATTAATATCCTTAATAATAATACCAATGCATTTATCCTGATTTCCGTTTTTGAGGTTCCTTGCAACACCCTTCGGACGAAAGTTAAGTTCTTTCATCGTTTCTAAAATGTGATCACGTGTAACCGGCCTAACAGTGTTTTTTGCATTGATGACTGCAGAGATAGTTCCCTTGGAAACGTTTGCTCTCTTAGCAACATCATCGATAGTAATCTTTTTCATATAACCTTCCTTAGAATTGAACCGGTATAATAATAGTAATAAGCAATTAAATATGAAAGTATTAAATAAAATCGATTTAATTCACATTGAACTTAATAAACTTTAAAATAGTTTTTCACCTACGAAGCAGCAATTATTGTGGAGTTATTTAGCGGGATATTGTTGCTTTTTTTTCAGAGGTTTTTTCTTACCTTAATAATATAATGTGGCTAATATTAAAACGGTTCAATTGTTCTTAATTAACATCAAAGTTCTCGAAATTCTATAAAGGTTTTTGCAGAAATAAAGGATGCGAAATGCCCCCATTAAAATTTTCTGGCTATAACTTTAAAAATAACACATATCTGAAGAATTCGCTGCATTTCATATATCTCATGAGTTTTCTTGGACTATCTATAGTCGGGAAAATGCAAGCCCAAGAACAAACAGCATATATTAAATTTGAAAAACAAAACAACAATTATTCCATCTCATCTGCTGAAAGTGTTGCGTCCATTATAATTAGCTCGAAAGATTTTCCAGGAATAGTTCTGGCTGCAAGGCATTTGCAAAGTGATATCAAAAAGGTTACATCGCGGGAACCGGCCTTTAGTTTCGACTCCTTGCCACGAGCAAGGGAAGTAGTGTTAATTGGTACATTAGGGAAGAACGAGCTTATCGATAGATTGATAAAAGAAAAGAAACTCGTTGTCAATGATATATCGGGAAAATGGGAATCCTTTCTTATCCAAGTTGTAGAAAATCCGTTTCCACATATCAAACGAGCACTTGTCATTGCCGGTAGTGATAAACGGGGAACAATTTATGGAATATATGACCTTTCGAAAAAGATAGGTGTCTCTCCCTGGTATTGGTGGGCGGATGTTTCCATAGAACATAAAGATGCCCTTTTTGTGATCCCTGGTAAATATGTACAAGGACCGCCTTCCGTTAAATATCGAGGAATCTTTCTCAACGATGAATATCCGGATCTTACTAATTGGATTACTGAAAAATTTGGTACAATTCCTCCAAGCGAAAATCCGCCAATACCGGCGGGTGTTGCCAATTACAATCATCAGTTTTATGAAAAGTTGTTTGAGTTGATCCTCAGGCTGAAAGGAAATTATCTCTGGCCGGCCATGTGGAATAATGCTTTTAATGAAGACGATCCGGAAAATCCCCGACTTGCAGATGAATATGGGATTGTTATGGGTAATTCGCATCAAGAACCTATGCTCAGAGCGCAGAAAGAGTGGGATCGACGCTACTTTAAAACGGTAGGACCATGGAATTATGCCCAACATCCGGATGTTCTTAAAAACTTTTGGCGTGAAGGTATCAGGCGTAATAAAAAATATGAGAGCATCATTACTATAGGCTTGCGGGGAGAAAATGATACGGAAATGATCCCGGGCGGTACAGATGCTCAAAGCATGGACTTGTTGACAAATATCATAAATGATCAGCGGAGTATAATTGAACAGGAAATAAATAAAGATGTGACTAAGGTACCCCAACTATGGTGTCCCTATAAGGAAGTACTGGCTTACTACAACGAGGGCTTTCGCGTTCCCGACGATGTGACGCTCTTGTGGGCTGAGGATAATTGGGGTAATGTTCGTCGTCTGCCGACTGTTGAAGAAAACAAACGGCAGGGTGGTGCAGGAATCTATTATCACTTCGACTATCACGGCGGGCCCAGAAACTACCAATGGGTCAACACCAATCCGATTCCCAAAATATGGGATCAGATGTCACTTGCCAAACAATATGGTGCCGATAGGATATGGATTGTGAACGTCGGTCACTTCAAGGGCCTTGAGTTTCCGCTAGAATATTTTATGGATCTTGCCTGGAACACGGAGAGGTGGAAGAACGATAATATCGGTGAATATACAAGGCTCTGGGCTGAGCGGGAATTTGGATCAACCTATGCCAAAGAAATTGCAGACATTCTTTCTAAGTACACAAAATACAATGGGCGACGGAAACCCGAATTACTCAGTCCGACAACTTACAGCTTAGTCAATTATCAGGAAGCGGAAAAAGTTGTAGCAGATTTTAATACGCTCACTAAAAAGGCTGAAGAAATTTCGGGCAAGTTGCCTGAAAACAAGCGTGACGCATTTTATGAATTGGTGTTGTTTCCCACAAAAGCCAGTGCATTGGTGAACGAATTGTACTTTACTGCTGGTAAAAATGTTTTATATGCACATCAAGGTCGAGTCAGCACAAACGACATGGCGAGTAGAACTCGTGATTTATTCCAGGCAGATACGAGTTTAATGGGTTATTTCAATCGCACGTTTGCTAATGGCAAATGGAATCACTTTATGGATCAAACACATTTGGGTTATACAAGTTGGCAGGATCCGCCAAAAAATAGTCTGCGAGCAATCAAGCTAACAGAGATTTCTGTACCGGATACATCGGCCATGGGTGTTGCCGTAGATGGTTCTGAAGAATCTTGGCCTAATTCGCAAACCGAAGCTGTACTGCCTTCATTCGATGTATTCAATCAACAGCATCATTATGTTGACGTATTTAATAAAGGCAAAATACCATTTGAGTTCAGTGCTATTGCCAGCGACTCATGGATATTGCTCAGCGAATTCAAGGGCACTATAGAAAAAGATAAACGTATTTGGGTTAACATAGATTGGAGCAGTGTACCAAAAGGTAAATGTACTGGTTCTTTAAAAATCATCGGTACAAATAGCGAGGTCAATGTAAAGATAGACGTTTTTTATCCGACAGAGATGACTCGTGATTCATTGCAGGGTTTCGTTGAAGGAGAAGGTTTTATTTCGATAGAAGCCGAGCATTATATGAAGAAAATAGATGTTGGCTCTAGGCAATGGATGAACATTGAAGATTATGGAAATACTTTATCTGCGATGAGGGCTGTGGCTCCGGCAAATGCGAGCAGCGCTGTTCCGGGAATAGATGCACCATGTCTGGAATATCAAATGTATTTATTTAAGCCCGGGACATTTGACGTTTGTACAATTAATTCCCCGACGTTAAATTTTATACCCGGTCGCGAGCTTCGATATGCAATTTCGTTTGATGCAGAGGCACCGCAACTCGTCACACTGGTACCGGCCAATTTCAGTGCGATGCACGGGAACATGGACTGGGAGAAATCGGTTGCAGACAACGCACGCTACAGTCATTCAACTCATAAAATTGCTAAGCCCGGTTATCACGTGTTGAAGATCTGGATGGTTGACCCCGGTGTTGTTCTTCAAAAGGTTGTCGTGAATACAGGCGGTGTGAAACAATGCTATTTGGGTCCTCCTGAAAGTTTTTACGGAGCACTTAGATCAAATACAGGAAGGTAAAAAAATGGATCGATTAATTATGCGAACAGTCTTCTTCATACTCTTTTTCATTCTATGCTGCAATTCATCTGCGCAGGATAAAAAGGGATTCACGAATCCAATTCTTGCTGGCTTCTATCCAGATCCGAGTATTTGCAGGGTCGGGACGGATTATTATTTAGTGAACTCGTCATTTTCATATTTCCCCGGTATCCCGGTCTTCCACAGTAAGGATTTAGTGCATTGGAAGCTCATTGGTCATGCAATGAATCGAGTGGAACAATTGAATCTCGATGGCCAAGGTGTATCTCGCGGCATTTTTGCACCAGCTATTCGGCATCATAAAGGACTCTATTATATTACCTGCACATTGGTAGATATAGGCGGGAATTTTGTTATTACAGCAAAAAATCCTGCAGGACCATGGTCCAACCCCGTCTGGCTGCCGCAAATCAACGGTATAGACCCCTCATTGTTTTTCGATAAAAACGGGAATGCCTACATACTCTATAATAGTATACCGCCAAATGATAGGTCTCTCTATGACGGCCATCGGACGATCAGAATGCGTGCATTCGATTTTGACAGCCTCAAGACGATGGGAGAAGAAATATTACTAGTAAATGGTGGGGTTGATATTTCAAAGAAACCGGTCTGGATCGAGGGACCTCACATATTTCAGAAAGATGGATTCTATTATCTTATAGCAGCGGAAGGTGGAACGGCAGATCAGCATTCAGAAGTGGTTTTTAGAAGTACAAAGGTGGAAGGTCCATATATTCCATATCAGAAAAATCCAATTCTTACTCAGCGGCATTTGGATCCCAAACGGAAATTTCCCATAACCTGTACCGGGCATGCCGACTTTGTGCAGACAAATGCTGGAGATTGGTGGTCGGTCTTTTTAGGTTCCAGGCCCTATCCACCTGTTGAAGAGGGTTATACGAATATTGGCCGAGAGACATTTCTAGCGCCAGTAAAATGGAAGGATGGCTGGCCGGTTATCAACCCTGACTACGAATTGGTTCAGTATTCGTATCCATATCCAATGCAATCATCCATCGATGAAGATTCTCATCCGTACAGCGGTAATTTCATTCTCAGAGATGAATTTGATCAGCCAAAACTTCATCCGGATTGGGTCTTCCTGAGAACTCCACATGAAAGTTGGTATAATCTTGAGAGTAAGAAGGGATTTCTATCGATCAAGGTAAGGCCAGAAATGTGTTCTGGAATTAAGAACCCGAGTTTTATTGGCAGACGTCAACAGCATGCATATGGGTCTGCAAGCGTCGCCTTAGAATTCTCCCCTCAGGGAAGTAATGAAAAAGCCGGTCTGTTAGTTTTCCAAAATGAAGAACATTTTTACTTTCTTTGTGAGTCGGTTGATGAAAATGAGCCGGTGGTTCAATTGTATAAATCGGGAACCGGATCTAAACGCAACACTATGGAACTCTTGGCATCTCAAAAACTTTCTAAAGAAATGTCCGAAAAAGCAGTGTACTTAAAAATTGAAGCACGGGGAAACACGTATGCATTTTTCTATTCCTCGATATACAATCAATGGAATTTGCTTAAGGACAATGTTGATGCCACATTCTTAAGTACGCGGATTGCCGGTGGATTTGTTGGTTCTATGTACGCAATGTACGCTACTTCACTGGGCCAGATGAGCAAGAACATAGCAAATTATGATTGGTTTGAGTACCAAGGGAATGACGAGGTATATAAATAGATATTATTGATCCACAATTTTAAACTAAGAAAAATCTAGTATCGATATAGCAAAAGGAATTCGACATGAGTGAATTGGTTGATAGAATTAGTTTATGCATTGAACGAGGAAAGGTTAACAAGATTGCCCCATATCCACCCGATTTAAAAAATCAGGAAGGTGCGGATGAATTGACAAAGCAAGCATTATTAGAAGGAGTGGGCCCTGATATTATTCTAAAAGCATGCAACGATGGAATGCAGCGGATCGGGGAACGGTTCAGTAGAAACGAAGTATTTGTTCCTGAACTATTAATGGCAGCTAAAGCGATGCAGGTTGTAATGGTTCATCTTGAACCATTTTTCAAAAAGGGAAGTATTAAAGCAAAGGGAAAATTTGTGCTTGGTACTGTCGCAGGCGACTTGCATGACATTGGCAAAAATCTTGTCAGAATGGTTATCGAAGGTAATGGCTGGGAAGTAATAGACTTGGGTGTCGATGTTAAATCGGCCAAATTTTTAGAAACGATCAGGAATACTCCGGGTTGCATAGTCGGTTTAAGCACTTTGCTAACGACGACTATGATCAATATGTCGAAAACAGTTCAGGAAATTAAAACACAATTTCCAGACACGAAAATTATTGTTGGCGGTGCGCCTTTGACTATGGAAGCTGCCTTGAAAATGGGTGCAGATAGCTATTCTCATGATCCTCAGGGTGCGGTGGCATTTCTAGATAAAATTAGTATTGCATAACCTGATAAAAGAAAAACAACTCACCTTGGCAACAGGATAATAATTTTTAAGTAATCGGGAAAATCAGGAATGAGTTTACTTCTAACGGCGCTAAAAGAAAAAAAAGTCCTCATCTCCGATGGTGCTTGGGGAACATTTTTATATCAACGTGGTTTACAGCCCGGGGAATGTCCGGAACTTTGGAATGTTACTCACCGCAACGATGTGTTTGCAATTGCCAATAGTTATATCGACGCCGGTGCTGATATGATTCTCACCAACAGTTTTGGCGGCAGTCCGTCTAAGTTGGAGCATTATGGGTTGCAAGATCGTACCTCCGAGTTAAATGAAGCTGCTGCTGCTATCTCAAGAGAAGCAGCAGGTGGAAATCATCTTGTGCTTGGCTCCATCGGTCCTACTGGCATCATGTTGATGATGGGACAAGTATCTGAAGAGACATTATACGACGGATTCTGTATTCAAGCAGAAGCTCTTAAAAAAGGCGGCGTAGATGCCATTTGTGTAGAAACTATGTCTGCTCTTGATGAAGCGTGTCTCGCGGTTCGTGCAGCGCATGAATCTACTGGTTTGGAAATTGCATGTACCTTTACTTTTGAAAAAACCCTCAATGGTGAATACCGTACGATGATGGGAGTTGCACCTGCGGAAATGGTCCAGGCGATTAAGGATGCTGGAGCTTGTGTCATCGGGACGAATTGCGGAAACGGATTCGATCAAATGATTGACATAGTAAAGGAAATCAGAAGTATTGATCCATCAACTCCTATCCTCGTCCATGCCAACGCAGGCAAGCCTATTTATCAAGATGGTAAAACGGATTTTCCGGAAACACCGGAAATGATGGCTGCAAAAGTTCAGGATTTGATAAATAGCGGGGCGAATATTATCGGTGGTTGCTGTGGTACTACGCCGTCACATATCCAGAGTTTAGTCCATGCAATTAGAGTTCACTGATGGAAATTATATTTCCACAAATCGAACGAGAGAAAGATACTTTTGAAGTTAAAATTAACTTCAGCGATCTATCAATTAGTAAAAATGAAATCGTGACTGCTCTTGGATATACGAAGGGAACAATTCCGCCACATTTTGAAGAAATGATCGATGATATTCTTTTTCGATTACCAGAATATTGTGAAATACAAGCAGGCTATCGGCTTCTCGATGTTAAAAAAACCGAAGATCGAAATGATGGATTAATTATCGGGAATAAATTTTTCAGATTACAAAAGATTGTTACAAGCCAGCTCAGAAAATCCGAAAAGGCAGCGTTGTTTGTCTGTACCATAGGCCGGGCGATGGAAACCTGGGCAAAAAAATTGTTTGCCGACGGTGATGCCACGTTAGGTTACATGGTCGATATTGTTGCATCGGTAACAGAAGAACAGACAACTGATGTGCTTCATGATCACATCGAAAAGCAAATGCGGTTACAAGGACTAAAAATTACCAATAGGTACAGTCCAGGTTATTGCGATTGGTCTGTGTCGGAACAACAACTCCTATTTTCGTTCTTTCCAGCTAATTTTTGTGGAATCACTCTGACCGAATCTTCATTAATGGTGCCGATTAAATCTGTTAGTGGGATTATAGGTGTCGGAAAAGCAGTTAAAAGAGTCGATTATACCTGCGATACATGCGGTATGAAGGATTGTACATATAGAGCAATTCGCGTCGCCAAAGCAGAACGTGCTATTCACAAATCATAAAGTTTGAGTCCGTAAAAAACAGAAATAGTAATATGCAAATAGAAATGGTCGTTGCATAAAAGAATGAAGGGAAAGTAGGATGACAGATCAACAATGGGAAATGCTTCAGAAAATAATAAAGGGAGAAATTTTAAATCCTTTGCCGGTGGGTTTCATTATTGATTGTCCATGGTTACCGAATTGGTATGGCATTAATATTCTTGACTATTTTTCAAATGATGAATTATGGTTGAAGGCAAATTTGAAAGCACTCCAGGATTTTCCAGAGGTAATGTTTCTGCCAGGATTCTGGTCTGAATTCGGTATGTGTACTGAACCATCGGCGTTTGGAGCACGCTGCGTATTCCCGATGAACGAATTTCCGCATGCGCATAAAATTATCCAATCGGTTGATGATATAGATTCGCTTCTGCAGCCGAACCCGAAAACAGATGGTCTTTTGCCATTCATGCTCAATCGTTTAAGACTTGCCCAACCAAAAATTGAAGCAGCCGGGCATAAAATTCGATTTGCCGTAGCCCGCGGTCCTCTAAATATTGCCAGTTATCTAATGGGCTCTACAGAATTTTTGACTACGATGATGATGCAGCCGGAAAAAGCTGAAACACTAATGAAAAAAATCACGTTATTTCTTAAGGATTGGCTGAATCTGCAAATGGAAACATTCCCATCCATCGACGGGATTCTTTTGCTGGACGATATAATCGGTTTTATGGGGGAGGAAGAATTTCGCACTTTCGGATTGCCATATTTCAAAGAATTATTTGATGCAAGTGTTTCTATCAAATTTTTGCATAATGATGCCCCCTGCAAGGTGTCTGCACCTATGCTACCGGAGATAGGAGTAAATCTATTCAATATGGGTTTTGATATTTCTTTGAATGAATTGAAACAATTGACCCAAAATAGAGTAACATTAGTAGGTAATATTCCTCCGCGCGATGTTTTGGCAAGCAGCGATACCGCCAAGGTTACAGAAACAACAATCGATCTAGTAAATTCTTTGATTGATAAATCTAAAGTAATTTTTTCTTGCGGAGGAGGGATGCCGCCCGCAGTTAGTACGGAAAACATTAAAGCATTTATCGAAGCGGTGAGAAAATAATAATTTTTAAATCACCCACATATTTAAATCGAATGATACATTTACTATCCACCAATTGATTTGAACATATAAAAATTCCTGTTATGAGAAGACGTGAATTTTTCAAATATACTGCGGCCACTGCTGGTGCTCTGGCTTTTTCACCAGCGGCAAAGATTTTTGCTATGGGGGAGGATAAGAAATATGCAAATGATATTATCACACTTGGCAAGACGGGCATAAAGGTTTCGCGATTAGCAATGGGCACAGGTACGAATGGATATAACCATCATTCGGATCAGACACGGGAACTTGGTATGAAGGGTGTCGCGGATCTTCTATGTGCTGCATATGATCAGGGAATAAACTTTTGGGATTCGGCAGATCAATACGGAAGTCATCCTCATATGAAAGAGGCACTCAAGCGAGTGCCACGCAGTAACGTTGTGATATTGACAAAGACCCATGCAACTGATGCCAGCGAAATGCAGGAAGATCTGGATCGATTCCGGAAGGAAATTGGAGTCGACTATATCGATATAGTCCTGTTGCACATGATGACAGATGCAGACTGGCCCGGTCAAAAGCAAGGAGCGATGGAGTATTTAGCTAAAGCGCGCGAACAGGGAATTATTCACGCACATGGTGTTTCCTGCCATTCTTTGAAGGCGTTAGAAGCGGCTGCCAATTCAGATTGGGTGCAGGTTGATCTTGCCAGAATTAACCAAGCGGGGGCGGTAATGGATGCCGATGTCCCAACGGTGGTTAAAGTCTTACGAAGAATGCATAAAGATGGAAAGGGAATTGTTGGGATGAAAATTTTTGGAGCTGGTCAACTTCGCCATCAGATTGATGAATGCCTCCGGTACGTCCTTAGCCTCAATTGTATAGATGCATTCACCATTGGACAGGAGAACCAGGAACAGATGCGGGATCTCCTTAAGCGTATTCCGGAAGTAAGCACCGGATTTTGATTCATTCTGTTAGAACCTGTGAAATTGAGCCCCTTGAGATTCTGATTTTTCGCTTGTTGTCAAATAATAGATAATTACTCGTTAAAATTATCCACATTGAGAAGGGAATTCTTATGAACACATTGCACAAAATTCATAATAATAGTTTTGATAAGATTGGTAAAATCTTTGTTTTCATCTTTTTATCTTTACTCTTATCTGCTCAAAGTTTTGGCCAGGCAAAAGATGCTTCATCTGTTCGACCACCTCAGGTTGAAATTGCCGGCTCACAGCTTCTTGAAAATTCATTCTGCTATTACCGGACAGGAATACGAACTCCATATAAACTTGCCGCAGCATTATGAAGATACGAGTAAAACATACCCGGTTATTTATTTAGTAGATAGCCAGTGGGATTTTTCATTAGTAACAGCTATTTACGGAGATCAATATTATGACGGATTTATGCCTGCAGCTATTATTGCCGGTATTACGTGGGGCGGTGAAAATCCGAATTATGATAAACGACGTGCTTTTGATTTAACACCAACTAACAGTGGTCAGCCATCGCAATTTGGCAATGCCGAAAAATTTCTCTCGTTCATTAAGAATGAAGCGATTCCTTTTATTGAATCAAAATATCGAACAAAGAAAAATGAACGCACATTGGTTGGGCACTCGCTAGGTGGTTTGTTCACTTTATATACTCTCTTTACTGAACCCGATTTATTCAATCATTATGTCGCTGGAAGTCCAGCTTGGACATGGGATAATGCTTCGTTGTACAAGTATGCAGAGAAATTCTCAAAAGTAAAATTATCACATCCAATAAAACTGTATACGATGATGGGTGAATATGAGAATGTCCCCGGTTTTGAAAAACTGGCAGCAACTATTAGAGATTATCATATTGAAGGCCTAGAGGTAGAAGCTCCGGTAATAAAGGGATCCGGACATTCAGGAACAAAACCTGAAGGATTTAACAGAGGATTACAGTATGTATTTGAAAAGCCTTGTTTAAAAATTGATGACAAAATATTGGATCAATATGTTGGCGAGTACGAAATCAGTCCTCAATTTCATATCAAAATAGTACGAGAAGATAATCAACTTGTTGGCATTGCTCCTGGAAACCAGAAGATACCATTCTATGCAGAAACTGAGAAAGATTTTTACATCAAAGGTCAGTTTTTATCGATTCATTTTGAGAAAGATAAGACAGGCAAGGTTAATGGTTTTCAAATGCAGCAGTATGCAGGAGAAGCCTTTGCTAAAAAAGTTCAGTGAAGAATAACAGTGTGAAAATTTCTCGTTGCCTAAAAAATTGAAACATACAAAAATTTTTGCAATTGAGATATATTATAGAACCTGTCACATTTCAACATACTTAATGTGACAGGTTTATTCTTATGATAAACCATGTAAAGGATTAGTTTAACGTTCCTAATCCTGCCTCTTTGATAATGATCGGAGTGATGCTTTCCCACATAACGGGCATAAGATGGATACCGTGGACGCCTTTTATCTTTTGTAGTGATTGAATCATTTCGACTGCAATTTTTATACCTTCTTCTTTAGGATCGCGCGCTTCTTTCATGCGGTTGATATATTCATCGTTTATTTTTACACCAGGGACTTCCTTTTTCATATGAAGCAAAACTTTCTCCGATTTTACTGGCATGACACCGGGAAGAATTGCGCATTTCTCATACAGTCCCATTTCGACAACTTTTTCCATCCACCGCCTGAAAACCTCCATATGAAACACTGGTTGAGTTTGTATGAAACGCGCACCGGCTTCTACCTTCTTATGCAAACGGATTAACCGCATTTCAAACGGTTCGGCAAATGGATTTGCGGCGGCACCGATGAGAAAATCCGGAGCTTTTTTCATTTCCTGATTGGAAAGGAAAAAACCACTGTTCATTTTAGCAACAGTTGCAATTAGTTGGATTGAATCCAGATCGAACACGCCTTTAGCTTCGGGTTGATCGCCGAATTTCTGATGATCGCCGGTGAGACAAAGTAAATTGTTGATGCCCAATGCAGCGGCACCTAATAAATCACTTTGGATTGCAATCCTGTTCCGATCGCGGCATGTCATTTGCATAATCGGTTCGATGCCTTCCTCCAGCAATATCTTCGCTGAAGCAATACTTGATAAACTGACAACTGCCGTTTGGTTATCTGTTATATTGACTGCGTCAACAAGACCTTTAAAGTACTTTGACTTTTCCCGAATAACATTGCCGTCACAGCTTTTGGGTGGACCTATCTCACCGCAGACAATGAACCTATTTGATTCAATTTTTTCTTTGAGTGTCACGGGAAATAATATCCTTTATCTTTTGTTTATCATTGCGGAGAAACCAGGTCGGTGCCTCAATTCGCTTTTTGAATAGATTTAGCCAGGCTGAGGTACCTTCCAAATTCCAGTTGTGTATTTTTTTTATGCGATATAGCAAACTGATACGATTTAGCAATTTTGACCGATAATAGATTCTGTACCATACGCATTTTCTTTCCGGAAACACCTCACACGATCCTCCTTCGCCTGTACCGCCGCATGGACCGTTGCGTATCCGCTTAGGACATCTTTGGCTGCAGATAAAAGCTGTAGAAGCTAATATACATTCACCGCAATGCTGGCAACCGAATAGAGGAACTTTTACAACGTCCTCAAAAAAAAGCATGAAGCGGGAGAGTTTCCGTTCACGGAGTGATATTGGGGGTTTTCCAGATGTAACAAAATCGAGCGGCATTTAATTAAGTTCTTTTCAAAATTATCTTAAGAATAGTAACTCATAACTCTCATAATGATATCATAACCTTCTAATTCCAACACATCCTTTAAACACTGCATTGCTGGGTGATCGTCTGCAAGAATCGAATATTTCCTTTTCACTGAACCTATAATAGTATTAAATCCCATGGGCATTGCCATTGTTAAAAAAGCGCTTTCAAGCGGACCTTTTACCGGCGAACCGTCTGCGCGTTTTGATGGCAACATGACAGTAAAATTGCTAAGCCCGACGGACATATTCACGCCCTTGAGATCGGCATCTTCATGGATTAACCTGATCGAATTTATCAGCCGCTTAAAATTTCCGTCTGAATCACTTCCGATTGGCATAATACCCGGATCAAGAATCAGCTCGCTGTTCTCTACATCATTAATGCGTTCGCGTGCGATATGCATCATGATTTTTGCTGTAGCGAAAGTTTCTTCGGCAGTTTTGTTCATTTTAATATCGCCACTTTTTTCTGCCCCCTCTGTGAGGAGCATTATCGGAATGAATGGCTGTCTCTTATAGATGTCGAACATTTGCAGCCGTGCCTGGGAAATTGAGTTCAGAATCGGTTTCCGCTTTCCGGCAAGCACTGGATTGTAAGCTTCCAATCCAGCAGCGGCTATTTCAGGATCTGGAGTATCAATTGATAGCGGAAGAGAAATATGTTCCTGAATTTTTTTTACAATATCCGCCATGAATCCAGGGGAACGTAGCCCGACATTTACGTCGATATAGGCAGCACCGCTTTCGGCTTGAGATTTTGCTAACTCGATAATGCCGGCGATATCATTCTTTTCGAAAAGCTCGTGAGTAGATGGAACCGAATCGTTTATCGATTCGCCGATTATAGTAAGTCCTGCAACGCTCATTAAATTTGATCTTTCATTTTCTTATAAATTGTATTTAGAATAATCCCGTAATCTTTCCGTTGTCATCTACATCGACGTTTTCGGCAGCCGGAACAGCAGGAAGGCCCGGCATGCGCATTATTTCACCCGTGATCGGAATGACAAAGCCAGCACCGGCAGCAACTTCAATTTCTCTTATTGTTATCAGAAAGTTTTGGGGCCTGCCAAGTAGTTTTGGATCATCGGAAAGTGAGTTCTGGGTTTTTGCCATGCACACGGGAAGTTTATCCAGACCAAGTTTCTCTATCTTTTCTAGATCGGCTTTAGCTTTGGCTGTATACTCTACTGCTTTTGCGCCATAAATATTTTTTGCAATGGTTTCGACTTTTTTCGTAATATCCCAATTCCAATCATATGTTGGGATATATCTGTTTTTGCAATTTTTTGCTATATCGCAGACTATCTCTGCAAGCTCCATAGAACCCTCACCGCCCTTTCCCCACACATCTGCTATGGATGCAGGCACTCCAAGCTCTTTGCACCTATCTTTTACGATGTTTAGCTCTTCTTCTGTGTCGGCGGTAAATTTATTTATCGCAACCGCCGGGCGTATACCGAAAGCAATAATGTTTTCAATATGTTTCTCGAGATTGCCCAGGCCTTTCTTCAAAGCTTCTTTATTCGGCTGGTTAACAGTTTTTAAATCTGCACCGCCATGATATTTTAATGCTTTCAACGTTGCTACAAGGACGACTGCTTTAGGCGATAATCCTGAATAACCGCATTTTATATCAAAGAATTTTTCTGCTCCCAAATCAAATGCAAATCCAGCTTCTGTAACTGCATAATCTGAAAGAGATAAACCCATCTTTGTTGCAACAACGCTATTTGTTCCTTGTGCGATGTTGGCAAAAGGACCGCCGTGAATAATTGCAGGATTTCCTTCAATGGTTTGTACAAGATTGGGCATAATAGTATCTTTTAACAGTGCGGTCATTGCACCGCTTGCTTTCAAATCGCGTGCATATATTGGGTTCTTGTCAAAAGTAAATCCTACGAAAATATTTCCCAATTTTCGCTTTAAGTCGGTAAGATTCTCCGCAAGGCAGAGTATAGCCATGACTTCCGAAGCAGCTGTAATATCAAATCCAGTTTCACGCGGGATCCCCGAGAGAGTTCCACCAAGACCAACAATAATTTTTCTGAGCGAACGATCGTTCATATCCATCACTCGCTTCCAGTGAACTGTTCGAGGATCAATTCCTAAATTATATTTTTTATTTTGAATGTTATTGTCTATCAGAGCAGCGAGTAAATTGTGTGCTTTCTCAATAGTCGCAAAATCTCCGGTGAAATGAAGATTGATGTCTTCCATAGGAACGACCTGCGCATGTCCGCTTCCTGTCGCACCACCTTTCATTCCGAAGACCGGTCCAAGGGAAGGTTCTCGCAGCACGACCGTTGTTTGTTTTCCGATTCTATTCATTCCCTGTGTCAGACCGATTGATATGGTCGTTTTTCCCTCTCCTGCGGGCGTCGGAGAAATAGCTGAGACCAGAATCAAATTGCTATTTCTTAGTTTATTGTTGTCTATATATTTCAATGGTACTTTAGCTTTGTAATTGCCATAGAGAATCAGATCATCCTCGGAGATATGCAACTGTGAAGCGATATCCTTAATTTTCTTCATAATAAAATCCCCGTTTAAAGATTATTGGATCCTATTTTTTTATGAAAGGGGTACTTGTAATTACTATTATAGGAAAAATATTGCTCAAAAAACTTTCAGTAAGTTTACTCAACTATTATAAGGTTACCTAATTATTTTAACAGATGTCAAAGAAATAAATAATTATTGAAACAAAAAGAAAAATATCGATCAAACACTTTACTAAAAGGCGGCAAAGAAGCATCTTGATTTGACGCGTTGAAAGTGATGTTTTATCAATTCCAAATGATGAAAGAGATTTCATATAAATAACCTTATCTATTCTGAAATTCCATAGACTTATTTATTCTTCTTCGGGTTCAATAACCCGACGCTTGCGTCGTCATTCCCGTCCCGACAAAGTCGGGAGGAATCCAGAACATTAGACTCCCGCGTACGCGGGAGTGACAAAATACCTGGTCCCGCTATGCGGGACTGCGAGGATGTTTATTAAATGAAGCATTGCCAACGCTCATATAATTATGGCCGCCTGTATAACTGTTTGGTTCTTTTGCTTATAAAAATATCCATAAATGAAAATAGCCCATAACCACAATTTGCGATTCTTACGATTTTTAGATATCTTTTTATAAATTTATTTTTAATTTGCCTTTTAGATTCAACATTGTAATATTGAAACGGTTCAATTGTTCTTTGACTTTTGGGTTACTCTATTATATATATATTTAAACAACAAGCATACTTTTAATATAAAGGATAAAACAAGTGATTGATAAGACATCGTTTGGTAAACTCCCGGATGGCAAAGAAGTCCATCAGTATACTCTAACCAATTCTTCAGGCAGTAAAGTGGCAATTATAAACTATGGAGCGATAGTAACATCAATCATCGTCCCGGATCGGAACGGCAAGTTTGAAGACGTCGTCCTAGGATATGACACGCTGCAGAGTTACATTAATGATAGTACGTTTTTAGGATCAATTGTTGGGCGATATGGAAACCGTATCGGCAAAGGCCGATTCCAGTTGGAAGGTAAGACCTATCAACTTGCCACAAACAACGGAGAGAATCACCTTCATGGCGGAATAGTCGGATTCAATAAAAAACTTTGGGAAGCAGAAGCTCTCGATGGAGATGAACCGGCTCTTAAATTGACACTCATCAGTCCCGACGGTGAAGAAGGTTATCCTGGAAAAGTTACTCTTGTTGTTACATACACACTAAGCAATAAAAACGAACTCCGCGTCGATTATAAAGGGACAACAGATAAAACAACCATTCTAAATCCAACGCAGCATTCGTATTTCAATTTATCAGGTAACCTCTCTCAGACAATTCTGGATCATCAACTCAGTATTGAAGCCGACTCTTTTACGCTTGTAGACAAAGGACAAATTCCAACCGGCAAGTTTGCTGATGTTGCAAATACTCCACTGGATTTTCGAACTATGAAGACAATCGGCGCGCGCGTCGATGAAAAATATGAACAGCTCCTTATCGGAGGAGGTTACGATAACAACTGGGTCCTAAAAAACTACAACGGCAAAGTCCGCAAAGTTGCAGAAGTTCAAGAGCCTAAGAGCGGACGAACTATGACAGTATATACTGATCAACCTGGAATTCAATTCTATTCGGGTAATTCTCTAGGTGAAACCAGGGGGAAAAACGGCGTGGTTTATAAACGCAGAACAGGGCTCTGTCTGGAAGCCCAGGGTTATCCTGATTCGCCGAACAAACCGGAGTTCCCTTCTGTTGTTTTAAAACCGGGCAATGTTTATAAGCAAACGACTATTTATCAATTTTCCACTAAGTAATATTTTCTTTAAACAATGTTTAATTACTTCATCTATAAAATAAAAAGGACAACATCAGATGTATACACTCGGATTTGATATTGGTAGTTCATCAGTAAAAGTGTCTCTTCTCAATCTTGAGACGGGCAAGAGTGATTTCAGCGCGTTCTCACCCAAAAACGAAATGCCTATATCGGCTGCAAAAGCCGGCTGGGCAGAGCAGGATCCGAATATGTGGTGGGAAAACCTGAAGATTGCAACTAAGGAAGTTCTAGCTGCTTCACGTATCAAAAGCGAACAAATCGTTGCTATCGGTATATCCTATCAGATGCATGGACTTGTTATCGTCGATAAGAACAAGCAGGTATTGCGCCCTTCAATTATTTGGTGCGATAGCAGAGCCGTGGAAATCGGACGCGATGCTTTTAAAGCCATCGGCGCTAAAAAATGTCTGGCATCTCTTATGAACTCCCCAGGCAATTTCACCGCATCCAAACTCAGATGGGTAAAAATAAATGAACCGAAGATTTTTGAAAAAGTTGATAAATTTATGCTTCCCGGCGATTACGTTGCGATGCGTCTTACGGGCGATGCAGTTACAACTGAGTCAGGTCTATCCGAAGGAATACTTTGGGACTTTAAAGCTAATTCACCCGCACAATTTTTACTTGATCATTACGGAATTAGCAAAGATATGATTCCTCCAATCGTCCCAACATTTGGAGAGCAAGGACGTTTGACCGAAAGCGCTGCAAAAGAATTTGGATTAGCAAAAGGAACTCCGGTTACATATCGGGCTGGCGACCAACCGAATAATGCTCTCTCATTAAACGTTATGGAGCCAGGTGAAATTGCTGCAACTGCAGGCACTTCAGGTGTTGTTTATGGGGTCAGCGATGCATTGAAATACGATCCGCCTTCAAGGGTAAATTCTTTTGCGCACGTTAATCATAAAGCTGATGCACGCCGCATCGGTGTGCTTCTCTGCATCAACGGATGTGGAATTTCAAACAGCTGGATGCGCCGTATAACAGGTCAGGAATCTGTAAAATATTCACGCCTTGATGAACTTGCAATGATTACACCTATTGGAGCCGATGGTCTCATCTGTTTGCCGTTCGGTAATGGAGCTGAAAGAATGCTGGAAAATCGCGACACAGGTGCTCAACTGATGAACCTGCAATATAACATACATACACAATCGCATCTCATGCGTGCAGTTCATGAAGGAATTGCATTTGCATTTAATTACGGCATTAATATCATGCACGAGATGGACATGAAGCCCAAAGTTATGCGTGCAGGTCAAGCAAATCTATTCCTCGGACCAATCTTCCGCGAGACACTTGCGGAGGTTTCCGGTGTTACCATAGAGCTTTATAACACAGACGGCTCACAGGGTGCAGCGCGCGGCGCAGGATTAGGTGTGAAGCATTACAAATCACGTGAAGAAATGTTTAAAGGTCTCGAACGGTTGCAAGTGATCGAACCAAAAAGCACGAATAAAGCTAAATATACGGAACTTTATGAACGCTGGGCTTCTGCGTTAAACCGTATCCTTCAGATAAAGAGCTAAGTATTCTGCTATTTACCAATTTGTAGTTGCAAAACTCTTGGGTGACCGTTACGTATTTGTAATGCAAGTGACGGTCACTTTTTTTAAGTTAAATGTTAACCGTACTTTTATTCTTTTTCGTGTATAATATAGATATAGGACTTGACACATATCATAAATAATTGTACTATTAAAACGGTTCAATATTGTTTGAACTGATAAAATGCGAGAATGTATCTTTCAAACTTAACTATATAATAAATCAAAGTGAAGGAGTAGATATGACGAACAAATATTTTACAAAAGTTGAAAAGCCGATACCTTACGAAGGTAAAGATTCAAAGAATCCTTTGGCTTTTAAATATTACAACAAGAACCAAAAAGTTGGCAATAAAACGATGGCGGAACATCTTCGTTTTTCAGTTGCATTTTGGCACACTATGATGGGCACATGGCGCTGATATGTTTGGAGGTCCAAGTTTTGAAAGAGAATGGCGGAAATCTTCAAATCCTATGCAACGTGCGAAAGATACTATGGAAGCGAATTTCGAATTTCTGCAAAAATGCGGAATAGACTATTATTGTTTCCATGATAGAGATATCGCGCCTGAAGGCGAAACTTTTGCTGAGACATGCAAAAATTTGGAAGCCATGGTTGAGGTGGCAAAGAAATTTCAAAAAGAAACCGGCGTGAAATTGTTATGGGGCACTGCAAATTTATTCAGCAATGCAATTTATTCTCAAGGCGCCGGATCAAGTCCGAATGCACACGTGATGGCCACTGCGATAGCACAAGTGAAGAATGCAATCGATGCAACGAAAGAACTTGGCGGTGAAAATTATGTATTCTGGGGCGGACGTGAAGGGTACGAAACATTAATAAATACAGATTTGAAAAAAGAAGCGGAGAAGATGGCTCGATTTTTCCATATGGCTGTGGATTATAAAAAGAAGCTTGGTTTCAAATGCCAATTTCTTATTGAGCCGAAGCCATGCGAGCCGACAAAGCATCAATATGATGCAGATGCAGCGACGACATTAAACTTCTTGAGAGAATTTGATTTATTCGATGACTTCAAATTGAATATCGAAGCAAACCATGGCACCTTGGCTGGCAGTACGTTTGAGCACGAACTTGCAGTCGCTTCAGCGGCAGGAAGGTTAGGAAGTGTAGATGCAAACAGAGGCGATCTGCTTCTTGGATGGGATACCGATCAATTTCCGACCGATATTTACAGTACTACAATGGCAATGTTGGTTATTTTAAATCAGAATGGCCTCGGTACCGGCGGATTAAATTTCGATGCAAAAGTACGCCGCAGTTCCAATGATCCAACGGATCTTTTCTATGCGCATATCGGCGGGATGGATGCATTTGCAAAAGGCCTATTGGTTGCACATCAAATGATTCAGGATAAAGTATTGAGCAAATTCATCGAAGAAAGATATAGCAGCCACAATTCCGGTATCGGCCAGCAGATTATGTCCGGCAAGGTTACTATGGAAGATGTAGACAAATGGGTTCGTAACGAAAAGAATCCAGTTCTACCGAGCGGCCGACAGGAGATGCTAGAAAATATTATCAACTCCTATATTTTCTAGGTGGTGAGTGGGCGAGTTTCAAGAGGGCTTGAAAGATATTTTTAAGGGCGACTTCCTTATTGGTGTCGCCCTTAATAAAAATCAGATTTACGGTAAAGAACCAAGCTCAGATGCCATAGTACAGAAGCATTTTAACAGTATCACTCCGGAAAATATTTTAAAGTGGGAAGAGGTTCATCCGGCTCCGGGTCAATATAATTTCGAAGCGGCAGATCGTTTTGTTGAATACGGCGAAAAGCTTGGATTACAAATGATCGGCCATACTCTTTTCTTCTTTAAGTCCTGAAATACAGAAAAAAATAATCCCTATGTGAGCGCTGTGCCGGGTTCTGTTTAAAAAAACAGGCAAAAAAATATTCGGAATTTATGTCGATTTTTCTGAAGCATCGTGATAAATTTTAACGGGTAACTTTTTTGGGAATTAATGATAAGCAATCATGGCGTAGTGGTTGGCCTGTTATCGGACGAACCGACTACCCGTTGTTATTCAACTATCACTATGAACCAAAACCCGCTCTTGATGCCATTGCAAATATAAGAATGGCTTAAGAAAAAAAAGTATCAAAAATAAAACATTGTTAAATAACAGATAGACAACTTTTAGATCGTAGTATTATTACACATCAGTCTGCAAATTTCTATACAAAATTGTTCATTAAGGAGCTTTAAATGGCAGATAAAAAAAATATCGAAATCGTAGCTGCGGGGCATACTTGCCTTGACTTAATACCCGCTTTTACAATTGAAGGCAAAGTTGACAAGATGACGGATGTTCTCGTGCCCGGTAAAATGATTAACATGGGTGAATGTGTCGTTGTAGGTGGAGGCCCTGTCACAAATGCCGGTGTATCCATTCGACGACTTGGTGTAAAAACTGAATTAATCGGGAAAATTGGTGATGATGATTTTGGAAAAGAAATTCTCAATTGGTATGAAGAAAATGAAGGACATTTCCAAGGTATCAAAACAGTGAAGGGAGAATCAACCTCTTATACAATTGCTATTTGCATACCCGGCATAGATAGATTCTATCTGCATCATTGCGGTGCGAATGATACGTTTGGGTACAAAGACATGAATTTTGATCTTGTGAAGCATTCTAAATTAATGCTCTTTGGATATCCACCTTGGATGAGCAAGCTTTATGAGAACACCGGTAAAGAATTGACAAAAATTCTTAAGAAGACTAAGGAGTTGGGAACGACGACTGCGCTTGACCTTTCGCTTCCCGACGTCAATAGTCGTGCAGGCCAGGTTAACTGGAAAGAAATTCTTAAGGATTGGATTCCGTTGACAGATATCATGGTGCCAAGTGCAGAAGAAATTTTGTATTTCCTTTATAAAGAAAAATTTCTCGAGAAAAAAGCCAAGCTTGGACCTAAAGAAACAGTACTCGATCATATGACAGTAAAAGAAATCTCCGATCTGGGAAGCGATATGTTAAAGATGGGTACTGCGATAGCGATGGTTAAATGCGGTAGCAGGGGACTCTATGTTCGAACCGCTGGTAAAGATCGCCTATCAAAGCTCGGCGAAGCAGGTTGTTCCAATCTTGATAACTGGGCGAATAGAGAACTTTGGTTCCCAGTTTATGAGGAAGAGAAATTTGTAGGCGCGTTAGGTTCGGGCGATTCAGCAATTGCAGGATTCCTCTCCGCTTTTGTCAAAGGTAATTCAATTGAAAATTGTCTCCGTTACGCGAATGCCGCAGGAAGTATGAACGTTACCGTTCCCGATGGGCTTTCTTGGAACAAAGGATTCGACGATTTGACAAAACGCATCAAAGCTGGATGGAAAACAAAAGAAATGAAAGTTAGTGAGGCTGGCTGGAAGAAGGAACGTGAATTTTGGGCCGGGCCTAATAATAGTGGTAAATGGGAATTATAAACAAGAAAAATAGGAGATATTAAAATGGCAAAGAAAGATAATGCGAAAAGAGACGCATTTGTATCAAAGTTATTAGCAAAGATGACTTTGGAAGAGAAAGTCGGCCAGCTATTGACATTCACGCGGCGCGGCGCAATGTTAACGCCGAGCACAATTGAACAGATAACGAAATTGCATTGCGGCGGTCTTTGTCTTGAACCATACGCTGTCGAGACATGCAAGAATCTATACTGGGGAAATTCCCAGATCGATAAAAATTTTAAAAAGCCCGCCGATTATTTTACCATTGCAAATAATTATTTTGCCGGTAAGTCCTTTGGCATAAGCATCACGCCAGGAGATTATACGAAAGATCTGAATAAGCTTCAGCAGATTGCAATGGACAGACGGGTTGGAATTCCTCTCCACATGACAATCGACTTCGAAGGCGATTTCAAGAACGATTATATGTCGGGCGGCATCAGACAATTTCCGTCTCCGATGGGTATGGCAGCAATCGGCGATCCAAAGACGACATATCAAATCGGTCTGACAATTGCGAAGCAATTAAGCAATATCGGTGTTACACAAATGTATTCGCCGGTCTGCGATGTAAATATCAATCCAAGAAATCCTGAGATAGGTATCAGATCTTTTAGCGATGATCCTGAGACTTGCGCAAAACACGTTGTTGCTATCATAAAAGGCTTCCAGGATGGTGGAATAGCGGCGACCGGAAAACACTTCCCCGGAAGAGGCGCTTCAGATACCGACGCTCATGATGTACTGGAAGTAATCAAAACAGATAAGCAAAGGATGCAGGAAGTAGAATTATATCCTTTCAAAGCCGCGATAGCAGCAGGAGTAAAAGCAATTATGACGGGACATTCAATTTACCCGGCATACGATGATAAATATCCTACAACGTTATCGGAAAGAATTATTAAAGGACTCTTGAGAGAAGAACTTGGATTTGAAGGAGTTATAGTTACTGATGCAATCGGTATGGCTGCAATCCTCAAACAATGGCCGCTTCCGAGAGCCTGTGCGATGGCGATAAAGGTTGGATGTGATACAATACTTTTGAAAGCTGATGATGAATCGAGATCACAATGTTTCTTTGGAGTGAAGACAGCTGTTGAGAGCGGCGAAATTCCTGAAGAGAGGCTCGAAGAAGCTGTAACACATCTTTTAAAAATGAAGTACGATCAAGGTTTATTTGAAACAGCTGGAAAGAAAGATCCTGAAAAGGCCCAGACATATGCGATGAGCAAGCCGGTTATTAATTTTTCAATGGAAGTTGCTAAAAAAGCATTGATCGTCATGCGCGACGATAAAAAAACGCTGCCTTTGAATCCCAAGGAAAAGATGCTGGTTATCGAGCAGCGTATCCCGTATGAATTCTGCGGAAAAGATCCTTACATGCATCAACATATGTTCTGCGAAGACATGGTGGAATATTCGCACAATTTAATTCTTGCTGATACAGACTTTGCTGCGCACGAAGATGAATTTGAGGAATGCCTTGAACTTGCTAAACAGGTAGACACTGTTGTTATGACAAACTATTATGCCAGAATCGTAAAAACCGGTAATAACGTGTTGCTTGTCAAGAAACTCAAAGAAATGGGTAAGAAAGTAGTTGTTGTGACAAATTACCCGTACGTAAATGGCACCACAAATGAAGCCGATGTTGTGGTCTGCAATTTCAGCGCAACACCCGATTCAATAAAGGCCGCAGTTGGAGTATTGTTTGGGAAAATCAAGCCTTCAAACAAAACCAAGCTGCCAATAAGCCTTGGTGTTCAGAAAGAGGCATCTGTAAAGAAACCGTTACCAAAGAAAAAAACGTCGCTTGATTTATCTTATTGCTAGGTTTTATTGATTCACAGAGTGCACTTTACAACACAGCCTTTCACAATAAGGTATGTGTTGTAAAGTGTTTTAATAATTAAAATCTTCTGATAAGTTCGGTAAATAATCAATCTAAAAATATAGAATATTAATAATTGAAGAAAAATATTATGGCAAAATCTTATAGTTTAAAAACGAGTGATATATATACAATTTCAGGAAAGCAGATCTCTGATATTTATGTTAAAAATAAAATGACAGTTCATTTTCAGGGAATGTCAAAAACTCTTCAATTCCCTCATACCATTGCTCTTCAAGGTGCCCCCACCTGTTCAATAGGTATATCTCCCGAGGGTCTCTATAATAGATTGAATAACGCCGGCAGGATTATTTTCTTAAATCAAAATGCAATTCAATTTGGCTCTGCACCGTTTATCCGTGTGAGCGATAAAACATATATGCTTACAGCAAGGGAACCGTTAAAAGTTGAAGGCCCCGATGATGTCCCGGCATTGAAGAATTATTATCATCCGGCGATAGAAGAAAAGCGGGTATCAATTTCGCTTGCAACCCCATTAGCAGAAATGTCATATCGACTTGGAAAGGTAAATGTACTAAGAAGATTCATATCTCCGCTGTTATCAGGAAACGAACAGACGCTGATGCCTCTTGGCGTTGAAGAGTATGAGGTTAAAAATACTTCGACAAAAGAACAGCAAATCACTTTAGTAATTCCAACCCCATCATTAGTAAACCTCCAAGAAAAAGAATTAAAACCGACAGATCAAGATACTGCTTATGTCTGTTCGGCCCCTATAAAAGGTCATGTCCATGAAGAGTTCAAGTCTTCTTCTATCAGAGGTGTTGTGATGGGAAGTACTGAATGTGCGGACAGGATGGTTATTGCAGTGCCGGAGACTGATGGTGTTGTGATAGATACCCATCCGTCTTTTTGTTTAAATAGGTTAAAGCAAGATCTATTATTAAATGATGACGGAAGTTTTTATGAGAAGAGAAAGCCTATCCTAAATCAAGATTATGGTGCGGCGATAAGTCTTACCTTCACATTAAAACCTAAAGCTGCCATCAAAATACCTTTTGCAACAGTCTTGGATTTTCCACAGCAACGATACATCGACGGAAAAACTTTTGATCGTAAATATATAAAGAGCTTCAAAAATAAAGATACCAGAGCAGTGGATATGGCGAAGTTTGCACTCAATAATTATAGTGAGTGGTTGAAAAAAACAACAACAATCCAAGGTAAAATATTTGATAATATATCGAAAAGCCCTTCTTATAAAAATGATAAAAATGGCGCCCTGCGATTGACCAGATTAATTTTAAATGAATTCAGTTTCCCGCTATCAAATGCTGCGATTTGGGTTGAAGACGAAGATGGAAATGATAGAGCAAGATTCCTTGAATGCTTTGATTATGCTTATATTGATCCGTCTGATGTTGATTGGTATTCAATGGTACTGTTGGTGCTTTTCCCGAATATTGAGAAGGAGCTTTGCCAGCGGTTTGTCGATTCGATTCTTGCAGAAGATCTCACACCCCGCTTTTATCATTTACACTCATCCTTTGTTGAAGCCAGAAAACATTTTCAAGAGTACCCGGAACAATATGAAGGCAAATCCTTAGTTCAGATAAGGGATGCTTTTAAGGTTAAAGGAAGCGTTGCGCATGATTTATGTGCGATGCCTAAAGGTTATCCTCTTCGCAATGTCAGTGACTATGCATGGTACAATAATAATTATTGGGTTGATCTTTTTCCAAAGCTTGTTACAAGAGTATTACGTAATGTGAAATTCATGGGTGATCAGGAATTCTTGAAGAAAAACTGGGATACTCTTAAATTCGGATTCGACTTTTTACAAAAGCATGACTTAGACGGAGATGGTATCCCTGAGGGTAATCCGCATGAAGTTAAAAATACATTTGATAATTTAACTCTATTCGGAGTTGATAGTTACGATGCAACTACCTTCATGGCTGGATGCCAAGCAATGAAAATAATGGCCGGTATGATGAAAGATGAACCGGCAAAAAAGCAATATGAAGATAGTTTTAAAAAAGCTTCTGAAGCTTTTGAAAAATTATGGAGAGAAAAGAAAAATAAACGTGGTACAAAATTACAGTATTATGTTACTTGTTATGACACTATCACAAAGAAGACGAACACAGATGTCTGGACTAATCAACTGGATGCCATGTGGTATATGATAGCAATCGGAGAAGAGCCCTTCATATCTGACGATAGAGCCAAGAAAATTCTGAGTACGATTTATAAAAATAATCGCACAACTATGGGCTGGGCAATGTGCCGAACTGAAAATGGGGAAGCTGTAAAATCAGAACAGGGTCAAGATGTTTATACAACATCCAATTATGTTTTTGCTCAACTTCTTGATTACTATGGTTTGGTAAAGGAGAGTAAAGAAGTATATAAAGCAATGGATAAAGTTGTCTTCCAATATGCCAATACTTTAATAACTCCGGACAATCTCAGAGCCGAAATGGAACAAGAAGCGGGAGAAACAACAAAAGGCCCTCATTATATAGTAGCTGCATATCCCAGGCCGGGTGCAGTATTCACACAAATAGTGATGCAATATATTAAAGAACATCAAAAGCAGACTGGCAAATTAAAGATCGATTCTGGACAATTGAAATCATTTGTAACCGATTTATTTTTAAAATGATTGTATCGTATGTAATTTTTAATAGAGTTAAAACCAGGGTTTTCTAGAATTTAAATTAATGCTTCATTGAAGCATTAATAATTCAGGTTTACTTCAACTGTGAAAAAATCATTATAAGGGTTTCGAAGTATCACAGTAAATTTTTTTAAGACCTGGCAAGATCAAATCGGTTCCTTCAAATATCACACCTAAGTGGCTTGCTTTTTACGATATATATTTTAATCATGTTTGAAATATACGTATTCAAATTTCATCAATTCAATTACAATATTTTAAGACAATAATATTTTCTAGAAGTAGAATAGCGTAATATCTGTATATAAGTTCACAAAAATTCTAAACGAACTTTGGAGTATATAGTGCAACCAAACTCACAAAAACTTTCTTTCGTCGAAAAAGCGGGATACAGCGCTGCTGATGCTGCTGCAAATTTTGTTTTTATGACGATGATCCTTTTCCAAACGAATTTTTATACGGATGTCTTTGGTATTACTGCGAGTGCTGCGGCAACGATTCTTTTAGTCGCTCGGTTATGGGACGCTTTTGCCGATCCGATTGTCGGTGTGCTTGCTGACCGCACGAACACACGCTGGGGGAAATTCCGCCCATGGGTTTTATTTACGGCATTGCCTTGGTGTATCGTAATGGTGCTGGCGTATACAACACCAAAAGGCTGGAATATGACTTCGATGGTTATATACGCTGCTATCACCAATATTCTACTGATGAGCATTTATTCCATGAACAATATGCCGTACGCAGCACTTGGTGGAGTTATGACCGGCGATGTTAATGAACGTGCTAAGCTTAACTCTTACCGGTTCATCGCAGTGAATGCAGCACAATTTATTGTGGGCGGTTTCACTCTTCCATTAATTGCCAAATTCGCAGTTGGGCATGACAAGCAGTACGGCTGGCAAATGACCATGATTATTTGGGCTATTGTATGTTTCTTCCTGTTCCTCGTTACATTCGCTACGACAAAAGAACGCATTAAACCCGCGCCCTCTCAAAAAGCTTCGCCGAAAGAAGATTTTATCAATTTGCTGAAAAACAATCCTTGGAAAGTAATGTTTTTCATGACTCTAGTACATTTTGCAATTCTCTCGTTCAGAGGCGCTGCACTTTATAATTATTATCATCATTTCGCTGACAAATTTGCGCTATATGATTGGGTACAGAGCTTGGGCTTGACTGCACCTGCACTCGCTCCCGGTGCCCCTGCACCTAGTGGTATTCTTGAATGGCTCGGTTACATTGTCCACGGAGATAAGTCGAATCTTGCAAGTTCGAACGTTGCCGATGTTGCTAACAGTATTATAAACATGATCGGAACCGGCACCACCATGATTGTCATCATCCTCTCGCCACCTCTTGCCAAAAGGTTTGGGAAGAAGGCGGTTGCGATTTGCGGGTTTGGTCTTGCAAGCATCGGAACACTTGCTTTCTATCTGCTTGGCCCTACGAATATTATCGGCATGGTCGTGCTGACAATTCTTATCGCGATAGCATACGCACCAACCGTTCCATTAATTTGGGCGATATATGCGGATGTGGCGGATTATTCCGAATGGAAAACGGGACGCCGCTTTACGGGAATCGTTTTTGCAACTATTGGTTTTGCTTTAAAAGGTGGTTTGGCGCTTGGCTCTTCTTCATTCCTTTGGATCATGGCAGCTCTGTTCAGTTATGACACCCAAATGCCCGATGCACCTCAAGCAATAGCGGGTTTCCGCGCATGCAGCGGTATAGTTGTCGGTATAATGTTTGCGATCTGTACTCTTTTATTGATGGCTTACCAGATCAATAAAAATATGACAATACAGATGGCTGACGAGTTAACCGAACGCAGGAAAAAATTTGCATCTTCTTGAAGATAGTGAACAGTGTTGCAAATGATATCCTGAATTTTACGAATGGCCTTTAAGTGCGTACGTTTAGCGTACGCACTTACCTCTCATTGCAATTCTTGGTTTAAAAAATGACAGATGGGTAAGTTGATTTTGTAACTTGAGTACGATATCAACGACACATGGTTCCAGTCTCAAACGACGCTGAACAAATCGGGTTCGTCCTTCCAAGTTTAACTGAGCCGTCAGGAGCCCCATTAACCTGATGAATTGTAGCACCAGCGATATTCTGACCTGCATTATTCGATGCTATTTTTTCCTTTCTTGCCATTATTCTCTTTAATGGCGTTTGCATCGACGAAAGAACGAATCCAGCCTTCACCAAATCAGAAAGCAAACGTATAACAATATTATAACGATTTGATAAAAATGATCTAAGGGGTTGCGATGTTTTTCGTACATTATTGAGGATAAAGCCATCTCAAACTTCAGTAATGTAAATAATTGTTCCATAGCAAAATAGAAGGAATATTAATACCTCAAAGAGGACAGATTCATAATCGACTTTTGTCCTTCCATCAATGCATTAGCTAAAAATATTTTTGATGGAATATCATATTATCAAATTGCGGAATGAGCAGAATACATTTATCTTACATTCATAAGGTATAGTTCATCGCTTAAATATTGGAGCACAACATATTTTCCCCCTAACCATAACCAGTATGCATTCAGTACAAAAAATACTGTTAACGAATAAAGAGGAAAAGCACCTTTTAGAAAAAGCACTTAAGGGTGATATATCTGCGTTTGAAAAAATATATCGGTCCTACGTGAAAGAACTTTGCACATTTGCTGCATATTATGTAAAATCCTTTGATACAGCTGAAGATATTGTACAGAATGTTTTTCTTATTCTCTGGGAACGTAGAGGCTCAATTAATATCGATGGATGCCTAAAGACGTATCTTTTTACTTCCGTGCGTAATCTTTCCTTGAACTTTTTAAAACATCAAACAATCCATCGAAACAGTATAGACACATATTCGAGGTTGTTTTCGCTGCCGACAGCTACCCCTCACGAGATCGCTGTACAACAAGAATCAGATGTCTTACTAACACATGCGCTGGAAAAAATACCCGAACGCTGTAGGATCGTTTTTATTTTAAGCAGATATTTTAATATGAAATATGCTGAAATAGCAGAAATACTTGAAATATCTGTTAAAACAGTCGATGCACATATGGTTAATGCAGTAAAGAGTCTCCGGTCTACCCTCCGCCTTCAATAAATCTCACATTGTAGATCCATCTCCATAGGGAGTTCTTCAAGTTCAATTGTCTTATTGTAGTAAGTAATAGTCCAATTCTTTAATAATAAGCAAAGGTCAATTTATGAGCAAGAATCCACAAACCTTACGCCTTTTAATCAGGTTCATTTTAGGCGAAGCGACAGAAAAAGAAAAACAGAAAATAGAACGATGGCTAAAGAATGACGTCACGAATAAACAACTCATGCGGACATTGGAACAAATACTTCACGAATCACGACTCGAACTCACACAGTGGGATGAAGATGAGCTTTGGGATAAATTCGCATTCAAGGCAGGCATAACTCTGTCTCAAGCCGAATCGCCTGATGAAGTTAAGCCAAGACCGGATGTGAACATCGTTCTATGGCCAATTCGTGTAGTAATGCAATGGTGTTTTGGTATAAGCAAATCGCCGGTACAATATGTTTTTAGGCTCGCGATGATTGCATTATTGATTCTTGGCGGGTCAATAGGGACGGCTGTTTATTTTAAGAAGCTTCAAGAAAAGAGAGAGTTAGCATACCAATCGACATATCAGGAATATTGTACGCAAAAAGGCGAGAGGTCTACACTTCTCCTGGGTGATGGCACAAGCATCCGTTTAAATTCTGCAACCAAAATTCGGTTCCCCATTGTATTTGCCAAAGAAAAGCGTGAAATCTTTTTAGATGGGGAGGCATTCTTTGAGGTAACCCATAGTGAGACCTCTCCGTTTATCGTGCACACGGTTGATGCAAATATACGAGTGCTCGGAACTGTATTTAATGTGACATCATATTCAGAAGATAATAAAACGCAGGTAGTTGTATCCGAAGGACAAGTTGCATTTGGAGGAGCTAAACAACAAAACGAAGTATTGCTGCATCGCAATCAGATAAGCCGTGTGATTAAAGGAGGGGCCCCTTCCACAGCAGAGGTGATCAGGACCGATAAGTATCTTGCATGGCTGAAGAACCAGATGGTCTTTGAAAATGCGACGTTAGCGGAAGTGATCAAACAACTTTCGCGTAAGTTTGATGTAGAGTTTGAAGTTCTTGATTCAAGCCTGTTAAATCGACATATCATGGCAACGTACAGCAATGAATCGTTATCTCAAATTATAAAGTCGCTTTCTTTATCTATCCGATTCCACTATAAGCAACGTGGGAAAATTGTGTCATTATATCTTCATCAAAATTCTTAATTGCCCAATTATTACGAGTACATGGTAGTCAGCGTACATCATTGCTTTGTTACCCTCTTTAACGAATGACGTACTAAGTTTAAAATTAGTTATGAACTTTTTCAATTAAGGAGAATATGTATGAATTATTGTTCTAAGGTGTGGGTGATAGCATTCTTTGTAATTGTGATTTCTTACCAATTAGTACTAGCCCAAGAGGAAATTCCTGAGCAAGTTCAGGCAAATATATCAAAAACTGTAAATAAACCTACTCCACCAATCTCACCAACGGTGTATGGACCTATTTCAATCAGGTTAGTGAATGAGCCGGTGATTAGCGCTATAAAAAAAGTTGCTGTAGCGGTTCATCTCAGACCCGTGTTGGATTATGATTTAATTAAGACGAACAAAAAAATCAATCTCACTCTTGAGGTAGCGACATTGTCTGAGGCGCTTGATCAAATACTTCAGGATATGGAAATCCAATATTCAGTAACAGAAAGTGGTCTTCTTATTTTGACGCAAGAGGAAAAGCCCAATAATCAAGCTACAGGATCTGGCACTGTAAAAGGAAGCGTTCTTGACAAGACAAATGGAGAACCTCTAATCGGTGCCAATGTCATAATTCAAAATACGAGTTTAGGTATTGCCGCAGATGTAGATGGAAACTACCAGATAAAGTTGATCCCGGTCGGCAAATGGAACGTGAAAGTCTCCTGCATCGGCTATGTTCCAATAATGCGTGAGATTACAGTCAAAAAAGATGAGACGTTGGAAGAAGAATTCCGTTTAACTGCCCAGGCAATAGTTGGTGAGGAAGTCGTTGTCACTGCACAAGCACGCGGTCAAGTGCAGGCAATCAACCAGCAGGTTTCTTCGGATAAAATCGTCAGCGTTGTTTCAGAAGCGAGGATTCAGGAGTTGCCGGATTTCAATGCGGCATCAGCAATAGGTCGTCTGCCGGGCGTTTCAACTCTTCAAAGTTCAGGTGAAGACAATAAAATAGTGATCAGAGGATTAGCCCCGCAATACAATACGGTCGCTATTGGTGGAATTTCACTCGCGGCAACAGGAAGCACTCAGATGGGCACGTCTTCTCAAGGTGGAACAGCCGGCTCAGCGAATGTTGACAGAAGCGTCGACCTTACTATGATAACTCCTTATATGATTCAATCGATCGAGGTCTATAAAACGCTGACTCCGGATATGAATGCAGATGCCCTTGGCGGTTATGTTAATATGAATTTACGGGAAGCTCCATCCGGACTTCATGGTGATTTTCTGTGGCAATCCGGTTATACGGATAAGACTGACAATTATGGCAATTATAGAGCATATGCTTCTCTTAGCGATCGTTTCTTCGACGACCACCTCGGTATCTATGTTAATGCAAACGATGAAAAATACGATCGCAACTCAGATAATATGAGTGCTAGCTACGCAACTACCAACACAGTTATTGGTGCAAATGGATATAGGCCTGTTGATGTACAAAGTATATCGCTCGATCGCCATATAGAAACCAGAAAGCGTTATGGGGGAAACGTAATTCTTGACTACACATTGCCCTCTGGTTTTATTAAATCTGTCAATATGTTCAGCAGATTGAATTCGATTACTCAGGATTATCGAACATCAGAGAACTTTGATGGAAAATCTCTCGACTTTACTTACAGCGATGGAAATAGTAATACTGATCTTGCAGTGAATTCTTTAGAATTGCAAAACGATTTTGGGTTTATGTTGGCAAATTTGAAAGTTGCTAATTCATATTCCCGAAATAATTCTCCGAACTCCCATGTTTACGATTTCTCGCAAACATCAGGGGTCACGAAGGCCCCGGATAATACAATTCCGGATAGTTGCATTCAACTGGTAAATTTTTTAGGTGCAAACCAGGCTGGCTTGAATACACTCAATTTATTCTTTTCCGATTATAAGGAGGTCAATCAAACATATAAGAGCGACTTCAAATTTCCATTCAGATTGCCGGCTTTCTCAGGTTACATTAAAATTGGTGGCGAGTATGACCACACAGATAATTCCCTTGATCAGAATACACCATATACTAATTTATCTAAAGGCAATGGAGCTGTTAATGATTCAATGGTGGCGAATGTCCTGAGAAGTTTTCCGCAATTAGTATTTAACACTACAACAAACCGTTTCATGGGATCTAATTTTTCTTCGACAAATTCAAAACTTTTAAACAGCTTTTTAGGCGGCAAATTTGGGCAAATTTTTTGGGCGCCTGATCCAAATGTGTTGAATGCAATAACTCAATTGCTATCGACCGATCCTAGATTTAGCGGAAACCAAAATGGTGGATGGCAAGATGGATATTATCAGACCTTGACCAATGACTATGACTATGTTGAAAATTATTATGCCACATACTTGATGGCAGAGTTGGACCTAGGTCAGGCACTTACAATAATTGGCGGTGCACGCTACGAAGAAGACAACATGTCATATTTTGCATATAACTTGGATGATAAACGGAATCCACTTGTTCAGAATTATAGTGATACCACAGTTTATCCAAAGAATCATTACTTGCTTCCGATGGTGCAGGCAAAGTACAACCTAGCTGATTGGAGTGATATACGTTATTCCTATGGTCAAACACTCTCGCGACCGTCCTATACCCAACTTACACCGCATTATACTATGGATATTAATACCAATGTAACTGCGGGGAATCCGAATCTTAAACCTGCACAATCATATAACCACGATCTTATGATTACTTTTCATAGCAACGATTTAGGTCTTCTATCCATAGGAGGATTTTATAAGACTATATCAAACTTTTCTTATGGTACATCATACCAATTGTTATCGAATAATCCCGCTGGATTTTTTTGTACCGGCATCATTCTTTCCTACACCAAAGGCCGGAGCGACTGTATCTACTTACATAAATACTCCCTACGACTCTTATGTGAAAGGTATTGAAGCAGATTTTCAAACGAGGTTCTGGTATTTACCGGCGCCATTAAATGGTGTGGTTCTCACTATCAACTATACACATATTCATTCGGAATCGACATATCCGTTCATTTTTATTAGAACGATTGTCAATCCAAACTATCCAGGTCCAGGTCAATCAAGATTCGCCAGCGTATTAATTGATAGTTCACGGGTCGACCGCTTGATTAACCAGCCGAATGATTTATTGAACGCTTCCATTGGTTACGACTATAAGGGATTTTCTGGAAGAGTATCATTCCTCTTCCAGGGGAATTCTGTAACTGGTATCGGAAACTATAGCGAGACAGATGGTTTTACTAAAAACTATTATCGAGTTGATGCTTCAATCAGGCAAATGTTGCCATGGACTGGCCTTCAATTGTTTCTCGACATAAAAAACATCAACAATGCTAATAATATTTCAACTCAACAAACTATCGGCGGTTTCACTTCTGAAAATAATTACGGTTTGATTGCAAATCTGGGAATTAGATACACATTATAGATAATATTAGCCAAATGAAAACGCATGTAATTTTAGTAAACCTAACTTTTAAAATTATAAAGGAGATATAACATGAAGAATTGTATTTATGTTTTTCTTTGTATTGCGATTGTTTTTTCTATGTCGCTATACGGGCAGACAATCGTGAAAGTTCCCAGCGACGGCCCTAGTGGAGGGAATCTAAATAATGCAATCCAAGCCGCTATTAACAGCAAAACTCTCTCCAATACAGTTTTCCAATTGGATGCTGCAGGATATTACCTTCTTACTGGACCGATAACCACTCCAGCCGGGACATTGCTCACGATCACTGCACCGGATCCTGGTACAACAGCGGCCACAGCACTTCCTATAATAATGTCGCTTGCCGGAGGCGGTGTAACTTGGAACTATAATTTCGATGTCTTTGGTGATATTTCTTTGAAGAATGTCTGGTTGTTATATGCAAACACGACCCCTGCGCAATTGAGTGATCATCTTGAAATTGATAATGACAGCACGCGCAATAAAAATATCGCCAACTTCGAAGATGTTATCTTTGATTATTCTTATACATGTGTAGAGGAAAGAAGTACTCATTTAACCGCAACATTCAAAAATTGTTATTTCCGAAATTGCATTGACCAGCACTTGCGATACTACGGCAGGGCTCTTTCATTTCCTTTTCAAAGCACAACGTGGCATAACGATAGTGTTTCTTTCGTGAATTGCACTTTCGCAAACATTGGATATGGTATTATGCAAGAGACTCCTGAGTATATGGATCATGTTTGGTTTAATCACGTTACTTTTCTTAATACTATGATGTATCCAATTAAATCAGGGTATTGGTATTGGTTTAATGTTAATAACTGCCTTTTTGTGAATACATGGATGTATGGAGATGTAGTCGCAAACCGGGAAGAAGATGTTAATTTCCCCAGCGGCGGTACAATAAACGTTGATACTCTTTCAATACCGGGCATAGCATTCCCATTTACGGAAAGTCAACGCCATATAGTTTTCACTCACACCGCCTATTATTTAGAGAAATGGCTTACGGATTATATGGCAAATAATCCTTTCAGCATTGATCCCACCGTTGCCGACAATCTCAAACCGAAACCGATGCCTATGATAAGCACAAATACGAGGCGCCTCTTTAGTACAAAGTCAACATGGCCATACCTCTCTATGGATACTTCTACACTCATTCAATCTGTAGACCCGGGCTTAAAGTTTCCTCCGACCAACACGGACGCCATCAAGACTTTTTTGTTGGGTAGATGGTCAACTGGTGATAATATTGACTGGTCTTACGATATTGTATCAGATGAGGCTGCTTCATGGCCTATGGATGAAGACCTATCGTACACCAACACTAGATTGAAGACGGCTGGAATGAGTGGTTTCCCATTAGGAGACCTGTATCACTGGTGGCCAACGCAATATACTGCATGGAAAGCGCAAGAGCAGGCGGAAAATAATACTATTTACGGATGGCTTACAAAAGGTATTACTACCGGTGTGAAGGAGCAGTCAAGTAGTATTCCTGCAAAATATGAGCTTAGTCAGAACTATCCTAATCCATTCAACCCAACTACTCAGATCGAGTACTCGGTTCCGGAGAGAGGTTATGTATCACTGAAAGTGTACAATCTTCTTGGTGAGGAAGTAGCGACACTCTTTAATGGTGTGCAACAAGCCGGGACACACATTGCTACATTTAACGGCACTGGACTTACAAGCGGCGTATATTTCTATCGGCTGCAATCTGGAAGTTTTTCTGACACTAAGAAATTGGTTCTCATGAAGTAGTATTTCTAATTGAATTCTTTTCGTCCCGATCGGAGGTCCTTTCTACGGATCTCCGTAGCTGGCCCAACGAGTGTATTGTGTAACGACAGATTATGAGTATTGAAGGAGGTGGTTTAATTCAAAATGAGATTCAACGGTCAAGACAAATGTTTTTAATGATAGTAATTTTGGATTACCCTCATTAGGTGTGTGCTATTATTATGAAATTAGTTAATTAACTATTCAACAATAATAAATCTTGGAGGAAACATGAAAACTTTTATCCGCGCATCTATGTGCGGAGTACTTTTCTTATTAGGGATAGGTACTCTCATGGCACAGGAAGTGACGTACGCTCCCGGTCCGGTAATTGCTATACCGAATGCCGGAAGCAACAGCGGCTTCACATGGGGAGATGTGGATGGAAACAATACTCTGGATGTCCTTTTCCGTTCAAATAACTTAATGTTAAACTCGATTACAGCTTTTTCTCAGTTAACGTCCGCGAATCTTCCAGCAGGAGTAGACGCATGCGCCATGGCGTTTGCCGATTTTAACGGCGACGGGAAGCCTGATGTGTTTGAGATGGCTCAGACTAGCAACGTCACGCTTCTATATATCAATAATGGTGGTACATCATTTACACCAATGACCGGAACTGGCGACCTTGCGACCGCGGGAGCTAATACCACTAGTTTCGGTGGAATTTCGGCAGCAGATATCGACCACAGTGGTTACTTGAGCCTTGCTTGGCCTGGAACTGCGACTGGGAGTCCGATTGCCGGGAACAGCACCAACTCAACACCTGGCGGTGGTATATGGCTGCTTAAAGGAGGCTCAAACGGCTTTACCAATATGGGAAGAGGTGCAGCCTCTCCGAGTATAGATGAAAACCTTACGTATGAAGCTTGGAATGTATCGTTCTTCGATGCGAATAATGACAGTTATCCCGATTTATTGATGCCGAGTTACCGAAATGGGTTTTCGAAGTTTTACGATGGCACAACATCTGGGTCTAGAGAAGGAAGTGTCCTGTTCATAAATGATGGAACCGGCAAATTCTTTGTTCCGACCGCAGCAACGCTTAAGCGCACAATCTATGAGATTGATTCTATCTCAACAATTGGACTCGGAACTATATATGCCGGCACTAAGGTCGATACGGGAATTATTGTCGACGATACAGTGCGCCACTTTGAAGGTCTCGCACATGTAGTCGGTGATTTTAACAATGATGGCAACTTGGATATATTATTTGCTTCGAATGGTGCAAATAACTTCGATGGCTATGGAGCTTTAAGGAATGTTGTTATTATCTATGGAAAGGGTGACGGCACATTCACATATAAGTATGATGTTACCAAACCCATCGTTGCAACTAACGGATTGCCTGTAAATACTTATATACGTTCATGGGCCGCGGGTGATTACAATAATGACGGAAAGTTAGACATATTAACCGTCGACGGAACGAACACTCTGCTAAGAAACAATGGCGACGGCACTTTCACTAATGTAACAGCTACCGATGGTTTGACTGGGGTAGCCCTAGGAATGCGCGGCGGAGCCTTTGTTGATTACAACAACGACGGCTGGCTCGATATTTTCTCTTATACAGGTGGCACTATTGATTTGCTGAAGAACAACGCCGGCACTAACACTAACAAATGGATTGGCTTCAGACCTGTCGGCATAGGTCATAACGTATCGGCTATTGGAGCAAGGTTTACAGTGTATGCTGGAGGTGTAAAGCAAATCCGCTACATTAGAGCAGATGCCGGCTCTGAAGGTATTGGCGGAGATCTATGGGCAAACTTCGGTCTCGGCACTGCGACAGCTGTTGATAGCGTTTCAGCAACGTGGCCTGATGGAGTAAAACAAACATGGGCTGGTTCTGCTTTTACAGTTAATAGTTATACGACACTTTATGAAGGATCGCTTGTCGTGGCAGCACCTACAACTTCGCGGCCGTCCTGGACGGCAGGAGATACAGTCTTAACTTCTAGTAACACTCTGAAGTGGAACAAAGTGACAGGTGGAACAGTACCCATCCAGTATACAGTTCAAATTGGTACAAACAAAGCGATGTCAACAATTTTACAGTCTTTCACATCAGTAACTGACACATTTAAAGTTGTGAAAGTTCCTCTTGCGTCTAAATTATACTGGAATGTTAAAGCAGCGAGCGGTAGTTTCGTTACCGTATATTCTGCTGTCGATAGCTTCCGGACAAACATGACACCTGCGACAACGGTACCGAAAAAACTTTCACCAACAACGAACCAATTACACTTATCCATCACACCGAAATTGGTTTGCAGCAGCACACCGGAAGCATATATATATAATTTCCAGTTGGATACGATGAATGTATTTATAACAAGAGATACTGCTACAATTGCTGCTAATAAAATTACAAAGGCACTTCTATTCAATGATTCAACCACTGTGATCGATACATTCAAGGTAATGAGTGCTTTAACACCTGGCAGGATGTATTATTGGCGTGTGCGTGGTTGGAATGCAGCCGGTGCTTCTGCATTTTCATCGGTAGATTCGTTTACGATCCAGTATCTCCCGCTGGCTACAATGCTTCTGTATCCTACGCATAATCAGGCAGATACACGTGCCGATACGTTGGTCTTCAAAGTTCAAAAAGTGGATGCAGATAGTATGTATGTGTTCCAGACATGGACATACGTAAATGGTGGGAAAGAATTCAGATCTGATACATCAAGGCAAAACCCGACTCTTACGCTTACGGGTCTCTCAAACAGATCGAGATATTATTGGATGGTACAAGTGGGCAACCAAGCTGGATGGAGTGCATTCACTCCAGTAGATTCATTCACGACTGTGATCGAATTAGCCAGTCCACCTATTTGTGTATCTCCGAAAAACACTTCTGCAGAACCGAGAAGGACAAATTTTGTTTGGAACAAAGCTGCAAATGCAATATGGTATCATTTCCAGGTTGCTGCAACAAATAATAATTTCACCCAACCGTATCTTGTAGAAGATGCTACTATACAGGATACGTCGTACTTGATCAAAGATACATTGCTTGCAGCCACAATATATTATTGGCATGTAAGTTCTATTGATGTGGCTGGTGAAGGTGCATTTTCGGCATCATCACACTTTGTTTCCGGATACGGCGTCACTGGTGTAACACAACAGCTTACTGAAATTCCGAAGGATTACTCGTTGCTGCAGAACTATCCGAACCCGTTCAATCCTTCAACGACAATAAGTTATGAGCTTCCAAAAGCATCGTATGTGAAACTCATAGTCTTTGATGTCCTTGGTAGAGTTGTATCGAATCTTGTCGATGGTATCCAAGTGGCCAATAGGTACCAGGTTGAATGGAATCCATCGCATTTGAGCAGCGGTGTTTATTTCTATCGAATTGAGGCTCGAAGTCAGGATGGATCATCTAACTTTACTTCTGTGAAGAAACTACTTTTCATGAAGTAATATCTTCTTTTAAATAAGTGTGGCTCACTGCATAAGTGAGTCGCACTTATATTTATACCTTGTTTTAGAAAAAGGATTTATATACTTTTAATCCCGACCTGCGACAGCAAGCCGGGATTTTTTATATTTGAACTTGGATAACTATTTGTAGAAGGATTCTTCGATGCGTTATAAACGTATTTTTTTATTGCTTATATTCTAACTATCAGTTTTATCTTCAGTCAGCACCAGAGAACGGTTTCTATTTTATTGCGATACGAGATTTCCTTCGCAAAAATAATATATCAACAAGTAAGTAAAATTTGATAAATATTTTTTCAGCATAACCGAATAGATTTATTTCATTTTTTAAAATTTATTTTTGTTTCAATTCTATATAACCCGGAGCGATGTTATAATATTTTTTCAATCTTTTATTCTTTTCGGGTCTAATACCCCGCTGCTTGCGGCATCATTCCCGTCCCGACAAAGTCGGGAGGAATCCAGAACGTTAGACTCCCGCTAAGCGGGACTGCGAGGATGTTTATTAATGCTGGAACGAATGCCGTGATCACCATTATAATAGAGGAAGGCGCATTTATAAAAGAAAATTGAGTTGCTGGCCATGCCTAGAATACAGATGAAGATCACCATGGAAGGCACTTGTGCCTAACTGGAAAAGAGTATGGTATCCGAAAGGTAAAGTTGTATAAGCACAAATAATAAAATGCACGTTTCGAGAGGAGTTTCTTCACAGGCACGATACATTCAAGCAGGAACTAATGCATCGCATAAAGCAAATGGGAGAGATTGCCCATTTTTACCCGTCGGGATAAAAATATAGTAGTTATGTCATCAGCCTCTTTACACTGCATATATATAAGACAACACTATATGGTGCAATAAAAAATGCAATGAATTGTTATTCGCATGTATGATGTATGACGTGGTGTTGAATATTCGAACAATTTCGTTCCAATTTTGATATTTGTAACAAACGGGTATATATCACTACATACATTACTAAACTAAACACAAATTTTATTGTTAAAAGAAAAATAACTCTTTAGTTTTTATAAACATCTGGGTCGGACATAAAAGAATCAATATATATAAATTCATGGGTAATATTATTTATAATGCAGGTATGAAGGCGGAGAAGGATTTTCTTGTTAGTAGGAAAATTTTTTTAAAAAAAATAAAAAAAAGCTTGCTTTGTTAAACAGATTTAATTAATATCGAAGCAGTTAAAGTCTGTTCAATTCTCGGCGATAGCTATTCGCTTGTTTCAAGAAAAAAATATTTTATTGAACCTTGTGGACGTGAAGATGGAATTAGCAATGCTTCATAGAATTGAAAATCAGAACATCGATTGGTGCCTTGGATTATTCTCTCCATCTGTTACCCTTGCAGCATATCCATTTACAACAAGAAATTTAGAAAAATATTTCTCTTAATTTTATTCTTACATAAAACTCATTATCTATCACCAATTATGAGAGTTCGCTATGAAAACTTTTATAAAAATTTTCGCATTCATTTCTATTCTGTTGCTTGGTACTCCTTTCCTGTTGGCGCAACAGGAATCAGGACAAATTCAAGGCACTATAACAGATGCAACAACCGGTGAGGCTTTGTACGGGGCAAATGTTTTAATAAAAGGTACCAGCTTGGGATGTCCATCTGATATTGATGGTAAATATACTATAAACTCGATTCCTGCCGGTTCATACACAATAAAAGTTAGCTACATTGGTTATCAAGGGAAAGAAATTCCTATAGAAGTGAAATCGGGTGAAAAGCTGGAGCAAAATTTTTCACTCAAGGCTCAAGCCATTGAAGGCGAAGAAGTCATTGTAACCGCTCAGGCGAGAGGGCAGAAAGCGGCAATCAACCAGCAGCTATCTTCCAACACAATAACCAATGTTGTTTCTTCTGAAAGAATCCATGAGCTTCCTGATGATAATGCAGCTACTGCACTGAGCCGCTTACCCGGTGTTTCCCTTATGAACGGGGACGAGGTAGTTATCCGTGGAGTCCAGGCTAAATTGAATCAAGTCCTATTAAATGGTATTGAATTACCTTCAACGGACATGAACAACCGTGCAACAAATCTTGGTTTTATATCATCAAATTTGCTCTCCGGCATTGAAGTCATAAAAGCACTTACGCCGGATATGGATGCAAATACAATTGGCGGCGCTGTTAATTTAAAAATAAGGGAAGCCCAATCGGGTCTTCATTTTGACGTGCTAAGTCAAGGGAATTACAATGCGTCAGATCATGTAGCAGATAATTATAAGTTTTGGGCAAGTATCAGTCAGCGTTTCTTTGATGATAAATTAGGTGTTTTCATACAAGGGAATATGGACCGTTCTGATGGAGGGAACCAATCCGCTTCCCTTTCAGAGACAATCGATGGATCAGGCAGTTTAGCATACGGTCAGGCTACCTACCATGCTACAGGTGCAAACTTCGAATACGATGACGATCTTGTCAAAAACAGCGGCGGGAGTCTGATACTGGATTATAAACTTCCGAATGGTAAAATAGTTTTGCAGAATACTTATGCCGGTAATGTTACGGATCAAAATAATAGCCAGATTCAACTAGGTTTTGATGGTACGAGTGTAATCTATACCGCTGATCGCGAACTGTATGGAAAGGATTTATGGATTAATGCACTTCAGGTAGAAAATACTTTTGGTGATATAAAAATAGAAGCAAGCTTATCGCACTCTGCCACAGAACAATATACAATATTTGGGCATGCGTATAATCCATGGACCGATTTTACAAATCAGTCTAGTTATAATGCACCATTTGGTGTCTCTAATGGCCAGCCGATAACATATTATTCCTCTACCGCAGAGCGTAATATGACACTTACGCAAGCATGTCAAATCCTTGACAATCTCAACCCGGCAGATGCTGATAGTGCAACGATAGCAGGATGGGTTTCTGATATCGCCAATCAGTTTCGCCAGCACTTATATAATGGATCTTTTGATGTAACGGCGCCGGTTAACTTTTCTAATGATTTTACGGCAAAATTTAAAATGGGCGGTAAGTATATAAGAACGACACGTGAAAATAATGTCGATGAGGATTTTGCCCATGGCCCTGGGGATTTGTACGCAAATCCGGCATCAAATAATTACTTTCCGGGTGTAACCCTCACTCCTCAAAATCAGTTGAGACTTACACAAGTTATGGATCCTAATTTTACGAGAGGGCAATATTTTCTAAATAGTTTTTATAATTTTACTAATGGAGGTTTTAAGTATGTAATAGATCCGGATATCTATGATCCATGGTTGAAAGTATCAGAACAAGGCTGGGCGGACAAGGTAAAGAAAGATGATAGCTGGAAAAATGATTGGAACGGTGCAGAGCAATTTTCAGCGGGTTATTTGATGGGCACTTTTAATATTGGGCCAAAGTTAACTTTACTTGGCGGTGCCCGTTACGAAAGTTATAATATGATTTACCATGCCAATTTTACATTTGTTATTCATAGTGTTTATGGTGACGCAATTTGTACAAATGGAAACCAAATTGCTGTCAATGATACTGGTATAAATCACACTGTTCCCTGGAATAGTTGCAACGTTAACCGAACGGATGTAAATGTATTTCCCGATGTGCAGCTCCAATATAAATTTAACGATTGGTTCGATGGTAGACTTGCCTATACGACCGGTATTTCCCGCCCGGATTATACAGCAATTATTCCTAAACTTGCTGTTTATCCTGGTGCAGATTATGAAGCAGGAAATCCATACCTATTACCTGCTACAGTACAAAACGGTGATGTTGTTTCGACTATTCACGATAATTCAATAGGTCTATTTACAATAGACGGATTCTATAAAGTAATAAAAAATCAAATGTATGGTACCCAAGTTTACTATGGAAATCTTTCTAAGTACACTAATAACCCCTTCATTCCTGACTCAGCATTTTTAATGGACAGATTTAGTTATCAAACAAGGCCCCAAGATATAGTTTATACTTCTTTAAATAATCCTAACCCCGGCTTTGTTAGAGGTGTTGAAATTGACTGGCAGACAAATTTCTGGTATTTGCCAAAACCGTTTAATTCTGTTGTGTTAGATGTAAACTACACAAAATCAGGATCAAATACGCTTTATCGTATAATTGAAAATAATCCGGTTCTTATCCCGGTCGTAGTCAACGGCAGGAAAGTGAACCAGACTACATATATAACTGTTGATACGACGTATGAGGGAAGATTAATTAATCAGGCAGACGATGTGGTGAACGCTGCGCTCGGCGTCGACTATAAAGGCTTCTCCGGTCGTATATCATTTAGTATGACCGGTAATATAATAAACAACGTGGGTATAAGGCCTGAAGAATCTTCCTTTACCGGCAATATTTATAGATGGGATTTTACGCTTAAACAAAATCTGCCTATTGATGGTTTGAGCATAGCTTTGAATGGAGTAAATATTTTTCACAATGGAATAAATACATATCGTAATTACAGAGTGAATCCGGATGCTCCAATAACTCAAAACTTAGTCTCAGTCTTATATTCACCGACAACATTCGAGCTGAATCTAAGATATTCTTTTTAATGGTCTATTCTAATAATATAATATTTAAAGGAAGGGGGTAGATGGAATTCATAAAGAAAGAAACAAAGCGTAACTAATTCACTAAAATTTACAAAAAACAACTCAGTTAAGGAGTTCTAAATATGAAGAACGCGATATTACTTTTCGGTATGATGTTGCTTCTAGTATCATTGGTATTTGCTACGGGATCTCCTGATCCACAATATATCTTGAAAACAAGCGGCGACACTCTTTGGGTAAAAGATGATGGTGATTATAATGGCCAGAATACTCTGTATTCACTTATGAATTCAGACTCATTGTCACCGGCAACTCGTGTATATATGCTGCACAACGCAGGAGTTTATTCGCTCGTTAATAATCCTACATCGAGTGGAAAGCATAAAACTATTGTTATGGGTGAAACAAAAACATCTTTAAAAATAAATACAGGTACTCCGCCGCCGATTCTTCAAGGTGCTGTTTACCAAGGCGGTTCCTCCACAGGAGGCATGAACGTGAGCCCCTGGTGGTGACTTGACTGTAGCAAACTGCGATATTGAAATTGGTAATTCTGCCGGCGGCGAAGGATGGGGCTTCTTTAATGGCAACGCAAGTACGAAACTCAGAGTTGATAACTGTATTATAGAGCATAATTTTTGGGTGGTAATATCTCCCGCATCCAATATGGACTGCTTCTTGACGAACGATTACTTTGTAAATCTCGACGGTCATACTTGCAGGCGTAACGGCGGTGTTATTGACTACTTTGGTAACGTGGATACAATTATGGCTGAAAATTGTACTTTCGTGAATACCCAGGGCAGTCTGTTCAAAACACGACCTACATATAGTACGGGTAGAAATCTTTTCAATCACAATGATTTCATTGATTGCTCCGGTTATGTGTTTATGAATTCCGCTGCCGATATTCCGAAATTCAGTGTAACAAACAATATTTTTGTAAATACCACGATACAACCCTATTGCTCTGTCCTTTCAAACGTTGATGTAGGTGAAGTTGATCCGGATGGCCTGCCTATGGGTATTGTTAACCTAAAAGGAGATTCCACTTTTGCTGCTAACGGTGCAAGCTTTTATGCTGACAAGAACTTAGTTTATTGGGATCCATCACTTTCTACTATCGCTGCAACAGAAAATACTAACAAGGTAGATGGCAATACAGCGTGGGTCACCCAGATGATTGAAGCGAACTCAAGAACTTTAGCCGTAATTGCGAATAAGACAACCTATCCAAAAGTCAACGTTCAAGGATGGATTGAGAATACAAAACCTACTTTTAAAAATACTGATGTATTGTTCACGACGCAGCTTACGACAATAGCAACTTTTTCAACAAAAACAGTTGACACATCTTTCACGGGTAGTTTGAAATCCTGGCGTCAAGCAAGTAATCCAGAAGCCACCTATTTCACTTATGCTGACTGGCCGATTCCTATTAATCTTTCCTATACTGATGCTACTTTGTTGACTGCCGGACTTGGTAAATTCCCGGTTGGAGACTTAGATTGGTTCCCAACTCAATATGCAACGTGGAAAGCTCAAGAAGCTACTGAATTAGCTAGCATTCAGAATGTCTTGAGCACAGGGAAATTAACTGGTGTTGCGACTACACAACAAGAGCTTCCACAGGGGTTCAAGTTGCAGCAAAATTATCCGAATCCGTTTAACCCAAGCACAACTATAAGCTATTCAATTGCTAAGGCTGGAAATGTCACATTGAAAGTCTATAACATGCTGGGTCAGGAAGTTGCTTCTCTGGTAAACGGTTATCAGGCTGCTAATTCATATAACGTTAATTTCAATGCATCCGGTTTGTCGAGCGGCATTTACTTATATGAACTAAGAGCTGGAAATAATGTAATTACTAAGAGCATGGTCTTGATGAAATAACTTCTTGCCATTTCTTAATAATGACATGATACAATCAAAACCCCGGTCTATCCGGGGTTTTGATTTAATTGAGAAGAGAACGGATTCTATTTATACTGCCTACAAAAAAGTCAAATACTCATTTTGGACTGATCATGCAGTTCACAAAACGTGAGAAAAAGATCGCCACGAATTTTACGGATTGAAATCCTTATTTCTACAAATGAATTTTTATGACAGGTTATGCCTGATTTACTAATGGAGCTTTTAATGAAATTAATAAAATGCCTGTTTTTATTCATATTATTTTCTGCATTTGTTGGCCATGCGCAAGACAAACCAAATATAATTGGCGATAATGAAGTAGTGGCTAAGATAGATAACAATTATTTGGTAACTCTAAAGGACCTGAGGCAATATATAGCTGACTGGAAGTACCAGAATAGGTTCCGTGTCAAATCCGATATTTACAAAAACGCATTGAAAGATCTGATAAAATATCGATTACAACTTTTTGATTTTTTTGATAGAAGATTAGATGAGAATCAAGATTTGATGGGGAAAATACGTCGTAATATTAATAATGAATTATTGAGCAGTTTCTTTGATAAAAGTTTTGTGGAAAAGTATGTTAATGAAAGAAGGGCAGCCGAAGCTTATAAAGAAATGGATAAGGAACTTATATGTAATGATATAACATTGCCGTTTCCCGCACATCCGACAAAAGAGAAGCTTGACTCACTAAAAACAATTGCATTAGGAATAGAAACCGGTCTTAGCAAGAATTATGATATCGAGAGTCTCGCAAAGTCTTATTCGTTAAATAGTTTTAACCTAAATGCTAAAAGGAAAGTGACCTGGTCAGAAACAATGATTGACCCAGTTGCAAATGTCATTTTTAGACTTAAAAAAGGATTTACCCGAGTTATAGAATCTATGGACGGATTTCACATAGTAAAGGTTCTGGACATTAAAAAAATAAAATTGAAACCGTTTAAAAAAATGAAAACTGAGATAATGTCACAACTTAAGAAGGGATACTATGAGGAATATAATAAGGCGTACGAAAACTTTAAGCATGGACTTATTGATAAGAGCTCGATAAAGTGGAATCAAACCGGATTAGACCAAATTGCGAAATGGTCGACCGAGGATGACCGCTTCTATGGCGGTGCTTATAAAGATACTATTCAACATGCAATTTCGAATGGTAATAATTTTGAGATACTTTCATACAATAATAGTAAAGTTGATTTAAAGGAATATCTCCGGCTGCTGGAAGAAGTCGTAATTTTGAATCCCAATACTACGCTAAACTCTGTCAGTGTCAAAGATTTTATTTTAGAGATTATGTACGATAACAACGTTATTATGGCCGCAAAGAAACTTGGCTTGGAGAAAAAATTATTAGAACCGTATACGCAAAACCTCGCTATAGAAGACAGGCTTATATATTTATACAATCAAGCAGTTATTGAAGGAAGTATACCAAAAGCGACACCGGAAGCATTACATAAATTCTATGAAGATCATAAAGACCCAATATTTTATCAGTTAAAGAAAGTGTACATCTATGCAAGGATCTATTCGGATAGCGCAAAGGCCGCTGCAGATATAAATGAAATTAGAAAAGGAACTCCATTTGAAAAGGTCTCACATACCTGGTGGGATAAAGTATTTATTCGTGAACGCGATGGGTCGCTTAAAGCTTATAGGACTCCAGGCGGAGACTACCTGGCAAAGGCTGCATTTACATTGAGCTTAAACGAATCCGCCGGACCGATTGAATATGACGATTCTACAGAATGGGAAACAGTTTGCTGTTATTAAATGTTTTCAGATCGAACCGGAAAAGCAGCTTACTTATGACGACGTTAAAGGTAATATAATAGAAGAAGAGTTCAAAAATTATTACCGCCAACAAATTTCGGATGAGGTCGATGCAAGGTTAAAGACAAAATACAGGGTGAAAATATTTGAAAACGTTCTATCCAATGCAATCGCTTCCAAATAGAGATGAACAATGCTAAAGGCGTAAATCTCAATATTCTTGTAGTCTCAGCAGTTGTTATTTGCTTTGAAATAATATCCACAAGAATTTCTTCCTTAATATTTGTTCAAAATTATGCTTTTATAATTTTGTCCCTGGCTATTTTGGGGCTGGGAAGCGGCGGAATTTATTCCTATTACAAAATAAAACCTGAAGAGGGGTCAACCAAAGGTCCCCAAATATTCGGCAAGTTCATCTTCCTTTCAGGTATTTCACTTATATTATTTATCGTACTGGAAATTATCGTATCCATAACTAACCCGTACATTTATTTTTCCTTCCTTTTTTTCCCCTTCTTTTTTGCTGGAATCGTATACGCTGAGTTCTTTAGCAATTATGCAAGTGCCGGTTTTAGAATTTATGCTTCGGATCTCATTGGCGCAGCATTAGGGTCTGTCTTATCAATTTACGTTTTCAATTTATTCAATGCTGCAAATGCCGTTCTATTTTTGGCTCTTGTTCTATTTATTTCATCAATTAATTATTTGAATGTTGAAAAGAAAAAACAAATTTTGCTGTATCTAGCTCTTATCAGTTTGGCTATTGTGTTGACAGTTTTTGGGAAAAGGGAGTTATTAGGGAAAATTCCGATTGGAAACTTTCCTGAAAAGGACATTTATTATACCTATGACGATCCAAATATAAATCCCAATATCATCGATAGCAGGTGGAGCATAAATGGAAGATCGGATTTAGTCGAATATAACAACCAAAATATTATTAAAGATCTTTTCATCGACGGCGCGGCAGGGTCCCAAATGTACAAGTTCAATGGGAACATTGCACGCCATGATACACTTCTTAATAAGATTTTGCTGCACCATTCAACGGCAATTCCTTTTCTTTTTCTGACTAAAGAAGAAAGTGAAAATATGCTGGTTATAGGTCCTGGCGGCGGGGGAGAAATTCTTACAGGAATTCTTGGAGGGGTTCAAAAAATTACCGGTGTGGAAGTGAACCCGGATTTTGTAGAGATAGTAAAAAAATACAGTGACTTTAACGGAGGTATTTATACAAATTTTCCAAGTGTGAAAATCGAAGTGGCTGAAGGCCGCCATTTCATAAAAAGCACCCGGCAGCATTACAATATCATTGTCCTGGCCCTTCCTTCAACCAAACAGCTGCAGAATATTGACGGGCTTGCTTCCAATGAGAATTTTCTTCTAACAGTGGAAGCGATAAAGGATTACTTAAATAATTTAACTCAAAACGGTCAGCTAATTTTTACTTTACACAACAGATGGGAACTTGTTAGACTTATTATTACGACTTTATATGCTTTTAAAGAAAACGGGATTGATAATTCCGATGTGCCGAATCACTTTATAATTTTGGGCAGCGATTATGCGCCAACAATCGTAATTAAAAAATCTGCTTATACGGTTGATGAAATAAAAGCTATAGAAAAAGTTGCAAAGTCTTTACCTGCCGATTTTCCTCGGGTAACATATCTCCCTTTTCTCAATAATCCTGTTAACAATGAAACTGAAAATATTCTGTTACAGGTTATTAAAAATGGGCAACACTCTCTCGGAGACATAATAACCAGAAATAGCTCTGATATATCTCCTGTTCGCGATGACAGCCCATTTTTTTATAAGGTAGATAAAGGTGTGCCCGGTGACTTTGTGAACCTTCTAGCCGCAACAGCGGTGGTTGCCTTATTGTCGGTAATAGTCCCTTTTAGGAAGATAAAATCAAAATTGAAAAAAAATAAAAAGGACAAAGAGAAAGATAAGGTGTTTCTTCCTCTCTTAGTTTTCATTTGCATTGGCATCGGATTTATGATTTTGGAAATATCGCTATTCCAAAAATTCATTCTTTATCTTGGCTCACCGACGATTGCTTTATCCATTTTGCTTGGCTCTCTGCTGGTTGGAATGGGAGCCGGAAGCTTTTTCGGAGGACAAATATATTCACAGGATGTTGTAAAACGTTTGAAACATATTTCAGGTTTAATAGTAGTTGCCGGCGTGCTCCTGTTTGTCATCCATCCATCCATTCTAAATGAATTACTGGCATATGGGTTGGTTATTCGAGCGATTGTTTGTTTTGTTTTACTGTCGCCGTTCGGTTTTTTACTTGGTATTCCTTTCCCGACCGGGATACAAATGCTAAAGCAGAACAATTTGGTAAAATATATACCATGGATGTATGGAGTGAATGGGATTTTTACCGTTCTCGGTTCGGTATTGGCAGTTATCCTATCCATGACTTTTGGTTTTACTTCAAGCTTTTTTGTCGGATTAAGTATGTATTTAATCATCTTTATTTTTTTGAGTTCGGGTTCTGCTACCAGTAAACAGAACTAGTATGAAAATATCCAAAGGTATAATCAAGCATATTTTTGCCGATAAAGATCGTCTTTCATTAAATGAGCTTTCCAAAAAATAATAATCCCCAATTTAAGAGTTCCAAAGATCTGCTTACAGTGCAGCTTTATAGAAATGTTCTGTTTCCATAGTTGATACTTCCGGTACAGCTGTATTACCGGATTGGCGTTTAGACAATACCGGCGCAGCCAACTATGTCTATTTGACTTGCCAATTCCGGTTGACCTTTCATACACTAATGCAACATTATTGACAGATGGTGAAAATGGTTTCCCTGTTGGTAATTTGAACTGGTTCCCGACTCAAAAAGTTGCGTGGCTTGCAAAAAGAACTGCTGAATATGCGGCAATTCAAAAGGCTTTGGATAACGGTTCAGATCTTCCTGCCGTAGAGCGAACACATAATGTGGTACTTAGTGAATTCAGCCTCAACCAAATTTACACGAATCCGTTTAACCCGACCACGACAATCTCCTTCTCTCTCGCCGAATCCTCAAATGTCAGCTTGAAAGTATTTGATATTCTTGAACAAGAAATTGCGACGTTGGTAAATGGATTCACTGCAGTGGGTTCATACAAGGTCCAATTCGATGCGACAAGATTGGCCTCTGGAGTGTATTTCTATAGATTGACCGGCGGCGACTTTACACAGATGAAGAAGAAAACACTTGTGAAATAAGATGCAGTTATATCTTATTTAAGTTTTTCATAAAAATCCTGATAATAATTTATCAGGGTTTTATGTTTATAATTGTTTTTGTACATTTCACCTCCATTAAAGCCGAATCTATTTCATTGAAATTAATAATTATGGATTTCTACTTATGACACGGAGATTGCAGCGCTTTTCAATTCTTTCTCTTCAGATGCTTATGGCTGTTATAGTCTTTGTTCAGTGCGATGCGCAAGACACATCTCAGCAGAATATTATAGTTAAAATGGCAGGTAGCCATACAATTAGTTTTACCGAGTTACAGGAATATTGGCGCGATAACTTTTATGCGTACAGGCATGTGAATGACCCGGCAAAGAATTTTTATGAAGCCCTGGATGATAAGATTGTTAACCAGTTAAAATTGATTGATTTTTTTACCTTGGGATTAAATGAAAACGCAGAATTAATACAGAGCATTAAACGCCCAATTAGTGAAGAATTGGTTATTCGATATTACAATACCAAATTTTATGATAGATATGTCAACGAAGACTCCATAAAAAATGCATATAGGGAAATGGGTAAGGAAGTCGTCTATAAGCAAATTGTTCTTCTAAAACTGCAAAATGCATCGCGAAAACATTTGGATTCATTGAAATCCCTTGCAAATAGTATTATGACAAAATTGCACAATGGCGCAGATTTCGATGAATTAGCAAGACAATACTCCCATGAGATCGATTCAACGCGTCCGGGCGATTTGATGCAGCCTCTGAATTGGAGAGCAAGTCTCATGAGCCATATATATTACACGATTTTTCATCTTCCGGTTAATGAGGAACGAATAATAGAGTATAAGGGCTCGATCCGTATTACCAAAGTCGTTAACATTATTAAAGCAGATATACCTCCGTTTGAAAAAGTAAAGGAAGATATTCGAAAAACTCTTGATGAACGACTACGGGGATTTCAGCCTGCGGCAGTTTGAACAAGCCAAGAAAAATCCCATTGATGAAAAAACATTAAACTGGAATAAAAAAGCATTACAACAGATTGCACGATGGTCGAATATTCCTGGTTTCTATCTAAGCTATTATTCGGATACTTTGCGCCATGCAATTTCCCAGGGGAATAATTTTCTTATTCTGAAGTATTCTAAAGGGAAAGTCGATCTTAAAGAATATCTTCGCCTGCTGGATGACATTTTGATGTGGGGAAAGAAAATGGCAGTGACTGAAAAAGATGTAAAAGATTATATCCTGGAAGCTTTGCGAACCGATATGATTGTAAACAAAGCCTACAAATTGAATCTTGAGAAAAATGTCCTTAATCCTGAAACAACGAATCCTGTTTTAAGATCTAGAATTATTAAGCTCTATAATCGCCATGAAATTGAAGAACGAATTCCTGCAGTCACCGAGAAAACGCTGAAAGAATTTTATGAGGCTAATAGAGATTCGTTATATTATCAATTGGCAAAAGTAAATATTTATGCAATTATAGATTCGAGCAAAACCGTTATCAATGAAGCGAAACATAAGCTTGAGCAGAATATTAGATTTGAAAATCTCGCCCCAACAATATTGGTAAAAACTTACATTCGAGGCCGCGACGGTATTCTAAGGACATATTTAGGAGGAGATGAACCGCCTTATTTGAGTGAAGCCGCTTTTAAATTAAAATTAAACGAAACTGCCGGGCCGATCGAATATTACGATACGGCAAAAGGAGTTCAATACGCGCTCATCAAATGTATAGTAACAAGAGAAGAGAAACAATTAACGTATGATGAGGCAAAAAAAACCATTGCAGATGATTTTACGGATTATTACAGAAATAAAATCACTCAATCTGTTGGAGAGCGGCTTAAGATAAAATATTCCGTAATAGTCTATAAGGATGTTCTAAATCAGAATCTTGCGTCTATCGGAATCAAGCAGCATTAATATATGGAATGGTCAGCTTTCTTGCGATTTATTGGAGATGATGAAACGCTGGTTTATGCTTCTAATGTTCTCTCAATCTTCCCAATCGGTTTTTTAAGCTTAACCTTATCGGGCCAATATTTCGAAAAATGAACAAAAATAAAATTCTTTATCTGAAGGTGTTCTTGCTTTCAGTTTCCATCCTTTGTTTCGAAATTATTCCGACTGCTGTAATGGATTCATTGAAATATAAGCGCTATAATTATCCCAAACCATTCATTAGAAATAAAAGAGGGGCATATATTATTGAAATGATAGAATATGGGAAAGGTGAACGATAACCGAATTGGTGTAGAATCCAGTCACCGACTGGATGAAACAATGTTAACATCATTTTCCGATCTGGTGATCGCCTGCCCGACGCAGGCGGGGACTCTACAAGCTAATGCATAATTTGGGATTATGCGAAGTTCGATTTCAGTTCGGTGAAAGATCTCGGGCTGTAGGTATCTGGGCCGATTATATCTTTCTTTCAGGCACTGTAAATGAGGTGCTCAATTGTAAGTGAGAAAGAAACAGTCGTACGAAGAAATATATCGAGCATATACAACATATAACCACAGTGTGTCTGTTGAACAATTATATGCTGGTAAGAGTTGACATTGCTCAAAGGAAGGTTTAAAATAAATATAGTCTATAATTTTGGAGGATCACATGAATAATTCATTAAAACTTGGAATAGCCGGTTGGTTTGTGATACTGCCGGTGCTGCTGGTAGGATTTACCGCAGATGTCTTTGCCCAGCTTGTTACAAACGGAGGCTTCGAGAGTTCTGACACGGGCGTCGTTTCAGTAACTAACGGATGGTGGTTTCAATCTGGATCAGGGATTAATCCGCCGGCCGTGTTTGAAATTGTGAGCGATTCTCTCAATGTGGAAGAAGGACTCCGGGCTTTGGAAGTTACCGTCAATGGTACCGATGCGACTGCTTGGGACATCCAGGCTGTTCAAGCGAAGGTCCCTGTTAAGCCAGGCACAACGTATAATTATTCTGTTTGGGTCAAAGCCAGCCAAAGAGGTGCGCAAGTCAATGTAGGTGTAGATGACTTGAATAATAATGCCATAATATATAATTCAAAACTCTTCCCTATTTCGAGCACAAATTGGTACAACATCACAATGCAATTTACTCCCAACGACACATTAATCAGAGCGACTTTTCAATTTAGCTATGCAGCAAATACTGGACGCAGCATCTATATCGATAATTTGCAAATTACTGAAGTGATTACGGGTCCAGTGGATTCTAGTAAGATATGGAAAGGCCCGGCGCTTGCAGCAGGGCAGTATAAATTTTTAGGGAATGTACCTAACGAGCCTCCCGAAAATACTTTTATTAACTATTGGACCCAGCTGACTCCAGGAAACGCCGGTAAGTGGGGATCCGTTGCAGGCTCAGCCGCTGACACATCGCAATGGAACTGGAAAGTACTGGATGCGCAATATAATTATGCAATCGCCAATCACCTGGTGTATAAACATCATAATTTAATCTGGGGATCTCAGCAGCCTTCCTGGATATCCAGTCTTGACTCAGCATCACAATATAATTGGATCCAAACATGGTTTATGATGGTAGGACAACGATATCCAAAAATTGACATGGTAGATGTAGTGAATGAACCTCTTGCCGGACATACTCCACCGGACGGACAAAACGGTCATGCAAATTACATTAAAGCTCTAGGTGGTTCTGGCACAACAGGCTGGGACTGGGTAATAAATGCTTTTAAATTAGCAAGGAAATACATGCCTGCTACCGCAAAATTATTGATAAACGATTACAACATTATCAATGATACTGGAGCCACGACCACATATCTGCAAATAATAAATTTATTAAAAGATAGAGGCGTCATCGATGGTATTGCCGACCAGGGACACAGTGGTCAGTTGCAGCCTTTTGACACCACTCTGCTCATTCATAATCTCGACAGGCTTGGTGCGACCGGATTGCCGGTATATATTTCTGAATTTGACATGGGGAATAATAGCGACTTTGGAACCCCCGATGATAACTATCAATTACAACAATACGAAAAGTATTTTCCTCCACTGTGGAGACATCCGGCAATAAAAGGAATAACCCTGTGGGGATATATACCTCCAACATGGGTAACCACTGCCTACCTGGTTAATAGTGATGGTACATATAGACCTGCGTTCCAATGGTTAGCACAATTTGTAATGGGTAAGCAAATAACTGGCGTGGAAACATCGGCTGCCGTATTACCGTCTCATTATCAATTGGAACAAAACTTCCCGAATCCATTTAATCCGTCGACCACCATCCAGTACAACATACCGAAAACATCGATCGTATCGCTCAAGGTGTTCGATATCTTAGGCAGAGAAGTTCAAACGCTGGTGAATACAACGCAGGGCCCTGGTCAGTACTCCGTTGTGTTGAACGCACAGAACCTTGGCAGCGGCGTGTATTTCTATCGGCTGCAAGCTGGAAATTTTTCTGACACTAAGAAATTGGTTCTCATGAAATAGTATTTCTAATTGAATTCTTTTCGTCCCGATCGGAGGTCCTTTCTATGGATCTCCGTACAGGGGCGTAATGAGTGTATTGTGTAACGACAGATTATGAGTATTGAAGGATATGACAGATATTTCTGTACTCTAAGCTTACTCGGAACAATCCTAATCCATTCAACTAACCAATAATTGTTATCAGCTTTCAGCGCTCGGCACTCAAGCGAAGTTTATTACTTTAGCAATATCATCTTCGCCGATTTATTAAGGACATTTCCATTTTCCAATGAAGATGCTGTTACCCTGTATATGTAAATTCCGGAAGAAACGATATTTCCCCAATTATTTGTTCCATTCCATGCAACTCTCTGATAACCTGCCGATTGAGCATTAAACTTGAACGACTTTATTTCACGTCCGAGTAAATCGTAAATCATTACTTCAACAGAAGATTTTTCGGGTAATGAATATGCAATCGTTGTGCTAGGATTAAACGGATTAGGATAATTCGGTTCGAGGCAAAATTCCGAAGGCAGTGCTGAGGTTATATTTTTAATTCCAGTTAAAAGGGCGGGGATATCTTTTTTTTTCAAGAACGCCAATCAATTCATCTTTCGTATTGTAAATTCGGATTTCGATCGTCTTCGCACTATCCGGGATGGAAACTGTATCCTGAAGCTGAAATTCCATGAGCGGCGACACCGTATGCGGTTGCCCTTCCTTTAAAAGCTGACCTTGCGCATCAATAAAAGCTACCTTTGCTGTGCCTTGATAGAATACACCATAGATTGCAGACAAACAATGCGTTGCTGAATTGTAGGATAATCTATTGGCGATTGCGCCGACCGAATCTACATCCAGAATCGGAGCCCTGACTTTTGCAGCCCACCAATTTTCTGTAAATGTATATCTCCCTCCATTTGCCGCAAGTGAAACAACCGGCCCTTTTACCTCAACTTCCATATAAGCGGGATTTGGGGGATTGACCCACACGGATATACGAGCGCCACCGTCAGGATATTGCAAGGTATCGAAGACAGGAAATGTACGAACTGAAATAATAGAATCTAAAAGATTAGCATAAACAAGCCAGCCTACAGACGGATCCGCATAGATTTTCTGCCCATCCGGGTAATACTGGACACCGTAGATTCCAGGAGAGATCTCTCCTTTCCATGCTGCGCTAGGCCCCTGCGGACTTACACCGGTGCTACCGTACACGCTATTCGGATTAAGCGGAAAGTACGACCAGAAATTTTGATAATCCGTTTTTCCATTGTGCTGGACAATCGACTGCGATATATCCCACTCTCCCCAATTTGCCACAGAAGTACCTGTGTTGATGATAGTTTGTTCCATTCGCACACAAGTGGAACCTTTAAATATCGTTGCGGTCCGCTGAAACTGAATATTCGGAGCGCGCCACTGTTCAATCGGGCTGATAATAGTAAGGCTCACTGAGTCACTCCACTGTCGAAAATCGGTTACCGCATACCTGCCATAATCCAGTGTGGGAGGCGGAGGCCAATTCCAGGCATCCTGAGGAGAAGGCCAATTTTTGAATCCACCGAAATTCCGCAAATTGAAATCATTGGCGGGTGTATACGTGTTGCCTAATTCTGCAGAATTCACAAAGAGAGACGGAACTCCGTTGAGATCATACTGCATTACCCGGCCGCCGATTGCCGGCACCGTCGCCATAGTAATTAGGCCGTTCTGCATAACGATTGTTGTATCCCATCCCCATTGGTTGTAATTGGAAACAGTTTGAATGGTCACATTGGACGTCTGGCCGTGCAAGATTGTAAAACAAAAACAAGCTATGAGGATAGTTATCTTTCGCATTTGATCATGCTCTATTTTGATAAAATTTTGGAAAAGATTTTTATGTAGAATTCAAACTGTAGACAACTCAAAGAGAAAAACAACTATGATTCTTCTCCCGATAGTATCAGGAGAAGAATCATAATGAAAAAGAATTTTTCAGATGTCGCAGCTAAAAACGTTTTAGATAACCTATTTCAGTAGTAGCATCTTTGCAGATTTAACGAAAGTCTTTCCATCTACTAATGAAGATGCTTTCACTCTGTAGACATAAAATCCGCTTGCTATTGAATTTCCAATATTATTTGTACCATTCCACACAACTCGCTGATACCCTGCAGATTGTGCGCCAATAATGAATGATTTTATTTCACGTCCCCGTATATCAAAAATTTTGATTTCCACAGAAGAATTCTCAGGCAAATTATATGCAATTGTTGTGCTAGGATTAAATGGATTGGGATAGTTCTGGTAAATTTGGAAATACTCCGGACCATTCTCACGAGTCGCAACACTGGTGGCTATATTTTCTATCTCTATCAACTCAATGCCAGTTCCATTGACAGGATCAAGATTTCTTGAATATTTTTTATCAGTTGCATTATTCCAGTGTTCATGAGTTCCGAGGCTAGCAACATATTGACCGGTGCCATTCGGATCATATTTAATTCCTTTGGGCCAATTGGCTGAATCTGCGGCTTGATGCAAATAATCATCAACTGCCGGCATTTGAACGGAAGGATCTCGTTTGCTTTCGACGGTGAATTCACTTCTTAGAAAATCATAACCAACCGATTCTATTGCCACCGGATCAAGCGATACAAAGAGAGATGACGAATATTGATTATTAAATGGCTGCATTTTCCATTTTAAAGGGACATCAAGTTCCCAATCTGTTCCCCATAAAGCATCAAGAATATATATGAGGTTTTTGCCGCTTAATAAATTATGCATCATAAGATCAACCTGGGATCGATACATACCGTAGTTAAACCTCCTCAATGTGGAAGTATCCGGGGTTTCTACTCCATATGGTCGCACCAAGCCCATATGAAGATAACCGGCATTACCATCCGCGTCAGGGACTTGAGATCCAAGATGGTTTTTAGCAAACAATGTCAATCCGGCCCGCTGATGACCTTTCAATTGAGGAATATTCAATACATAATCTACTGTCTCAAAAACTTTATAAAGATAATTTTGATAAACAGGCACTGCTCCAGCTGTTTGGTTGGAATACATGGCTTTTGACCTTAAAACCGTACCATTGTCGGAATAATGAATGAGTGCGGTCGTGCTCGCAACTGCTAATTCTCTTCCCAGATTTGTAAAGCCGCTGTTATCAAGATAATGGGCATTTGGAAATTCTCCATGCCATGCAACATAAAGATGCTTGTAAATGTGTTTCAACGGATCGCCGATATAAATATTACTGTCCGGTACTCCAACGACATAAACAAGTTGACGGAGAACTGAAAGAACAGATGCCATCGAAGTTTCAGAGGTATATGCAGTGGGTTTTAAACTATCCGGAGTAAAGCTGTAAGCACTTGTGGCGTTTATTTTAATAAATACTTTTTCGCCTTTTTTATACGGGACTGCGCCTTTTCCTTTTGTCGTATTGTAAAATTTAAATATCGCAACCCATGCTGCACTGTCAGTTGTCTGGCCTGTCACACTTTGCAAGGCAGAAGAAAGCATTTTATCGACTACAGTTTGATTCATGTTCTCACGCACATACCAACCTGTGCTTGCGCTAAATGTGTTTGGTACCACCCAATTCTGATTGACGGCATTGGAATCATGCACCCAGACAACTCTTCCCGGGAAAATTCCTTTTGCCACACCCATCGGCTGATTAGCAATGACGACATTATCTACAGTCGGTTGTCCGGTCGTTTGATTCGCTAAATATGATCCGCTGATTCCGAACACGACGAACGCAGCGAGAAAAAATACCGGATAGTACCGAAGAGATTTTTTTGACCTGAAGAAAGCAACACTCGATAATGCAAGCATTGCCAAATAACCAATGAATCCGGAAGCAATAGGCATCGCTGTTCTCACGCATGGGTATGATAACCGGCTGGGTTTTGGAATTACCCTAATAAGTATCCAAACCATAGCAGCTATACCAATAATTGGAAATAATAATCGCGATAAACCATTAAGTTTTCCAACACCAAGGAATCTTCCCGTTTTAGGACAGAAGTGTAAATATTTCTTCAAAAAGTTATGCATAAGTATCCTTTAATCCGCCTTTCTGATGAATAATGAATTACTCTATTGTTTGATTAAGTCATTTATCTCAATAATATATAACTCTTGAACAATCAAGACACAGAGTTAATATATAAAATAAATCCATCACAATCATAAGTATTACAAGGTAGAGTCCAGTCACTGACTGGACATTTTCCCCTCCCCGCCTGCTGCGGGCAGGCTCATTTGAGGAGGAGTACGAGGTGCTGACGCAGTCATATTCCAAGTGGTGTCAGGAGTTTTCTCCTGACACTTCAAAAGTAATCACGCGAGACGTAATACATTTTTAAGCTTCCAGTTATTGGGAATCTTGATGAGTCTTCAATGCCGCATTTTTCCCCTCCTCATTTGAGGAGGGGTACGGGGTGGTGGACAATAATTTAAAAACTATAAACATTTTTCTTCTCTTTTTTTGACTCGATATAAAGCTCCCTAATCTTCGGTGTTTGCGAACAACATCATTTGAAATCAATAATAAAAGAGTTTAGTGGGGTCAGGACTTGCCAGATTGTGTAAAAACAGTCATTCCGAATTTGTTTCGGAATCTGTTCCTTTGAAATCTAATAAATTCTATAGATGCTGAAACAAGTTCAGCATGACAAACAGACTTTTTACACAGTCTCTTGCGTCCTGACCGATACTGTTATTTGAAATCAATAATAAAAGAATTTAGCGGGGTCAGGACTTGCCAGATTGTGTAAAAACAGTCATTCCGAACTTGTTTCGGAATCTGTTCCTTTGAAATCTAATAAATTTTATAGATGCTGAAACAAGTTCAGCATGACAAACAGACTTTTTACGCAGTCTCTTGCGTCCTGACCGACCGATACTGTTATTTGAAATCAATAATAAAAGAATTTAGCGGGGTCAGGACTTGCCAGATTGTGTAAAAACAGTCATTCCGAACTTGTTTCGGAATCTGTTCCTTTGAAATCTAATAAATTCTATAGATGCTGAAACAAGTTCAGCATGACAAACAGACTTTTTACACAGTCTCTTGCGTCCTGACCGACCGATACTGTTATTTGAAATCAATAATAAAAGAATTATATTACCAATCAATGTTATATACTGAAAAAATGTGTTCTTTTTTAAAAGAGATTCTTTGTATAGCACCAATAGATTTAAATTATCTTCTAAGATACCTAAAAAATTTAAACTGAGTTATCATAAACTGTGGAGCAAAATGAAGTTATGAAAGACATTTCTATTTTTAAAAGCAAGGTTTGTCCTTTCATTCCTTCTCACAAATCTATGAGAAAATTCAATTTCAAAACATTAGGGGGACTGCTCATTTTAACGGCAATTTCTCTCAATAGCTTCTCCGTGCAAACCGCATATTCACAAAGCGCTGCCCAAGTTGCTGAGGCAAAAGCAAAACTCGGTACAATGACTCCGGATGAGATCCGGGCTGCAGTTGCAAAGTATGGAATGACAATGGAAGAGGCACAGGCAAAAGCAAACTCTGTTGGAATCGATTTAGAGAGTTATCTAAAGGGGCGTTCTGCCGATACGACACAAGGTGCACAGCCTCAAACGCAAGTCAACATCCAGGTTTCCCCTACGCAAGTCAATCCTAATGGGACTCCCGGACAGCCGGCTGTTCAATTCCCTGGAACTCAAACGCCGGTTGTTCAAGCACCTGGAACTCAGATTCCTGTCGTTCAGATGCCGGTTGTTCAACCGCCTGTTGTTCAGGCTCCCGCACCGTCAACCCCGCCTAAAGAGGCAGCTCAAATCATGGGGCCAGACAGCATTCCTTATTTCGGATACAATCTTTTTAAAGCGGGACCAAGCGCATTTGAAGCACGCCCAAACCTTGCTGATAATTCGTATATCGTCGGTGAAGGGGATGTATTGCGCATTGCCCTCTGGGGTGATACGCAAAGCATGTATGAATATACTGTCGATACTGAAGGAAGAATACTTATCCAGCCGGCAGGGCCGGTGCTCGTTGCTGGTTATACACTTGATCAAGCTAAGGCACGGGTTATTCGCGCGCTTTCACAATCACTCTCAGGGCTCGTTGCAAAACCGCCCACAACATTCCTCGATCTCACTATAGCACGATTACGCCCAATTCAAGCATTCGTGGTGGGTGAAGTAGCAAATCCCGGAGTCTATTCAATAAATCCTTTCTCAACAGTATTCAATGCGCTTTTCACTGTAGGCGGCCCGTTAATTCACGGAGGAATGAGAGAAATTCGACTTATAAGAAACGGCAAAACTGCTGCAAAGGTAGATTTGTATGATTATTTAATCGGATCAGAAAAGACTAAGGATATCCGGATAAATGAAAATGATATGATTTATGTACCATTGCGGGGAAAAACAGTTGGAATCAAAGGCGCCGTAATTCGTTCTGCCTATTACGAACTTTTACCGAATGAGAATTTAAGACGTTTGTTGGAATTCTCGGGTGGAATCCGTAATACATTTTATCTTCAAAGAATTCAGATTGATAGAATTATTCCATTCGCCGAACGTAAGCCCGGAGATTTTGAAAGGAAAATATTCGATCTCGATTTCTCCGATATTTTGCTTCATGGGAAAGATTATGCACTTGAAGATGGGGATATTGTGACCATCTTCCCCATCCAGGACGAAAAAGAAAATTATGTAAAGATAGATGGCGCCGTTTGGAGGCCGGGAACATATCAACTTGAAAAAGTTCCGACGGTGAGGGACCTTATTGAAGAAGCAGATAGCTTAATGCCGGAAGCATACATGGATCGCGCCAAATTAGTGCGCACATACGATGATTATCATACAGATGTGTTTTATATCGATTTAAACCGGGCAATGGAAGGTGATAAACTCAATAATTTAGAATTAGAATCGTGGGATAGTTTACGGGTTTATAGCTGGCAAGAAGTCCTTGCGAACCCTGATAGCGTCAGAGTAGAGGGAATGGCAAAACATCCCGGCACATATCCGCTTTATGGGAATTATACATTGTATAATTTGGTCAAAGATGCCGTCGGATTGTCCGATACACTTTTCAGATCTCAAGTTTATTTACAACGTGCTGATTTAGTGCGTTTGAATCCGGACCGCTTCACTTCCCACATCATCCCATTTAATCTCTGGGACCTTTTTCAATATCATAGTAACGATACACTTTTATTGGCGGGAGACCGCATCATCATTTATCCGATTAACGCCGTTCAATTTACGGAACGCTATGTCGATATCGGCGGGAGCGTAAAAGCACCAGGCCGCTATAAATTGTCCGAGAATATGACGGTTTTTGACCTCTTAATTGAAGCAGGTGGATACACGGAAGATGCTTCAACAGATCAAGCAGAAATCTCCAGAATTCAGCGAAAAGGAATAGGACGAGATTCATTAACAAGAATCATGTTCGTCCCAATACCGGATTTCTTTGATCCGCAAGCTCTTTCACAGGATAAAATTGATCAATATCGAACGACAAGTTTTAAGTTACAGCATCGCGACCAGGTTTTTATCAGGCCGGATCCTAATTATATATTCCAGAAAAGTGTAACTATTAATGGAGAAGTAAATCATCCTGGAACCTATGTTCTCAGCAAATTGGACGAACATCTTTCGAATATTATCAAACGGGCGGGCGGAATAAAAAATGGAGGTTATGCAGAGGGAGGAAGGGTTGCTCGCGGTGGATTAAAAATGAGAATTAATATTCGTAATGCGATTGAAGATCCGAAAGGGAATGACGATATTTTTCTGCAGCCAAATGACACCGTCACAATACCAAAACAACCGTTCGCAGTGATGGTAACCGGAGAGGTCAATAATCCAGGTCTATTTTCTTATGTAGACGGCAAATCCACTTCCTTTTACATTAAAGGTTCCGGTGGTGTCACCGACAGTGCAGATTTTATATTGGTCACTTATCCGACAGGTTTGTCCGAGGAAGTAGGTACACATTGGTGGTCTTCAAACCCGGGTATACCGGACGGATCGAGCATTTTTGTTGTAAAGGAAAAACCGGCACCTCCGGAGGTTGTACCGAAGGATAAACAAACAACGACATTTGAATTTGTTAAAGATGTGCTTGCAATATTCGTCTCAGCGGCAACAGTTGTTGTGCTTGCGACAAAGTTGTGAGCGTAGTGCTTGGTTCTTTGTGCGTAGTTGTTTAGTTGATGAAGATGAGGTAGTGCACAATATATTGTGCCTATTTGCGGAAAATAAGTTATTGCGAGGTTGACTGTAGCCACGGCGGATGAGTAGTTGAGTATTTGAGATCATAAGATGATGAGTATAGGAGATAAAGAGAATCATTGCGGATTGCTGATTGAGGATTACGGGTTGCGCCTGCCTGCCGGTAGGCAGGGATTGAGGATTGGAATTGGAGACAATGAGAAGTTGAGAGAATAAGAATAGTGGATGCATACAACGTGGACAATGGCAGGTAAGAAATAGATGCTTCAGGAGTATCTTGAAAAAATAAAACAGAATGTCCTCAACGAACTTGCCGGAGAAGATGTTGGCATCGCATTATTCGGCTCAGCCGCAGTTGGAACTGAAACTAACGCTTCCGATATCGATGTTGCTATCATACCCAGGGGCATCATTAACCGTGCAGCACTCTCCCGGGTACGGGAAAGAGTAGAAGAACTCACAGTGCCGTATGTAGTTGATATTGTCGATTTTTCAATGGCATCGGAATCGTTTAAAAAAAACGCATTATTACATGCGGTATGGTGGAGGGCGTAGATCATGAATTTATTCCTTCAAAAATACAGCGATGCATCGAGAGCATTAAAAACATTGAGCGAGATTTTAAAGGAGAACTATTCGGCCACCATACAAGATGCGGCTATCCAGCGTTTTGAATATACAACGGAAGCTCTATGGAAATGTTTACAGGTATATCTTAAAGAATCTGAAGGAATTGTTTCCGCCTCACCAAAATCATGTATGAGAGAAGCGAAAAAGTTAGGGATCCTTAATGACACAGAAGCGGAATGCGCGTTGGAAATGATCGATGCAAGGAATCTGACATCACACACATACCATAAAGAGGTGGCTGATTTACTTTTTAAACGATTACCGGCTTTTGAAAAATTGATGGTAAAGATTCTTGAGGAGATTAAACCGAAACAAATGAGTAGATGAGTAAAAGAGGGAAAAGGAAATTGCGGATTGAGGAATGAGGATTGTGGATGGCGGATGAAGATTGTGAATGCTGATTGATTGGGATCGATTGAGGATTGTGGAATGCGGATTGCTGATTGGGGATTGAAAAGAGGAAAGTAGGGAGTAGGCAGAGATGAGTAAGGAGTATAGGGGTTATAGAGATTTGATTGTTTACCAAAAATCTTATACAGCAGCATTGGGAATGATTGAGCCAATGAGCCTTTGAGATGATGAGTATAGGAGATAAAAAGAATCATTGCGGATTGCTGATTGAGGATTGGAAGGAGAGAAGGGGACGAGTCTTTGAGACGGTGAGCCAATGACCAGTGAAGGCGATGAGTAGATAAGCCGATAAGTTAATGAACGTCTGAAACCGAGGTCTGGTTAGATTTTTCAAAGAATTTACAATATAAAATTGATGTTATGCAAAAAAAATAAAATTTCAAAGAACAAATGTACAAATCACAAACAGCAACTGCTCAGCATACCAAAAAGCACATGTCATTCCCGCGGATTTTAAGCGGGAATCTTATCGTGGATTTATCAAGATTCCCGATAAAAACTTTCGGGAATGACAATAGAGTAGTTACCATAAACAAATATCAATATTCAATTTCTAAAATAAACTAATTTCAGCACTTTGGAATTTATTGATATTTGTGAATTGTTTGTTTTTTTAAGCATTTGGTTTTGGGATTTAACTTCTTTACTGCATACTATATAACGGATACTGTAATAAGCTATTTGATGAATGTAGTGAGTCTGTGGTTAGTAAAAAGATGAGCAGTTGAGTTATTAAGTATAGTAACGTACTTTTGCGTGTGACATTATAGTGCCTTCGACTTTGAAACACTCAACCACCGGGCTTCGATACTCCCGCTGAATAGAATTCAGCGGGATACTCAGCCACCGGGCTTCGATACGTCCGCTCACAGCGGGACCACTCAAACAACGGTATTCCTGAGTGAGTACGATAATTATTTGTCCTGTTCTTGTTATTTTCATTGTGGATGTGTATCTTACACAAGAATCATTCACATGAAAGGATGTTATGCGTACAAATATTATTATTGATGATACATTGATGTCTGCGGCGTTAAAAACGACCGGTCACTCTACTAAAAAAGAAGTTGTCGAGGAAGCGCTTAAACTGCTGGTGCACATAAAGAAACAGGGCCGCTTAAAGTCTCTCCGTGGCCGCTTGAAATGGGAGGGTAATCTTGACGAGATGAGAGCGTCGCAATGATCTTTGTGGGCTCTTCCGTCTGGATAGACTATTTTAACGGTACTCCAGCATGGCAGTCAGATGCATTAGATGAAATGTTGGAGAAGGATATTATTATCATCAGCGATTATGTGTTGGCTGAAGTTCTGCAGGGCTTCCGGACCGACAAGGATTATGCAAAAGCAAAAGCGATGCTCGGGTTTTTCCCGTGTTATGATATTTGCGGTGCAGCAGTTGCCATAAAAAGTGCAGAACATTTCAGGTATTTACGCAAAAGGGGCATCACTATTCGCAAAACCATTGATGTTATTATAGCGACATTTTGTATACAGAACAATATCATCCTTTTACACAATGACAAAGACTTCTTTCCCTTTGAAAGATTTCTTAACCTGAAGACGGTGAAAAAGAATTAGGACTGTAAAGAGTAAACAGTGACAATCTGATGATACAGGAAAAAGAGAGATTGCTAAACAGACGGTGGGCAAGCACGTCGGGCCCGCAATAACGGGTGTGAGATTGCCATGCTCCTAACAGTCACTCGCAATGATAAATAGCCTGTGCTCGCGGCGCTATTACGTCATTGCGAGGAGTGTAGCGACGAAGCAATCTGATCGCACGAGTAAAAAAAGAGATTGCCATGCGCTGCCGCTGGCACCGCTCGCAATGACTGAATCCTGTTGTTCGCAATGACGGGGTAATGTTGTTACGCTATGACGGCATAGCTTATGTACCGAAGAACGACAATACTTTGTATATATAATGACCAATAAGAATAATGTTGTGCTGTATACCGGTATGACAAACGATCTTGTGCGCAGAGTATTGGAACACAAAGAGAAACGGATAAAAGGATTTACCAGTCGGTACAATATTACTAAACTTGTGTATTACGAAATATTTGGAACTGCATATGATGCTATTTCACGAGAGAAGCAAATCAAAGCAGGTTCAAGACAGAAGAAACTTGATCTTATTAATACCATGAATCCCGAATGGATAGATTTATATCATGAGGGAGATATTCTACCGCTTGAATGAGAGAGATTGCCACGCGCTACCGTTGGCATCGCTCGCAATGACGAGTGTATGAGATTGCCGCGCTCCTTACAGTCAGTCAGGGACTGGACTCTATGCCATAAAACGAGGCTACTCAACCACCGATTATTCGTTCCCTGAGTGATTACGAAGTAATCGTACCTGTGCTGAGCCTGCCGAAGTATCGAAGGGAATAATAGAAGTTTATAGTTTCTAAATTATTGTCCACTGGAGTGAACCCCTAAACTGAGACATAATTTTGTTGAACTAAGGTGGAACCGTTCATATATGGAGCTTCAGACTCAACCGGGGTTATATAACCGATGGACGAATGAAGCCGTTTATTATTATAAACAAGATCGATAAAGTGTTCGATATTTAGTTTTGCATCGGAGAAGGTTTCATATTCGTTTAATGAGACTTCTTCGGACTTGAGAGTTTTCATAAATGATTCTGCCATAGCATTGTCATAAGGATTTCCCTTGCGGCTCATGCTAATGACAATGTTCTTTGACTTCAAGAGAGCAACGTAGTCGCTGGAGGCGTACTGCACGCCACGGTCCGAATGATGCACCAGACCATTGGCAACAAAACGCGTTTCCAAAGCCATCGTTAATGCAGCCAAGCTCAACTTTGTATCAATGTGCATACTCATTGCCCAGCCAACAACTCGGCGACTAAATGCATCAAGGATGACCGCCAGATAGGCAAAGCCACGAAGCAAGCGCACATAGGTGATATCGGCAACCCAGAGTTCGTTAGGTCGTGTTACGAGAAGCGTTCGTGCCACATTCGGGTAAATCGGTAAGCCGTGTCGCGAATCGGTTGTACGAACAAAACGTCGTTTGATCCGGCACAAGAGATTCTCCTTACGCATCAGGGTTAAAACACGTTTATGATTCGCCTGTGTACCACGACGAGCTAATTCTTTGGTCACACGTCGATAGCCATAGCGTGGATACTCGCCACAGATCTTGGTGCACTTGCCCTACAACTCGATCTATTTGCCTCTGGTCGTGTGCTGGCGGTAATAACTTGACCGCGGAACACCGGAAAGACGGCAACGATCCTGAACTGTTAAGGCAACATCGATATGTGCGATATGTTCATACATTATGGTTTGATAAGTCTGTCGTTTGGTTCGGCCAATATGGTTTTGGCATGCAGCAAGGCTTTTTTTAAAAAATCGTTCTCCACCGTCAATCGGCCAATGATTCGTTCCAGTTCCGCCACTCGTTGTTCGGCTTGTTGTGGTGCTTCGCTAGCACTGGCTGTACCGTGGAAAGCTCCTGTAGGATTATTACGATACTCTTGGCTCCATTTATAAATAAGATTCGGATGAATATCAAATTGTCGGGTTAACTCACCGACCGTTGTGCCTGATTCATAGGCTCGAATTACTTGTAATTTAAATTCACGGGTGAATCGCTTGCGTGTAACTGACATGGGACATCTCCTCTCGGAAATATGTCCATCTTAATACTCAAAATATTTGTCTCACGCAAGGGGTGCACTCCACACCACCCCATTCCCCTCCTCAAGTGAGGAGGGGAAAAATGCAGCATTTGGCTTCGATACGCTCGCAATGACTGAATTCTGTTGTTCGCAATGAAAAGTAGCCTGTCCTCGCCGCCCTATTACGTCATTGCGAGGAGCGTAGCGACGAGGCAATCTGATCATACAGGAATGAGAGAGATTGCCGCGCTCCTTACAGTCGCTCGCAATGACGGCTTAAAGTTATTCGCAATGACGAGTGTATGAGATTGCCGCGCTCCTTACAGTCAGTCAGGGACTGGACTCTACGCCATAAAACGAGGCTACTCAACCACCAAGCTTCGATGCCTTTCACTTGTTCCTAGGTTCTTCTTGGAAACCTTTTAGTAATAGGCACACGCTTTCTCGTGTGACATTCTGAGGCCTCCGGCTGTGAAACACTACCGTTTGAGTGATTTATTTATTATTATTGATAAAAGAATGAATTTGAACAGACATTGCCGTTTCGGCAGCGACAGTTATTGTGCTTCCAAGTAAAATGTAAATGGATTATTTGTCATTTCGAATTCCGCACAAGCGGGATGAGAAATCTTGACGGAGCAAAGGATTTTCGCTTATTCCCAAGTTCTATTTGGAAACTTTTTAGGAATAGCCACACACTTTCGCATGTGACATTCTCGGGTCTCCGGCTGTTGAGAAACTCAGGTAACTGAAAATATTTTACCACAACATTATAGATAAGTAAAAATTATGAAAGATGATTTAGAAGAATCAACAGAGCAAGAAAAAATACCGTGGGATAAACGGCTGCAAGATTTTTTTGGTTCTTTAACACCGTATCTATTGCGTGTTTGGGAAAAACGGAAAAAATGGTTAATCATCAATTGCATTGCTGCTATCGTAATTGTTCTATTTATGATTTTTATCGTTAAACCATATTATGATGTATCAATAGACATTTTGCCAGATTACGGCAGCAAATCTACCTCGGTCAGCGGGTTGAGTGATTTAGCGTCGATGGCGGGAATGTCATTAAAGGCGGCTCCGACGGAGATTTATGAAAACATTATCCAGAGTGAATCTGTTCTTGCTCCGGCTATTGAGAATAAATATTTAACAGATAAATTTAAGGATTCAGTAAACCTAATAGATTATTTTAAAATAATTCCCGACGAGGATCTCCCTCTTCCTCTCCGTGAAAGAGATAGAGTGGTGAGAGCTATTAGAGATTTTAAAAAGACAAATTTAAAAACAAAAGTTGACTGGACTACGAAAATATTAACAGTGAGTATCCGCTTGCCGGAATCAAAACTCAGTGCTGAAGTTGCTAACCGGATTGTTGAATCTCTTGATAATTATATAAGAACACAGCGCAAATCTTATGCTTCGGATCAGCGTGTCTATCTTGAAGAGAGGATTAAAGAAGTATGCGACTCATTGGCGATTTCCGAAGACAGATTGCGCAGTTTAAGAGAACGCACTATGAGCAGTAGTAATATTCCACGATTAGCACTTGAAGATAATAGATTAAGTAGAAATGTCACACTACTCCAGGGTGTTTATATGGAATTGACTCATCAACTGGAATTGATAAAGCTTGACGAAATAAGAGACACTCCTATTTTGAACATACAGGAGTTGGCTGGAGACCCTATTCTTAAAACAGGGCCATCGCGAACACTATGGTCTATTTTTTTAATGGTTGTTTGCACAACGATAATCACACTTATATTGGCATTTTTACCTAAATTGGAAAAGGGATATTCGATTATTCTGGATTTCGTTCACCTCTTTCGACGATCTTGAAATTGTTTGAAAACAAGTCTCTAATCTCACTATCGCGTGCTGGGAATGTGCGCGACTTATTTCTTATTCCATTTATTGCTAACGTTTATTTATAATTAATTACATGTCACTTAAACAAAAGACAATTTCCGGATTAAAGTGGAGCTTTGCCGATAATTTTGTTAACCAGGGTCTCCAGTTTGTATTTGGAATTATTCTGGCAAGGCTTTTAAGTCCGAAAGAATTCGGGCTTATAGGGATGCTCACGATCTTTATAGCCATATCTCAATCCTTTATTGATAGTGGATTTAGTCATGCATTGATACGGAAAAATAATTGTACGAATGAAGATTACAGTACGGTTTTTTTCTATAATCTTGGTATTGGATCGTTCTTTTATCTTCTCCTTTTTTTGTTTTCCGGAGCAATTGGAAATTTTTACCACGAACCGATATTGACTCTCATGATCAAAGTCTTAGGAGTCAATATTATAATCAGTAGTTTAAGTGTTATCCAAAAAACAATATTAACAAAGAATATCAATTTCAAACTCCAGACCAATATTTCAATCATTTCCTCCGTCTCCTCGGGCGTCATTGGAATAGTCATGGCATATTACGGTTGGGGAGTTTGGAGCCTCGTATGGAAGAATGTTGCACAAAATATTATTAACTCCGCTCTCTTATGGTTTTGGAATGGTTGGAGACCGGTTTTTGTTTTCAGGGTTAAGGCATTTCGTGAACTATTCGGTTTTGGCTCCAAACTATTGATATCCGGACTGATAGATACGACTTTTACTAATATTTATTACCTTGTGATTGGAAAATTTTTTTCCGCAACAGAACTTGGATTTTATACGAGAGCAGATCAATTTAAGAACGTTATTTCACAAAACATTACTACGACTATCCAAAGGGTAAGTTATCCTGTTCTTGCGACTTTCCAAGAAGATAATGTTAAATTGAAAGAAAGATATAAAAGGCTCATCATAACAACGATGTATATATCATTTGTCCTGATGAATGGTCTTGCGGCTGTAGCAAAACCATTCGTGTTGATTTTGATCGGAGCAAAGTGGGAAGCGAGTGTAATTTACCTCCAACTCCTGTGCTTCGCTGGTGCATTATATCCTTTACATGCCTTGAATTTGAATATTCTAAATGTGAAGGGACGATCCGAATCTTCTTTAAAACTTGAAGTTATTAAGAAAACTTTTGATATCCCTGTTATTTTGATTGGTATCGTGTTTGGGATTAAGGCCATGATTATCGGTATGATGTTTGGATCAATCATTGCGTATTTTATCAATAGTTATTACTCGGCACAATTGATATCTTATCCAGTGCTTGAACAACTCACAGATATTCTGCCTTCTCTTATGGTTTCACTTATTGTCGGAGCATGTGTCTATATTGTAGGTACTATCATTTATACACATATTATCATGCAGTTTATTCTTCAGATTATAACTGGAGCAATACTGTTGGTATTTTTATCTGAAAGTTTTCATATAAATGGATATAATGAAATCAAAAACATCGTTATGAGACCTATTATTTTAAAAGTTAGAGAATATGGAAAATCCAAAGAGAGTTGAACAACCGATTTTCGTTACAAAACCATACCTACCACCGCTTGAAGAATTTATTCCATATTTGGAAGATATTTGGCAGAGCAAAGTACTAACTAATAATGGTCAATATCATAAAGAATTAGAAAAAGCGCTCTGCGAATATCTCGGTGTGAAATATATTTCGCTTTTTTCGAACGGGACGCTTGCACTTATTACAGCACTGCAAGCATTGCGCATAGTGGAAGAAGTAATAACAACTCCATTTAGTTTTGTTGCAACCACTCACGCACTCTGGTGGAATAATATTAAACCGGTATTTGTAGATATCGAACCGGATACATTCAATCTCGACCCGGAAAAAATTGAAGCGGCAATAACACCCAAAACAACAGCAATCTTTCCCGTGCATGTATACGGCAATCCGTGTAATGTTGAGCGAATCGAAAAAATTGCGAAGACATACGGATTAAAAGTTGTCTACGATGCGTGCCATACTTTTGGCGTAACTATAAATGAGAAAAGCGTGTTAAATTTTGGGGATCTTTCGGTGATGAGTTTTCACGCCACAAAGGTATTCACAACTTTTGAAGGCGGAGCGATTGTTTGCCATGACGAAGTTACCAAGAAAAGAATTGATAACTTGAAAAACTTTGGGTTCGAAAATGAAACTACAGTTGTAGCTCCGGGCATAAACGCCAAAATGAATGAGGTACAAGCTGCAATGGGTTTGTTGCAGTTAAAACACATTGATGGCGCGATTGAAAAGCGGAAAACAATTGCAGAGATCTATAGGGAGAAATTGAAAGGAATAGAAGGTATATCCTATCTTGAAGATTTACAGGGCGTGAAGCATTGTTATCCTTATTTCCCGATTTTGATTGATCGAGAAAAATATGGCAAAACCAGGGATACTGTATATGAAGAACTAAAAAAACACAATATTTATGGGAGGCGATATTTCTATCCTCTTATCAGCCAGTTTCCAACCTACCGCGGTTTGGAATCGGCAAAACAGGGTAGAATGCCTATTGCTGAGGCAGTGACAAAGCAAGTTATTTGTTTGCCGATTTATCCAACACTTGATAAAGAGACAGTTGAGATGATTTGTGAATTTCTTGGCCGATTGGGCAGATAATGAAATTAGCTATAAAGCGACCTTATTTTTTCCCTTATCTTGGCTACTATAGTCTTATCAATAATGTTGAAAAGTTTATTTTATTCGATACAGTTCAGTTTATTTATCACGGTTGGATAGAGAGAAATAGGATATTTAAACGAATTGATGGTTGGCAATATATCCGGATTCCTTTAAAAAGACATTCAAGGGACACTGCTATAAAAGATATTCTCATCAATAATGATCAGAACTGGAAAGAAAAGATTGATAATGCGTGTACGAATAGGTACTAAGATTCTTAATTTCTTTGGTTGCAATTAAACTTGATTACCTAAAATAATATTATCATCGTGTTCAAACCAAAATTTCACAATCTTATCAAAACAAATAAATTAAGAGGGAAAAGATTGTTAATCCTCGGCGCAAATGCAGAAACTATCCCACTAGTTGAAAAAGCAAAAAGTTTAGGCGTTTACACAATGGTTACTGCTTACAATCTAAATGACCCTGCGAAAAAACATGCAGATAAAAAATATGATATTGATGGATCGTGCGTTGAGGCCTTAATTAAACTTGCTAAAAATGAAAATATTGATGGAGTGATGGTTGGTGTCGCAGAAGCATTATTGCCAGCTTATCAACAAATATGTGAAGCATTAGCATTCCCATGTTATATTAATAAGGAACAGATAAAAACTTTAATTGATAAGTATTCCTTTAAATCTGTTTGTAGAAAAAACGGCGTCAGGACTGTTCCAGAATATATGGATGTAAAAAATACAACAACAATAAAATACCCTGTTATTACTAAACCTGTTGACAGTAGCAGCAGTAAAGGTATTTCTGTGTGCTATAACCTGGAAGAATTAGATACAGGAATTAAGAAAGCACTTCAATTTTCTATAAAGGGGAAATATATAGTTGAAAAATATATGGCCGGCCCAGCTGCCGATGTTCATTACGCAATTAAAGACGGCGTTCCAGTAATCAGTTGTATGTTTGACAGATATGAAAATTCCGTTGGGGATGGATTTGCTAAATTGCCAACAGCTTTTATTTTCCCATCGTATCATTTAGATTCTTTCATTAATAATCAAAATGATAGTTTTAAACGAGTCATTTCTGACATTGGATTGACTAATGGGCCATTATTTTTCAGCGGTTTTATCGATGACGATGGAATGTTGGCTTGGTACTGAAACCGGTCACAGATTTACCGGATCACAAGAACCGTTGATAATTGAAAAAATGACGGGGTTTAGTATGATGGAAATGCTGATCAGATATGCATTAACAGGAGAAACCGGAGATGCTGACATAGAAAAAATGATTGATCCGCATTATAAACAATGGTGTTGTAAATTATCTCCGATTATAAAAGAAGGGAAAATTGCTAATATTTACGGAATGGATAAAATATCTAAGATCCCGGAAGTATTTTATATCCTACAACGTTATTATGAAGGAGATATTATTAGCGGTGAAGGTACATTAAGGCAAATATTTGCACGTTTCTTTATTGCCACAACCACTATTGATAGAATGTCAAAAGTAATTAATGAAATACATAATACTCTCTCCGTTCTTGATGGGAACGGGAAATCGATGATAATTCAAACATTTGATACTGCATTGCTTGATCTCTATCGTAATTAAATCTAAAGGTATGTTAAAATAATTTTATCAAAACTTTAAGTCATTTTAGTCTGAGTTATAGGCAATGAAATATAAGAACAAATATAATTACGATATGTTTTTCGAAAACGCTAAATATGGAACTGAAATGACTTATGAAACGCTGCTTTTGGTACAAAAGGATTTAAAGGCTTAACACCTGTAATATTTTAATAAATGATCAACCACTTGTCGGCCACAGTTATATTATATCTCAACTTTTATATGTAATTGAAATAGATAATGAATATTTACAGAGATTAAAAACAGATACGGATAAAATACTCTAACATTATTTAATAATGATTACCGCTAAAACAGAAGATCCATTCATAAGTATTTCTTGTATAACCTATAATCACGCCAAGTATATTCGTGATGCCATCGAAGGTTTTCTTATGCAGAAAACGACATTCCCAATTGAGATACTCATTCATGATGATGCTTCGACAGATAATACCGCTAATATTATACGGGAATATGAAAGACATTACCCTAATTTGATAAAACCAATTTATCAAACAGAAAATCAATATTCAAAAAAGACAATTAATATATGGGCTAATATAACCTTTCCACGTGCTCGAGGCAAATACATTGCACTGTGCGAAGGCGACGACTACTGGACGGATCCTTATAAGTTGCAAAAGCAGATCGATTTTCTTGAAGCAAATTCAGATTTTGCCATATGTTTCCATAAGGTTAAAATTTTAAAAAACGGAAGGCTCATTAAGGATTATATTACACACGTTCCTCGAGATGTTACAACTATTGAAGATCTTGTGGTAACAAATTTTATGCATACTCCATCGGTTGTATTCCGAAATGGCTTGATAAAAGACTTTCCCGATTGGTATCGTGAAAGTCCTATTGGTGATTATCCATTGCATCTCTTAAATGCACAATACGGCAAGATAAAATATATTAATGAAGTAATGGCTGTTTATCGAATTCATAAGGGCGGAATCTATAGTAATCGTAAACGTGATGATATTGAGTTTCTGGCAAAATGGGTAAAGACTAAGGAACAGATAATTAAATTATTTTCAGGCCGTGTTAAAGAAAATTTTTCTAAGACTTTAGCAGTTAGTTGCTTAAATTTATCTGAATTATATAATCGAAAAGGGGATATTGCTTTATCAAAAGAAATGTTCAAAAAAGCATATAATTACGATTTTGAATACATATATGACAGATATATTAAATACAAAAAGTTCATCATGATTTTTAGAAAGATTAAAGATTTTATTGCATTCGATATACTCAGGCAAAAAAGAAAATGAAAGTATGCATCTTTTTATAGCACAAACAGATTAATTCTACTCGTAAGGGTTACATTTCTAAAACAATTCTGTGATAAATCTATTATTAATACTAGTAGTTCTTATTATTTTCATTATCGCTCTTTTTGATTTGCGAAAAGCCATATGTGTTTACGTTGGATATCTATTTCTTATACCGTATATGCAAATTGAAATAGCAGGGCTGACGCTAAGCTATAATATAGTGACAACTTTTTTTTTAGTCATATATTTCATTAAGTATGTAGTATGGAAGAAAGAAAAGATTGATTATACAATAGCAGGTCCATTGCTCATCTTTTATTCCGCCCTTTTCCTACTCACATTTATACCGCGTGAATTACCTTTTTCAGAACAATTTCCCGCCCTGAGGGCAGATTTTATGAATGCTGCTTTTGTTCCTATTATTATATGGCAATTGTATAAATCAGAAAAAGATTTAAAAATATTGCTCAAGGTAATTATTCTCTGTTCAATAGTGATGAGCATTTATGGTTTAATTTGTTTTGTATCATCATCAAACCCCTACGTCAGATTATTTGGCGGTTATTTAGAGAAAATCGATTGGGTGGGCCGTTTTCTTGAAACTAGCAGAAGTGGATTCCAGGGAAGAGTACAATCAACAACTTCGCATCCGATGATGTGGTCGGCTTTACTATTCATGTTTATTTATTTTATACGTATTATTCACTGGTCAAAATACGACAGGTTTCATTACATTCTTTTAACTCTTTTCATTATTAATATGATCATCAGCGGTACTCGTTCCGGCATATTTGCGTTTCTAGCCGGTTTTGCATATATAATGTACTTTTTAACAACAAGAAAACATAAAATCATTATACTTTGTTTTGTTTTTTCAATTCTTCTCATTGGAATAGATACGTCCATATTTGGACAGTACCAGGAATTTGCAGATTCAATAGTTGGTGTGTTCGGTAAGGGGGCGCAAACTAAAGGATCATCTGTTAATATGAGATTAGAACAAATCAACGCTGGATTGAAACTTATTACAGCACGTGATCTACTTATCGGGAAAGGATACTATTGGACGACAATATTCATGAAAAAAGTTGGCACTGATACCATTTTTCTTGCATTTGAAAGTATATTCCTTGTTGTATTTATTGAAAATGGTATCCTTGGGTGCTTGATCTGGCTGTTCTTTTTTCTTTCTTTACTGTATTTAAATCGAAAAATGACAAATAATAAAAACTTGAAGCAAGTAAGAATCTATCTTAATGCATTCATTTTTTCTTATTCTGTATTTATTTTAATTACGGGCATATGCGGATCCTTTGTGTTATTTTTAGTTATCTACACTGTCTTGCTGAGGTTTGTGTATTTCAAAAAACAAATAATAAACAAAAAAGAATCGTATTCATCAGACCAACCTGGTCTTATTACAGAAAATATCTAATTCTGACGTGTTCAATAGACCATGAAAATGAAGAAAAACGCACCAAAAGCACGTGTCATCGCATGTTATCTTCCGCAATTTCACCCAATACCTGAAAATGATGCATGGTGGGGGAAAGGTTTTACAGAATGGACAAATGTAGGGAAAGCCAAGCCTTTATTTAGGGGGCATTATCAACCAAGAGTACCAGCTGATTTAGGATATTATGATTTAAGAATGCCTGAAGTCAGAGAAGCTCAAGCTGAGATGGCCAGAGATGCCGGCATTGAAGGTTTCCTGTATTGGGACTATTGGTTTGGAAATGGAAAAAGATTGCTTGAAATGCCTTTAAAAGAACTCCTAAGAACTGGAAAACCGGATTTCCCGTTTTGTCTAGGCTGGGCTAATCATTCATGGAATAACAGAGATTGGAACTCGAGTCAGCATTGGAAAGAGAAAACATTCCTTGTTGAACAGACATATCCTGGTAAAGAGGATAATGAAAAGCATTTTTATACTTTACTTGAAGCATTTCATGATCAAAGATATATTAAGGTGGAAGATAAGCCGCTGTTTCTGATTTTTTTACCATTAAACATTCCTCAAGTGAATGAATTTATAGATCTTTGGAATAATCTGGCTGTAAAAAACGGTCTCTCGGGAATTCATTTCGTCGGCATAAGTGTCTCATATCAGCGCGAATTATTCGATTTAGGATTCGATGCGATTAATTCCAATGGACAGTGGCAGGCGGAATCGAAAGTAAAAGGCAAGTATTTGAAACTAGTAAGACATAAATTGATCGAAAAAATTGGCGGGGTAGGTACCTGAATAAATATAATTATAAAGATATCATTAAGTATTTTTATACAGAGAATGATAAGCAGGAAAATATTTATCCTACGCTTATTCCTCAATATGACCGGTCACCCAGGTCCGGTAGAAGGGCGGTGATCTATCATGGAAAGTACGCCAGAACTATTTGAAAAACACATCCGGGACTGCCTGGATCAAGTAAAAAATAAACCTGACGGGAAGAAAATAATTATTTTGAGATCGTGGAATGAGTGGGCGGAAGGAAATTATATAGAATCGGACATACGATTTGGACACGGATATTTGGATGCACTGAAAAAGACATTGTTAAAAGAAAACATGTAAAATCAGCATTCCTTGAGATTACTTAATCAGGTATTTGAACAAATATCAAGTTTTGATTGGAAACAGCATAATGAATTATGTACCTATTTGTTTTATGTTTGACCATAGAGTTGCCATGCAGGCAGGGGTTTGCTTCTCAAGTTTACTTGACAAAGCTCACAAAGAAACATATTACGAAATCTTTGTGTTGCACGGCGGCGATATCATGGGTGAGTATGAAGAAACATTGCTCAGAGTAAACCGATCGTATAAAAATTGTACTATTCATTTTATAGAACTTGGAGATGTATTTACTCATGCATATAAATTGCGCGGTATTCCTAATAATACCTACTATCGGCTTCTCATTCCGGAATTATTGCCACAATACAACAGGATCATTGTGTCTGATATTGATATCATATTTAACATTGATTTATGGGATCTTTATACTATAGATTTCAACCAGAATTACATTGCTGCTGTGAAAAACTCTATTGTCAATAAAAGATATGTACGTTCTCTCGGCTGTGATCCGCTGCAGTATGTTAATTGCGGTTTTTTTATGTATAACTCGCAAGAAATACGTAAAGATAACATAGTAGGAAAATTTAAAAAACTCGTAGGCGGTAAATACTTTTATATGGATCAAGACATAATTAATATTGTCTGCAGGAATAAAATAAAATATATATCCCCAATGTATAACTCAAATCAATCATTCTATGAAAAATATTTTAGAGATCCGAATTATTTAAATAAGTTATTTTCTGCTGAAGAAATTGAAGAAGGATTTAAAGCCGCAGTGACAATTAATCACAATCGACAGGAAGAAACTGGTTTGATTCACTATAATGGACTTAATCCATGGGATGACTTGTGTTGGCGTTTTGATATTTGGTGGGAATATTACAGAAATTCAATGTATTTTAATAATGATTATTACTATAACCACTATAGCAAAGTACTTAATCCACCAATAAAAGATACCACCATAAAGTTACTAAAAACAACGATAAAAAAACCTTTTGGAAAATTCATAAGAAAAATAGCTGGATATTAGAAGAAAATGGATTTATTGCTTCTTACATAATATTTAAACTTTCATCTGGGGAAATACCGTGCGGGGAGTCAATGGTTATAATTTTTGCTGTAATAATTTTGTTATCCTAATAAGATGAAAATAATTCTTGTTACTGGAGCTGCTGGCTTTATTGGTTCCCATTTGGTCGAAAAGCTTCTCGCCAATGGAAGCCATGTGTTTGCGGTTGATAATTTCGACCCTTTTTATGATAAGCATATCAAGGAAACAAACATTCGTGATTTCCGAATGCATGAGAATTTTAGGCTGTTTGAAACTGACCTGCTTGATAAAACCGCATTAAGGAAAGTATTCAAAGAAGATTCAATTGATGTTGTCGTTCACTTAGCAGCAAAAGCTGGTATCAGGCCGTCATTATTGGATCCAACCGGATACTTTAATACCAATGTCATAGGTACTTTAAACCTTCTTGAAACGATGAAAGAGAATGAGTGTAAAAAGTTAATTTTTGCCTCTTCATCCTCTATCTATGGGAATAATAAAAAAGTACCTTTTTCGGAAAATGATAGTGTGGATAGCCCTATATCACCCTATGCGGCTAGTAAAAAGGCCGGAGAATTGATTTGTCATACATACCATCACCTTTTTGGTTTTGATATTTTTTGTCTCCGTTTCTTTACAGTGTACGGGCCAAGGCAAAGGCCGGATCTTGCAATCCATAAATTTGCAAAATTAATAAACGAAGGATCGCCCATACCATTCTATGGTAATGGAAGCACTGAAAGGGATTATACTTATATCGACGATATAGTCAATGGAATTACAGGTGCTCTCGACAACCTTCATGGATACGAGATTATTAATTTGGGCGAATCGAGAACAGTCTCATTAATTCAGATGGTCAGCACACTGGAAAAGGCTCTCGGCAGGAAGGCGATTCTTAATAAATTGCCGCTTCAACCGGGCGATGTGGAAAGAACATTTGCCGATATAACCAAAGCAAAAAGAAAACTGGGGTACAATCCTCAATATTCTTTCGAAGCCGGAATTGCTAAATTTTGTGAATGGCTGTTACCATTATGATTTTATTTCCATGCAGCTAATTTTACACCACTCATGACAACAACAAAAAGAATTATTTTATTCTATGGTCCTCTTGGCAAGAAAAATAAAACCATTTTAGGAGGAAGTGAAACAGGGAATAATAGAACCATTCAGATTTTACTCGATAATGATTTTACTGTTATTCCAATTTCTAAACCCTACCACATCATTCGAAGTAGACTCGGTGAAGTACTCTACCCTTTCCAATTAAGTTGTTCTCTGGTTCAATTTACATGGAAACTTCTTTTCACAAAAGGCTCGAAAATTATACACGTTGCAGGGTACTATTATAATATGATTTACTTTGAATATCTTCTGTTGTTCATATCAAAGATATGTAAGGCAAAGACTATTTATGAATTACGAGCTGGCGGATTATCTCAATCTATTACAACACGATCTCGTATCTATAGTAATTTCCTACGAAGAACATTGAACATAGCTTCAGTTATTTTAATTCAGGGATATGATGACATTTCCGTCATTGAAAAAATTACCAAGAGGCCATTGTTTCATTATCCCAATTATATAAAGGATTCGCTGATACAGGAAAACAATATATCAGATCGTATCCACTCCAAGAAAATTGAGTTGGTATATTTTGGCAGATTTTCACCATCAAAGCAAATTGATTTTATCGTTGATATTTGTGCCTGTCTGAAACAGAAGAATAGTAATTTTCACATTGAGTTGATAGGTGAATTGGATATGACCTATTCGTCATTTGACGATCGTTCATTTCTTCAGAAAGTCAAAAAGAAAATTGATGAAAATAAACTCGAGGATGTCATATCTTTTTCATCATCAAAAAATCATGCAGATTTAATGAAAATACTAAGTAGGAAACACTTTTTCTTATTCCCGACGAAAGAAAAAAGGGAAGGTCATTCGAATTCTTTGACTGAGGCAATGGCATGCGGTGTTGTTCCTCTGGCAAGCACGTACGGTTTTAATAAATCAATCATTGGTATTGAGAAATTAGTTATTGAGACCTTTGATGCATCTCTCTATGCCGAGCGTGTTTTGAGCATATGGCAATCCGGTGAATGGGCATCGCTTTCTGAAGAAGTATATGAAAAGGTGTTAAATAATTATACGGAATCAAAAGTAAGTCCTATGTTAATCAATGCATATCAATTATAATCATTTTTTCTGATGACTAAGAATTCGTCTACATGTCTCCTTATTATCTCAAAGAGATTTTATTCGCTGGCCGCGAATATACAACATGCTCTTGAATCTAAAGGGTATATCGTAAAAGTTGCGAACGATGAATATCCAGAAGGTCCTATAGGAAAAATCCTTGGAAAACTGCACATTCTCATCTTGAGGCCTATGACCGAATATGTCATTTCAAAAAGATATTTACAAAATAAAACATATGACATAATAATCATCATCAAAGGCCGAGGAGTCGATAGATCGTTGATGCATAAACTAAGAGCCTCGTCTAAAAGAGTGATAGGCTATACGTGGGATTCGTTCAAATACAATAAAGCTCCTTTACGTTGGTACAAAGAGACCGATAGGTTCTCTACATTTGATTATAAGGATGGGGATAAGTATAATATTCCCGTTGTTGAATTGTATTCAGCTGCTCCGCCCCTGACAGAGGAAAAGCAAGTTCACTATGAACTTTCCGCTATTTTCCGGAATCACTCCGGACGAATAAAATATCTTGATAAAATCCTGTGCATTCTCAATATCCAAGCAACATATATATATATATATGAGCAGAACATTTTCTTTTTCATTGCAAATTTTCTTTCCAATCCGAGGCTGTACCCTCAGTACCTTCGCAATATCCATATCCGGCCATTGCAGTATGATGCATATATGGAAAAGCTTAAGCTCTCGCGTTTTACACTTGATTATGCGCATCCTTATCAAACAGGAATAACGATCAGAAGTTTTGAAGCGTTAAGTGCTAAGACTATGATTATATCGAACAATCCTTATATGGAGAGAAGCAAGTATTTTAACAGGAGCAATACCATCATATTTACAAAACAGGATAAAAACGATACATTGACCGTATCATATAATACACTAAAGGTATCTCAACCGGATTTCAAAATCAGAAGTATTTCTGATTTCATTGATGATCTGGTTCGTGCTTAAATGATACCATTGCAAAAGGTGAACGACAAGAAATGAAAAAAATATTGATTACCGGAGGTGCCGGATTTATTGGATCTCATCTTGCTCTGCGTCTTTTAGAAAAAGGATTTGAAGTACACGTGTACTCGATAATTTATCCGAACAGATCCACGGAAAATCTCCCGAACAATCATCTTTTTTGTATGCTTCAATTATGAATAAAGTTGATTTTATAAAAGGAACTGTCCTATCCAGGAGCACGTGGGAACATGTTATTCAGGATCAGGATGTCATTGTGCATTTGGCCGCTGAAACCGGGACAGGGCAATCCATGTACAATATTGAACAGTATACCAATGTTAATATTCAGGGCACGGCCCTTATGCTGGATGTTCTTGCAAATACTCCTCACCATGTTCAAAAAGTCATCTTAGCTTCCAGTCGTGCAATCTATGGCGAAGGGAAATATCTTAGTAAAGAACTCGGTATTGTTTATCCAACTCATCGGAGGGATGTGGATATGCAGAATGGAGATTTTGAAGTAAAATATCCCGGTTCCGGTCCTTTAACACCCATAGCGACTGATGAAGGCTCAAAGCAGCACCCATCTTCCGTCTATGGTATTACAAAACATGTTCAGGAACAGCTTGTCATAAATGTTTGTCCTTCTCTCGGAATTTACGGAATTATTTTCCGTTACCAGAATGTTTTCGGCCCGGGGCAATCGTTAACGAATCCCTATACAGGAATATTTTCGATATTTTCTACACGGATTAGAAACGGGCAATCAATAAATATTTTTGAAGATGGAAAGGAAAGCAGGGATTTCGTTTATATCGATGACGTTGTGACGTCAACGATTGCCGGCATCGAAAAAGATCTTAGACAGTGGATGATTATTAATGTCGGGAGCGGGAAGTCCACCAGTGTACTTACCGTGGCACAAACTCTCATGGAGCAAATGGGAATAGAAGTGCCATTAGAAATAAGCGGAAGATTCCGTGTTGGAGATATCAGGCATAACTATGCCGACGTTGATCGTTTATATAAATATTTAGGAGTCTGTGCGCAGGTCGAATTTTCCAAAGGTGTCCATCAATTTGTAAAATGGGTGAAGGGGCAGCCCCCAGCCGAGGACCGCTACGATCGTTCGCTAGAGGAAATGAAGCAAAAAGGGACATTAAAATAAAAAGCGTACACTTTATAAAGTGTCCGTTCGGGGGGATGGTTCGCGCGTTCAAACTTGACCATCTCTGGCAATATAAAAAGGATCATGAAACTGATACGGTCGATCATTCTCGTTATCATGGCAGGGAGTCTGATGAATCTTGGAGCGCAAGAGATTCATCAGGGTGATACTGTTTTGAAGATGGACTTTCAAAATGTGTCCGACCGAAGTCAATGGGAAAAAAAACCGTTTGCAGCGTGGGTCAATGAAGGATGTAATGGTAATTGTTGTTTAAAGGTCGTTGCAAATCATCAATCACTCCTTCCTGTAGACAATATTACGAGAATGAACATTAATCTTGTTCCCTTGAGAGGAATGAGACTCTGGTTCCGATGCCTGGCGAAGGCAGACTCCGTCACAAAACCTTCTGCATACTATCTCGGTGTGAGATTTATACTTCATTATAAATCGAAGTCCACCGAGGTCTGGAAAAATCAGAATAATGTTTTTGGCACTTTTCAATGGAAAGAATTATCATTCAGCGAGATTATCGCAGACGATGCAGAGACAGGAACAATTGGCCTCGGACTTCAGGGCAGTTCAGGAACAGTCTGGTTCGACAGCGTCATGGTCGTCGTCATGAATTTACCACTTCAACGAAAACCGATGGCGAAAGCAGAAACATCATTCCTGATAAATGATCAAAGTCATCGGATGAGAGGTGTGGGAATGTATCACTATAGTTCCGATGCGGACACTATCAAATTTCGCGATCTTGCAATCAATTGGAAAGCAAATGTAATCAGATGGCATATGATTCGAAATTGGGATAAACGCGATTTTTACACAAATATAGATACATGGTATGCCTGGTTACGCGATAAATTTGAAGAATTAGACAAAGTATTAAAAGCTTGCGAAAAATATAACTTTGGACTTGTTATCGATCTTTTCCAACCGCCAGGAGGATTTGATGACAAGGGTAACTATACGATGTTTTATGATACTATGTACAATAAGGTTTTTATTGATACATGGAAAATGATTGCTAAAAGGTTTAAGGGCAACAAATATATGTGTGGCTACGGATTAATTAATGAACCAGTTCAGGAAACACCTGATTGTAATGGAATGAATTATCTCGAAACTCAAATCAAGGCTGCAAAGGCGATACGACAAATAGATAAGCACACCACCATCATGATTTCGGTTGATGGTAAAGACTTTCCCCAAAACTTCAGGTATTTAGTGCCGGTTGACATTCCGAATGTTGTGTACCAGGTCCATATGTATGTACCGACACGATATACACATCAAGGGCTTTTAGATCCCAGGAGAGATATTGCGTATCCGGGAATCATAGATAGTAAATATTATAATAAAAGTGTTCTTAAAGAAATATTACAGCCAGTGCGAGATTTTCAGCAAGCATATCAGGCAAAAATATTTGTAGGCGAATTTGGAGTTGTACGGTGGGCACCTGGATCGGCTCAATATTTAAATGACTGTATTGAACTATTTGAAGAATATAGATGGGATTGGACATTCTTTTGTTTCCGGGAATCCCCGGATTGGGATGCAGAAATCGAAGGTCGGTCGGAGGACAGAAATAATTATAAAATTGCAATCCAAGATACAGATCGCAAAATAGTACTACTACATTGGATGGCGAAAAATAATTATTACATCAGTCCAGATGAAAAATAGTCGGTTGAAAAGCGGAGGTTCATAGACTAAAATGCTGCCGAAATATTTACTGGAGGAAACATGAAATGAAGAATGGCATTAGGGGGATCCGATAATCATTTTTCTCTTGATATCGATATAGTAGGCAACTCATTACTGCTTTTTCATCACAAACCGAAGATCTAATGAACCAGATCAAATTTGAAGGCACCACTTCAGGTATAGTTCATTGTTTTCATGCCTCCGGATACAATAATATTTGAAAATCTGCCTGAAGATGATTCCAAATGGGGATTGAATATTTCTTATACGGAACAGCGGATGACGGTAGAACCAGCTTCGTCAAGCATTTATTAGCAAGGCTTCGTTATCCGCCATGATGTCTATCTTTGCTTGGAGGTAATATTTTCTATAGGCTTATTGTTCCCGATGCTGTAGAACTGTTCTCAGATGAAAAAGGATTTTGTTATCTTCGAATAGCAAGTAAAGGGTTCCGATTGATTTCGCAGTACAGAATGGAACGATAGTGGCGACCATGTTCGGCGGGAAGAAAAAACCTTAAATCCTGTACGAAGATGAATACGGAGCATTTTTTTACTATTTTCATGGAGAAATCATGCATATTGGCATTGTCATCAGGATGTGAATTTGAAATATCTCATGGAAACAAAGAATATTTTTTTCCCAGTTGGAATAATTCTTGTATAGAGTAAGGACAAACCATTATGAAAATAGTTCATACAAAGCTCGAAGGCGTGATTATTATTGAGCCAGATGTTTACAGTGATAATCGGGGCTACTTTCTTGAAACGTGGCATTATTCCCGTTACAAAGAATATTCGATACCCGAAAATTTTGTTCAGGATAATTTATCATTTTCCCATAAAAATATTTTGCGTGGTTTACACTTTCAATATCCACATTTGCAGGACAAACTTGTGTCAGTATATGCAGGTGAAATCTTTGATGTTGCAGTCGATGTGAGAGTGGGATCCCCAAAATTTGGTCAATGGATCGGAATCCAGCTTTCTTCGAATAATCACTGGCAATTATTTATACCTAAAGGTTTTGCTCACGGTTTTCTAACATTGAGTGAAGAAGCAATCGTAGCCTACAAATGCACCGAAATATATTATTCGGAACACGACTCTGGAATAATTTGGAATGACCCAGATATTCATATAGACTGGCCCACTTTGTATCCGATTGTTTCTGCAAAAGACGGTTCTCTCAGGAGGTTACAATCTATTACCGATCGATATTTACCTAAGTATTAATGTTGGTTGATTTTTAAAAATATAATATTCCCACAGAAAAAAATATCGATAATGAACCGGGGAAAGAAATCATAGATTCTTTTCAAGCTTTTCTTGAAATTATTCCGTACGATAATTTAAAATAACAATAAATCGCATCGAATCTGAAAGCAGCGGATGCTCAATGAGTTTTCAAAGGGTCGGGGTATTCGAAGTATCTATACGATGCTTTGTTCTCCGTTCGCAGTAAAGTAATGAAAGTGTATAATTAAAAATGATTCGAACCGCAATTGTGGGCTTAGGGAAAATGGGCTTGTCACATGCTGCCATTGTGGGTGCGCATCCTGACGCAGAACTGGTAGGCGTTTGTGATACATCTTCATTTATGCTGAATGCATTTAAGAAATTTACGAGCACGGAAACATTCAGCGATTATAAGAAAATGATAAATAAAAAACACCCTGATGTAGTGATTGTTGCGACGCCGACGAAATTTCACTACCCAATTGTGAAATATGCACTTGAAAATAATATCCATGTATTTTGCGAGAAACCATTTTGTCTCCATTCCCAGGAGGGGGAAGAATTGATTACTCTGGCGGAATCAAAAAAACTGGTGAATCAAGTGGGGTATCATAATCATTTTATCGGTACGTTCCGTGAATTGAAGCGACTGCTGCAGGCAAAGGTGCTTGGCGAGATAGTCCATTTTACCGGAGAAGCATACGGACCGGTCGTCACAAAAGAAAAGGGTACTTCGTGGCGTTCGAAAAAAGAAGAGGGGGGCGGGTGCTTAAATGATTATGCATCGCATGTTTTGAATCTTATTCAGGAAGTTATTAGCCGTCCTGTGAAAGTAAACGGGACACTCTTGAAAAGCATTTATTCTCATGATGTTGAAGATGCTATTTTCGCTTTGCTGACATTGCAGAATGGCATCTCCGGCGTTCTCTCTGTTAATTGGAGCGATGAGACTTACAGAAAGATGTCGACATCTTTAACTGTGATTGGAAAAAAAGGAAAAATTATCTGTGATGCGACAGAAATGAAAATCTATTTAAAAGAAGAAAACAAGCGCGAACATATTGAAAAAGGGTGGACGATACGCTCTATAGCGGAGTATGCAATTCCGGTTAATTTCTATTTACGCGGTGAGGAATACAGTGCACAGATCGACAATTTTATTGATTGTATTAAAAACGGAAAGCAATCACCCATTAATACTTTTGAGCAGGCGCAGTATACCGATAAAGTGATTGAAATGATTATGGAAGATTCGAAACGGTTATAAAATGGAAAAAGGACTTTTCGGAGACAACCAGTTTTTTGCCGTCAGCCATATCTCGGACGAGCGATCCCGCGCACAATCGATACAATTTAAAGAAGACAGTGCAATACTTAAGGTATTAGAGATCTCAAGGGAAGCAGGTATTAATACCTTTATGTGCACAACCCATGATCGCATTGCCAATATTTGCGACATTATGCGCAAGAATCCAGGTCAATGGTCAGAATTTAAAATCTATCCATGCATGCCTTATGCGCATAAATATGCCAATGCTGTTACCGAATTGGGCATATTGGATACCGTCAAACAATACGTTCCAGGCAATATTTTTAGCACATTTGCTCAGGGCGGATTGGCGTTTGTAAGCAGCGACTATGAAAAACTCATCACTCTGTTGATCGATGCCGAGATGAAAATGTTTAAAGGCATAGTACACCAGTTGTTTTCTTGCAAAATGTGCTTGTCGATATGATTTTGGGATTAAAGATGTATGATGTGTTTGGAGTTTTTGATCGGCATATACGCAAGCGATATAAAGCGGAACCAGGATATATCACAATGAATATGCCGGCATTAGTGGACGCACTCGCTTCTATACAGGTTAATAATCCTATTGTTTGTACATCCATCAATAAAACTGGATTTCGCATGTCAGGGGGGAAAGAACTTTATGAGAAGTGTTTGCGCGAAAAGGAATTCCGGCCAATTGCCATGCAGGTTCTGGCAGGCGGTGCATTAAGACCTCAGGAAGCAATAGAGTATCTTGGCAAATTTCCATGTATTGAATCTGTGCTTTTCGGGGCGTCTTCTAAAAATCATATTATTGAGACGAAGAGGTTGATTGAGCAACATTTGAAAAGATAATTGTGGATCGTGGATTGATGATTGCGGAATGCGGATTGTGGATTGTGGATTGAGGATTGGGGATTGAGGATTGGAGATTGCGGATTGCGGATCTCGGATTGGGTATTGTTGGTTCTATTTTCATGACAGGAGAGCTACTTGAGTTTCAACAAGAGAAACTGTATTTTTATATAAAGGAGTAGAAACAATGGAACAGATTTCTGTAGGTTCGATAGTAAATACATTTAGGAATTTGCCGTTTCCTGAAAAAGAGTATACACTTGAAATCCTTCAAAAACAAATGATTGAAGAAAAAAGGGTATTCCTTGCACATCGTATAAAAGAAGCAAGAACTCATGTCAAAATCGGCAATGTAAAAAAGGGAACCCTTAAAGAATTATTAAAGGATCTCGCTAGTGCTTAAACTTCTGTGGGATGCCGGATTTAAGAAATCCTATAAAAAGAAAGTTGCACATTCAGTTCGTTTGAAAAATAAGTTTGAACAAGCAATAACTCTTTTTGCAGCCAAGCCCTTTCATCCAAAACTTAGAACACATAAATTGAGCGGCTTGTTAGATGGGTCATGGTCTTTTTCTGTCGATTACGATTGCCGCGTGGTTTTGATTTTATAGATGAGAAGACAGTGTTGTTGATTGATATTGGAACACATGACGAAGTATATTAAGTAACTCCTACTATTTTATCCTGCAAAATTACACACCGAATATATGCTTTTAGAAGCAACAAAGAAATTAACGGGCGGAAGTCTACTCATGCAACGAAAAGGAAGATTGGGGATTGAGGATTGAGGATTGAGGAGTAAAGATTGCGGATTGTGGATTGGGGATTGTGGATTGTGGAGAAGAGATTACGGATTGGGGATTGTGGATTGAGGATTGTGGATTGAGGATTGTGGATTGGGGAGAAGCGATTGCGGATGGTGGATTGAGGAGTAAAGATTGAGGATTGGGGATTGAGGATTGAGGAGAGGCGATTGCGCCTGCCTGCC
>CAVSHO010000008.1:0-194674 GCA_963727825.1 Ignavibacteriota bacterium | reverse complement strand
CTGGGGGAGGACCAGATTGAATGACACTCTCTTTTTTCATCTCACCGCGCGGCAATAACCATAAGTTGATAACCAAAGCAAGAACCATGAAGCCTGCCAGCCATTGTGTTAAATTAGTGAGAAAATCCGAAGTGCGCCGGACTCCAAAGACAGTACCAATGTTGGAACCGCCGAAACCTCCAGCCAATGCCACCTTTGCTCGACTGCATTAGAATAGCGAGCATCAATAGAATTCCAATTATGATTTCTATAATGTCTGCAAATGTATACATTGACGTCGTTCCTCAAGCTAAAAAAATCCCCACCAACTGTGGGGGTTTGCAAGTTTTATTATAGGGAAAAATGGCTCAAAATGCAAGAACGAAAATTAGTTTACTATCATTTCTTTATCGAAATCCCTTTTACCTCAAACAGGCGTTTCACATACTTGCCAAGAACATCAAATTCAAGATTACTGCTGCTCCAGGCTGAAGCAATTTGAATGTTGTCACTTCCATAGTATGGGAATGATGGAAACAGCGAAAGAATTACTTTTCACTTCTGCCATCGTCAAACTTACGCCGTTGACGGCAATGGAACCGACAGGTACAAGATGATGTACTAATTTCTTCGGCACTCGAATCCAGAATATCCAACTGCTTTCGCGGTATTCCAATGCCATTACTTTGCCAAGCCCATCCGCATGCCCAAGAACAAAATGCCCGCCAAGCCGGTCCGAAGGCAACAATGGGCGTTCCAGATTAACGGGGCTACCTGCCACCAGATTTCCAAGTGTTGTTTTCTTTAAGGTCTCTTCCACCGCTTGCACATCAAATGTATTCAATGTTTTTTTAATAACAGTCAAACAAACACCCTCCACCGCAATGCTGTGATCGACGCGCAAAGTTTTGACAGTTTTTTTACCTTGAATAGTGAAGATAACACTTCCACCTTTTTGTTTGATTGATTTGATGGTTCCAGTCTCTTCAACTAATCCAGTGAACATATTTTTTCTTCTCTCATTTGTGAATAAACTTTGCTTCAACAAGTATATCTTCTCCAACGGGCGAGACTTTTGTTATCGTCAGGTTAATTGGTTTACGTAGGAGTCTCGGAGAGTCAAAACAGAAACCATCCACGCCGCTCCCAAAAATTTTGGGTGCGACAAACAGAAAAAGCTTATCAGCAAACGATTGATTGATAAACGGATCCACAGTCTTTGCACCGCCTTCTATGAGTACAGAAGAGACACCTTCAGCTGCAAGTATGTGGAGTATTGGTTCTGCATTGATACTGAATGCAGACGAAACCGGAAGCACCCGCACACCTTGCGAAATAAGCTTTTGCACTTTTCGCATATTTATTTTTACAGCCTTTGCGGATGTCATTAGCCATGTTGGCGCAGCAGACGTATCGAAGATTGCGCGAGATGTCGGAAGTGAAAGACGTCCATCAATTACAACGCGCACCGGATTCCTTCCCTTTACAAGCCGGACTGTCAATTCCGGGTTATCCTGTAGAACGGTATTTGCTCCAACCAACACCGCATCATAATCATTGCGCAGGCGATGCACTTCTTTTCGTGCAGTTTCAGATGTAATCCATTTTGATTTTCCTGCAGCATCGGCAATTTTTCCATCGAGCGTTTGTGCAAGCCTGATGCCGACAAAAGGAAAACCAGTTTCCATATATTTGAAAAATTTTTCATTTAGCTCTTCAGCTTCTTCCTCAAGCAATCCAACTTTCACCTGAATGCCTGCGTGGCGCAATCGTTGTATTCCCTTTCCGCTTACCAGAGGATTGGGATCCTTCGATGCAATCACCACCTGAGAAATTCCAGATTGAATGATTGCATAAGTACAAGGCGGTGTTTTGCCAAAATGTGCACATGGCTCTAAATTGAGATATAAGGTTGCACCTTTAGCTTTATTTCCAGCATGTTTTAGCGCGTAAATTTCAGCATGCGGCCCGCCAAATTTTTTGTGGAATCCTTCTCCCACAATTTTGCTGTTTCGCACGATTACACATCCTACCATCGGGTTGGGACTGACCGTACCTCCGCCCTTCTGTGCAAGTTCAAGACAACGTTGCATGATTATATTTTCGTTGAATGCCTTCATCGCCAATAAACTCTCAATCTAGAATCCAGCGTAGCTCTCAGGAGATGTGCAGCACTATTTTTTTTTGCAGATATCTCTACCAAACCATTGCTGCCTACGATGAGACACGGAGTATTTTCCGGTGCCTCATCATAAAACCGAATCCACTTGCTCACCATATTACTGCCTATTGATATGGTTTGTATTTGCTTCATGCTTTTTTCTACTTCAAAAGACCGAAGATTTGTAATGATATTTCCATAGTTATCAATATGTAGGATACTCATCGATACCACATCCGTCCGAGAACTCACAAAAGGTGAAAGAATTTCAGGCAGCGAATAAGGGATACCGAATTTCTTTATTGGTACGTTGTTGGAAATATAAGCAGCAAGCGGCGCTATCAAATCACGCCCATGGAATGTTGATGATACATCACCTATGGCGTTATTTTTTAGAGATGATTGTGTCACCTCAACCGCTGTTATAGCTTTTTCTTGATATAAAACAAAATCCAATAATCCGTTATCAGGAGCAACAAATGTATATTTCTTTGTTTTCATCACGATAATACGTCTTCCACTACCGACACCAGGATCAACTACATTTACAAAAATTGTACCCTTCGGAAAATAATTGTACACCGACCAAAGCACATACGCAGCCTGACGAATTATATACGGCTGAATTTCGTGAGTGATATCTATTATATTCAGCGCTGAATTAATAGATAACATCACTCCTTTCATCGATGCCACATACTGATCCTGTAATCCGAAGTCAGTGAGAAGTGCAATTATTTGCGGAGTTCGATTTGTCGAATGAGCCACAGAAATTCTTGCTTATAGCTACTTTATTGCTACCGCTTTGCCGCGTTTAGCAGATTTGTAAATTAAATCTATAATCTTCATTCGTTGCACAGCTTCATCGCCGTTAGAAATAACCGAGTGCAATCCGCGCAATGAGCCAATCCAATGTTTAAGCTCGTTCTCGTATGATTTACGGTAAAGACTCTGCGGCGTTTCAATAGAAGCAGGTGCGAAATTGACAAGATTATCGTGCATACGTTTGACGATTCGAAATGGATTGAGTGAACCGCTTCCATCCGTACCAAAACAATCGCAGTAGAAAAAGTCTGAGGTGGACTCAAACGACCAACTTGCTTCAATAGTTAATGTGGAGCCGTTTTTCATTTTGAGGAACGCTACCGATGAATCCTCTACATCCTTTGTATGATGCGAATAATTTGTTGCTGAAACTTCTCGAACCTCTGGAAATCCCATCATCCAGAAAGCAAGATCAAGCATGACGATGCCAAGGTCGAGTACTACGCCGCCGGATTGTGTTTTCTTAGTTAGCCATGCACTCTCCGCATTCAATTTTTTGAACCATCCTGCCTTGGCATAAAAGAGTTTACCAAGTGCTTTATCTTCTATAAAACTTTTAAGAATCATAGCGTCCGGGCGGAAGCGATTGTTCATTCCAACCATCAATGTATGATGGTATTTCTTTGCTGCAGCGGCAATTTCTTCTGCTTCTATTGCGGTTCGTGCTAATGGTTTTTCTATGAGAACATTATTCTTTTCCGCCAATGCCGCAATCGCCATGTCTTTATGCAATATCGTCGGAGTGCAAATATCTATTCCATCGAGATCTCGTTCAATCGCCAGCATTTTCTCGAAGTTGTTATAGTAACGTCGCACTTTGAATTTATCTGCTACAAATTGCGCCTTTGCCCGGTCGAGATCGCAAACCGCTACAATTTCGACATCTGGAAACTTATTGAGGATCGGGAGATGAATTGTCTGAGCAATTGACCCAAGTCCAACTATACCAATACGTGCTTTTTCCATACAATGTCCGATATGATATTTAAGTAGTATGTAATATGGAATTTTCGCGTGTGATTTTCAAATATTCTCTCACCACTTCAGCAATCCCATCAGCATCAAGCTTGACAATCCGATGTAACTCGTCAGGAGAACCTTGTTCTATGAATTCATCCGGCAATCCATGTATCTTAACAGAAACATTTGAAATACCGCAATGGCTCAGCGCTTCCAACACTCCAGCCCCGAATCCGCCGCGAATAACATTTTCTTCAACGGTAAGGAATGTATTGATTCGCTGGGCTAACGACTTCAATAATTCTTCATCAATCGGTTTCGCAAACCTCATATTCACGACTTCTGCTTCAATGCCATCATTGCTTAACAATTCTGCCGCCTTGAGTGCATTTGGCACCATATTTCCGATGGCAAGAATAGCAATGTCTTTACCGGTGCGTACTGTTTCGGCTTTGCCGATTTCCAGGTTCTGAAATCCATCACGCACAGGAACTCCAAGCGCATGACCACGCGGATACCGAAGAGCAATAGGTCCATGCTTATACTCAACAGCGGTAAAGAGCATATCGCGTAATTCCTGTTCATCCTTCGGCGCCATTATAACCATACCGGGAACGCAACGTAAGAAAGAAAAATCTAATGCACCGTGATGCGTAGCACCATCGGCACCGACTAATCCGCCGCGATCCATCGCTAAAACGATATGCAATTTCTGAATCGCACAGTCGTGCACTACTTGATCGAATGCACGCTGCATAAAAGTAGAGTAGATTGCGACAACCGGAATATATCCCTCCGTTGCTATGCCTGCCGCAAAGGTTACAGCATGTTGTTCGGCAATACCAACATCAAAAAACCGCTCAGGCATTTCTTCGTGGAGTTGAATTAAGCCTGTTCCATCCGACATTGCAGCAGTAATACCGACGACTTTTGTATTCTGTTTACAGATTTCCACCAGAGCTTTACCGAAAATATCCGTGTAAGCCGGCGGTTGACCATTTTTCTTTGGAGAGATACCGGTAATTTTATCGAATGGCGTCACTCCGTGCAAACGCGTTACCTCGCACTCCGCCGGCGCATATCCTTTTCCTTTTTCAGTAATCACATGAATGAGAATAGGACCATTGAGATCCTTGACTTGCCTGAATATCTCAACCAGCTTTACAACATTATGCCCGTTGATCGGACCAAAGTACCGAAAGCCAAGCGCTTCAAAAAGCATGCCCGGTGTTACCACCGCCTTAATTCCTCTTTCCATCTGTTGCGCAACCATACGAAGTCGATCGCCGAACGAGTCCAATTTACCTGTCAAATCCCAAACATTCGCTTTGAATTTGTTGTATGTAGGATGTGTCAGCATCTTTGTAAAATAATTGTGGAATGACCAAACACTCGGTTCTATCGATGAAAGCGAACCCATTTGGTTGTCATTGAGTACTACGATAAGATTTTTCTTCAGCACGCCGGCGTTGTTCATCGCCTCGTACACCATCCCGCCTGTCATCGAGCCATCACCGACAATTGCTGCTACTTTGAAATTCTTCTTTTCTAAATCACGAGCCGCTGCAATACCTAGCGCTGCCGAGATTGCCGTACTTGCGTGCCCAGCACCAAATGTATCGTATTCGCTTTCTGAACGCTTTAAAAAACCGCTCAATCCGCCCAATGTACGGATTGTTTCCATCCTGTCTTTTCGTCCGGTTAAAATTTTATGCGGATATGCTTGATGTCCGACATCCCATACAAGTTTATCTTCCGGTGTATTAAAGACATAATGAAGTGCTACGGTAAGCTCCACCGCGCCGAGTCCGGCGCCAAGGTGGCCGCCTGTTTTCGAGACACAATCGATCAGGTACTCTCGTACCTCAGCACAGACTGTTCTGAGTTCTTGAACATTCAATTTGCGCAAATCTTCCGGAAGATTAATAGAATCAAGAAATTGAAAATTAAAATCGCTCATGCTTCATCAGACTCATTTATTGTAAATTGCCCATCAATCTCTTTAGATAATTTTTTTATTTTCAATTCAGCGGCTTTCAGTTTCTCAGCGCACTGTTTTGAAATCTGAACACCTTCTTCGTATAAATTCATCGCATCATCTAACGATGCATCACCGCGCTCTAGCGTTTCCACAATTTCTTCAAGTCGCTTAAGAGAACTTTCTAATGAGTTCTTCACTGCTTTCTTTGCCGTCATGATTAATGTCCTTTTTCTACTTTCACACCGATAGTGCCATCGTGAAATTGAATATCAGCTTCGTCGCCATAATCAAGCAAATCCGCACTCGAAACAATTCGCCCTTTCTTCCTCACAATTGCATAACCGCGTTTGAGCACGCCGCCCGGATTCAACGCCTGCAATTGCAGCTGAAGCGAATTATATTTTTGATGCACTGTCTGTGCGGCATGAGCAAAAGAAATTCCAATACTGCGTTCAAATTCATCCACACGCTGAGAGAATTCTCTGACCAAATCTCTGGGACGATTGAAAGAATAACTCGTCACCAAACTTGTCGTTTGCGTACGAAGTCCAGACAATTGATTATCGAGTGCGCCGCGCATAGTATAGCATAAGTTGCCAATATCTTCAAGAAGTTCTGAACGGTCATGAACAACTAATTCTGCTGCCGCCGAGGGTGTTGGCGCACGCAAATCCGCTACAAAATCCGCAATGCTAAAATCAATTTCGTGCCCAACAGCGCTTATAGTCGGAATTTTTGATGCGTAAATAGCACGAGCCACAATTTCTTCATTGAACGCCCACAAATCTTCCAGCGAACCGCCGCCGCGTCCAATAATCAATACATCTATTCCGCCATATTGATTCATATATTTGATCGCATCGGCAATTTCTTCTGCCGCGCCTGCCCCTTGCACGCGCACCGGAGCAAGGACTACTTCAACGGATGGATGGCGGCGCGAAAGCACACTTCGAATATCCTGTAATGCCGCTCCTGTTTCCGACGTGACAAGACCTATGCATTCGGGAAATTCTGGAATTGGTTTCTTATGTTCAGCATCGAACAATCCTTCTCTATCTAACTTTTGCTTTAGACGCTCAAACGCAAGCTGAAGTTCTCCAAGTCCAAGTGGCTGAATCTGCTCTACATCAAGTTGATAATTCCCGCGCGGCGGATACACGGTAATTGAACCGCGGGCGATTACCTTCATTCCATCTTCCGGTTGAAAGGTGAGATTAGCAACGCGACTCCGCCACATAAGCGCAGAAATCTGAGCGCCTTCATCTTTTAACGTAAAATATAAATGCCCGGAAGTATGCTGTTTGAAATTGGAAATTTCACCTTCAACCCATACACGTGGGAAACTCGATTCCAGCGAGAATTTAATTTGCCGCGTTAGTTCGGTAATGGTAATTACATTTTTTTCGATTGCCATGCAGTAACTCCAATCCCAAATTACCGAATGTTGGCACCACATTCAACTCTGGAAAATTAGAATATCTTAATACTCTCAGCCGTTTACCATTTTTCATTTTTCTTGTTTATATTAACATCAACAATTCGAGGAAAAACAATGCACATCGACGTATTAGCTATTGGCGCACATCCTGATGATATTGAACTTGCCTGCGGTGGAACAGTCGCTAAATTTGTCCAGCAAGGATATAAAGTTGCTCTCTGCGACCTGACGCAGGGCGAGCTTGGCACACGCGGCACAAAGGAGATTAGAAGAGAAGAAGCGCGGCAAGCGGCAAAATTACTTGGCGCCGTAACACGACGGAATCTACAAATCCCCGACGGAAATGTTGAAGTAAATAAAAATAATCTATTAAAGATCATCACACTCATTCGCGAGCTTCGTCCTGCTCTCCTTATTATTCCTTATGGTGTTGAACGGCATCCGGACCACGTGCACACAAGCGAACTTTGCCGTGAGGCATGGTAACTACAGCGGTTTGGAAAAAATGAAAACAAAACTCAACGGTAAAGTTCAGGAACGCCACCGCCCGCATCACTATTTCGAGTTTATGCAATGGATGGAGTTTGAGCCGTCATTTATTGTTGATATCAGCGGTTCATTTGATTTGAAAATGAAGTCCGTGCGCGCTCATGCCTCGCAATTTTTCAATCCGGAAAGCAAAGAAAGCGAGACAAAGTTGAGCCGGCCTGACTTTTTAGAAGTGATCGAAACCCGATGCCGATATTTCGGTTCTAAGATTGGCGTAAAATACGGCGAACCGTTTATTTCGAAATGGTCACTCGGGATTGAAAATCCTTTCAACTTTATTGTGAATAGAGGGTGAGATTTATGCAGACTTTATGTCCGGGCTTACGGAGGAAGCGAAAAATGATGTGGTCACAATTTGTGACCACATAGCCAAGAAGAGTTCGATAACTTGATGTTCCAAATTGGAATATCAAGATGGGGCGGTACATGGAAAATTCCCTACGCTTTTACAGAATTATGCGTGTGGATGCTCTCGAGCGTCTTGAACAGCAAGCATGACGTTTATATCAAAATGGTCACTCGGGATTGAAAATCTTTTCGACTTTATTGTGAATAGAGGATAGGATTTTATTCGAGAAGAATAATTGGGATGAGTTCACAGCGATTTAATGTAGCATTGTTTGTTTTTGCTAATCAGATTAGTTGGATATGCGCAATGTGTTATTACCAGAGTTACATTAAATTATAGAGTTAAAGTTTGCTTCGATAGGATTAGTAGCCCTCTTCCATAGGGTCTTGAATAAAAATAATCTCAATCTTATATCTTGAGGGAGTGTGTTATATGCCATTTCCTGAAATCGTTAAAGAAGATTCTCTCGTAAAGGCTAGACGCTGTTGTTGTATCTGTCATGAGTTTGCCGGACGATACACCAATGTTCATCACATTATACAGGAAGCAGATGGGGGCTTAAATGAAATTGAAAACGCAATAGTTCTATGTCTACGTTGTCATGGAGAAGCGGGGCATTATAACTCAAAACATCCGATAGGCAATAAGTACTCTCCTAACGAATTACGCAGACATAGGGATGAGTGGTTTACTTGGTGTGAAAAAAATCCATCTTCACCTCTTCAAAAAGAACCAATTTCAGTATCTCCTCAGAATATCAATTTGGCGTCAGATGAGTGGGATTCTCAAACATTGATAAAAGTAAATAATAAAACAAATGAGGCATTTTACGAAATATATATTAAAATAGAATTTAGTGTATCTAATTTGCATTTTAATAAAGTTATTATTGAAATGGTAAAACCAAAAAATGAACTTACTGTGAATTGTGGAAAGGTAAATATTTCAACGGATATTCTTAGGTTTAATGGAACTGATGGTAAAGGAAATAAAATTATTTTTCTTCGATTATATTCGTTAGAACCTGGTGAGGTTTGCACTCTCAAATTGAAGAACATTTCATCTCATTCTTGGATTATTGAAAATAAACTACAGGCAAGACTTAGTATTATTGATTTTAAGAACGAACCAGCATTGACACTATCAAAAACTGACAAAGTTGCAATTCCATTTTGTATGCCTGAAACCATAACGATTGAAAGTATTGCTGTTTGTTTAAAAATAACAGAATAAAGAGGAACTCCTTTCCCGCATCTTTGGCTATACAAAATGGATCTATGATTTCATATAACAAACGGCAAACCAGTGATCATTTATTTGATAATTTTTTATAGAACGGCTTCGCTTAGGTGAAAATCACGGGTTGATTTGTTGACCGGAAGATTGTAGGTTTGTTTTAGAAGTAACTGATGGAGGTATCTATGAGGAACATCATCATAGCTCTCTTCGTTGCAAGTGTGTTGATGGGATGCAAGAAAGATGAAACAACACAACCGATTTCGGGACAAGTCATCTCGACATCGTTCTCAACCACCGACACGCTTGGAAATCTTAGCACCGTCTTCCGGAAAGGCAAGCCGTTCTACTTGGTTTTCCAGATGACTAATAAGACCGGCATAGATCAGAACTACACATGGACCGGGCCCGTTTCGGAAATCTATATTACCCGGAACGATACAATTATTTCCCGACAATATTATGGCTACGCGTGGCCACAGGTAGTTCTTCCCGGTGTACTCAAAGCCGATTCCACTTTAACGAATCGATGGCTTGGACCATTCAATCCTCTGAGTTCTGTGGCTGCTTTAAGTTCCGGCAATTATGTCGCGGATGTATTCATTAATGCGCGCTTTGATAATGTGGAAATTGAACACCCTCAACGTATTCAAATAACTATTATCGATACACATCAAGTCGTTGTTTATAAACCTAATATTTATCTCTATCCGAAAGCTGCATGCGATCTGTCCGTTACATTGGAATTTCCGCTGGGAGGATCCATTCTTCAATCAGTGCCCTTGTATTCCAATGGTTGGAATGTTTCAGTAGAACCATCCGGCAGAATTAATCATCAGTATGATTATCTTTTTTATGAGAGCAAGAATCCAGATGCATATCAATATGATTCCGGTTGGGTCGTTAGTAGAGACACACTCTCATCATTTTTCACAAACAATCTTCTTCTTGCTGGTTTTAGTGAACGTGAGAAAAACGATTTTATCGAATACTGGATTCCGCGGTTAGTAGACTATCCATATTATATCATTTATCCACAATTTGCTAATGAAATTGGAAAAACAATCAAACTAAAAATCTCGGAGTCGCCTGACAATATGCTTCGCCTGTTTTATGTTATACAAGGAAGAAACGATTTTGGCGAAACGCTTCCTGCTCCATTAATTCCTCAGTTCAAACGGATTGGTTTTGTTATTACGGAATGGGGTGTAATACTCAAGTAGGTTTATGTAGAGACGTTCAATTGAACGTCTCTACAAGTGGCATTTATTTCATCACACCAGTTTTGCCTTCATACTTTGAGGGGCATTTGGTCAACACTTCTGTTGCATGGAAGTGATCGTTCATATACTTACCCTTTACAACTACGCTTGGTGCAATGTCAAAGTTATTCGGTTTGGCACCATCTAAAACAACTTTGAGAATCTCTCCGCTGTCGTCTTTCAGGTAAAAAGTGTATTGGATTTTCTCCACATCGAAAGAACTCTCACGGTCTTTCACCCATTCGCCCTTTACTTGAATTTTTTTCTGTGTTTTCCTCGCCTGAGCAAAGTCGCCATACTCGATATTTGAATCGAAGAAATTAACCGCTCCAAGCACAATACCAAAGACAATAATCACACCACCGACTATAACTTTTACATTCACTTTGTCAATCCTTCTTCAATCGCTTTTCTATCTGTCCAATCTTTTTATCTATCCGCACTAGATACCAAATTATACCGGACCAGATCAGCAGTGATATAACAAGGACGATATACATCTGGTTTTGATTTAAGAATTCGTACATAACTTCCTCAATTCTCTTTTTTTGAAAGTTGATATTCTATCCGTGTAACACGAACGCGCATATTCAGAAGCCAGACAAATAATAGACTGAATCCGATAATTCCGATAAAAAGCACGAAATACATATTCGGCGGCATTTGAAGCTGTATCATCGGTGTAGAACCTGCTGTATCACCTTTTGCGCCGGGATGCAATCCGCCAACGATGCGTGACATAACAAATATAAAGAATGGAGCTGACAATCCTGCAAGAATAGAATATACTGCTGAGAGACGAGCGCGAATTTCATTTGAGCTGAGCGCTGAACGAAGCGCAAAGTACGCTCCGTAAATTAGAAGAAGAATAAAGATGGAAGTCTCACGCGGGTCCCAATTCCAGAAGGAACCCCAATTGAACTTAGCCCAAATAGAACCCGTTACAGTCGCGAGTACGCAGAACATCATTCCAAGTCCTGCTGAAGAAACTGATTTGATATCGTAATCGAAATCCTTTGTTTGTAGATATCGAAATCCGTAAAACAACGCGGATAAAAAACCAAGCATCGAGGCCCACGCCATTGGCACGTGAAAGAAAATACTTCGCGCCTTATCTTCGAGCCCGGGAATGATGGGAAATTCCAGCCAACTTTGCGGCTGCGGAATCATTGGTATCGCGATGCCTGCAACAATCACAAACGTGATAAATGCAATTGATGAGTATTTAATAAACCGCATGCTTATTCCTTCCATACATAATCGAATAAAAGATACGAGCCAGCAGTAATTACCATCAAATACGAAACAAGGATCTGGAATTCGCCCAGGGCAGCAGTAAACACATTACCATCTAATGCTCGAGTAGTTGATTTCATCACTGTTATCAGCAATGGAATCAGAATTGGAAATGAAAGCGCCGGATACAAAGTCCCTTTCGTATTCGCTTTAGCGACGATAGCCGCAATAATAGTTGCGGCGGCAGCGAATCCAAGACTTCCCAGAATAATTGTCAATATAAAGATTGCCATTGACTTGATAACAAACATTGGAAAAACTATTAGGTATAAAATAGTCACCGTTAATGAGAGTGCAAGTGTCAGACCGCAGTTGAATATCAATTTCCCAAAATAAACTGCAGAAGGTGAAGAAACAAGCTGAAGCGTCATCGTTGTCCCTCGTTCTTCTTCACTGACAAATATTCGAGAAAGGCCCGACATCGCTGTAAAGAAAATAACTACCCAGAACATTCCGGAGAAAACATCTGTGCTTACTTCATCATCTTGAAGAGCGAACAAAATTGTTGCCACCGATGTAACAACAAACATCAGAAGTGCGTTCATTGCATAACGTGTTCGTAGTTCAGAACGAACATCTTTCGAGACGACAGCCAATGTGCTTGAAATAAAACTCATAGTTCTTTAATAAATATTAGAGAATCAATTCCAGTTATATTTTCCCGATTTGAATTTGTTGTACGCACCAATTAGCTTCTTCTTTGTTATTCGTTGCGATAATCAAAATATTTTCATTCTTTTGCTCTATTATAATTTGCTTTATTACTTCAATGCCTTCATCATCAAGATTGCTGGTCGGCTCATCGAGGATTAAAACAGCCGGATTGTGCAATAGAGCAAATGCATATTTTAAACGCTGTTTCATTCCCGAAGAGAACGTACTAACTACATCGTCTCGACGATTCCACAATCCGACAAGTATCAGCAGCTCCTTTATCTTTTCATTATTATGATAAGTTGATGATCGAATGCGGGAAAGAAATTGAAGATTTTCTAATGCAGTGAACTCGTCGTACAGATTTAAGTATGGAGAAACAAATCCAATGTGATGTTTGATCTCTTCGATTCCAGTTTGCTTTCTATTTACTGAATAGGTAATAGATCCCCGCGTTGAACTTAACAAACCGGCAAGAATTTTTAAAAGCGTCGATTTCCCTGCGCCATTTTTTCCTGTAATCGACAGCGATGCCGGTGAGGACAGAGAAAACGAAATATCCTTAAAGATCGCACTTCGATTGAAATCTTTCGATAATCCATTTACTGTAATGGAAATCGAATTCATCGGATGACTGCAACCTTCCATTTATAATCACTATTCGCAGTTTTAGCTAAAATGAAATATATTCCGGAAGAAAGTTTGGATTTAACTTCTGATGCCGGAACAACAATTGCCCTAAATCCATCTTCATCGTTTACGCTGAGAAATCCAGAGTAAACCAATTGAAGCGACGAAGTAAAGAAAAATACTTCGGCTGTTTTTGCCGCGTCTTGATTGATTGGAAGTTTCAACCATGGTGCTTCCGCAAGTCGAAAAGGATTCGGTGCGGCATTAGATTGCAAATGCGGAATATCTGTCCGAGTTGAAGATTCTATAAAAAATGAGCTCCAAAGAGACAAATTCTCGGCAGAAATATTAGTTTGCAACCCAGAAGATAGAGTAATATCAATCTGTTGCTGTGTCGTATTTCTATTAATCGCACTATTCACATCCACATTTGCAATTACAGCAGTAATTGTATCCTGCTGCATATCAAACTCGTACATTGACGTTGAAAGCGGTTCTACATTGCCGTTTGTTGTAGTTGTAGTATTAAAAGGTATTGTCTGAAGCGGCTGGAACCGTGGATAATGATTTCCCTCAGGATAATATTTCACCGTATCAGCACGATCCGCTGTGTAATAATTCCACTTTGTGAATTCTGCAAACGCTGTTTGGAGAGTCATTCCAGAATCAGTAATTATTGCATCGTTACTTTCTAAAAAAACATCTGTATTCTCTTGATAAGTCTTGGTGCGCATTTCTTCCCATATTTTTCGCATCATGTTTATACTAAATTGCTTTGCTATAAAATGTGCCCAGACACACCGCTCGTACCCACCTTCATAAGGATCATAATTGAAGGAACGTCCATCACTGAATCCTACAAAATAATCCGTTAAGTATTGGTAATAGTCATTCACATCTGTATAATTAACATCTTCAAACCATACCGATGTTAATTCATGAGCATACACAGCGTTTGCCCAAAAGCCGTAGGATCCGACTTGAATAACATGATGGAATTCATGCGCTGCCGTTACTTTCAGCGCATTCATTCCTTTAGTATAAAACGGACTGAAATCATTGTGAATATGTACAAAGCATGGATACCTTGGGGCTGAATTTCCGGGATTCAGTGGAGAAACATCCCAATCCGTATATCCATAGTCCGACATATTCACGATGAAGACACGATAAGAAGTTTCACCAGATTCGAAGGGCGGTGGATCGTAACCAAGTTGTTCCACCTCAATATGATACACATCATTGAAAATTCTTCCGACCGAATCTACATATTGTTTAGCTGTGTTAGGTATCCGGCTGTTGTCAGAAGCAAGCAGAGCAGGCGTATTTACGCTATCAACTGAGACATCATAAAAAATATGAAACCTCCCTATTACAGTATCTTTCTCAAAAGATTCGACCTGAAGTAAATTTATAATTTCAGCTTTTTGAAGACCTGTAAATTCTTGCCATCGATTATGAACCGAGGCTCGAATCCCGAACCCGCACTTCACATCTTGCGCCGGTTCACCGGATTCCACATGTTGAAGAGAAGGATTCTTGATTGAACGTAGAGAATTAATAAGCTGATCGGTCGTAAGCCGCTTTGAAGTTCCTCTATCTTTCGCTATAACCAACGCTGTTGCTGTAGAAAAGAGCAAAACAACAAGCGATAAGTATTTGAGCCAACGGCTGATCATGCTTTTCTTAAAAATATTATTTAACTGATGCGAAGAGACTAGTTCTACTCGTCCTTTTTTGCAACCTCCTGAAATATTTTTCATCGTACATTTATTTTGCTCGAAAAGGAAGCTGCTTGCCATTGATAATTTTCAAAACACCCATATTCCCAAGTGTCATTACTAAATCCTTTATACCATCAGCATCGACATCGCCAATAGCGTAATGGCTCAAGTCATGTTGCACCACCAATGTTTGATCGGCGTCGAAATTGCAATCGCCGCGATTGCGAAACCATGCCACACGCCCAAGCTTCTTTGAACCGATGACAATATCGGGAAAACCATCGCCATCTACATCAACAATTTGTAAATCCGACCTCTCTTCAATCGACAAACCACTTGTAATAATTTTAGGATCACGAAAAGAGCCATTTCCCTCCCCTTTAGCAATCAATAAATAATTCACCGGATCTCCTGCCAACATCAAAAAATCGAGAACACCGTTATTATCAAAATCGACTAGCCAAATGAAAACTTGTTTGACTTCTGGAAGTGCAAACTCCCGAGAGACAATGCGACGTTTCATGGAATAGGTCGAGTCACCAAACGCTACACCGAGTTCTACCATCAAATTATCACCGGCACGGTACACATAGACAATGCCTGGGAATCCATCATGGTTCAAATCTGCAATCGAAGCTCCTAATAAATCATCAGGTGGCGGAAGGCGAAAAGTGCGTTCAATAAATGTTGTCGAACCAAGTTGTTCATAGAAGCTCAAAGAATTTCCTTCTGGCGAATTTGTATTTAATGTAGCAAATTGTGCTCGATGGTTTTGACTTACAGAGGCCGAGATCAGTTGAGCATCTCCCTCGCATCCGATGAACGCATTTGAGACAGAATGATTTGCAGCGTCAAGCGTAAAATATGAAATTTGATGAGTTTGCGGAAACGTAAGCACAAGTTGTAACGTGGTATCCGTTGATGAATGGAACGCTAGGTGGCTTGGCTCACCAGTCAATGGATACGAAATTGGTCCAAAAGGAGCAGTACCTTTTTGACCCCAATAGAGCGAAACAGATTGACTTTTTGTGTTGAGCAGTGCAATGTCCGCAACACTGTCTCGATTGAAATCACCTACAATGATTTCAGTCGGAGAAACGCCAGTAGCGAATTGGATAGAATCCGCCATTGAACTTGACTTCGCAGTATTCTGGTAAACAAGGAACTGATTATTTCCTCCGTCAAAAACCAGACAATTTCCTTGAGATGTAACAACAATGTCCTGGGGAGCATCTCCAGCGGCATACTCAATGCGATCAGTAAATGCATCCGCATCATTATTGAAAATAACTTGCAAAGATGCAGGGCTCATTGACATAACGATGTCATTTAACCCATCATTATTTACATCATTAAAACAGAAATCCGTTACGTGTTCTTCAATAGGAATATGATATTTTAATTGAAAGTCACCGAAGTCGTTTCCTTCCCAGACTTGAAACTCGGACGGTTTAGTCATTTTCAACATTAAATCAGTTGCATGACCGCGAATAAGAGATATCGCATTAAGTGATTCCACTTCACCTTGCACAGGAAATATGCTCTGGTCTATGAATTTTCCGTTCCCGGCGCCATAAAGAATATGGAGTTCACTCTTTACCCAATCCCAAAGAACAATGTCTATTAGATTATCGTTGTTCAAATGAGCAAAATCAGCGGCTCCAACAGCATTATCCTGTGCGATAACTTTTCCCATTGTAAAGTTACCTTTGCCATTTCCAACGAGGGGAAGAATGCCAGGAGTCTTACGCGAATACACCAAGATATCGACGTGTTTATCATTGTTGTAATCGCCAATTAATATTTGCTCTGGCTCAAATGGAATCTTAATTGTACTTGTTACTTGAAGAGAATCCGGTCTCAGATTCAGCACAAATGAAATCAATTTCTCATGCTTATTTACCAACATCAAATCCGGCAGGCCGTCGCCATTAAAATCCGCGGCATATAAATTATCAAACTGAACTGCCGTGTGTTTCAAGTTGTATGTAACAGATGTCTGCGTTGAATCAAATGTTGCTAATAGAATTTCATTGCGATGTCTGGACCACGCTGCAAGTTTAGTAACCCCATGGTAATCTGATGAGACCAGAGTGGTCTTTTCAAATTTTGCAGGAAGCGAGAAGATGCGTACTTCTCCAAAAGCAGACTCATTAGTCTGCGCCGAGGCTGTGCGAATTGTAAGCCAGAAAAAAAAAGACGTAGAACTGAGCAAGTGCGCGAAACGATGGCACTGAGAAGGAACGCTGCAATCGGACGTGTTGTCTTTCCACGGAATGATAATTAACCTCGCTGATGATGTAACAATCGCAACTTCCTGCGATGACCAGCTTCCCGGTAACGCCGTTTTTCGACACCTTTAATCGGTTTCACAGGATTTGCGGGCACGGGCCGTCCATCATTATCGATTGCAACGAACATCAGATATGCGCTATTTGTGTGTTGCCGTTCACCTGTAAGAAGATTTTCTTTTGTGACACGCACTCCAACTTCAAGCGACGTACGGAACACCCGGTTAACCGATGCTTGCAATATCACGACTTCGCCCTGTTTGACCGGATGATGGAAATGCAATTCATCCAACGATGCAGTGACACAGACACGATTAGTGTGCCGGGATGCAGCAATTGCGGCTGCGATATCAATCCAATGCATCAATCGTCCGCCAAGAAGATTCCCCAGCCGGTTTGTATCATTTGGAATAACTAACTCAGTCATTTCTACCTGTGAGGCAGTGACTAGTTTTGTTTTCAGTCGTTGCATTTTATTGTCCAAATTGAGGAACTTGCTTGCTGGTATCTTTAATTGGCGCCGGCGCTTTTGGTTTCTTCGTTTTCTCGTCACGCAGTCCTATTTCAATCTCAGAATTTAACTTATCGGCATCCGGCTTCAAAATACTCGATGGATATTTCTCGCGGAACTTCTCCAGTGCTTCTTTTGCATCAGCATATTTCTTGCGATTTGTCAATGCTTCAGCTTTCTTAAGCAATGCCGGCTCGGCATATTGCGTGTCATGGTACTTATCCAACACAACATCGAAATAATAAGTCGCGGCCTTGTAATATTCCATGTGCATATACGTCATGCCGTTCTCGAAATCTTTCTGCGCCAGCTTTGTGTTTAACTCATTAATTCTTTGTTCTGCCAAAGAAACCAGCGTATCGGTAGGATAGTATTCCAAGAAAGCTTGATACTCATCAATCGCTTTTCGCGAATAATTTTGATCCAAAATAGAATTTGGCGAAAGCTCATAAAAACACGTTGCGCGCCTAAAACGTGCACGAGATGCAAAGATACTGGATGGCATTGTGCGCAGCAAGACATCATATTCAAATGCGGCAAGTATGTATTCCTCTCGAAAGTACCGGCATTCTGCCATATAGAACTGTGCCGAATCGGCAACCCTGCTTCCTTGGTACTGCAGTGACACAACTTTAAATTCTTCGATTGCTGTTAAATAATCTTCATTCTTAAATGCTTTCATACCTAGTTCGTACCGCTCCTCAGCGCTAAATTGCTTTGTTGCTTCTTCAGAGCCACATCCAACAATTAATGTTGAGAGTATAATTAAAGAAAAAAGAATGAATTTGTTATTGAGATGCTTTTCCAACAGACGGTTTAACAAAGTAACCTCGCTCTGTGTGTGTGATAGAAACTGTTGATAACATTTGAATCCGATTCATTAATTCCTGAGCTTCGTCCGTATTTAAATCTGCGCTTGGTTGATACCCGGCGTGGAAAGGAATCAATTCTATAGACGAAATATTTTTCTGGCCGTTCCTCTTCTGAATTTTAAAAAGTGCGGCAAATGACCTCTGCGTCCAGAACCGCTGCGGCTGATTGAAGACCGCATTACCAAGCGAATGAAATATCCAGCATCCATTATATACTTCAATACCATTTGGCACGTGTGGATGATGCCCAAAAACAAAATCAGCGCCAAATTCTGCAAGAAGTTTCATTTCCCTTTCTGCATATTCACCGGGAACATCTTTATACTCATCTCCGCCATGATAACTCGCAATTACGAAGTCCACCCGTGGTTTCAATGCATGAATTTCATGCAATGCTCTTGCTGAATCAAAGACAGAAATCAATCCTTTCCATCCTCGGTGAATGTTGACGGTTTGTGTGTACGCTAAGATACCAAATTTTATTCCATTTCGTAAAATAATGGCCGGATTAAACTCTTCTCCAGCATTCATTACCGTTCCAGCAAACTGATTGCTGTCTCTATTTAGAAACTTGATTGTTTCGCGAAGCCCTTTCAAACCATAATCAAATGCGTGATTGTTCGCTGTTGACACAACTGTTATACCAGCGCGTCTTAACGTTGCTCCTGCATCCGGCGGTGCACAAAAAATTACATTTGATTTTGGACTTTGAGTCTCGCCATTATGATCTGTGACGGGACATTCAAGATTCGCAAATACGACTTCAGCACGCGCTAAAACAGAACCAAATTTCTCAAACGGAAAATCTATCTTACCTTTTAGAATTTCCTGTCCGACAGTACGCCCCAGATTAATATCACCCAAGGCAAGCAGCGATACACTCATCACAGAATCACAATTCTGCGCGAGCGCTCTTGGCATCGGCTGAATAATTAACGCAATAACAATAATCAACGGTACGAATCTAAATTTCAACTTCTCACCGTAAAGAACAAATATACAATCACGATCGCACCGCCAATTACGATAAATGGTGTCAACATTCGCTGAAGAATTCCCGTTTCATCATTCCTCTGAGTTGTCGGAAGGAATCCTGTCGTGAATGCTTGCGCTGTATCTTTCGTTTCCCTATGGAATGAACCGAGTATACGCGCTTCGCGTTCGGCGCCTTTTGTTATTCTCACTTCTAGAGTTGTTTGGATATTCCGTTCAGATGACTTCGCATCCAAATTCCGTACTTCAATTTTAGAGTTTAGAAAAACCACGTGGAGCATTTGATTTATCGCCGCAGTATTGATGACCATTGAAATGTAATTCCGTTTCTGAAGCGCTTCGATGAACGCATTCTCTGCCAAAGTCTTAGGCCCTTCACCCTCCACTAAAACAGCAATGCGACCATTTATATCGAGCTTCGCAGAATCAACAACTTCATCGGCAATACTTTGCAACTGTGATCGCATAACGGACGTACTGCTGACTCCAGTGGAATCATTTGTAAAAGATACTGCATTTGATCCTACCAAAATTATCATCAATACGGCACAACAGACTGATCGCGTATAGAATATCAAGTAGATACCTTTAACTAATACCACCCATCGCAAGATGTTCAAGCCGTGCGATGCGTTCTTCCGTCGGTGGATGTGTGGAAAACAATTTAGTAATTCCGCCGCCAAATAATGGACTTACAATAAACATATGTGCAGTCGCTGTGCCTGCATTTTCCATTGGAATTTGTTGTACACCTTTCTCGAGTTTGCGCAGCGCGTTGGCAAGACTCAGTGGTCGTTGACAAATTTTTGCGCCGCCTTCGTCTGCAGCAAATTCCCGTGAACGCGAAACCGCAAATTGAATAAGCATCGCCGCAATAGGAGCAAGAACGATAAGAAGAATTTGACCGAGAGGGTTCGAATTTTCCCTGTCTCTGCTTCCACCGCCGAAGATTGAAGCATACATCGCCATCCGGGCAACGAATGTGATCGTTCCAGCCATTGCCGCCACAAGCGTTGCAATCAAAATATCTCGATGTTTAACGTGAGCCAACTCGTGTGAAATAACTCCTTCCAACTCATCATCCGAAAGCATACGAAGAATTCCTTCGGTCGCTGCAACAGCAGCGTGTTCCGGATTGCGTCCGGTTGCAAATGCATTCGGCGAATCACCTGGAATAATGTACACTTTTGGCATCGGTAATTGAGCTTGTGCGGCAAGACGACTCACAATTCCAGTCAAACGCGGCGCTTCTGCTTCAGTTACTTCTCTTGCACCGTAAGTCATCAGCACAATCTTGCTGGAAAACCAATACATCCCAAAGTTCATCAGTAATGAGAATATAAATGCCATAAACAGACCCTGTTGACCGCCAAGCCAATCTCCAATAAACAGCAGCAAGCCCATCATCAAAGCCATCAGCAGAATCGTTTTCAGTGAATTTGTCATTTTCAGTATCCTTTCAAAACATTTTCAGAGTGAACCGATAGAAAGCTACGAAAAAGTGTGCGGATTTTCAACTTGAGCGATGGGAGAATAACGAGAGGAATTATTACCTTCGTAAGGCTCTTTTAGATAAACTCAGCAACCTTACGAAGGTTACAAAGCAGAAGGAATATCTATCTTCGTTTCAACTGGCGGCGAAGCGTCTCAAGAACCAATTCCGGGCGCTCATCAAGGAAGTGACGCGAGAATCGTCTTGCGCGCTGCACCTCGTTGGAATCAAGCTCGGCATAAATCAAGCATTCTTCCTGCAACTTTGCGGTAGAAATCATTTCCCCGCCGGGGGATGTGATATTGGAACCACCCCAGAAGTTCACACCATCTTCAAATCCTACTCTATTGCTGAAAAGAATGTATATGTTGAGCAGCCTTGCAAATGTGCGGTGATGTTCATAATTCACTACTTGATTATCAAATTGAGTTCCTTCACCGGAAAGCCGGGTCGGGCTTGCGGTCAGGCATAAAACAGCTTCGGCGCCATCAAGTGCTAGCAAGTACGGCAATGATACATGCCAGAGATCTTCACAGATGAGCATACCTAATCGGCCAAGTTTTGAATCGAAAGCCGCAATGTTTTTTCCTACACCGAAGTATCTGCCCTCTTCAAACATTCCGTAAGTCGGCGGATATATTTTGCGATGGATATGTTTGATTTCACCATCTTCTAAAAACATCGCACTATTGTAGATGCCGTAGTGTGTACCGCTTTCGACAAATCCTACAGCAATAGAAATCTTACGGCTTCTTTCAAGCAATGGAGCAATGATTTTATTTTGAAAAGGATTGATGGCAACATCCCATGCCAAATCCCGCAATGTATAACCTGTAAGACTTAATTCCGGGAAAAGGACGAGCTGTGCTCCTTCAGTAATAGCGTGATCGATAAATTCAAAATGGTGTTTGAGGTTTTGATCGAACGCTCCAACGCGGCAGTCAATTTGCGCTATGGCAGATTTACATTTCATCGCTGTGAAAAAGAAGGGATATGAATTTCCGAAGTTTTACTGCACGTGCACTTCATTAGGCAGCTCATTTGTATCGTCAGCTTTTCTTGGGAAATATTTTGAAAGTTCCATGCCGACCGAATGGACACCGTGAACAATGCCGGTTCGATAATTCTTCTGCGAGAAATGATTAGACATTTCTTTTGCAATCTCGTCCCAGGTACCATCTTTAACTTTAGTATGGATTCCATCATCAGCAAGGATGAAAAATTTTTTATCTTCAAGCAGGAGGAAGATCAGAATACCCGTGCGATCTTTTGTCTTATTCATTCCCAGTAAATGAAATTCTTGCCGTGCTATTTCTTCGATTGTACGTTTTCTCTCACGCCACTTTCGCTTCTGGCGTATACTGACGCGGATTTCTCCTGCTGTTGTTTTTTCCGCCTCGCCAATCGCCGATGCAATTACGGCAAGATCTTCTTTTGTGAACATTTGTTTTACAAGGTTTTTCATGCGGTTCTACTCCGCTACGATAGGTCAATCATCTTAATATCTTTAATGTACTTTACTGTTTTGTCTTCTTTCAAATTCCGAAGTTTTTCTAACTTCAGCTGCATCCGTTCCACATTGTCTTTGATCATTTGCAAGTACTTCACTGCTTTTTCAGGAAGCGGGTTCTGTTCAAGTTCACTGACAATCTTATTCATATCTTCAAGCGGTTCACTGATCTTATCGGAAATACCAACAACAATTTCCTGCATTGCTTCTAAGCGTTTCCTTTTAATTTCCAATTTATCCTGTTCTTGTTTAAGATGGCCCTTCTCTACGACCCTGAGAAGCGTTTGTGGAAAAACATGTGTAGTAACATCGTCTTTAAGCAAATAGTCCTTCACACCCATACGCATAACTTCAACAGCAAAACTCACATCTTTGATTGTTGTAAGAAACACAACAGGAATGTCGTATTTCAAGTCTTTCAATTTGTTCATGAATTCAACGCCATTCATTCCCTCAAGAACATCTTCTGTCACGATAACATCAACAGCATTTTGTTGCTCAAGAAATGTTATTGCTTTCTCAGCACTTTGCTGCCATATAAATTCAAATTGTGTACCACCAAATTTTGAAAGACCTTCACTAATAGATTGAACATCTCGCTCGGTCCCATTTACATAGAGCACTCGTATTGTTTCGTTACTCATATGCCACTCATTTTACTTTCTACTCTTTTTTTACCAGCTACCGGAGGCACCGCCGCCGCCGGACATTCCGCCACCGCCGCTAAATCCACCTCCACCTCCAAATCCACCTCCACCTCCAAATCCACCTCCACCAAATCCGCCGCCGCCAAAACCACCACCATAACCCCAACCGGAATAATAGCTATGACCGCCTGATCCAATAATCGACCGTCGTCGTGAAGTCATCATCGGCATTAGAACGAAAACGACAAAGATAATAACTAAAGTCACAAGTCCAGCTGAGGTTGCAGGCGCTTTTTTCCCATTGTTATCCGCATGATACTCGCCGGCCGTTGCGCGCATAATTGCATCAACACCAGTTACGATGCCACCGAAATAATTATCGGCTTTAAAGTGCGGAACAATCTCCTCGCGGATGATCTGTGATGTAATAGCGTCAGTTAGTACACCTTCCAATCCATAGCCAACTTCTATTCTTATTGCATGATCTTGTTTGGAGATCATGAGCAGTACGCCGTTATCCTTCTTTACTTGGCCAATCTTATTTTCCGTAAAAACTTTATTAGCGTAATCTTCGACACTTTCTCCATCTAAGGAATTAATTATAAGAACAACAACCTGTGTAGAGGTTGAATCCTCATAGCTCTTCAGTAAATGATCCAACTGCTGCCATTCCTGAAAGCTCAAAGTATTTGTGAAATCCGATACACGCTGTTCAAGCTTTGGGATTTTTGTTTCTGCTGCACCATGGACACTGCACATGAGGGTCACTAGCAAAAGAACAACCCAGCGAAATTTTTTCATAGGTATACTCAGAATTTTACTTGCGGCGCCTTTTCAGACCCTGCAATGGATTGGAAATATTGTGCTTCATGAAATCCACCAAAGTTCGCAATAATATTTATTGGAAAACTTTTGATCATAGTATTGAAATCTTGTACTATTTCATTGAATCTACGCCGTTCGACAGATATGCGATTTTCAGTACCTTCCAATTGTGATTGAAGTTCAAGAAAATTTTGATTGGATTTTAAATCGGGATATTTTTCCACGATGACCATTAAGCGCGACAATGCCGCACCCAATCCATCTTGTGCTTTTTGAAAATTTTGGAACGCTTGTGGATTATTCAATACTTCAGGAGTCACTTTCATTTGTCCAACACTCGCGCGTGCTTCTGTAACTCCAATGAGTACATCTTTTTCCTGCTTTGCATAACCTTTAACTGTCTCAACAAGATTTGGTATCAGATCGTAACGACGCTGGTACTGGTTTTCGACTTGACTCCAGGCACTTTTCACACCTTCATTTTTTGCAACAATTTTATTATAATCACCAACGGCCCATCCAATAATTAAAGCAACTACCAGTATCAGTCCACCTACAATTGATAAGCCAATAATCAGTCCCTTGCTCATATATTCACTCCTTAAAATTTCGATTAAACCTTATGTTATTGTACCAAATCTTCGTGCCAAAAACAAGAAATGCAAACAATGGCTAGTGCCCTTTGCAAATATGCCGACTTGTAAGTACTTTGCAGTGAATAATAGGACAGGAATTAATCTATGCGTATTTACCTTCGTTCAAAAATTCATAAAGCCACAATAACAAACGCAGATCTCCATTATGTTGGTTCTATCACAATCGATGAGCGATTAATGGAGCTTGCCGATTTGAGTGAATATGAAAAAGTGCTCGTCGTTGATAATACGAACGGCCAAAGGCTCGAGACCTACGTCATTAAGGGAAAGAAGGACTCCGGTGTCGTCGGAATAAATGGCGCAGCTGCCCATCTTGTACACAAAGGCGATGAAGTAATTATTATGTCGTTTCAGATTTCGGATCGCCCCAGAAAACCTATCAACATTCTCGTCGATAGTAAAAATCAATTTGTAAAATATCTCAAAGAAAAATGTGAAATGCGTGATGCAGATGGATGCTAAGTCAATGGCACAGCGTTCAACGAGTAATGATAAATGGGAAATTAAACTTTTTACCTATCTTTGAAAAAGGATTTCTGATTAAGAACAATAATCTTCCCAAAAAACAACTGAGTCCCGATATTCCGGGGAATATCGGGACTCACAAATTTTAGCTATTCATCACCTTTAGGAATTCTTTGTTTGTCTTAGTGCCTCGCATTTTATCAAGCAATAGTTCCATTGCCTCGTTCGGTTCCAAATCGCTCAAGAACTTGCGAAGAATCCAGACACGGTTTAAATCATCGGGTTCGAAAAGTATCTCTTCTTTGCGCGTGCCAGATCGATTTACATTGATCGCAGGGAAGATACGCTTATCACTTAGACCGCGATCCAGCACAATTTCCATGTTGCCAGTACCTTTGAATTCTTCAAATATCACTTCGTCCATTCTACTTCCAGTTTCGACAAGCGCAGTAGCAATAATGGTAAGACTTCCGCCTTCTTCAATATTTCTTGCAGCGCCGAAGAATCGTTTCGGACGATGCAATGCATTTGCATCTACACCACCGGAAAGAATTTTGCCGCTGTGCGGAACAACCGTATTGTGAGCTCGTGCCAGGCGTGTGATGCTATCGAGAAGAATAACAACATCCTTTTTTGCTTCAACCAGCCGTTTAGCTTTATCCAATACCATGTCGGCAACCTGCACGTGCCGCTCCGGCGGTTCATCAAATGTGGAACTTACAACTTCTGCGCTTACTGAGCGTTCCATATCCGTCACTTCTTCCGGGCGTTCATCGATTAGTAAAACAATCAATTTTATTTCCGGATGATTGCGTGTGATGCTATTTGCCATCTTTTGTAGAAGGATCGTCTTGCCTGCTTTTGGAGGAGATACGATCATACCGCGTTGACCTTTTCCCACCGGTGCGAGTAGATCGAGAATGCGCATAGCATATTCACCGGGAATGGTTTCCAACTTGATCCTCTGTGCCGGATACATCGGCGTTAGGTTTTCAAATAATACACGTTCGCGAATCAAATCCGGATGATCATCATTCACCGCTTCAACACGAAGCAACGCAAAAAACCGTTCGCCTTCTTTTGGTGGGCGGACTTGGCCGCTTACTGTATCGCCCGTACGCAGTCCGAACTTCTTAATCTGCGATGGCGATACATAAATATCATCGGGCGACGGTAAATAATTATAATCAACCGAACGGAGAAACCCGTATCCGTCTGGAAGCACCTCAAGCACGCCTTTACTAAATCCCAACCCATCTTTCTGGGTCTGTGCTTCAAGGATTTTAAAAATCAAATCTTGTTTACGAAGATCGCTGTAGCCCGTGATATTGAGTTCCTTGGCAATTGTGTTCAGCTCGGCAATCTTTTTTGTTTTTAATTCAGTTATGTCCATTGGCATGGAAAATATACCTCGATGTTAGTTAGATAGTAAGAGAAGAAAAATTGTTTCCATTGATAATATTATAAAACGAGAGTACAATATTTTTAATAAATAAATTAGATTGGAACAAATTTTTTGAAGTAACCTTGGTTGGGTAAATAGGAAATGAAAATTTCTCTACCAACTTGCACTTCAATGATACTCGATTATTGGTTTATTGTCAAGTATTTTTCGTTATTTAGGAAAGCGAGTGCTTCTCCAACAACAAAATGAGAACCGGTAATAAGTATAGGAGTACCATCACTTTGCCTGAGAGCTGCTGAAACGCCATCAGCAACATTATGAAATTCTTTCACAGCCAACCCTTCCTGACGAATTACCCGAGCCAATTCAGCAGCAAGTCGAGATCGTTCAGTTCGTGCTTCTACAACGTAAATACTCTTTGCAATCTGGCGAAGTGCTGAGATAATAATCAGATAATTCTTATCTTGCATCAGACCAAAAACAATATGAATTTTTACAAGGTTTAATTGTTTAAGTGACTCACAAAGAGTGAGCATTGCTTCTGGATTATGTGCAACATCGGCAAGGACAAGAGGATTTTTCCGAACAATCGATAAGCGTGCTTGAATTCCCGATAATAGCTGAATATGTGCTAATCCTTCACGAATTGCTTTATTATTTATTTTGAAATCACTCCGCTGGGCAGTAATTTCAGCTGCACAAATAGCGAGAAGCGCATTCATCGCTTGATGTTCACCTGCCAGCGACACTCGCACATTTTTTATCTTTTCCCTCTTAATATAAAAATCCGTCATAAGTCCATAGAGTGAAGAATGACGAATAAAAATTCTATTCGGATTGATTCGAACCAATCGCGATTTCTTTTCGACACAGATATTACTTAAAACTCGAACTGCCTTTCGTGATTTTACTCCTATGACGCAAGGAACTCCTTTCTTTATAATGCCTCCTTTTTCGAAGGCAATCTTTTCCAGATTCGCACCGAGAATCTGTGTGTGTTCCAATCCGATAGTCGTAATAACAGAGACTAGCGGCCGAAGAATATTTGTAGCATCTAATCTGCCGCCTAAACCGGTTTCTACAATAGCGATATCTACCTTAGCCTCGGCAAAGTATTTAAACGCCATCGCAGTCACAGTTTCAAAAAAAGTAAAGTTGTTTTTATTAACTTCAGGATAGATTGCAGTTGCGAGCCGAGATACTGCTCGCGAAGAAATCTCCTTACCATTAACTCGGATTCGTTCATTAAAACTGACAAGATGCGGCGAAGTATAAAGACCTGTTTTGTAGCCTGCAGCCGTAAATATTGCGGCTATCATCGAAGCAGTGGAACCTTTACCGTTCGTTCCGGCAACGTGAATTGAAGAAAATTGTTTTTCCGGATGATCAAGCGAAGTGAGCAATGTTCGGATCCCCTGCAATCCGAATTTCATCCCGAACTTCTGGAGACCATAGAGAAATTTGATAGATTCAGTGTATGTCAATGTATTGTTATACAGAAAATAAGCGATGTGATTTTCTAATATGTCACAACCATGATTGAAGAACTGAGAACTTTATATCGGCTTCAAGCGCGCCAATAAGCGAGTTGATGTCTGAGATTTTATTTTCGCGGGCATAATTTTCCAAACCGTCTGCGATCTTTACAGAAATTGCCGGATCGATAAAGTTCATTGTACCGATTTGCACCGCAGTTGAACCCACGAGCAAGAACTCGATTGCATCTTCGATATTGGCAATTCCACCAACACCAAAAATTGGAATTTTCACTGCTTTGGCAACTTCATAAACTTTCGCCAAGGCAACCGGCTTAATAGCTGGTCCAGAAAGACCGCCGGTCACAGTAGAAAGTTTCGGTTTATGTGTTTTAATATCAACCGCCATTCCGATGAGCGTATTAATAACTGACACTGCATCCGCACCAGCCGACTCTGTAGCACGCGCAAATTCTGAAATATGTGTTACATTTGGCGTTAATTTGATGATAAGAGGTTTATTCGTCAATTTGCGAAGGTTTGAAGTAATTTCCGCGGTCATTTTACAATCGGTTCCGAAATTCAACCCGCCCTCTTTCACATTCGGGCATGAAACATTAATTTCGTAACCGGCAATTCCATCTTGCCCTTCCAACAAACTAAGAACATCGCAGAATTCCTTAAGAGAACTTGCAGCTATGTTCACAATAATGCGAGTTTTAATTGTGCGTAGAAAAGGAAGTTTTTGTTCGATAAACGCCTGGACTCCGATGTTAGCAAGTCCAATTGAGTTGAGCATGCCGCTCGCTGTTTCAACAATACGCTGTGGAGGATTGCCGGGACGCGGCTTCCACGAGAGCGACTTAGTAAAAATCCCACCTAACCGATTCACATCGACCAAATCGCAAATCTCATCACCGTATCCAAATGTACCGGAAGCGACAAACACACGATTTTTAAATTCAACACCGCGAATTGTGAATGATGTTTTTATTCCGCCTGACATTGACAATGTCTTCATAAATTCACTTCCGTTGAAAGAAACGCCGGTCCATCTTTACATACGAGAGCATATTTTGCCGGGCCATCCGCGCGTTCTATTGCACAGCCTTGACAAATACCATAACCGCAAGCCATTTGTCCTTCCAATGACATTTCGCAACAGATGTTCTTGCGTTTAGCAAGTTCGGTGAGCGCCTTCAACATTACAGTAGGACCGCAAGCGAATATTTTCGCTTTGCCAAAACTGTCTTGATAAAGAGATGACTCAAGAAGTTGAATAACATTTCCATGAAATCCATTGCTTCCATCATCTGTCGCTATCCTGACATTTTGTAGATGCTCAGTAAAAACCTGTCCAGCATTTCTGTATCCGACAAATGTTTCAATACGCTTACCTCGTTCTAATAAATTGTCTGTTAGAAAAGGAAACGGCGCTACACCGATTCCACCGGCAACGAGCAGCGCGGTGTCGTACTCGGCATTTCCATGAAAGGGCTGACCGAGCGGACCAATAACGTCGATCCAATCTCCATTTTTTTTCTGAGAAAGAAGATTTGTGCCAATCCCAACAACGTGAAAAATTAATTCAATAATGTCGTCCTCAACACGAGAAATGCTAAACGGCCTTCGTAAGAGCGGTGCTTCGCCATTTTTAACGGCAAGTATGTTGACAAATTGTCCCGGCTTCGCTAAAGCTGCAATCTCCGGCGAATTAAATCGGAGTAGAAAAGTTTTCGCCGCGACTTCAAGACAAGATTGCACTTTGCATAATTGTTGAATCATCCTGCTCATTGGAGTCATATTCAATAGTCGAGAACCTTCGGCTTCGTTGCAGCCTTTTTCTTTTGTTCATTCTCAATATCACTCCGTGGAGAAATCGGCAACTGTTTCACCGTATCCTTTTCCAATCCACTTGTATTTCTTTGAACACTATCTTGAATAACCGATTTCCGGATCTGTAAATTATTTTTCATCTTTACTGTATCCGTTTTTACTGTATCAGGCCGTATAACTTCATCAAATCTTCTTGATGCGGCAAGTGCGTATGTTGTACCTGCGTAATTCTTCACGACCCGCTTATATTGCACCATTGCACTTTCCGGTTGTGCAAGTCGATTTTCCATAATCCATCCAATCGCATATTCACTCTTAGCCGCTACGGGTGATTTTGGAAATGACTGAACAATAGAGCGTAGAGTTTCAATTGCTTTTTCATATTGTCTTGCATCAATTTGTTTTTCGGATTGTGCATAGTATTCCAACGCGGTATCAGTTTTCATCACAGCGGTTGCTTTATTAAGGAATCGACGCGCTTCCTCTGCATAAATCGATTCAGGAAAATCATGATCAAGACGCGAATAGTATTCTTCGGGAGCAGGAAATTTCTTATCAGGATTAGTTCTAGAAAGCTCTGCGAGTATGAATAGAATACGCGGGCTGCGGGAATTTTTATAATTCCATAAAAGAGAACGATTATACCAATAGAACGCCGAATCAGGTTCCACAACTTCTGAATAAAAAATATCACCCAATTCCTGCGCGGCAATAGACTTGAGTATACGAAGCGAATCAGCGCTCGGGAGCGTGGCCTGGACAGTATCTTGGGCAAGCTTATGGTGTGTAGTATCCGAAACATGGTTCTTTATTTTAAGTGAATCAATATTGGAAGTCACGGAGAGTGAAGAGCTCGGGAGCGCGGGATGTATAGTAACTTGGGCAGGTTTATGTTGTGTTGTATCCGATATAGGGCTCTTCACTTTAAGTGAATCAATATTGGAAATCATAGAGAGCGAATCAACTTGCGTAGTCCTTTGATGTATTGAATCAATGGCTATGGTTTTAAGCGTATCGGGAATTATTTTACGTGTTGTATCACTAAGAACCAATAATAAACTATCCGCAATATCCAATTGATGCCGAGCACCAAAATAGCGCGTGATTGCCATGAATTTTCGTCGACCATCTGCTACAATATTCGGTCCTGTGGCAACATTTATTTCCGAATAATATTTCAGTGCCCGATCGTAAAGTCCAAGTTCCGTCTCAAAAATCTTTCCAAGTTTATAAGCTGAGCGCATGGCGTATTCAGTGTGAGCGTAAGAAGTGTCTATAATAATATACTCGTTAATCGCATCATCTCGCCTGCCGCTTGCGATATAGTTATTAGCCCGTTCAAAGAGTATTGCTGACAAATATTCCCTATTATGAAAATCATCAATCATTGCATTAACCAGAGTTAATTCTTTTTTCAGCTCTCCAATTTCACGATAAGCGATTGACGCCTGCAACTTACTGTAATAATTTGAATAAATATCAGAGGTGTAATCTTCAGTTCGGAGATAAACCTCAGCCGCCTCTTTATACTGACCGTTTGTGAAGTAGATATCCCCAAGACTTATTTGCGCATCACCTCTAGTTGCATCATCAGATGAAACAGAAATTACTTTTTCATATTCAGCAATTGATTTATCTGTTTGGCTCATCCGGCGATAGAGCACGCCGAGCAATTTGTGGGCTTGAGCTTCGATTTCGTTTTCATGACTTGTTTGTGCAGCCGATATAGTAGCCTCGCTCAAACGAATGCAGTCATTAAATTTCCCCAATTTCTCTTCTGTTCGCGCGTACCAAAGTTGTGCCTCCAATGCCAATGAACTGTTTGGAAACTGTGCCAACAATTCGGCAAATTTTCGTTCCGCCTTTCGATACTCCATCTGATAGAAAAAAGACTTCCCAATGAGGAAGAGCGAATTATCCACTAAACTGCTGGAAGGATGAAACGCGAGAATATTGGAACACTTATCAATTACCTGCCCCAGCTTCTGTTTCGCTGTTCCCGGAATTTGATTAGCCTGTCCTGATGAGTCTGCTCTTCCTCGTGCAAGGAGTGCCGCCGTTTTGATTTCATCTTCCGCATCGTTAAACAGATTTTTGGCATTATAATATCCATTAAAGTACGAAACCATGTTTTCGTACCCCTGTGAGATCGTATCGCCTATAGAAGAAAAGACAGAACAACCGCTAAAGAAAAATGCCGCCACAAGAAAAAGGCAAATTAGGCAGAATCGGACGTAGTGTAAGTGTTTCTTCATTGCTAACAATATATTAAATGGTGGTCAGTGTATCAAGATGCACTGACATGACCTTCAAACTAAAAATACCTACCCAGGTGGTTTAATAAAATTATTAACCAGGCAGGCCGAGACTGTAAAACAGCAACAAAGAATTATTCTGCCTCCATTAGCCTAATGAGTTTCTGCTGATGAGTGTGAGAAATTCGCTTCGTGTCTTCACATCATTACGGAACGCGCCGAGCATTGCGCTTGTAGTCGCAATGGAATTGAGTTTCTCGACACCACGCATAATCATACATAAATGCTGTGCCTCCATCACTACAGCAACACCCATCGGTTTAAGATACTGATACAGTGTATCGGCAATCTGTTGTGTCATTCTTTCTTGAACTTGCAGACGTCGCGCAAACACTTCTACAATGCGCGGCATTTTGCTAAGACCCACAATACTGCCATTTGGAATGTAAGCAATATGGCACTTACCAAAAAATGGAATGAGGTGATGCTCGCACATTGAGAAGAAATCGATATCTTTAATAATCACCATCTCGCTGTATTTTTCTTCAAAGACAGCGTCGTTCATGACTTCGTCAATATTTTGCTGATATCCCTTCATCAAATATTCGTACATCCTCGCGACACGATCCGGAGTTCTTATCAATCCTTCACGTTGCGGATCTTCACCAAGTTCAACGAGCAACTCTTTGATAAGTGTTTCTTTCCGACCATTATGTCCAATCTTCATTCTTCGCCTCGATATTCTACTATATTATTTTCTGTCTCGTGCAGGCGGATGGAATAAAGTATCTCCTCACCAATCTTTAATTCCAGCACACGCCAAAAAGCACGAACTATGTTTTCCGCAGTTGGAATTGTTCCCTTCAAAAAATCGACATCGTAGTTTAAATGTTTATGATCAACCTTTTCAATGATCTCTGTTCGCAGAAGGTCTTTAAGTTTTCTAAAATCAACTGCAAAACCGCTCTCGCCTTTCACATTTCCAGCAACAGTAACTTCGAGAATAAAATTATGTCCATGGCCATTTGGATTTGCACACTTGTCGAACAATTCGATATTCTGGGCGTCTGATAATTCATGATTCCAAAGACGATGCGAGGCACTAAAAACTTCTCTTCGAGTGAGGTACATCTTTGCCATAAGTTATCATCCTTTTTTTATAATACCGATAGTACTTCATCGGTGTGGCCGTCCACCTTCACCTTTTTGAAGATCTGCTGAACAATTCCTTTTTCATCGATTACTATGGTTGTACGTTCGATGCCAAAATATTTTTTGCCGTACATTGATTTTTCTTTCCACACACCATAATCTTTAATCGTTTCTTTTTTCTCATCACTGAGCAATGGAAAGCTCAACCCATACTTCTTGGCAAACTTCACGTGCGAGTCAACACTATCCGCGCTTACGCCGATAACAACTGCATTTCTTTTTTTAATCGCTTTAAGATTACTCTCGAATGAGCACGCCTCCTTTGTACAGCCGGAAGTATTATCTTTCGGATAGAAATAAAGAACGATGTTCTTGCCGGCAAAATCTTTCAGACTAATTGTTTTTCCACCGCCAGACGCAAGTTTGAAGTCAGGTGCCGTTTGACCAATCTTGAGCATAACTTTTCCTTATCATAGAATAGGGATAATCTGATTAAAATTCAAAAGAGATTCTTAAGATTTTTTTACTTAAGTGCTTGAGTGATTGCATTGTAATCCGGTTCCACACCTGGATTTTCTGATACCCAAACATATTTCACGTTGCCGTTCGCATCAACGATAAATACTGCACGTTTCGAAGCGCTGTATCCTTTCATCCCGGCAAAATCTTCATACACACCGCAGTATTGTTTGCTCACCACGCGCATATAATCACTCAGCAAAGGAAACTGTAGATTGTTTTGCGTTGCAAATGCTTTGTTTGCAAAAGGTGAGTCAACACTGATTCCAATTACCTGTGCATTAAGATTATTAAAATTAGACATCGAGTCACGGAACGCACAAAGTTCTTTAGTACATACTCCTGTAAACGCACCGGGGAAAAAAGCGAGAACAACTTTCTTTCCGAGAAACTCAGAGAGAGAGCGGGATTTCTTATCTTCGTCAAATAAAGTGAATTCTGGCGCTTTACTTCCAACATTGATTGCCATATTGATATCCTCCTATTTTTTCATTGTGAATTCAAATATAAGAACATTCTTACGGCAAAGAAGGTTTCATCATCTTTGAATTCTTTCCTCTTTTCTGTATATTTCAACCATAGAGACCAAACTCGGAGAGGTGCGAGAGTGGTTGAATCGACCGGTCTCGAAAACCGGAATAGCCGCAAGGTTATCGAGGGTTCGAATCCCTCCCTCTCCGCTTTTTCCAGCTATTATTTGGAAATGAGATAATAGATTAGGATATTTGATCACTTGGAGAGATGCAAGAGTGGTTGAATTGGCTACCCTGGAAAGGTAGTGTATCCGTAAGGGTACCGTGGGTTCGAATCCCACTCTCTCCGCAAAATGTATTATTCATACATATTGCGAAGCCAGAAAGATGGAACATATTACTATGGCTCAGCTGAAAATATCAATCATCGTTTAAATCAACACAATAATGGTAAGGTTCGATATACAAAAGGCCATCGACCATACAACTTGCATTACAGTGAAGAATTTTTAACAAGGGCTGAAGCCATTCAGAGAGAGAATTTCTATAAGTCAATTTCCGGTTATCGATGGTTAAGGAATGAAGGAATAATCCAATAACCGTGGGTTCTTCCTCAAGAAACTTTCAGTTTCTTGAGGAATCCCTTTGGGAGAATCCCACTCTCTCCGCACTGATGTCGCTATTGTAGTAATTTATTCCGGCAGCGGTATTATTTCTTTTTCATCGAAAAAAGCAAGTCCAACTAACACCTGCACCGGATGGAGGAATATTAAAATGTTCCACCGTTTATTTATTCCTATAGTTTTCATTATTATCCTCCCCACTATCATTTTTTCGCAAAGTGTTATTTTGCTGAAAATCGATGGGGCAATCAATCCAGCGTCGGCCGCATTTATCGAGCGCGGCATCGAAAGCGCCGCAGATAAAAACGCTGAATGTCTCATCATAGAAATGAATACACCAGGCGGATTGCTTGAATCTACCAGAAATATAGTAAGCGCTATCCTAGATTCAAAAATTCCAATCGTTGTCTATGTTGCTCCTAGTGGTGCACATGCGGGTTCTGCAGGAGTGTTTGTCACTATGGCAGCGCACATTGCCGCGATGGCACCAGGAACAAATATCGGAGCTGCTCATCCGGTAGATATGCAGGGTAAAATGGATTCGGTAATGGCTGAAAAGGTCACAAATGATGCGGCTGCATTCATCCGCACGATCGCCGAAAAACGAAACCGCAACCTGAAATGGGCAGAAGATGCTGTCCGTAAAAGTCAAGCTATTACCGAAACCGAAGCACTTGACACAAATGTTATCGATCTCATTGCGAAGAATCTCGATGATCTGCTCTTTCAGATTGACGGTAAAAAAGTCGAAACAGTAGGTGGAATTGTGACATTACATACCAAAGGTGCGCGGATTGAACCCATGGAAATGGGATGGGCGGAAAAAATGCTCGACATTCTCAGTGACCCAAACATCGCCTATATTTTATTTATGCTCGGCGTTTATGGATTGATGTTCGAATTGTACAATCCGGGTTCTATTTTCCCCGGCATTGTTGGCGTTATTAGTTTGGTGCTCGCATTCTATACAATGCATACTTTGCCAATTAACTACGCCGGACTTGCACTAATAATTTTTGGTATCATCCTCTTTCTGCTCGAAATAAAAATCGTAAGCCATGGTATGCTCGCTATAGGCGGCGCTGTTTCACTTTTTTTGGGGTCTATTATGCTCATTCGTACATCAAGTGTTCTTGAATTTGTTGAAATCTCATGGGTCGTTATTGTAGCCAGCGTGGCCATCACGACATTCTTTTTTGTCTTCTTGCTGGGATTAGGCCTAAAAGTGCAGCGGAATAAACCAACTACCGGAAAAGAAGGAATAATTGGTGAAATTGGTGAAACACTTTCTTTGCTTAATCCGGAAGGCACCATCCGCGTGCAGGGTGAACTCTGGGATGCAGAATCTACAAGCGGTAAAATAGCTAAAGGTGAGCGTGTTCGTGTCGTAGAAATTCAAAACCTGAAACTCAGGGTTGAACAAGTCAAGTCATCAACATAAGGAGTTCTTATGGAACAGACAGGTGTTTTATTCTTTGTTCTCATTGTTTTCGCAGTAATTGTTATTGCAAATTCGGTTAAAATCCTTCGTGAGTATGAGCGTGGTGTTGTTTTCCGGCTCGGACGAATGGTCGGTGTACGCGGGCCTGGTCTCATTTGGTTGTGGCCATTTATTGAAAGAATGGTAAAAGTGAGTCTGAGGACTGTAGTGATGGATGTACCGCCGCAAGATATCATCACACAGGATAACGTTTCCCTAAAAGTGAATGCTGTCGTCTACTTCCGCGTTATGCAACCAGAGAAGGCCATCGTATCAGTCGAAAACTATTTGTTTGCTACTTCTCAGCTCTCGCAAACCACATTGCGAAGCGTATTGGGACAATCCGAACTGGACGATCTTCTTTCGCAGCGTGACAAAATTAATCAGAAACTCCAGCAAATTATCGACAGTCATACGGAACCCTGGGGCGTAAAGGTTTCCAATGTCGAAGTGAAACAAATCGATTTACCACAAGAAATGCAGCGAGCAATGGCAAAACAGGCGGAAGCAGAGCGTGAACGCCGCTCGAAAGTTATCGCAGCAGAAGGAGAATTTCAGGCATCACAGCGGTTATCCGATGCAGCAAAAGTGCTCGCCGAACAACCCAGTGCACTGACATTACGCTATCTGCAGACGCTTCGTGAGATCGCCACAGAAAATAATTCCACGACAATCTTTCCCGTGCCTATCGATTTATTGACGCCGTTTTTAAACGTAGATAAGCTCAAGAAATGATGAATGGACAATCTGCTCTATGGATATAATACCGAAGAGCGCATCGTCGCTGTCCAACAGCTGAACGATCAGACAATCAGACTATACAAACGAGTTGAGGGGAAGGTTCTGCATCAGGATGTGGAATTCTTCCCTTTCTTTTTTCTTTCCGATGAAGCACTTATCAAAGATTTCCCAAAAAAATTCTGGTTGAAAAAGCTTGCCGGCAGGAACTACTATCGTTATATAGCTGCTTTCACGCGCTGGAGCGAGATGTGGGAAGCGGTACATTTCATTCTGCGTCAATACAACAAAGACCATTCGCCGCGCATTTTATCTTATCAGGAATTTAGAGAAATTCTTGTTCGCGCAGACGCAGTGCGCCAGTTCCTTCTGCAATCCGGTATCACATTATTCAAAGGAATGAAGTTCGAAGAACTCGTGCGGCTTCATGTGGACATTCAATTCGCAACCGCAGCCGGGAAAAAACGGAACAGGAAAATTTCTGGAGAAAAAATTCTTGTTATCACTCTCGCTGCAAGCGATGGAAGCGAATATACATTCAGCACTCAAAAGCACGATGAACGAAATGTGTTAGAACGTTGTATACAACACATCAACACGATTAACCCCGATGTCATAGACGGATATGATTTGTTTGGAACAATTTTACCAGCACTCAACCGCGCCTGCGAACGTTCACAAATCCCGCTAGCGATAGGTAGAGATGGCAGTGACATGCGAACACCGACTGGATATAGTGCCACCAATGCAGGAGAAAGTGAATGGTTCTCTTTTGATGTTTTCGGCAGGCATTTGGTTGATCTTCTAACATTGGCAGAATCGGAAATTGATGCTAAAAGAATTGAACAGTCGTTTACGCTCACTTCATTGGCAAAACATTTTGGTATTACAATCGGCACAGAGAAAACTATTCCTGCACAGAGGATATTTGAGGAATGGAATCATCGGCCGGAGAATATTATAAATCAATCTCTACGCAATGTACGCATTGCACGCGATCTTTATGACTCTCTCTCGCCGCCGCTGTTCTATCTTGCACAAATGTGTCCATTCAATTATCGAATGTTAACTCAACTTAGCGCAGCCTCACGAATTGAATCTCTGATGTTAAGAGAATACGTTCGTCAACGACACTCAGTCCCCAGAGCGAACGATAATTCCCGCTCAATGACAATCTCTTCGGAAATATTCCATACAGGCGTTTTCTCCGATGTTATGTATGTTGAATTAGCTGGGATCCATTCTTCCATATTGTTACGTCAGAATATCAAGCCAAAGACAGATGAGTTAAATGTTTTTCTTCACCTTCTTACATGTCTCTCAGTTTTGCAGCAAGACAAGACCGGTCTTATGAAAAGCGAGACACTGGAGTCCAAAGATTCGCTATCTCAGTTGAAAGCAGTTAAACGTCTCATTGATTCTTTTTATCTCTACATCGGTTCTGCTCGCGGCTTGTTCAACGATCCTGAACAAGCTGAAATTGCCCTGACCTCAAGTCGTCAGATTATGGAAGAAATTCTACACCAAATTGAACTTTTTAACGCAACAATAATCCAATCTGACGGCAATGGTCTTTTTTTTCTACCGCCAAATAATATTGTCGGTGAATCAAATCAGAAGAACTTTATTGAACGGTTATCAAATACTTTGCCGGAAAGAACCAAGCTTGTATTATCATACTGCTACAAACAAATGTTTAGCTATCGAAAAAATAATTATGCCTTACTGGATCAGAACAACAATGTTTTTATCAAGGGAAATAACCTTATTTCTCGCGGGATGGAGCGTTTCCTGAGAGTATTTATTCAGCGGATGATTGAATGTCTACTGACAAACGACTTAAAACGGATGCACCATGCATATGCTACGGCACATACACAAGTGACGCAGCATAAATGGACACCAATAGATTTCTGCCGCACAGATATTGTCCGCATAGACACGGAAACTTACCAGAAAGAAATGCTTTCCGGCCAAATCGCCACGTCGCCAGCAATGGAAGCTGTAGTGCGTTCAAGTCTCTTCGTCAAAGCAAATTCAAAAATCTCTTATTATGTTACCGGAAACGATTCGGGTGCCACGCTCACTCATTCCTCTCGTTTAGTTGATGAATGGAATCCTAATCAGCCGGACGAAAATACAGCTTATTATTTAGCTCGTTTGCACGAAGCTGCTGGCAAATTCCGAGAGTTTTTTGAATCGGCGGCATTTGAACGAATTTTCACTTTAGATGAAATGTTTGGTTTTTCTGACGAAGGCATCCATATTCTAACTCGAAAAATTGCACCGGAAGCAGCAGAAACCAAATCTGAAATTGAGGAATATAATATCTGGCTGTCAGATGAAGAGTAAACAAAACGAAAGACCATGCTACCACTTGCATTTTAATTCACGAAATTGTAATATTTAATCGTAGTTCACTGCACCGATTTTGTTTTGTCGCCATTTGTTTTAGCTGTCGCGTCGCCAGTTATTAATTCTATTATGTGGCTCCGATGCCTGTAAGCTGAGCAAGAGAGGTGTGAGGCATTCGTTACATCTTTTTCAGTGAGAGACAAAGTTACGGTGTGATGTTAAATGCATCGAGGGGATGAACCCGTATGGAACAGGGTACAGTAAAGTGGTTCAATAATACAAAAGGGTATGGCTTCATCAAACGGGAAAGCGGTGAAGACGTATTCGTGCATTACAAGTCCATCAATGGAGACGGCTACAAAACGCTTAACGAAGGCGATAAAGTAGAGTTCGAAGTTGAACAGGGCCCCAAAGGATTACAGGCGGTAAAAGTTGTAAAACCTGCTTAAGAAATCTTCAACAATGCAAAACCCGTCAAGTATTTCTCGACGGGTTTTTTTACTAATTCTTCCACTTCCTTTTTTGATTTTATATTTTTCTTTCCGAAAAAGTTTTCAAATCAGCTGTAAATTGTTGGAAGGTTGAATAAAAACGCGCAAGCGGGAATCCAACAACATTATAGAAACATCCGTTCACCCGCTCGATGAAGACAGCTCCAAAATCATCCTGAATTCCGTATGAACCTGCCTTATCCATAGGTGAACCGCTATTAACGTAATCAGTAATCTCTTTCTCGTTCAATTTTCGAAAGCGGACTTTTGTTTCTTCAACTCCTGCTGTATACTTTCCACTTTCCACATCTTTCAACGCAAATCCAGTAAAGACCGAATGCTCGCGCCCGCTTAACAATCTTAGCATCCGTTTTGCATCGTCTTTGGATTTCGGTTTACCGAGAACATGATGATCGAGAACAACAATCGTGTCCGCGCCAATTACAATTCCTCTTCGTAGACGAACAGCAACATCTGTCGCCTTTTCCAGAGCAATGCGTTGAGCGTTTTCACCCGGACTTTGACGAGAAGAGAAAACTTCTGCTGCTCGGCTTGGAATAACACGAAACTTCATCCCGATTTGCTTTAGCAGATTTTTTCTTCGTGGTGATTGAGATGCAAGAATCAAAGGTTTCATTGAACCGCCTAAAACAAAAAAAGCGATGCAGAACGATCGCTTGATAAAAAATCTATACCGAATCAAAAACTTCAGCGGAACATCGCCTTGATGCTGCCCCATGTGCGTTTTCCCACTGAACTTGTGCTGTTGTAAGATACACCCACAACGTCACTTGTTCGTGAATCACTTGAACCAATTGCTGTTACTTTATAGCAAAAATTGTATCTGTTGTTTTATATAAGTCTGTTATTATCGATGAAATATAATGCCCCCTTTTAACGTATCGCCTATATGGCTGAAAACTCGATCACTGCCAGTGCTTCTATATATTTCATAAGAACTAATACCGTTCCCTGACCCGATTGTCCAATCTAATAAGACCCTAATACAATCGTTTTGCACAGATTGAACCCCAGTGATACGCGGAGTGGATAATTTTGCGCAAATAGCAAAGTCCTGCTAAATACTCACCAGAATGAATTATCAGGAAAAAATATTTACCGCCTCGATTTCATACCTGCTTAATATACTTTTCGGTTTTGAAATCCGCAAGTACTGAATAAACTATTTTTCCATAGAACCCATTCTTTTACTTGACACATGTCACTAAATTCTTCTATAGGCTGAATTAACCGAAAAATTCTAACGTAATTCTTTTTCTTTGCGTGTAAAAATAACATCCGATAACTCCGATACTATCAAACCGGATAGAATCAGCATACCTCCAATGACTCCAATCATTCCAATTTGTTCGCCAATAATAAAAAAAGCAAATATTGCTGCAATTGGCGGTTCCATCGAATAGATAATTGCACTCCGTGTCGGTGTAGTGTACTTTTGATATTTTGCCATTATATATAACGCAACAACAGTCGGCATTATCGCTAAATATGCAAGGTTTAATGAAAAATTGAAAGTCAGATTTAAACGCGCTATTTCTAAAAACGGAATCGCTATGGCAGCCAAAATCGTCGTTGAAGCAAACTGTATGAAAGTCAAATGTGCGGGGTCATGTTCTTTGCCAAAGATACCGAGATAAACGGTGTAAATGCTGAACAAAACAGCGCAAACGAGAGTCAGCGCATCACCAATATTAAACTCTGATCCTTTAGGAGACGTCAACAGATATAAACCAATGGCAACTATCACAACGCCGATAATATTTCCTGTTTTTGGCGCCTTGCGCTCGATGACGAGCTGAAATATTGGCGTGAAAACAACCATTAGCCCTGTGACAAATGCAGATTTTGAAGCAGTCGTAAATTTCATCCCGATTGTTTGCAGCATAAAGCCTAGAAACAACAACACACCAAGAATCAAACCTTTAGCGATTCCATCTTTCGAAATTGTTCGCAGTCTTTGGAAGAAGAGTGCGATAAACAAAAGTGATGCTATAAAAAAACGAATGGCGACATATACAAAAGGAGAAGCATTCTCGAGAATGAATTTAGTCAGAACAAAAGTGCTGCCCCAGATGATGGTTAAGGAAAAAAGATATGATTCTGCGCGTGTTCGGGATGTCAGCTGCATTTCACTCACAAATCATTATCCGATTGGCGGGTATGATGCAAAAAGTTTTCCCCACTGCGACTGTTTCAGCCACTTCTTATAAACAGGTCGATCAATCAGCATCCATCGGTAATAATCATGGTAGATTTCCGAGCCTAGAATGAATAGATGAACAACAGGTGTTCGGAAGAAAAAACTCTGTATTCGTTTTAATGGACCAAACCAGAATATTGCAGCCGCAATTTTTACAGCATTTGTGCCGACAGAAAAATTCCAATTCGTGTTAGAGATGTCATCTCCGACAAGTTCAATTTCCCGTGGATCACCGCAACCCAACCCGCATTGATTTGCAAGATTGATGTATTTAATAGAAAGCGGATCAAATCCCATCATTTTTGCAGAAACGGAATCGATCGCTACTTGATCAGCACTCGCGAGGATAACATTTTTTTCTACAGGAATCATAGTCCGAGGTCCAGGACCATTGCCGGCCGTCGTGCCATCCATGACAGCAAATATTCCAGAGTGTACCTCCTTTTGTATCGCCAATAAATCCACAAGTGTTTCATGAATCCATGTATGCGTATAATGACGGTAAGTATTGAGCAATCCTCCAAATGCGTTTTTCATCGCTCCAGTGGTTGTTGTATGAATATGACATTTTATGGTGGGTAAATGAAGAATATTTTTATTAAAAAAATAATCAGGGATACGAATTCCGTCACGATAGATTTGATCGAGAATAAGCATAGGTGATTTTGGTTTATAATCAACCCAATTCATATCACCATCTTTGAAGTTGAAGAGAACTGGAATCTGATATTTTTTGAACAACGGCATATATTTGTTCAGATCTTCACCTTTGAATGCATCCGTTACAACTGTTTGGTTCTGCACACACACAACTTCGTTAAAACCATTTTTTTGCAAACCAAGAATTGTCCCCTCAAGTTGCCATGGCGTTGTATTTGCACTGGGGAAGGGGAAATGCCATGAGATATTATCTTTCAGAATTGTAGTTGTGCCGGGTTCCAGTGCATTCTTTATTCCGGCAAGTTCCATTGCACGTTGAATATCTTCCAGAATTGTCTGAGGCGTCGTTTTAACAACAGCTACTTTCGGTGTGCAAGTTGGAAGATTGGTAATTCTCTTTGGAGATTTCGGTTCCGGTAATTTCATATTAAAAAATCCATCTGGTTGTATCGTGATAATAAATTATTAATACACAGATAATGAACCATAACAGAATGTTTACGATCAACGGTACATCGCTTAGCAACAAGTGCATCGGGTTATCATCTGTTTTTCGACTTCGCATAAGAAATATGTACCGAAAAATACCGAATAATACAAACACCGTAGTGAAGATAAGATTTTCTGTTCCAAAAATCGTCACTGTTCGTTCGGCAACAGTATAGAGGGCGTACGAAATAGCCATTCCAGACGCTGCCACTGTCATAATTTGATCCAAGAATGATACATCGTACTGCTTCAACACCGGACGCGAAGTATAAGAATCGGTTGCGGCACTAAGCATCAATTCGCCGCGTCGTTTGGAGATCGCAAGGAACACTGAGACAAAGAGTGTACACAATATTAACCATGAAGAAATCTCGACTTCTATAGCAAAAACACCGGCAAGAACACGCAGCATAAATCCGGCCGCGACTATAAACACATCTACTATAACAATTTGTTTCAACCAGAACGAATAAGCAAAATTCAAAAATCCGTAGAGTATAATTGTGTACCAGAACTGCAAATTCAAATATGGAATTAAATAGATGACAAAAAGAAGTAAAATCAGAACAACCCAAACAGCATCAGACAGACGAAGAAGCCCAGATGCAAGGGGACGGTTTTTTTTAATAGGATGGAGTTTATCTGCTTCGTTATCTGCAATGTCGTTGATAATATACACGATACTGGAGACAAGACAGAAACCAAAGAATGCAAGCGTTTCCCGCCAGAAGTATGTAGCCTCAAATAAATGCTTCGAGAAAATAAGCGGGGCGAAGAGAAAAGCATTTTTCAGCCATTGGGCAGGTCGTAATAAATTAAAGGCGCCGATAATTTTCTTTTTCACTGCACCTCTCTCCTTAATCTATTGAAAGGTGATTCATATCCACCGCAAAGATTGCATCTCTTACGTTCTTCCGAATCGCTTGTCGAGTTCTTCCAATGGAATTCTCACAATCACCGGTCTACCGTGTGGACATACGTACGGCATTTTAGCAAGAAATAAATGTTCGATCAACACAACCATCTCTGTCACGTTTAATCTGTCTCCAGCCTTAATCGCCGCTTTGCATGCAAAAGATTTTGCCAGATTGTCGCGTACATCTTTCATACCGGAGTGCTCGTTGTTTTTGAATTCATCCAGCACCTCCTGCAAGATTTTTCTTTCTTTCCCAATTCTTACATCTGCAGGAATACCGTCTATTACAACCGTATTTTTCCCGAATAGCCGCATGTCGAATCCAAGACGCAACAGATCCGGCATTAATTCTTTTACCAACGAATAATCGCCTGCGCCCAGATCAACTGTTTCTGGAAAAAGAAGCTGCTGCGACGATGGCAAAGTGTTCTCGAAATTCGCCATCACGTGCTCATAAAGAATCCGTTCGTGCGCAGCGTGTTGATCAATAATCATCAATCCGTTATGAATCTGTGAAATAATATATTTATTGTGCGCTTGCCAAATCGGCTTGCTCTCCGGCATCTGCGATTGATCCAGCGCCGATCTTTGCGCAAGGATACGATTGATTGAGGATGACGAGGCAGGCATATCGAACGGCAACGGAGATTCCGGGTTGGGATCAGAAGATCGAATATCTTCAAGGCCAATTATATTAGGCGTTATCGGCAATGATTGCTCACTAGACCGAATATCGGGTCGAAGTGGAAACACCGGTGCGCTAGTTTGGTCAATAGCTCCTCGTTTCCACGCTTGTTCACTAAATTGGAACTTAGCATCAAACGGCGAAACTGCGTTTCCGTCACGAAACGCCATCGATGGAATTAAATCATTTGCCGCAAGTGCCTTTCGCACAACAGAGAGTATAATGCGATAGACATTCGATTCGTTTTCAAACTTTACTTCCATCTTCGATGGGTGGACATTGACATCAATTTTTCTGGGATCAATTGTAAGATTTAGGATAAAGAACGGAAATGATCCTTTCTCTAACATATGTTCATATGCCTGAAAAACCGCATGATTAATCATTCTGCTGAAAATAAATCTTCGGTTTAGAAAGACAAATTGCTCTACGCGGCTTTTACGTGCGAAATCCGGTTTGCCGAGGAATCCGTTCACCGTCATTAATTCGTTAGTATCGTCAAATTTGAACATTGACTCAAATTGTGACTTACCAAATACTTCTTTCACTCGCCCTTCAATAGTTTGCGATTTCAAATCGAGTATGATTTCATCGTCACTTTTATAAAACCATTCAACTTCAGGATAGGCAATTGCCATTCTAACAATAACATCGGTTATGTTCTTAAGCTCGGTATGTCGTGTTTTTAGAAAATTGCGCCGCGCCGGAGTATTGTAGAATAAATTGCGAACTGTAATATTTGTACCGCGTTCCAGCGCTGACTTGGATTTCTCTATATTCTCGCTGCCCTCAATCCTAATATGCGTTGCAAGATCATCAGAATCTGTCCGAGTTTTTAATTCTACTTGTGCAACCGCCGCTATAGAAGCGAGCGCTTCGCCGCGAAATCCGAGCGTCCGAATTTCTTCCAGATCGCTTTCCGAATGGATCTTGCTCGTGGCATGCCTCCGGAATGCTAGCGATGCATCCTGTTCAGACATTCCTTCGCCGTCATCCACTACTTGGATTAATGCTTTACCTGCATCTTTGACAATAATGCTGATGTGTGTCGCCTTAGCATCAAGGGAGTTCTCAATTAACTCTTTGACGACAGCTGATGGACGTTGCACTACTTCACCTGCGGCTATTTTGTTGGATAACTCAGGTGATAATATGTGAATTTTAAGAGGCACGTTTGAATTATAAATGAAAATTTAAAAATGATAATACAATTTCAACCCATTACCTAATTCCTTCTACTTTCTATCTTCAATTCAGTTTCCTTCAAACAACGCATCGACAAATGAACGGCAGTTAAATACTTGAAGATCGTCAATTTTTTCGCCAACGCCAATAAACTTCACGGGCATCTTCATCTCATTGTTGATGGCAAGCACAATCCCTCCTTTTGCTGTGCCATCAAGCTTTGTCAGCACTAATCCGGTTACTTCGACGGCTTCGGTAAAATGCTTCACTTGTTGTAAGCCGTTTTGTCCAGTCGTTGCATCAAGTACTAACAATACTTCATGCGGAGCACCGGGTAAACGTTTTGCCATCACTCGTTTTATCTTCTTCAACTCTTCCATCAAATTTGTTTTTGTATGTAGGCGCCCAGCTGTATCTACGATCACAACATCTGCCTGCTTCGATAGTGCCGAGTTAATTGCATCAAATGCGACTGACGCCGGGTCTGCACCGTGTGATTGCTGAATAATATCTACACCGGCACGCTGCGCCCAGATTTCGAGTTGTTCATTCGCCGCCGCACGAAAAGTATCCGCTGCTCCTATCACAACTTTATGGCCTGCTTGGCGGTACTGATATGCCATCTTGCCGATAGTCGTCGTTTTTCCTGCACCATTCACCCCAACAACCATCACAACGAACGGCTTTGTCGATATAGGCAGCACTTTCAAGGAAAACTCTTTTCCCTCGTCAACGTGCAGAATTGCTTCTACTTCTTCCTTCAATAAAGAAATAAGCTGAGATGCAGATTCGTACTTATCTTCTTTTACGCGTCGCTCCAAGTGAGACAAAATAACATTCGTTGTCTGCACGCCAACATCACCGGCTATTAAAATATCGTCCAATTGATTTAACATTTCATCGTCGATCGTGCTCTTTGTCGCGGCAAGTTGTTGCACTTTGTTGACGATCGAATCCCTCGTCTTAGCAAGTCCGGCTTTAAGTTTGGAGAGTGTAGTAAAAAGTCCCATGGTTACTTCATCACCTCAATATTCCTGCCAATAAATAACCTCTGCGCATAACTCACCATCGACCATAACATCATAACAACACTTGCGCAAAGCGTATAGATGAAAAGGTGACTCAGTGCACCAACTTGAATTGTACCCAAGAAAAAAACTAATCCAATAAGTGTGACAGCAATTTTGCCGGGCCAATTGGATTGCGGTATAATTTTTTTCGCTCGATGTATGTATAATCCACCAGCTAAATATTAAAAGGTCCCGCAGAAGAACAAATACCACAAACCACACTGGTACGTCGCCTGTCCATGCAATCAACACAGCATAAATACCAATTCCAATTTTATCTGCCACAGGATCTAGAACTTTGCCAAGGTCGGTTACTTGGTGCAATTTCCTTGCAAGAAATCCATCAAGAAAATCTGTTGCAACTGCGATAACAATAATTCCTGCGGTCCACAAACGATGAGACGGAAAATCCAAGACAAGGCAATATCCCATTGGGATTACCAAAAAGATGCGGCTTGCACTAAGAAGATTAGAAATTGTGAAATAGCGATGCATCACTGATCGTTTTCGTTCTTTTCCGCTTCCGGATCTATAGGCACTGGATAGTTGCCGCTGAAACAAGCCGTGCAATAATGTTTGCCTTCTTCCGTCGGAGCTGATGCAAGAAGTTTTTCCATCGGCAGATAGGAAAGACTGTTGACACCTAATTCCTGCCGAATGGCTTCGATGTCACCATTTAATCTGTTTGCAATTAATTCTTCGCGGCTTGGAAAATCCATTCCGTAATAACATGGAAATTTTATAGGTGGACTGGAAATGCGAAAGTGCACTTCCTTAGGTTCCGCCTCTCGAATCATCTTCACCAACAATTTTGATGTTGTCCCTCGAACAATTGAATCATCAACAATTACGACTTTCTTATCTTTCAACACTCCCTTCACAGTGTTGAATTTCACCTTCACTTTCAACTCGCGATGATTCTGCTGCGGCTGTATAAAGGTGCGCCCAACATAGTGATTGCGGATAAGGCCAAGTTCTAATTTTACTTTTAATCCTTGCTTATTGCTTTCGGAAACATATCCAAGAGTACAGGTATTACTGGAATCAGGAACGCTAATAACGATTATTTTATCATCAGCAGATTCTTGTATTATCGGATTTTCGCTGGCAAGAAGTTTTCCTAATTTGCGACGCACTTTATCAACATTGACCCCGAAAACTTTACTATCCGGACGCGCAAAATAAATATATTCAAAAATACAATGATGCGGCTGTGAAGATTTCTTGGAAACCCAGTACGACTTAACATTTCCTGTCGCGACCACATCTTTATCTATCACCACAATTTCGCCGGGTGCAATATCGCGTAAGTATTCAGCACCATTAATATCGAAAGCGCAAGTTTCTGAAGCAACGACGTACGCTCCATCTACTTTGCCAAGTGCGAGAGGGCGAAATCCGTGAGGGTCGCGCGCAGCAATCAAACTATCATCCGTTAGAATGACAAGTGAATAAGCGCCTTCCACAACATCCAGAGCTTCTTTAATTTGAAGAATTTGCTCTTTTTGTTTGCTGTGAGCAATGAGGTGTAAGATGATTTCGCTATCAGAAGTTGACTGGAAAATCGTTCCATCTTCTTGAAGCTGATGGCGGAGTATTCGGTAATTGGTCAGATTCCCATTATGGCTGAGTGCAAGATTACCTGTCTTGTAGTTCACCACAAAGGGCTGAATATTAGATTTGTTATCAGAAGAACCTGTTGTGGAATACCTGTTGTGTCCGATCGCGGCATTGCCCTTAAGATCTTTGCGAAGGATGTCTTCATCCTTAAAAACATCTGCAACAAGCCCGATGCCTTTTTGAATATTGAAGTGTCTTTTCTTCTTTTGCCGCTGTTCTGCATCCCCTACGATGGGATCCTCAGGCCACTCGCTGGAAACAATTCCTGCCGCCTCTTGTCCACGATGCTGAAGGGCGTGCAAGCCGTAGTAACAAAATACAGATGCCTCTGGATGACCGAACACTCCAAAAACGCCGCAATGACAGCGTGGCTTTCCTTCTGCGATAGCGAATTCTTTCATGGTAAATGTAAGATACAAAATAAAAAGCAGCCTTCCAAAAACCGAAACCTTGGAAACCTTGTCAAGGTTTCTTTGATTAACCATTGTGACCTTGACAAGGTTATGGAGATAAAAAAAGGGAGAAAAACCCTTTCGATTTTCTCCCTTGTCTTCGCTATTCGATGGCTACTAAGAAATTACAATGGAACTACATATGCCACATTAATGGCAAGATAGCTTATATCGCCATTAATGCATATTTCACATGTAGCATCAAAATTGGGAAAATTGATAACCAACACCAAGATTAATGACAAATTTGCTAGCGCTACTTGTCACATCACCACAGCAGTACCGGGGATAGAATTCAAAATAAGTAACTGAAGGAATTGCAGATCCAAGTAGTTGTTGTGCTATACGGAATGAATTCCAATTTGGACCAAGCTCATAAAAGACATGAGCACTTGCTTGCTCAATAATAATATAACTTTACGTCCATTTAGCAATTTCAAAGGAATGTTGAACCCTTCCGGAATACCCAGCTGCATAGTCTTTTAACTGCCACATTGTATATCCCAATTGACCTACAACGAAAATATTCTGATTTAGCCATATTTTGCCAGGAATAAACCGTAAACATGATGATGAACCCGTCCTAAACGCATCAACCCAATCACCTATTGGTAAAGCAAGTTCTACACCTGACCACCAGCTGACTTTATAGGCGATCTGTCCCCAAACTGATTGCGCTGAGTGCAAACGAAGCTAACAATGCAATCGCGAAATACTATAGAATGTGTTTCATTGTATATCTCCTTATTAGGTTAGTGAAATTAGAAATTGTGGTTTAATCCATACATGAAATTGTCAGTCGAAGATAATGAAAAATATATATCTACCACGCCTAAATGTCAAGCTGTTTCTTGTGGTTTCTAGAAATCGATCTCTATGAAAGAGACAAGAACACGAGAAAAACAACAAAGATGGTATTGCATAACAAACGGCGCAGTCCAATGGAATTGTTTATTAATACAGGAACCTCAAATGGAAAGTAAAGAATTGTGTTGATTTTTATAATGTTACTTTAATGCCAAACTGTAACGGTCATAGCAACTCATAATGTTATCAACATATTCAATTGTCTGCCGCGCGCTGTGCAAATATCCGTTAGGAGGGCAGCCCGTACTCCAAATACGGTTATGCAAAGTGTAGTTCTTTATCGATAGAAATGGAAGTGCTGTGCTAATGGAAGACCATTTATGAGGATCGTTTCCCATATAGGCAGCTATCTTCTGAGCATCCTGCACGCGTCCAAGTCCGGCATTATACGCAGCAAGAGTAAGGCAAATTCTATCTTCCCTTTGTATATTTTTAAACATAGAAAAGAGCGATTTCAAATGATAGATGCCTGCCTTGATATTATTACGCGGTGTAGATGCTTCATCTACGCCTATCTTTTCTGCAATTTCAATTTGCGTTAGGGGCATGATTTGCATCAATCCATATGCGCCTCTATAGCTAACTGCTTCATTGTCAAATCTTGATTCCTGCTTCATTACAGCCAGAACCAATATCCAATCGACTTTATACTCTTCTGAGTATTTTTTTACCAATGGAATATATTGATTCAAACCAGCTGTACTCATCGATGCAAATGGAGATGGCTGTGAAGGGATAGTGCTTTCGGTTATATCTTCAATGGAGCTTCCGGCTTTTTGAACAAATTTCGCGCTCGTTACTTGCTGCGAACACCCAAATAGCATAAACGAACTTAGAATTAAAAAAAATGCCACTAAAGGACTGCAAAATTTCAGCCCTTTCCCATTTTCAGCAATAGTCATTAAGTCTTCCGAAGTTGTTTAACATCCGTTATTCTAAGAACGCTCAATTTTCCATTTGCGTTCCATTGCAAATCCAATATAGCCAATTCTATTGCTTGAATCAATAACGGTTGGTATGTTCAGAAATAGATGTGCGTTTTTTGCCAATTTTCGCCACAATAAGTTTTATCTTCATCCCTCGATTTCAATAATTTTGTCTCTTCCTCTGAAACCAGAAACAATAGAAATGGATCGCTTGGGCTTTTTTAAATATTCTGATAAAACTTCTATCACTTTCTCGTTTGCCTTCCCTTCAATTGGCGGCACAGCAACATGAACAACGAGTGTGCCATCGGCGATTCGTATAACTTCGTTCTTTCTTGCATTCGGTTTGACTGTAATTTTGAACTTCATTTCATTACTCTAAATTTAATAAAAAAACCGCATCAATGTAAGGTTATGCGGTCTAGAATTTATAGGATATTTCCTATTGGAATTACTTAAAAAATCGCTTTTCAACATCACCGATTTTATTCACTCTGGGTAAATGCCTACCACCGGCAAAAGGAGTATCTAACCAAAGATTGACGATTGATTTCACCATTTCAATTCCTAAAACTTTACTGCCAAGTGTAAGAATATTAGCATTGTTATGCTCACGGCTACTGCGCGCCACAAACTCATCGTAACAAGGAACCGCACGCACGCCAGGCACTTTATTGGCTACAATTGCCGATGCCACACCGACGCTATCAATCATAATACCGCGTTCAGCTTTGTTTGAAGAAACAAGAGATGCTACGGCATAGGCAAAATCAGGATAATCGCACGGTTGTTCGGAATCTGTCCCCACATCGATAATTTGATTCCCTTGTTCCGCGAGATATATTTTGAGAGCTTCCTTCATCGCGAAACCGCCATGATCAGAACCAATTGCAATCGTCATCGGTTTTTTTCGAGATATCTGAGATTGTATCTCGGAAATTGTCTTTTGATTAGATACTGATGAAATTTTTATGCTTTGTGCCTGGACGGAGAACTCGATGTTGCATCTCTGGGCTTTTTCTTTAGCGGCGGCAGTTATGATAGAATTTGGTTGGATCTTAAGTACCTTTGTTCCAAGCCTTGCAGCATCAACCACATCTCGTTCAGTAATCAAAGGACGTTTCAAGGTATTCTATTGTCCATTTCCCCATTCCAGCACTTCCAAGCGCACACGCGCAGTACCAGTACCAATTAAATCTATTTCCTTAGCTGCGGCCATCGATAAATCCATCATTCGCCCTTCCTTAAAGGGCCCGCGATCGTTGACACGTACCACAACGATTTTATTATTCTCCAAATTTGTCACTCGCACTTTTGTCCCGAATGGAAATGTCCGATGCGCAGCGGTGAGTGCATTCATATCAAAGATCTCACCGTTCGAGGTCTGCTTGCCATTAAAATCATTTGCATAATAGGAAGCAATTCCTTCGATCGTTAGCAGAATTTTCCCCGAATCGTGATGAATAGGTTGTTCAGTTTGTGCCGTCGGTTTGCGTTCGCCGTATTGCTGTTCACCTCGCCCCGCAAATCTCGGTGTTGAAGTGCAGCTAACAAGCAGAAAGGTTGTTGCACAGCACAGAACCCAAATCACCCATTGTCTACAACAGTCCATTGATTTGTTTTCGCCGGAGGAAATCCACAACCTCCTTAACATCTTGTGATCTTCCTTTTTTACAGATCAACACAGCGTCATCTGTCGCTACCACGATGACATCTTCAATGCCAATCGTAGCTACCACTTTGTCGCCTGCGTCAATATAATTTCGATGTGAGTCTTTTACAATAACTGTCCCACGTAGTGCATTGCCCTCCCCATCGATTGGTGTTAGGCGAACCACTTCATCCCACGAACCGACATCACTCCATCCGAAATCTCCTTTTGCCACAAAAACCTTCGATGCTTTTTCCATTACGCCATAATCGATGGAGATGCTGCGAATGACTCCGTATACGCGTTCAAGAGTCGCTTGGTAAGTCTCTGTGCCAATTGCATGTTCTAACTTTGTCAACTGTTCGCCAAGTTCTGGAATATGTTTTTCAATTTCCTGCAAAATTACACTCGTCTTCCAGATAAACATCCCGCTGTTCCAAAGAAAGTCGCCGCTCTTTAGAAACTTTTCTGCTGTTTCAAGATTTGGCTTCTCTGCAAATGTCTTCACCCGGTAAATGCCATCTGCTGTATACGGATTCGTTTCTGAAGAATCTTCAAACTGGATATAACCATATCCCGTTTCTGGGTGTGTTGGTTTAATACCTATAGTCACCAACGCGTCACTTTCCTGTGCTACGTGAATAGCACGTTGGAGCACGTGTAAAAATTCTTCCGTGTCCCGAATTATATGGTCTGCTGGAAGAATTACCATAATAGCGTCTGGATCATAGTGGTTAATCCATTTCGCGGCAAGTCCGATACAAGGCGCTGTATTCCTTCCAAGTGGTTCAGTAAGCACGTTTTGCAGAGGTAATGAAGGCACTTGTTTGTGGATGATATCTTTTTGAAGCTTATTCGTCACAACCAATGTTTTATCTGCTCGAACCAACGGCTGAATGCGCGCAATGGTATTGGAAATCATGGAACCAGAACCGACAATTTCGAGAACTTGTTTGGGTGATCGTTCACGACTTTGAGGCCAGAAACGCGATCCGACACCACCCGCCATTATTACTGCGTAGATATTAGGTTGATTCATATTCCCTATTCAAACATTGTTTTAAAATCGCGGAGAATATCATTTACCGAATCCAAGACGCCAGTTCGATCGTTTGGTTTGCTTCGTGCCCATTGAGCGAATGGATCTTGAATATTGGAAAGGATATTCATCACGCGGACATCATCGAGGTATTGGTTATTTGAGATATACTGAAGAAATTCCGTAAGCAACTTACAAAACTGCTTGTAATCTTCTGGTTCAGAGCCAGAGGCAAGTACTGTATTGCATTCGCTTAAAATATCAGATAACAACTTTGTTCGGACATCATTGCCGCTTTGTACGGCTTCTAAAAATTGTTCCAGCAAGAGTGCAAAACTAAGTTCTTGTTTATTTTCAGAAGTTGAACCGCCACTCGTCGACTGTGTTATTTCAGGAGCTTGTTCTGCCGTACCAAAAATCGCATCTATTGTCGGCTCCGGTGCAGGAATTGATCCAAATTCCGGCGGTGATGAAAGATCGAATTCTAATTTTGGCTCAGATGACGGTATCGATCCAAATTCTTGCGAACCAGGAGTGTCAAATGTCGTTCCGTCAGAATTCGATTCTTGCTCCGGGGTTGATACATCTCCAACTGCCTGTCGGAACTTAGAAAACACGAGCGTCTCTTCATCGATCGTTGATTCTTCTTTAGTAGAATCCTTCTCTACTTTGTCCGCAATCCACATTAAACTAAGGGCAAAATCAGCACAGCCCTTTACTTGATACAGTTTTAGAAGCTCTGCATGAATATCTGAAGTGGACGAAACTCGATCACGAATTCGATCAAGAGTAGTCTGATGTTCGTACGAGCGAAGTTCATATTTTGGCAAACGCTCGAGAAGAATGGAGATGTATTGCTGAGTGCGGCTCATATTGTCCTATAGATTCGTGGAACACGTGAACTGATCCCGCATAGAAACTCATATGTGATCGTCCCGATTTTATCGCAGAGGGATTCAAGCGGGATCGTAAAGTTATCCATATTACCAAAAAGCAAAACGTCATCGCCGTTATACGCAGTTCCACTCATACCAATATCTACCATGCATTGATCCATGCACACCGATCCTACCACTGGATATTTTATTCCACGAATAATAACCACGCCTTTATTCGAAAGCAGACGAAAATATCCGTCTCCATATCCTACGGGAAGCGTAACGATACGCGTTTGATCATTCGTAATGTAAGTATGGTTATAACTTATTCCTGTATGTGCAGGAACTACCTTAAAAAAAGAAACTTTTGTTTTCAGCGTCATCACCGGCTTCAATTTTTCCCCGTTAAACGTAACATCTGGCAGATACCCGTTCGGGTTATATCCGTACAACATAATTCCCGGCCGCACCATCGAATAATGCGAATCCTTATAATTTATGATCCCGGCAGAATTGGCAAGGTGAACGAGCTCGGGGAGAAGCCCCTTTTTCTCCATGCTATTTAATACCGATTCAAAGCGGTTCAATTGTTGTACCGTAAAATCGGCATCCGATTCTGCCTTTGCCAGATGCGAGAATATACCTTTTATCTTGATTGATTCCAACTCGTATGATTTTTCGATGAATTGTTTGGCATTATACCAATGTACACCGATTCGTTCCATTCCGGTATCGATTTTTAAATGAACCGATGCGGCTTTCCGCATCTCTTTTGCCACAGCGGCAATGGCAATCGATTTGTCAATTGATGAGCTTGTAATTTCAATGTCATGAGTAATAAAATCAGCAATTTGGTCTACATTGATTGACCCAAGCACAAGAATTGGGGCGGTAATTCCACGTTCTCGTAAATATACTCCCTCTTCGAGAACTGCTACCCCTAAATAGTCAACGCCTTGGTTTAAAAGCTCGCTGGAAATTTCATAAAGCCCATGCCCATACGCATTTGCCTTCACCATCGCCATTATTTTTACATCTTTGTTTATTAATGATTTGACGATAGAAAAATTATTGCGCAAATTTTCAAATGATATTTCTGCACGCGTAGGCCTGTTCTTATAGGTTTCAATTCCCGCAATCATTTCTGATTCCTATACCGGAATTTCTAACAAATAAAACCCACTGAATTTCTCGGTGGGTTTCAAGTTAATTTGCGTCGGCAATCTTTAAACGGTTTAGGGCACGATAAAGAGCCAGTTTTGCACGTTCAATATCGGTATTGGGATATTTTTCAGCTAACCGTTTCAATGCACGATCGCGCGCCGCTTTCACTCGCTCTACGTCAATTTCATCCGTCCGCTCAGCCGTTTCTGCCAATAGAATTACGTTGTTCTCTCTCACTTCAACAAACCCACCTGAAATAGCATAGTGAGATTCAGTTCCGCTAGTCTCGATAATCTTTACTTTTCCAATCTTCACGGATGCAAGTAATGGTGCATGACTATGAAGGACTTGAAATCCACCGTCAACGCCCGGCGCACTAAAACTTACGACTTCACCTTTGAACGCAATACGTTTTGGTGTCACAATTTCCAAATGGAAAGTCTTATCTGCCATAATTATGCTGACTGCAGCTGTTTTGCTTTTTCAACTGCTTCTTCAATTGTTCCAACCATCAAGAACGCATTTTCAGGCAAAGCATCGTATTCACCGTCGAGGATTCCTTTAAAGCCGCGGATTGTATCTTCAATTTTTACGTATCTACCAGGAAGGGAAGTAAATTGTTCAGCAACAAAGAAAGGTTGTGATAGAAATTTCTCAATCTTTCGAGCGCGTGTCACGGTTAGTTTATCTTCATCAGAAAGTTCATCCATTCCAAGTATGCTGATAATATCTTGAAGGTCTTTGTAAGCTTGTAGAACTTCTTTCACTCTTTTTGCTACATTGTAATGCTCAGCATCGATGATGTTTGGGTCGAGAATGCGTGAAGTAGAATCCAGCGGATCAACTGCCGGATAAATTCCTTTATCCACAATTTGCCTGCTCAACACAGTTGTCGCATCTAAGTGTGAGAATGTTGTTGCTGGTGCCGGGTCAGTTAAATCATCTGCAGGAACATAAATCGCTTGCACCGATGTAATCGATCCTTTCTTCGTGGACGTAATTCGTTCCTGAAGTTCGCCCATTTCTGTCCCGAGTGTAGGCTGATATCCGACGGCAGACGGCATACGTCCTAGTAATGCAGATACTTCCGAACCTGCTTGCACAAATCTAAAAATATTATCTATAAATAGAAGAACATCTTTACCTTCCTCATCGCGAAAGTACTCCGCCATCGTAAGTGCCGTAAGGCCAACACGCTGACGCGCGCCGGGAGGTTCGTTCATTTGACCAAAGATCAATGCTGTTTTCGCGAGCACTCCAGACTCTTTCATTTCCAACCAGAGATCGTTTCCTTCTCGTGTCCGTTCACCGACTCCGGCAAACACCGAATATCCACCATGATGCGTTGCAATATTATGAATCAATTCTTGAATAATAACTGTCTTGCCCACACCCGCCCCGCCAAATAGTCCGGTCTTTCCACCTTTTGTATATGGCTCAAGAAGATCGATAACCTTGATTCCTGTTTCGAACATTTCCTTTTTAGTAACAAGTTGATCGAAACTTGGAGCTTGTCGATGAATAGGATAGAATGTTTTTGCTTCGATTGATGGAAGTCCATCAATGCCCGCGCCGAGCACATTGATTAAACGCCCGAGCACTGCTGGACCAACCGGAACAGTGATAGGAGCACCGGTGTCATGGGCGGTCATTCCACGCGTTAGTCCATCGGTGGAATCCATCGCAACTGTTCGTACACGATCTTCACCCAATTGCTGCTGCACTTCCACAATTAAGTCTTCATCTATTCCTTCGACATTTTTTCTTGGAATTCGTACAGCGTTCATTATTTCCGGGAGTTTACCGCCAGAAAAATCGATATCAACTACAGGTCCAATGATTTGGACAATTTTACCTTCGTTCATAAAATCCTTTCAAAAAACTATAAAGCCAAATTAAATTATGAAAAGATGCCACCACAATCAATCATTTTTTCGGTAGTGTCTCAATTTAATGTTAATGGCGAGTGATGTCAGGAGTTTCCTCCTGACATCCAACAGGATCGGTCAGGACGTAAGTCCTGACCGCACGAAACTGAGACACTACCATTTTTTCTTGTATACTCTTTTAGCGACAGCAGGATTCAGAGAGAAAAAATGTGAGCTAAAAGAATTCTGACGCCAATAGCAATAAGTAACGCACCTCCCACTTCTGCTGCCCTTCTACCGAATTTTTTTGAAAATCTTTGACCAAGCAAAATACCGATGAATGATGTCGCACCAGTAACAACACCGATCACAGCTGAGGGATACCAGATGGAGACTCGCAAAAGCGCCAAACTCAATCCAATCGCCAACGCATCCAAGCTTGTCGCTACCGAAAGAACTATTAACATCGTTCCCCGACTTGGATCTTGTCGAAAAACGCTTTTCTCGTCTGCTCGTGCAGATCGAATCATTCGGACAGCAACCCAGGTAAGCAGTCCAAACACAATCCAGTGATCGAATGATTGGACATATCTTTCAATACTGAGACCTACTAACCAACCAAGAATGGGCATTATGAATTGAAAAAGTCCAAAATGAAACGATAATCGCAGCATAGCGCGATGCCCGCGCATTGCACCTGTTGCTCCGGCAGCTATTGAAACCGCAAATGCATCCGCCGCTAAACCGAGCGCTATAAGAATAATTTCAAAAAATGACATTGTGAATAATCATTTTATTATAAAAGACAAAAATAAACCGCCTGTGGCGGATTGATAATAAATTCATGTTTATATGAAGGTAGAAGTTAAGATTTGAATTATAATTTTTCTTTAGTTTCCAAAAACCCCTAAATATATCAAGAACAGCTTACTCCGTGAGTAGATTAAATCTTTAAGACTTTATCAACAACAACGAGAAGTTCATCTAAGGTAAATCCTTTCTCTAGATATTCTGTTGCAACACCGGATTTCCAAGCTCCTGCGCCTAGGGCAGGAGTTGTCATCATAATAACCGGAATCTGGGCAGTCTCTGGATCCTCACGCAATGATTCCAACATCATAAATCCATTTAAATTATCCATGATCACATCGCTAATTATAAGGTCTGGTTTTTGCCTTTTGGCGAGTTCAAGGCCAACAAGACCATCTCCAGCTTCAAGGACATCAAATCCTCTTTTTTGTTTCAATGCAAAGGCGATTGATTTTCGGACAGCATCTTCGTCGTCAACGACCAGAATTGTTGTTACCATAGTGCCAATCCTCATTTATTGGAAAGATAATTCGGTTGTAAGGAAAGTTGCAAAGTTGTAATACCTAATAATGTCAAAGAAAAATGACCGCCTTTGAAAGATAGTTGAATTTAAGTAACCGAGATTTAGAGCTGAAGGTGGGAGTTGAACCCACGACCTGCGGTTTACGAAACCGCTGCTCTACCACTGAGCTACTTCAGCGCTTATCATTCCATATTGAAATATAGAGAAAAAGTGTCCGCCGAGCAAATATAAATTATATGCAATCACTTGACAATTAGTTAGCAAGTCAGTATCATTTTGCAGATAACTAAATTCATTAGTTCATTCTTTTATAAACATAAGGAGGAGTTAATGAAATCTACAAACTTACAGACGCCAAAGGAGCAAAAAAACAACAAAATGCTCCAGCATAGACTGGGAAGCACAGAGTTCAAGTTAAAACTCAAAAATCAAATAACGAACCGACAACGCATTGGCTTGAGTGTTACGGCAGGTCATGTTCGAGGAGGACATTCATTTCATTAGACATGAATATATATTGAACTAAATACTTGCCTCTTGATTTAACAAGAGGCATTTTTATATACACTAACTTTTATAATTTATGATACCGTTTTCCCGTTTTATCATTATTCTTGGCATTATTTTATTGCAATCTATACAAGCCGATGCACAAGCACTATTTCATGGTTCCAGGCATGAAAAGAAAATTGCCCTGACGTTCGATGCATGCCCTTCTTCCACACACGGCGGATTTGATGCACGCATAGTTCAAATTCTTGTCGATTCTGGGGTGCCTGCGACGTTTTTTCTAAGCGGCAAATGGATTATAAAACACAAAAACGAGGTGAAGAAACTTGCATTAGTGCCAGAATTTGAGTTAGGCAATCACAGTTTTTCGCATCCGCACTGTTTAAATATCTCTGAGGATAGTATTAGGCAAGAATTGGAACAAACGGAATCTTTATTGAGACATATTACTGGAGCTTCGTCAAAACTATTTCGACCGCCGTATGGTGAGACAGATCAACGAATAGAAAATATCGTAAATAATATTGGTCTCACAACGGTGATGTACGATCTCGCATCCGGCGATCCAGACTCTACAATCTCGCGAGAACGCCTTATTCATTACGTCGTTTCTTGTGTGCGAAATGGTAGTATTATAGTGATGCACGTGAATGGTCGTGGTTGGCACACATCCGAAGCATTGCCAGAAATTATTCAAGCACTTCACGCTAAAGGATTCATATTTTTGAAAGTGAGTGAATTACTAAGGGTACAGAATGGTTTAGGCAAGTCTTCCGCCGACAAGAAGAATCCGTAATTAGCTACGTCCGCTTTAACAGCACAAATGTAGTGTCGTCTCTCAGGTCTGTTCCTGCACGATATCGAGAAAGTTCGGTAATAATATATTGCCGCATTTGTTCTATGGCTTCTCCTGAGCAATATTTTATCAACTCAGCAATTCGATCCAGCCCATATTCTTTCCCGTCTGTATCAACCGATTCGATCACGCCATCTGTAAAAAGGAAAAGAACATCGCCTTGCTCCAATTTAATAGACTGCGTTTCAAGTGAACTACTAAAACAAGTAATCTTCTGTTGAGAGTCAACTCCGCCATTAGATGAGGGAGCCATTCCGACAGCAATGCCATTTGGCTTCAGCCAAGTAACAGAATTATCAACCGCTCTGCGCAACAACGCCGGTGGATGACCTGCGCGGCACAATTCCACATTTCCATCTGAATACAGCTTTACCAAGAATAGTGAAAGGAAATAATTTCGTTTAAGCTGCCCGTAAACATGCGAATTAAGCCGAATAAGCAATTCTCGTGGATCGTTTGTTTCAGTTGCAAAGAGCTGAAGAGCGGTCTGCATCTTCACCACATAAAGCGCCGATGAAATACCTTTCCCGGAAACATCTCCAATAATAGCCAAAGTACTGGAATCCGGAAGATTGAGAATATCATAATAATCACCGCCGACTTGCTTCGCCGCTTCGCTATGCGCGACGTGTTCATATCCGGCAATCTTCACGTCACTGGTCGGCTGAAGACTAAGTTGAATGTCTCGTGCAACACTCAACTCATCCTTTGTAATTAGTTTGTCAGCAAGTTCCATCGCCAATAAAAATGTAACGATGATAAAAGAATATATCGCGGATGCAGCCTTGCCCTCTGACATTGCAACAATAATAAACACAAAGGCGATGGCATACATTAATCGTCGCGGCGGCGTGAGTTTTAATAGGAAGGCAACAAAGAGATGCCATACGAATTTAATCGATCGTTTAATTCCATTTCGTTCTCCCTCAACGGATTTCATACTGCGTGCATAGAATTCGTACATTCCACGCATGTCTTCGTTAAGTGACTTATTCAGATCATCCCACGTTAGATCGCGGGTAAGAATGTTGTGCAAGCTTTGAAGGAAAAGAGGCAATCGAGGAGGCATTGTATTTGTTTTTGATGTTCTATTCACGCACAGTACTACGTTGGAAATAGAAAAAAGTTCATTTTGGGAAATTAGACAATTTCTTTCAACAATTCTTTACATGGATTTGGAATAACGACTTTATTTACTAATAATCCTCGTTCTGAACACACCACCGCCGCCGCATCTACCGCCGACTTAACAGAAGCAACATCACCGGTCATCGTGACAAAAGCTTTGCCGCCAAGCGCCATCGCCAAACGAATTTCTATCAATTTAACGCGGGCGGTTTTCACGGCGGCATCCGCCGCTTCGATTAATGAAGCGACACTAAACGATTCTACAATACCCAGTGCTTCGAGCATTTGAATTTGTACAGTGCCAGAAATAGCCGGAAATACATCCTGATGAACATTGGGAATGACAAATGTATCCACGATCATCCCTTTACTTGCTTCTTTTCCTGCATCAACACTTGCACGGACGGCTGCCACATCGCCTCCAACAAGCACAATATATTTGCCGGAACATATGCTGCGCGAAAGTAATAATGTAACAGATGATGCTTTCAGCATTGCATCAGCAGTATTGAAACCAGCCGCAATACTTGTTAATTCAATTAATCCAATAGCGTTCATTTCCATTCCATAGTCATTTCATCTTTCAAGTTCGTTCAATGACAATCTCGCCATCTATTGTTTCCACTTTTCCATCGATGCTCGCATGAATACATGCACCAAGTTTTCCTTCTGGTATATCCGCTACAACTTCGCCGGCATTCACCTGCTGTCCGATGGACACTAATGCTTTTGCAGGTGTTCCAAGATGCTGCAACAAGGGCAATCGAACTTGATTGGGGATAAACTTTTTTTCAACAAATTTCGCCGATACATCATATTTTCCTATTCCCAGTTTTTCTATCAGTTTCTTTAACGGGACGTGCCGTCCATTAAAAATGGGATGAATGTGAACATCACGGTCGCCATTCCATTTTATTCTTTTTGCAAGTAAATCACTTTTTGCCTTATCGCATGCTTCCTTCGGGTATAAATCTTCCGGACAGGAATACAATGTGCACAAACCGCACGCACAGCATAATTGAGCCCATTGATTCCAATTATCATCCCCAGTGGCTGTAAATGACAGACTCCTCATTACTTTATGCGGTTGAACTCCGTAACCCAATAAGTAGCGAGGACAGAACTCCGTGCAGAAACTGCATTGGTCACATGCTGATTTTCCAATACGAAGCATAGCATCCATCGTTAAACTTTTTCTCTGCACAAGACGATGACTCATCGGAAGAATGACTAATCCCGCGCAGGTTTTGGTGACCGGAAGCGCCAGATCTGTTTCGAGTTTTCCCATCATTATTCCGCTTACGAACACTGCATAATCAGGAACTGTAGCGCCGCCCGCCGCTTCAATAACATCGGCGAATGAAATGCCAACAGGTACTTCAAATGTGGAAGGATGTACAACAGCGCCAGCTATGGAAATATATTTTGTGATGAATGGATGATCTTGCATTGCGAGATGAAGATTCCGAAGAGTTTCGACATTGTTTACAACAACACCGACATCGAGAGGAATTCCCTGTGGAGGAATAAGACGTCTCGTCGTCTCGTAAACAAGCACATATTCATCGCCTGTAGGATAATAATCTCCAAGAAATTGCAACGTGATGTTCGTACTGTGCAAAGCTAATCTTATTCCATCTAATTTATCTTCATGCTTCTTTTTCACACCAATAATTCCGCGTTGCGCACCGGTCACAGACATCAACTGTTTCATTCCACTCACTATTGCTTCCGGCTCACGCATCATCAATTCTAAATCTTTGTGAAGAAGCGGTTCACACTCCGCCCCGTTCGCAACTACAATCTCTACTTTCGTTGCAGCTTTAACGTCTGATGGAAATCCGGCACCGCCGCATCCAACAACACCAGCTTTGCGTATGCTTTCTACAAAATTCATTTATTTACTGGTTTTGCGAATGACGGGCGTTCGAGAAAAGACCGTAAATCATATCCTGCGTCGATAAGTTTCTGCTGATTTGTTTGCAGAAAATCAACAATCAATTCTGCTGGAATTGCCGGAGCTATGCCATAAATAATATCCATCCGGCTTTCGGCATAAACATCGCCTTTGAATGGAATATTGGAATCAAAATCGACCTGTTCCCCTGCCTTAGCAGGAGTCAAATAATATTGTTGATGTCCCGGAACTAATTTCATCAATCCAACCAATTCAAAATTCGGAACGCCATCGCGGATGGCAAGCACAATGCCGCCACTGAATCCTCTACTGAAAACAGCATCAGTCAAGAATGATCCATATTTGTCTCGGTTAGGACTGCTGACGATTGCTTTTGTCACGATCCGATATCCAGAAGGGTACCCAAACAGGTACACAAACGCTCCCCACTCAAGTTCCTTCGCCTTTCCTATCGGATACTTAAATACAGTAATAGTAGGAGCAATTGTGGGATCAATTTCCTGCCCAAGAAGCGCTAAATCATTTTCTCTATCGAACAATAAGATTTTTAAATTATTCAATCCTTGAATAGACGCGACGTAGTTTGTTTGGTGATCTTTCACAGCTATACTTTGAATAAATTCCGTTGGTTTCTTGTCTTCTCCGCGATAAAAAGTAAAAATCGTATCACTGAAATCGACAACATGTGCACACGTCAATAATGCAATCCTAATATTCTGGCAATATATCACTGTCGCACTTCCTGATGCAGTTTGATTCAAGTACACTTCTTTTTCTGCTTTCTCTTTGAGAAATGGATCAAGAATATTATTTATGCGAACTTTTGCCTCTAACGGAAAGACCAAGCTTTTATAATATGCAATACAATTGATCATTCTCACAGATTCTGAAATCTGTTCAAGTTGTTCGGAACATCCGCGATAAGGAAATTCGGAATCGTATTTACCATCAATAAGCATAGGATATACATCTCGATATGATGTTGTCGAACAGGATAACGACAGTAAACAAACAATTAATAAAACTCCAAACATCAATATTTTAGAGAATATCATGACTGTCTTGCTGATGGATTTATCTATGCCGGTCTCTTAATCACTCTATTCTTTCATCACCAGATTACGAAGGGGATGTGGAGTACTGCATATATGGAATATTTCAATATAGCTTCTTTTCTCGTCGTCGGGGAAAGGCTTCCAAAATATATGCCTTTGGCAATAGTATTACTCATCAATGCAAGAATAATCGCTGACGTATAGATATGCGCCGTTCCATTAAATCCCTGAACTATTGAGAGGATGAAAGGAGTGATATCTGATACACCAACGATAGACGCTAAACCTAATAAACCGGAATTTCCCATTGTAGTTTTCACAAATCCGGTCACTACGGAGAGAAGAATAAATAGGATGGCAAATCCAATTGCCGGGCGAATTTCAAATGGGTTTTGCATTTCAGGCATCACGGATTCTGATACCGGTGGTTCCTTTTTAAACATCCTAATAGATAACACAATACCGACAAAAGAAAGAAAGACAAAGCGCGGCCAAAGATTCGGAAGAAACGAGCCATTAATAAACCAGATAAGTACTAATGTACGCAAATATGTGACACTGCTTGCAAGCAACGACGCCTGCAATGCAGTACTTCCACGAGCAGGATAATTCCGCGCCATTCTTCCAACAGAAAGAGTTACCGCCGTACTGGAAACAATGCCTCCAAATATTCCCGACATCCATAAACCTAATTTGGATCCAAACCTTTTCTCCAGGAAATATCCAACGAATCCCAAAGTGGAAACGATGATAACAATTTGCCAGACTTTGAATGGATTGATATGGAATTGTGTGAATTCATGATTTGGTAGAACAGGTAAAATAATTACAGTCACTAAAATAAATTTAATTGTTGCCAAGAATTCCACTTTACTAAGTCGTTCTACGTAGGATTCGAGCATTGCTTTTTCCGAAAGCAACATGGTATTTATGACGCCTAACGCCATGGCGATCCATACATCTACCAGCATTGCCAAAGCGCCTGTTATAAATGTAAGTAATGCAGAAACCTCGCTCGTTGTGCCAAAACGATCGACACGAATTTTGGCAACGTAAGCAATTCCTGTTAGTAAGGCAATTGCCAATAATCCGACTGGCAGCATAGCAGTAGCCCCAATCTGATATAACCATGCACATCCGAAACCAAACATGCTGATGATAGGATGTGTGCGTACTCCGCCAAAAACAAGCTTCTGGTCAACCTTTATACTTTCTCTTTCGAGGCCAACAAGAAAGCCAAGTGCAAGAGCTATAATGAATCGAAGCTGTACGGTCCATTCAATTGTTCCTAATTCCATATCTTCACCTGCTTATGAGTTGGAAAGAATAGCCGCTTCAATTTCTTTGATTTCTACTACTGCGCAAAGATCATGTGGAGCGATCTCAACAATGAAGCCGCGTTTTCCACCATTGACGTAGATTTTTTGTAAATCCAATATAGTCTTTTCCACATACACAGGCAATTGGTGCCGCGTTCCGAACGGGCTTGTCCCACCAAATTGATAACCGGTGTGGCGTTGTGCAGTGTTGGCATCGCACGGTGTTACTTGTTTTGCCCCGATGATGCGTGCCATCTGCTTCGTGGAAACTTCCCGGTCGCCATGCATTAGCACTAATAGTGGCTTCTTCTGGTCCGTCTCAAAGACTAATGTTTTGATAACTTGATGATCGGGCACATCAAACTCTGCTGCAAATTGGTGCGTGCCTCCATGTTCCTCATAACGAAAGAGAAAAGGAACAAACGCAATATTTTTCTCTCGAAGCAATCTAACCGCAGATGTAATTGGATAATCTTCTTTCGGCATAGAAACTATTTCGGTTTCTTCATTTCCCAAACTGTCCCAAGTTTTGAAGGACAATGAATACGGTACACATTTCCATCGTCCTTTTCCCATGAAGGGAAACCTTGTAAAACTCGCCATGTATACAAATCAAGAATGTGAAGCAGAGCAAAACAAACCTCATTGGGTCTCTCGTAAGGAGTTTTATATTGAAAAGTATCACCTAATTGATGTTTACATTTGCCATGCTTCTCAATCATTTTGATTTCAATAGGTCCGGTGTCTTTCCATTTGCTCCTGTATTCTTCTTCTGTCATTGAGAATAGCCCTTTAATCTATGTTTATTGACTATATAGCCACTGGTTCTGAAAATTTCGCAAGTTCTTCTGCCGAAGCTTTCTCCACATCCGCATGGAGACTGTTGCCGTGGGCATCCATCGTGACAATTACGGGAAAGTCTTTAACACGCACATGCCACATCGCTTCAGGCACGCCAAATTCCAGAAAATCGACACCTTCTACTTCTTCAATGCACTTAGAATAATATTGCGCCGCACCGCCGATTGCGCTTAAATATACTGCACCAACTTCTTTTAAAGCAGCGAGTGTTTTTGCGCCCATTCCACCTTTACCGATAACTGCTCGCACTTTGAATTTGCGAATGATTTCACCTTGATATGGCTCTTCACGAATACTTGTTGTCGGACCGGCTGCATTCATAAACCATTTGTCACCTTTTTTAAGTGCGACTGGACCGCAATGATAAATCGCGCCGCCATCGAGATTCACTGGCGAGTCGTTTGTCATTAAATGATGATGAAGAACATCGCGTCCCATGTGCATCGCACCGCTCAACAATAGAACGTCGCCAACTTTTAACGCGCGCACTTGATCCTCGGACAAAGGCATCGTAAGCGGAATCTCACGCCCCGTCAGCGGCAGACTTTCTTCTTTTGCCATTCGCATTACCGGCGTATCTTCCTTGTAAAGCCAACGCTTAATCGCTCCGGTCTTCGCATCCAAAATCACACCGAGCCGTCGATACGCCCAACAATTGTAAGCCACCGTTACAAAAAAACTTGCAGGTAAGCGATGGTAAGAACCTATTTTGCAGCCGATGAGCGTTGACAATCCTCCAAATCCCATGGTGCCGATTCCAAGTTTATTGGCGTTTTGTAAAACGTAGTCCTCAAGTCTTGCGAGTTCCGGATTGGGATTGATGTCGTCGAGCACGCGGAAGAGTTGCTGCTTAGCGTATTGATAACCAGATGCTCGGTCTCCACCGATAGCAACACCGATTGCACCAACGCTGCATCCTTGCCCCTGCGCCTGCCAGACAGCATGAAGCAAACACTTGCGGATGCCATCCATCGTGCGATCTGCCCTGCCGAGGTTGGGCAACTCGCATGGCACAGAGTATTGAATGTTTTTATTCTCGCATCCGCCGCCTTTTAGAATCAATCGCACTTCAATTTCTTTTTCCTCCCACTGTTCAAAATGCATCACCGGAAAACCATCTCCAAGATTGCTACCGCTGTTTTTGCCTGTGAGAGAATCAACAGCGTTGGGACGGAGTTTACCAATTTTAGTCGCCTTAACGATCGCCTCCTTAATTTCTTTCTGCATTAGAATCTGGTTAGTACCAGCCGGTGTTTTTATTTCAAAGGTTGGCATTCCAGTGTCTTGACAGATGGGTGCTTCGTTATCACACGCCATATCGGTATTGATAGCCATTGCCTGCAATGCCAGCATCGCCTGACTTCCCGGTGTTTCGCGTTCAATCGCCCATTTTAACGCACGCCTAATATCTGGTGGTAAATTTGTCGAGGTCTCACTAATGAGAGTCAACATACTTTCTTTGAATTGCAACATTTTTGGAAGAATGTTTTTCTGAACTGTTCGGTTAACTTTGGAGATAGGTTTACGCCTGGGAACAGTTTTCTTTCCAATTTTCTTCGTTGCTTTGAATTTCTTCATTGCAAATTCCTCCATTTTTATTGGTAAACCGGTATTCGTAACCAGCCGCTTAAAATACTTCCTATTTACTTGTTTTTCACTTTGTATTTTCATCGATCCAATCTAACACTGTTTTATACCACAACTCGGCATTTTGCGGTTTTATGACAAAGTGAAATTCATCCGGGAAATACAGCATCTTCGATTTCACTCCTTGCCGCTGGAGTGCTGTAAACAATTGGAATCCCTCGCTGACATCAAGTCGAAAATCCTGCTGACCATGAATAACGAGTGTCGGTGTCTTAAAATTCTGCGCAAATTCCATTGGTGACCACTTCTTGTACAACTCCGGATTCGCGTATGGCGTTCCGCCAAATTCCCACTCGTCGAACCAAAGCTCCTCTGTCGTTCCGTATGCACTTGCCAGATTGAAAACACCATCATGTGAAACAATACACTTAAAGCGATCCGTATGTCCAAGAATCCAATTCATCATATAACCGCCGTACGAAGCGCCAGCTGCTGCCATTCGATTGCTATCTATGAATGAATAATTTTTCAGCACATAATCCAATCCCTTCATTAAATCCTCGTATACTTTACCTCCCCAGTCTTTGCTAATCTCATCTGTAAATTTCTGTCCGTAGCCAGTACTGCCGCGCGGATTAATCATTATCACAATATACCCGCGCGATGCAAACATCTGAGCATTCCACCGATAATGGAACTCATCACCCCATTGCCCTTGCGGTCCGCCATGGACGAGAAAGATTAGCGGATATTTGTTTTTAGCAGAGAAAAATGGCGGCTTTAATAAGAATCCCTGTACACGTGTTTTCGCGGCTCCATCAAACCAGAAATTCTCCAATGAATTCATCTCCAATTGGGAAATCTTTTCTGAGTTGATAAAAGTGATCTGCTTCAAGCCCTTGCCATCGGAATCCATTTTAAAAAGTTCTGTTGGTGTTTTAACATTTTCTTCCGCAATGACCAATGTCTTACCATCGGGCGTTAATTGCAATGAGGCATTTAGACCGTTATCAAGAATCGTTGTTACATTTTTGTCATTCACTGTCACCCTAAAAATCGAAACACTGCCTTTGTCATCAGCGTTGAAGAAAAGCGATTTCGAATCCGGTGACCAGATGACATTGTTGATACTGTAATCAAACTTTCCAGTAAGATTGATGAGCTTTCCTGACGCACGTTCAAAAAGAACAAGCTCGCGACGATCTGCTTCAAATCCTGCCCGTCTCATCATTCGATACGCAATATATTTACCATCAGGCGAATATAACGGCTGACTATCGTTGGCGGGATTATTTGAAATGTTCTTTGGCGTTCCACCAGTCACCGGAACAATATAAATTTCGTTGTTTGTACTTACAGCAATAAGTGTGTCTGGATTTCTTGTGAATGCGATTTCTTTGCTGTCTGGTGAGAAAGCATAATCCCAGTTGCCGCCAAGATCGATAGGCGGCGTATCGAATTCTCCAGGTGTCACGTCAGTTGATTTGCCACCATTAGCTGGCATGACAAATAAATGGCTGCGCTTGCCGTCTTTCCATGAATTCCAAACTCGATACGGTAAAGTGGTAAGTATTTTCGCTTTCACCTTGCTCTTCTCAACAGCTTCAAGCCGCTTCGCGTTACAATCTTCATCCAAACAATTAGGATAAACATCCGAAGAAAACGCAAACCATTTCCCATCTGGAGAAACGATAAGTCCGGACACTTCAGTTGCTATATGTGATACTTTCTTTGCTTCTCCACCGTTGACAGGAATTGTCCATATTTGTGATCCACCATCGCGTGTTGAAATAAAGGCAATGGTTTTCCCATCTGGCATCCAGCGCGGAGAATTGTTTCCGTCTTTGGCATTAGTAAGCTGTCGGGCGTCGCCACCAGTGACACTAACTAAATAAATGTTGCTGGTAGATTTATTTTCCTCCTTCAACTGCCAGGTAACAACGAACGCGACGGTTTTCCCATCCGGAGATATCTGAGGATCGGAGACGCGTCCGAAGCTTATAAGATCATCGAATGTGATGGCTCGCTTGGGTTGTGCATAGGCTAAAATTGTAAAAAGAAATGCAACAAGGAAGGTTAATGAGAATTTCATAAAGACTCCGTAGATTTGAAATTTTACTTAAGCAGCTGATTCATTTAATACTTTTACTTTCCAGTTATCATTTATCATTTCTTACCCGGTTTTACTATCACGCCTTTATTCTTTCGACCATTAATTTTTGCAATGATAGATTTTTCAAACCGAAGATGGCGGATATATTTCAACTCCTTTAATGCGGGTTGAGATTTCAGCCATTCCCAATCAATAAAACCAAGGCGGTGCGCAGCGTCCACAGTGAAGTAACCGACACGAAATGATGTAATGTTTTGAAAGAAATGTGACCCTTGCGATGGCGTCACATCGATGTCTTTGAAACCTGATTCAACAATTACCGCCGCGCCAGAAATTTGATCCCATGTAACCGGAATACCAAGCCACGGATCCATACTCCCCCATCTTCCCATACCAATCAGCACGTATGGTCTATTCTCCGCAAGCAGCCGTGCATTAATCTCGCTGACTTCTCGAGCAGTCTCTTTGCTTTTTGATCTCTCAAACCGTTCTGCATCCACGATCACAACATCATAAATATCTTGTATGGCACCGTTGCCAAGCACTTGTTCGCTTTGACAAATAAGATTTTCACGAATGAATTGATCGACATCAAGCTCTTCAAATTCAAGACTCATCACTAATGGACGGATCTGGAGCATTGCAAATTCTTTTGGCATACCAGTCGGCGTGTTCATATTGACGGCAAACTCTATTTCGACATGCGTACCCATTCCCCAAGTTCCCATATCAAGAATCAAATCTAAAATTTCAGGCAATGGGAATATTTTATGCTTTAGCACCGGAGCAAACGTCACCACACGCTTGCCCGTGCGTGATACGCCATCGTACACCGAATCATCTTCGGGCGAGTACGTGGAACCGACATAATAGAGTGTATTATCTTCTTCTGCTGTGCTTAGATCATAATACTTTATCATTACGTCCGGTGTTTCATGATTTTCATGACTGAATGTTGATGTTAGATCGAGCGCAAGATACCCTTGTTGGGCATTGCGAATGGTTTCTTTCGTTGAAAAGAACTGCAATAAATGGCGCGGGAACTTAGGACAAAAACGCACGGAGTTGCGCCCCTCTACCACCGTGAATCCTAATCCTAAAGCCACCTGCACAATTCCATCTTCAGACTTTTGTGGCGGCACAGGATAGAAATTATATGACTTTGCCACACCGGCAAACTCCGGATAAAATCTATTGTGATGCGACGTTCCGACCATTCGCTGGATGATGACTGCCATCTTTTCTTCTTCCAAGCGGTACGGTGTCGCCTTCATATAATCTTTTGCTTTTTTTGAAAAGGTTGATGCGTAGACAAGTTTAATGCTTTCCAACAATTCTTTCAGCCGGATTTCCGGATCGGAATTATTATTCGGAATCATGTAAGTCTGGTACACACCTGCAAACGGTTGATATTGCGAGTCTTCCAATAAACTCGATGAGCGCACAGCAAGCGGCTCTTGTGACACATTAAGAAAATCTATCAGTTTGAAAACCACATCAGGTGGGAAGTAAGGTGCATCGACAAACCTCTGAAGAAGTTCTTCATCGTTCTTTGCTTCAAGAACAACTCTATCTAGCTTGTTCTCTCGAATGAATTTATCAAAGACATCTGTGGCAACGACAACCGCCGAAGGAACTGATATTTCCACACCTTCAAATCTATCGCGCAAATTGTAGTCATTGATAAGAGTATTAACGAATCCTAACCCGCGTGCTTTGCCGCCGACCGACCCCGTACCAATGCGTGCAAAACTATTCAAAGGATCGAATGATTCTCTGGAAAATTCCGTAATGATGCCGCGTTGGCGGGTCTCTTGATACAATCGCAGAGCACCAATCAAATCATCCCGTAGTTCCTTAATAGTTGCGAAGTCCTCCACTTTTTGTGGGCGAAGTTTATGTGCTAACCAAAATTCAGTCCTCGCCTTAAGCCAATTCGAGAAATGATTCCGCCTTGCATGGAATTGAATACATTCATCGGGAACTGTTTGAAGCTGCTCTTCGAATTGTTTTAAGTTTACGGCTCTTCCAACTTCCATTCCGTCTGGAGTGCGAAAAATAAAATCCCCAAATCCAAAATGCGTCATTACAAAATCTGTAAGATCATGCAATAATGTCGGTGAACCTTTTTGTAAAAACCCCGCGCCAAGTTCAGACGCTTTCGCTGCCGCTTGCGTATCACCCGACTGCAGAAGAATGGGAATGTCATCTTTTCTCTTCCGCACCGATTCAGCGAACGTAAACCCGGCATTTGGATCTTTTTCGCCATTGTGAAGAAAGTCGATATCCGAAATAACGCCGAGCACATACTCTTCATACTTTTCGAAGCATGACCATGCTTCTTCATACGTCGAGCATAGCAATATCTTCGGCCGCGCACGCATTCTTAGAAATCTATGTGTAAGATTAATACCTTCTGAAATAAGCCGCTGTGACTGGTTAAGAATTTGTGTGTAGAGGAGTGGCAGATAGGAAGAATAGAAACTAATGTCGTCTTCTACAAGAATAATGACCTGTACTCCGACCGTTGCGGTATCGCTTTGAACATTGAGTTTGTCCTCAACATACTTAATCATCGCAATAAGCAAACGGTAATCCCCATGCCAGATGAAGATGCGGTCGAATACAGATGTATCGAAGTTGGAGATGATTTCCTTTTTCTCACGATTATCATACGCCAGCAGTATCATTGGAATATCGAGGCCTGTTTGCCGAACTTCCTGCGCAAACCGAATAACCGGCATATCTTCAATGTGTAATGTTGTAATAACGAGATCAAAATTCTCACCGGAAGTGAGAAGTTCAATCGCCTCCTCTCCGCTTGTCACATGTGTGATCTCTGGCGGATGGCTTAGATTGAGAACCTGAAATTCCTGCCGAATCAATTCATACAATCTGCCGTCTTCTTCAAAAAGATATTGGTCATAGAGACTGGCGACGAGCAGAATATCTCTTACCTTAAAACGCATCAACTTTTGAAACGACTTGATGCGACCTCCATAAATATCTTCTGTTGATAATTGCTTTATACGATTCATTCTTTATTCACTCAAAAATAAAAAAACAATGGCGACTTCATCATTGCACTGTAATTCATGCAATCAAAGATAAGGGCGCCAGTTGTCTTAACATATAGAATATTAAACATCTTTCTGTTATACCAAGCCCTGTTCGAGCATCGCGTTGGCGACTTTCAGAAAGCCGGCAATGTTTGCACCTATTACATAGTTCCCCGGTTCACCAAAACGTTCTGCTGTCTGTACACAAGTAGCATGAATACTTTTCATAATTTGATGCAGCCGGGTGTCAACCTCTTCTTTCGGCCATGGTAAGCGCATGCTGTTCTGGCTCATCTCCAATCCTGAGGTCGCAACACCGCCGGCATTGGACGCTTTACCTGGAGAAAACAATATTCCAGACGAATGAAACACTTTGAAGCCCTCCATGGTCGTTGGCATATTCGCCCCTTCGCATACGCAGACACAACCATTCTTTACAAGTTCTTTCGCATCATTCTCATCTAATTCATTCTGAGTTGCGCAAGGGATTGCAACATCAACCTTCAAACCCCACGGCCGCTTACCTGCGAAGAATTGTACTTTGAATTTATCTGCGTAAGATTTTATTTCGTCCTTTGCGCTCGACCGCAATTCAAGCATATAATCTATCTTCTCGCCTTTGATGCCGTCCGGATCGTATACAAATCCATCCGGACCGGAAAGCGTCACCACCTTACCGCCTAATTGGCTCGCTTTTGTAACTGCGCCCCAAGCGACATTACCAAAGCCGGAAACTGCAACCGTTTTTCCTGCAATGCTCATATCTTTGGTCTTCAACATTTCTTCCGCAAAATAAACGACTCCAAATCCTGTTGCTTCAGGCCGGATAAGCGAGCCGCCCCAGTTCAATCCTTTGCCGGTCAACACACCGTTAAATTCCTTCGTGAGTCGTTTATATTGTCCGAACAAAAATCCGATTTCCCTCCCGCCCACTCCAATATCGCCGGCAGGCACATCTATATCCGCACCAATATGACGGTATAATTCCGTCATGAAACTTTGGCAGAAACGCATAACTTCATTATCGGTTTTTCCTTTAGGATTGAAATCTGAGCCTCCTTTACCTCCACCCATCGGCAGTGTGGTAAGACTATTCTTGAATACTTGCTCAAATGCAAGGAACTTCAAGATGCTTAGCGTCACAGATGGATGGAAACGCAATCCACCTTTGTATGGACCGATTGCACTGTTCATCTGCACGCGAAATCCACGGTTGATATGAATATCCCCTTGATCGTCCATCCATGGAACACGAAAGATAATGGTGCGTTCCGGCTCGACCATACGCTCAAGGATTCGTGCCGCTTGATATTCCGAATGACGTGCGAAAACCGGCTCTAAAGATTCACATACTTCTTCCACTGCTTGATGAAACTCCGGCTCATTGGAGTTTTTCGCTTTAACTTGTGCTATTACTTTGTTGATATAATCAGACATGACTTCCTTTCTACCTCAATCATTGCTGTGATTTGTCTCCACAAAAATGCTTACAAAGGGCGGTCTTATGCGAATGTGATTTTGCTGGAAACTATGAATGGAGAATCGCAACACAAATTCTATTTTCGGAGACGTAATTACGTTATAGTTTTGTGGTGTTCAATATAAACCTTTTTCTATAAAAAGCTACATTAGAAAAAGTGAAAACAAGTCCTAAATAACAAGGGAATGCAATCAAAATTGGACAATTACGGACATTAACTGATCTATAAAAAAGAACGCCAGATCAGCATCTATGGGGCTAACCTGACGTTCATATATCTTAACGATTTGTTTTTTTACTATATTTGGGCAGTTTTCTTCTCTAATAATTGTAAAGCATATTGAGATAATTCAAACAAACCAAACAAAACAGCAGTGTAAATTAAATCTCCAGCAATCGTATTTCGGAAGAATGGAATTGCAAGCATATAGCACTCAATTAAACCTTGCCATGTTTTGGGATAGAACCAACCTCCGCCTGTAAGCCATACACCAAAGTTTGTAACGACAAAAAACAGAGCTGAACTTAACAATGCTGCCCCAAAAATCGGTAATGGTTTCTTATGCGATTTTAACCAGAGCCCTATGAATCCAATCAAGATAAAACTTCCATATACAAAGAAAATTGTATCGTGGAAACCAATAAATAGATCGCTAATAAAAAGAGCGGCAAGTGGAACAATAAGAGCAATTCGTTTATTAAAATAAACTCCTCCAGCTAATGCCATCGCTGCAATTGGAGTAAAGTTAGCCGGATGCGGTAGAAGACGAGACAGTGCCGCTATAAGAATAAGAGTAGAACCAATAAGAATGTTACGCATAAATCCTCCATAAATATGAACTGAAGTAAAATACATGAATTTTTTTGTTGAACCAAATCAATAATCGATACCAACAGTAAACCGGAAGGATTGACCTGGCATAGGATAGCCCTCAAGAATCTGGTAATCATTGTTAAAAACATTGCTAACTTCTGCTCGAAGATTAATTCGAATATGTTGCAGTGCAAATACTGTCGAAAGATTAAAATCCATAAGCCAATAATGCGGTAACCATGCAGATTCATCTTCTGCAGTAAATCGTTCCGAAGTATAAGACTCGGTAATATTCACATTCAAGCTCCACATACGAAGAGAAGTTCCAAATGAACACACCTCCTTAGGATTGTTGACCAAGTGTTTGCCATCTGTAGAATCCGAACTTTTCTGAATTGCATTATTAAACGTGACATCTGCAAATGCCATCAGTATATTACTTGGGAGCCGAAATTCATATCGCCCTTCGATACCCGTACTTTGAACCTGTGGAACATTCTCGGGGAAGTATGCAGCGTTGAGCAATATCCGATCCTTTGTGTCAATAGTGAAATATGTAAGGCTGAGCTGGTGCATTCCCGAATGATCAAATGCTGTTTCCAATCCAATATCATAGCAGTCGGAATGCTCCGGTTTCAACAATGGATTTCCATAAGGAGCAGGATAATAAAGATCGTTAAACGTGGGCATACGAAAATTTTTGCCATAACTGACTCGAATTCGTGAATCCCAATCACGAAGAATGCGCACATTAAGACCAATCTTTGGTGAAGTTGCATTCGTCCCTTCCGAGAGATCATCGTATCGTATAGATTGATAGAAGGAAAAACGATCGAGATAAAGTGACTCGCGTTGAAAGAGCATCTCGTTTGAAACATACGCCGAACGCTGCAACCGTTTAATCACTGCATCAGGGAAGAACCCTTCCAAATGACCTTCTGTATATTCTGCACCGATGATCAGGCGGTCCCACGAAGAAGCAATCCATTGGAATTGAGGATTGATTGTCTCCAAAATTGTTTTTGTCTGAGAATATGCCATTTCAAGATCATAGGTAAGTCCCATATTCAGACTGAAAACAATTCCATTGAAATGATTATCGTGAAATACGACAACGCTTGTGATCGCATCATCATCCTGCCGGAATGGGTACAAGGACGGCAATGGACCAGGAACCCCTTGATTAGATTTTACTCGCTGGATCGATAAATTCATATTTGCTTGTTCGTCAAAAGAATAATCTGAGTTAAGATACAATTGTGTGCGAGTAAAATCAGAATTCGTTCGTCGTTCGGTCGTATCAGCCATTCCGATGCGCTGAAGATTAAATGGATAGTCGTCGTGTGCTTGATCATGCATTACTCCAAACACTAAACCAAGACCGTCGATGCGGCCGCGCGTTTCGAAGGTATATCGTTGATAATCAAAAGAGCCCTCTGAAATATCCGCATGCATTTGAAGTGTATCCACAGGACGGCGAGTAATAATGTTGATAATACCGCCAAGAGCATCAGCTCCGTACAAAGCTGAACTCCCGCCGCGTACAACTTCAATATGATCGATATCTGTCATAGGAATGAGACTGAAATCTACTTGGCCATTCTGAAAATTATTAATTCGAGTTCCATCCAGGAGAACGAGAATATCTTCTGCTCCCATTCCACGAAACGAAAGTGTTTTTAACGAGGCAGTTGGTCCCTGATCCTTAAGAAAAAGACTCTCAGATGATCGAAGTACATCAGCTACAGAACTGCCGTTGGTGCGTTGAATATCTTCTGTCGATAATATAGTTACTGGTGAAGGTGAATCCTGAGATTGAATAGTGCTTCGCGTTGCAGTAATGACCATTTCCTGTGTGTTGTATGTGCGCGTTGAATCTTCGTCACTTGCAATTGGCAAACCATGCGCTACGAAAAACGGCAGACAATATAAAATTATGTATAAGTGTTGCTTCATCAGTACATCCTTCCTTGTTGTTGTGTGAATAAAAAAAAGCCCCAACCTTCATTAAAGATTGGGGCTTCACACTCATTAAAAAAATGCGTGAATCACCTTCCCTCGAAGGTCTTGAGGCAAATAGTTCTGGCAGGTCTCCTGGCTCTTCCGATTTTCAACTTGCCTTCCCATGGCCCCTTGGGGGCCACAGTGACTTTTTAAATCGAAAATATAATTCTGTATAAAACAGAATCGGAATTACAGTTGCGGGGCAGCTTCCGACTTTCCACCGAATGCGGATCACGGAATTCCCTTTTCATCCCGTTGAATACCATTCAACGGGACACCAGAACTGAGAATTAAAAGAACGAATTATATTATCGTAAACGTACTGAACTTCCAATAAACATGCAATTCAATATCCAACTGCTAAACCATATCCCCTGGAATCAGAAACTCCCAGGTACAATCCATTATTCGGGTTAATCATAATTGCTTCTACTCTACCCTGATGCCCCGGTCGCTCTGCCAAAACAAAACCACGACGCTTCAATTCTTGAGCTACATCTTTCGAAAAGGCCGACTGCTCATAGCAAAGCGTATCAGGTAACCATTGATGATGAATTCGCGGCGCGTCAACCGCTTGTCTGAGATTCATGCCATAGTCCACTACGTTCATCAACACTTGTAAAACTGTCGTAATGATCGTTGATCCGCCGGGTGAGCCCAGAATGAGGAAAGGCTTTTTATCCTTCACAACAATCGTTGGTGTCATGCTGCTAAGCATTCGTTTATTCGGCTGAACTGCATTAGCCTCTGCACCTATAACGCCAAACATATTTGGTACACCGGGTTTAGCGGAAAAATCATCCATTTCATTATTCAAAAAGAATCCTGCACCATCAACAACAACACCATTCCCGAACCATCCATTGATCGTTGTAGTTGTGCTCACCGCATTTCCCCATCGATCGATTATTGAATAGTGTGTGGTCTCATTATGTTCTGTTTGGATGATAACCCCATGAGAGATAGTTGTACTCGGTTTTGCTGTTTCCGGTACAATTAGCTTCCTACGTTCATCGGCATAGGATTTTGAGAGAAGGATTTTGACCGGGACATGGAAAAAATCGGGGTCTCCAAGAAATTCGGCCCGGTCCGCATATGCTAGCTTCATTGTTTCTGTCAAAATGCTTACGGAATTAACTGAACCGAACCCAGATCCGGCAATATCATATTTCTCTAAAAGATTAAGCATATGAATCAACAACACACCACCAGAGCTTGGAGGTCCCATAGAGATTATCTCATATCCGCGGTAACTTCCCCGCAAAGGAGATCGCTCGATCGCTTTATACGAAGCAAGATCATCAAACGTGATCAATCCGCCGCCGCGATTCATCTCGGCAACGATGAGCCTTGCAGTTTCACCTTTATAGAAACCATCCCTTCCATCTATTGCTATGCGTTTTAAAGTTCTTGCAAGATCGGGTTGAATAAATATATCACACTTTTTGTATGGTTTACCATTATACGAACATAAAATTTTCGTGGCCGGATACTTTCCATAATTTTCCAATGCAAAGTTAAGATCTCGAGCAAATGGTGCACTAACTCTGAATCCTTTCATAGCAAGTTCAATGGCCGGTCGCAAAACTTGTGCTCTGCTTAGTATTCCAAATTTCTCAAGAGCAAGCAGCATTCCGGCGACTGACCCTGGGACACCGCATGCTAAATATCCCTCCTGACTTTTCTCCGGGAGATAGTTCCCTTTATCATCAAGGAACATATTTTTTGTAGATTTCGCTGGAGCTTTTTCACGATAATCAAATGTCGTTGTGGTTCCATCTTCCATACGGATCACCATGAAACCTCCTCCTCCGATATTGCCTGCCTGTGGATGTGTCACAGCAAGGGCAAATCCGACGGCGACTGCTGCATCTATGGAATTTCCACCCTGTTTCAGGATTTGAATACCTACATGCGATGCATTCGGTTCCGATGTGACAACCATTCCTTGCTTAGTCCTAGTCGTCTTCTTAATATGATTGTCAGCAACACCGGAAAAGGATGGTTGAACCAAGAAAAAAATAAGGCAGAAAAAGATAATATTAATAATTCGAGGATTTATAAGAGAAGAAAAAAATGAATTGAGAAACGAAAAGCCCTGTATTCTAAAGAATACAGGGCTTGTACGGTATTTAGAATGGTAAATCATCTGCTTTATCTGGACCAACATCTTCAGTCTGAGGCTGCGATGGCGCAGAAGCAGGCGCTCCATTTGCATGACTTGCACCTTTAGAATCCAACATAAGCATCTGATCTATAACAATCTCTGTGACATCCCGTTTAACACCATTCTTATCATCATAAGTTCGATATTGTATACGCCCTTCAACATATACCTTGCTGCCTTTTTTCAAATACTCACCCACAATTTCAGCAAGTTTTCTCCACGCAACAAGTTTATGCCATTGGGTTTTTTCCTGAACATTCCCATCCTGATCTTTCCATGATTCACTGGTCGCCATCGAAAATGACGCCACCGCAACGCCACTGCTTGTATACCGCAGCTCGGGATCCTGTCCAAGATTTCCTATAAGAATGATTTTATTAACGCTTTTAGATGCCATAGTGTTTCCTCCTTAAAAGTGGGTAGTGGATTTATCAATAATACTGCATAAAATTAGGATAATTAAAAACGAATGTCAAGATTTGGCATAAGGGAATCAATTATTACTCATCTTAAACACATGAATCTTGTGTGGTGAAAGGATAAATAATTGTTTGCCATTACAAGCGACATCCTGGATTTGGTCAATTCGTTCTCCTGAAATAATATTATCGAGCGAAGAAGACTTTTGCAAATCACCTTCTCGTGTAAACCACAAGATCATGTTGTTTGATGCGGCAAGAAGTCCGTTTGTCAAAATCGTAAAACCAATGAGGTTATTAATAATACCTTCACCGATGCTTCCGAGATAATTGCCGAAATAATCATATACAATTACTTTGTTTTTATCACCAACAAAAATGCGAGAATTTGTTGCAATAAGTTTCACTGGATTCTGAAGCTTACCCTTCCCGGCATTTATATCACCGAATGCACGTTCGAAGAGACCCTGAGCATTGAACTTCATCACGCGGATATTTTCACCGTCCAGGATAAATATATCTCCAAACTCAGATAAGGCAACATCAAGAGGATAACCAAACCGAGAGCTAACATCGGAAGTATCTCTGGTTGAAAGTGATGATATATAATTGAGATCTCGATCGAACCGCTGAATTCGATGATTGCCAAAATCAGAGATGTATACATTCACTCCATCCGTTGCAACACCTGTGGGTTTATCGAATGAAGAAGACGACCAGCCAAACCCTCCAATAGTTTTTGGAGTATCTTGAAGATTAGAAAAAAACAATACTTTATTTTCGTCCGAGTCGAGAATATATATTGCTCCGTTTGTCCCCGGCACAATGCGCGTCGCTCGCTGGAATGAACCAATGGAATAATCTTCAACTAGAACAGAATCAACCGATTGAGCGAATGCTGAAACCAACCCAATAAATACACTAAGAATTATTGCAAATATTTTTGCCATGATTCATCCTGGATTTCGCCACGTTTCGTAGAGTGGACAAGTGTATAGTTTCCCAATCCCGATCTATCAATAAAGACAAAAATAACACCACTTTCGATCTGATTATAGTGCCAAATTTCATAAGGCTTATTCACACTCGAACTAGGGAATCGTTCAACTTCATCTGGTTCGGCGTACAGCAAATACACACGACCTCGGTCCGTCAGCCAGCCCTCTTTTCCCATCGCATGATATCGTTGATTAGCAGTGATAATACGATCCAAAAAGATTGTACGGGTGAAATCGATTCCTTCATGTTGTCCGCTCTCAACATCTGTCCAAAATCTTGCTAAAAATTCCCGTCTTCCATCCTGTGACGAGATTTTATTAAAAGTTCTAATCATGTCATCATTTACAAGATATTTTAGCTTCCGGAATTCATCTATTAATTCATCATCAGAAAGGCCTGCTAATTCTGCCCCTTTCGCAGAATATTTTACTGCGGCCAGGGGTTGAACATTTGGATTATATATGAAAACCTTTTTCTGCGATCGCGTAATCTCGTGTCCCAAGGTATCTGATAATATATATTGACAAATATATCTCCCGGAGACAAGGGATGTGATATTGAGCATTGCAATATCAACTGCATTATTTATTGAGAATTTACGCAATCGTGTTCGTTGTTTGCAGACCAGTCCCCTCGAATCAATAATTTGCAATTTTATTGAATAGATAAATCCATTTTGAAGATTATATAGCTCTGAATAAGTAAATACGACGGGGGATCCGCTTGAGCCAAAAACAAGGCTCGGATTAGGAATTACACGATACGAATTTTTATAAAAAACATCCGTTTTATCTGTCGATTCAACAATGTTAGCGCATAATTCCAGATCGCTGAGAACAACGGTACTTGGTCTCGGCAGGATATCAATAACAAAACGTGCACTATCCCTCCGCGAAATGTCACCGCTGTCAAATCCATACAATGCAACCGAGTATGAACCACGTTTTAAGACATAGGTCACTTTGCTTAATAGCGATTTTGATACCGCGGCTGCAGAAGTATCTTGTATGTAAACAGGGACATAAAACCGATCAGCCTGAATAATTTTCCCATCGGCGGTATTTTGAATTGTAATGCGAAATTCGACATTCCCGTGGTATCCCAGTGAATCTCTTTTCAACAAGACTTGACGAGGATAACATTCAGTCGCTATTTCAAGGAATGAAGTAGAATCCGTTTGCCAGAATCTGTCAAAAACTGCATTGATTGTAAACCTATTATTTTTTTGGGCGTTGAGAATTGTCGTTTTATCATTCCACTGATAAAACAAGGCAAGGAGGATATAAAGGAAAATAATTTTCTTCATTATTCAGCTTTCTTATTAAATCACAATTGAACTGAAAATAAATCTCTTAATAACGGGAATATTTAATGAGATGAACAAACTATATTGTAGACAGCAAACTATTTGAAAAACATAAAAGTAAAATATAATAATTATACGCAATATATTCCCTACGATCAATTACTCAAGATATTCGCAAGAAATTTATATGCTTCTGGTTGAATAGTGAGCAGCTGGGGATGCAAATTTAATGCTATATATATGATAACCCCTTGACCATAATGACGAAATACCATAAGGGGCATTCTTGTGCTTTGAGATGTAATAGGAATATTAACTGGCATATTCATCTTAATATGAATTTCACCATAGGAAATAACCGAACCTGCATTTTGCCATTTCATGATATCTATAATATTTGGATAATGGAATAGAAATTGAGTAGTATCTACATTTATATTATGCATCGAAATGACTGAGTTATTGTAACTAAAAACTACTGAATCATCCGGTACTTGACTTGTATGAGGAATATACTGTGGCAATACTACTAATTTACCGCCCGCCCATATCCAATCTCTTATTTTTTTCTTCACATTAGGATTAGAGTTGATATTCTTCGAGGACTCCTCATCTATGATAACAGTAGAAATATTTTCAGACCATCGTATATTTGCAGTATCAAGATCAATAGAGGCATAACCCATATGCTGCAAGGCAAATAATAGAGGAGTTCGATCAATCATCGAGAAAACGCCAACCGATTGTTTCGCTCCTGTGTTTATTCCTAATCCTTTATAGATAAAACTTCCAAACGAATTATTCTTTTTGCTTTTGAGAATGACTTCGTGCTCACCATCAAAATATTTTCCCTTCCAATGTAGCATTAGACTATCTATCATTGTTGATTTAGGAGGGAGTGAAATGCTATGCGGCAATATAGAAACCAATGAATCCTCTGCCTGTAATTCTCCTTTCATTGCATTGAAAACATTATTCGTAATTTTAATAACTACAGTGCTATCACGGTTTGCAAACAAATAAGGAGTTAACACTTCAAGGGAGTGAGGTGACACGGCTATAAGAGGAATATCCTTTTGATAGACAAAATTATCTAATACTTGTTCTTCTTGGTGCACTACCATAAACGTGAATTTATTCCTCATTTGCAGAGCGTTATATCCAGGTTCATTCACAGGCGAAGTTAATGGAAACACATCGGGTGATATAATACGCCAAGTAGTATCCGGCAACAATGGATATGAATAGTCTTGCCTAGTGTCCACTAACCATTTCCGTTCAATAACTCCAGGAAATAACAGATGAGTATTTCCATTTTTTATCCACGGATCCAAGGAACCTATTTTTACGAAAAATAATTGCGAAGCGGTTACTTCTTTATTCCGCAGAATATACGGGATAAACACATTATGTAATACACATCTGTATTCTTCTATTTTATCCTTCCAAAAGAGAAGAAGTTTCTTTTCTTGTAGACTAAGAGTTTTTTGAATATGGTTAATGAAAAAATCGATCTTTGAAATTGTCTCGTACAAATGATTAAGTTGGTTTTCGGATGATCGTCTTTCTTCCGATTCAGCTATCTCTTTTACAGCCGAAGCGATTTCTGTAAGTCTTGGAGGAATAACCGGAGAATTAATCTCAGACAGTCTTGGTTGGTTATTCCTTTTTGGATATACAGAGATATAACGCGGTTTGTAGGAATCTTTCCAAATAGAAAACCAAGTCTTCAGACTTCTATATTGCATTTTAATGTCTTCAGCAATATCCCGGTAAGTTTTCTTTCTCGGAATATTATACTCGCCGACTTGAATTAGATCTCCCTTGCTATTTTCGTTTGATTGTGCGAATATTTTTAAATCATTCCATTGATTCGTTTTTTTTAATCGGCTAAGAGTCGCTTCAACATTTTTCTCTATCGCCTGCAATCGTTTTGATTTTCCCTTCCAAAAGATATAATCAGAATTTAACAATATTACGTCAGGTTTTATTTCAGAGATTACTTTATCAAGTTTTAGAAAATATTTTCCAATTTCAGCGGTATCATCTTCAATCGACAAACACATAAAAGCAGGAACATTCAAAAAGAATGCTTCGCCATTTAGCAAAGACATGGCTTGATATGCCTCTTCCTTTCTTTGTTTAGCTGTTTCGTACGCATTCTTTCCGAATTCATAATCTGGAAAATCTTCTCCATTAGTAATATATACGCATCCTATTTCGGCTCCCTTTTTCAGGCGAAAATATGCGAGAGTAGGCATATCTTCAAAACCAGGTGCAATCGCAATCGAGAGAACAACTAATCCCCCGCGAAGATCGATCTTCTTTTGAACAACCGCCAATTGCCCAGTATCCGGAAGTAGTGGAGATATCTCTTGGGAATATATATCTGAACTAACACAGATCCAAAAACCAATGATGAGAAATAATTTTCTATAATGCATACTAACCCTAATATTGAAAATAAACATCCTTGCAGTCCCGCATAGCGGGACGAAGTATTTTGTCACTCCCGCGTACGCGGGAGTCTAACGTTTTGGATTCCTCCCGACTTTGTCGGGACGGGAATGACGCCGCAAGCGGCGTGGTATTAAACCCAAAGAAGAATAAAAAAGGGTTGGATAAACAACTCCAACCCTCTTCATTAATACATCAAAGTTGACTATTAGATTCCGATTTTTACTGATATGACATTGTTCGCACTCATCTGAACTAAATGACGGTAAGCATAATCAACTCCAATAGTTACTCCACCGAGGTCGTATTTTATACCAGCACCTGCTGTATAGTCATACAAATACGATGCTGCGCCTGTTGCATCTTTTGGATCATTTGGTGCAAAGGTATATCCACCTCGCAAGAAGAGAAGATCTTGAAAAGCGAATTCTGCACCGAATTTCCATACATCGGTTGAATAATTATTGTTTTCAAAGTCGCCAAATACTGATATCTGATTTTTTTCGTCCAATTTATAATTGTACGCTAATGCAATTTCCATCTGGGAAGGAAGTTCTGCAGTGGAAGCGACTAATGAGTAAATTTGTTGGCCACGAAGATCGTCTGTAGTGGTTCCTGTTCGGTATAAGCCAGCTCCACTATAGGAAATATTCGTTCCCACATTCTTCAAAACGACTGCAAGATTTAATCCCGGTGTCCCGATCCCATCATACCGCACGCCAATATCGAATCCTACGGCATTTGCGGAAGTATTCATAATGGATTCATTTATAATATTCACCGTAGCGCCAACTGAAATACGATCACTTAACATCCGAGCATACGTCGCGCCCAATGTTAAATAAGCCGGCGAATATGTTTGACCGGTACCATCTGGTAAATCTTCTGTCGTAACAGGTATGTCCCCGAAATTTATTGACTTCATAGAAAATCCCAGATTTCCAAAATCACCCGCATTAATACCGATGGCACCGTATTCTACTCCAATATCAGCGATATAATTGAGGTGAGAGAACATAGCTTCTACCGAATTTATTCTAGACAACCCAGCCGGGTTCCAATAAATTGCATCAACTCCATTTGTTAATGCAACGCTACTACCGCCAAGGGCGAGATCGCGAGCACCTACAGGGATCAATAATTCTTGCGCACCTGCAGTACCGGTTCGATTAACATCGCCTGCATATGCAGATGACAGCAGAATCAACCCAAAGAGCACTCCGAAAGCAATAGCTTGCTTTATAGGGCTTTTCATTAAGAATCTCCTTTTAATTTTCATTTTTGTAATCATCTTATTCAATTAAGCAATAATTAAAAGTGATGCAAGAATTCTTGTTCTTGAATAATACCAAGTTTTAGAGTCTTTGTTGTACCAATATCAGGCAGGTCAATATATGCGACATACATACCCGATGCAACAGGGAATCCTGATTCGTTCTGTAAATCCCATGTTGTTAATTGGCCTTTATCATTTTTCACAATGGTACGAACAAGAATACCTGCGAGATTATAAATTCGGATTGTAGCCTTTTGAGGTAAGTGCGTAAAGGTAACAAACCTTACATAATTCGAAGGCTCTAATTTATTAAAGCCAAGGTACGGATTGGGAAAGACATTAATCTTCGCTACATCAGATAGCGCCTGCGAGCTACTAACTGCGCCAGCGACAGATGTAAACGTAAATACATCGGCAGCAACGTTGGGATGATTTGCAACGATTTCAAATTGATCTCCATTTGCTGCATCACCGCTTAAGTACGGTGGATCGTTCCGTCGATTACATGTCATTATCCACATCATTGGCGTCGATGTATTCGCATATATATCGATCTGTAATGTCGGATCCGGTGTAGTTGAATAGGGCTTGCTCCAAATAAAGCAGAATTCACGATTCACCGTATTGTCGCCAGTCGTCAGTGGCGGCCAATACCGGCCATCGACTGAAGCACCTGTTGCGTTGTTCTCAAAGCAACCAACCGCAAGCCGCATAGGTGGAGTAACATCCATATCCCACGCAGAGAATGGAACAGCATAATTGAAATCCTGATAAGGATATGTACCCACTGTATTGATAATCCAGGGAGCAAACGAAGGATCTGCAACCCCATAAGAAGTAGCAGCATGGCGTAAATAGCGATATGCTTTTGAATAATTCGCATCCGTTGGTGTTGCCTTAGGATCCCAGAGAGTTACGGGATCAGGAACCGGTGCCATTTTTAGCAGAACCGTATGATATTGTGATGTAGTTAAAGTAGTGCCAATTCCTCCGAAGAGAAAACTGCCAGCCATACCAATAGTACCAGCTGTCGGGTCGTATGCAGTCGGATCACCAGCACTGCTGAAGCCCTCAAGTCCAAGCCCTGTATATCCTCCAACAGGAGAAAACCGTCGGGTACCTGAAGGTATTAGAAATTCTTTCATACCTGGAGGTGGCCCAAAAGCTGTGACCTGCATTCCATCAACTACAAAACCGCCGGGTACTGAACCAGTAGCACTTTGTGCTTGCTTAGTCAGCAACGTAGTGCCTTTCGTCACATCGATCAATGACCACAAGCCCGATGCATCAAATGTCACCTTATAGTTATCGCCTGTCAATGCACTGGGATCAATTACAGTTACTAACACAGTGCCATCGCTGACACCGCTGCCGTGAGCCACAACCAGCGTATCACCATATTTTTGAGTGTAAACTACTCCCGGTAATGTTGCTTGTGGTACTACTGTTACAGGGGTTATGGCATTTTCAAGACTTGCTCCTAACAGCGTAGGTGTAGGATTAAAATTATACGCTGTTACAGCAAAATAGTAATTGCGGTCGTTTATTAATCCACCGCCTTTGACCGCATCTTTCGTAATTTGGTATGTTCGAACAAGTCCAGAGTTTGTACCAAACTGGACTGGTTTATAAATTTTTGCGCCTAAAGCAGGATCATACACATTATCCCAAATTACCGCAACAGAATCAACAACGTCGTATGTCGCAAGTAATTTTGCACCACCAGATGAGTTCGTCGGACATTGCCATATGTTATACCCTTCAAACGTATAGCCATTTGCATTTTGGCTCTCCGTTGCTGTTGCAGCTACAGGATCGCCCCAATTTAAGACAACCTTTCCATCCAATGCCACAATTTGTAATTTGGGCTGTGCTGGTGCAGTAGGAAAACTAAATAAACGATTATAAATATTTTGAGCAAAATCATCTGCAGCTTTTAATTGCGTCACGCTGGAGAGATAATCCGCTCCGCGGGCTGCAATGTTTGCAACAACAACTTCTTGTGTATCACTGACACCCGGAACCATCTTAAATGGACCACTGCATAGGCATTCTCGACGATCACCCATATTTTCATCTATCCAGCCTGTACCTGCAACCGGATCTCCACTCAATACAAAGGGTGTTGGTAATTTTGTGATCGGATTAATATATTGTGCACCTGTCGTCCCAACTAAACCTCGGAGGAGGTTGTACCATGAGATTGTTCCACTGTACGATGCATTAGCCGGATCAGCATAGGTTGCATTACCATTAATAAAGTAATTAAATGCCGTCATAGGAAGATTTTTGAAACCAGGACGGTACTTCAAGTCAAAAATTGCAGTATCCGTTGCTGCCCCCTGCACTATTGGTCCCTGGAAAAAGTCAAAACCGGCAGCTGGAACTACAAGGTTATATGCAGCAAAATTGGCATCTGTGGCTTCTCCATTATAAATGTATCCTAAACTTCTTATTGTATCGCATCCAGCAAAATCATCGTTTGCATCACCAAGATCAGGATCAGTCCACTGGGCGACATACATAGAATCTAATTCTTTGCCGCTTTTATTAATTATCTTAGTGCTTGCAAAAATTGTATTCGCTAATGCTCCATTAAGGTTATATGCCCAAATTGTTTTCTGCATTTCAAGACCGATGGGCGTAGAACCGGCCAAAGTATTGACCCTCACCTTATCAAGATCATTGGCTACATACCACATAGTTTGATCTGCTTGTGGAACACCGGGAATGTCAACCGTTGGGTCGTACACGCCATTGCCCTTCACATCAATAAAGGGAGCGCCTAATGCTGCAGGCCATTCATTCCAATCTGCCCAGTATTGTGCCAATATAGCTTCTGCTTTAATTCCTGATTCGTACCGTCCAATTAAAGGAACCTCTGAATTTTGAACAATCGCTAATTCGCCGGCTGCTGCTGGATCATCCGGGTCAGTAACACCCGAAATTGGTTTTAAATCAGGACGAACCCGGAATAACCTATTTGCTGGATTTGAAGGATCATCCGCAACAGGATCTGTTGTTGCTGTACCAGGCGTAATAATCGGTCCAGCTTGTAGCCCATGCCAATAAGTTGAACCTCCAACCTTTAGTTGTCCGCCTTGGTGGCAACCCCAGACAATGCCATCTTCAAAGATACAGGTTGCCAAATTATCTCCCTTGGGAAATTCAAATCCTTCACTGGTAGAGCTGAAGTTATTGAACGAGCCATCGCCGTTGTTAGAGTAATAATTAAAAATATTATTAATCAACATTGGATGATAAACATCGTTCGTTGCTGTCTTTCTCAAACCTTTCACAGGTGTGTTGTCTTTGTTTTTTGCCGAGATCGGCATAATTACCAATCCTGTCATGAAAAGAATAAGGAAAGACACTTTCAATATTCGTGATACTATCATAGTCTTACTCCTAAATGTTTTCATTATTTAGAATTCAAGTTTCATACCAAAATGGATTTGACGAGGAGCGCCATAATTACTTCCAAAGCTACCATTACCCGTAGTAACATTATTCCCCAAATATCGTGCTTGATAAATGGCAGCATATTGTGCAGGGTTCGTCGCACCACTCGCTTCTTGTATGCCGGAAGCCGAAGCTAACCAACCATCGTCTGCGGGATCACCGGTTCGAGCAAAGACTGAAACAACATTTTGTGTATTAAGTAAATTAAGAACAGATATATAGAAATTTACATCTGTAAAACCAATTGATACGGTTTTATCAATGCGGAGATCCAATTCGTACGTTGCTGGCGTTGTAGAGCCTCCAATGTTTTCAACGGGAATTCGATTACGTACGTCTGTTTCTGCTCCGCTATATAAATTCCCCGAGACATTTTCCTGTGTAAAATTATATCCGCTGCCAAAAGTGAATAGGAGATTCAATCCAAGTCGTTGCAGAATTGGGCCGCCATCGTTTTGACCGAAGCGATAATCCAATGATACATTCCCTGTGTGCGCTTGGTTATAAGAGAACGGGAAAATCATTTTAGGAACATAACCATTATATGCCGCACCGGCTAAGTCGCTTGAGTTAGAACCAGTTCCTTGTCCATTTGTATAAGTGTAATTCATCTGCAATTGAACACGTTTCGTTCTACGCATTGTGAATTTAAACTCCAATCCCTTCGATGTAGAAAAATCTCCATTGATATATGCAGGATACGATTTTATCGTAGCACCTGCAGCCGGATATATGTTGGCGTATTGAATTGCATCCTGCACATCTTTATAGAAAAACGTTATATCAAATGAAGCGTTATCAGCGATCTGTTGAGAAAATCCAGCTTCGTATTGCGTTGAACGTTCCGGTTTCAGACCATATCCTAATGGGAACTGGATAAAGTTACCTCCGGATATATAATACGTCGCCAATCCCAACCCAGCATAAGTATCTGATAATTCTGATTGTTGAATGAATTTTCCATATTGTGCATGGAACATTGTTTTATCCGTTACGGGAAAACCAAATCCCAAACGAGGACTGATCTGCTGCGCCACAGGTGCGTTCTCGATATCAGCGCTGGAAACAATACCCAACGAACTTATAACATGCAGATTCGTGGGATCTTTATATTTTATATTATCGGTATTAATATAATCGTACCGTACGCCAATATTTAACACAATATCAGATAATTCAATTTTATCTTGAATATAGGCGCCACCAAATTGCGGATGTCGAGGGCCTAAGTTGAACAGATTGCCGTTGACATACTGATTACCATCGATAGAATTGCCAAGGGCATCATATCCAAAATTATTGACTGTCCCTGATGCCATTAAAAAGGCTTGCCGTTCGATGTCTGATGTGTCAGACAAATATCCTTGCGAATGAATATCGTTGATGCCTGCTCTGTTATTTGCATCACCGCCGCTGATGGCATAGCGCCTGATCGTATAACGTGTATATTCGCCGCCCACTTTCACAGCATGATTACCGGCTTGCGAAAAGAAATCAAGGCGTCCGCCTACCGATTGTTGTGATTGGTTTGTATACCCTGTAGTAGGAGTACCGGGTTGATTTACAAGAGCATCTGAGGCTTGTCCACCACCGCCGATTTTCCATGGTAAATAGGGTTGACCAGAATAGCCAAATATATACCCTAGTGGAGCGTTAGCTGCAGAATCGGCATATAGACTAAAGTTATCCTTAAAATACGGATCCATAGTCTTTGCGTCTGAAGCCATATAATTAAAATTAGCTTCGACATATGTTTTGGGTGTAAGAAATGCTGTCGCTTTAATATTGCTAAATCCATCATAATTTTGTATAAGAGGTAATCGACTTAAATTTAATATATTACCAAAACCAGCAGAAGTTCTTGCATCACGTGTATGATAGGAGCCTGATCCCCGTATTTGATATTCACCAAGATCAAATAAAAGAGTTCCTGTATAAGTATAATCATTTTGCTGGCCACCAAGCATATTACCGGCTTGATATGCTAAATTCAACGTATCGGATTGTATAGTTCCTGGGTGCGTTTCAGCGTCGGCTGCCGAAGTAACGACAGCGTTGTTTCCTGTGAAATTATAGCCATCCCAATAGCGTGTATTCGGATCCCGATAAAATTGGTTTTCAATACTTGCAAAGAAACGAATCTTCTCGCTCCCAATCGGCCCGCCTACTGTTCCCACATAATCAGAATACCCATAGGAATATCCTCCAAGGGATTTTTGCCCTTGAGATGTATAATTATCGGTCTCTGCTTGCAAAGTTGCTCGTAAATGTTCTTGGCCGGTCTTTAACTGCATGTTGATAAGTCCACCATTTGCGCCGCCAAATTCGGAAGAATAACCGCCTTCTTGTACTTGAACCTGTTCAACTGCCTCATTGTTAACTGCAACTGCACGGCCACCTGCATAGACATTGTTGACAGACATCCCATCAATTTGAAATCCCGATTCATCTGCACGGCTACCTCGAATATAGAGATTCGCATTTCCATTCGCATCTAAACCTCGTTGAACTACACCAGCTTGTAACGAAAACACTGAGGTAAGATTACGAACAGGCAGCTGTTCAATATTTACATTATCCAAGATACTAACTGCATTCGTCGAAGATTTAGTTATCAACGGTCGCTCTGCAACGATCTCCACCGCTTCGACCTGCACATCTTCCGATGGCAGAGGGAAATTAGCTTCGGTTGTTAAATCAGAGTTTACACGGACATTAGATATCGTCATCTGCCGGTATCCAATATATGTTGCTTTAATGGAATACGTGGCTACCGGAACATTCAAAATAGTATACTTACCTTGAATATCAGTTGAACTTCCGTAGCTCGTACCTTCAAGCACGACATTCGCACCGACCAGCGGTTCTTTTGTCTTTGAATCTACAACCGTTCCTCGGATTTTACCAGATTGCGCAAACATAACTCCTGGCACTAGCAATAACAGGAGTAGGGTTAACCAGTATTTTTGTTGCATACAAAAACCTCCTTTATATATGGAGAGTTAAGTTTAGAACTAAGGGGTTTTAATAAATGGCCCGAATGAGACAACAAATTCAACGAGCTTGGAAAGAAAATTGTTCGCAAAACTGATTAGGTATATCCTTGTGATACATATAAATACTCACAAGGAATCGCTTCACCTCCTTCTTAAATGTGTGCGATTGATTGGTTTACAGAATATATATCTTGTTGCATTGTTTGTCAAGCTCTTTTTCATAAATGTTAATAATTTTATATACTCAATTTGATGAAGAATTATTGCGTAAATAAAGATAGCGGGGGGCAATCGCTCTGCATTCCCCCCCGATTATATCAGGACGATAATAATAATGCGAACAATAGGGTATTAGACCCGGGGAACAATAAGAGAGATATTTTACTACCCGGCAGAGAAAAAAAGACCGCGGCTGTTTAGGCCGAGGTCGTCTGAAAAATGAAGTATTATAAAGCAGCTAAACAGCTACTTTTTTCTTTTTAGGTGAGGTTTGTAAATGCATATCAATATATTTTAGCAACTCCGTTCGTCCATCACCGCTTACAATTGAAAAGGGCACAATACCGCGACAACATCCACCTGTTAACTGGTTTTGGAAACGCTCTTTATACATTTCAATTTGCTTCCCTAATTTACTAAACGGCAGCTTATCTGCTTTTGTAAGAACAAGTAAATAAGGTACTTCATAATACTCTAACCAATCCATCATCATCAAGTCTAACGGCGTTGGCTCTTGGCGTGAATCGATCAACTGCATTGCTAAAACAACTGGTTCACCGCGCTTCAAGAAATCTTCAATCAACTTCTTCCAACCTGCGCGCATTTGCTCAGGTACTTTGGCGTATCCATATCCCGGCAAATCAACAAAATAGAAATCGTTGTTGATAATATAGTAGTTAATCTCGCGAGTCTTTCCTGGAATACTACTAGTGCGTGCAAGGTTCTTCTTGTTGCACATTTTATTCAACAAAGATGACTTGCCAACATTTGATCGTCCAATGTACACGATCTCGCGTAATTCGTTCTTCGGAAGTTGTCGAAGATCGATGACGCCCTGTAAAAATTCTGCTGATGCAATCTTAAGCATACTTTTCTCCTACACAACAAAAGCAAGAAAGGATAGCAATATGCTATCCTTTTTTGTTCCCCATATTATTCCTCAACAACCGGTGGTGATCCCGCATTAGTTTCCGGTGCGTTTTTTGTCACCTTCTCAGTCACTTCAGAGCCAGTTGTCGCATCTGTTCTCTTCTTTGTTTTTGACGCGCTCTTCTTACGAGAAGCAGGTTTTTTCGCCGCCTTTACTGCTGATTTTTCCTGACCAACATTAAAATCGACAAGTTCTAACACTGCAAGCTCAGCACCATCACCTAATCGCCTGCCAAGTTTAACGACCCGTGTGTATCCACCTGTGCGTGTAGCAACTTTTGGTGCAACGTCCTTGAACAATATAGATACTGCCTCTTTGTTTCTTAGAGCCGCAAATACTTCACGTCGCGCAGAAATATCTTTCTTATCAGGTGCAGTTTCCGTAATAACAGCGTTCTTTGCCCGCGTGATAATTTTCTCCACGAACATTCTCGTTTCCTTTGCTTTCGCAACGGTGGTTTTAATTCTCTTGTGGACAATCAAAGCAGTGCACAATGCTGCAAGTGTAGCTTTGCGATGGCTGCTTGTCCGTTTAAGTTTTCGTCCTGAGTTCTGATGACGCATACTCCACTTTCCTTCTACGACCTAGTCGTTACCTTCTTTCAAATACTTGTCCACATCCATTCCGAATATCAATCCATGCTGTTCAACTATCTCGGAAAGTTCTGCTAAAGATTTGCGTCCGAAATTGCGGAATTTTAAAAGCTCAGATTCGCTGCGCCGCACTAAATCTGCTAACGTTTTGATATTGGCTGAACGTAAACAATTGTGCGAACGTACTGATAATTCCAATTCATCAACGGACATTTTTAAAACTTTCCGTACTCTACCAATTTCTGCTTCTTGTTCTGTTTCCGCTTTTTCTGCTTCCGGTTCTATACCAAAGTTGATGAAGAGCTGCAAGTGATCTCGTAATATTTTTGCCGCATAAGTCACCGCTTCTTCCGGAGTTATTGAACCATCGGTTTCAACATCAAGAATAAGCTTCTCAAAGTCAGTCTGCCCGCCAACTCGTGTAGGCTCAACCGTATATCGTATATTTACTATAGGTGTAAAGACCGAGTCGATTGCGATTGTTCCTAACGGTAGATCTACCGATTTATTCTCTTCGGCAGGAACATACCCTTTTCCGCGACCCAACCGTAATTCAATCTCGAAATCCGCATCTTTATTCAAAGAAGCCAGATGGTAATCCGGATTCAAAACTTCGATTTCTGACGAAAACTTTTGAAGGTCACCACTTTTCAATTCACCGGGACCTTTCACATGCATCATCACTTTTGTCGCTTTTTTGTTAATCGGTTTTATTCGAAGTTGTTTCAGATTCAGAATAAAATCCGATACATCTTCAACCATTCCCTTAATTGTAGAGAATTCGTGGTGAATTCCTTCTACACGAATTGCAGTAATCGCCGTGCCCGGTAACGATGACAATAATACGCGGCGCATAGAATTTCCAATTGTCACTCCAAATCCTTTTTCCAACGGCTGAAGTGTAAATCTTCCCGAGGTAACGGAATATGTCGACTGTTCCAGTTCGACTCTTTCAGGCATTTGCAGGGTACTCATAGTGTTCCTTTTCCCGAGTTCATCGAGGCGGATAAAAGTTTCTGTCTCATAGTTAGATTTTTCTTAATTATTTTGAATACAACTCAACAATCAATTGTTCATTTGCATTCAATGGAATATCTGCTCGCTCCGGAATATTCAAAAATGTACCGGTCATAGTCGCTTTATCAATACTCAACCATGGCAGCATCGAAGTGTCTTTCACGCGTTTCATAGCATCGTGGATAAGAGCCAATTTCTTGGCATGATCCCGTACTTGAATGACATCTCCAGGGTTGATAAGATATGACGGAACGTCAACAATCTGATTGTTCACCATAAAATGTCGATGGACAACTAGTTGCCGCGCTGCTTTGCGCGATGGCGCAAAACCTAACCGATAAATGACATTATCAATTCGGCGCTCTAGCATCTTCACCAAAGCATCGCCGGTACGACCTGACTGCTGAGATGCCCGATGAAAATAATTTCGGAATTGCGCTTCCAGAATTCCATACATCCGGCGCACTTTCTGTTTCTCACGCAATTGTACGCCATATTCAGAAATCCGCGATCGACGAGATTGGCCATGCTGACCCGGTGCATAATTCCTCTTTTCAAGCGGACACTTTTCCGTCAAGCACTTTGTTCCTTTTAGGAACAATTTTTGTTTTTCCCGACGACACTGCTTGCAGTTGGCATCAATGTATCTTGCCATAATTCTCCTAAATAATATTCGATTTTCAATTTTCGATTTTCGATTCAATCATCAAATCGGAAATCACACAATCGTCAATTGTTTTAAACTCTTCTACGTTTTGGTGGACGGCATCCATTGTGCGGAATTGGCGTAATGTCACGAATCAATGTCACTTCCAGCCCAGCGGTTTGCAATGAGCGCACAGCTGCTTCTCGTCCGCCGCCCGGTCCTTTAATAAATACTTCAACACGGCGAAGTCCAAGATCGCGCGCTTCTTTTGCAGCTGCTTCAGCGGCAACTTGGGCAGCAAATGGAGTGCTTTTCCGTGATCCTTTGAATCCGTTTTTGCCAGACGTTGACCAGGCGATAACATTGCCATATGTATCCGTCAGTGTAACGATTGTGTTGTTGAAAGTCGCTTTGATGAACGCTTTTCCGTTTACATCAACATGCACTTTCTTTTTTTTCTTAGTAACTGGTGCTGTTTGTTTAGCCAATGAAATTATCCTTTTGAAAGAATCTCTACAAAATAATTACTTCTTCTCGAGTGCTTTCTTCTTGCCGGCAACCGTCTTTCTCTTACCTTTTCTTGTACGGGAATTAGTTCGGGTTCTCTGTCCACGAACCGGCAGGCCTTTGCGATGGCGCAAACCGCGGTAACAGCCAATATCCATCAACCGCTTCGTGTTGAGCTGATTCTCACTCCGCAGTGCGCCTTCCACTTTAAAGTCGGATTGAATGACGGCACGAATTGCCGCTACTTCCTCGTCATTCAAATCACCAACCTTTTTGGCACCATCGATCTTTGTTTTTTCAAGGATCTCCAGCGCCGTGGAGCGGCCTATACCGTAAATATAAGTAAGACCAATTTCAGTACATTTATTTTTAGGTAAATCAACCCCAGCAATACGAGCCACGTCTTTACTCCTTGTTTATCATCCTTGCCGCTGTTTGTGTTTCGGGTTCTTGCAGATAATTCGAACGACACCTTTACGCCGAATAATCTTGCAATTTTCACACAACTTCTTTACCGATGATCTAACTTTCATTTAATGTTCCTCTTTTGCACTTCCAAAATCCAGAAATTTGAACTTTCGATTTTGAATTTTATTTATACCGATATGTAATCCGACCTTTAGATAAATCATACGGCGACATTTCCACTGTTACACGATCTCCGACAAGAATTTTAATATAATGCATCCGCATTTTGCCGGAGATATGAGCAAAGATTTCTACACCATTGTCAAGTTTTACCCGGAACGTTGCATTAGGCAGCGTATCCGTTATCACTCCATCAACTTTAATCGGTCCTTGCTTCGCCATTCTTACTTAGGACAAGGTGAGAATTTCTGCCTTGCCGTTTTTAATCGCTACCGTATGTTCAAAATGTGCCGACGGTTTTCCGTCTGCTGTAAAGACTGTCCAACCATCAGCTGCTACTTTCACGTGCCAAGTTCCCGCGTTAACCATCGGTTCGATAGCAAGCGTCATTCCATTTTTCAAAACTGCTCCTGTCCCCGGCTCGCCGTAATTTGGAACAGATGGTTCTTCGTGCAATTTCCTTCCAACGCCATGTCCGACTAAATCACGAACTACCGAAAACCCATTAGCTTCTACGTACTGCTGAATCGCACTCGAAATATCATGCACTCTATTACCGACAACTGCTTGCTCAATTCCTATTAATAGCGATTCTTCAGTCACGCGCATTAATCGCTGCTTTTCTTCAGAGACTTCACCAACAGCGAAAGACCAAGCACCGTCTCCATAAAATCCATTCTTCTTTGCACCGACATCAATGGATAATAATTCTCCATCTTTTAATGCACGCTTGCTTGGAATGCCGTGCACAACTTCCTCGTCTATCGACATACAGAGTGTCGCTGGAAATAAATTACTTTTATCCCACCCGTATCCTTTAAACGCCGGCTCTCCGCCCATCGAGCGAATATAATCTTCTGCTGCGTGATCAAGTTCTAATGTCGTTATACCCGGCCTAACTTGAGCACCTACCAATTTGAGCACATCAGCAACTATTCTGCTGCTTTCACGAATTAACTCAATCTCTTCAAGTGATTTCAAAGAAATCATTTTATAATTCGAGGCTTATCGTCTCCCTCGAAGTTTTCCACTCTTCATAAATCCATCATAGTGACGCATTAACAGATGCGATTCAACTTGTTGGAGTGTATCAAGCGCAACGCCCACCACAATAAGCAAACTTGTTCCGCCGAAGAACTGAGCAAAACCCGGTGTCACTCCCAATTTCATCATTAGCGTCGGAAGTATGGCAACAGCAGCCAATGCAATTGAACCCGGCAATGTAATCTTCGTCAAGATATTATCTACAAATTCCGATGTATGGGTGCCCGGGCGAATACCTGGAATAAATCCGCCCTGCTTTTTCATGTTATCTGCCACATCCTTTGGATTAAAGGCGATTGCAGTATAAAAATAAGTGAAGAAAATGATCATCAGGGCGTACACTACCGAGTATGACCAAGAACTATAACCAAACCAATTTGTCGACAATTCGTTTATGAACTCGCTGTTTGGAAAGAACGAAAAAATAATTTGTGGAATAAACATTATTGATTGAGCAAAGATGATCGGCATTACGCCGGCGGTATTGACGCGCAAAGGAATATATTGTGTCACGCCACCATAAACTTTTCTCCCTACAACTCGTTTGGCATATTGTACAGGAATACGCCGCGTACCTTGTGTAATTAAAACCACACCTGCAACGATGAAACCCATTAACACCAAGATGACTAATTCTATAATCAAATTGCGAGTTCCGCCCTGCACAAGTTGAAATTCAGATAGAACGGCATTCGGAAACCGTGCTACGATACCAATAAAGATTATAAGGGAAATTCCGTTACCAATACCGCGCTCGGTGATTTGCTCACCCAGCCACATCATAAACATAGTACCTGTAGTAAGAATAATCGTAGTGCTTAGATAAAAACCAATTCCGCGAACACCTTCCGGAACAATAGGAACTCCACCTTGTGAAGTTGCCATTAGTTTCGCTACAACACCTGTTGCCTGCATTAATGAAATAGCAACTGTCCCATAACGTGTGTATTGCGTAATTTTTTTACGCCCTTCTTCGCCTTCCTTTTGAAGTTTGGCAAAATAAGGTACCACGGCGCCGAGAAGCTGTATAACAATAGATGAGCTGATGTACGGCATAATACCAAGTGCAAAAATCGCAGCATGGCTAAACGCACCGCCAACAAATAGATCGAATAATCCGAAAAGATTATTCTCGGATGATTTTTTGAGACTGTCCGCTAATAAAACAGCATCTACACCTGGGACAGTAATATGTGAACCAATGCGGACAATAACCAATAGCAGCGTCGTAAAGAGCAGTCTCTCGCGTAGCTCCTGGATTTTAAAAATATTCGTAAAGGTTTCAGTCAGCTTACTCATGATTTCACAGTCTTAATAGTAAGAATTGTGGCTTTCCCTCCAGCCGCTTCGATCTTCGTAAGTGCCGATTTACTAAAAGCATGTGCTGTAACTTCTAATTTAACTTTCAGATCGCCATCGCCAAGAATTTTCACAGCTACATTCTTCTTTGCTATAGCTCCAGTTTTATATAGAACCTCTGGTGTCACTACACCACCATCTAACTTTTTCTTCTCAGCTAATATTCCAAGGGTTTCAACATTCACAATTTGCATTTCAGAACGATTGTGAGGCGTGAAACCGAATTTCGGCACACGACGTGTAAGCGGCATCTGTCCACCTTCAAACCACATTTTAAACTTGTGCCCTGAACGCGCCCTGGCGCCTTTGTGTCCTTTAGTTGCCGTTCCGCCATGTCCTGAACCTTGTCCACGGCCAATTCGTTTTGTTTTTCTTCGCGAACCTTTTGCCGGTGTTAAATTGCTGAGAATATCTTTCGCCATTACTGCACCTCTTCCACTCTAACGAGATGCCGAACCCTGTTGATCATTCCGCGAATTTGCGGCGTGTCGTTTTTAACAACAAAATAATTCGGCCTACCAAGTCCAAGTGCTTTAATCGTAAGCTTGGCATCCTCAAGGTGGTCAACAATACTTTTGACCTGTGTGATTTTAATTTTCTTCAGTTCCGACATAAGAGTTCTTACTAAGTTTATTGAAACAGTTCCTGAATTGTGATTCCTCGACGCGCTGCAATCATTTTGGCATCTGAAAGATTCAAAAGTGCCTGCATAGTTGCTTTAACAACGTTATGAGAATTGGGTGAACCCATTTGCTTTGTGAGCACATCTTTCACGCCCGCCATTTCCAGCACAGCACGTACACCGCCGCCCGCAATAAGACCCGTTCCAGGAGATGCCGGTTTCAGCATTACTTTTCCCGCTCCAAATTTTCCAATGACAGAATGCGGAATAGTTCCTTTGAAGATAGGGACAAAAATGAGGCTTTTCTTCGCATCGTCTGTTCCCTTCGCAATTGCGTCTTGCACTTCATTTGCCTTGCCTAGTCCGATACCGATATGTCCATTGCCATCACCTACGACAACGATTGCATTGAAGCTAAAGCGACGTCCACCTTTGACCACTTTGGCCACACGGTTAACGCTCACCAATCGTTCTTTAAGTTCGAGTTCGCCTGCTTTGACTTTTGCCATGTTTTTCGTACGAGTATTAGGAGTTAGAATTTAAGTCCACCTTCGCGAGCACCATCCGCGAGTGCTTTGACGCGGCCATGATACAGATAACCGCTGCGATCAAAGACTACTTCTTTAATATTCTTTTCAAGCGCTTTTTTTGCGGCTGCCACGCCGATAAGTTTATAGCGCTCAATCGGAGTCTTCGCTTGCTTAACACTTTCACGTAAATCCTTCGATAAGGTCGATACAGACAACAACGTTTTACCAGTTGAGTCATCGATGATTTGCGCATAAGCATTTTTAGCACTTCGGAAAACCACTAATCGAGGACGTCCCGATGTGCCTTTAATTTTCTTGCGGATACGTGCCTGTTTTTTGGCGAGGCGTTCCACAGTATTTTTTCGAATCATAAGCTGTTTTTCCTTGCTTCAAAATCTCTTTATTACTTTGCAGCCGTAGCAGCGGCTTTACCAGCTTTGCGACGGACATACTCGCCTTCGTACTTGACGCCCTTGCCTTTGTATGGCTCAGGTGGACGGAATGACCGTATCTTTGCGGCAACTAATCCAACAAGCTGTTTATGCGCACCACTTATAATGATGCTTGTCTGCGTCGGCGCTTCAATTTTAATACTATCTGGTGCCGCAAATAGTATTGGATGACTGTAACCAAGAAGAAGATTCAATCGTGTTCCCTTCATCTCTGCACGGTAACCGACGCCAATTATTTCTAATTTTTTTGAATACCCGAGAGTTACGCCAGTAATCATATTTTGAATGAGTGCGCGCCATAACCCGTGCAATGCTCGATATTTGCCTTCATCCGATTTGCGCGTAATTAGTATCTGCTGATCTTTCATCTCGACGCTGATATCTGGATGCACTTTTTCAACTAACTCACCCTTAGGTCCTTTCACAGTAACAATATCGCTCTTCACCGAAACTGTTACACCCTTAGGGATTTCAATTGGTTTTCTACCGATACGTGACACTATACTATCTCCTCTTCAAACACTTACCAGATATAGGCGAGAATTTCGCCGCCAACATTGTCTTTTTTCGCCTGTGCATCCGTCATTACACCTTTAGAGGTCGAAATTATGGCAACACCTAAACCACCAAGTACACGCGGCAATTCATTAGAACCCCGGTACAATCGAATACCTGGCTTACTTATTCGGCGCAATCCGGTAATGACTGGTTTTTCATTATAGTACTTCAGATTAATCCGCAGGATATTCTGCTTTTTGTCTTCAAGCACTGTAAACCCCGCAATAAAATTCTTTTCAAGAAGAATTTTAGAAATCGCTTTCTTCATATTGGAAGATGGAATATCCACCCTGCGATGTTTCGCTTTTGCTGCGTTGCGAATTCTTGTTAAATAATCAGCAATTGGATCAGTCTTCGACATCGATTCAACTCTCTATATTATAGTTTTACCAACTTGCCTTGCGAACACCAGGAATCTTGCCTTCTAGCGCGAGCTTACGAAAACAGATACGGCAGAGACCGAACTTGCGATAATAACTGCGCGGACGGCCACAGATGTTGCAACGGTTGTGCTGTGAAACTTTATGTTTTGGCGTTCTCTTCGCCTTTACTCGCATTGCTAAGCGTGCCAAGCGAACTCCTTTACTTATTCTGGGCTTCTGGTTGAACAATTTCTTGCCGCTTTATAAACGGCATGCCAAGCTCTTTTAGTAATTCATAGGCCTCAACGTCATTCTTGGCTGTGGTGACGAAGGTAATATCCATACCGCTAACGCGTGTCACTTTGTCTACATCAATTTCCGGAAAAATAATTTGCTCTTTTATTCCTATAGTATAATTTCCATGACCGTCGAAAGAAGTGTCTGATACACCACGAAAATCACGAACGCGAGGCAATGCAACACTAATAAACCGATCTAAGAATTCGTACATTTTAGCACGGCGCAATGTTACACGGCACCCGATTGGAAGATTTTCTCGTAGTTTGAAATTGGAAATTGCTTTTTTAGATTTTGTGATGGCGACTTTTTGCCCTGTAATAGATTCTAACTCATGAACAGCTGCATCAAGCAGCTTTGGATCCTGTGTCGCTTGTCCAACTCCAATATTAATCGCGATCTTTTCCAGCCGCGGCACTTGCATTTTACTTTTAAACTGGAATTTTTTCATCAGTGCTGGAACAGATTCCTTTTGATACCGCTCGAACAAACGTGCAGCTACACCTTTTTCCTGCCCATCAGCAGCTTTTTTACTTTTTGAATCCGGTCCAGGCTTCTCACCTTTACTTTTAGCCGCTGGCGCCGTTTTCTCACCTTTGCTTTTTGCTGCAGGCACCGTCTTTTCTACTTTTTCTTTATTAGGAACTTTTTCGTTCGCCATGGATTGCTTTCTTAGAACATCTCTTTACAATGTTTGCAGGTTCTCATTGTCTTCTTTTTACCGCTCGTAGCATCTTTTACATGCGTGTGTCCTACGCGAGTCGGTTTAGCACACTTCGGACAAATCACCATTACGTTAGAAGCTCGGATGCCTCCTTCTTTTTGAACAACCCCGCCTTGCGGATTCTTTTGTGAAGGACGCGTAGCTCTCTTAATAATGTTGACGTTCTCGATAATCACTCGCTGAGTATCGGGAAACACTTTTAACACTTTGCCTTGTTTTTTTCGGAACTCGCCCGAGACGACCAAAGCTGTATCATTTTTATGTACATGTAAATTCTGCGCCATAATTTTAGAGCACCTCAGGTGCAAGGGAAATGATTTTCATAAATTGACGTTCACGTAATTCTCTCGCCACAGGACCGAAAATACGTGTTCCACGCGGCTCACCCTGGGCATTGAGCAACACCGCGGCATTTTCATCGAACCGGATGTACGAACCATCCTTCCGGCGAATTTCTTTCTTTGTCCGCACAACCACAGCACGCGAGACTTCACCCTTCTTTACCGGAGCGCCCGGAATAGCGCTCTTCACGGATACAACAATAAGATCGCCAACGCCAGCGTAGCGCCTATCGTGACCTCCAAGGACACGAATACACTGCACTCGCTTCGCACCCGAATTATCAGCAACCACTAAATTTGTTTCTTCCTGGATCATCGTCTTCGCCTACTCTGAAAATAACCTATTTCGCCTTTTCAATGATTTCTACTAACCGCCAGCGCTTGCGTGCACTCATCGGTCGAGTTTCCATAATCTTCACAGTATCACCAATACCAGCTTCTTGTTTTTCGTCATGCGCCATCAACTTTGTTGTACGACGGAAATATTTCTTATATAATGCATGTGCGACCTGACGCTCTACCGCAACAATAATACTTTTCGACATTTTGTTGCTAACTACTTTACCGATTCGAACTTTACGCCGTGCGCGCGTCTGAATTTCTTTTGGAATTTCTGTCATCATTATCTCACATTACTTTGGCTGCTCAACTTGCCTGTCGCCAGGTGTCACTTGTGCAGTTTTTTCGGTTGACGGATTCAATTGTCGATCGCGGAGAATCGTTTTGATTCGCGCAATTCCTTTTCGAACATGCCCTAACTTCATCGGATTTTCCAATTGACCAATGACCTTCTGAAATTTCAGATGGGATAAATTCTCTTCTTCTTCTTGAATTCTCTTCAGCAGTTCTGCATCCGAGAGTTGTCGCAAATCATGTGCCTTCATTGCTTCGCCTCTTGCGCACCTTGATAATCGATACGGGTGACAAACCTTGTTTTGATTGCAAGTTTGTGTGCTGCAAGCTTTAATGCTTCTGCCGCTGCCGCACGATTAACACCACCCAATTCAAACAGAACGCGGCCGGGCTTAATCACTGCTACCCAAAATTCTGGCGAACCCTTTCCGCTTCCCATACGAGTTTCTGCTGGTTTCTTCGTTACTGGTTTATCTGGAAAAATTCTAATCCATACTTTACCTTCGCGTTTCATCATTCGAGTCAACGCAACGCGTGACGCTTCAATCTGTCTTTGCGTAACCCACCCTGGTTCCATTGCCTTTAATCCAAAATCTCCAAAAGCAATTGTTGCACCGCGTGTCGCCTTGCCCTTCATGCGTCCACGTTGGGCTTTTCTATACTTTACTCTTTTTGGCATTAACATAAATCAACACTCCTTATTGCCGCGGTCCAATAATTTCACCTTTACAGATCCAGACTTTTACACCAATGGCTCCGTAAATAGTGTGCGCGGTTGCGCCCGCATAATCAATGTCTGCCCGAAGCGTCTGTAAAGGAATACGCCCATCTTTATAATGTTCTGTGCGCGCAATTTCGGCGCCGCCAAGACGTCCCGCACACATCACTTTAATTCCTTCAGCGCCCATGCGCATTGCAGCAGTAATCGATTGTTTCATAGCGCGACGGAACGAAATTCGTCCCTCGAGCTGACCGGCAATCGCCTCTGCTACAAGGAAGGCATCCAATTCCGGACGTTTTATTTCATGAATAAGAATTTTAATTTCTTTCGATGTTACTTTTTTTAGCTCTTCTTCGAGTTGAGCGATTTCTTTTCCGCTTTTCCCAATCACAATCCCGGGCCGCGAAGTGTGAATGGTGACCACTGCGCGCTTCGGTGTTCTATCTATTTGAACTCGTGCGATTCCAGCTTTCTTTAATCGGTTGTGGACATAATTCCGTACAAGCGCATCTTCCTGCAATTTGTTAGAAAAACTTTTATCGTCGTACCAATTTGCATCCCACGCACGAACGATTCCAAGACGAAATCCAACTGGATGTGTTTTTTGACCCAAGTGATCCTCCGATTAACTTTCGGTTACTTCTTTTGTTGCTGTTGCTGGTTCCGATTTCTTTGCATCGGTTTTCTTCACACCGGTCGAAGCTTTGGCTTTTGGTGCTATCGCCTTTGCTTGTTCACGCTGTGCCACGATAATAGTAATATGATTTGAACGTTTACGTATGCGGAATGCGCGTCCCATTGGCGCAGGCAGTACTCGCTTCGCCATTGCACCGCCATTGACAAACGCTTCTTTGATATACAAGGTTGCTGTGTCCACACGTCCGCTCTCTTCTTTATTCTGCACATTGGAGATTGCTGAACGAAGAACCTGTTCTGCTGTTTTCGATGCGGCTTTCGTTGTGAAGTGAAGAATGCTCAATGCTTCTTCGACCCCTTTGCCGCGAATCAGATCAATGACCAGCCGCATTTTGCGAGGTGATGTTCCGATATATCTATTTATTGCTTTCGCTTCCATGTCTCACTCTTAACAGTCAGTTCTTATGCTGGTGATGTTGACTTTTCGCTCTTCAAACCGGGATGTCCGCGAAAAACGCGAGTTGGTGCAAACTCACCGAGCTTGTGCCCAACCATCGCTTCGTGAATATACACTGGTATAAATTTATTTCCGTTGTGTACCGCAAAAGTATGCCCGACAAACTCGGGAATGATTGTGCTCGAACGCGACCAGGTTTTTACGACACGCTTCTGGTTTGATTTGTTGAGCTCTTCTATTTTGCCTTGCAGCTTGAGGTCAACGTATGGACCTTTTTTAATCGAACGACTCATAGGTACTTACCTATTACTTACGACGTTTAACAATGTATTTATTTGATTGATTTTTCCGCTTGCGCGTTTTCAATCCCTTGGCATACTTGCCCCAAGGCGATTCCGGGTGTTGATATCCACCACCACTCTTCGAACGACCTTCGCCACCGCCCATTGGATGATCCACAGGATTCATTGCCATGCCGCGTGATTGCGGACGAATACCGAGCCAACGAGATCTCCCGGCTTTACCGAGACTGATATTCTCATGGTCTGCGTTACCAACTAATCCGATAGTCGCATAGCAGTCTGCACGAAACTTTCTTATTTCTCCCGAAGGCAATTTTAATGAAACAAATTCACCTTCTTTCGCCATTACTTGTAAGGAATTACCGGCACTGCGGCCTATTTGACCACCCTTACCGGGGGTAAATTCAACATTATAGATAAATGTACCTGCTGGAATATTTTTCAACGGCATTGCATTGCCATTTTCAATTTCAGCTTGCGGACCGGACACAATTTTTGCACCGACTTTCATTCCAATCGCTGCAATGATGTATCTTTTTTCGCCATCAGGGTATTGGATCAGTGCAATTCGTGCTGCGCGATTCGGGTCGTACTCAATTGCAGCAACTGTTCCAACGATTCCATGCTTATCACGTTTGAAATCAATAATTCGATATTGACGTTTATGTCCACCGCCGCGATGACGCGAAGTGATCCGTCCAAGATTATTCCTTCCACCCGATTTTTTATTTGATTCGAGCAGAGCTTTTTCCGGTTCTTTTTTCGTTATTTCGTTAAACGCCGAGATAGAATAAAATCTCGTCGCAGGAGTCATTGGTCGTAATTTTCGAATTGCCATAGTCTCTTATACCTTCACGATCAGACGTTGCCGAAGTAATCGATCTTATCGCCTTCTTTTAGCGTAACAATCGCCTTCTTCCATGTCTTTGTGTGTCCTTCAAAACGACCGCGCTTTGTCATCTGATTTTTCCGCTTTCCTTTGACGATGACCGTGCGCACACTCATCACCTTCACATTGAATTTCTTTTCAACTGCTTTGCAAACTTCAATCTTGTTCACGGTGGTTGGGACTTCAAATGCATACTGCCGTTTGTCGCCGAGCTCCGTCATTTTTTCCGTGATAATTGGTCGAACGAGAATACCTACCATTGCCTGTTGTCCTAATTCTTCAAAGATTTTTGTAAAACATCAACGGCGCTTTTTTGAACAAGCAGAACCTGATTTTTAAGAATTTCAAATGTTGATGCTTTATCCGCTTCACGCACCTGCAACTTCGGAATGTTGCGGCCTGATTTTAATAGCGTTCCATCTGTTGTCTTCGTTAACAATAATGTTTTTTGTTTATCTAATGAGAGGGCTTTCAGTACTGCTGACATTTTTTTTGTCTTTACTTCATCAAACTGAAAATCTTCCACCACTTTGACAGCTCCATCTTTTGCTTTATAGCTTAGAGCAGACTTACGTGCAAGCTTGCGCATCTTTACAGTAAGCTTGATCACATAGTCATGCGGCGTTGGTCCAAATATTGAACCGCCACCTACCCATAATGGTGAGCGAGTTGTTCCTGCACGCGCACGGCCTGTCTTCTTCTGCTTAAACGGTTTCCGGCCACCGCCGCTTACCTCGCTGCGTGTTTTTACTTTATGCGTGCCCTGACGCTGATTCGCCTGAATACTTCGCACCGCTTGATAGATAGCGTGGTCATTTGGCTCGATCTCGAAAATATTCGCATCAAGCTCAACTTTCTCGCCGCTGAGCGTGCCATCTATTTTATAGACATCAACCTGCATGGTAACTTTTTCCTTACGAGGAAACCCTTAATTATGCTTCTTCTCAATTTCCAAATATCCATTTATTGCACCAGGAACTGAACCGCGAATAATTAGAATGTTGGATTCCGGTATCACCTTGACAACTTTTAAATTCTTTATTGTGACGCGTTCAAATCCCATCCGCCCACCCATCCGCATACCTTTGAAAACACGCGATGGATAGGAACTTCCACCAATAGAACCCGGTGCGCGAACTCGATCTGATGCGCCGTGCGTTGTCATACCGACACCGCCGAAATGATGACGCTTCACAACGCCCTGAAATCCGCGACCCTTAGATTTTCCACTCACGTCAACAATATCACCAGGGGAAAACATATCAACCTTTACTTCGTCGCCTGTCTTCATCGAAGTTCCATTAACTCCTCTGAATTCACGCATCAAGCGCAGCGCTTTTGTCGCTGCCTTTGAAAAATGTCCCCTTAATGGCTTGTTGACAAGGCGGTCTTTCTTCTCATCAAAACCGAGCTGGATAGCATCATAGCCATCTTTCGCTTGTGTTCTGACCTGGGTGACGTAGCACGGACCCGCTTCGATAACGGTGCAAGGAACTGCTTCACCATTCTCATCGAAGAGACTTGTCATTCCAATTTTTTTTCCTAAGATGCCACTCACTGTTTCTACTCCTTTGCGCTCCAGCGCATGAGCCTTTGTCTCTATAATCTATAGCATAAGAGTTTTTATAAATTCTATTTACTCTCAGCACACATTCATTTCATTCAAGCACATTGTAAAAAAACTATACTTTAATCTCGACATCGACACCTGCTGGAAGTTCTAACTTCATCAGCGAATCGACAGTACGGCTTGTCGAATTGAGGATATCAATCAACCTCTTGTGCGACCGTGTCTCGAACTGTTCTCGAGATTTTTTATCGACGTGCGGAGAACGATTAACCGTATATACACTGCGTTTAGTCGGCAGTGGAATCGGGCCAGATACGATAGCACCTGTCGATTTTACAGTTTTAATAATTTTCTCTGCAGACTTGTCGATCAAATTGTGATCGAATGACTTCAGCTTTATTCTAATTTTTTGTCCAGCCAAGTAAAACTCCTCAGACTACTCTCCGCTCTCGAGCTGCCCCAAGAGCGGAATAAGCGATAAATTACTTTATGATCTTTGTAATAACACCAGCACCGACTGTGCGTCCACCTTCGCGAACCGCAAACCTCTGTCCTTCTTCCATTGCGATGGGAGAAATTAGTTCAATGTTAATGGCATCGAGGTTATCACCTGGCATAACCATTTCTACTCCAGCTGGTAACTCAGCAACACCTGTAACGTCAGTTGTTCGGAAGTAAAATTGAGGACGATATCCCGTTAAGAACGGTGTGTGACGTCCGCCTTCTTCTTCTTTAAAACGTAGATCTGTGCGGTAAATTTTGTATGCGGCGTAATCGTTCCCGGTTTTGCGACGACCATGCCGCGTTCAAGTTCATCTTTTTCAATACCGCGCAACAACAAGCCTGCATTATCACCTGCGACCACTTCGTCCAATTCCTTGCGGAACATTTCAGCGCCGGTAATAACTGTTTTTTTATGCATGCCAAGACCAACGACTTCAACTTCATCGCTAACCTTTGCTTTACCACGCTCAACACGACCTGTTCCGACTGTGCCGCGTCCGGTAATAGAAAACACGTCTTCGATCGGCATCAGGAACGGACGTTCTGAATCACGCTTCGGCAACGTAATATAATTATCAACTGCATCCATTAATTCCATAATACATTTAAATGCAGGATCATCAGTCTTCGCATCCGGCCTAAGAGCCGCTTCCATTGCTTTCAACGCAGAACCGCGGATGACAGGTATTTCATCACCGGGGAAATCGTTCTTCTTCAATAAATCACGAACTTCTAGTTCAACAAGATCCAATAGTTCCGGATCGTCGACTGCATCCACTTTATTCATGAACACTACCATCTTCGGCACGTTTACTTGGTGAGCGAGCAAAATATGTTCGCGCGTTTGCGGCATAGGACCATCTGTTGCGGCAACAACCAGTATAGCGCCGTCCATTTGTGCAGCACCGGTGATCATATTTTTAATATAGTCAGCGTGACCCGGACAATCCACGTGTGCATAATGGCGCTTCTCTGTAGAATATTCAACGTGTGCTGTGTTAATCGTTATTCCGCGCGCTTTTTCTTCTGGAGCATTGTCAATTGAATCAAATGTTCGAATTTGGGAGAGACCCTTTTTGGCAAGCACCATAGTGATGGCGGCCGTCAGAGTGGTCTTTCCGTGGTCAACGTGGCCGATCGTACCGACGTTTACGTGCGGCTTGCTACGGTCAAATTTTTCCTTTGCCATGTATTGATCTCCTTTAATTAGATAAATGTGCTGATTAAATAAAAATCTTACGCGGCTACATTTCTTTTACCGCGAACTTTTTCCACAATTTCTTCTGCAATATTTTTTGGCACAGGTTCATAGTGTGAAAACTGCATTGTATAGAGCGATCTACCCTGTGTCATTGAACGAAGCTGAGTCGCATAGCCAAACATTTCTGATAGAGGTACATGCGCCTTAATAACCTGAGCATCTTTTCTTGGAGTCATTCCTTCGATTTTGCCACGGCGCGAATTAAGATCGCCCATGACATCGCCAAGATATTCTTCAGGAGTTACAACCTCAACTGACATTACTGGTTCAAGCAACACCGGCCCGGCTTTTTTTGCTCCCTCTTGAAACGCGATGGAGCCTGCAATCTTAAATGCCATTTCCGATGAATCAACTGCATGAAACGATCCATCAAATAATCTTACTTTAACATCTTCCATTGGATATCCGGCAAGCACTCCATTTCGCATTGCTTCGATAATACCTTGTTCGGTTGGTTTAATATATTCTTTTGGAACCACTCCACCGACAATATCGTTTTCAAACTCAAAGCCTCTGCCTTTTTCATTCGGTTCAAGATCAATCCAAACATGTCCAAATTGACCACGACCGCCCGATTGGCGAACGAACTTACCTTCAGCCGTTACTTTCTTTGTAATCGTTTCTTTATAAGCTACTTGCGGCTTGCCAACATTCGCTTCTACATTAAACTCACGACGCATTCGATCTATAATAATTTCCAGATGCAATTCACCCATACCACTGATAATTGTCTGTCCTGTGTCTTCATTCGTCGAAATACGAAATGTAGGATCTTCTTCTGCGAGACGCTGCATTGCCTCGCCCATTTTCTCTAAATCAACCTTCGTTTTCGGTTCAATAGCAACATCGATTACTGGATCAGGGAATTCCATACGTTCAAGAACTATAGGATCATCTTCTGTCGAAAGTGTATCACCTGTGCGTGTATTCTTCAAACCTATCGCAGCTACAATATCGCCTGCATAAGCTTCTTGCACTTCTTCACGATGATTTGCATGCATTCGAAGGATACGGGAAATCCGTTCTTTGCGATCCGTAATGATGTTATGCACATATGAACCGGCAGTAAGTGTCCCAGAATAAACTCTGAAATATGTCAACCTGCCGACGAAAGGATCACTCATAATTTTAAACGCTAATGCCGTGAATGCCCCGTCATCGCTCACCTTCCGGATAACATCATCATGTTTGTGAGGATGATGTCCATGAATCTCTCCATTGTTAATATCCAGAGGCGCTGGTAAAAAGTCAACGACTGCATCCATCAAGTCTTGTACGCCTTTGTTCTTAAAAGAAGAGCCGCAGAGAACTGGAATAATTTCACCTTTTAATGTAGAACGTCGTAAAACTTGAATAATCTCTGCTGGAGAAATTTCTTTTCCGTTTAGATATTTTTCGAGTAACGTATCATCTTCATCAGCAACCGCTTCGAGCATCTTTATTCGATATTCATTCGCCTTGGGTTTTAGTTTTGCTGGAATATCAATTTCATCCCAAGTAGCACCTTGCGTCTCTTCATGATACATTCGAGCTTTCATCTTAATCAAATCGATGATGCCAGCAAACATATCACCTTCACCAACAGGCAATTGAACTGGGACAGCATTTGCTTTAAGGCGTGATTTCATCATATCTACGACAGCAAGAAAATCTGCACCAGCTCTGTCCATTTTATTTACAAATGCTATTCGAGGCACGCCATACTTATCGGCTTGCCGCCAGACTGTTTCAGATTGCGGCTCTACACCGCCAACTGAACAGAACAACGCAACAGCACCATCGAGCACGCGAAGCGAGCGCTCGACTTCAATCGTAAAATCCACATGGCCCGGAGTATCGATAATATTAATTTGATGATCACGCCAGAAACAAGTTGTCGCCGCACTTGTAATAGTGATACCACGTTCTTTTTCCTGCTCCATCCAATCCATTGTCGCAGCACCGTCATGTACTTCACCGATACGATGTGTCCTACCAGTATAGAACAAAATACGTTCTGTCGTAGTCGTCTTGCCGGCATCAATATGTGCCATGATGCCAATATTTCTAGTTTTTTCTAAAGAATACTCACGAGGCATAATTTATTACACACTCCAACCCACAGACTCGATTATTCAAGACTGGGCGGATTAAATACAGCTATTTTAAATTACCATCTAAAATGTGCAAAAGCTTTATTAGCTTCGGCCATACGGTGTACATCATCTTTCTTCTTCACCGCACCACCTTCACCTGAAGACGCAGCAAGCAACTCTGCTGCAAGCTTTTGTACCATTGATTTATCCGAGCGTTCTTGGGCATAAGTAATAAGCCAACGAATTGCAAGAGCGGTTCGTCGCTCGAGACGAACTTCTGTAGGAACCTGATAGGTCGCACCACCAACTCTTCGTGCTCTAACTTCAATCAGCGGAGACGCGTTGTCTACCGCTTTTTTAAATACTTCTAAGGGATTCTTTTCAGTTTTTTGTGCAATTTGATCAAGTGCACTATAAACGATATTACGGGCTATATTCTTTTTCCCGTCCTTCAATACGCTGTTCACAAAACGGGAAATAAGTTCATCACCGAACTTTGGATCTGGCGTTACACGCCTTCGTATGGCTCTTTTTTTTCTCATCGGTTATTATATTACTGCTTAGGTTTCTTTGCTCCGTATTTTGAACGTCCTTGCTTTCGATCCTGCACACCTTGCGTATCCAAAGTACCGCGAATAATATGGTAACGCACTCCCGGTAAGTCCTTAACTCTTCCACCACGAATAAGGACAATCGAATGCTCTTGAAGGTTATGTCCTTCGCCAGGGATATATGCGGTTACTTCAATCCCATTTGTCAACCGAACACGTGCAACTTTACGCAAGGCTGAATTAGGTTTCTTTGGAGTGGTGGTATATACACGCGTACATACACCCCTTTTTTGAGGGTTGCCACCGAGAGCAGGAGATTTGCTTTTCCAAAGCACCCTATCTCGACTATCTTTAATAAGCTGATTAACTGTTGGCAATTGAGACTCTCCAAAATTTCCTATTTTTTACATTAACTAAAAGTTGTTTAATATAATGTTTTTTACTTTAGAAGTCAACGTATAATTTCTAATATTGGAAAACTATTCTACCAATTTCACTTTCCGCTTGATTTTTTTTGTTTCGAATTCAGATGTATTTGCCTCTCCAGAAATCTCTTCAACCGCATCTGGTAGAACCGGCTCCGGCGCAGTAACAATGATGTCCTTGAACTTTCTTTGTCCTGTTCCTGCTGGAATGAGATGTCCCATAATAACATTTTCTTTCAGACCGAGTAGATGATCTATTTTTCCCTCTATCGCCGCATCTGTCAGCACTTTTGTTGTTTCTTGGAACGATGCAGCGGAAATAAAGCTTTCAGTTGTTAGGGATGCTTGTGTAATACCGAGAAGAATTGGATCCGATGTAGCTTGCAATGCATCGCGGAATTCAGCAACCTTCTTCAACTTTTTCTTAAGATCAGTATTTATTTCACGTACAGTTCTCTTCGGAGCTACTTGCCCGTTCTTCAACTTCGAATCACCCTTGCCAACAATAATGACTTTATCTGTGAGATTTTCATTTTCGTCGTTTAATAAGTTTTTATCGATATGATCGCCTTCAAGATATTTCGTATCACCTTGATCTGCAATCCGTACCTTCTGCATCATTTGCCGCACAATCACTTCGATATGCTTATCATTTATTTTAACACCTTGCATACGATAAACTTCTTGGATTTCGTTCACAAGATATTCCTGCACCGCAGTCGTTCCCTTAATCCTTAAAATGTCATGCGGATCAATAGAACCCGCAGATAAGCGTTCGCCTGCCCGAATTAAATCTCCGTCTTGAACTAAAAGGTGTTTGCCTAACGGAACGAGATATGTACGTTTATCTTTGCCATCTAGGCTTTCGATAAACACTTCTCGAGAACCGCGCTTAGGTTGGCCAATGGATATTGTTCCATCAATTTCGCCGACGACAGCCGGATCGTTTGGATGCCGCGCCTCAAAAAGTTCGGTAACACGAGGTAAGCCGCCAGTAATATCGCGTGTCTTACCAATGTCACGAGGAATTTTTACCAAAATTGCGCCAGCTTGAATTTCTTCGCCATCATCGACATTTAAATGCGCCCGCGTTGGAATGGGGTATGATGAAACTTTGTGTCCCTTTTTATTAATAATTGCAATTCCGGGGATGAGACTCTTTTCGCGGCTATCAATTACGACTTTTTGAATGTGTCCCGTCTGTTCATCCGGTTCTTCACGATATGTTAAGTTCTCTTTCATATCAATATATTCGACGGTTCCACCATATTCCGAAACAATAACCGCATTGTACGGATCCCATTCATAAACGAGTTCGCCTTTTGTAACTTTCGCACCATCGCGCACCAACAATGTTGCGCCATATGGTACATCGTATTTCGTGAGCATACGATTGTCGTTATCCAATACATTGATTACCCCGCTTCTGCCAGATACCATTAAACGGGTTGTATCTTCTTTATTGAACTCGATGAATTTAATTCCATCATATTTCACATGTCCATCAAACTTGGAAATGATTTGTGATTGTGCAGCAATGAGACTTGCTGTACCTCCTGTATGGAACGTACGTAATGTTAACTGCGTGCCAGGTTCACCGATTGATTGTGCGGCAATAACACCAACCGCCATTCCCGGTTCAACAAGATTTCCTGTAGTGAGGTCACGGCCATAACATTTTGCACACACACCACGACGTGAGTCGCAAGTGAGTACAGAGCGAATGATAACTGTTTCTATAGATGTTTCAGTAATTTGCTGCGATTTTTCTTCATCGATAAGATCACCGCCGTGTACAATCACTTCTTTTGAAATCGGATCTACAATATCTTGCAGCGATACACGGCCAAGAATGCGTTCTGCCAACGGTTCTTTAATATCTTCTGCTTCTTTCAGAGCACTAGTTGTAACACCTTTGATTGTACCACAATCGATTTCACCAATGATTGCATCTTGCGCGACGTCGATCAATCGGCGCGTTAAATAACCTGCATCGGCTGTTTTCAATGCGGTATCAGCAAGACCTTTACGAGCACCGTGCGTAGATATGAAATACTCCAAAATAGAAAGACCTTCGCGGAAGTTTGCGATGATCGGGTTCTCGATTAATTCTCCTGTTGCACCCGACATACTTTTTTGCGGTTTAGCCATTAATCCACGCATACCGGCAAGCTGACGAACTTGTTCCTTCGAACCGCGTGCACCTGAATCAACCATCATATAAAGAGAGTTAAATCCATTTCGATCATGCTGCAAAGCATCAAATAATCGATCTGCAATTCTGCTTGTAACGCGAGTCCAAATGTCAATTACTTTATTATAGCGCTCACCATTGGTAATGAAACCGCGGAAGTATTGCGATTCTACATTTTCAACATCCTTTTGTGCTTTTTTAACGAGATCAATTTTTTCTTGTGGAATAACAACATCGCCGATGGAAACAGAGAGTCCACCCTTTGTTGCATAGGTAAATCCTAATGTCTTCAATTGATCCAGGAAGTTTGCTGTAACGAGATTTCCGCATCGACGAAACACCGTCGAGATAATCTGTACAAGACGTTTATTGTTCAGCAATTCATTCACAAACGGAATTTCCTTTGGAACGATCTGATTAAATATAATGCGCCCTGTTGTCGTTTCGATCAGCTCGCCATTCATTCGCACTTTAATCCTTGCGTGTAATCCAAGTCTCTCTTGATCATACGCAATGATGACTTCCTGCGGTGAAGAAAATATCTTTCCTTCTCCGAGATCACCTGTTTTGGATTTTGTTAGATAGTAGCAGCCTAATACTTGATCTTGTGTCGGTTTCACAATGGGAGCACCGCTTGCAGGGGAAAGGATATTATGGCTCGATAGCATCAGCATACGGGCTTCAAGCTGTGCTTCATACGAAAGCGGTACGTGTACCGCCATCTGGTCGCCGTCAAAATCTGCATTGAATGCTGTACAGACCATCGGATGAACGCGAATAGCCTTGCCTTCAACCAGCACAGGCTGGAATGCTTGAATGCCAAGTCTGTGTAGCGTAGGTGCGCGGTTTAACATAACCGGATGCCCATCGATGATGTTCTCTAAGATGTCCCATACTTCCGGACCCTTCTTGTCAACCATCTTCTTTGCGCTTTTCACTGTCTTAACTAATCCGCGCTCGATAAGCTTACGGATGATGTGTGGTTTGAATAACTCGACTGCCATATCTTTCGGCAAGCCACACTGATGCAATTGCAATTCGGGTCCAACCACAATGACCGAACGACCGGAATAATCTACGCGTTTGCCAAGCAAATTCTGACGGAAGCGTCCTTGCTTCCCTTTGAGCATATCGGAAAGCGATTTAAGTGCACGATTATTATCGGAACGTACTGCATTGACGCGGCGAGAGTTGTCGAAAAGCGAATCAACTGATTCTTGCAGCATGCGTTTTTCATTCCGCAAAATAACTTCCGGAGCTTTAATTTCGATGAGCCGTTTTAACCGATTGTTACGAATAATAACACGGCGATATAGATCGTTCAAATCCGATGTTGCAAATCGTCCACCTTCTAAGGGAACTAAAGGCCGCAGTTCAGGCGGGATAACGGGGATGACATCCAATATCATCCACTCTGGTTTATTAGCAGCGCCGCTTTCAGGATTGCGGAACGCTTCAACAACGCGTAAACGCTTCAACGCGTCCTGCTTTTTTTGCATAGATGTTTCAGTTGCAAGTTGCGAGCGTAATTCCGCTGCCAGGTCATCTACATTCACGCGCCTGAGAAGATCCTTCATCGCATCGCCACCCATTTTCGCAATAAATTTCTTAGGATCGTCATCGTCCAATTCCTGATTTTCTTCAGGAAGGGAAGAAAGAATTTCTATATACTGATCCTCAGAAATCAAGTCGAGTCGCTGCAAACCGGTAGTACCAGGACTAACTACAACATAAGATTCATAATAAATAATTTTTTCCAGTTCCTTGCCAGCGATTCCAAGGATTGTGCCAATCTTGCTTGGAACAGAACGGAAATACCAAATATGCACAACCGGCACCGCCAATGAAATATGTCCCTGTCGTTCGCGGCGGACACTCTTTTGCGTCACTTCAACACCGCAACGATCGCAAGTTATACCTTTGTAGCGTATGCGTTTGTATTTTCCGCAATGGCATTCCCAATCGCGCACCGGACCAAAAATCTTTTCGCAAAATAATCCATCCTTCTCAGGACGGAATGAACGATAATTAATCGTCTCCGGTTTCGTCACTTCACCGTGCGAGCGGCTCAAAATCATATCCGGGGACGCAAGGCTGATTGTAATTTTTGAAAATGTTTTCTTTGCTGTTAAATCTGTATAAGGCATATCGCCTCCATCAATCAAACTGTGTTCATTATTGAATGAGTAATTTCTGCATTTGAGCAGCCCATATCACGATCACTCAATCTTCATTTCCAGACCTAATCCTTGCAACTCGCGAACGAGCACATTAAACGATTCAGGGATATTTGATTCTGGAAGGTTGTCACCTTTCACTATGGATTCGTATACTTTCGCGCGTCCGAGCACGTCATCTGACTTCACGGTGAGTATCTCTTGCAAGATGCTGGCCGCGCCATATCCTTCGAGTGCCCACACTTCCATTTCACCAAAACGCTGTCCTCCGAATTGCGCCTTGCCGCCCAATGGCTGCTGTGTAATGAGAGAGTATGGCCCGATAGATCGCGCGTGGATTTTATCATCCACCATATGCGATAATTTCATCATGTACATATATCCAACTGAAATTTCCTGATCGAACGGCTCGCCAGTGCGTCCATTTATTAGCACTGACTTCGAGGTTTTGCTTAGTCCGGCTTTCTCTAACCATCCCTGTACTTCTTCCCATTTTGCACCATCGAAGATTGGTGATGCAAATTTAACTTGGAGCTTAAGCCCAGCCCAGCCAAGCGCCACTTCAAACAATTGCCCCAAATTCATGCGGGATGGCACGCCCAACGGGTTGAGCACAATGTCAACCGGATGACCATCTGGAAGGAAAGGCATATCTTCCATAGGAACAATAATGGAAACAACACCCTTATTTCCATGACGCCCTGCCATCTTATCGCCTACTTGGAGCTTACGCTTTTTAGCGACATATACTTTTGCCAGCTGAACAATTCCCGGTGCAAGTTCATCGCCAAGCTGAATTTTATTTTTTTCATGGCGATAAAGCTCTTGGATCTCGCTCATTTTCTGATGGAAGTTTTCAAAAATACGGACAACCGTATTATATTTCCGTTTGTCATCAATCCACTCTTGATTAAAATCAAGCTTTTCCAGATTCTCCATTTTTTGGAATGTATCGTCTTTGAAAACGACACCAGCGCGGATTGCAATTTCTCCATCCGTATCTCTAATACCGATTGACTTTTCGCCATTTAGCACTTGGTCCAATTTATATCCAAGTTTCTCCTGTAAATCTTTCATTTCTTTACGGCGCGATCTTTCAAGCGACTCTAACTTTTTCTTGTCTTCTTTCTTACTCTCTGTATCTTTCTTCTTCCGGCTGAAGAGTTTCGTTGAAATGACAATTCCTTTCATGCCCGGAGGAGCTTTTAGCGAGGCATCTTTCACATCACCGGCTTTTTCTCCGAAGATCGCTTTCAAGAGTTTTTCTTCCGGCGTTGGATCTGTTTCACCTTTAGGTGTAATCTTGCCAATGAGAATATCGCCCTCATTAACTTCTGCACCGATTCGGATCACTCCATTCTCGTCGAGATCTTTTGTTGCTTCTTCACTGACGTTCGGAATTTCGCGTGTTAGTTCTTCTTCGCCGCGTTTTGTATCCCGAACTTGAAGTTCAAATTCTTCAATATGCACGGAAGTAAAGACATCTTCGGATACAATTCGTTCGCTGACGATGATTGCGTCTTCGAAATTGTACCCGCGCCAAGGCATAAACGCTACCAGAATATTTCTGCCAAGTGCTAATTCCCCGCCGTCTGTGGCACACCCATCGACTAAGACATCATTTTTCTTGAAGCGTTGACCTTCTTTTACCACTGGTTTCTGGTTGATGCAAGTGTCTTGATTTGTTCGGAGGAATTTTGTCAACTTATATTCGACACGTCGCTTGTCATCAAAACTGATGATTGCCTCATTGCTGTTTTCATCAATATCGTATAACACGACAATGCTATCACCATCCACAGACTCAACGGTACCATTGCGCTCCGCAACTATAATGGTTCTTGAGTCACGGGCAATGGTTTCTTCCAATCCTGTTCCTACTATAGGCGCTTCCGGTTGTAATAATGGGACTGCCTGCCGCTGCATGTTCGATCCCATCAATGCACGGTTTGCGTCGTCATGCTCGAGGAACGGAATCAACGCTGCCGCTGCGCTAACGATTTGATTCGGTGCGACATCCATATATTGAATCTTATCCGGTTCAGTAACCGGATAGTCGCTCTGGTATCTCGCTTTTACTTTTTCTTCAGTAAAACGTCCGTGGTCATCTAGAATCGCGTTTGCTTGAGCTATCGTCACTGCATCTTCGCGTTCAGCGGTCAGGAATTCAATCTCCTCTACAACTTTGCCGTTCTTCACTTTACGGTAAGGCGTTTCAATGAATCCGAAATCATTAATGCGCGCGTGTATGCAGAGCGAGGAAATTAAACCGATGTTCGGACCTTCCGGCGTTTCAATGGGGCAAAGCCGGCCGTAATGAGTATAATGCACGTCACGGACTTCGAAACCAGCGCGTTCGCGTGTAAGACCGCCTGGTCCGAGTGCAGAGACACGACGCTTATGCGTCATTTCTGCCAGTGGATTCGTTTGATCGAGAAACTGTGAAAGTTGGTTTGTTCCAAAGAATGCATTGATGACACTTGTAATCGTTCGAGCATTTACTAAATCTTGCGGCGTAATTGTTTCTGCATCGCGCAAATTCATTCGTTCACGAATCGTGCGCGTCATGCGAGACAATCCGATATTAAATTGCTGAGCGAGTTGTTCGCCAACCGTTCGTACACGACGATTTCCCAAGTGATCGATGTCGTCCACTGCCCGCTTGCCTTGCTGAAGATCAATTAAATATTTTACGATCGCAATGATGTCATCTTTTGTCAACGTGGTAACATCTTCAGGAATGCTCAAGTTGAGTTTAATATTCATCCGGTGTCTACCGACATCACCAAGATCGTAACGTTTAGGATTGAAGAACAATCTGTCAATCAGATTTTTTGCGGTGTCAAGATCCGGGGCTTCTCCAGAACGCAATTGTGTATAAATTGCCTCTAACGCATCTTCAGAGGAACGTGCAGCATCTTTGAGTATAGTGTTCGCGATAACGGAGCTCGATGCCGCATCATCGGTCTTGAGCAGGCGAAGCCTTTTCAAGTTTGTTTTTTTAATTTGTTTGATATGCTCTTCGGTGAGTTTCGTATCTTTGTTGATGAAGACTTCACCCGTTTTTTTATCAAACACATCGCTGCATACTTTTCGGTCAACGAAATCTTTCAAATCAACCTTTGCTATTTCGATCTCTTCTACAAGTCCAAATAAATCGAGAATATCGTCGTCTGAAGAATATCCCAATGCACGAAGCAATGTTGTGACCGGAAATTTTTTCTTTCTGTCTATGTATGCATACATCACATTATTTATATCGGTAGCAAATTCTACCCATGACCCGCGAAATGGAATGATGCGCGCAGAATACATCATAGTACCATTCGGGTGAATCGATTCACCAAAGAACACACCAGGCGAACGGTGCAACTGACTTACTACCACACGCTCAGCACCATTAATGATGAACGTACCGCGATGTGTCATAGCAGGAAGATTACCTAGATAGACTTCCTGTTCAATTGTATCGACAAATTCTTTTCCGCCTTCTTTCTTGGCAGACAATCGCAGTTTTGCTTTTAACGGAACAGCGAATGTCAGACCTCGTTCTTGACATTCGACAACGGAATACTTCGGCTTCTCGACATAATATTCTGAGAACTCGAGGAGAAAATTCTCGCGTGCATCAGTGATTGGAAAATTCATTTCAAACACTTGCTGCAAACCAAGTTTCTTCCTGCGATGCGGAGGTATATCGGCTTGAAGAAAATTATTGAACGAATCGATCTGGACGTTCAATAAGTCAGGCGTTTCTATAACTGACGGGATGCGTGCAAATGAGACACGTTCTTTGGAACCGTTGGATTGGTTTTTCAACGTAACCACTCCTTGATGATATTAAGATTTTTGATTTCAACCGTTCCGGTTGAACAATAAATTTCAATTAAAAAAATTAAAAACGATCGTATAGTGCTCTTCTATATACAGCATAAGCCGAGAGTTCCTAAACCCGAATTATCGAGAGAACTATCGGCTTAGCGACCTATACATCCTTCACGTTCTTAACAAATTTTTCATTTGCTTAGTTCGTACATCCGCTTGCCACTCTTGGAAAATTTTATTGGCAGGCAGAAAGGATTTGCCACTCAATTTATTTAAGCTCTACTGTAGCGCCAGCTTCTTCGAGCTCTTTTTTCAGTTTTTCAGCATCGTCTTTTGAAAGACTTTCTTTCACAGTCTTTGGCGCGCCATCGACAAGGTCTTTGGCTTCTTTCAAGCCGAGACCAGTGGCCGCGCGAACAACTTTAATAACGTTTATCTTCTGTGCACCGGCGCTCTTCAGTTCAACATTGAACTCTGTCTTTTCTTCTGCTACTGCTGCTGGTGCAGCGGCGGCTGATGCAGCGCCCATCATTACTGGAGCAGCGGCAGTAACACCAAATTTCTCTTCGAGTGCCTTCTTCAATTCAACGGCTTCGAGGAGTGTAAGCTTTTCAATCTTTTCTACGATTTCAGCAACGACTGACATTGTAATTCTCCTTTAAAGTATAGTTTTTCAAATTCTAATTAAGCTGCCTTCTTCTTTTCAATAGCATCTATTACATAGACGAGGTCGCGTGCAACCGCGTTAATCGCACCGACGATACCTGAAGCAGGGGAATTCAAGCATCCAAGAATGGAGGCAATTATTTCTTTGCGCGTTGGCATACTTGCAAGCTGTTCCAGCTTTGCGGCATCATAGACTTGCTTTTCGACAACGGCGATTTTGAGCTTTAATTTTCCGGTCTTCTCGGAAAATTTCTTGATAATTTTCGCTGGCGCCGAGGGATCATCGTATGAATACGCGATTCCTGTTGGTCCAACGAGTTTGTCAAATACATGATCATAACCGGTTAATTGCTCAAGCGCTTTGCGTGCGAGTGTATTTTTCACAACATTGTACTCAATACTAGACTTCCGAAACTCACGGCGTAGTTCTGTCTCTTCTGCAACCGTTAGTTTGGAGAAATCTGCAAAGTACATTGCTACAGCACGCGCAGCTTTCTCTACAACTTCGGCGATGATCGCCTCTTTTTCACTGCGTTTCATGTTTTTCCTTTACGTTAGTTCCTTTTGTTGAATGAGAAGCCCTCTGTTTTACGGAGGCATCCAACGTCGTAAGCGAACGTGAGTGCGTAATTTCTATAATGCATGCGCTCCAGCTTCGGCACGGTCGATATGCACGCCAGGTCCCATAGTTGTGGAAATGGCGATGCTTTTAACATACGTCCCTTTTGCTGTTGCTGGTTTCAAGCGCATAATGGTGCTGAGAAACGAATTGATATTCTCAACTAATTTTTCTTTTTCAAAATTTGCCTTGCCAATTGTGGCGTGAACAATTCCCGCCTTCTCGACACGAAACTCAATCTTGCCAGCTTTTACTTCCTTCACCGCTTTCGCGACGTCAGCTGTAACGGTACCACTTTTAGGATTCGGCATTAAGCCGCGAGGGCCAAGAATTTTTCCAAGCTTTCCAAGATCGCCCATTACATCAGGAGAGGCAATAATTACATCGACATCTGCCCAACCTTGTTGGATTTTTTCCAAATAATCTTTGTATCCGACGTGATCGGCACCTGCTGCCCTCGCTTCTTCATCCTTTGGCGATTTGGCAATCACTAGCACGCGAACTTCCTTACCAATACCATGCGGCAATGCAACAGTGCCACGGAGTGCTTGGTCTGCCTTCTTTGGATCAAGTCCAAGTCGAATTGCAATATCGACCGCTTCAGAAAATTTTGCAGAAGCAGTTTCTTTGACTATCCCTACTGCCTCAGCAATAGTATAGTTTTTAGGTTGAATTTTTTTCGCAACAGCTTTATATCGTTTGCTATGTTGTTTCATTGTCTGAACTCCGTCTCCAACAGTCTTAATCTTCGACCGTAATACCCATACTACGGGCTGTGCCGGCAACCATGCTCATTGCTGAATCTATGTTTGCAGCATTCAAATCGGGCATTTTTAATTCCGCGATTTCGCGAACTTGTTTCTTTGTCACTTTTCCAACTTTTGTGCGGTTAGGCTCACCGGAACCTTTTTCTAATTTCGTGGCTCGCAATAATAATGTTGCCGCAGGTGGTGTCTTCGTAATAAATGTGAATGATTTATCGCTGAAGACCGTGATCACCACCGGAATAATAAGTCCCTGTTGATCCTTAGTCCTTGCGTTGAATTGTTTGCAGAACTCCATAATATTCACGCCCTTTTGACCGAGAGCGGGGCCGACCGGTGGTGCAGGATTTGCCTGACCGGCGGGGATTTGGAGCTTGATAAAGCCTGTTATTTTTTTTGCCATGCCAAATACCTTACATTTTTAATTCTAAAAAAAAACAACTAATTATTTTTCTATTTCTACTTGCGAAAAATCAAGCTCAATTGGTGTCTTGCGTCCGAAGATACTCACCATCACTTTTACTTTGAGCTTTTCTGGATTTACTTCTTGAACAAATCCGTTAAAATTATTAAAAGGTCCTTCAGTCACCTTCACTGGTTCGCCGACATGGAATGGGACATCGAGAAGTTGCGTCTCTTCCTTTTGTTCCATCTTGCCGATCAGGCGGCGCACTTCTTCCGGCTGCAATGGCGCCGGATTGTTTTTATCCGGTACAAATCCCATCACTGACGGTGCTTCAAGAATAAGATGTGTTGATTCCTTATCAAGAACAGCTTCTACTAAAATATATCCCGGAAAAAAATTCTTCAATCTTGATTTCTTTTTTCCATCCTTAATCTCGAAAACTTTTTCCGATGGAATCAGCACGTTTGAAATTTTTTCCTGCAACCCAATGCGTGCAATCTCGGTTTCCAAGTATGTCTTAACCTTCGCTTCGTGTCCAGAATACGTTCTTAATACATACCAGCGTTTATCCAAAGTTCATCTCCCGAGATTAAAGAATTACTTTGAGAATTTCCTGCACCGCAAGATCCACTAAATAAGTAAAAACCGAAATAAGCAATGTGACAAGGATAACGATTTTAGTTGATTCCATGAGTTCTTCACGCGACGGCCAAGTCACCTTGTCCATTTCCTTCGCGACGTCTTTTAAAAAAGTTTATGATTTTATCTTTCATCGCTCAATATCTTCTTTCTTGTTTTGAGTGAACATGCACGTCAGGAGGGAGTCGAACCCCCAACCTGCGGTTTTGGAGACCGCTGCTCTGCCAATTGAGCTACTGACGTATCATCTTTTTGCTCTATTTGCAGGCGGTGACACCGCTGCCCAACTGAAAAAATTACTCTCGTGTGCAAAGGAACTTAAGTACAAATCAGAATTAAGAATATTACTTGGTTTCTTTATGCGGTGTCCGCTTCTTGCACCACGGGCAGTACTTCTTATACTCAACCCTTCCCGTTTGCTTCTTCTTATTCTTTGTTGTAGAATAATTACGCCGCTTGCAATCTGTGCACTCTAATGTAATGATATCTCGCATATAGGTTCCTTCATCTTCTTCTAACTCATTCGAGCTTGCAATCCCGCTTCGCGGGATGACCAACTCTTACATGCTCGAGCTTGCGATCGGGATTGAACCGATGACCTCTTCCTTACCAAGGAAGTGCTCTACCAACTGAGCTACGCAAGCGCTCAGATTCTTTTGAGCGGTGTAATTTTTCTAAAACAACACTCACAATAAAACATTTTTAATCTGGAGACGGGACTTCCCGATTTCATCTGGACGACCAACAGCTTCGTTGTCTTCTCTCATCTCCTTATCTCACCCCTCAACTTCTTTCCTTGAGCGGGAGACGGGGACTCGAACCCGCGACCAACAGCTTGGAAGGCTGTGACTCTACCAACTGAGTTACTCCCGCATTTTCACCATTCCAATTTATTCAAAGAACTTCTTTGTTCCATCCCGCAAAAAAGTGGGCAGGGGAGGATTCGAACCTTCGAAGGCATGAGCCGTCAGATTTACAGTCTGATGCGTTTGACCGCTTCGCTACCTGCCCAGCAACTCTGCTCAATACAACGACTCCGTTTCTCGAAGCGAAATATGGTCTTCACCAGTTTAAACGAGCTGGCTATCGGACTCGAACCGATGACCTGCTGATTACAAATCAGCTGCTCTACCAGCTGAGCTACGCCAGCATACTAACGCTGGAAGCATAAACTATCCTCCAGCGATTTTTCAAAACAACAACCGCAGTATAATCCTGAACATCCGTAATACTGGTGATTCACCAGGAATACTTAATTGCCGAACTATAAATATAGAAAAATTTCGCTAATAGTCAACGGTACTACTTAAAAATTATTATTCTTTCCATATTTACTTAGCAACCATTTTGCTTCAAATTGGCCCGGCTCAAGGCGAAGGACTTCTGCCAAAACCTTTTCCGCACCATCTTTTTCCCCTTCTTTTGCAAGCCAATAAGCATCGTATATTAGCATAGTACAATAATATCGTTTGAAATCCTGGAAAACCGCCATATCGGTTTTCTGTAATACGAAAGGAATATAAGCAGGCCGATAATAAGTAGTATCTTCTTTCTTTGTAAGGCGTAAAAATAGACCAGCAGGTATGCGCCGGTATTCCGGGGAGAACTCCTGATCTATTCGCGCATCAATATATACTGGGTGTTGAGGTAGCGATTGTTCCACAATCTCTGATAATAAGTTCTGCCATTGCAATTGAATGATAGAAAAATTAAACGGCAAATCATGTTCAAATTTATTCAACTCTATTAAGAAAAGATTTGCACTAGGACGAATCCGTTCCATCAACCATGGAGCATTGTGTTCAAGCTGAAGGAAATACCAAGAACGATTCTGAAGCAAACTTTTATCAACAACGGTTACATCACAACGTTTATGCCGGATGAATTGATAATACAGTGACGGCGAAATAAAATAATCATATTGCGTAGCCAACACAATTGCATTTGGCTCAAAATCAGAAAATGCTTTCTCGACAAATTGCTGCGGGATTTTATTCCCTGTTTCATCAACTCTTTCCCAGTTATACACAACCTGTGAAATTGGGAGGGCACAAATAATGACTGCAATAATTATTTTTACCAAAGTTGGACTGTTGTCTATCCGCTCAATAATAAAATCAACTCCATAAGCAACAATAAAGCCAATGACGATATAGGAAAGCAGGAAATACGAATCAATATCAAAAATGTCATAATTAACAGCGAATATAATTGTCGCGCCAAACAATAATGCAAGAAACAAAAAAAGCCGGCGCGATTGTTTAAATACTGCAAACACACCTAAGATAACACATACGAGAACAACAAAATTAAATTCTGATGTGAAGTTGCTTATGTAATAATTCAATTGCTTCTGCACTACACTCCAGCCGGAAAACATCCACACATGAAATTGCTTGCCGCTTACATGCCAAAAGAACCTTTCAATTGTTGCTGGATGCCCCCAATCAAGAATCGGAAAACCTGATGAACGAATAACCAAATATAAATAGACTGAGAGACCAAGGAGAAAATATGATGCAATTTTGAAAATTCGGAAAAATGATTCTCGGTTGAATCCGAAAGCGCGAAAGTACAACCACAAAAATCCTGGCGCCAATAAAATCGTCGTCATATGATTCGAGAAGCTCAATCCCAAAATGAATGCAAAAAGAATTAACTTACGTGAGATGTAACGTGGTTCCATGAGTTGTTCTTCCAAACCTTCGATAAACATCCATATCGTTAGAAGAACCATGACAAGGTGAAGCGCATATACTTCGATAGCAGTTGATTGAGACCAGAATGTTGTCGAGAACCCGATTATTAGACTTGCAACAATTGATGCAAGAATAAAACGATGTTCATTTTCGTCTTTTCGTTTTCTGTTTCTTGTCTGAAATACATTCGTCGCGCGCCGAATCGCAAGCATTGTTTTGAAAAATATTCCAACGGCAATAGCCGTAAATAAAGCTGTAAAAATATTCAATCTAAGAATCTCTTCCATAGTGGAAGGAATCATAATCCAGCAACGTCCCAGTAAGGTAAAAAGCGGATATCCTGTGGGGTGTGCGATCCCAAGTGTACAAATCACAGTCGATAGTTCACCAGAATCTGTGAATCCTACGGAATGGCACATCGTTGTCATGTACATATAAAACGAAACGGTCCTCAATAAAAAACTGATGATGTTCTCATTCCAGAATATTATAGCAAGCTTCTTCGTCATTTTATATGTATTAGCATTCTCGCATATTTTCTTGGATTTAATTGAAGTGGGTGTTGACCAGTTGGATTAAAAATAATGAAAAGCAAAGAGAATTGCATTAACCATGTCAATCAGATAAAATCCGTCTATTAAAATATGCCCCATCTGTATCTTCAAAATCCGCTGAACAAAATCTAATAAACATTTTTCAACGGTTGTTTTTTCAGCATACATTGAGTAAGTTTTAATAATAACAAGGAACTTATAGACATGTTCAAACATCTCGGTATTGTCGGCACAGGAACTATGGGTACAGGAATCGCTCAGCTTGCTGTGCTTTCTAAAATTAATGTTCAATTATTTGATGTGAACGACACACTCTTACGTCGATCAACTGTACGCATCAATGCGAACTTGCGTAAAATGGTGAATCTCGGCAAGTTATCTACGGAAGAATTACAGGCTGCGATGGAACGAATCCGCACGCGAACAAGTTTGCCTGACCTTGGTAATTGCGATTTCATTATCGAATCGGTGATAGAAGATGTTCGTGTGAAGAAGGATATTTTCAAACATCTAGACGCAAGCACGAAGAGCACAACGATTCTTGCAAGTACTACATCTTCCCTTTCTATCACTTCCATTGGTGCTGATACTCGAAATCCCGAACGCATTGCAGGTGTGCACTTCTTCAATCCTATCGAAACATCCACACTTGTTGAAGTTGTAATGGGATATAAAACTAATAACGAAACCACCGAGCAGGTCATTGCATTTGTTAATCTGGTTGGTAAAACTCCTATCATTGTAAAAGATACTCCGGGGTTCATAGCCAACCGCGTGTCACAACCATTGTTCGGCGAAGCACTCCGCTTGCTTGGAGAGAATGTAGCAAATGCTGACCAGATCGACCGCATAATGAAAATAATTGCTGGCTTTCCTACAGGACCATTCGAATTGATGGATCAAATGGGTATCGATGTAGCACTATCTGAAGCGCAATCCTTGTATGAGCAATCGTATGGTGAACCTCGCCTTCGCCCGCATACGATTTTGAAACAAATGGTGGAATCGGGATGGCTGGGGAAGAAAACAAACAAAGGATTTTTTAATTATGAAGAAACGAATGGCAAGTAGTTGAGTCATTAAGCGAATTAGTCATTGAGTAGTGGAGTATTAGAATTGAAAACAACTCAGAAAAAAAATATAAAGTTAAATAATAAATCCATAAAGAAGGTAAAACCAAAAAATGCAATACCTTCTACTGCAATTGAATCTACGAAAGCGAATAAATTTGTTCAAACAAACGAGAGCAAAAAGAAAATTCCAGCATGTATCTTTATCACCGGCGAATCGCCAATGGTGGAACAATATGCCGAGTTATGTATTGCGCACGGATATGATGTCTATATTTCATGGAATGAAAGGCCTGTACAGAAACCGGAATTCAAATCAGATCATATAAAAATTACCAATGTCATTCCAGCAAACACATCACTTGCAATAGAATTGACCAACATCGATCTTCCTGCAAAGAAAAAGAATATTGAACGGTTAGATAAAACATTAGCGATAACTGCGGCGATTCTTACTTCATCTGTCACAATAACTGCAACAGAACAATCTTCATGGATATCTGGCAAACACCGTCTTGTAGGTATCGCTGCACTTCCAGCGCTTATTCAAAAATCGCTGGTTGAGGTTGCACCGACAATTTACTCGCCAAAAGAAACATTGGAAGTTACAAAACGTTTTTTCCAATCGATCGAGAAGGAAATTGAGATTGTGCAGGATCGAATTGGTATGGTACTACCGCGTATGCTATGTCGCATAATCAATGAAGCTGCCTTTGCCATAATCGAGAATATTGCAACGCCGCAAGATATTGACACGGCTTTGAAACTCGGCGTCAATTTCCCGCTTGGCCCTTTCGAATGGGCGGAACAAATTGGATGGAAGCAAGTGTATGCCGTGCTTACGGCGCTTCATTCCGATTTGCAGGAGGAGCGTTACCGAGTGGCTCCACTTTTAAAACAAATGGCAATTACCCGAAAATAGTGAATCAAGATTTGATGTTACGCACTCATAATTTTTTATTAAAGGATTTATAGTTCTTTATATGATTGTCCACCTCCCTATCCCGACCCGATTTTGGATCGTGTCGGGATATCCCCTCCTCAAATGAGGAGGGGATAAAGGCCTGCCTACCGGTGGTGTACTTTTATATTCCATGTTTATCAGAATAAAAGATGGCTTTGCGTAACATTAATTAAGAATTAGTAAAGAATAGTAATCAATACAATTTGTATGTTTATATACAAGAGATAATTCTATGAGATCAATCAAACAGTTATTCATAATTACCTTATGTGTATTTGGCATTTCATTCAGCCAGCCCAAGCTTTCATTAGACAAACCTGAAGTAGACCTCGGCACTATTTACAGCGGAATGAAGAAGCAAGGTAAGATTGTGCTGACAAATACCGGTAACGATACATTGCGAATCTACTCAGTACAACCTTCGTGCGGCTGTACCACTGTTAAACAGCCCAAAAGCATTCTCCTTCCATTTGAGTCCGATGTGGCAGAATTAGAATTCAATTCCAGTGGATACCACGGAAAAGTGGAAAAACACATTAACATCGTTACAAACGACCCCTTATCACAATATTCTTCGGTAAGGTTAATTGCCGATGTAAAAGAAGAACTTGAGTCTATTACTCATTCCACGTTTATATGGCTCGGGAACATCGATCTTAACAAAACCGTTACGCAGGGAACATCTTTAAAAAATATATCGGACCACAGAATTAAAATTATAAATTTCATAGCTTCTTCGCCATCTATAAGTATAAAGACAGAGAAGAAGATGCTCAATCCGAATGATACGCTTGACGTTCAGATAACAATCAAACCAGATAAAGTCGGCTATGGCAGCGACTATTTTACGATTGAAACCGATAGCAAGAACCAGCCCAATGTAGAAATTAGAGTGTCTTATGTGTGCGTGAAAGAGAATTAGCCATGCGTAGATCACTTCTTGAAGCGCTCTTGCTAATCGTTGTGGCAATTGTATTGGGTGTTGCATATACATTTATAACAAAGCAGGGATTTTTCGCTAAGACTCAATCATTTCAGACTGCAGCGCCTTCCAACATAGAAATAATTTCGCTTGCGATGGCAAAGGAATTATTCGAATCCAACAACGCACTTTTTATCGATGCACGTCATGAATTCGATTTCCAAGCAGGCCACATTCGCGGCGCTGTGAATGTGGCTTTGAAAAATTTCGACGCACATTTTGCACGGTTGAATAAAATTTCAAAGGACAAATTACTGATTGTTTATTGCGACGGCTCCGAATGTAACTCCAGCATCGAATTGGCGGTGAAGCTGATGGAGTCGGGATTCACGAACGTAAAAGTTTTTTTCGGCGGCTGGCAAGAATGGAATTCTGCTAAACTGCCAATAGAAAAATGATTGGCTCTACTTTATCGCATTCTGGGAATCCTCCGAAGGAGTCCTTTCGGACATCCCTTCGGGAAAAGAATACAAAATGAAATCGCTTCTCTCAAATAAAATTCTTATTCTCCTCGTCCGAATTTTTCTCGGCGGATTATTCGTCGTCGCTGGTTTAGATAAGATTACGGATTCGCAAGCATTCGCAAATTCTGTACTTCAATACAGGGTCATCGGACCTACGCTAGCAATGTGTATAGCCACAATTCTTCCATCGTTGGAACTTCTCTGCGGCATGAGTTTAATTATAGGCATCTATCCACGCGGAAGCACATTGCTCATCACCATAATGCTTGTTGGTTTTACCATCCTCGTCGCTTCCGCTCTTATGCGCGGACTTGATATATCATGCGGATGTTTCACTCAAGATCCGAATGCCAGTAGAATTGGTTATCAAAAAATTTTAGAGAATTGCGGATTGATTGTCTTAAGCGTGTGGCTGTTATTTGTCCGAGATCAAGGCATCAATATCTATCAATTCTTCAAAAAGCAACCTGATAAACCAAATAATTAATATGATATTTATCTTAACTGATTAGCATGTTTTTTATTGCGATATTTTCAGTCATTTAATCTCCTCCCCTATCAGGAGAGGGAATTATTCTAATTAAATAGAAATGCTGAGTAGTTTCTATTAATTCTAATTGAACATGCCTTCCCTCCGCATTGATGACGAAATTGTTTTGAAGATTCTTGAGCCAGAAAATGCTGATTTACTATTCGCTTTGGTCGATAGCAATCGATTATACTTACGTCAGTGGCTACCGTGGGTAGATACAAATACAAAACTCGAAAACAGCAAGCAATTCATCCTTTCAACTCAAGAACAACTTAAATTGAATTTTGGCTTTCAATGCAGTATTTGGTTTCGTGGTGCATTTGCAGGCATCATCGGATTTCATGGTATCGATTGGATGAACAGGAATGTTGAAATCGGGTACTGGCTTGGCGAAGAATTTCAAGGTCACGGGATTATGACTAAAGCATGCCGCGCTCTTGTGGATTACGCTTTCTACGAATACCAACTCAACCGTGTTCAAATTCGATGTGCTACCGGTAATAAGAAAAGTAATGCTATAATTGAGCGCCTCGGTTTCATCAAAGAAGGAACCATAAGACAAGCAGAGTTTTTATACGACCATTATGTTGATTTGTTCGTTTATGGTATGACGGCAGACGAATGGAAAGCACGCTTTAGATCACAATCAAACAACATAAAATGGATTAGATGATTTCTAATATCTCGTTCCCAACATCCCCGCCACAAAGAATGTCGGGCAAGTTGTTGGGAACGGAAGTGGTTGAAGCTCTGCTTCGTAACAAGGAAGAAAGCGGAGCTTTCAGAAGTGGCGTTCCCAAGCCCCGCCCACCAAATGGCGGATAAAGGAGCTCGGGAACGAGGAATACAAGGTTACCTTCCGAAGGTCAAACTAGATCCGCTGAGACCTTCGGAAGGTTCTAAAGTTGGATACGTAAATAGTTTTCTTCGGGTGGTTCTTGCTTTCGAATCGGTTTTCCCCGAAATACTTCATTCCCAAACTGAGTTTGGGAACTGAAGGAGTTTACTGATGACAGACCTAAGAAATACATTGTTGCATTAAATACCTCTCATATTATGGAACCGGAGCTTCCAATCAGCGCTCCCAAGCCCCACCAATCACGAAGTGATGCCTTTGGCAAAAAATGGCGGGCAAGCGAGCTTGGGAGCGAGAATAATTCTTCTAACAAAAGGTTTCTTGGTTGCATTTCCTTTTTATCAAATCATTTTCTTATCTTGCGGTTAACAATTGCAAGCATTTAAATTGTTTTTTCGTGGAGGCCGGCATGAGAGGTTCTATTAATTTTATTTTTCACCTCATTGGTTTCGGGTTGGTCTTCACAGCACTTCTTGGTGGGTGGATTATTGAGAGAAGAATCCGCACTGAGAAGAATTGGAATCAAAAACTTTACGTTGGAAAAATCAACAGCCGCTTCAGCTTGCTTTCACCTATCGCCTGCGTCATTATGCTGCTTACCGGCATCGTGAACATCTTTAACCTTTACGAAGGCAATATTAATCTCTGGTACACCGAAGGTTGGCTAATGGCAAAGATTATTCTCTTCGCCTTTCTATTGATAAACGGAGCCGTCTTTGGTCCAATTCTTTTCCGCCGCCGAACAAAATTAATGCAAGGCATCACAGAGAAAACAACAATCGAAGACGTAGAGAGTACTTTCATAATCTTGAGTAAAAGCATCACGACTTTTTATTTCGTTCAATTCATTCTCATTATCATTATTCTATGTTTGTCGGTAGCCGGTGGCGGGAAACATCCGGGAATTATTTAAATGATAATACGCACCGCATATTCTTTAAAGTTGTCCACCTCCCCTTCCCGACCCGATTTCGCATCGTGTCGGGATTTCCCCTCCTCAAACGAGGAGGGGATTAAGGGGTGGTGTACTTTTACATTCCATGTTTATAAGCATATACGCCGGCTTTACGTAACATCGGCTAATTTAATTATGAATACCAAACGATTTCTTTTCATTGCATGTATTTTCATTCTCCTGGGATGTCAAAAAAATATTCCACAAAAAGGAATGTGGACCGGCGCCATCATGATCGGAGAGAATAAGCAGATTCCTTTCCGGCTTTTTCTTGATTTGAATTCCGCTGCACCTGCCGGTTACTTTTTGAACGGCACAGAACAAACTTCGATTCCTGAAATTCGATTCTATGGCGATTCGCTCTCGTTTATCTTCTTCTGAATACGGTGCAGCAATGTGCGGAATTTGGGATGGCAAGGAATGGCGCGGCAAGTTCTTCCGCTATCGCGCAGATACAAGTTGGAACGAATTTGTGTCAACACAAAAGGAAATGGTTAAAGAAAACAATGCATCCGCAATTTCAATCTCACTTCCGCTCGTTGGCAAATATCAAGCATATATTTCAAACGCAAATGGAATCGATAGTGCTACCACAGCAAATTTTTGGATGAAGAACGATAGTGTTTTCGGAACACTTATTGCGCCGGACGGAGACTATGGTTTGCTTGCCGGCATACAGGTCGGTTCCAAGGCGACGTTGACTCGCTTCACCGGATGGCAGGCATTTATTATGGAACTGGAGCGACAAGGCACAAATTGGAATGGCAGTTTGTATGCAAGAAGCGGCAAACCGATGGCATTTAGGCTCGTTCCACAATCGGAGCCAACGTCAGAATTAAAATCAGAATTCATAACAACGATGAAGAATCCGAAAGCGCCATACTCATTTTATGGAATGATGACATCGACCGGTAAAGTTGTGAGCAGTAAGGATAACTTATTCAAAGACAAAGCGCTTTTAATCGATGTTATGGGAACTTGGTGCCATAACTGCATGGATGCCGCACCGTTTCTTGAACAGATATACTCTGAATTCGGAAAAGATGGATTGGAAGTAGTTGGACTTGCGTTTGAGATTAGTAACAATTCAGAAGTAGCAAAGAAGAATCTTACGCTTTTCCAAAAACGATATGGCATTACTTATCCAGTACTATTCTGCGGAAGTACAAACGATGTAAACGTTGAACTGAGACTGCGCTCTCAATTAAATAACTTTTATGCCTACCCGACAACAATCTTTGTGGATAAGAAAGGTGTTGTGAGAAAGATTCATGTTGGTTTCAACGGTCCCGGCACAGGCGAAGAATACCAACGACAGGTTCAACAATATTATGAAACGGTGAGACAATTAGTTAAATGAATTTGTGAGTTTATAAATTGCAGGAGCAAAATTAGATTTGTAATCTGAGGCTCTAATTTTATAATTTCATTAACTACCCAAGTTGTGAGGGAGACCCGCCACACCAATGGCGGGTAAATGTTCTCCCGAACTGGAATGCAAAACAGGTAAAGGTCGGGAGTTGGAACTCCCTTCCAGCTAGGTCACAGAAGCTTCTCAATATCTAACGAAGGGATAACAATATGGATCACAAACTCGTTACAACGAATATCCAACTTGACGGATATCGCGTTATAAAAAACCTTGGCGTGGTACGCGGTATTATTGTCAGATCGCGCTCGCTCTTCGGCAACATCGGGGCTGGATTTCAGATTCTCTTTGGCGGCAACATCAGTCTCTACTCTCAACTATGCGAACAAACCCGCCGTGATGCATACGAGCTTATGATTCAACATGCAGAACAACTTAGCGGTAATGCTGTGCTTGCTTTTCGATATGACGCAACTGAAATTGCCGCAGGAGTTACAGAAGTACTGGCATACGGAACAGCTGTCGTTGTAGAAAAAATATAAAGTGAATAAAATATCTAGTTCACGATAAAAAACCACCGTTCTTTTGGTGGTTTTTTATTAGCGACCAATATTAAATAACGGCAGGATTATATAGTCCCGATTTCTGAGTTCTGGGAAATGCGATTCGCACCGGTTATCTTTTATTTCTCGTTCCTATGCTCTGCTTGGAACATTGATAGACACCGTGGTATACGAATTCCAAGTTGGGAGGGAGTTATACTCCCGACACCACTCACACTAAACATTCAATAGTAATCACCGAATGATCATCTAAAAGATAATTCCTTATACTCGAGTACACCCAATGTTATGGCTTTTCAACAAATCCTTTGCGCACAGGATTATCATGCAGGGAGTCTAACTTCTGTTGAAAGAAATCTCCTGTATCAATTGCGATGGGATGGAATCCATCTTGCCACACTTTATATCGATTGCTACGGCGTTCGTCTTTCGCAGCTTGATGAAAAACCTCCAGTAATTCATACCTTCGCATTTCTTCCAAGATTTCGGTAATCTGTTGTGATGTGAATCTATTGAAATCTCTCATAATATTAGATAACTTCTCAGGCGGATTGGTGGAAACAATATAATGAGCATGATTGGGCATGATAACATAGCCATGTAGATGTAAATCTTTATGAGTTTGACAAAACTTCAGACTTTCAATGATTATTTCAAACAATGGAATAGCAACAAACACGCTCTGCCATTCAACAACAGTAGTTGTGATAAAATAATAATTGACACCAAGTATTATTTTCCATTGGCTCATGGTTTAATAGTAAAATGTTTTAGTTCGGGAGAGCATCTCCCTCACAACTTTTGATCCTTAGTTCTGAAGCAGAGCTTCAACTCCTTCCGTTCCCAACAGCTTGCCCGACATTCTTTGTGGCGGGGATGTTGGGAACGAGATGATATTTACTTCCCGCTTTTTACATTCCCTTGTTTCTTAGAAAACTCAACCCGCACCGGATTATCTTTTTGGTACTGTTTTATCACCAAATATTTTAATTCGGTATCGCCTGCATTGCGAATGCCATGCTCAACATTAGAGGGGCAGTAAAAACTTGTGTACGGTTCAGCTGGCGTCCATTTCCCTTTTAAATACAATTCGGCCTTTCCTTCAAGGATAAAGAAAAACTCGTCTTCCTCATGGACATGCGGCGGGTGCGTCGCTGAATGGGGAGCGACTACACTCATCTTTATAGTTTTCCCGTCTGCAAAATTTGGATCGGCGAACCAGTATTGGTATCCGACATTTGTTTTTTCAATTTTATCTATTGAAAATTTGTTGATGCAGTTTTCAATTGTGTACTTTATCGAGTCATTCTTGACGGCGGCTCCTGATTTGGATTGTGCCTGAAGGGAGATGGACATGATGCTCGCAATGAACATCATGCAAAGCATTCTTAAATTGATAATTTTTTTCATAGGCACCTCAATCATAGTTATAATATTTGCACCATAATACAATAAATTGGGATATAATTCAAAATATGCTATTCTTTACCTGAAAAAGAGACAAGTAATGTCGGTGAGAACTAAAGAAATAAAAAAAGCCGGTTCACATTTCACCGGCTTTTTTGTTACTCATATCGAAGAGATTCGATAGGATCAAGATTTGCAGCTTTCCATGCAGGATAGACACCGAACACTACTCCGACAAATGTAGTGATTGCAATTCCAATTAATGCCCAATCAATCGGAAATACAGGCGGGAAACTAAACGCAAGAGCAGCTAAGTTACCTCCAAGTACGCCAAGCGCGACGCCAATGAGACCGCCGATTTCACACAATACAACAGCTTCAGTGATAAATTGTGACAGGATATTTGACTTGCGAGCACCTAATGCTTTCCGAATGCCAATTTCTCTCGTGCGTTCGGTTACAGATACAAGCATTATATTCATAATACCGATACCGGCAGCTATCAACGCGATGAAACTCATAAATCCAACGCCGAGTTTAACGTAAAGTGTAAAGTCATTAAAGGTTGCTATGAGTGAATCATTAGAGAAGATTGTAAAATCATCTTCATCACCCGGGGCTACATTACGTATTGTCCGAAGAATCATACGCGCTTCCTCAACACAATCATCATACACTTCTGCATTTTTCGCTTTGATCATAATATGCATGCTGCGAAGCTTCCCATATGAATTCAGAAAAGTGCTCAATGGTATTACGGCATAGTTATCATTGCTTCCCCCCAAGCTTGATCCATTTAGATCAAATGTTCCAATCACACGATATCGGTCATCGCCGATACGAATCTCACTTCCCACAGCTCCACCATGAGGAAAGATTTTTTTTACAACATCCTGAGCAATAATTGTAACAAAGGAGCCATAGCGAATATCATCTTCATTAATACTTCGCCCTTCTTGAATTGTCCAGTTGTTCGTAGAGATACCTTCTGGCTCTTCTCCACCAACTTGAACATTTGGATTTGTCTTCAGAGATCCAAATTGAATTGTCTGTGCATCTTTCCAGGATTCTAGAGCAACAGATTGAGCAAGTGTCATCTTTTCCTTAACGATCAATCCTTGTTCATAGCGTATATCTTTTCTTTTCATTGCTTTAAGCCATTGAGCATGATTTGCCATAACCGGCTGCTTCTGAACCTGAAACGTATTGGCTCCAAGCCCGCTTAAACCATTTTCAATACTGTTCTGAAGTACCTGAACAGCTGTCATTACTCCAATAATGGAAAAAACTCCGACAATAATACCCAGCAGGGTCAACACCGAGCGAAGTTTATTGGAGCGGATTGCAGTAAGAGACATTTTAAATATTTCAGAAAATTCCATAAGTCAAGTCACAAGTAAAAAGTTTAAAGGAAAAAGTTCCCTCTATTCATATCTAAGTGCATCGACTGGATCGAGACGCGATGCCCGGTACGCCGGTAAAAACCCAGAAACGACTCCAACAATAATCGAAACAAGCAGGGCAATGAATACTACACTCAATGGCATAGCTGTTGGAAGAAATGTATCAATGATCAAACTTAACGGAAAGGCAATAATGATACCGATGATCCCGCCTATGAGACATAACGCCGCAGATTCCATCAGGAATTGCATAAGAATAGTACGCCGAGGCGCTCCTATTGCTTTGCGGATACCGATTTCTCTTGTGCGTTCAGTTACCGATACAAACATGATATTCATAATTCCAATACCACCAACGAAGAGCGACATCCCTGTGATAAATAAACCTACGGCTGCGATAACACCACCAATTGTATTAAACGTCTGGATGATCGTCTCTTGCTGGTTAATTGCAAAATCATCCTCGTCTTTCGGTTTGAGGCCACGTGATTTACGCATGATACCCCGGATTTCTTCTTTCGTATTATCCAATTCTTCCACAGATTTTGCTTTCACCATAACCTGTAGATCACTTCTCTTCGACATAAATTCTTGAAAGAACCTATTGATCGGAACATAAACTCTATTATCAAGACTTTGTGCTCCAAGAAAATTGCCTTGTTTATCAAATACACCTAATACTTGGTATGCATACCCACCGACCCTGATAATTTTTCCAATTGGATTTTCATTTGGAAATAAATTCGCAGCTACTTCAGAACCGATGGCACACACCGGCCGGCCTCCATCCGCTTCCATTGGGGTAAAAAATCTGCCGAAAGCAATAGTTGCTCCATTTGTCTCAAGCCAGTAAGCTCCGGTACCAACAACAGTGACGTTCTCAATAAATTTTTGCCCATATTTGACATCCCGCGTTGCTCCCGATGCAGGATTTACCGCTTGCGCACTTTCTGAATACTTTTCAATATCCTTTGCTTGCTTAATGCGTATGTTCCGCCGATTTTTTGTTTTCCACCAATCTTGTCCATTGTCGGTCCATGATCGTTTCTGTACATATAACACATCAGAACCGAGAGTCGCTATACTTTTATTGAAGGCGCGATCCAGTCCTTCAATCGCTGCTCCCATGAGCGTTACAGAAACAATACCGATAATAATACCCAGCGTCGTTAGCACAGAACGCATTTTGTTGGCACGGATGGCGGCAAATGCTATCGCCATTCCTTCTTTGAATTCATCAAAAATAAATTTCATGTTATACCATGACTGCCGTCGGATGAGTTAAGACTTTTCGATTCTTGATTGGCTCGTCAACTTCCATCTTGCCGTCACGGAGACGAATCCGACGATGTGCATGTAACGCAATATCCTCTTCATGGGTTACGAGGACGATCGTATTGCCTTCCTTATGCAGTGCATCGAATAGCATCATAATTTCATCGCCGGTTTTTGTATCAAGGTTTCCGGTTGGTTCATCTGCAAGTAAAATGGATGGCTGTGTAACGAGCGCGCGCGCTATGGAAACACGCTGTCGTTGTCCGCCGGAAAGTTCATTTGGTTTGTGATGGATTCGATCCGTTAATCCTACACGATCAATTGCTGCGCGTGCTAATTTCTTCCGCTCCATCGATCCGACTCCGCCATAAATAAGCGGGAGTTCAACATTGTGGAGAACATCCGATCTGGCAAGCAGATTAAATGTCTGAAAGATAAATCCAATTTCCTTGTTCCGGATCTTTGCAAGCTGATTATCGTTCATGTCGCTGACATTCGTACTGTTCAGTTCATACAAACCGGAGGTTGGCGTGTCTAAACAACCAATAATATTCATCAAAGTTGATTTACCGGAACCTGACGGGCCCATAATTGCCACATATTCGTTTTTCTGAATCTGGATTGAGACACCATCTAAGGCATGAACTTTTTCTTCGCCTACTTGATAAAACTTTGTGATGTTCGTGAGCTGAATAATACTTGACATTCCGGTTTCCTTCCTGTTACTCTACTTCTTTTAATTTTTCTTCTGCTTGTTTTCTAAAATATTCGTTCTGCGTCGTCGTAATTGCTCGCTGATATGTTTCTTTTGCTTCCTTTTTTTGTCCCTTTGCCTGATATGCTTCGCCCAAGGAGATAATTGCTGGAACATATTCTTTATCGATACTTAAGGATTTATCAAGGTTCGACATTGCCAGATCAATATTTCCCTTTTTCAATAAAGCTTCTGCGAGACTTTGATAAGAATCTGCTGTATCGGGCCGCATCACCACGTACTTCTGCAGGTATTTTACAGCATCATCGCAACGATCAATATTCAAGCAGAAGTAACCGTAGTTTTTCCAGACACGCCAATTCTCCGAATACGATTTAATGAGCATTTTGTGTTCATTCTCAGCTTCATCATTTTTCTTTGCTCTCCCTAAAAAATATGCTTTCGTAGACCTGCCCTGAAATTCATCCAACTTTATAGCTTCATCTAATTGCTTCCAGCCTTCGGCATCATCACCGCCCATAATGGAAGGAGCTTGTAAGTAAAATTGCGCCAAAGCAATTCGCGAGCGAGCATTTTGAGGATTGAGTTCCACCGATCGTTTAAATGCGTTCTTTATTTTCGATGCAAGAAATGCTTGTTTAATCACTCCAGCATTTTGGGCCTTTTCTGCAAGAGCAGCTCCATATCTGAATTGATAGTCAGCATTATTTGGATTTAGATCGACTGCCTTTTCAAGCTGATCAACTGCTTCATTAACATCTCGGTCTTTAAATCCTCGATTAAGGAATACCAAACCAAGACGATAATGCGCTTCAGCGTCATTCTTATTCTTATCCAGAATTTGTTCAAACACCGTTTTTGCTTCTGCATATTTCTTCTGCTGGACAAGCGAGACACCTTCATCTATTGTCTGTGCCGGCAAGTTGGTCTGCATCAGCAAAATTATTGTAACTATAAGTCCAGATATTCGAGCAAGTCTTTGCATCACTATCGCTTATTCCTAAGTTTTCTTACTTTTTATCCAGATCAGCGCTCGCACCGGTTCTTTTCGCTGACTTATTGTCAACTTTTACTTTTGAATCAACTTCTAAATCACGATTGATCGCTTTGAATGGACCCGACACGACTTCTTTACCCTCAAGCCCATCTGCCTTCACTTCAACATATGTATCATTACTGATGCCACGTTTAACAGGAACAGTTTTAGCAACTCCATCTTTCACAACGAATACAACTTCTTCAAGTTTATCCTCTTCCTTCTTTTTATTTGAGGCAACTAATTGTGCTTCTCCCTCTTTAGGTTCATCTTTCGTTTCTTTCTTCGGTGCACGTACTGTAACAGACTGGATGGGTACAGTCAGAACATTAGAATGAGTTTCCGTTTCAATATCCGCTGACACGGACATTCCGGGCCGAAATTGAATACCTTCAGGAGTATTGATACGGATTCTTACTTCAAAATTCGTGACTTGATCCTGGGTTCCTGTGCCGGTCGATGTTGCAGTGTTTGCGATCTGCGTAACGATGCCAATAAATTTACGATCTTGATATGAATCGACTTCTATATTCGCTGTATCTCCTTTTTGCACCATTACCACATCATTCTCACCGACATCGACACGTGCTTCCATAGAAGCAACATCGGCTATCGTCATTATTTCTGTCCCCTGCGTAAATGTGCTTCCACTGACACGCTCGCCAAGTTCGGATATTAATTGGCTGACAATACCCGTCATCGGCGAATAAATTGTGGTCTTCGAATACTGGTCAAGATACTGCTTAAGGTTTGCATTCGCTTGGTCATATCCCGCTTTTGCGCTTAGATAATTAGCTTTTGCAATATCCATATCAGAATCAGAAATTAGTTTTTTCACAATAAGTCCTTTTGCACGATTGTAATCTGCCTCGGCTTTCCGAAGGCCAGCATCTGCCATCTCCAATGTAGCTTGTGCATTTTCTAATTGAGCCTGATATGCATCCGGTTTTATGCGGACAAGCAATTGTCCTTTTGTGACATTTTGGCCCTCGCGAACTGGCAATCCAATAATTTCTCCGCTGACCTCTGCATTTATCTTCACTTGTATTTCCGGCTGTATTTTTCCTGTCGCCGATACAATCTGCGTGATCGTTCTTCGTTGAATTTTTTCCGTCTGAACAGTCACAATAGTCTCACGCCGGCTGCCGAGAAAGACAAGCAACGCAAGAACAACCAACACTGCTCCAATGATTGAAAAAATGATTATTTTTTTCTTTTTCTTTTTCCCATTACCATTTGCCATTATTCACCCCTCAAAAATTTTTTGTCTTATATGAATTGGTAGTTCCGATTAATACGTGCGTTCACCGGTAACATATTCAAGATTTCGTTTGGCTGTTATATAGTTGTATATTGCACTTATTTTGGTCACTTGAGCATTCACAAGGTTTGCATTTGCTGTCTGTAAATCAATTATTGTTCCAGAACCAAGATTATACTTCTCCTGTGCTACTTTACGATCCTGTGTTGCAGAAGTTACAGCTTTGACGCTGGCTTCATACTGCCTTTTAGCCGCATTAAGGTCAAGTAATGCCTTCTTTACATCGACACTAACGCCAAGTTCTGTTTGGAGAAGCGATATTTCAGCATTTCGCTCTTGAACTTTCGCGTTCTGGATCCCTTCGTTAGTTTGGAATCCATCAAATAGTGTCCAGCTAAATTTTAAGCCCCACGTGTAATCCTTATTACTTGATAATTGCGATACTTCTGGCGCATTAAGACTATAACCTGCATATGCATTGAGACCAGGTAAATAGCGACCCCAAGCTGAAGTGACGCCGTACGACGCGCTTTTCAAATTTTCTGACGCCGATTGATAATCCGGCCGAGCAATGAGAGCTTGTTTGCGATACTGATCAAATTCTCCCATGGTAGGTAATCGAGAAAACTCCGTCGAATCAATATCCACTGGGATGGAGGAATCCACAATTCGATACTCATCCACTACATCCAATCCGATAAGAGCAAGTAAATCAGCAATAGATTTATCATACGTATTTTGCGCACTGATGAGGTTAAATTCGTCTGTTGCTTCTGCAGATTGTTGGCGATATACGTCACCAATAGCTAATGATCCTACTCGAGCAGATTCCTGAATTCGTTCCAGTTCTTCCTGATCACGTTTCAGATTTTCCTGGTTAACAAGGACAAGCTGCTCGTTACGCAGCACACTAAGATAACTTGCCTGCACTGAGTATATAGTTCCTTGTTTAGTTCGCAAATAATTCTGATCGGCTATCGTTTTCCCCGATAGAGCTTTGCTGAGATTCATCTCACGATTCAATCCATCAAATATAGTGTAATTCAAATTGAGACCGGCAGAATAACCGGTTGTAGTAGAATTACCTCCTGAAGCAATATTTTGATTGATAAATGGGTTATATGTTGAGTCAACGGGCGATTCTATTTGTGATCGCCCCCAGCCAGCAGAAGCTGAAAGAGTCGGCAAATAGGAACCATATCCCGCAACTTCAACACCTCGTGCAGCATCAACATTATTTGCCGCCTGCACAACATTTAAATTGTGTTGCAGAGCAATAGTAATAGCATTATCTAATGTAAGTGTTTTTGCTATTCCGGGTTGTGTTTGTGCTCCACAAATTGAAATTGTCAATACAATTAAAGCTATGATTTTTTTCATTGATACTTCTCCATTGTTTCTAAATTGGTAGGAAATTAAAAACTACATCATATAAACGGTCTATTTACGGTAAAGTTACATTAAACTAAATAAAATTTTAATCCAATCAACACCTTTAGACGCTAACAATTGCTAGGTTGTTTCATTTTTCATTAGAACGTCTTTTCTTTATAGTCGGCTTACTCATCACTTCATCTTTAATTGAAAGAAGGTACTGCAAAGCTGCTTCGTGCTCGTTCGGAATAGCACCATCAAGAATGGCATCCGTGATTCTATCTTTCAATACTCCAACCATCGGGCCTTCGGTTAATCCACAAATTGACATAATTTCTTCGCCGCGTAACGGCGGTTGCCAGTTCCGAATACGGTCTTTTTCTTCCACCTCAACCATCTTGGTAATAACAAGATCGTAGTTTCGTTTCACTTTCTCAATAAGTTCTTGATTCTTTGATGTAATATCAGCTCTGCATAACAGCATAAGATCATCAATATCATTGCCTGTTTCAAACATCAATCGGCGAACGGCGGAATCTGTGACGCCGTCATCGACTAATGCCTGTGGACGGAGATGAAGGCGAATTAACTTTTCGATATATGGAAGATTCTCCAGCGGAAATCGCATCCGGCGGAAGATCCGCTTTACCATTCGCGCGCCAAGGTCTTCGTGTCCATGAAATGTCCAGCCGATTGACGGTTTGAATACTTTCGTCTTCGGTTTACCGATATCGTGCAGAAGCGCCGCCATACGCAGCCAAAGATTTTCCGATGCCGCGGCAACTTTATCGACAACTTGCAGCGTATGCTTGAAAACATCTTTATGATGGTAATCTTTTCGCTGATCTACACCCGACATCTCTGCAATTTCGGGAAAGACAATTCGCATTACGTCCGAGTCGTACATCAATTGAAGCCCGATGGACGGTTTGGGACTTGCCATAATTTTTAGGAATTCATCTGTTATGCGCTCCTGTGAAACAATCGTCAACCGTTCTGCCATCTTCTTTGCCGCCTTCAGCACGCCGGGCTCTATATCAAACCCAAGCTGCGAAGCAAAACGCATAGCGCGCATAATGCGAAGCGGATCGTCATCGAATGTATTTTCCGGGTCGAGTGGTGTACGCAGTATTTTTTTCTTCAGGTCACTTTCACAATCAAACGGGTCGGTAATTTCACCGAATGTTTTTTCATTCAGGCTTGCCGCCATCGCATTCACTGTAAAATCCCGCCGCGATAAATCTTCGTTGAGCGTTCCGACTTCAACATGTGGTTTTCGGGAATCTTTCCGATAACTTTCTTTCCGTGCACCAACAAATTCCAATTTCCTATCATCTAACGGCAACATCGCTGTACCAAAGTTTTCAAATAGAATGAGATTTGTTCTTCCAAAATCCTTAGCAACTTTTTTTGCAAACTCCACGCCACTACCGATAACAACGATGTCTGTATCTTTAACTTCCTTGCCAAGCAGAATATCACGCACATAGCCTCCAACAACGTACGCGGCGATACTCTCACGGTCGGCAACTGCACCGACACGTTTTAGAATTTCATCATGAATGTCAATACGCTTTGTTATCATAGCTATTGGATAATTATGCCATAGTAATTTTCTGCGATTCAATCTTCTGTAAAATTTCTTGTGCCACTTCCAGCGCATGCAAGCCATCACGGCCGGTAACAGGTGTTTCCAGGTTCTTTTGCACGGACTCGACAAAACGCTCAAGTTCGTACTTCAATGCATTCACTTCTTGTACTTCTGGTTGTTCGTACACAATTATACGTTTGTGCTGACCTTGATCGATCTTGCCAAGCATCATCGTTGATTTTACATTGGGTGTTTGTTCGTCGACCAAACGAAATACTTCTGCTAATCCCTGTGCAAAATCTATGGATATGTATGCGTCTCGTTGAAACATTCGCATCTTTCGCATTTTGTTTTGCGAAATACGGCTTGCCGTTACATTGGCAACACAGCCATTTTCAAACTGTAAGCGTGCGTTGGCAATATCAGGTGTATCTGAGATAACAGCAATACCATTGGCATCAATGCGCGTCACTTTCGATTTCACCAGGCTCAAAATCAAATCAATATCATGAATCATCAAGTCAAGCACCACTGCCACATCTGATCCGCGCGGATTAAATTGTGCCAGACGATGAGATTCAATGAACAGCGGAGTAATATTGTACGGTTCCAACGCAAGGATTGCCGGGTTGAAACGCTCAATATGTCCAACCTGTAATTTCAATCCTTTTATATCTGCCCGTTCTGTCAGCGCTTTTGCTTGTTCGATGGTTGCGGTGATCGGTTTCTCGATTAGAAGATGCACGTCCCGTTTTATTACTTGCATCGCTACATCGTAGTGCGATTGTGTTGTTGTTGCAATGCTGACTGCTTCGACTTGAGACAGCAGTTCGTCAAGAGTTGGGAATGCTTTGATCCCAAACTCATTTGCTAACTTTCGTGTTCGCTGCGAGTCGGCATCATATACGCCGACCAATTTAACCGATGGAATTTGCGCATACATTTTCGTGTGGAGACTTCCAAGATGCCCAACGCCGACAACACCAACATTCAAGGGTTCCATTATTTATTCCTTTTAACTGAAGTTGTACAGGATTCAATATTATGTCGCCACAGCCTTTCCAGCGAGGATGGTGGATGATTTTTTCGTTTTATATTTTTAATTGAACTGCATATTCAGCCAGTCTTGAAATTCTTTTGTGTTATTAAATACAAAATCTGTTTTCATCTGCAGCACTGTTTCTTTCGCGTATGAATCCCACACAACAGCTGCAATCTTTACGCCGGCTTCGCGTGCGGCATTCACATCAGAAACAGAATCTCCCACCATCAGCATTTCATCCGGCTGAAGCGCAAAGTGTTTCATAATCTTAAACAGTCCTTCTGAAGATGGTTTGCGTTTGACAACATCATTCCCTGTTACTCACATATTCAAAATATTTTTCAATACGAAATTCCTGTAAAGTAATTTTTGTGGTGGACGTTCCCTTGCCGGTGAAAATAGCCAGCATTTTACCGCGTTCCTTTATCGAACTTAGAATGTTCTCCATACCGGGATAAATTTGCGCCAATTGATTGTGATGTGTACGATAGAACGAGAGATAGTCTTTCATCGCACTGTCAACTTGTTCCGGGTGAACGATAGCGAGCAACGCTTCTTCTTCCGGCGGACCGAACATCGCGGTTATTTCAGGGATATTAAATGTTCTTCCGGCATATTTTTGCGCTATGTAATTAAACGAATCATATATGAGCTGGTTTGTTTGCGTCAATGTTCCATCCATATCGAATACAATACATTTTATATTTTTCAATAATTATTCCTTATTACTATAATAATTTCTCAAGAGTGTTACTTTATTCAGAAACCCACTAAAAAGTAACGACCGCACTGTATAGTATTAATATAAACACAAAAGGCATCAAGCGGAATACCGTTTATCTAATCTTGTCTCTTTATCAAAAGATATTTTACGATTCATTAAAAACATTTCATTACAAAAAACTTATGGAATCCATTCTTAATGTAGGCGGGCGGGGACTCTACGACTGTTTTTCCATTCCCAAACACCTGTTCGCCTATCTTAATAACGCTGATTTTGAGAATGAGGTTTTGAATTCTATCGCACCCAAACTCCCAGATTGAGTGAAATGCTCAAGCTTGCTTATCCTTCAAAAACTCTCTAATTTGACTTTATGAAAAATCAAATTATACTCAAGAAAAACGAAGAGCACAGAATTGCTGCTGGACACCAATGGGTTTTCAGCAATGAGATTGCATCTATTCGTGGCACACCGGAAATCGGCGATGTCGTTGAACTGCTCCGGAATGACCAAAAGTTTCTTGGGCTCGGTTTCTATCATCCTCATTCGCTTATCGCCTTCCGTTTTCTTACATCAGAGCCGGAAGAAATCGGTTTTAGTTTTTTTGAGAGAAGAATTCAGCAAGCGCTTACGCTGCGGCAACGGCTTTACCCCGGCGCAGAAACATTTCGGCTCACACACGGTGAAAGCGATTTTCTACCGGGTTTGATCATCGATAAATATAACGAGTTCATTTCCTTGCAAATTCTATCTGCAGGAATGGACAAACAAACAGAATTAATTTGCAATGTTTTGGAGACAATTTTTCATCCCAAAGCTATTATTGCCCGGAATGATGTTGCAATTCGTACTCTGGAAGAATTACCATTAGAGAAAAAAGTTTTACGGGGAAATGCCGGTATTACAATTATAGATGATGGTGTGAAATTTGAAGTAGATGTAATGAATGGACAAAAAACCGGCTTTTTTCTTGATCAACGCGAAAATAGGAAAGCAATTCATCGCTACGCAATTGGCGGAACCGTATTGGATTGTTTCTGCAACGAAGGCGGATTCGCCTTACACGCCGCCTTTGCAAAGGCAGCATCTGTGCATGGAGTAGATATTTCTGAGAACGCAATTACAAAAGCCAAAGTGAACGCTCGATTGAACTCAGCTGCTGTTGAATTTGAAATCGGTGATATATCTGCTAAACTGAAATTGCTTGGTGAGGAGAATAAAAAAATCGACATGGTTATACTTGATCCGCCATCGTTCACGAAAAGCAAGAAGAACATTCCGGCTGCACTGCGCGGATACAAAGAAATTAACGCGGCGGCAATGCGGTTGATAAACGCAGGCGGATTTCTTGTCACAGCATCTTGCTCGCACCATATTACAGAGGACGGATTTCTTTCCGCCATCGAACAAGCTGCGGTAAAAGCGAAACGGTACGTGCAACTTTTAGAATTTGCAGGTGCAGCTCCAGATCATCCGGTTATACTAGCGATGCCGGAAACGAAGTATTTGAAATTTGCGATCTTCGCTGTTCGATAAATTTATGAGGTATTCGTTATTTTCTGTATTTTTGTAAATAGTCAACATGGTCTTGAATAGTGCTAGATTTTTTCAATATAATCTCCTCCCCTCCGCGTTTTGTGCGAGAATAGGTGAGGACTTCCGCCAGAGGCGGATGCGCCTCTGGCGCAAAGGTGGGATCATTTCTTTTTTTGACCTCACTCCCGCCTGCCAAAGCAAGCTCTGTGCGGCGGGCAGGCTAACCCTCTCCTAAAAGGAGAGGGAATTATTCCACTGTTTATTAAAAAGTGCTGCGTAGTTGCGGAATATTTTGTAAAATTAAACTGTTATTAAATTGAAACCGATGGAATACAACACAAACTCATATCGCACAGTCCTATTCCTCTTTGTTATATTCTTCCTTGGCACAAACGTCTTCGCGCAATCACCTGCAACACCGGACACAACGATCATCTTTACACCATCCAATCCAAATCTTATTCAGCCGCAAAGTTACAGACCGATGGTAAAGGCATGGGGACTCGATCTTCTTATGTCAAATAATGGATTCGGTCTCGGTATGTTTTATCGGTATGAATTTACTGACGAACTTTCTATGATGCTAAACTTTGCCGTCTCGGACGTGAAGGATGAAACTGAATTTGAACAATATGATTATTATGGTAACAGTTACATTCCGGGAAAAAAGAACCGGCTTCTGATGATACCGTTTACGGTAGGTGTACAGTACCGATTATTCAAAGATGATATTGTAGATAATTTCAGGCCATTCATTAATGCTGGACTTGGACCAACAATGGTGTACGTTTCGCCGTATGCAAATCCGACTAATTATTATTATTCGGATGGAACGTATGCTTATACCGATCCCGGAAAAATAGATTTTTTCACTAGCTTAAAGTATGGTAAGATGCGATACACTCTTGGCGGCTATATTGGAGCGGGCGCATATTTTGGGATGGAAAAGGGAACGTTAACTGGCCTCAGCGTAAAATATTTCCTTGCACAGTTTCCAAATGGAATTGAAGTTATGGAAGGCGGCTATATGAGGAACTTCGGCGGATTATTTATAACGCTGACTTTCGGTTCGTTGTTTTAAGCGGATATTAGATGTGCCTTTTCAAAAAACCACCTGTGTATGAACGCGGATTTTGAGCAATTTCTTCCGGAGTACCTGTTGCAACAATTTCTCCGCCCCGTTCGCCTGCTTCAGGTCCCAAATCAATTACAAAGTCGGCACACTTAACAACATCCATATTGTGTTCGATAACGATGATGGAATGTCCCGCCTCGACAAGCGCATCAAAACATTTAAGAAGTTTTGCAATATCATCAAAGTGAAGCCCGGTTGTAGGTTCATCGAAAATGAAGAGCGCTTTGCCTTCCTGCTCAGTAATGGAAAGATGGTGAGCAAGTTTAATGCGCTGTGCTTCACCGCCTGAAAGCGTTGTTGCAGGTTGTCCAAGTCGTAAATAGCCCAACCCAACATCATCCAATACCTTCAATCGTTTTGCTATGCGCCGGCTATCCGGTGTAAGAGAGAAAAACTCCATTGCCTCTGTTACTGTCATATTCAAAATATCATCTACATTCTTGCCACGGTATCGGACGTCCAACACCTCCTGCTTAAAGCGTTTTCCCTTGCACGATTCGCATGGCAGAAAAATATCTGCGAGAAACTGCATCTCGATGCGCTGTAAGCCGTCGCCCTCGCATACTTCGCACCTGCCGCCAGGTACGTTGAATGAAAAATGACCTGGCGAGTAGCCGTGTGTCTTCGCCACCGGCGTGTGGGCAAGCAAGTCGCGGATGAGATCGAAAATTTTAATGTAAGTGATTGGATTCGAGCGCGGACTTCTGCCAATGGGTGATTGATCCACTAATTCGACACGATTGATATAATCGAGTCCATCGATCGCTCTACATTTGCCCGCAGTTCCATCATAGCCGCCTTTTCGTTTCATTATTCCAGCATACAATACTTCATGTATAAGCGTACTTTTACCGGATCCGCTCACACCTGTCACACAAACGAACATATTCAGCGGAATACGGATATCAATATTCTTTAAATTATTTTCCGATGCACGATGAATAAAAATTGATTGCTCATTGTCTGCTCTTCTTGATTTTGGCGTTGGAATTTTCAATGTACCATTCAAGTATCGTGCAGTAAGAGATATCTGGTGCTGGAGAAGCTGTTCCATTTTTCCTTGAAAGACAAGTTCGCCGCCATGTTCACCGGCTCGCGGTCCTATATCTACAATCATATCGGCTTCGCGCATCATCTCATCATCGTGCTCAACGACGAGCACTGTGTTTCCGATATCACGTAATGATTTCAGAATAGCAATGAGCCGTCCGTTGTCGCGCGGATGCAGTCCGATGGTCGGTTCATCAAGAACGTAAAGCGATCCCATCAGCGAAGAGCCGAGTGAAGTTGCGAGATTGATGCGCTGAGATTCGCCACCGGAAAGGGTCATCGACAAACGATCAAGTGTAATATAGCCAAGTCCTATCTCATCGAGAAAACTAAGCCGTTTGCGAATTTCTTCTAAAATACGTTTGGCAGCTTCCTCTTCGTATTTCGAGAACACAATATCCTTGAAAAATTGGTTTGCATTTTCAATTGTCATTTGTACAATGTCACGGATATTTTTTCCACCGACACGAACATTAAGCACTTCCTTGCGTAAACGCGAACCGCCGCATTCCTCACAAGTTGTATATCCGCGAAAGCGGCTGAGGAGTACGCGATAATGCATTTTATATGACTTGCGTTCGATGAACTTGAAATACTTATTAATGCCATCGAACCCTTTACAGCCGTTCATCACTATGGCAAGTTGTTCTTTTGTCAATTCGTTAAAGGGAATATCTACCGGAATATTTACTTCCTTTGCAACGCGGAGCAGATCGATAAGATTTTCCCGCCAGTGGGGAAATGTCCACGGTAAGATAGCACCTTGTCGAATCGTCTTGCTGGGATCCGGCACAACAAGATCCATGTCAATGCCGATGATTCTGCCGAATCCTTGGCACCTGGGACATGCACCGACCGGATTATTGAACGAAAAAAGCCGCGGCTCCGGGTCTTCATATCGAATGCCATCTTCGATGCACTCGAAATGCTGGGAAAACCGGAGAAGTTGTTTTTGCTCCAATAAATAAATATGCGCATATCCGCTTCCTTCTTCAAAAGCAGTTTGAATGGAATCTGCCAGACGCGTTACGTTTTCTTTTTCATTTCTGCGCACGACAAGGCGGTCTATCAACACATGAATGTTCTTCTTTGATTTCGCTTTGAAATCCCATTCATTCAGGTCGATCAATTCGCCGTCTATAAAAAGCCGGAAGAAACCGCGCTTCTTGAGAGCGTCTACTTCTTCCTTCATCGTGCGCCCCGCATGTTCATGCATAGGGAACATTATATACACTTTTGCTCCATCCGGTTCTTGCTGCACTCTATCGACAACCGTAGTTACAGTATTTCTATTTATCAATTTACCGCAAACGCGGCAATACGTTTTTCCAATACGGCCAAAGAGCAGTCGAAGGTAATCGTAAATTTCTGTGGAAGTAGCAACAGTTGATCGCGGATTGCGTGAAGTGGTTTTTTGTTCAATGGCAATCGCCGGACTAATACCTTGAATCAAATCAACATCTGGCTTTTCCATGCGCTCAAGAAACTGTCGGGCGTAAGAAGAAAGACTTTCAACATAACGGCGCTGACCCTCAGCGTAAATAGTATCGAACGCAAGACTTGATTTGCCGGAACCGCTTACTCCAGTGACGACAATTAATTTATTCCGCGGCAGCGTCAGGTTGATGTTCTTAAGATTATGAACTCTTACCCCGCGAATAATTATATCAGATGGCTTCTGAGAAACCTTCGGAAGGTTTTCTTGTACCCTTTTTTTTCGTTTTGTCATATATTAATTTAAGATACAGAAAAAAAAGGAGACGATAAAATGAGATTGTCCTATCGCCTTGTAATTAAGTGCGAAATTTTGTAAATTATTAAAATAATAAAATGAGAGGTTTCCTTATGGGGAAAAAAATACTCGTTGTTGACGACGATGATTCTGTACGTAAATCTATATCTGCTGCACTAAAATTGAAAGGCGGCTATGAAACACTGGAAGCCGAAGATGGACTTGTAGGGCTTGAGCTTGCGAAACAGCACCACCCTGATTTGATTATCAGCGATGTTTTTATGAAGAATCTCAATGGTTACAATATGTTAGAGATATTAAAGGAGCGCAAGGAAACGGCTGATATCCCTATAATAATGATGACTATTGATGAGCAATTGTACAAGGAATGGAAGAAGGGCGCGACGGTAGAATATCTTGCAAAAGGATTTACTCTCGATGTGCTCCTCGAGAAAGTCAATTCAACTCTTAATATCAAAGCCTAAATTATAATTAATTCTGTAGGGTTCAATATATTGAACCCTACTACATAGAAAAAATATTTTACTCTTCTTCTTCCTTCTTATTTTTCGCGCTGGTTTCGATAACTTTCTCTGCTTGTTCGCGAGGCATCTCATCGTAATGCGAGAACTTTGTTTTATACACTCCACGTCCTTGTGTCATAGAGCGAAGGATCGTAGAGTATTTATGAATCTCAGCCATCGGTACTGTGGCTTTAATAACTTGGAAATGCCCTTCGGCTTCCATACCTTGAATTTTTCCGCGCCTTCCTGAGAGATCGCCCATAACATCGCCCATATATTCTTCCGGAACTGTCACTTCAATAATATTGATCGGTTCCAAAAGAATAGGTTTCGCTTCCATAATACCTTTTCTAAACGCCATAGAACCGGCAATCTTGAAAGAATGTTCGTCAGAATCTACCGCGTGGTAAGAGCCGTCGAAAATTGTTACCTTCACATCCACGACTTCATAACCGGCAAGCACGCCGCGCTGCATAGTTTCAATAACGCCCTTTTCAACTGCCGGCACAAAACGGCCCGGCACAACACCGCCAACAAGAGCGTCTTCAAATTCAAATCCGGCGCCTCGCGGTCGTGGCTCAATTTTAATATGCACGTGTCCGTACTGCCCGCGTCCACCTGTCTGCTTCTTGTGTTTATATTCCACATCTGCTGCTACTGCACGAATTGCTTCTTTGTATGGAATCTTTGGCTCAGTCAAGTCTACATCAACACTGTACTTGAGTTTCAGACGCTTGGTCACTATGAGCAAATGCAATTCGCCCTGTCCTGCAATGATTGTCTGGCTGAGTTTGCCGTCGACTGAAATAACAAATGTTGGGTCTTCCTCGTGCAAAGAATGCAATCCATTTGCCATACGGTCTTCATCCCCTTTAACTTTGGAATGAATCGCCATTCGTATAACCGGATCGGGGAAGATGATTGGTGCGTACACGACCGGAAATGTCCGACTGCTAAGAGTGTTGTTGGTATGCGTGTCTTTCAATTTCACTACAGCACCTATGTCACCTGCAATTAGCCTAGTAATTTCCTGACGTTCTTTGCCGTTCATCACAAATAATTGTCCGAGGCGCTCGCCTTTACCATTGGATTGGTTCAATAAGTCTAGCCCGGGCGTGATTGTACCGGAATAAACTCGGAAGTAGGATAACTCGCCAACGTGTTCTTCAGAAACCGTTTTAAATACAAAGAGCGACGGTTCTTTCGCTGTATTAGGATCCACATCAATTTCTTTTTTATCGGTACTGTTTGTTGCTTTGACTGCACCTCGATACTTCGGCGACGGCCCATAAGTATCAATGAAGCTCATCAATGGTCCAACTCCAATGCCAAACGTAGCAGCAGTACAAAAGACAGGGAAAATTTTTCGTGCGAGCAAAGCAATGCGGAAACCATTTTCGAGATCAGTATCTTTCAACGTGCCTTCCTCGAAAAATTTATTCATCAAAGCTTCATCGGTTTCTGCAATTTTCTCGATTAGTTCTTCATGCAGCTGCTCGGCTTTCTGCTGCAAGTCGGCGGGAATATCGAGCTCAATAAATTTCCCGTTGCCTTCCCGATTGAATTTTAAAAGCTTCATTTTAAGCACATCCACGACAGTGTCAAATGAAAGCCCTTGGTTCACTGGAAACTGCACCTGCACGACATCATTCCCAAAACGATCTTTTGCTGTCGCAAACGCTTGATCGAACTCGGAGTTTTCCGCATCCAATTTGTTAACCACTAAAAGTGAAGGCAGATTGAGGGCTTTAGTATAGTTCCACACGATCTCAGTGCCGACTTCCACGCCCTCGACTGCTTTTACAAGAACAACCGCAAGATCGGCAACACGCAGAGAACTTATAACTTCGCCTGTGAAGTCTGAATAACCCGGTGTATCAATAATATTAATCTTTGTCCCCTGCCAATCGGTATGAAGGACAGCGGCATTGATAGAAATCTTGCGTTCAATTTCATCTGAATGATAATCAGAGATTGTTGAACCGTCTTCCACACGTCCCATGCGGTCAGACGCTCCTGAAACAAACATCAACGACTCGGTCAACGTCGTTTTTCCCGAACCTCCGTGACCGATAAATGCAATGTTTCGAATTTTATCAATTGAATATTCTTTACTTGTTGTTTTTGACACGATGTTTTTCTCCTATTCGTAAAATGACAACGCCGCGCACTCCGCTATACAAACAAGCGGGTATTCGTCGTCAGAAAAAAAATCTCAGGAATGCGTCAGAGGATATCCTGCGAGCGCCGCCCGAACATGGATACAACGCGATTGATTACGTTGCTAAACAATGCGCTAACGCGCATGAGCGGTTCTTCCAATAGATACTGAAAACGCTCTTCAAAACGGGTCACGTTTTCTGTAATTCGCTTGAACGCAATAAAAACTCCTTGCACCATGTCGACCTGTTCATCCACTTTTATAGCTATCAACCGCAATTTGTCTGTTATTGAATTGAGGTTTTCGAGGATAGGTTTCAGGTTTTTATTTAGATCGACAAGTTCACGCTGCAAGACCAGCAAAAGTGCATTGAAGCGAACAAGGACAACGATAAGATAGATGCACAATGCGGAGGCGCTCGACAGCGCTAATATTTCTGTAAGTTGAATTAATGTTTCCACTCGAGTTTCCCTCTTATGGATTTCGTGAATAATGTTGTTTGGATTTAAAATTAGCTCAGGTGTTCTTTCCACCTTCACTTTTAGTCCGCGCGTGATTCATAACGCGGTCTGCATCGCCCATAATTGAGTCGGCTTTGCGGCGTGCATCATCTACCAGCGAGGCTGCTTTCTGTTTTCCTTCATTAATAATATCAACTGCTGTCGATTTTGCCCGCGCCATATATTCCTGAGCGTCGTCCATCAAATCGCCTGCTTTTTCTTTTAAATCGGCGCGCAATTCTTTGCCCGCTTTCGGTGCATAAAGCAGCGCGATTGCCGCACCCACAATACTGCCTGTGATGAACCCAACAATAAGCCCCTTCGCCATGCCATCATTTTCCTGTGCCATTACAACCTCCTGTATGTGACAATTCTATAAATTGAAGTGAAAATAATTCTAAATCTAAATTATAATCTTCATCAACTCACATTAACATTCCCGGTTTTCATATTCTTATTTTGCCTGCCGTTTTTTAGTTCACGGCAGGCAAAAGGATAATACACTAACGAGATTTCTTCTTATGACGCTGCTTCCGCAAACGCTTCTTGCGCTTGTGTGTCGCTATTTTGTGGCGTTTCCGCTTACGACCACATGGCATACGCGGCTCCTTTCTGTTATTACTGCTTCGTTGTTGTGAGTTGTGTTGAATTAATATCAGCTACCATCTTTCCTAAATTTATGGAAGAATTAGCGGCTATTTTTATTTCTCGCCCTCGAGATAAACTTCTTTTTACTATTATGAAAATCCCTTCTTCAAATTTTCATTCACTACTTGCTTCATTTCTTTCGATACCTTAAATGTCGGAACAAAATGCTCATCTACCATTACTTGTGCGCCAGTGCGCGGATTGCGCGCCATCCTACCTTTTCGTTTCTTAATCTTAAAACTGCCGAAACCGCGAATCTCGATATTCTTTCCTTCCTTCATCGCAGAGATAACCGTCATGATGAATCCATCCACCACTGCTTCGGTTTCTACTTTCGTTAGTCCTGTTGCCGATGCAATAACTTCTACGATATCTGCTTTTGTCACGGAACCTCCTCGAAATATTAGTTGGGAGACGTGAATCGGTACTGCAAAACCGGCTGCTGTAAAAATTCCTGCCGAATTTTTGTTACTTCTGTTGCTGCATCACCAATGAGTTTCTCAAAGATAGTTTTTTTCTTTGTCTCTTTCACAACGCTCGGTTTACCCTGAATACCGCCGAGTTCCGCAGCAATATTTATTGCATCTTCCATCGTACCGAGCGTGTCTACAAATCCATATTCTAATGCTTGACGTCCTGTAAAAACACGTCCATCTGCGTACTTCAGTACATCCTTGCGATCCATCCCGCGTTCTTCAGCTACAACATCGACAAACTGATCGTACACGTCGCCTATAAGCATGTTGAAGTATTGCTTTTCCTCTTCTGTTGTCTTACGAAATGGTGAACCTGAATCCTTAAACTTTCCCGTTTTGAATGTTGTCTGATCCACACCAATTTTATCCATGAGCTGCTGAAAATGCATGAATTGAAAAATCACACCAATGCTTCCCGTGAGCGTTCCAGGATTTGCTACAATTTTAGTAGCGCCGCACGAAACATAATACCCGCCGCTTGCCGCCACAGAGCCCATTGAGACAACGACTGGTCTGCCGGCATCACGAGTCTTTTTCACTTCCTCATAAATTTCCTGACTTGCCGCTACACCACCGCCTGGAGATTCAACACGAAAAACTATTGCCCGTATCGATTTGTTATCACGATACTTTTTAAACTGCCTCACAATATCTTCAGAAGAGACAATCGGTTCTTTTAGTTCAACTACAGCAATCTTTTCGCCGCCAGTCGATATCGTCTCATCGTTTTCGTCAGAAAATATCCACGAGACTATCGTTAGGACAAATAATCCGAATATGAATATGAGTGCGGCAATAATGCCTATGACCCATTTTGCAGTTTTAGACATAAATTTCACGAAGATCGGGCTTGATTATCTCGCCTCGTGCCTTTAGTGTAAGTTATTATGGCGTAACAAATTATGAAATAGAGGGCGGAAAGTCAAACAAAGAAGCGGAAAAAGAAATATACAATAAATGAATTTATTAGCGAATAATTGGGGGAATTCGACAATAGAGATTGGAAACCACAACAGGTCAATAAATATATAATGTCAGAACAATTAACTAAATGTTTTCACTTTTCCTTTCTCATTTTTGATTTTTAACATAGTCGTCATTTATATTCTGCTAAAAATCGCTCTGCATCAATTGCCGCCATGCAACCGGTACCAGCCGCACTAATTGCCTGCCGATATTTGGGATCTGCAACATCTCCCGCAGCAAATACACCTTGAACATTCGTCTCGGTACTGTAAGGTTTGGTTATAAGATATCCTACACTATCCATGTCTAACATACCTTTGAAGAGCGATGTATTTGGCTGATGTCCGATTCCAAGAAATAAACCATCACACTTAAACTCAGTTATCAAGCCTGTCTTCACATTTTTAAGCTTGAGTCCGGTCATTTTCTTGTGACCGTTCTCCTGTATACCAACAATTTCTTCCACAATTGAATCCCAAATAAAATTAATCTTCGGGTTCTCCTTCACCCGTTCCCGCATCGCTACAGAAGCCCGCAACTCTTGCCGACGATGAATAATAGAAACTTTCGAAGCATGGTTTGTAAGATAAGATGCTTCTTCTAATGCAGTATCGCCACCACCAACAACCGCGACATGCTGGTTCCGAAAAAAGAAACCATCGCATGTAGCACAGGCAGAGACACCGAATCCTTTATACTCTTCTTCCGATGGAATATTTAACCACTTCGCGCATGCTCCGGTTGCGATGATAAGCGCTTCAGCAAAAAATTCTTCGCCTTCAGCAACTACCTTAAACGGCCGCTTCGACATATCGACCGACTCAACCGTATGGAATACTGTTTCCGCTCCAAAGCGCTGCGCCTGTTTACGCATGATGTCCATCAATTCAGGGCCATTGACACCTTCCGGAAAGCCAGGATAGTTTTCTACATCGGTCGTGATTGTTAATTGTCCGCCGGGCTGCTGTCCCTCGAACACAAGCGGTGAGAGATTTGCGCGTCCTGCATAAAGTGCGGCAGTAAGTCCGGCTGGACCTGAACCGATAATAATAATTTTGCGATGATTAGACATTTTCGATTTTGTGATTGTGCGATTTACCATGTAGTAATTTATTGTTTCAGCTTTCAGTGATCAGGTCGCAGTATGCAGTTCACTGATCACTCATCGCTGTTCACTGTTTACTAATAAGATGCGCATTATCCTTAAAAGATTCCAATACAGCTTTTACATTTCTAACGAATCCAGAATGTTTAGTCCGCTTAATGGGACTTCTTCGGAACCTCCGATTGAATTCTTCCTGACTCATTTTGACAAGTTCTGCCAATTCTGGCGCAACATTTTCTTCTCGAGGCTGGAAAGCCTGTTCTTCCGTCTCTTTTTGAAATCGATTCCACGGACAAACATCCTGACAAACATCACAGCCATATATCCAGTTGTCAAATTTTGATGTCAGAATATTCGGCAAATCGCCGCGATGCTCTATAGTTAAGTATGATATACATTTATTCGCATCTAATATATACGGTTGAACAAGCGCATGCGTCGGGCAAGCATCAATACAAGCAGTACATGTACCGCAATGGTCTAAGATTGGCAAGTCATATTCAAGTTCCGCGTCCAGTAAAATTTCTCCAAGGAAAATCCATGATCCAAAATTTTGCGTAATGACGTTCGTATGTTTTCCCATCCATCCAATTCCGGTACGAACTGCCCAAGCTTTTTCCATCATAGGTCCAGTATCAACATAAATCTTTCCTTCCACTCCAGGAATTTCTGACTTAATAAATTCAAACAACTTTTCTAACCGATTTGTTAGCACAAGGTGGTAATCATCACCCCAAGCATATCTTGATATCTTACCAAGAGCAGGACTATTGGACTGTTGAGAAGGTGTAAAATAATTAAGAGCGACACAGATTATTGATTTTGCATTTGGGAAAACTTTCGTTACATCAGCACGCTTCTCAGCATCGCGTTCCATCCATTGCATCGATGCGTGATAACCGCGGGCAAGCCATTCGCGCAGTCGCACTCCTTCTTCGTTCAATGACTCAACTCGCGCAATACCGACTTTGGAAAAACCAAGTTCAAGCGCATTTAATTTGATGCGATGTGTAATGGAATATATCATCTTATCATCAGTGATGAGTCAGCTATGCATAAATAAAAAAAGTCGGCCCCTCGATGATGGAAGAACCGACCTTAAAAATTTACCGCCAATTTATTATTTGCGGAAATGCGAGTTCGATGCGTCTAATTCACCGAAAGTTTTTTCAGGATGAATCTGTTTCGCTTTTATCGCTAATTGCTCTTCCGTCTCGACATGATCTGGATCAGGAACACAGCAATCGACCGGACAAACTGCAGCACACTGCTCTTGATCGAAGTGGCCGACGCATTCGGTACATTTTTCAGGAACGATGTAATAGAAATCTTTAGATAGTGCGTCGAATGTTTTTCCATTTAATTCATAAGCTGTGCCGCTTGAATAAATTGCCGTATTCGGGCATTCAGGTTCGCAAGCACCACAGTTAATACATTCTTCAGTTATCTTTGTCGCCATAATGTATCTCCTTGAATAAAAACTTTTATGATGAGTTGTCTCTTTTTCGATTTGGGTTTACGCAATTACAACTCCAATTTTTAACGCATCGAATATGCTAAAGAGACAACCGAAATGCAAGCGGAAAGTCTGCTAAAATATTGCCCTTTTTCTACAAATATCGGTGTTCCGTGATTTTCCCATTACTGTTGTAGATATATAATAATGGAACACCTGTAGGGATATTTAATTCCAGCACTTGTTCTTTTGTCAGGTTGTCGAGTCGCATAACGATCGAACGCAGACTATTTCCGTGCGCCGTAACAAGTACATTTTTTCCTGCGAGGACATCAGGAATGATCTTTGCTTCAAAGTAAGGCAGCGTTCGAGCGGCCGTGTCTTTCAAACTTTCACTGACACCATCAGGATTCAGGTCCGTCACATCTTTCGGTGGTGGAACATCATAACTGCGGCGCCAGATTTTTAACTGCTCTTCGCCGTACTGCCTGCCGATATCGGCTTTGTTCAATCCCTGAAGAGCACCATAGTGACGTTCATTCAGTGCTTTGTCACGTTCAAGCGGAAGATTACTCTGACCTATAATTTTCAACACAATATCCATTGTGTCAATCGCTCGTTTCAAAACGGACGTATATCCTTTTTCAAATTTGTATCCTTTTAACTTTTCACCTGCCTGGTGTGCTTCCATTTCGCCTTTTGGCGAGAGAGGAATATCGACCCAGCCGGTAAAACGATTTTCAAGATTCCATTGTGATTCTCCATGACGGAGAAGAACTAGATTTGGCATGTTGTTGTATCCTTTTATTTAACGTTCATCTATTGACAATTTGTTTTCTATTGCTACTTCTAACTTTTTCCTCTTCACTTCGAATATTTTACTTTTCACTTTTTACTTGATATTAAAGTATCTCGCTTCCGGATGATGAACAATAATAGCATCTGTAGATTGTTCAGGATCCAGCATAAATTCGTCGGTCATCGATACGCCAATGCATTCAGGTTTAAGCAAATCAAAAAGTTTTTTATGATCCTCAAGATTCGGACAAGCCGGATAACCAAAACTGAACCGTGAACCTTGATATCCTTGGCTGAACAGCCGCTTGATATCCGGCGAATCTTTACCGGCAATACCAAGTTCTTCACGAATCTTTTTATGCCAGAATTCAGCAAGCGCTTCTGTAGACTCAACACTCAATCCGTGAAAATAAAGATACTCTTTATATTCATTTGAATCAAAAAGCTTCATTGAGTACTCAGATGCTGCCCTTCCCATGGTTACGAGATGAAATGCTACAACATCAATCTTACCTGAATTCACCGGCGCGAAGTAATCACTGATACACAAGAAGCGATCATCTTTCTGGCGCGGGAATGTAAATCGAAGCCACTCTTTTAATTTCGAAATTGGAAATTGGAAATTCGAAATGTTATCTGGTATTGAATAGATTATAAGATCGTTCCTATCCGATTGACATGGAAAATATCCATATACGACTTTTGGTTCAAGAAGTTTTTCGTTTTTAATTTTTAATTTTATTTTTTCTATTTCTGGATAGATCTGATCTTGAAGAATACGTTTGTACTCATTTTCACTTTTCTTTCCACGCACCATTCGCCATTGTCCGCGAATAAGTGCGACTTCGTTTATGTAATGAAAAACCTCATCAAGCGAAATGTCATTTACAACTTTTGATCCCCAGAAAGGCGGAATCGGAATTTCAACATCCGTAATAATATTAGAGCACCTTGGTGTCTTTTCCTCTTCCGCAAGTATCAATGCAATCTTTGCTTCCGCACCAATTAACTTTTCCTCATCCTCCACTTCCCGATGACCGTTTCTATCATCTCTCGTCTTCTCGTTCTTAATTTCTTCCATCAAATGCAAACCATCAAATGCATCATTCGCATAAAAGACTTTCCCTTTGTATACCGGTTTTAAATCCTGATCAACATAACGCCGTGTTAGTGCTGCACCGCCAAGAATTACTGGAATTGTGATGTTCTGTTCATTCAACACTTCCAAATTCTCTTTCATCACTAGCGTTGACTTTACAAGCAAACCGCTCATTCCGATTGCATCTGCGTTGTGCTCTTTCGCCGCTTCGATCATCTTTTCAATCGAACATTTAATACCCAAGTTGACTACTTTATAACCATTGTTCGTCAGAATAATATCCACTAAATTCTTGCCGATGTCATGCACGTCGCCTTTAACAGTCGCAATAATCATAGTTCCCTTGCGGCTCTCAACATTCTTTTCCATGAACGGTTCAAGATACGCTACTGCCGACTTCATCACTTCTGCCGATTGAAGAACAAAAGGTAACTGCATTTGTCCTGAGCCAAACAAAGTCCCAACAGTTTTCATTCCATCGAGCAAAATAGTATTGATTATTTCAAGAGGAGCATAATTCTTCAATGCTTCATCCAGATCGACATTTATTCCGACTTTATTGCCATCAATGATACGGTTCTTCAATCGCTCTTCAATAGTTCCACCAACGACCTTCGATTCTTTCTCTTCCTTTTTCTTGCCGGAGTAATGTGCCATCAATTCTGTCAATGGATCAAAGACAACTTTCCGATTCTCTCCTTCTCCTTTGTAATGCCTTTCGTCAAAAACCAATTGCCGCGCAAGCTCGCGTCCCTTTTCATCAATCTTGAAAAGCGGAAGAATTTTTGATTGATGCACAATCGCCATATCAAGGCCGGCTTCAATAGCGTGATGCAGGAAAACACTATTCAACACCTGTCTTATTGCTGGCGACAATCCAAATGAAACATTGCTGACACCCAAAGACGTATTAACTTCTGGGAATTCTTTTTTTATAAGTCGGATGGCTTCAATTGTTTCTATCGCCGCTTGACGAAATTCTTCATCACCGGAACCAAGCGTAAATGTAAGCGTATCAAAAATTAAGTCGTGTGGCTTCATACCATATTTATTCACAACAAGGTCATAGATGCGCCGTGCAATGGACAGTTTATTCTCGGCAGTTTTCGCCATTCCTTGTTCGTCAATCGTTAAGGCAATTACTGCCGCACCGTATTTTTTACACAAAGGCACAATTTTGTTGATACGCGCTTCACCATCTTCTAGATTGATGGAATTGACTATAGCTTTTCCTGCAATATGTTGAAGCGCTTCTTCAATCGCATTTGCCTCTGTTGAATCTATCACTAACGGAATAGTCACTTGTTGATTAAAGCGCGTAATAATCTCGCGCATATCTACTGTTTCATCTCGTCCGACATATGCCGCGCAAACATCCAACATATGTGCACCTTCCTTCACCTGCTCGCGTCCCATTGCAACGATGCCTTCCCAATCTTCTTTCGCTAACAAATCGCGGAAGAGTTTACTACCATTGGCATTTGTCCGCTCGCCGATAAGTGTCGGCGGGTTTTCAATACGAAATGGCGTGGATTGATACAGACTCGAAGCGCTCGGAGTAAACTCATAATTGCGGTTCTTCGGTGTAAGATTTCCAACCGCTTGCACAAGCTGGCGTATATGTTCCTTCGTTGTTCCGCAACAACCGCCAACTATATTTACACCGAGATCCTTCACAAAACGAGATAAATATTGCGTCATCTCTTCTGGCGTCAGATGATAGTGTGGGTGCCCGCCAATATTTTCCGGGATACCGGCATTCGGCATTACAAAAATCGGCTTTGGACTGGAATTGGCTAGTATACGAACATGCTCGGACATTTCTTTTGGTCCGGTTGCACAGTTCATTCCAAAAATGTCAATATCGTAGGGTTCGATACTTGTCAATGCTGCAGAAATTTCTGTACCAAGCAGCATAGTCCCAGCCGATTCGATTGTAACCGAAACGATTATAGGTAATTTCTTTTTCGCCTGAAAAAAATACTCGAACACCCCATATAACGCCGCTTTTGCCTGCAGCATATCCTGGCATGTTTCAATACAGAGCAAATCGACGCCGCCTTCCACAAGACCTTTCGCCTGTTCTTGATATGCAGCTGCCATTTCTTTAAAGCTTATGTGTCCAAGTGATGGAAGTTTTGTAGTCGGACCTACCGAACCAGCAACAAAGCGCTGGTGCCCGTTTTCCGAATAATCTTGAGCAATGCGCTTTGCAATTTGCGCGGCTTTGAAATTTAACTCATACGCTCGATCCTGCAAACCATATTCTGCAAGTACGACACGTGTACCTCCAAAAGAATTCGTTTCGATAACATCACAGCCAGCTTGGAGGAAATCGGTGTGAACATTTTCTACCGCCGATGGCTTTGAGATAACAAGATACTCATTGCATCCATCAAGTAGCTCGCCGCCAAAGTCATCCGGCGTTAAACCCTGGCCTTGCAAATGTGTGCCTGTAGCGCCATCAAAGACGATGATTTTTTCACGCAATATTTCGAGAAAGGTTTTATTCATAGACTTAGCTGCGCATCACTTCGTTGGCTCTAAAAAAAATTCCCAACGTTGTTAGCGTCGGGATCGAAGTTTATTCCGGTTGACGCTTTAGCGATTATTTATCGTGGCCGCAAGCTATCTTTCAAATCACCACTATAAAAATGTACAAAACAAAGAGATGAAGAGCAATTGTATTTTGTGAAGGGTAGAGTCTCCGCCTGCAGCGGGCAGGCAGTAATTAGCCGGACATTTTCCAAGTGCGATATGAAATCTTTTCAATTCGTCGAAATCAGTTCAGGAATCACGCTGGTAGTGAAGCTGAATGAATAAATTTCAAGATTCTGATTTGAAGTCGTCAGCTTAAGCAGGTGGCTGCCGAATTCTTTATTGCTTACAATCGTGTACATTCTCGGCATATCGATAAAAAGAGATGATTGCTGTTTGGGAAACTGGACGATATCTTCTCCCGAAATTTCCTTGCGTAGTGGCTGGTTGTTCTGCTGAACGGCAACTTCGCAAATCGAGCCATCGCGTGAACCCATCACAGCATTTACCTCACGTGCTTGATATGGAAGAACGATCGCACCGTCTTCTCCTTCGCTTCCGGCAAACCGCAAACATCGACGTTCATTCATCCACTTGCCGGTTGCATAGAACCTTTCGGGAAGATAAATTCCCGGATCAGTATACTCGAGTGTCGATTCAGGATTGTACCCTTCCGGATTGCCAAGCGCACCGCGAAGATATCCGAGATACAATTCGCTAGTCGGGCGAAAACAAACAGCGCCGGCACGATCTTCCTCGCGGAAAGGAACAGTTAGAGCAGGCAACTCGCCGTGGCTGCCGGCTTCACTGAGTAATTGCTGGATTGCACGTTCAAATTCAACATAACCACCTTCGCCATGCTGAACGAATCGTAAGTAACCATCTCGATCGACAAGACAACGAGTAGGCCAATGGCGAACAGAATATGCATTCCAAATGATGGCTTCGTTGTCGAGCATAACCGGATAAGTTATCTTGAAATTCTCGATAGCTTTCTGCACGCGTTCGGGCAAAGCGGCAAATTCAAACTCCGGCGTGTGTATTCCGACAACTGTAAGGCCGAATGCTTTATACTTATTCTGCCACTCTTGGATGTAAGGCAAAGTCCGAATACAATTTACGCACGTGTAGTCCCAGAAATCAACTAAGATGATTTCACCATTGTGATCGCGGAGAGAAATCGGTTCAGAATTCAGCCAGAAGCTTCCGTAAAGTTCCGGTGCATGAATGTGTTTAAGTTCGAGTTCCATTTATCGGCTTATTTCATTTCTGAATCGAAAACTTTGCCCATTTTTAACGATGTTTGCAGGAATAAGACTCATCGATTCAGTGAGTATTATTTCATCAATGCTCAGATAATACGCAATTATTACTTTAACGATTTCAAAATTGAATGCAGCTCAAACATTAATTGATCGCACTGTTCCTGCGTAATGATATATGGTGGCAATAAACGCAGTACGGTGGTATTTGTACAATTAATCAGAATACCGCGGTTTAGCAATTCATCTACAATAGGCTGGCCGTTTCGATTTAGGTCTATGCCCAGCATACAGCCACATCCACGCACTTCTTTGATGATGGCAGGAAATTGCTTTTGCAATTCAAGCGCTTTCGATTTGAGATATTCGCCTATGATACCGGCTTGCTTCATCAATCCTTTATCAATAATTTCTTCCATCACCGCACAACCGGCAGCGCAGGCGACAGGGTTTCCGCCAAAAGTTGTCCCATGCACGCCGTATGTCAGCACATCAGCAACTTTATCATTGCCTAGAATTGCACCAAGCGGAAGTCCACCGCCAATTGCTTTTGCTATAACGACAATGTCGGGATGTATATCGTAATGCTCAAAACTAAAAAACTTTCCTGTACGTCCGAGGCCTGCTTGAATCTCATCGGCAATTACAAGAAAGCCGAGATTCTCCTGCAGTGATTTTAGCTTTTGCACAAATTCCTTGCTGATGACATTGATGCCGCCTTCACCTTGAATAAATTCAAGGATAACCCCAAGCGTTTGACTATTCACCTTCGCGCATAAATCTTCAACATCATTAAATTTGACGGAGTTTGTATTCGGGAGAAACGGATCATATCCATCGCGATATTGCGGCCTTTCGGTCAATGACAGAGCGCCCATTGTCCGGCCGTGGAATGAATTGGTTAAATTCAACAACGTCGTCTTGCCGCTGCCTTGTCCCCATTTACGCACTATTTTGATAACACCTTCAACCGCTTCCGTGCCGCTGTTGGAGAAAAAAACGCGTTTGTAACCGCTCGCGTTAATAATTCTTTCAGCCAATTCTACTGTTTTATCCTGTACGAAGTAATTGGAAAGATGAATATAGCGATGAATTTGTTTTTCGATCGCCGCATTGATACGTTGATGATTGTAGCCAAGTGGATTTACTGCAATTCCGCCGAAGAAATCAATGTAGCGTTTGCCATCCTTTGAATAGAGATACACTCCTTCGCCGCGTTCAATCTCAAGCGGAAGTCTATGGAATGTGTGAAAAAAATATTTACTTTCTTTTTCAAAAATCGATTCAGACACGAGAACCCTCATCTGCTAATTGTTTGAATACTATATACAAAAATTGCACCTTGAACTCAAGTTCTTCCAAAGTTCCGTTATTATAAATTATGTAATCTGCTTTTTCTAGTTTTTTCTTCACATCAAGTTGTGCCATCATGCGGCTTCGAACTGCATCTTCCGAAAAGATATCCCGTTTGCATACCCGGTTGATACGCTTGGATTCATCAGCATCAACGACGACAACGGCATCGAGTTTTTTATGCAATCCAGCTTCGTAAATAAGTGCTGCTTCAACAATGACGATTAATTGTCCACGATTTGCCAACTCTTTGATTTGCCGTTCTATTTCTTTCTCGACGCGCGGGTGGATTATGGATTCGACCTTTTGCTTCAGCGATTTGTTAGAGAACATTTCAGAGGCAATGAATGAACGATTTAAAGAACCGTCGGCTTGGAAAGCCGATTCACCTAGCAGTGCAATCAGTCTTTTACGAATAGTTGAATCTGTGCTGCATAATTCTTTGGCGATATCATCAGCAAAGAGCACTGGTACACCAAGACACGAAAAGATATGACAAACGGCTGACTTGCCGCTGCCTATACCGCCGGTAACACCGATCTTTAGAATATTTTTTTGACGTGTCGGCATGTTACTAAAAATATATTTTCCAATCCCTATTTCGCTACAGCGATAGAACGGAATTCCCTCACAACTACTACTTTAATTTGTCCAGGATATTCCATTTCCTGTTCAATTTTATTTGCTATATCATGCGCAAGCTGGTCGGCAGCGGCATCATCAAGTTTCTCGTGACTCACAATAACGCGCACTTCACGCCCTGCTTGAATCGCGTATGTGTTAATGACACCGTTGAATGACTTGGCGATATTTTCTAGCTTTTCTAACCGTTTGATATATTCTTCTACCGATTCACGTCGTGCACCAGGTCGCGCGCCACTGATAGAGTCTGCTGCTTGTACGAGTGCCGAGATAGGATGCTCCATCGGGATGTCTTCATGATGCGATCCAACCGCATTGCAAACTATGGAGTGTTCGTTAAACTTCTTACAAAGTTCATATCCTAATAATGCGTGCGGACCTTCGACGCTTTTATCAATCGTCTTACCGATGTCATGCAATAGTCCAGAGCGTTTCGCGAGTATCGGATCCAGTCCGAGTTCTGCTGCCATAATACCGGTTAGATAAGCGACCTCGATACTATGTTCTAGAAGATTCTGACCATAACTTGAGCGATACTTCATACGGCCAATATGTTTGATAATTTCAGGATGCGCACCGTGCAAACCGATTTCGAGCAGAGTGTTTTCACCAGTATGGATAACGTCCTCCTCCAATTCCTTCTTCACTTTCTCCACTACTTCTTCAATGCGAGCAGGATGAATGCGCCCATCAGCAATTAGCCTTTCCAACGAAACACGCGCAATTTCGCGACGGAACGGATCGAATCCGGAAAGAATCACTGCCTCAGGCGTGTCATCAACAATAACATCGATACCGGTGGCGGCTTCAAATGCGCGGATGTTACGTCCTTCGCGGCCGATGATGCGGCCTTTCATTTCGTCAGAGCCAACGTTCAGTACGCTGACTGTTGCTTCCAATGTGAAATCTACGGCTGAACGCTGAATTGCCTGCACAATTGTTTTCTGAGCTTCTTTTTTAGCTGTAATCTTTGTTGTATCTCGTATATCCTTGAGTGTTTGCGTTGCTTCAGATTTAACAGTTTCAATCAGGTTTTGATACAAATATTTCTTAGCTTCCTCGCGATTAATCCCGGCAATTTTTTCCAGTCGAAGATTTTCCTCTTCTACTAATCGCTCAAGTTCTTTCTCATGTTCAATAAGTCTTTTTTGTCGATCCGCAATCTCTTTGCCCGTGGTTTGAAGAGTTGACTCTTTCTTAGTCAGCAAATCAAGCTTTTTTTCCAGATTCTCCTCGCGATTACTTAATTGCTTTTCATACGCCTGTAATTTTGATCGCTTAGACTGGGCATCCGATTCAAACTCTTTTTTCTTTTGATACCATTCATCTTTGACCTCGAGAAGCTTTTCACGCTTAGATGTCGTCGCTTCCTTCTCTGCTTCTTCGATGATTTTTTTTGCGCGTTCTTGAGCGTCCATGATTTTGTTTTGGCCGCTTCGTGCGTTTAAAGACCAGCCCATAAAAAACGATCCAATGCCGATCAACGCTCCAATAAGAATAAGAATATAAGGTTCCATGTCATTCCTCTGTTCAAACAACATCTTGAAAAAACAAAACCGCACGCATCTGCCATAATCAAGTGTATTGAAAGAACCTCTCTCTACACGGTGGGGACTTGCCTAAGCATTTCACACTTCCACAACCCGCTCGTTCTTCGCTAAAGGCAAAGACGTCATCGCAGGGCTATTCATATTTAATGAATAGATGGCTTGCGCTTCACGCTTATGAGTCAAGCTCCCATATTAACAGAATTGTTTGGTTCTTTAATATGGTATTGATTACGGCTGATGGTGCGGCTTTTTACTAAAATCCGCATCCTTATTTTAATAAAGAACAGGTGACGGTTTTATAAAAATTGTTCGTCCGATGGTTCTGACAAAAGACAATTGTCAAGATAGTTGGAAAGTTTTTCTACTTCCGCTTCCAGATGCGCTACCTCCTGTGTTCGTTTTTCCCGTTCCTGCAGAAGGTCTTCTGTTATATTTAACGCTGAAAGAACTGCGACCGTTAAAGGCGGTTGTTCCGGAATCTTATCATGGATCTTCATCAACATACCATCCACATAAGAAGCTACGCGTTTTGTCAAGTCTTCGTTTTCTCCACGAAGCGGATACTCATTTCCAAATATTTTAACTCGAATGCTCTTGCCGTTCATTGTATTAACTAACTGAATAGTGTCTATCGAATTCTCCACAACTTACCGTCATCGTCTGTTTGCTTTATAAACGCGAATTGATTTTCACAATCAATTCCTTCAGCCGTGATTTGAGTACTTCTGACTCCTCCTTTGAAAAGAGACTGCTACTATTTGACTGTTCGTATATAAGTTGTGCACGAACCTCTTTCATCTCTTGCTCGCGTTGCCGGAGTTCCTCCGTCCAACGGCGCTCTTTTAATTCTAAACTCGAAAGTTTGCTCTGAAGTTCCTTATTCTCCGTCTTCAATCGAAGAAGCAAGTCGGACACAAGCCGAGCTTTCTCCCATAGCGATTGGAGAGATTCCTCAAGTCGCCTCAAATCCTTCTTTTCAGCCGTCTCAGCATCTATAAGCTGTTCTGGCAAACTTCAGCTCCCGATGAGTTTAGATGATAGCGCACATTATTTGTGCATTAGCTGCGTAATACACCATCGCATTGACGTCGCACAGCTTCAATTATTTTTTTCAACGCGTCGTCAATTTCTGTATCAGTCAACGTACGATCGGGCGATTGGAATTCAAGAGCGTAAGCCAAGCTCTTTTTCTCTGTGCCCGTTTGCTGACCGCTATACATATCAAAAAGGACAACGTTTGTGCACAACGGTTGCCCAACTTTCCTGATGACATCTTCCACAGATTTTTGCGGAAGCGCTGCTTCAATTGTAAAAGCCAGGTCTCGCGTTACACCTGGAAATTTCGGCAACGAAGAAAATTTTCGGTCTCTTGCCCAGCCATCATTAATTGCCCGGATTTTCAATTCGCATACAAATACCGGTTCATCAATACCAAGTTTGTCTGCAATCTGTATCCGGACTCGCCCAAAGAACCCCGCATAAACTCCATTTATTTCAATGCCTATGCATGGTTCACTTAAAGGCTCTTGGTAATCATAATAAATAAAACGGTGGTTGTCAAGGCAGAACTTGGAAAGAAGTGCCGTCACTTCACCCTTTAAATCCAATATATCTACATCGCGGGAAAAGCTTCCATAGCTCACAGGTAAATTATGGCCGCTCAACACAAGCAACAGCCGTTCCTCTTCATAATATGCATCGAGTGTATTCGGCGCTTTGTCCTTATTTAGTAAGTAAATATTGCCAATTTCGAATAAACGCAAATCTTTTATACCGTGGTTTCGATTATGCTTTACGATACGAAGTGCACTAGGTACTAAACTCGCCTGTAATGCCGCCATCTCTGCACTGACGGGATTGATTGCTTTCACCAATGGTTTTCCGGCAAGCGACATCGTCTCTTCATCCTGTAAACCGATGGCAAGCACTTCGTTGAATCCTGAACCGATGAGATAATCGCGGATTTCATCTTGCAGTAAATCGGTTCGCACATTGGAAGAAAAATCGATAGCTGCGCGCGTTTTCGTTTCTATATTGTTGTAGCCGTACATGCGTGCAACTTCTTCGATAATATCGATCTCCTCAAATATATCATTGCGGAAGCTGGGGACAGTAACAAGAATTTCATCTTTCGAAGATGACTTTGCCACAAGATCGATCTTTTTTAGGAGAGAAATGATTTGTGCTTTCTTCAGTGAGATACCAATTATTTTATTGATTCTCGAAACACTTGCTTTGACGGTGAGAGACCTTCGTTTTTTGGGACAAACATCAAGCGCACCTTTGAGCAATTCACCGCTGGCTAATTCTTGAATCATCTGTGCTGCACGATTAGCTGCAAGAATAGTCATATTGATATCTGTGCCGCGTTCAAATCGGTACGACGCTTCAGTGGAAAATCCAAGATATTTTGATGTCCGGCGTATGTTGCCCGGATTGAAGTATGCTGCTTCGATCAATATATTTGTCGTTGCATCGCTGATTTCCGTGTTCGCGCCGCCCATTACTCCAGCAATTGCGATTGGTTTTTCAGCATCACAAATCATCAGTGTTTCGGATGTGAGCGAGCGTTCTTTTCCGTCGAGCGTCACAAACTTCTCGCCATCTTGTGCTGTCTTCACAATAATTCTATGTCCAGCAAGTGTGTCATAATCGAATGCATGCAATGGATGACCGGTTTCCATTAGCACATAGTTTGTCACGTCGACAACATTGTTGATTGGCCGAACTCCAATTGAAGTCAACAAATCTTGAAGCCATTTTGGGGACGGACTAATTTTTACGTTACGAAGAACACGCGCAGAATACCGCGGACATTTTTCTTTATCGAGAATTTCTATCTTCGCAAACTTCGATGCCGTCGCTGCGCTTTCTTTTAACACAATCTTTGGCATTTTCAGTTTTTTATTTACTAATGAACCAATTTCTCGTGCCACACCGATATGGCTCAAGCAATCTGCACGATTGGGTGTGATACCGATTTCATAGATTATATCTGTTTGTCCAAGATACTTAGCAAGAGGCGTACCAACTTTTGCTTTTTCATCGAGAACAAGAATTCCGCTCGCATCTTTTCCGAGCCCAAGTTCCAATTCAGAGCAAATCATTCCGTTAGACTCGACTCCGCGAATTTTAGCCCGCTCAATGACAAATGGTTTACCTTCCGAATCGTGTTGGTTATGCGGGATGATTGCGCCAATAAGCGCAACAACAACTTTTTGGCCTGCTGCGACATTTGGTGCACCGCAGACAACTTCTTGAATTGCACTGCCGATATTCACTTTACAAATTGAAAGCCGATCTGCATTAGGATGCTTGGCGCGTTCTAAAACTTCACCAACGACAAAGTTCTCGAACTTCTTTGCGAGATCTTCATAACTTTCAACTTCCAACCCGAGCATCGAAAGTTTTTCAGTGAACTGCTCTGGAGTTAATTTAAAATCAATATATTTCTTTAGCCAATTTTGAGAGATTTTCATATCAATGCCTATATATCATTCAAAACTGCCTCAAGAACCGCACATCGTTTTCATAAAGAATCCGAATGTCATCTATATTATAGCGGAGAAGCGCAGTGCGCTCGATGCCCATACCGAATGCGTAGCCCGTATATTCCTCCGGATCATATCCGACCGATTGAAATACATGCGGATGCACCATACCGGAGCCGAGAACTTCTAACCAGCCGGAATATTTACAAATACGGCATCCTTTGCCACCGCAGATAAAGCAAGTAATATCCATTTCCGCGCTTGGTTCTGTGAATGGGAAAAAACTCGGGCGGAAACGATACTTGATCGAGCTCCCGTAGAATTGTTTTGCAAACGCAACAAGTGTTCCCTTTAATTCGCTGAATGTGACGCCGCGATCTACATACAATCCTTCAATCTGATGAAAGGCAACAAGGCTGCGAGCGCTTGTAGCTTCATTGCGGTATGCCCAGCCTGGCATTATAGCACGAACAGGCGGCTGCTGTTTCTCCATAACCCTGATTTGCACCGGAGATGTATGTGTACGCAGGAGAATTTTATCTGCGATGAAAATCGTATCCTGCATATCACGCGCCGGGTGATCGGGTGCGAAATTCAAAGCCCCGAAATTATAATAATCGCTTTCAATCTCCGGTCCAGTTTCCACAGAAAATCCCATACTGATAAAGATGCGCTTCATCTCTTCCATTACCTGGACAACCGGATGCTTCGTGCCAATAGGTCTGGGACGTCCCGGAAGTGTCAGATCAAACGGAATTTCTTTCGGTTTTGCCGATTGTTCCAGTAATATTTTTTTCGCATCGAATTGCGATTGAGCTTCCTGTCGGAGTTCATTAAGCGCCTTGCCTAACGCCGGTTTCTCAGAAGCAGCAACCGTTTTCATCCCTTCAAACAATACAGCAATTTCTCCGCTTCGAGAAAGAAATTTGATGCGGACTTGCTCGAGATCCTGAAGAGTTACTACTTTTTGAAGTCCTTCTGTAAAAGCTTGCTTTGTTTGTGCAACTTTTTCCTGCATAAGCATTATTCTCTATTGAACCGTTGGTAGGACAATAAATAAAAAATCTTCTCAACGACCTTTCTTAATCCGGTACAAATCGCCAACAGGCGTAATGCCGGATAAAGTTGATGAGAAGATTAAAATTATGCCATTGCAAACTTCACAACTTCGGCGAATGCTGCTTGATGATTTGCGGCAAGATCCGCCAGCACCTTCCGGTTAATTCCTACTTGTTTCTTTTCAAGCGAGGAAATCAACCTGGAATATGTTGTGCCATGAATACGCGCTGCGGCGTTAATACGGGCAATCCATAGAGCGCGGAATTCACGTTTCTTCGTCCGGCGATGCCGATAGGCATGTTGTCCGGCTTTGTCTACGTGATGCTTGGCTACAGTCAGCACTTTACTGCGACCGCCCCAATATCCTTTTGCTGAAGCTAATAATTTCTTGCGTCGTCGATGCGACGCGACTTTATTTTGTGAACGCGGCATTTCTTTTCTACCTTTCTTTCAACGTAACTACTCAGTTTATGCTAATAAAAATCTTCGCACTTTGTACGCTTCCGTTTCAGCAACGAATCCTGATTTGCGTAAATGGCGCTTGCGTTTTGTGGACTTGCTCGTTAGGATATGGCTGCGAAACGCTTTTCGTCGTTTAATTTTGCCGTTTGCAGTGACCTTAAACGATTTTGCGGCACTGCGCCGGGTCTTCATTTTCGGCATAGAATTTATTCCTCTGTTTGTTGTTTGGTTACTTCTAAACTTTTTTTCTTTACTTTTTCCGGCACGAAGTACGACACCATCTGGCGTCCTTCCATTTTCGGTTCTTGCTCCATACGGGCAATATCCGACATCGCTTCAGTGAAGCGCACAAGCAAATCTTTACCTTGATCTTGATACGTGATCTCTCGTCCTTTGAAAACAACGGTAGCTTTTACTTTATTGCCTTCAAGAATAAATTCACGAGCGTGTCGGGTTTTAAATTCAAAGTCGTGTGTGTCAGTGTTCGGATGGAATCGAACTTCTTTTACAAGTGTTACGTGTTGATGCTTCTTCTGAATTTTATCACGCTTAGCTTGCTCGTACCGATACTTTCCGAAATCCATGATCTTTGCGACTGGAGGAGTTGCATTCGGCACAATTTCAATCAAGTCTGATGTCATTTCTTGTGCACGACGCAGTGCCTCGCTGATTGTCATAATGCCAAGCTGTTCTCCATCGTCAGTTATGACGCGCACCTGAGGTGCTTTGATTTCGGAATTAACCCGTGCTCGTTCTTGTTTAATAAGTTCTTCTCCTAAACTGTGAGTGCTCTTGTTTTAATTGCATTGAGAATTTGATTCTGGAATTCTTCAAATTTCATTGTCCCTTGATCGCCTTTCCTGTGCTGACGAACTGAAACCAAACCGCCAACTTTTTCCTTCTCACCAACCACAAGCATATACGGCACTTTCTTCGTTTCACAATCACGAATCTTATATCCGATTTTTTCGTTGCGATCGTCTAAATCAACGCGCACACCGGATGCTTTCAATCCATTAAATACTTCTTTTGCATACTCAACAAATAAATCGGTGATGGGCAAAACCGCAACCTGCGTCGGTGCAAGCCATAACGGAAATTCTCCGGCAAAATGTTCGATGAGAATTCCGACGAAACGTTCCAATGATCCAAATGGCGCCCGATGGATAATCACCGGACGGTGCCGTTGTCCATCTTGACCGATATATTCCAATTGAAATCGCTCAGGCATTACATAATCTACTTGAACAGTGCCGAGCTGCCATGTACGGTTCAGAGCATCCTTAACCATGAAATCGATCTTTGGTCCATAGAAGGATGCTTCGCCATAAGCTATAAAGTAATCAAGTTTCATCTCATCCGCCACTTCGCGGATCTCGCGTTGCGCCTGTTCCCAGAATGCAGCTTCTCCGCCGTACTTTTCAACATTCTTATCGTCCCGATAAGAAAGGCGAATTTTCACTTCCATACCAAATGTCTTAAATACTAACTGTGTCAGATCGACTACAGATTTGATCTCTGCTTTCAATTGGTCGTGCGCACAATATATGTGTGCGTCATCTTGAGTAAATCCGCGCACACGCGTGAGGCCATTCATCTCGCCGGATTGTTCATAACGATATACAGTACCAAACTCAGCCAGACGAACCGGCAAATCGCGATATGAACGCGGCTTGAATGAATAAATTTGATGATGGTGCGGACAGTTCATCGGTTTTAATAAATATGCTTCGCCATCTTCCATTTGAATTGGCGGGAACTGCGAGTCTTTATAATACGGATAATGCCCCGATGTCTTATATAAATCAAGATTTGCGATGTGCGGTGTAATGACTGCTTGATACCCGCGTTTTCTTTGTTCATCACGTAAAAATTCTACAAGCGATTCGCGAATGATGGTTCCCTTCGGAAGCCACAACGGCAGACCGCTGCCGACTTTTGGTGTGAGAAGAAAAAGTTCTAACTCAGAACCCAACTTGCGATGGTCACGGCGCTTCGCTTCCTCAAGCTGGAACAAATATTGATCCAATTCTTTCTTTGATGGGAAAGTAACGCCATAAATGCGTTGCATCATTTTATTCTTTTCGTTCCCACGCCAGTAAGCCCCAGCAACACTCAACAATTTTATGGCCTTTATTTTCCCAGTTGAAGGTAGGTGTGGACCCCGGCAAAGATCGGTGAAATTCCCACTATGATATAATGAAATCACCTGCCCTTTAAACTCATCCAGCAGCTCAAGCTTATACTGATCTCCTTTTTTCTTGAAATATTCGACCGCCTCTTCCCACTTTTTTTCTTCTCGAACATAAGGAACGTCACGACTGGCAAGCTCGTTCATCTTATCTTCAATCTTTTGAAGATCATCCTTTGTGAGATTGTGGTCACCGAGATCAAGATCATAATAAAAACCGGTTTCGATAGCAGGTCCGATACCGAATTTCGCTCCTGGGTACAATGTTTCAACTGCTTCTGCCATCAAATGAGCAGAACTATGCCAATAGGCATGCTTTCCACCGTCATCAGCCCATTTGAGAATTTTAAAGGAAGCATCTTGATCGATCGGGCGGCTGAGATCCCACACTTCTCCATTCACTTCAACGGCAAGTGCTTCTTTTGCCAGACCTTTGCTAATTCCCTCAGCAATTTGCTTGCCGGTAATATCGCGATCGAATTCTTTCTGGTTCCCGTCAGGGAATGTGATCTTTATTTTGCTCATTAGTATAAAAAAATCGGAACACAGTCCGATTGAAAGTTAAAAGTATCTTTTATTACCTACTTTTTAACACCATATTTGTAACCGTGGGCTCAATAGGACTCGAACCTATGACCTCTACCATGTCAAGGTAGCGCTCTAACCAAACTGAGCTATGAGCCCCAAAATAACGTGGGTAAAATAATAGCGAAAAAACCGTAGAAAAACAAGGAAAGGTTTTGAAAATTCTGTTTAGCGACTTTAAAGATAGAGATGATGTTACTTACAAGCTAAGCTATAGAAGATTACATTAATTCAATTCTACACGGGAATCATCACATCGTATTCAAATAAACAATAAATAGATAGTATTGGATTTAATAAATTTTACCGAATAAAACAGTACCAGAGCGCTATAGATCGCATTCCGATCAGCTTATCTTTTACCGATTTTTGTGCATCTGAAAGTGAGGCAACTCGTTTATTGGCAGCATCATAAATATTCGCACCGCGAACTGTCATCATTTTTCTGTTGTCTGAATCGAAAAGAAAATTACCGCGAATCGTAGCGATTCGTCGATTGCTTCCATCATAAATATCTTCACCTCTAGTAATGGCAATTCTTCGGTTGTGGGAATCATAAAGCTCAAGACCGCGCATTTTATAAAGGTTCATAACAGAGATCTATTATTGTTGTTACTTTCTGGACGATGCAATGACGTACTCAGTATAGACCCTTTCCTCTTCAACAGCAAGACATTTATTATAATACTTCTGCAATCTAGTCACTTTAATTCCATAGTATTTCAGATCCCACTGAAAAATGAGCTTAAGTAGCAGTGTGCTGTAAATTCAGCTACGAATCAAGAAGTCTACCGGCTAATACAAAGTGCCAAAGATATTCCTTTGCACGAATTGCCTGATCCTGCACCAGCGATACAATGGAACCATAAAAAATATTGAAAACACCGTACTTACAATAATTCGATCATCCGATATACTTTTAGATAGCATAAAGAAAAAAGCACTAGCTATCGCTCTTCTGCATCGTTAAAGGTAGGCGACAGTTTTTATTGGAAAGAATGTCTAAGAAATTTATTGCGATACTAGTTGCCACATAAAGAATAATTCACTAAACTAACACCCATTCGTTCCTTGATTTATTGCTCCGAGTCTGCCAACCTACATCGTCATTGATACGGTTGCAGACCAGTAAGTCGGTTGCGACTTCCCGATTCATCATCTGAATCGAGACGGGTCCATCGAGAAATTGGTGGGCCTCCCGTGTTTGGAAAGGAGGAAACGTTATCAGCTATATAGGGTGAAGTGCGATAATGTTTTTTTTGCATAGTATACATCGTACAATCTCTCACCAAAGTTTATCTCATCTTTTCCAACATACTTACACGATTTGGTTTATTCGCACCGATAAACAATAATGATTCGACAGTGCACTCGACAAAACTTATATATAAGAATCTCAATCCGATCTGGGCGAAAGCTGCATTGCTCGGCAGCACGTGGGGCTCAATCGAGATTATCCTTGGGAGTTTCCTGCACAATCTCCGGGTACCATTCACCGGCACAATTCTTTCTGCCATCGGCGTAGCATTGCTCGTCGGTGGATATTCTCTATGGCAGAAAAAGGGATTGATCTGGCGGGCCGGAATCGTTTGTGCGTTAATGAAATCGATTTCTCCCAGCGCTGTCATCATCGGTCCGATGATCGGTATTCTCACGGAAGCCATCGCGCTCGAATTATTCATACGAATTTCGAGAGGCGCATCAATCGGCGTTGTTATCGGAAGTGGAGTTGCAGTTTGTTTACCGTTCGTTCAAAACATGATCAACCTACTAATCGTGTATGGATTGAACATTGCCACTCTCTATCTTGAAGCATATAAGATTGCTGTAAAAAGTCTCGGCATTCAAAGTCTCAATCCATATGAGGCGCTTGGATTGCTTCTGATGCTGAATGCACTTCTCGGATTTTGCGCTGCATTCCTTGGTATCGCTATCGGGAAAAATGCAGCTGCAAATACGCTTTCGTCTTCCCCAACCGCGGTTCAGTCGCCGGCGTTTTCACTGGTACAAGTCAACACTTCACAGCGGTTCTCGATCTTAATGCTGATTGCAAACATAATTTTTATTCCACTCATGCTTCTTGCGATCAATAGCCTTTCGTTGCCGTGGTCGTCGGGGCTTGTTGGAATATATATAGTCTACATCGTGACACGGTACCCAACTTCCTGGAAGCGGTTTTTGAAGCCAAGAATATGGATCGGCCTGATCGCAGTGACTGTTCTCGCGGGACTGTTACTTGGTGAAATTACGAATAAGCAGTCCGGTTGGACATGGAGTGGAATCCTTATCGGTCTCCAGATGAGTTTGAGAGCAATCTTTATGGTTGTCGCATTCAATGTCGTTAGCATCGAGTTGCGCAACCCTAAAATCATCGGATGGGTTCTCCAGCGAGGATTGGGACAGCTTGCCACGGCAATGGAAGTCGCTTTCGACGCTCTTCCGACCTTGATCGCTTCACTCGGCGAACAACGCAATGTGTTACGTCATCCGGTCACCTCGTTGTCCCGACTCCTCCTTGTCGCGAAACAGCGATTGACAGAGCTCGATCTACAAGAATCTCCTTTTAAAAGAATCTTCATCGTTACAGGTGATCGTGCATCTGGAAAAACAAGTTTGCTCATGGCGCTTACCGAAGAATTTCGACAACGGCAACGTAGCGTCGGTGGAATTCTTTCGCCATCCCTGCAAATGGACTCGGTGCGAATCGGCTATGATGTCATCAACATTCAGACTGGGGAACGTGTCCCTCTCTGTCGTAATGAGCCGGATGGGAGCGGCATCAAGATCGGTGAGTGGGTATTTCGGGATGACGGAATACGGTTCGGCTGTGCCGCCCTTGATCCGTCTTTATTGATTACTTGCGATCTCGTTATCATCGATGAGGTGGGTCCACTCGAACTTGAAAACAAAGTCTGGGCAACTTCACTCGACCTTTTAATCGCTTCATCTCCGTGTCCGATTATCCTAACCGTACGGGAACATCTTATCGAAAGAGTAAAATATCGCTGGGCGTTCATTCCGGAATGCGTTTGGAAAATCGATGGGAATAACTCGGGAGAATTATTGAAAGAGATCATGGAAGTGCAGATCAATTCAAACAATAAAACAAAAATATAGAAAATCTCCATGAAACACTTGTCTGATCTTATTTTGTATGTGTTATTTCTTTGCCTTATTTTTCAAGTTTCGGTGCACTGTAAAGCTGAAGATCTGAAAGATAGCTCGAAAGTTTTCTACCTCGGTGAAATTGTGGTCATGGGCACGCGGGAAAGTGCGTCATCGCCATTCCAGCAAAACATCATCCCGCAATCCGAGTTGGATAATCACCTTCGGCTCGATGCATCACACGCCCTCGATCTTCTCTCAGGTCTTTCTCTGTCAAACGTGGGCGGCCGTAATGAATCGATGGTGTACGTGCGCGGTTTCGATCTTCGACAGGTTCCGGTTTTTATCGACGGTATACCCGAGTATGTCCCCTATGACGGATACGTTGATCTGGCTCGCTTCACAACGTTCGATCTCTCCGAGATTACGGTGACGAAGGGATTCTCGTCAGTCTTATATGGCCCAAATGCTATGGGAGGCGCAATCAATCTTATATCGAGAAAACCGACTGGATTGTACGAGTACGACCTCTCTATCGGCACTATGAACACTGGCGGGTACGACTATGCCATCAATCTCGGCACTAATCAAGGACTGTATTACGTGACCGGCAGTGCGTCACGGCTGAGGCAGGACTCTTACCCATTGTCGAAATCATTTGTGCCGACTTCGACGGAGAACGGAGGCGAGCGTGACAATTCGTACCGGCGGGATACCAAGTACAACATCAAGGCCGGTTTCACACCGAACGAAACTGATGAATATTCGTTTACTTATATAAATCAGCAGGGAGAAAAAGGAAATCCGGTCTATGCCGGGTATAATCCCGGCGGCACTGTGCGGTACTGGCAGTGGCCCGATTGGGACAAGTTTAGCGAGTACTTCATTTCTCAAACATTGCTCGGTAACAAAGCATCTTCCGATAATGTCCTGATAAAAACCAGGTTCTTTCACGACAAATTCAAGAACACACTGTTCGCTTATGACGACGCGACATACACAACGCAATTGAAGAATAGCTCGTTCCAGAGCTACTACAATGACGATACATGGGGTGCGGTTATCGAGGCAAAAACAGATTATGTGAACAAACAGCACATTACGCTGGCTTTTCATTGGAAACAAGATATTCATCGCGAGCACAACCTCGGCGAACCAGTGAGAGCCATGCAAGATGCGATCACTTCCATCGGTGTCGAGGATGTGTACCGCATATTCGAACAATTCTCGCTCATCGGTGGCATCAGTTACGATCTCCGGAAGGAATTGCAGGCACAAGACTACAACAGCAAAACAGGGGTCATCTCTGACTTCCCCATGGATAATACACATGCTTTGAACGCCCAACTTGGCGGAATCTTTGACTTATCAGCTACAAGTCAGATTTCTTTCAGCATAGCGCATAAAACACGTTTTGCTACAATGAAAGACCGCTATTCGTACAAGCTTGGCACCGCAATTCCAAATCCAGGCTTGATCCCCGAGCATGCGACCAACTACGATGTTGCATATCGGGAGATGATTGGCACAATCGGTTCGTACATGGTAAGCATGTTCTACAACGACCTCGGAGATGTCATTCAGCAGGTAAGCAACGTACAGGGAGACCTCAGCCAGATGCAGAATCTTGGGAAAGCGCGTTACTACGGCGGCGAGGTTGAAATCGAGGCACATCCTGTTGCAATGCTCAGCGCAAGTGCGAATTACACTCTCCTCAAACGAGAGAATATTTCGAACCCAGGTGTCAAATTTCTCGATACACCCGACCACAAGATCGTAATCTCCGGGGGCATCTATCCTTTTCCCCCCTTCAACATCACCGCGAGTATGGAGTACAATTCTAAACGATATAGTACGAGCGATGGCATCTATACGGCAGGGTCATTCGCAGTGTACAACATAAAAACGTCCTTGAATCTCTTCAAACAGTTTGTGGTGGATGCTGGCATTCAGAATATCTTTGATGAGAATTATTCATTCACAGAAGGATATCCGGAGCCGGGAAGAACCTACTATGCAACACTGCACATCCGCAATTGATGCAAACAATACGCGCGGATATTTTCATTGGTCTCGTTTTTTTAATACCTTTATATTGTGAATAAGAACAATGGAATTGGAAAAGAAACTCCTGGCGAGCGTCGCGGGTAATGACAACCGCGTGATGTCGATAGTACCGCATTATATAGTAAAGGCAAAAGTTGCAACTTTAGAAAAATGAAATTCCCGTTGCAGATAGAACTGGTTTTTTTTATATTGAAAAGTATAGGAGAAATGTTCGGCGAGCTTGCCCGCTATCTTTTTCTTATGGCGGGGTAGCTCAGTCCGCCAAAAAGCGGCGAGACTATCGCTATTCCAATTTACTTGAGTGATGTCATAGTTGGCGGGGTAGCTCAGTCCGCCATAAAGCGACGAGACTATCGCTATTCCAATTTACTTGAGTGATGTCATAGTTGGCGGGGTAGCTCAGTCCGCCATAAAGTGGCGAGACTATCGCCTTGCAGGTTGATCTGGGCAAAGTCTTGAATTGGCGGGGTAGCTCAGCTGGTTAGAGCGTCGGAATCATAATCCGCAGGTCGAGGGTTCGAATCCCCCCCCCGCTACTCGTTCTACTCACAACAGCCGAAGACTGTTTTTTTTCATCATTTCGCCAATTTGAGGGATTGCTGCGGGAACCGGTTGAAAATAGAAGCGGACCATCTCCGTTTTCCTATCTATTGTAATAGTCTTAATACACTTCTGAAAAACAAGCTTCTTATCATATAAAGAAGCCGTATCGAAATACTTTTCGAAATTCTGGATAAACGAATATACAGCATCTTTGACAATTTGAACTTCCTGAACACTATTCGCATTCTGTTTTTTCGCATTCAACTGTTCCATGAGTTCCCTTTCTTTGTCTTCAAGATCCTCAAGGCGTTTCATTAATGTGTCAAGCTTGACACCGTTAGACCTGGACTCGATGGCTTCAACAATATTTTGAATCTTCATTTTTAATTCATCGAGCTGCCTCTTCTGATCTCTACGTTCTGACCGTTCAACCTGAGGCTCTTTCTTAAACATGAGATCAAGGTATTTTTCAATCCGCTCTAGATGATTAGGATGCGTCATAACTTCTTTTATTTTTTCTACAGCAAACTTTTCCAACTTATCTCTTTTAAGAACCAACTTCGAGCAAATTCCTTTATTCTTGAAACCTCCATCCATATATCGGAAATATCGATGATTCTTTTTCGCGGCCGACCAACCTTGGAACGGATATCCACATGCCGAACAAATAAGCATACCTGATAAGAGATATTCAGTTTTGTGAGAATCCCATCGAGGATGATAAGGCGCTCGTATTTGTCGAAGCAGTTGCGTTTTCTCCCATAATTCTTCCGAAATAATTGCTGGGTGTGCATTCTTTGTCACGATCCATTCTTTAGAATTTTTCTTCCAGTGTGGAAAAACTGATTCAAGCCTAAGATCTACTCCCTTTTGAGATGCGATGATTTTGCTCATCGAATTTTTATTATAGATACGCTCACCAAGATAAGCTCTGTTATCAAGAATATATCTTACTGAACATTTGCTCCATTTTTCATCCCTGCTCTTCCATCTTCCTCGTTTAATAGAGGGTATCCCTTTCATATTTAATGTTTGTGCAATTGTATAGTACGATTGACCCACTGCTCGTTGTTCGAAAATTGTAACTACTGTTTTCACCTCGCTTTTTTCTCCCAAGACCATATTACTTTTTCCTGATTGGGGATTGACCATTCACCATCTCGCAGCTCACGATCTACACCAGTTTTCAAATTGATTGCAACTCGCTTATAGCCCAATGGTGGAAAACCACCATTTGAATAAATGCCATTGTTCAGTGCTCCACGAAGAGTTAGTTCAGATAACTTCTTGCTGTATTGTGAAGCTTGCACCCCTTCAAATGCCTTGAGCATTGGCGCATATTCATGTTTCGGATCGATGGATGTTTTTACTAAGACTACATCGACTTTAAACTTACGAAAGTAAACACGCCAAAAAGTGTTTTCCTCTGCATCGATAGCCCTTCCCCAGCGACTTTCATCATAACAGATGACAGCTTTAAAGTTTGGTTTGTTTTCAACAATTTTCTTCATCCTCTGGAATTCGGGTCGTTGATCAAATGTTGTCCCGCTTTTTCCGAAATCAACGAACCAAGCTTTTACATCATATCCATTCTTGGCACTGAAGTTCAATATTTCGGTCTTTTGCTGATCAGGACTATCTTCCTGCATTTCTGTTGAACAGCGAATATATCCGATGGCTGGAATCATTATTGCACACTATATTTTCCTTTCCTATTTATCCATGTATTCTTATACCAAAAAATATTTGTGATATGAATACTACGGATAGAGGAATTTAGCAAATCTTAAGGAAAATGGTTGAAATTTAAGTATCATGCTCATTTCATCCGACGTTTCATCAGTTAAAAGTTTCTCTTGTTGCTCTTTAATAATTTGGGTATAAATAATCCTCGCAATTGCACAAGCAAGACTATCGGCAACGGCTTCCTGCATTTCTTCGGCTGTTATGGCTTCAAGTCCGTAATGATCGCCTGAATTATTTGAACCTAACTGCTTCTTCATCGCCTATCGATATTTCTGTGGCCTGAATAAAAAGAATGTCCTGAACACTCGGAATACGAGATAAGCGATAAAACCAAGTGCTGAGAAATAGATATAGAACTCTCGATTGTCTGTTCCGATGGAGAAGATTTTGAAAGATCGTGAACATTGCCACACCGAAAATGTAGATCGGTCCCATGTTGAAAGTAATGTCCTTCATCGACTTGTCGTAGTTTTCGGATTTCTTCGGTATCGATATACTTCTCGCGGGAACCGTGCCAAAGCATATTCTTGATATGGAATGGATTGCCATTTGATGACTTTAGGATTTCTCTCCGATAAAGCTCACGGTCGATGATTCGTAGATTGTAATTGTCGAGGAAGTAATTGATCATCTCCATACAGACTGCATCCGGCAATGGCTCGAGGTCTATCTTCACAAACGATGCCCAGATGCGTTTGATAAACAAATATCTTCCTTCATCTCGACGACTGCCGCACAGATAACAGCGATATTGAGCAAGGTTTCAATGAATGCTTGCTGGCTTGGGGATATCCGGTCAAGGTTATCAAAGAAAATCAGATATGTTTCAGGTGACTTTGATATTCCTTCAAAGATTGTGGCTTGCAAGCGAACACTGCCAAGTCCTGTCAGTTTCTTCTTCACCATAGCCAATCTTCTCGCTCTGAATCCATTTCAATATGAAGGTCACCATTATAATAGAGCTTCTCTGCCATTTCTTTGATACAATCACCGAGTGGATTGGAATGCTCAATAAAGAGAATCTTGTATTGATTGGGATTGATGCGAACACCAAGCTGTCCTCGTATCTGCGTCATAAAGTTCGCACTGAAATCAATCCTCTTTGTCCTTCCGGATAAGAATCCATTTTGCTTCAAGCATCAACCGGCTCTTTCCGATTCCTTTGTCTCCAACGAGAAGCGTGTGTCGTCCTCTCTGGAGATTCTTTACAAGCTGATATAGCTCTTCGGTTCTTCCGAAGAAGCTCATATCCTGACGAAGATCTGTTTGATTGTTCAGTCATTTTGCTTTGTGAAATTCAAGCCCTTTGCTGCCCATCGAAAAAACACATTTTGGAATTGTGGAACCGAATCGATTTTTCTTTGCAAAAAGAATACGATTATTGATTTTTCATCCGGTACTTCAAGATGCAACACAAAATCAACTGCATGTTCTAAGAGTTTAGGGCCTGCAGCTGTTTTATCTTTCGTCACTTGTCCGATAATGAGGAGGATATAATTCTTCTTTTGAGCTGCACGGCGTAAAATGTAAGTGCATTTACGAATTTGAGTTGAACTCCCAGGGAGTGTATCGGATGTATCTGTATAGATGGTCTGGATTGAATCGACTACCAAAATATGAATTTCGATGTCTCATGATGAGAAACGATTTTATTGACATTCGTTTCAAAGAGTAAATAAATATCCTTCGAATGAATCTTTAATCGATCTGCTCTTAGCTTCACTTGATCGACTGATTCTTCACCTGTGACATACAAGAGATGGAACATCCATCTTTGAAAGCATTTGAATCACAAATGTTGATTTACCGACACCTGGCGACCTACCAGTAGAATTGAACTCCCGGGAACAAACCCTCCTCCTAACACTGTATCAATTTCCTTTATATTGTTTTTAATCCGTTTCACAGAAGACTAACTAATCTTGGGCAATGATATAGGCCTTGCATCGGTTTGCCGATAATCGCTGGGACTGACTTGTGAAAGAATTCCATCTGCCACAATCGGGACACGAAAGATGAAATGTGCTATACATATGATGGCAATGTTTGCATTCGTATTGCATCAGTTTATTCTCTTTACGATGAATGTTACCTGGGTTTTGTTATTACGGAGTATTTGTCGAATGTCGATTAAGATTCCTCGTGTTCTGGAACGGACTTCTGATTGCAGCTCTGCCACTTTCGCTCGTGCTTTCAATTGAACATTGGATAAACGGAGTTTGTGTATTTCAAGTCGAGATTTCGAAGCTTCTGTCGATCGTGAAGAAATAAGCTGGGAAAGCAAAAGCTTATCTTTCTGGAAGTTTCAACTTTGCAGTTTCAAGATTATTTGAAGAAACATATCCGCTTGATGATAGCTGGGAATTATGTTTGTAGCTCATTGAATCGATTCTGAAGGTTTCTTCTGCATTGGCAATCTTTTGGTCAATCGCATTTATTGAGGCATCAAATTGTTGTTGACCGGAGAATATCTTCTCTTCGTTGAGATTCACCTGATCTAAGAAGAACTGCGCCGAGTTCTTCTGCGCAATGATTTCCTTCTCCTTCAACGTGTCTCCTTTCTGTTTCAGGAAAGTGATTGTCTCTTTGGATCCAATAAGATGGAAAGCTGTGCATAGTTTTCCATCTTTGGGTAGGGTGGCACTGATGACATTGTCGATGCGACTGTATCTCGTTTGATTATGGTTTTAATTGTCAGAATGCCTTTAGAGATGAAAACGGATTCGAGATTGTATGTAAGGATATCCTCAACTGTCGCATAATTGAGCTTGATTGTATTGCTGCTGCCGGTAACCGGAGAAAATAGCTTAATATTTTCCGGCACTGCGACCTTATCCGCTGCTGATAGATCACCAAAGAAATAGTTCTCAGCTGACGTATCTATAAGTGAAAACATCTGAGCCAATATCTGATTGCTCACATCGATATTACGGAGAGTGGCAAAGACAGGATTTCCTTTTTGGCATAGAACCTTTTCAGCAACATAATCTGCGTGGAAGTTCTTGCCAAGTGTATGAAGGTGACCGTCTTGTCCTTTGAATATGAGAGTCTGAGGATTAAGAGCTCCAACGATTTCAAATGAGCCGGTTAATGGCCGTTTTGTGAACATATCATAAGCCTGGACTTCAGCAAAAACAAGATAGTCTTTGGAATATTCATTGTAATCGCGAACGGCTGCTTCGATGTTTTGCTGTGTAGAACGGATAAAGCGTTCATAGCCCTGAGAAGCAATAAATAGCGTTGGAATGCAGCCGAGAAAGAAGATTACGGAAAGCATTAAATCCGTCTTGCTTCCGGTTTGCAGACGATAGGAATGCGGATGATTCATTTCCATTGGAAAGACACATTTCACTTTTGAGAATGGATAAAAGAGTTTTACTCCATTCACTGTCGCTGTATCCAGTAGAGGATGTGAAGCATATCCGATTATGGAACAAATGTAGATGTCTTGTTTTAGGATTAGGATTGGAATTCCTGCAATAGCGATAATGAATATCATCATCAAAGAATGAGTCAATGTCCGATGACCGAATCGGCGTTCCAATGGTTTTGAAATGAAGGGACATATTTTTCCAATGATGCTTGCAGCTGTATCGATATCCGGCAGGACAGCCGCAAAAGCAATGACAATTGCATTTGTGGCATTCAGAACGACACCGGTTGTCGTGAGAATAAGCAGATAGATGAATTCTGCGAATGTGATATGAGTGGAAGCAATCACTCTCTGATCCTCCGGAATTCTATATGGGAGATTTAAAAGTCGAAAATATGCTCTTCGCTTTCGATGGGAATGATCGATCCTCCTGGAGAAAGCAATCCGGTTCCATCTGCTTTGAGCTGCATATGCATGTCAATGGCTCTCTCGTGCAAGCATGATGTTGTGGTTCTTGCTTCCTGTTCGAATGAGCATGAGTGTCCACCAAGTGCTCTTGTCTGCTATGTAGATGTCTATTGGAACATCTTCTCCATCGATCGACTTTATGAAGCGTTTGATTTTTGGTCCGTTCGATTCTATGGAAAGTATGCCCTTAAAACAAAATTGCGATAATCGTCTATCGAGAAGATTGGTTTGAACCGGCTCTCCAAAGAGTGTTTCATCTTCTTCCTGAATGAATTTTGGAATACATATGATATCGATGTCACCGACGACAGGCTTATATCTGCGCAGTGAACCGACTATTTCGATCTGTTCACAGGTATCCTTGATATCTGTGATAAATGTTTCTGCGATTTCTCGCGCGAATGAGTCCGGGAACATATTATTTCCTTTCGTTGATTAGTGATTTAGTTTTGTATTTCTTGGTCGTATTATCACGGTGGATGTCCAGTTGTCGTACGCTTTCGCAGAATGTTTCCGATGTTCGATTCTTCATCTGCTGTGAGAAGCTGAACCCAAGGAGTTGTTCCGTCTCCATTGCCGTGAAGGCAAGTCCACAACCAACCGAAAGGATTGGCTATTCGGGTCTTCTCGCTTGCCTTCAGCATCAGCTGCAAAGCGCGTAAAACGAGTTCCGGGTAATGAATCTTTTCGTGTAGGATTTTGTACGCATCATAGCACATCGAGACTTTTCGATCGTGTGTTCCTCCAAGGAATATTTTCCGAAGTTCATCATCTGCGGGATTCCAGTTGAATTTGTTCCGATGTTCCTCGTTCCATTTCACGATCTTCGAGCGGAATGTTTGGCAATATTCCTGAAAACCCTTTTCATCTAATTCGACCAAATACGGTTCGTTTTTGAGTTGTTCATAAGTGATTTCGTTTTTCTTTGATTCAGATTTATCCCTTGCATGCATGTCTGTTTCTTTTTCTTTCTTTGATTCTGTTTCTGCTTTTGTTTCTGTTTCTGTGTGAACATTTTCTGACAAAATTCGGTGAGTGTTCGGAGTCTCTTCGGATTGTGTTCGAACATTGTCCGTAGAAGGTTCGGAGTCTGTCCGTATTTTGTTCGTAGTCCGCTGCAATCGTCTGGTGTAGTCGTCCGCACGTTGTTCGAACGATTGGCTGTATAAAACATTGAATTCAGACCATTTTTGCAGATCGAAGAGTCCGATTTCTGCGGCCGTTTGGATAACTTGTATCACTCGTTTTGATGAGGCAAAGAGATTTCGGCTAAGAATTTTTATTGGAAGTATTGGTATGCTTGTTGCTGTAAATGGGATTACAAAATATTTTTGCTGGGATTCTTTGGAATTCTGCAAGAATTTTGAAAAAGTTTGATCGATTTCTTCGTCCACACCAATGACTTTCAGATGAAAAGTATCCGAATGCTGGCCGATTTCTTCCAGGAGTCCCCAATAGATGCCAATGCCTTCAGCGCCATGCTGGGAGCCAAGTATCTGGAGCTTGGAATCATATCGCGCTGCGCATTCGTGATGAAACCACTTCATTCATTACCTCTTTAACTCATAATAGAACTGCTCGAATCGGTCGAGTGCCTTTGTACGTTCAAGTAAATCGTATTGCTTGTTGTAAGCATCTGCAACAAGGATAACTACCGCATTGCGTACACGCGAACGCTTGAGCAATGGCACGTTCTTGATGACACTTTCAATGACATCGAGAATGACAATTGAATTGGCTTCTGTTAATGCTGAAAGACTGAAATCAGGATGCAGTAAGCGGGCTTGACTTTCGGCTTGTGCAATGATCGTCTCGCCTTTCTCACCTAAGCATTCATAAACAACCCTGCGGAATGAACGGAAGATGCGTTCAAAGAGAGTAATGATTTCAGATTGCTGTTCTTTTTTCTCTTCGACTTTCTTCTCTTCAACCTTTTTCTCTTTTGGTTCTTCTGTCTGCTTCTTTATGGTCCTTCGTGAATGGCGCTTGAACTGAAGCTGTTCCTGATGTGTAGTGTCTGTCTTAACATCAATTTGTTTTTGATCCGAGGTTTTGATGACCATTTCAGGAAATTCAAATTCAAGATTTCCGGGTGTGTCTTGTCTAGGTGCTGGGTTATTGAGCATCTGCTTGACAAGTTCTGCGAACTCATTGGCTTCATTGATCATTTCAGATTGCTGGTTTTGAATTCCATCAGATCCATCTTTCTTTAGGATAAGCGTATGTTGCTGCACTGTTGGTTTCGATAACTGAAGTGGAAGCTCGTTCATGTTGGAATCATATCGTTCTTGAATAAGCTCGTTGTTCTTATCTATATCATAGAGAAGTAAACGACCTTTCATTGATACGGGGACATAATTGATTAACTCCTGAGAAGATCTGATTTCCTGCAAATCGATCTTGGGAATGGATTGCGAGAAATCGTTATACTCAATTATACCATGTCTGCATCTTGAACTGGATAAGAAGCTTTTGAACACTCTTCTTGGTTAATGATTCAAGCTGAATCTTTAAACAAGGTTCATAATAAAATGTCGAACGAAATTGTTCCATTGAATTCCTGTGATGCTTTATAGAAATGAATCATTGTTCCTTCGTCACTGGACCGTGTCTTAAAGGTTGCAATGACTTTTTCTACCTGTAAGCGAAAACGTAAATCTTGATTCATACGAGCACAATCAAAGATGTTAGAACCTCTCAGAAAGAGAAGATCGAAGAACTTCTCTTTCACAATCGGATTTGGTATCTCATATGCGATTACCATGAGATTGATCGAATCTGTGGTTTGCGATTGAGCAAGAAGAAGCGGGTCAAGATGCTTCCCCGGAACACCGGCAATGATTTCGACAGCGCCATTGATCATCATTCCTTCCCTGCTTTATGGAATGACATACACTTTTTTCATTATGGTGCTGTGCGAAGTTTTTATTCGCACAAGATAGATACCAGCAGGGAGATTGAATATTTCTATGTTTATTCGATGTGGGCCGGGTTCGTGAAAAGACTTTTGCACGATCACATTACCAATCAGATTATACACCGTCACCATTGCTGAATCACCGGATTGAATCGTAAATCTGAGAACAGTGGATTTCTTTTGTGCTGGTGTGTCTTCTGCAGCAAGGTAGATGCAGGATGCAAGAAAGAATGAAAGAACAAAGAAGCAAAGGATTTTATATATACTCATTGTCTCTCCGATAGTTTGAGTAATAATTGAGTCCGTTGGTGTTCGAGGGCATTGATATCTGATTGCAAAGTGAGCAATTCGAGTTTGGTTCTTACCAATGCATCATATTCAATCTTTCCTTGCTCGAAACGCATTTCATTAAAGCGTATCAAATCTTGAATCACTGGAGTTTTCGTTTCAAGCAATTTGAGCTTCTCATCGATGGATTGTAGCTCTAATCGTTGAGCCATTAGATTAGCTTCCTGTAGATATTTCATATGTTGATACTCCGTTTGAAGTCTTGATAGTTGTAGTATTGCGTCTGAATGCTTTGAAGAAAAGAATAACTCGCTTAATGAAAGATTCAAAGAAAGCCGATATGCATCCTTGGGCATTACATATGTTGCATTGGATGACGGATCGATAAATAAGAGATTGCCGATTCCATAGCTTGCAGAGATGCTCATATTGGGAATCAATCGATGGAAGAAATTAGTTTGTGATACTTGCTCCTCTGCCTTCTGGATATCGATTTCAATCTGTTGTAATTGGAGGCTATCAATAATTTTATAAATGGGAACCGCCCCCGCCTCGGGGGGAAAGACGGGAACGGATTGCCCATACAAAGCAATCCACGTGAGCGATGATAACAGGATCACGCTCGTTACGATGGAACCTATTTTGTGGATGCCGTGCATATGATTAGTTGCCGGATGTTATTTCACGCAGGATAGAACCATCAGACCTTCCAAGTGTGCGAGTCTGTCTCCAGGTACCGTCTGCATATTCGATGCGAGTGACAAGACTGCCATTGGAACTACCATATGTCCTTCGGAGCTGTGAAAGAATTCCATTTCCGTCTCTGACTTCGGTAACGACCATGCTATCCTGAGCATATCGTGTTGACACCTTTACCGATCCATCCAGAGGATTAATAGTTCGGGTTACAACCGGCAAGCGGAACGTGTAAGTTTCAAGTGTTCCATTACGAAGGACGTGTGTGACGATTGTGTCGGAACTAAGACCGAACACTTCTGTGATATTGCTCTGCTGCGCATTATCATTGAGGTAGTCAGTATGCGAGATATACCTCTTAGTGTCGGTAACGACATGACCATTTCCCTTCCCATAGGATTTCCTGATTGTAATCAACGGAATGCCTTTGGGATGAGTATATCGCTCAGTGATGGTAGCACCATATCCATCCTCGGTAAGCGCACCGTAAATGATGACTGTGTCGATGCTTGTTTTTGCAAGTGCACTCACTTGATTCCTTGAAGGAATGATAGAGATGCCTTTGGCATTTGCTTTGCCGGGCGACCAATCTGCAATAGCGTCGAGCTCGTCGAGGGCTGAAATGAGATAATCCTCGCCAGTTGCCTCAAATTGGAGTTGAGGAAGATCAGTGGATGATGTGTTCTCGGTGGCTTGCTTGCTTCTCTCACACGAGATAAGAATGACAATAACAACAAGCGCAACGAAAACAGTTGCGATGATACTTTTGTGGGTAATCATATGAACCTCTTTGATTTGTGAATGATGAATGAACCCCCATTTTGATTTCTTTGTGTCATGTTTTTGCTCTAGAAGTGATAGACAAGAACAGTTGCTTCGAACTGTTGGGATTCGATCTGAATTAGTCCGATGTATGTACCGATCGGAGCAAATAGACCTTTTTCTGTATCACCAAGCCAAGTGTGTCGATGCGTTCCCTTGGTTTCGTGAATCACTTCTGCGATGGTTCTGACGAGAAATTCCTGTCCGGATGAATCCCTTTTGACAATCGAGATATTTACTGCAACCGGATTCTTCAAAGTGTATTGGACTTCTGTGTTCTTGGTGAACGAATCAAACGCGCTCGGAGTGAAACGGAGATTGCTGACAATGCTGGGATCATCTGCTGCTGTTGGAAGCTTGCAGGAAACAAGAAATAACAATAGCACTGAAAAGAGAAGTTTACGCATTCGGCAAACCTCCTGTATTGCGGGAAGATTCGAAAGTGAGGATATCAAGGATCCGTTTCTTCTCTTC